>NZ_JAWLCH010000002.1:0-374610 GCF_041687235.1 Marinobacter sp. | reverse complement strand
TTTGACCCTAAGGCAGCCCATGGGTAATTTACTCGAACTGATCGCTTTGCTCTGGTTCCTGGTGTGCTGGCTCGGTTACACCGAATACTCCAAACGTCGCGCCGCGGATCGACCCTGTCTGTCCAACACCCTCGATCTATACCGGGAAGACTGGATGCGAGTCATGCTGCGCAGGGAAAATCGCATTGCCGACGCTTCGGTCGTTGGCAATCTGGAGCGCAACGGTGCGTTTTTCGCGTCCAGTTGCCTGCTGATCCTCGCCGGTATCATCACCGCCCTCGGCTACACCCAGGAAGTCATGGAAGTCTTCAGCACCATGCCGTTTGGTACCCTGCCGACCCGGGAGATCTGGGAGTTGCGTATGGTCGTGCTGCTGGTGGTCTTCATTTACGCCTTTTTCAAATTTACCTGGTCCATGCGGATGTACAATTTTGTGTCGGTGATGGTAGGCAGTGCCCCACCACCGGACGATACCAAAACCAGTCCAGCAGGGCGGGAGGCGTTTGCCCGCAGCGCCGGAAACATCTGTAATCTCGCGGGCGATGCTTTTAACCTTGGGCTGAGGTCCTACTATTACGCACTGGCCGTGGTAGGTTGGTTTATCCACCCGATTGTTTTCATGGCGGCCTCCACACTGGTGGTTATCGTCCTCTACCGTCGGGAGTTCTGCTCCACCGCGCTGGAAGCGTTGAGGGCCGGCAAGGTGTTCGAAGAACCGTTGCCCGGCAAGGCGGAAAGCAGCCCAAAACCCAAAAGCTGATCCACAGGTTGAACCTGAATGAACGATGATATCCGACGGAAACGGGTTACCCGTTTTATCGAGACACTCAATCAGGCTAAAGAGCTTGGCCTGACGGTCACCGAGGCCACAAAAGGCAGCCTCACACTTTGCCTGCCTTACAGCGACCGAATTATCGGTAACCCGGACACCGGCGTGATCCATGGCGGGGCCATAACCACATTGATGGATACTACGTCAGGCTGTGTGATCCTGTGTGCGCTGGAAGATTTTGAACTCTGCCCGACATTGGACCTCCGTGTGGACTACATGCGCCCGGCCCATCCGAGGAAGCCGGTCTACGCAAGGGCTGAAACCTACCGGGTAACCCGGAACATTATTTTTACCCGCTGTGAGGCGTACCAGGAGGGTGGTGAAACCATTGCCAACTGCGTCGCTACGTTCATGCGTATCGGCAAGGATGCGAGCCCCAAACATTACCGGGACCTGATTACCGGAGGTGAAGAATGACCGATCCTGAAATCCTCCGCTATACCCAGGAAACCGGTGACTTCAACCGTATGCTCAAAAGCATTCCATACGCCACCTGGATTGGCCTTCAGTGTGAGCGTTTCGGCGACGATCTGATTTTCCGCCTGCCCTGCAAGGATTCCAACCTTGGTAACCCGATCCTGCCGGCCATTCACGGTGGCGTGATTGGCGGCTTCATGGAAATGTCCGCCAATATCTACCTGATCATGTCCCAGGAAAGCCTGCGCATGCCCCGCATCGTCGACTTTTCTCTGGATTACCTCCGGGCCGGTCTCAACCGTGAAACCTACGCCGAATGCCGCCTGACCCGCCAGGGCAACCGCGTTGCCAATGTGATGGTCAGTGCCTGGCAGAAATCCCGTTCGCAACCCATAGCGACTGCCCGCGCGCATTTTCTGTTAGAGGACTGAGTTTCAGGCCTTTTCGGGGCTTGAAATGCCCTTCCTCGTCCCCATTTCCTGTTCAACACAAACTCGATAGCCGGGCGGTGTGGTTGGGCAGGTTCGCTTTGCCCAACCACGCCGCTACTCCGAATGTAAAAAGCAGGAGACATACTCACCATGACGGTTGAAGCCAATAAAGAGACGCTTGGATTCCAGACTGAAGTGAAGCAACTGCTTCACCTGATGATTCACTCGTTGTATTCCAACAAGGAAATCTTCCTTCGTGAGCTGATTTCCAACGCTTCAGATGCCGAAGACAAACTGCGTTTCGCGGCCCTGAAGGATGACAGCCTTTATGAAAGCGATCCTGAGCTGAAGATTCGCCTGGATTTTGATGAAGAGGCGAATACCGTCACGTTGACCGATAACGGTATCGGCATGACCCGTGATGACGTCATTCAGAACCTCGGCACCATTGCCCGCTCTGGCACAGCTGAGTTCCTGAAGCAGTTGTCCGGTGACGAGAAGAAGGACAGCAAGCTGATCGGTCAGTTCGGTGTTGGTTTCTACTCGTCGTTTATCGTGGCCGACAAGGTGGATGTATTCACCCGTCGTGCGGGTGCGCCGGCAGAAGAGGGTGTGCATTGGGAGTCCAGGGGCGACGGTGAGTTTTCCATTGAACAGGTCAATCTGGAAAACCGCGGTACCCAGATCGTGCTGCATCTGAAGTCAGACGCCAAGGAATTCGCCAACGGCTGGAAACTGCGCAGTCTGGTGAAGAAGTACTCCGACCACATCTCCTTCCCCGTAGAAATGAGAAAGGAGGACGATGGCGACGACAAGGAGCAGAAAGACGAGTACGAAACCGTCAACGATGCGACAGCGCTCTGGACCCTCCCGCGTACCGAGATCAAGGACGAGGAGTACAAGGAGTTCTACAAGCACATTGCCCACGATTTTGAAGATCCGCTGACTTGGTCCCACAACAAGGTGGAAGGCAAGCTGGACTACACCAGCCTTTTGTACATCCCGGCCCGGGCACCGTTTGATCTTTACAACAGGGAGGCGCCCCGTGGCCTGAAGCTGTATGTGCAGCGCGTGTTCATCATGGATGACGCCGAGCAGTTCCTGCCGCTTTACCTGCGTTTCGCCAAGGGTGTGATCGATTCCAACGATCTGTCCCTGAACGTGTCCCGTGAGATCCTGCAGAACGACAGCACCGTGGAAAGCATCCGTACCGCGCTGACCAAGCGGGTTCTGGACATGCTGTCCAAGCTGGCCAAGAAGGATCCGGAGCAATACCAGAAGTTCTGGGGCGAGTTTGGCACCGTACTGAAAGAAGGCCCGGCGGAAGATTTCAGCAACCGCGAGAAGATTGCAGGTCTGCTGCGTTTTGCCTCCACCCATACCGGGGAGAGCACCCAGAATGTGTCCCTGGACGACTACATCAGCCGGATGAAGGACGGCCAGAAGAAGCTCTACTACATTACCGCGGACAATTTCACGGCAGCCAAGAGCAGCCCGCACCTGGAAGTGTTCCGCAAGAAGGGCATTGAGGTACTGATCCTCACGGATCGCATCGACGAGTGGATGATGGGCTACCTCAGTGAGTACGAGGGCAAGCAGTTCCAGGACGTTGCACGGGGTGATCTGGATCTCGGCGAAGTTGAGACCGAGGAAGACAAGAAGCACAAGGAAGAGGCGGCTGAAGAGCACAAGGATCTGCTGGATCGCATCAAGAACGCCCTCAGTGACAGGGTCCAGGAAGTGCGGGTGACCAACCGCCTGACCGATTCACCGGCCTGTCTGGTGGTGGGTGACTTCGACATGGGTGCACAGATGAAGAAGATCATGGAAGCCGCCGGCCAGAAAGTGCCAGACAGCAAACCGATCTTTGAGATCAACGTGGACCACCCGCTGGTTCAGCGTCTGGAAAGCGAGAAGGGCGAAGAGCGGTTCAACGAGCTTTCAGCTGTGATTCTGGACCAGGCCACCCTGGCCAGCGGTGAACAGCTCCCGGACCCGGGTGCCTACGTTACCCGCCTTAACCGTCTGTTGCTGGAACTGGCCAACTGAGGCCTGGATCCGGTCCTGCGTCGGATTACGCCGTTGGCTAATCCGACCTACAAATCAAGGTAGGTCGGATTAGGCGCAGCCGTAATCCGACAGTGTGACAGGCACGCCGGTTAGTCTTGGTAGGTCGGATTAGGCGAAGCCGTAATCCGACAAAAAGGTCAGAATCAGATGCAGCAGATTATTGTGGATATCAGCATCAGCCCTGATGAGTGGATCAAGCTCTACCAGGGCGTTGCCACCGATGTTCACACCACGGCCCGGGACGGACGCTCTGTCCGGTTCCCGGCCCGTATCCTTTCCCGTTTCTACCTCCGTGATGGTATCCGCGGCAGTTTCCGCATCGTTTTTGACGACGCAGGAAAGTTTTCGTCTATCGAACGGCTCTGATCAGCCGAACCAACCCCCATAAATAAAAGCTTTCACAAATTTATTTTTAATTAATTGTATTGCGCGATTGGCGCCGCGCTATGGTGATGTTGTTGTCGTTAGGCAGGAGCAGATCCATGTCCAATGTATTGTCACTCAGTCGATCAATTACCTGGCCGGATTTACTTGGAATCCTGGCAGAGTACTCGAGCGATTTTGCGTGTGCCCAGTAATCGAAATGGAGCCCGCGGAGCTTGCGGGCAACCTTATAGGCACACGCTATCCCGGACATAAGAAATACTCAGAGCAGAGTGTTTGTGGTGTCCTATAGTTAGGAGTGCCTAATTAGAAGCAGTGTCGTTTTGCCAACCCAATGAGGAGAGAGAAATGACGGATAACAACAGTGCGGGTGGAAAGTGCCCCGTAATGCATGGCTCGAACACTCAGGAAAAGGCCGATGTAGCCGGCTGGTGGCCTGAAAACCTCAATCTTGACATTCTTCATCAACACGATCGCAAAACCAATCCGCTTGGAGAAGACTTCGACTACCGCGAAGAGGTCAAAAAGCTTGACCATGAAGCGCTTGAAAAAGACATGCATGAGCTGATGACGAACAGCCAGGAGTGGTGGCCTGCCGACTGGGGTCATTATGGCGGTTTGATGATTCGTCTGGCCTGGCATGCTGCTGGTACTTACCGGTTGGCGGATGGCCGCGGTGGTGCCGGTACGGGTAACCAGCGTTTCGCTCCCCTGAACTCCTGGCCCGACAACGGTAACCTCGATAAGGCCCGCCGTCTGCTGTGGCCGCTCAAGAAAAAGTACGGCAACAAGATTAGCTGGGCCGATCTGTACATTCTGGCCGGCAACGTTGCCTATGAATCGTTCGGTTTGAAAACTTTCGGTTTCTCCTATGGCCGTGAAGATATCTGGCATCCGGAAAAAGACATTTACTGGGGTGCTGAGAAAGAGTGGCTGGCACCGTCTGACAGCCGTTATGAAGATGTGGATAAACCAGACACCATGGAGAACCCGCTGGCGGCCGTCCAGATGGGTCTGATTTATGTGAATCCGGAAGGTGTCAATGGCCAGCCGGATCCGCAGAAAACGGCTGAGCAAGTTCGTACGACCTTTGCGCGCATGGCGATGAATGACGAAGAAACCGCTGCTCTCACCGCAGGCGGCCATACCGTGGGTAAGGCTCACGGCAATGGTGATGCCGATGCCCTGGGCGCAGAGCCGGAAGGTGCAGACGTGGAAACCCAGGGTCTGGGCTGGATGAACCCCAACCTGCAGGGTAAGGCGACGAACGCCGTAACGTCTGGCATTGAAGGTGCCTGGACCACCAACCCGACCAAGTTTGATATGGGTTACTTCGATCTGCTGTTCGGGTACGAATGGCAGTTGACGAAGAGCCCGGCTGGTGCAAACCAGTGGGAGCCGGTGGATATCAAAGAAGAGCACATGCCGGTTGATACCACCGATCCATCTGTTCGCCGCATGCCGATGATGACCGACGCCGACATGGCCATGAAGGTGGACCCGAAGTACCGCGCGATCTGTGAGAAGTTCATGGCAGATCCGGAATACTTCAGGGATTGCTTCGCCCGCGCCTGGTTCAAACTGACGCACCGGGACATGGGGCCGAAAGCCCGGTATATCGGTCCGGATGTACCGGCTGAAGATCTGATCTGGCAGGACCCCTGTCCCCAGGGGGAGACCAACTACACCGAAGAAGTGGTCAAAGAAAAAATCGCCGGAGCAGGTCTGAGCCTGAACGAGCTGATTACGACTGCCTGGGACAGTGCCCGCACATTCCGCGGCTCTGACATGCGTGGTGGTGCCAATGGTGCCCGCATTCGCCTGGCCCCCCAGAAAGACTGGGAAGGTAATGAGCCTGATCGTCTGGATAAGGTGCTCAAGGTCTACGAGCAGATCTCGTCCGACACCGGCGCCAGCGTTGCCGACATCATTGTGTTGGGCGGTAACCTTGGCATCGAGATGGCGGCGAAAGCTGCCGGTCATGAAGTCCACGTTCCCTTCCTGAAAGGCCGTGGCGATGCGACCGATGAGATGACGGATGCTGAATCCTTTGAACCGTTGGAGCCGCTGGCTGATGGCTTCCGTAACTGGCAGAAGAAGGACTACGTGGTCAAGCCGGAAGAAATGCTTCTGGACCGCGCTCAGCTGATGGGTCTGACCGCACCGGAAATGACCGTTCTTCTGGGCGGTATGCGGGTGCTGGGCACCAACTACGGTGGCACCAAGCACGGTGTGTTCACAGATCGCGTTGGCCAGCTGACCAACGACTTCTTCGTGAACCTGACCGACATGGGCAACCGTTGGGAGCCAACAGGCAAGAACTCCTACAACATCGTGGATCGCAAGAGCGGCAATACCAAGTTCACTGCGACTCGTGTTGATCTCGTGTTCGGTTCCAACTCCATCCTGCGCGCCTACGCAGAGGTGTACGCCCAGGACGACAACGAAGAGAAGTTTGTGAAAGATTTCGTTGCAGCCTGGACCAAGGTCATGAACGCCGATCGATTCGACGTTAAATAAGACCTGTAAGCAGATAGTAGGGCGCCCCGGTAACGGGGTGCCCGTCTATCAACTTCCCGCCAAATTCCTTACAATCCGCTCCGTCTGATTTTTGATCAGTCTCATCCTGTACAGACCCTGTTAAGACTGGAGCATTCATGCGGATTATTCTTGCCCCGATGGAGGGGCTGGTTGACGCACCTATCCGTGAAACCCTCACCGGGGTTGGCGGTATTGACCGGTGCGTAACAGAATTCGTTCGCGTGACCCACGGCATGTTGCCGCCGAGAGTGTTCTACAAATACGCCCCTGAGCTACATAACCGGTCTCTCACCCAGGTGGGTACTCCCGTTGCCGTCCAGCTACTGGGCTCAGACCCTCACCAGATGGCGCGCCATGGTGTGCGGGCTGCGGAACTGGGCGCCACCCAGGTCGATATCAATTTTGGCTGCCCGGCGAAGACGGTGAACAAGCACAAAGGTGGTTGCGTCCTGATGCGCGAACCGGAGCTGATGCATAAAATTGTGGCCGCCGTACGCCAGGCGGTGCCGGGCCATGTGCCCGTCACGGCCAAGATGCGGCTGGGCTATGACGATCGATCTATGGGTGTGGCCTGTGCCCAGGCCCTGGAAGCTGCCGGAGCCGAAGAAATTGTCATCCACGCCCGCAGCAAAGTGGATGGCTACAAACCGCCCGCCTATTGGGAGGAAATCGCCCGGGCCCGGGAAGCGGTAAAGACCCATATCATTGCCAATGGCGAGATCTGGACCGTGGCGGACTACTGGCGATGCCGGGAAGTCTCTGGTTGCGACGATGTCATGATTGGCCGCGGGCTCATAGCCAGGCCCGACCTGGCGCGGCAGATCAAGGCCAGCCAGCAGGGGGAAACGGTACCCGATATGACCTGGCCGGAAGCCGTGGCCCTGGTTCGTGAGTACGCCACGGTTCTGCAGGGCTGGCTGGAGGACCGCTACGTAACCGGTCGCATCAAGCAGTGGCTCAACTTCCTTCGCCAGGGCTTTGCCGAAGCTGAAATTCTCTGGCCCGAGGCCCGCAAGATCCGGCAGGTGGCTCCCATGATGGCCTGTCTTGAACAGCGGGTTTCGGTGCCAGGTTCCCGCGCCGCCTGATACCGATATCCCCCTCGTCAGTTTTCCCTGGCTACACTGGTATTAACGGTTGTGTCGTTCGTATCAATGTCAGCACCAACAATAAAACGAGTGGGAGGACGATCAACATGCTATCAACACGTTTACGCCACACCCTGGCCTTTGCCGGGGCAGGTGCCTGCATGCTCCTGGGCACGGCCATGCCGGCTGCCGCTGATGATCATGTGGTGAAGGTCACACCGCTGGGTAGCCACGATGGTGAGTTCTGCAGTCGGGACCGGGCGCTGGTGTTTGAAGATCCCAATGGCACCCGAATTCTCTACGATGCCGGCAGAACCGTCGCTGGGCCAGATGATCCCCGGCTGGGTAAAATAGATGTTGTTCTGGTTTCCCATATGCATGGGGACCATGTTGGCGACCAACGTATCAGTAAGACCAACCAGGGCAGCTGCGGCGCCCCGGATACCGGCGTTTCAACGCTACCACAATCGAATACCGTGGACATTGCGGTGAAGCATGGGGCGAAAATAGTGACCGGCAGTGAAATGCCCGCATTCTTTGCCGCCAAGCTCAAAGACGCGGGCGGTGACCCTGCAAACTCCATGCTGGTGCGTTTCGGTGGCGAACGTATGGTGGGCGGGGTGGCAATCACCACGGTGCCTGCGGTTCACAGCAATGGCGTTTCGCCTTCCTTCCTGACCGGGCCATTGGCGGAATACCTCGCGGCTGCAGGTGTCGGCGCGAGTGTCGGGCCGCCTACCGGCTATGTGTTGAAATTTTCCAACGGGCTGGTTGTATACCTTTCGGGTGATACCGGTATCACTGCAGAGCAAAAACTGGTGGTGAAGGATCACTATGGCGCAGGACTGGTGGTGATGAACATCGGAGACACTTTCACCACCGGGCCCAAACAGGCTGCTTACGTCATTAATGACCTGGTGCAACCCAAGGCGGTCATTGCCTCTCATGCGAATGAAACCGCTACCTCCGGTGGCAAGGTGCAGGACGACACGCGCACAGCCCTGTTCCGGGATTCAGTGACCGTGCCGGTCCATGTGCCCCTCAGTGGCCGTACCATGGCATTCAATGGCATGGCGAGCTGCGTCTCTGGCTGTAACTGAGGGAACACGCTGGTGCAGGGCAGTTGCCGATCAGTCTTCCATTTCCGGTCGGTAATTGCCCGAGCGCGCTGCACCGTTCAGGCGGGCGCGCTTCAGCATCGCTGCCTGCGCCTCTGGACCATTATCCACATTACCGGCCCAGGCTTTCTGTGCCGGTTCCTGAAGGGCCCGACCATAGGAAAAGCTGAGCTCCCAGGGCTGAGGCCCCATGCTGTTCATGGCATTCAGGTTGATGGTTGCTTCTTCCGGAGTCTGACCGCCCGAGAGGAAAAAGATGCCAGGCACTGCAGCTGGTACTGCCCTGCGAAAGACATCCAGGGTTGCTGTTGCCACTTCTTCCGGTGACGCCTTTGGATTTTCCTTACCCGGTGTCACCATGCTGGGCTTGAGGATCATGTGTTCCAGTTCCACTTTATGCCGGTAAAGGGCGTGGAAAACCTCGCGAATCACCGCTTCGCTCACTTCGGCGGAGCGCTCGATGGTGTGATTGCCGTCGATCAGAACCTCCGGTTCCACGATGGGCACGATGCCCAGAGATTGGCAGATAGCCGCATAGCGGGCGAGAACCTCGGCATTTGCCTCAATGGCCTGCCGCGAGGGCAGGGTGTCCGAGATGTGGAACACGTCCCGCCACTTGGCAAACCGCGCACCCTGGTTTTTGTAGATTTCCAGGCGGTCCTCAAGGCCATCGAGGCCAAAGGTGATTTCATCACCAGGCGCGTTCACAAGGGGGCCTTTGCCCTTATCGACCTTGATGCCCGGCACAATGCCCTGGCTGGCCAGCAGTTTTGGCATGGGTACCTTGTCCAGGCTGTCCTGACTCAGGGTCTCCTCGAAGAGAATCACGCCACTGATAAATTCCCCGAGGCCCGAGGCGGAAAATATGAGGCTGCGGTACTCCTGGCGTTTCTCTTCGCTGGACTCCACCCCAACGGCCTTGAAGCGCTTGGCGATGGTGGGATGGCTCTCATCCGCTGCGAGAATTCCCTTGCCGGGCTGAACCAGTTCCCGGACGGTGGCGTTCAGTTCTTCCTGAATGGTCATAGTGAGCTCCTGATTGATCCTTGAAAGTCTGATTGGTCGTTCGGCCCGCCACCTTATTGTAGACGGTGAATAGCGGTCTGGAATTTGATCTGGGCTAAGGCATAAACCGGCTCTGTGAATTACGCTGTAAAAATAACAACAGGGAAAAGGGAAGGCCTGAATATGAAAACCGTTGTCAGTGTCAGCCAGGGATCTGCCGAATACGATTACGATATGGAAACCGAGTTTCTGGACCAGCCCTTCCGGATTATCCGCATCGGCACAGACGGTGACCTGTCCAGGGCGGAAGCGGTTCTGGAGTCGGTGCATACTCAGGCAGACGCTATAGGCCTGAGCATGGTCCACGATCATTACGAGGTTGGTCGGGAGCAGCTTGAACATCCCGATACGGCCCGTCTTGAGGCCTGTGTGCCGGACAAGCCGGTTACCACTGGCGCGGGCCTGCGGGCAATACTGCAGGAGTGGGCGGTGCGCCATACCCAATCCGAACTGGGGCATTTCTTCGACAATGCCCGTGTGCTTTTCATGAACGGGCAGGCAGGCTATCGGATCGCCAGGGCGTTGTCTGAACACACTGAAAACCTGTTTTTCGCCGACCCCTATACGGATTTCGGTGTCCCCAGATTGCTGACCTCCCTGAAACAGCTTGAAACCTATACCTCGCTGACCGCGCCCATCATGTTCCGGCCAGCGGCCGTAAAGGCGGTGGAAACCATTCTTCGCACGCCGTTGTACCGCTTGGGTGAGAACCTGGTGAAAGGGTCTCTGCACCATGCCGTGTCCGAGTCCCATGTGATTGTGGCTTCCATTGGCGATCTGGAACAGTTCACCCAGAAAGAGTTGGATGGCAAAACCGTGATTACTTCCAGGGTCACGGATGCCGCTCTGGACTGGATGCGTTCCCGACGGGTTGCCATGGTGGTGGACTACAGTCCGTGGCTGGAAGGCCGGCCCGTTGGCGTGAATGTGATGGAGGCGATGATCAGCGCGGCACTCTCCCGAACACCGGATCAGTTGGGGCCCGACGACTATCTGGATGTCATCCAGAGCCTGGGCATTGAGCCCCGGATTCTGTACCCGAACGGTTACCGGAGAGTGAACCGATTTGCCTTTGTCATTCATCCGCTTTCGCAGCAATACCTCACCAAGACACCGCCTCTGGACTGGATTGCCAATGTGTCACCGCCGGTGGTGATGAACCTGGTGGAAAAGGCCATAGCGTATTCACCGCCGTTTATCTACTCGAAAGTATCTGGAATCCGCTCGCCCAATGGCGAGGAAGTAGAAGGCTGGCTCATTACCGTTGGTGGCACGCCCCGTGAGATCATGGCGCACGGGCCTGAATTCACCTACGCCAGACTGCTGCAGGCCGCAAAACTCGCCAAGAAGCTCGGCGCACAGATCATGGGCCTGGGCGCCTTTACCAAGGTCGTGGGGGATGCCGGGATTACGGTAGCCAAGCGTGCGCCGCTGCCGATCACAACCGGCAACAGCTATAGCGCCTCTGGAGCGCTCTGGGCAGCCCATGATGCCATGAAGAAAATAGGGCGGGTCAGTATTGGACCCAGCGGTAAAGCAGCCGGTAAAGCCATGGTGGTGGGCGCCACTGGCGCCATCGGGTCTGTCTGTGCAAGGTTGCTGGCGAAGGCCGTGGATGAGGTTTACCTTGCGGCCCCGGAGCCGGCCAAGCTACTCGCGCTGAAGGAAAGCATCGAACAGGAAACGCCGGGGGCTATTGTGCATGTTGCGGGCTCAGCGGAACGGGATCTGGCGGATATGGACATGATCGTGACCGCCACCTCCGGTGCCGGCAAACGTATCCTGGATATCATGAAAGTGAAGCCCGGCTGTGTGATCACCGACGTAGCCCGTCCCCTGGATATTCCGGCGGAAGATGTGGCCAAACGCCCGGACGTACTAGTCATTGAATCCGGTGAGATCCAGTTACCGGGCGAGGTGCACATGAAAGACATCGGGCTGCCCAAAGGCATCGCCTATGCCTGCCTCGCAGAAACCATTGTGCTGGCCCTGGAGGCGCGTTTCGAGAACTTTACGCTGGGCCGGAACATCGAGTGGGAGAAGGTGAGAGAGATCTACAAACTGGGTCTGAAGCATGGCATGAAGCTGGCCGCCATCTCCGGGGTGAACGGTGTGTTCACCGAGGAGGACTTCGAACGGGTTCGTGTGCTGGCGGCCAGAGAAGAGCCTCAGACTGAGGGATCGAGCACACCGGCGTAGCGCACGCCGCTGAGCAGGGCCATTTCCCGATGCCAGGTGGACAGGTCCTCAATATTGAATTTGCTGAGGCTGTCGTGGCCGCAGGCCCGTGCCATGACCTGCATCAGTGAGACAGAGGCCTCCAGGAAATTCTTCAGCTGTTTGGCAGACTGGTCCACATTCAACCGCTGGCGCAGATCCTTGTTCTGGGTCGCGATGCCTGCCGGGCAGTTGTTGGTGTTGCAGATACGGGCCGCCACGCACCCGATGGACTGCATGGCACTGTTGGCCACCGCAACACCATCGGCCCCCAGGGCCATGGCCTTCACGAAATCCATCGGGACCCGCAGCCCGCCGGTGACAATCAGTGTAACCCGGCCACTGGCGCCGTGGTTATCCAGGTAGCGACGGGCCCGGGCCAGGGCAGGAATGGTGGGCACACTGATGTGATCCCGGAAGATCTCGGGGGCTGCGCCGGTGCCTCCGCCACGGCCGTCCAGAATGATGTAGTCGGCGCCTGCGTCCAGAGCGAACTGCACGTCTCGCTCGATGTGATTGGCGCTCAGCTTGAAGCCGACGGGAACACCGCCGGTTATCTCCCGAACGTGGCTGGCGAAGCGCTGGAAATCCTCAACTGAGCGCAAATCCTCGAAGGTGGGCGGGGAAATGGCCGGTTCACCCTCGGGAATGTTGCGAACCTCGGAGATCTTGCCCGTGTTCTTGTTTCCGGGCAGGTGTCCGCCGGTGCCGGTCTTGGCGCCCTGGCCGCCCTTGAAGTGGAATGCCTGGACTTTCTTCAACAGCTCTTCTTTGTAGCTAAACTTGGCGCTTGCCAATTCATAGAAGTAACGGGAGTTTTCCTGCTGCTCTTCCGGCAACATGCCGCCCTCGCCGGAACAGATCCCGGTGCCAGCCATTTCCGCCCCCCGGGCAAGGGCGATTTTTGCCTCCTCGGACAGAGCGCCAAAGCTCATGTCGGAAACAAACAGCGGAATGCTCAATGTCAGGGGCTTGCGTGCTTCCGGACCGATCACCAGTTCCGTGGAAACATCAGCGTCTTCGGCCAGTGGTTTGGTGGCCATTTGAGCCACCATGATCTGCAGGTCATCCCAATGGGGCAGGGTATGGCGGGGTACGCCCATCGCAGTCGTGGGGCCGTGGTGGCCCATATTACTCAGCCCCTCACGCGCCAACTGGTGAATAAACTCGACCGTGGGCTCTTCCTTCGTGGATTTTGCCTTTGGAACGTCGCCGGATTCATTATCGCCTTCCGGTTCCGGTGCTTCCTCACCCACCTGGTCGTCGCTGAACTTCTGATGGGTGCCGTCGCAATAGGGGGCGTTGCCTGTCTGCTTGCACTGGCAAAGGACGGCCTGCTCGTCTTTTTCGGCAGTGAAGACCTTGGGTTTGAACCCCGTGTCCCCGTGGGAACCGTCGCAGAAGGGCTGGTTGTTGGAGCGGCCACACATGCAAAAGGCGTATTCTTCGCCTTTCTTCAGGCTGACTTTCTTGGGCTTGTTATCAGCGATCACCGGATTGCTCATTGCAAGGCTCCTTGTTTGGCATATGCCAGGAAATGTACAAGGACGTACGGGCGTCTCCCGCAAATAGGCTACTTGTAATGGTCCAGTGTGGATCAGGAATACCCGCGCCGCCACTGCAGCGCGGTTGGCTCAGCGTCCGATTATTGCTGCAGGCCTGCCTTTGCAGCGCGGGCGGCGTGCAGCTTCCGGTAGCTTTCGATCAGCCGCTGATGTTTCTCAAGTCCTTCCAGCTGCATGTTGGTCGGTTCGAGGCCGTGGAATCTGACAGACCCATCCACTGAGCCCATAACGGCTTCCATGGTTTTCTCACCGAACATGCGCGTAAAGTTGGTAATGTAGTCTTCCAGTTCCATCTCGTCGTCGAGGGTGACTTCCAGCACGGCGTACATGGCTCGGTAGAAGAGGCCACGCTCAACGGTGTTGTCGTTGAACTGCAGGAACATGTCGACGAACTCCAGGGCCTCCTCGTGCCACTGAAGGGCAAGGCAGATCAGGATCTTTAATTCCAGAATCGTGAGCTGGCCCCAGATCGTGTTCTCGTCAAACTCCACGCCGATCAGAGTGATGATTGTCATGTAGTTGTCGAGCTGGCTGGCTTCCAGCCGTTCCACCAGATCGGCCAGTTGTTCGTCGTTCAGACGGTGCAGGTTAAGGATGTCTTCCCGGTAGTCCAGAGCCATGTTGGTGTTATCCATGATCAGGTCTTCCACCGGATATACCTCGGAATAGCCAGGAACGAGGATCCTGCAGACCGGCGCGCCGAGCTCCTCGTAGACGGCGACATACACTTCCTTGCCCATGTCCCTGAGAATGCCAAACAGGCACTCGGCTTCCTCGGCGTTGGTGCCGGAGAAATCCCATTCGACGAACTCGTAATCGGATCTGGCACTGAAGAAGCGCCAGGACACCACACCCGTGGAATCGATAAAGTGCTCTACGAAGTTGTTGGGTTCGGTGACCGCCAGGCTATTGAACGTGGGCGCCGGCACATCGTTGAGGCCTTCAAAGCTGCGGCCCTGCAGTAGCTCCGTCAGGCTCCGTTCAAGGGCCACCTCGAAGCTTGGGTGGGCGCCGAATGAAGCAAATACGCCTCCGGTTCTCGGATTCATCAAAGTAACGCACATCACCGGGAACTGGCCGCCCAGGGAGGCGTCTTTCACCAGGGTCGGGAAGCCCTGTGCCTCGAGCGCTTCGATACCTTCGAGAATGTCCGGGTATTTCTCCAGCACGTCCCGGGGCACATCCGGCAGGGCAATTTCCTCTTCAATAATCTGCTTCTTCACCGCCCGCTCGAAAATCTCCGAGAGGCACTGTACTTCTGCCTCTTGCAAGGTGTTGCCAGCACTCATGCCATTGCTGAGGAACAGGTTCTCGATCAGGTTGGACGGGAAATACACCGTTTCGCCATCGGACTGACGCACAAACGGCAGGGAGACAATGCCGCGCTCGGTTTTGCCGGAGTTTGTGTCGATCAGGTTGGAGCCGCCCAACTCGCCGTCCGGGTTGTAAATGGCCAGGCAGTGGTCATCCAGAATGCCTTCAGGCAATTCATCATTCGGGCCGGGCTTGAACCACTTTTCGTTTGGATAGTGGACGAATTCGCTGTTGGCGATTTCTTCCCCGAAGAACTGGTCGTTGTAGAAAAAGTTGCAGCTAAGCCGCTCGATGAACTCACCCAGGGCAGAGCACAGTGCGCTTTCCTTGGTGGCACCCTTGCCATTGGTGAAGCACATGGGGGAGGCAGCATCGCGAATATGCAAGGACCATACGTGCGGCACAATGTTTCGCCAGGAGGCAATCTCGATCTTCATGCCCAGCTCTTCAAGGATGCCGGTCATGTTGGCAATGGTCTGCTCCAGGGGCAGGTCCTTGCCTTCGATAAAGGTCTGGCTGCCACCCTCCGGCTGCGTCATCAGCAGCGCCTGGGCGTCGGCATCCAGGTTCTCGACGGTTTCGATCTCGAAGGTCGGGCCGGTCTGGACCACTTTCTTTACGGTACAGCGGTCGATGGAGCGCAGAATGCCCTGTCGGTCTTTCTCGGAGATGTCTTCGGGCAGCTCTACGGAAATCTTGAAGATCTGGTTGTAGCGGTTTTCCGGGTCCACGATGTTGTTCTGGGACAGGCGGATGTTTTCGGTCGGAATGTCCCGCGCCAGGCAGTACACCCGAACAAAATAAGCCGCACACAACGCTGAGGAAGCCAGGAAGTAATCAAAAGGGCTGGGAGCGGAACCATCGCCCTTGTAGCGGATGGGCTGGTCGGTCACGACAGTGAAATCATCAAACTTGGCTTCAAGCCTGAGGTTGTCGAGAAAGTTGACGTTGATTTCCATTACAAAGGTACCCGGATTGGAGAATTTGGCGCGTCATGGGTTTTAATGGCGGCCATTATCCAGTTTTTGCAGGCGTTCGTCTTGAGGGATTGTACGGGTGCCCAGATCCAGCGGCGAACCTGGAATGAAAAAGCCTGTAAGTCTTTCTAGAGGCGAGCTAAAGCCCGCTTTTTCTTCATCTATTAGCCTGGCAGGTGTGCCAGTGGTAGCGGCGACTGGGGCTTAACCGTCTGAATTGCGAAATTACTGCGAATATCCCGCACGCCGGGCAACTTTAGCAGTGTGCCGGTCAGAAAATCTTCGTAAGCGCGCAGATCCGGAACCACAACCTGCAACAGAAAATCGGATTCGCCGGACACCAGGTGGGCCATGATAACTTCCGGCAAAACGCTGACCGCTTCGCGAAATGCTTCAGCTTCTTTCTCCCGGTGGCGTTCCACTTTGATGCCTACGAACACGGTAAGCCCCAAACCCACGTGCTCCTGATCCAGAACCGCACTGTAGCTTTTTATAACGCCGGACTCTTCAAGCAGGCGCACGCGGCGGGAACAGGGGGATGGCGACAAACCGATGTCTGCTGCCAGATCAATATTGGGCAGGCGGCCGTTGGCCTGTAGCGCCTCAAGAATTTTCCGGTCGAATCGATCAAACTTGTAGTCTGGCATGATTGGTATGTCTTTTGGTTAAGAGTGATTAAAAACACTAATTCTAGATCATTTGTTGGCTGATAAAGCAACCCTTCACTGCAGGGAGGTGAGTATACTCTATACCTTGAGTTAAGGACGAAAAGCGCGGATATGGGTGACCTTTTACTGTTTTTCACGGCCCTCGTGGCAATCTATCTTGCACCCGGCCCAGACATGATTCTGGTGCTGGGCACCACCGTCAGCGAAGGGCCAAGGTACGCCATTGCCACCGCCACGGGCCTTGCTGTAGCCAGATCCATTCATGTGTTGCTTGCGGCCGTGGGGCTCGCCGCGCTTTTTGCTTCACAACCCTGGACCTATCATACGGTTCGGCTGCTTGGTGCCGCCTATCTGATTTACCTGGGTCTGCAGTTTCTTAAGAAGACCAGCGTCTTGCCAGTGCAAAGTGATCTGGCTGCGGCGGGCGTTGCAAAAGCCGGTTATCTGGCTGCCTTCCGCCGGGGGCTTGCTACCAACCTGCTTAACCCGAAATCCCTTATTTTCTGCTCGGTCCTTCTTCCTCAATTCATTCACCCTGAGCTTTCCGGGGTCGCAGGCCAGTTCGCAGTTCTCGCACTGATTCTGGTACTGACCGGTTTTGCCTTTGATCTTGCCTATGCTCTGCTGGGCCGTGGTTTATGGGCCCTGAGCGCTGAAAATGCCAGGTATCAGAAAGCCCAGAACAGCGTTTTTGCCCTGTTATTGATGGGAATAGGTGTGAAGGTGGCTTTCACGTAGCGTTACTGGACCCCCGTGAGGGCATGCTCAACCGCCTGCGCCGCGTGAATCTTTGTTGTATCGTATAGCGGAATGGGGGTGTCAGCCTGGCGGATCAGCAACCCAATTTCGGTGCACCCGAGAATAACCGCCTGCGCACCGCGCTCGGAAAGCGACGTTGTAATGTCGAGATACGTCTGGCGTGATGCGGGATTGATTTCGCCCTGGCAGAGCTCTTCATAGATGACCCGATGAACCTCATTCCGCTGGGCTTCTTCCGGAACGATTACCTCAATACCAGCTTGCTCCAGCCGGTCACGGTAAAACGCCTGTTCCATCGTGAACCGCGTTCCCAGCAGTCCCACGCGGCTTATGCCATCCCTCGCCAGCACCTTTGCCGTTGCATCGGCGATATGGAGTAGTGGGATCCGGATAGCCTGCTCAATTTCCGGAGCCACCTTGTGCATGGTGTTGGTGCCGATGACCAGGAAATCCGCGCCAGCCTTTTGCAGTGAAAGCGCGGCGCTGGCGAGAATGTCCGCGGTAGCCGGCCAGTCGCCGGCGTGCTGGAGCGCTTCGATTTCGGCAAAATCGACGCTGTAGAGCACCAGCTTTGCGGAATGCAGGCCACCAAGCCGGGCCTTCACGCCCTCATTCATCAGGCGGTAGTAGGTCTGTGTGGACTCCCAGCTCATGCCGCCGAGAAGGCCAATGGTTTTCATGGCAAATCTCCCCTTTATCCGCTCGCCATAACGATCGACAACGCAACCGCGTAGACCGTCAGTATCAAAGCACTTTCAAAACCGATCTTACCGATGCCATAGCGTTGCCGCCGGACCATGCCCATCAGAAGTGTTGCTGTCATCAGAATACTGACAAGACCCCAGGTCATCTGTATGGGCGTTATGTCGTGATAGATGGAACCACCTGGATAGCCCACATCGGCTGACGCGATCACCAGCATGTTAAAACAGTTGGTCCCAAAAATATTGCTCACCGCAAGCGTTAGTGCGTTCCGGCGAATGGCTGCAATCGTTGTGACGAGTTCGGGTGAGGAGGTAGCGAGCGCGGTAAACAGCCCCCCGATCAGGGAATCCGAAAGGCCCGTTTCGTCGCTGATCACTTTGGCGCCTTCCATCAGCACCCATCCGGCCAGACCGGTTATCGCAGCCAGCACAATGAAGCTGACCCATGCCCGGGCAAGACCGCCGTGAAGGTAATGGCCGGGTTTGTCGGGAACCGTCTGGCGGGTGAGGCGGGGAAACCACATGGGTTTACTGTCTGTGGTACGAACCAGGTGCAGCCCAAACAGATAGGCTGCGGCAATAACCGGGGTAATCGGGTGTAGGCCCCAAATGGAGACCGGGGGACTTGCGATTGCCAGCAGCGGCAGAGCCAGTAAGACGATCAACAGCGCGGCCAGCATCAGGTTGGTTGAGGACGCAGCGGCGTGTTCCAGGTTGGCCTTTCGGTAAATGATGTCTGCAATGCCCAGAAAGACCAGGTTCGCAGCCATACTGCCCATGACATTACTCATGGCCAGATCCGGCCTTGAATCCAGCGCTGCGCTGAGCGTGGCGGCGAAGTCCGGTAGTGACGTTACCCCGGCCAGCAGAAAGATGCCGAACAAGGCCTCGCCCAGGCCCGTGCGGTCTGCCAGCTCATCGGCGACCCGTGCCAGCAGGCTGCCAGCCGTTACGATGACGATGGAGGCGACGAAAAACGCAATAATCGCGGTAGTGAGTGATGAAAACACAAAAGGCCTCGACCAGTCCCGGTGGGTTTAACTATAGCCGGTCTGGCAGTGCAGGTAACGCATCGTTCTGACCTTGTTTTATCCCCATTTCACAAACCGCTTACCATTAAAAACATAAGGAAAGAGTCCGTTCGGTCAGGTCCAGCGTATCCGCCGTAAGATTAATTTTAAAAGAGTCTTTACGGAATCCAGCACAATCCGTGTCGTAACTTTCAAGGGTCTGGTCTTCATGCTTCAATTATTGTCCGGTCTGTTTTTCCCCTCCCGCGCATCACTCATTCTTGAGCAGGCGCCGCAAGCCATACTAACCATAGATCGGCACAACAGAATCTCCTTTTTTAATGCAAGCGCCGAGAAGTTGTGGGGCACAGGCAGGGATAAAGTGATTGGCCAGGCAGCCTCGGATCTCCTGCCCGGAGACGTGCTTCGGCGGCTTGCCAACGGGGCAAGCGAATCTGAGGAAGTCTATCTCGAGAGCTCTCATGGGCGTGGCTTCTGGGCCCACCTGGATGTGACCGGATTGGAACCCGACTCAAACACCGAAAAGACAGTGTTCGTTCGAGACATCAGTGAGGACAGGCACGCCCGCGAGATGATGAACCAGACGTTGGAGCAGGCGATGGATGCCGTTATTTCCATCGACGAGCACAATAACGTCACTTTCTTTAACAGAGCGGCCGAAGACATGTGGGGTTACAGCCGGGAGGAAGTGCTTGGGCAGAATGTGAAGATGCTGGTGCCCGAGGCGATCCGCTCCCAGCACGACAGTTTTGTAAATCGCAACCGTCAGACTGGCGAAAACCGGATCGTCGGCAGTTACCGTGAACTCACCATTGAGCGAAAAGACCGATCGAAAATATGGGGGCAGGCCGCGATCAGCAAAATCGAGTTTGACGGCCTGATCACCTACACAGCGTTTATCAAGGACGTCACGCAAGAAGTGGAAAAGCGCGAGAAAATGGAAATGCTGTCGCTGGTGGCGGATCATGCCAACAGCGGGATCATCATCACTGACGGTGACGGCAAGATCGAATACATCAATGCTGGCTTTGAAAAGCTGACCGGTTACAGCCTCGAAGATTGCAGGGGTCGAAAACCGGGTCCTATGCTTCAGGGGGAGGGCACTGATCCTGAAACTGTCCGGCAGATCCGGGAGCATCTGAATCGGCAGGAGCCGTTCTATACCGAGATCCTCAACTATCACAAGGATGGCACCCCTTATTGGGTTTCCCTTTCCATCGCACCGGTGTTCGACGGACATGGCCGGGTTCAGCGATTCATATCCGTGGAGGCCGACATTACTCGCAGCAAGCAGCAGACGGTGGACTTTACCCGTCGCCTGCAGGCTATCGAACGTTCCATGGCCACCATTGAGTTCAACCCGGACGGACGCTTTCTCAGCGCCAACGGCCTGATTCAGAACCTCTATGGCACTCAGGATAAGGTGGCCCGGGCGGCGAATCAGCTATGGTCCCAGCTGGATCGGGAAAGCACCGAGGTTCTCAGGAAAACCGGAGAATTCAGCGGCAAATCCACGGTGCAGCTGGAAGACATGCCAATGCTGGCCCTGGATTACCAGATTGTCGCCCTTAAGCAGTTCAACGGGAATGTTCGGAAGTACGTTCTTTTTGGCATCGATATAACCGACCGCCATGTTGCTCTTCAGGAAACCCAGGAAGCGATGGATTCGGTGCTGCAAGTGAGTAATAAGATCAGCGGAATCGTCTCCACGATTAACGGTATCGCCGAGCAGACCAATCTGTTGGCGCTCAATGCGGCCATCGAGGCCGCGCGGGCTGGCGATGCGGGCAGAGGATTTTCGGTAGTGGCTGAAGAAGTTCGCTCTCTGGCCCAGAAATCGAGTGCGTCTGCCGGTGAAATTGACGGGCTGGTGGACGAAACCAATCAGCGGGTATCGGCCCTTGCAACGTCATTGAACAGAATCGAAGGCTAAGAAATGCCCGGCTTTTCTCAGCGCAAAACACGCCTGACAAGTACCGGGCCAACCAACTCGAAGATAATCGTAGAGGCTACTACGACAGGCAGTATGGCATCTTGGAATTCAGGAAAACGCTCGGCCGCCAGCAGCGCCATACCAATCGCGACACCGGCCTGGGGTGTTAACGCAAGGCCGATATCGCGTGGAAGCTTGTTACCTCTTCGATCTGCGACCAGAGTTGAGAGGTAGCCGCCCAGAACACGGCCGCCCAAGCGCAGTGTGATATAGGCGAGGGTCAGTAAGATTGCATCGTTGGCCTGATAAAGATCGATGCTTGCCCCCGAGAGGACAAAGAAAAACACCAGAAACGGCCACTCAATATGCTCGATCTCCCGGAAGGATCTGGTGTGGTGATGTGAAAGATTGGCGACCAGGCTGCCAGCCACCATTGAGGCCAGTAGCGCCGACACCCCAAGCGAAGATGAAAATCCTGCCAGCAACAGGATGAGTGCAATCGCTTCAACTTGAGTGGGCTCACCAGGCCTGAGACGACCTGTGAGCCATGCGGCCGGCAATCCAATCGCTGCACCCAGCAGTATCGCGCCACCCAACTCCCATATTGCGTGTAGCAGGGCCAGTTCCGCGTCACTTCCAATCAACCAGCCGAGTGTCGCCATGCTCAGCCCGAATACGAGGATACCCCACCCGTCGTCAATAGCGACAATGCCCAGTAGTAGTTTTGGCAAAAGGCCTGTCTTGCGGGTTTCCCGAACAGATTCGGTGACTGCTGCGGGATCCGTTGCCACCGAAATGGCGGCCAGGGACACTGCTACAACCAGTGGATAGCCCAGTACAAGCAAACCTGCACCGACCAGCAGGCCGCCACCAACGATAACGAAAAGTGAAACAACCAGGATGAGCGGGCCGGTGCGTCGAAGCCGGTCGATCTTCAATTCGCTTCCAAGAACGAAAGCAACCATTACCAGGGCCAATTGGATCAACGGCTCGCTCAGGCCGCCAAGCAACTCCCCTTGTCGCTGCCCCAGTAACACTTGCTGAATGACCGCTATTGCAATGCCTACCAGCATCAGAATCGAAATGCGCGGTACTCTTGTGCGACGCGCGACAGTATCCGCAAAAATGCTGGCGGAAAGTATTACGCCAAGCAGGATGACATTCACTTTCGCCTGTGTAGTCGTGATTGGCAGCCACTCTGGAAGTTGTTCGATCATCAGTGCCCTGAAGTTTCCTTGGGGTTTATTGTGACGGTTGTGTTGCCACCAATTGTAGCTTCCTGCCGGACAGCAATTGCTCTAGCTTTACATTGCGGATAGCATAATTTTGTGGCCGGTCGGGAAGCAATAACGATACTCCTTGAGCAGAGGAACGGCGTCATGAGCAATATATTGTCGTCAACAGAGCAAGGCTGTGATGTGATCGAAGCGCAGTGCGATGCTATCCAGACGATACTGTCACCCCGTGCCTCCGATCTTGGAGGCTTCTCGGTACGACGCCTTTTGCCAACAGCAAAACGGAAAATGGTCGGCCCATGGATCTTTTTTGATGAAATGGGCCCGGCGGAATTTCCAGCTGGCGAGGGCATCAATGTGTTGCCCCATCCCCATATTGGCATTGCCACCGTAACCTATTTATTTGAGGGCGAGATACTGCACCGGGACTCCGTGGGTAGCTACCAGCCAATCCGGCCCGGCGATATCAACCTCATGGTAGCAGGGAGCGGCATAGCCCATTCCGAGCGGGAGCGCCCGGAAGTTACCGCAACGGATCACCGTTTACATGGGCTCCAGCTCTGGCTGGCTCTGCCAGAAAACAACGAAGAAACGGCCCCAGCGTTCCACCATTATCCCGACGATAACATTCCGTCCGTTGAGATCGACGGCGTACCGGTCCGTGTCATGATTGGCAGTGCCTACGGGGTGACTTCGCCCGTGCTTCAGTTCAGTGAAACCCTCTATCTGGAAGCCACCCTTAAAGCCGGTCAGACCCTGGAATTACCCGAGGCCCCCGAACGGGCTGTTTATATTGCCAGCGGAGCGCTACGCGCCCATGGTTTCGAGCTCCCTACCCATAGCATGACGATCTTCTCCCGGGAGCCCGGCGTTGCCATAACCGCCACGGAAGATACCCGGATTGCCGTGATTGGGGGTGAGCCGCTGGGCAAGCGATTTATTGAGTGGAACTTTGTCTCTTCCAGCAAGGCCCGTATAGATAAAGCCAGAGAAGATTGGAGGGCAGGGCGGTTCGAGAAAGTCGTGGGCGATGAGGAAGCGTTTATTCCGTACTAGCCCGCTGTCTCGGTTTTCCACGGGCTTCGCGCCTTGTATCCGGAGGCTGCAGTCCTCAGGGTTGAAACAACCCATTCTTCAAAACGAGGGGAAAGCCAGAGTCCATGGAGCCCGTCACCAAGAAACCCTGCATTGACGTCTGCGAGTTTAACAAGAAGGCCATCTGTAAAGCCTGCGGCCGAACCCGACAGGAAAAAAAGGAATGGAAACAGCTCTCGCCCGAAGAAAAACAGGCGATCTGGACACGTATCCTGGGGTCTCACGGCTAGGGTAAAGGGAAGAATCCCAAAGCATTGCGCGAGTTGTACGAGAAGGCGAAAAAGAAGCAGCGGAAGAAGAGCTGACAAGGCTCTGGCGAGCGAGTGTGACTAGATAGCCTGCAAATCTGCAGCCGCCGGTTCTGAAGCGGACGACTGCACTAAGCTAATTGCTCTTACAAGGCGGCTGGAGCCTTATGGCTGGGATGGTGTGCACTAACGTGCCGCAGGAAATCCATGGTCTCCGTTGAGGAAATCTTCTTGTCGCCGGCTTTCTTCGGGGTCTCAGTGCCGGTGAATGAAACGATATCTCCCATGCTTACCATGCCGCAAAGCTGGTTGTATTGATTGACCACCGGAAGACGCCGCACCTCATGTTTTTCCATGAGCTGTAGAACTTTTTTAATGCTGTCGTCCGGTGAACAGCAATACAGCTCACGATGACTGCAGATATCTTCGGCACGAATATCCCACAACGGCCGGTGTTGCAGAGCCGCGCCCATGGCGATATCCCGGTCTGTGATTATGCCCAGTGGGTGTTCCATATCATCCACCAACGGAATGGCGCCGCAGTCGTTGTTCCACATCATCATGGCAACGTCCTGTAAAGACATCTGTGGGGAGCAGCTCGCCACTTCGGTAACCATCACTTCATTGACTTTCATTAGGATGTCCTCCTTCCTGAGGTTTGGCTGTCCAATGAATGCCGTCAGCAATTCGCCCCTGCGACATCGGATCCTGCATACTTCCTTGGGCCGTTCATCCTGAAGGCAGCGCCCTGGATTTTTATCCGGCGCCATCATCAATGTATTCCCGCCCATGTCTAATGTCCATGCTCCAGATTTCGATAGCCCCGAATGCTTTTATCTCCACCAACCTCAATTTTATTCAATAAACTCTCCGGACTTCAGGCCAGACTCATCCCAAGATACGAACGGAGAATAAAACCATGAGTCTTTCCCTGATTCTGCCAATGTCCGCGTTTGCTCTGGCCGCCTCTATATCTCCGGGGCCGGTCAACCTTGTCTGCCTCAGCAGTGGTACCCGCTATCCGGTTTCTCGCGGTCTTGTTTTTGTGACCGGAGCCACGCTGGGCTTCGTTGCCCTGTTCATTGCTGTTGGGCTTGGGTTGTTTTCGTTATTAACCATGCTACCCATTTTTGAGGAGATCCTCCGTTGGGCGGGCGTCGTTTTCCTGTTGTACCTGAGCGTGAAGTTGGCTACGGACAATGGCCGCTTGCCCGAGGGAGAGTCCAGGAAGGCCCCCGGTTTCACGACGGGGGCACTGATGCAGTGGCTCAACCCCAAGGCGTGGCTGGCCTCGGCTTCCGGTATTGGTGCCTATACCAGCGCCAACGATCTGGATCAGATTCTGATGTTTGCCTCAGTCTATCTGCCGATTTGCTGGCTGTCGCTGGCCTGTTGGGTATACGCCGGTGCTTTCTTGCGGAGGTACGTTCAGCGGCCGGAGGTGCTGGTAACGGTGAACCGAACTCTGGCTCTATTACTCGCGGCCAGTTGTCTGTATCTGGTGATCGGGTGAGAGTCGACGGTACTGATTTGGCGTTGCGGCCATTAGCCGTTTGAAAGCACGCTGGAAATGCGGCTGATCGGCAAACCCTGCGTTCAGGGCTGCTTCGGCGATAGGAATGCCATTTTTCAGATCCACCCGTCCGAGTTGGACGCGACGGTTTACCAGATAGGCGTGAGGTGTCAGGCCAAAATACTGCTTGAACGCCCGAATAAGATGCCCGGGACTGTATCCGGAAAGCTCGCAGAGTGTGTCCAGCGAGACATCTTCTGCGGCATGGTGGTCCAGGTAACGGGCAAGGGCAGAGAGGGTATCTGGTGCCCGGGATTCTGCAATAAAGGGTTGCTCGGCCAGTTTTTGCATCAAGTCCGACAGGAACTCGACCACTTCGGTTTGTTTCTCCAGCAAATCACTCCGGGGATCAAGAAGACACTCCGCCATGCGGCAATAGCGCTCATACCAGATGGTTTCAGATATTGTTGCTGTGGAAATATCCTGCCAGAGGGGTTCTTGCAGAAGCCCGGCGCGAAGCCGCAGATCCGTCAGCCAGTCGGTGTCCACGTAAAGCATCAGGTAGGCCCAAGGCTGATTGTCGATAGGGTTGCAGGCATGAACCCATTCCGGATTCATGAGTACCAGATCACCGGCGCGTACGCGATAACGGTCATTTCGGTACTGAAATGTGCTTTTGCCGCCAGTAATAGCACCAATCGACCATTGGGTGTGGCTGTGAGGGTCATAACAGACCTTGCGACCATCGCCCACCTTCCTCAATTCCACATGGGGGATTCGGGCATCCCGCCAAAATAGGGGCCTGCTTTCCATGTTGGCAATGTGTGACATAGCTTCCTCGCTGCAAACACCTTGAATAGAGTGTAATGCTAGCACGACATCCACAGCCTGTGAGCTGGCTGCGGATGTCGCTGGAGAACGGAAGGTTTAAAAGCGATATTTAGCGTTTGCGTTCACAGTGCGCCGCTCGCCATAGCCGCAGTCCGCGCCATCTGACCGGCACCAGGAGATATACTCCTCATCGGCCAGGTTCTTGGCATCCACGCTGAAGTCCCAGTTCTGCCAGGTATATCCGATCATGGCGTCATAGAGGGTAACGGAGGGAACGACGGGCCCGCCGCCTGAGCCAACGTTGTCACCCACGTAGCGCACGCCCGCACCGAACCGCCAGTTGCTGGCGACGTAGAGCTGGTTCCACCAGGAAGCCTGGCGCTCGGCCACGTAGGGCAGGCGGTTGCCTGAGGCGTCGTCTTTGGCATTGAGATCGGTATAGGCCAGTTGGGTTTCAAAACGCTGCCAGCGCTTGTTTACCTGCAGTTCCCAGCCATCAATCACTGCACCTGTCTGCTCTACACCACCGGGAGTGCTGCCATCGCTGATCCGGTTTTTCTGGGTAATGTCGAAATAGGCGGCTGTGACGCCCAGAGACTGATCTGGTGACACATACTTCACACCGGCTTCCTGCTGCTCGCCAGTGGTTGGATCGAGGGTATTGGCAGCGGGCGTTCCATCGGTACCAAGGTTCATACTGAAGGCCTCGGCGTAACTGACGTAGGGCGATATCCCGTTGTCGAACCGGTACATTACGCCCGCGCGGCCAGTGGTAGCTTCCTCTTTGCTGACGGTATCTGCCCCGGACACCGCGAGGCTGCGGTTCTCGGCCCAATCGTGACGGAGGCCGGCGGATACAACGACGGGTCCGATCTCGATGTGGTCGGCAACGTAGAGGCCAATCTGTTCGATTTCGTTGTCGGGCCGGTCGGTCGGGTTGATTGCACCGAGGTTAAGGTTGCCGTATTCCGGGTCGTAGACATTGAAGGTGCCACCCAGACCATAGCCATAGAAATAATTGTCCTGCTTCCAGAGGGCATCCTGGCGATCTGCGCCGATAATCAGGCGGTGCCGGGTCATGCCCACATCGACATTGCCTTCCAGGCGGGCATCAACGTTAAAAATACGGGTTTCCGAATCCGCGGTGAAGATCGTGCGCGGCACTTCTCCATTAACATCTGGCACGCTTGGAATGGTGATCCAGTGTTCGCGGGTTTCCGTGCTGGAACGGGTATAACGGGCCGTAGCGGAAACTGCCCAGTTGGTGTTTAGCTGGTGATCAACAAACAGAGTGGCTTCGGTCTTCTCACGGTCGTAGCGATCCCAGCCCGGCTCGCCAACGAAGCGCTCAGAGCCGATAAAACCCTGAGAGCCCGGTTCAAGCGTACCTGCCTGTGGCAGGAACTGGGCGGAAATCTGGCCCTTGTTCTCCTGGCGGTTCAATAGCAGGGTTACGCTGGTGTCGTCGCTGGCACGCCAGGTCAGGGAAGGGGCGAGAACGTAGCCATCGTCTTCCACAAAATCCACCTGGGTATCGCTGTCGCGCCCGAGGGCGACGAGGCGATACAGCAGGTCACCATTCTCGCTTGCGGGGCCGGTCACATCCACCGCCAACTGCTTGCGATTAAACGTGCCGTACTGGGCCCAGACTTCGCCGCCCTGTTCCTCTTCAGGGCGCTTGGATACCGCATTGATAATGCCACCCAGGTCGCCCTGGCCATACAGCATGGAAGAGGGGCCTTTCAGAACTTCGATGCTCTCCAGGGCATACACATTAGTGCGCACAGAGTTGTAGGAACCGTAGATCTGGCGCAGCCCATCCAGATAGCTGCCGGCATCAACGCCCCGTACCTTCGCCGAGTCGATTCGGGTATCAAAACCAAAGGCACCGGCATAAACACCGGGTGTGTAGAGCAGGGCATCCTGTATGTTCTTGGCGCCGGAATCCTCAATAAAACCACGATCAATGATGGAGACCGAGTAGGGCTGTTCCTCTAGTGGAACGTTCAGCTTGCCTACCTCAGGGGTCTTTTCGAGGGGCATGTAATCGGGCGCGGTAATGGCATCCGATACCACATCGAGAGCCTCGAGTGTGGTGGCATCATCGGTCTGGGATTGTGCGGTGGCGAGGGAACTGACACCGAGCAGGGAGGCGAGCGCGACGAAACGGCAGCGTCGGGGGCTTGGGGCTTTCATGGGTAAATTTATGCCTTCGTTATGAATACGGAGGCGAATGATAACAATTATTATTAAACTTACAAGAACTGTAGCCTGAATTGACCAGCAGGCTCAATCCACAGTAAACGACAGAATTCTTGAGAGATGACTGTAGGGCAGCCCGCTTTCCTCATGCCATTGGTTGAAGGCGGCCTGGGCCTGCATCAGCCCTTTCTTGCTGGTGGGGGATGCATCGAGCATTTCCTCACGGTGCAACGCAGCAATTACATCGCGGGAAAGGATAAAGCCATCCCAGCCCACACGGCGCAGAAAATACTGGGCGCTGTTTCCCCCGAGCCGCGCACCGTTTCTTTTGAGCCACAGCAGCAAACCGGCCTGGTCACTGCTGGGCCAACTGGCCAGAAACTTGCCGAAGCTGCCGTGTTCCCGGGCCGCATCCACAATCATCCGGGCATTCTCTGGCACGGTCTGAATCTTCTGGGCGTTCCTAACGATCCGTTCATCACCGGCCAGCTGCTCCAGTACCTCCGGAGGAACCTGCTGCCAGTAAAGCGGCACGAACCCCTCGAATGCCTCTTCAAACTTCGGCCATTTGTTTTCGATCACCCGCCAGACGAAACCTGCCTTGAAGATGCACCGGGTGATTTCCGAGAGGTAGCGATCATCCCCAAGGGCTTCCAGTTGGCCAGGTTTTGCGACTGCTGGAAGCCGCATTCGAACCTCCAATTCGCCGCCTTTCTGGAGAACGGCCTGCTCGTAAATGCGGGAAAAGGACATAGTACTCCGTGAATCAGTCCAGTCGGTTAAGCGACTTTCTGCGGCCAATGTGCGAGAGGCCTGCAAGTGCGGCGCTCAAAAGCGCAAGGGTTGGCCGGACAACCAATCGGAAGACCCAGCTGCCGATGTATAGCACTGGCAGCAGTATCAGCATCCAACCGACAAACTGCACTACTTTGACCGGGTAGCCAAGCACTTCAGATACCTCAGCCAGAACGTCGTTAATAATACTCGGGTGAGTGACCACCAGGTACCCAACGCCCACGACGGCCGGCCATTTCGCATAGCGGGCGGTGGTCATCAACATGCGCCCGCTGTTGGTAAGGCGCGCAGCCAGTGCAGCAGACCGTGTGCCCTGTGCGGCCCCTCGTGAAGAAACCGCTACCGCCCGCCCTGCGCGAAGCACCTTCAGTGCGCTGGCAAAAACCAGAACATCCACCGATGCCCAGCCAACGTCAGCGGCCGACACGTCCTCACCCGTGCGATGCTGAATCTCCAGGTTGCGGATGCCACTGGCGAAAAACTGGTTGATGTTCTCCAGTACCCGTTCTGTGCGAACCCAGATGATGTCGCCCTGATCGTTGACGACAAACTGGCCGAGGAAATCATGACCCTCTTCCTGGATAAAGCGCACGGCGTACCATCCGCGCTCTTCCCGAGTCAGCTTCTCCTTCCCGGGAGCGCTTTGCCGGGCGGCAGCATCGGAGTCAGAGTTTTCGTTTCCGGTAAAGAATTCCACAGCCGCCCGGTATTTATTGGCCAGATCGTTCATCAGTTCGACGGAGCCAACAGGGTTGCTCAGGAAATAGTGGATGGGCGGCAGGATGTTTTCACCATAAAGCCGAAGAATCTCCCGGAATTCCGGCTCAGGTCCGAAAACGGGAAAAATCTCACGGGTCATCTCCGGGTATCTCAGATAGGCCGCATGAGCCTTCAGGAGAAGAAGTTCGTCATCGGCCATATCCAGCAACGCGGCCTGAACTTCGGGCGGCTCGGATTCGATACGGGGGAACTCCCGGAGCGTATCCTCAGCCTGAATCCGGATCAGCCGCTCTTCAATCAGCATAGGCTGGGAAGTAAACGTCGATACCAGCGCAATCACCGTCGCGACCCCCAGAATCACCAGCAGCTTCCTCATCGCTAACCGCCTTTGAACCGGTAAAAGAGCAAGGGGTTGGGTCTCAACACTAGTGAGATTCCTTGCGATGCGCGTGACTCATTAAATAGAGCGCGCCAGCCAGCGCCAGAACCGATACCGCAAGATAGATAGCGTCCAATGGTGTCTGGAACCGGATATCCACCACTGCCCGGAAGAATTCGATAATGACCGCGAGTATAACCACTCGGGCTATCTTGTCTTTCAGTTGATCAAAGGAGCTAACGTTAAACGGGTGGCTTGGTGACTTCTCCTCAGCCTGGTCAATCGGGGAGACGAACAGTCGGTATACGCCGGAGCCGAAAATCAGCAAAACGATGGCTATCAGGTAGATGTCGACGGCAATGATTATTTTGGGAACCACGGTGTCGTGTATATCCTCGGTTCCGCTGCCAAAATAGTAAACCGCGGCATCCGCTGCCACCTGAATCATGTCTGCGGTGCCAATCAAGAATAAAACCGTAGCGCCAAGCAGGCTGGGAAGAACGGCAAGCATGACCAGCAAGCGGGAGTTCCAAAGCACGAGTTCGAAACGCCTTTCAGTGTTGTTTCCCACTGACCCCTTAGGATTCTTTTCCTGGTGCATATAACTCTCTTCGAAAAATAAAACCTGAACACGATATCGAAATTACCCCTTAGTCGGGGGTATTCCAAGAACACTACCAATTACTTTGCTTTTGTAGCGGGATCAACCAGCGTCTAAGCTTTGAAGGTTAGCTCAAATGTATACGACCGGGAAACGCAGATTATTTCTTGTGTTGGGTGGTTTGTCCCAAACGACGGTCTACCGGGAGTTGAACGTGGCGGGGAAGCACACGAAGCGTGGATTTGTTATCAGAGAGGCTCAGGAAGACGACCTGCCGGAAATGGTGGGATTCCTCGCCAAGCTGGCGCTGCATGTTTCAGGCGCACCTCCCCATGATCTCAAGGAAAGCGAACGTAAACGGCTTCTGCGAACATTGCACTCCTCGCTGGATGACCCCAACAAGCTGTTGCTCGTAGCGGAAAGTAAAAATTCGGGTCTGGTGGGAATGGGCTATGTCTATATCTGGCGAGGCCAGGGGATATGGGAACAGTCCGAGTCCACAGAGTTCAAGACAGGTGTCATTGACGATATCTGGGTAGAGCCGGAGTTTCGGGGGCTCGGGATCCTGAAGGCATTGTTGCGGGATCTGGTGACCTTCGCGGAGCAGCATCATGCATCGGAGCTAATCCTTGAATACGCTGCTTCTAACAAGGAAGCCAAGGCTGCATGGACCAAGCTGGGTTTCAAGACCACGGGCGTTCGTGCGGCAGCATTCACGTCAACGGTCAAGCAGGCGCTGACTGAGTTACAAGGATGAAAGAAGGAAGCCGGCCATGATTGGCGATCGCAGTGTTAACGTGTTTTATGACGAGGTCATGCTTGGGCACAACCCCGAGGTGGATCTGCCGTTCATGCCCAGCCGTGTGGAAAAACGCGTGAGGTCGATTCTTCAGGGCCTGGATTTCAAATGGAGTTATCCGGAACATCCGGGCAGGCTCTCTGCCATCAAGGCGTACATGGATGAGCATCCCATCGAGGGTGTTCAATTCCGGAGCGGCGCGGCACCTGCTACTTATGAGCAACTGGCTCGGGTGCATACCACTTCCTACCTGGACCACATCTTTTCTCTGGCGGGCAAGCGAGCCTGGCTCGACAGGGATACAACGGCTGTTTCTCCTGAAAGCATAAACGCGGCCACTGCAGCGGCCGGGAATGCCATAGCGGCGGTGGAAAGTGTCGTAAACGGGGAGTCTGACAGCGCGTTCGCACTGGTGCGCCCGCCGGGCCACCACGCCGAACCCGTGCGTGCCAGAGGTTTCTGTCTGCTCAATAATGTGGCCATCGCGGCTGCCCACGCCCAGGCCAAACTGGGCTGCGGGCAGATACTCATCATCGACTGGGATGCCCATCACGGTAACGGTACCCAGGACATTTTCTGGGCTGATCCGGATGTGCTCTTCTTCGATACCCATTGCGCCGCGCCTTTTTACCCTGGTTCAGGTCACATCGAGGAAATAGGCGTCGGCATGGGCGAAGGCTACACTATCAATGTGCCGCTTCCGGAAACCGCCGGCGACGTTGCCTTCGAGAAAGTCTTTCGTGAGATCCTGGTTCCAGCAGCCGATTACTTCAAACCGGACCTGGTGCTGGTTTCCGCCGGCTTTGATCCGCATCGAAACGACATGGCCCTGAACCTGACCTACGATGGCTTCCGGGCAATCACCCGGATCGTTCAGGAGATCGCCGACAAGCATTGTGACGGTCGGCTGGCATTGGTTTTGGAAGGCGGCTATAACCTGACATCGCTCTCGCAAGGAGTGCACGCGGTGCTGGAGACACTGGCGGGCGGGGACGTACCCGAGATCCGGGAAATGGGCGTAAAGGAGGTGGAAGAGGCCGCAGAATTCCATCGGTCTGCGTTCAGTGATGAACAGGAGTAGTCAGGCTAAGCTGGTCTCCTGATATCAACGAGAGTGACGAAACCTCAATCGCCGGTAAACACCCGGGCTGCGGCTTCTACAATAATTCCATGGCGCTTTGCCAGTTTCACCCGGTCATCGTCGTAGCCGCCGCCAATGACGGTCGCTACCGGAATGCCCCGGCGTTTCAGTTCACTGAGTACCTGAACGTCCCGCTCATGGATCCCCGCTTCGGAAATATTCAGCCGGCCCAGGGGGTCGTCCCTGTATACATCCACCCCCGCATCATAGAGCACGATATCCGGCCTGGATAACGCCAACGCCTGCTGCAATGTTTCACTGACAGCTTCCAGATAGGCTTCATCCTCGAGGCCATCGGGCAGCGAGACATCCAGGTCGCTCAGTTTTTTCTCGAACGGGTAATTGCGCTCACAGTGAATGGAGCAGGTGAAGGCATCTGGCTGGTCCACCAATAAGGCCGCAGTGCCATCCCCCTGGTGCACATCCACATCGAAAATGAGTACGCGTTTGATGGCCTCCTGGCGTAAAAGCACGTTCGCAGCGATGGCCAGATCATTGAGTATGCAGAACCCGGCGGCATAGTCGTAGTGAGCATGGTGGGTGCCTCCCGCCAGATGGCAGGCAATGCCATGTCGCAGTGCGAGCTGGGCTGTCAGCACGGTACCGGACGGGGCCAGGAAGGTCCGCCGGACTAGCCCCGTGCTCCAGGGCAGATTCATCTGTCGCTTTTCCCGTGCCGAAAGCTGATCGCTGGCGAAGCGGGCAAGGTAATCCGGGCAATGGGTCTGGGTTAGCCAGGCCTGGCGGCAGGGGGCAGGGCGAAAGCCGTTGGCTTGAGTCAGAAGGCCTTTCGAGCGAGCATAGTCGGCAAGCAGCCCGAACTTTTCCATCGGAAAGCGATGCTTGGCCGGGAATGGGAAGCTGTAGTCTGGATGGTAAACGACGGGCACGGGCATGGGCGTTCCGGTTGCAGAGGGTTTGCAGCGTCAGAATGTTAGCCGGTGGCTACGGATGCTATTCCCGAATCACACATCGACTGGATCTCTTCCGCGGTATACCCACATTCAGCCAGCAGTTCGCTGGTTTGCTCGCCGAGGCGTGGAGCGCCTTGCCACGGCTGCTCTGGTGTCGCCGAGAATCGTGAGGGTGCACGGGCCTGGCGGAGCCGACCGGCCCGGGGATGATCGTAGTGCGACAGCAGGCCGTTCGCCTCAACCTGGGGATGGTCCAGCACCTGAGTTCGGGTAAGAACCGGGGCGCATGGGACCTGCTCGGCTTCAAGTTTCGCCAGCCAGTGTTCCGCAGAATCGGTTTTGATGACCGACTGAATCAGCTCGAGCCTGGCGTCAATATTCTCCTGTCGCAACTCGGCGGTCAGGAAGCGCGAATCCTCCGCCCACTCCGGGCGATTCAGGGCGCGAATGAGTGCTTGCCATTCCCGGTCGCTCTGAACAGCAATGGTGATGTAGCCCGTCGTGGTCTCGTAGATCAGGTCCTGAAGACTTGCGGCTTCCTGCTGTGGCACTTCAGTGTGCACGAAGGTCTGGCTGCCCATGTCGGAGCTCCATAAAAACGCGATGATCGCGTCCAGCATGGATAACCGGACATGCTGGGGCTCCCCGGTGCGTTCGCGGGCGAACAGAGCGGCTGTGATTGCCTGGGCTGCGGTAATTCCTGTGAGCTTGTCGGGCAGGATGGTCCTCACCAGTTGAGGGCGCAGTTCATCGGCGCCGGCCTGCACCGTTGCCAAACCGGATAATCCCTGGATCAGCGGATCGTATACCGGCCGCTGGGCGTAGGGGCCGGTTTCACCAAACCCGCTGATCGACACCATAATCAGATTCGGGGCAACCTTACGCAGTTGTTCTTCGCCTAAGCCCATCCTCTCAATGACACCCGGCCGAAAGTTCTGAACGAATACGTCCGCCGTTGCCACCAGCCTCAGCAGCGCATCGCGCCCTTGCTGTTCTTTCAGATTCAATGCCACCGACTTCTTGTTACGGTTGTTGTTGAGATACAGCGCCGACATATCCCCCTGGCGATTTGCCGCAGACCGAGTGAAGTCGCCACCGGCCGGGTTTTCGACCTTGATGACCTCGGCACCCTGATCCGCCAACATCATGGTAGCCAGCGGTCCGGAGATCATGGCTGTCAGATCGATAATGCGGATGCCATCAAGCGGTCCGGTCATGGAGAAGGGCTCCTCTTTTACACTAAGGGCGTCTACAAACGAGAGTGCGCCAGTCTGAAAATGGGTTCGTACTCTAAACTTAATCCTGCCGCCGACAATTTATTGATACGTGCCAGAACAGAAAATTTATCAAACCAGAGGAGCGCCAGTGTCCACCAGTGTTGAAATGAGCGATATTTTTCTCGAGTATCCCACCGAATCCGGCAAGGTTGCAGTACTCAAAAATGCCTCTCTCATGGTGCCCCCGGGAGAAACACTGGCAATCACGGGCCCCTCCGGCAGCGGGAAAACCTCGTTGCTTTTACTGCTTTCCGGCCTGCAGCGACCAACAAGCGGTGAGATCCTCGTTGGTGATCAGCGTCTGGGCGACATGGGCGCCGACACCCTTGCGGACTGGCGCAGCGAACACCTTGGCATCATTTTCCAGTCTTTTCATCTGTTACCCGGGCTGACTGCACTGGGCAACGTCAGCCTGCCACTGGAAATTGCCGGTCGGCCGAAGGCCCTTGACAGGGCCCTTGCCATGCTGGAGGCGGTTGGCCTCAGCCATCGGTTGCAGCATTACCCGGGGCAGCTTTCCGGCGGAGAACAACAACGTGTCGCGATTGCGAGGGCTCTGGTGCATCAGCCAAGTCTACTGTTGGGCGATGAGCCCACCGGCAATCTGGACCACGACACCGGCGAGAAAGTCCTTTCCCTGTTGTTCGATCTTCACAAGGAAAGCAAATCCACGCTGGTACTGGTGACGCACGATGAGCGGGTTGCCGAGCGGTGCCAGCATCGGGTCCGGATGGACGGTGGTCGTCTCTATGAAGCCTGAAAGCTCTCGACAGCCCCGTTCCACGAGCCTGCTCTGGATGCTGAAGTTCGCCATCACCGATCTGCGATCACGCATTTCTGCGCTCAAGGTTTTTCTCGCTTGCCTGATTCTCGGCGTTACTCTGGTGGCCGCTACAGCCAGCCTCTACCGGGTGATTGAACAGAGTCTGCTGGCGGATACACGGGCGCTGCTGGGGGGTGATGTGGAACTGGATACCAGCGAGCCTCTGCCGGATGACGTGCTCGAGTGGATTCGTGCCACCGGCAACATTTCGCTGGTTCGGGAATTCGACACGATCGTCAGTGGCAGCGGCGGTGACGGCTTCTTTCGGGCCGAGATACTGGTTCCGGATGCCCACTATCCCCTTTATGGTGAGCTTGAGCTCACACCAGATGAAACTCTTGAGCTTCTGACAGCCCGGAAAGAGGGGGAGTGGGGCGCCATTATTGACCCCTTGCTGGCGGAACGCCTGAGCCAGTCCGTCGGAGACCGGATCGAAATCGGCGCGGCCACCTTTCGTATCAGCGGTCTTATCCAGCAGCAGCCGGATCGCAGCCTGAACGCCAACTGGCGCGGCCTGCCGATCCTGATTTCCGAGCAGGCGGTGGAGGCGACAGGGCTGATCCGCCCGGGCAGCCGTGTAGACTACGAATATCGAGTCCAGACTGACCAGGATCTGGACACCTGGCTGGACGCGTTCGAGCAGGCATTCCCGGACACTCGGTGGGATATCACCACCTTTGCCGAGCGCAGCGAACGCATTTCCGAGCGTTTGGACCAGATCGCCACCGCGCTCATCCTCATCGCCTTCACCACACTGTTCATTGGCGGCCTTGGTGTTGCGAACAGCATCCACGCCTACCTGGACGAAAAACTGGGCACCATCGCCACGCTGCAAACACTGGGCCTTCGCCGCAAGCCTCTGGTAGGCATTTACCTGTTGCAGATTGGCATCCTGGGCACTCTGGCGGGCCTGATTGGTGGTGGAATCGGGTTGGGGCTCTCCGCTGTCGCCGTCAGCCTGGCCGGCGATGCCTTCGCACTGGCCGGGCCGGAGGGGGCAGGGCATTGGCTGTCTCTCTGGTTGGTGCCGTTGCTTCTGAGCTGGCTGTTTGCCGTTCTTACAGCCTATGTGTTTGCTCTACCGGCACTGGCCAGAGCGCTCGCTGCATCACCGGCAGGGCTCTTCCGGGGCCAGGTACAGGCGGCCCCTAATGAACCACACAGCTGGCGGATTGCCAGCTATCTGTTGTTGGCGGTGTACATTGGCTCGACCCTGTTCTGGTTGCCATCCCCGCATCTGGGCTTTCTGTTCCTGCTCGCCGTGATTGTGCTCTGGGGCTTGCTGGAAGGTCTCATCAAGGGATTGCGGCGTGCTGCGAAGGCACTGGAGCATGGCGGTTTTGCTGACCGCAAGTTTGCCCGGCGTCTGGCGCTGGCCAACCTTCACCGGCCGGACTCGCCGCTTCGGGCCACGCTGCTGTCACTTGGCACAGCACTGACGCTGGTCGTGGCGTGTACCCTTATCGTCATCACACTTCTGCGGGCGCTGGAAACCACGATTCCGGCGGAATCACCGGCGCTGATCCTGTATGAAGTGTTTCCGGACCAGATGGAACCGCTTCAGTCGGGGTTGGAATCCCTGGATGCCTCCAGTCGGGTAGAGCTTCTGCCTATGGTGCGGTCGCGAATGACGATGATTAACCAGCAGCCCATTGCCGAGGTTCTGGCCGATGACGCCGAGGCAAGGCGCGAGGCCATGGGGGATGAATACAAACTCAGCTATCTCTCCGGCAACCCGGAAGGCCTGGAACTGGTATCGGGCAACTGGTGGTCATCACCTGCGCCAGAAGGAGAGCCCGCCTTCATGGCCATGGAAGACCGGGAGGCCAACGAGTTAGGCCTTGGGGTTGGCGACCGGGTGGAATTTAACGCCCAGGATAAAACCATTACCGCCGAAATCCGGGCCATATACCGGCAGAAAGGTCTGCAAACCCGGTTCTGGTTTGAGGGCATTCTCCAGCAGGGCGCACTGGACGACTTGATCAGCCTTTACGTAGGCGCTGTCTACCAGAGCGATGAAGCGGCCAAAGATTCCCAGCAATGGCTGGCACAGAACATTCCGAACGTGATCACACTGCGCACCGCCGACTGGCTTGAAACCGCCGGTGACTTGCTCAACAAAGCTGCAGCTGGTCTTGCGGCCGTTGCTTCGGTCAGTCTTCTGGCAAGCCTGCTGGTGCTTTCCAGCGTGGTGAGCGTAAGCCGAAGGCGGCAACTCTACGAAGCCAACCTGCTGCACTGCCTCGGTGCCAGGCATCAGGCGATCCGGCGCGCTATGTTGCTGGAAACAGGGCTGCTGACCTTTCTGGCGACGATCTTCGCGACCGGCCTCGGGGCACTCATCGCACTGCCCGTGGCAGATCTGGCGCTGAAACTGCCCGCCGGGGATTTATGGTGGCTGGGCATGCTGGTTGCCGGCACCGTAAGCTCGCTGGCACTGCTAGGTGGACTGCTGCCGACACTCAGGGCAATGCGCCTGAATCCGGCGGTTTTGCTACGAGAAGGCTAATTAGGCATTGCCGACCTGCAAAGAAATGGCCTGTTGGCCGGTAAATACGAAAATACCGTGAAATCGCATGGTTAGATGCAAAGTGCAGGCTTTTTCTTGTCTTCTTGGCTGGATTTCGGGCTTTTGGCTCATGAAATCTTTTTGAAAGGCGAAAATTCAGGAAAAATCACTAGGGATTTGCCTATTTCAAGATATTTCACTAAAACATCTACGGTAGCATTTATACGTATGCTTTTTGCACATAGCGCGTGTTGTGTAGGCAAAGCAGATAAAAATCTTTCCCCCACAAAAGAAAAAGAGAGAATAACTATGATTCGCAAACTTGCACCGCTGGTATTCGCTTGTGCTGCAGTCACCTCCGTAAACGCAACTGCAGACCAACTGGATACCGTCATAAAACGTGGCACCCTGAACTGTGGCGTGGTTCTCGACTTTCCACCGATGGGATACTTTGACGGCAACAACGAACCAGCCGGTTTTGATGTCGATTACTGTAACGACCTTGGCGAAGCGCTGGGTGTAGACGTAAACGTTCTAAACCTTACCTGGGGGGAGCGGATCCCGTCCCTGGTTTCCGGTAAGACCGACGTGGTTATTGGTTCAACCTCTGATACGCTGGAACGTGCCAAGACCGTTGGCTTCACCTACCCGTACTTCGTGTTCAAATTTCAGGTCATTGCCCACGAGGACAAGAACATCCAGTCTTTTGACGACCTGAAAGATCTGAAAGTTGGCGCTGCGCTTGGTACCACTTACGAAACCGAGTACTTGGCCTATGCGGAACAGCAGGGCTGGGGCGACGACAATTACACTTCCTTCAAGTCTGAGAACGATGCTTACCTGGGGCTTTATCAGGGCAAGGTCGACGCGATTATTTCCACCAACACCAACATCGCGACCAAACTTCGTAGCGAAGAGTTCGAAGACTTTGTAGCAGGTCCTTACGTTCCGAACTACGACGACGTTGTTGGCATTATCGCCAAGCGTGACCAGGTTGCCTGGATCAACTACCTGAACCTGTTCCTGGTGCGTCAGATACGCGATGGGAATATGAACGAAGCTTACAATAAGCACTTCGGTTCGGATGCGCCTGCCGATCTGATCCAGTCCCTCCGGGACAACAAGTAAGCGCTGAACTGGCGGCTGCCGCTAAGGTGGCCGCCATGGCAAGCGTTTCGGGGCAGGCGAACTGCGTTCAACGTCCTGTCCCAGACTTCCGATCACGGCTATTAATCAGCGTGCGTAGAGCTCCCTTCCATTACTAGAAAATGGCCAAGGTATGGATTACAACTTTCACTGGAATGTCGTGTTCCAGAACATGCCCCAGCTGCTGAACGGCGCCTTTGTTACCCTGCACGTGTCCGTTCTAGCGATGCTTCTGGGCGTTGTGATCGCCATTTTGCTGGCGATCGCCAAAATGAACAACAGCAAACCGTTTTGTTACGTCGCAACCGTATGGGTTGAAATTGCCCGAAACACACCGGCTCTGTTCCAGATCTACATGGCCTATTTTGGCCTTGGAGCTTTTGGGATTCACCTGAGTCCCTACGCTGCAGTGCTGTGTGCCCTGGTGTTCATCAACGCGGGATACCTCACAGAGACGTTCAGGGGGGGCTTCCAGTCCATTCCCAGTACCCAGTACAGCGCGTCCAAATCCCTGGGTATGACCAGCATTCAGTCTTATCGGTACATCATCCTTCCGCAGATGCTGCGACGCATCTACCACCCGATGACCAATCAGTTTGTCTGGTCCATCCTGATGAGCTCTCTGGGCATTCTGGTGGGTATGAGTGAGCTGTCCGGCACCACGCAGAGGCTTCAGTCCCTGTCGTTCCGAACCCTTGAATTCTTCATCGTGGCGGCTGTTATGTACTTTGTCATCACCAAACTGGTGCTGTTCGGTTCATCGCTTCTTGCCCGTCGACTCTTCAAGGGGGAAATCTGATGAATTCCTTGTTCACACCCCTTTCCTGGAGCGATAGCGGTCTGATCCTGACCGGTATCTGGAATACGGTCATCATCTCCGTTGTCGCCATCGTGGTGGGTACCCTGCTCGGCCTGATCGTGGGGTTTGCCCGCGCTGAGAGCAACCGGGTAGTTAATGCGCTGTTTGGCGGCGTCCTGGACGTACTCAGAAGCGTTCCGCTGATCATTCAGCTTATCTTGTTCTCCACATTCATGGGGGCCATCGGGAGTCCAATGGCGCCGTTCGTGGCAGGTTCCATCGTGCTTTCTCTGTACACCATGGCGTTCATGAGCGAGGTGTTCCGTGGCGGCTTCGAAAGTGTCAGCCCCTCCATGCAGACAGCCGCACGTTCACTGGGTATGACCAAGTGGCAAACCATTTACCACATCCGCTTACCCATTGGTTTGCGTGCCGTGTTTCCGTCCTGGCTGGGTGTAGCTCTCAGCGTGATCAAGGACTCGGCTCTCGTCTCGGTTATCGGTTACATGGAACTGCTGCGAACCTCGGAACAACTGATATCAAGAACCCAGCAGCCGCTCGAGATTCTGATCGGTGTTGGTATCTTTTACTTCATTATTTCATACCCGCTGTCCCACTACGGCCGGTATGTCGAGAGGAAAATGGCAATATGATCAGCGTCCAGAATGTCCACAAATCCTTTGGAGATCTTGAAGTACTGAAAGGCGTGAGCCTGGATGTGAAGAAAGGCGAAGTGGTGAGCGTTATCGGGGGCTCTGGGAGCGGTAAATCAACCCTGCTTTACTGCATCAACGCCATCGAGACCATCAACAGCGGCAAGATCCTCGTTGATGATGTTGATGTCCATGCCAAAGAGACTAACAAGGATAAGCTGCGCCAGAAGCTTGGCATGGTCTTCCAGCAGTGGAATTCCTTCCCTCACATGACGGTGCTGGAAAACGCCGCTCTTGCGCCCAGAATCGTCAAAAAGATGAGCAAGGAAGAGGCCATCGAAATCGCCAAAAAGGAACTGGAGCACGTTGGCCTCGGAGACAAACTGGATGTTTACCCCACCAAGATGTCCGGTGGCCAGCAGCAGCGCCTGGCGATCGCCCGGGCCCTGGCCATGAAGCCCGATTACATGTTGCTGGATGAGGTAACCTCCGCGTTGGATCCCGAGCTCGTCGGCGAGGTTCTGGACACCCTGCGCCTGTTGGCGGAAGAGGGCATGACCATGATCTGCGTGACCCATGAAATGGGCTTTGCGCGGGATGTCTCCGACAGGGTGGCGTATTTCCACCAGGGTGTTATTGCCGAGATTGGTGAGGCCAGGCAGGTGATTACCGATCCGCAAAACCCGCTTACGCAGAAGTTCCTCTCAAAAGTGCGCTAAAAAGTCGCCACAGGCGTGGCGCTGGCTGGGGGAGTTCCTGGACCCGCTTCCCCAGCCATTTTTCCTGCCCCAACGAGAGTTGGCTGGGCTCTTCCGTTCCAAAACCCCAAGAGTCAGTTCCGGTTCTTAAGCACTTCATAAATTCGTGAGATCGCCCCATCCTGTGCTTCTTTTTCTACTAAATCCTCAAGCAGTTCCAGAACTCGTTTCTCATCGTTACTGCGAAGTCCGGGCCAGTAAACATAGGGCACGAGTTCCGGATTGCTGATAAAGAACAGGGCTGTTTCTTCTGGCTCGTTCGCTATGTCTCCCCGCAGGCCCAGGGTGAAGTGGCGGCCTTCATTGCCACGTAGCGTGACCAGGAGCGAGTTGTCCCGTTCGATGGAACGGGTTTCCTCGACAGAGACGGGCTCTGCCAAGTCTGGCACCGAGGTGATGTAGTACTGAAAACCCAGAAAAGCCACCAACACAATAAGCAGCGTGGCCAGGGCAATGGATTTGAACATTAAAAGGGTCTCAAGCTGGTTACATCGCTCTTGCAAAGATTCCGAAGGGCAGGGACTTCAACACGTAACTCAGTGGTGTCCAGGGCCACCAGGGCACATAGGCATGGCGTTTTTCCGAATCGATGGCTTTTACCAGAGCCTTCACGCCGGTATCCAGGTCCACCCGGAATGGGGCGTTTTTTGTCTCCCGGTTAATATCCGTGAGAATGTAGCCGGGCATAATGTTGCTGACGTTGATCGGTTTGCCCTTGGTATCCAGCTGCAGGCCTTCGGCCAATGAAGCAACAGCGGCCTTGGTAGCTGCGTAGACATTCAGGGGGCCGCGGAAACCGCGAACGCCACTGACTGACGACATCAACACCAGGTGACCGCTGTTCTGCTCGCGAAAGATCTCCATCGCCGCCTCGCTCTGGGCAATAGCTGCGATAAAGTTGGTCTCGGCGGTGTGGCGGTTGGCGGCAAAGTGTCCACGGCCGATGGGCTGCGAGCTGCCAATCCCCGCATTAACCACAACCCGGTCCAGGCTGCCCAGCTCATCCCGGAAGCCACGGAACACTTCGAACACCTGATCGTAATCGCAGACATCAAGGCCGCGAACCAGAACCCGAATACCCGGGTTGGCCTGCTGCAACTCGCGCTGCAGCGCCTCCAGCTTGTCAGCCCGCCGTGCACAAAGCGCCAGGTTACAGCCCCTGGCGGCCCATTCGCGGGCCATGCCCTCCCCGAGACCGGTGCTGGCACCGGTAATCAGAATGTTCTTTCGCATCAGTTATCCCCTGGATCCGTTCGAGCGATTTGCTCTCACAGTACCACGATCGGACGCCTGGGGGATTGACTGAAATGCAGCTTCCTACTGGCCATTCCGTTCAGGGTTGCACGTTACTCCACCATTACCGTGATCTTCTCAGAGACCACGGGCGGATTATGCGGTACGTGCATGTGATCACCCACCAAAAGCTGCAGCGTGTGCTTGCCCGGCGATAGCGTGATCTCGGTTTCGGTTTGCCCACCGCCAAAATGTTTGACCTGATCGGTGGCCGGCAGAGGCTGGCTCAAATCGGACGGTACCCCGGTATCGATCAGCAGATGATGGTGCCCGGTGCCTGATTTCTCAACGCCAGCGGGCGCCACGCCCATATTCCGCAGGCCAAAGATAACCTTGAAGGTTTGTTCGACGGTTGCACCATCGGTTGGCTGGACGAAATACACGCCGGCGTTGGCCGGGGCCTCAGACTTTCTAATCTCAGCGAGCGCGGCAACTGGCGCAGTCAGCAGAGCTAAAGATAGGGTAATTGCAATCCTGTTCATCTCATTTCCTCCCTGGTGTTTGCCATAGGTGAGTATAGTTGAGGAAATGCCGTATTGGCGGTCGAATCATTGCCCCACGGCAGGGATGATGTGGTCTTCAATTAACTGGAACTGGCGGCGAAGGTAGGCCGAACCTGGCGACGGCGGGGTAGGGTCAGAGGTCATCACGATGGTTAATTCAAGAGAGGGCATCACATAGAGCACCTGGCCGCCATAACCACGGCCGTAGTAACCCATTTTGCCCGCCAAGGGCCGCTGAAACCAGCCGTACCCATAGGGATCATCGGTATAGGCGGATTTGCCCCGTCCGGTCCAGGATTCGCGTACCCAATTTTCCGGAAATAAACGCTGATCGCCCATGCGGCCCTTATTGCGATAGAGCTCGCCGATCTTCGCCAGGTCCCTTGGCGAAAGGAGCATATTATTACCTCCGAAATAGATCCCTTGAGGGTCCCGGCCCCAGGCCGGAAACGTGATATCCAGCGGCTCGCCCAACCATTCCCGCGCGAGGGCGAGGGTGCTGCGCCCGGCGCTCTCGGTGAGCGCGGCGGAGAGCAAGTGGCTGCTGCCGGTGGAGTAGAGCATGCGACCGCCCGGATTATCGACAAAAGGCCGGGTGAGCACGTGGTGCACCCAATTGTCGCTGTTGACCCAGGGCCCGTAGTGCCGACCAGATGTTCGCTGCAATCCGGCCTGCAGGGACAAAAGGTGCCCCAGCGTAATGCGCTCGACGCCCTCAGTGGCGGAGACTGGGACGCGGTTTCCCAGCGTTTCCACAGCCGGTTGATCGGTCCCCTTGAATACTCCCTTTTCAATGCCGATTCCTACCAGCGCAGCGAGCACCGTCTTGGAGAGAGATTTGATATTGGTGGGCGTGTCCAAACCTGCGCTTTTCAAATCCAAAGCCACCACCTCGCTACCCTCATGGACAACAATCAAGGTATTCAGGCGCTGAAGGTTCGCAGCCTCTCGTGCTACTTCTGTTCGCCAGTCAGTGGTTTCAGCGTGAGATGGAAGGGGCACCAATAGCAGCAGTGCGAAAATCAGATTCAATAAACGTCGCATAATTCAGGGAGTCGCCACTGTTCCAAAATTGATAAGCGGGCATGCCATTGCTCGAGATCCGTCAATTCTGGCGCCCAGTACTCTCAGGCTAGCTGATTTCACACAGATCTATGGGCGCCTTTTCAATCCGCTGGGTGTTCGATGTTTTCCCGGCAACGGGTATGATCAGGAAACCAGTGCCGGCGAAGGCCGTCGACTGGCTGATGCGGCCCTGGCCCGTACCATCCAGCCCCAGCAGCGTTTTACTGGTGATCACGCCAATGAAAGGGTTACCCGGTTCTCGGGCGCCGGAGGCAACGTAGTCCCGTTTCAGCTCAATGCGTCCGGCTTTGAACTCGAAATCCTCGCCTTCCCGAAATTGGGACTGCTTGAGTACAACGCCATCCGATATTGCAGATGCGATCAGACTCCTTCCATCGCCTTTCTGAATGTTAACCGCCTGGGGTGGCGTTTGAGCCGTAAACACGTCGGGCCAGATGATGGAGGTCAAACAGACGCGCGCTGAACCGTCCGAAGGATCACTGCAGTTCCTGTAACAGCCAACAAAGGATTCCAGACCCTGCGATTCTGCGAAACCTGAGTCATTTTCCGTTACTTCTTTGGAGGCGCAGCCCGCTAAGTACAGAAAAAACGCTATTAGAACGGCTTGCTTCATTTCGATGCCAATCTCCCCGGGGCGACCCTAAGGAAAATAGCCTTATAAGCGCTTCTTGGCCAATGGCTTTGGCCCGTGTTCAGTTCCGGTTGAGGGCGCTTTCCAGGGCAGCAAGGCTCTCCGGCCCCGCCTCAAGGCGCAAGCATTCATCGGAATTACGTTCCCAGGAGGCAGCTGAGCCCATGTGGAGATGCACGTTCACAGCCGCTTCAAATGATTCCTCCAACAGACCTGCGGGAACCCAAACCAATTCCATGCCCCTTAGTTGGTTTGGCACTGGGCTACCGCAGACCGAGCAGAAATCACTGCGATAGCCTGTTGGCTTCTGGAATGAGGAGATTTTGTCCTGACCAGACAGCCAGCGAAACTCCTCCTGATTCACAAAAGTTGCTGCATTCGCCGATGATCCCGTTACCTTCCGGCAGAGGGAACAGTGGCATTGGTAGAGGTTGGGAAGATTGCCTTCAATCTCAAACTTCACTTCACCGCAGAGGCACTCGCCTTTCATTGTTTGGTCACACTATTCTGGGGTTTGTTTTTCTGCTTTGGATTGTTAAAAAACGGCCTGCGCTGGGAGCGAGGCCGGTGCATGAGGGCATTGCGGGTCCGTAGCCATTTTGCCAAAGAGGCCGTGGGAGGCCTCAGTCCTGAGTCAAGATTGCGCCTCATCCCTGCGGCGCATGATGTGACGTCCTGTCCCGGCTGATCCGTCGCCTCATCAAGATAAAGAATATGCTCCTGCCTTTTGCCACTCTGTTCGCTGGCACACGTAGTGTGAAAAAAATAGAAGCCAGCTGTTATCACTCCTGCGCCGCCCGCTGTTTCCGGGATATTACCATCACACTCTTCACAACGGATGTCACTCTCACCAACACCGCCATGATACTTTCCGGATCGGCCGCGACGGTTTCCTGAAGTGATGCGCCCAATCCGAGGCTCTGGAGCTTCGCGGTGATCGGCCCGACGTCGCTGTCGTGCAGGACCTCCAGGCGACGGTTCGAGAGGTCGAAGGTCAGGTTCCGAACATCGTCAAAGCCACCCAGGGCCAGCCGAATCATGCGCTCCTTTGATGGGCAATCCATCTCTGGAAGTTTTCGGCCCACCCGCTTGTTTTAATTTCGATTGCTATGGTGGGCTACGCGATCAACCTGAACGGGGCAGCTCTGACATCAATTGTTTGACCGCTATGGAATCGTCGGCGAGCCGCACGGGATCGAGCGTTCGTTTCTGGCTGAGCAATGTTTTGGCCATCATGAATTCCGGCGACCGATTGACGCAGTCAGCGGCGATCAGTTGCCCCTCTTTGAAGTAAAACGCAGCAAAGCTCCGCCCCGTATCCGCATGGCCTCGGATCACCACCTGGTCGTAGCCCTGGCTCAGGCCGGCAATTTGCAGTTTCAGGTCGTATTGGTCGGACCAGAACCAGGGTAGGCTGGTCTGCGGTGACCTTTCCCCGCACAGAGTCCCAGCGGCAGTTTTGGCCTGCTCCATTGCATTGGGAACGGACTCCAGCCGCCGCCACTCACCAGAACATGGCTCCCATTGATTGGCACAATCCCCGGCCGCAACGATATCGGTATCCTGAGTCTGGCAGAATTCATCCACCAGGATGCCATTATTGGTCTCCAGTCCGGCCGCTTCGGCAAGTTCGCTGTTCGGGGTCACGCCAATACCCACGATAACCATGTCCGCAGGGTATGAGGTGCCATCGGCACAAACCACTCGTTCAACGCGTTCCTGGCCCTCAATCGCTGTCGCGGCTATGTCGGTGTGAATGACCGCACCGGCTTCACCGTGAATGCGCTGGTAGAACGCCGACACAGCTGGTGCTGTCACGCGCTGCAGAACGCGTTCAGCTCTCTCCAGCACTACCACCTCAATACCGTGCTTACGCAAGGATGCTGCGGTTTCCAGGCCAATATAGCCCCCGCCGATAATAACGGCGCGGCGGGTCCGCGGCAGGTCTCGCCGAATACCTTCGACATCGGCGAGACTGCGCAAGTCGTGTACACCATCAAGCTCTCTACCCGGAATCTGCAGCCGCATGACCCGAGTGCCGGTGCACAAGGCAAGCTTGTGGTAACGCTGTCTGCTGCCATCGGCGAGCGTCAGTGTTTTGTTGCCCCGGTTGATCGCGATCACCTTGTTGGAGATGCATTCGATCCCATGTTTGGCATAGAAGGTTGCGGGTCGGATGGACAGGCTGTCGGCCTCCGTTTCGCCGGCCAGAAACGCCTTCGATAAGGGAGGACGCTGGTAAGGCAGTCTGCCTTCGTCGCTGATCATCCGAATCGGGCCCGTCCAGCCTTTCTGCCGCAGACTTGTGGCGAGCTGCGCTGCGGCATGACTCCCCCCGACGATGACGCATACCTGATTCTGTCCGGCGTCGGACTTTGACGTGCTCATGGCTCAGTCCTGGCTCTTTCGGGTCAGCTTGACCATCATCCGGGTATAACCCCGAACGAAGTTCGACTGAACGTATTCCGGCTCGCCCTCAACCTCGATCCCGTCGAATCGTGCCAGCAGCTCTTCCCACAGAATCCGCAGCTGCATCTCCGCCAGGCGGTTGCCCATACAACGGTGCACACCAAAACCGAAAGACAAGTGGTTTCGAGCCCCTTTGCGGTCAATGATGAACTCATCCGGCTTATCAATAGCGCGCTCGTCCCGGTTGCCGGAGGCGTACCACATGACGACCTTGTCGCCCTTGCGGATCGTTTCACCGTTCAGATCCACATCCTGCTTTGCAACACGGCGCATGTAGGCCAGCGGGGTCTGCCAGCGAATGATTTCGGACACCATGTTGGGAATAAGGGCCGGATTGGCTCTGAGCTTGTCGAATTCCTTCGGGAATCTGTTCAGGGCCAATACGCCGCCGGTCATCGAGTTACGTGTGGTGTCGTTGCCGCCAACGATCAGCAGCGCCAGGTTGCCCAGAAACTCCATGGGACGATGGATCAGGTCCTTTGTGTCCTCGTTATTGACCATCATGCTGATCACATCAAAGCCCGGTTCTTCGCCTGCGTTGCGGCGAGCTTCTTTATCGCGCCAAAGCTCGGAGAACGATCGGGCCACCTCGGCAACCGCCGGGAAGAACTCATCACGCTCCACCTCACCCCCGGTCGTTTCCGGGCTGGCTGCGGCCACATCGGACCAGTACACCAGTTTGCGCCGCTGCTCGTAGGGGAAATCAAGCAGTGTTGCCAGCATTCGCGCCGTCAGCTCAATGGAGACGTTGCTCACCCAATCGAACGGCTCATCGACCGGTAGATGATCCAGCACATCCCGGGTGCGCTGTCGGATCAGGCTTTCCATTTCCTTGAGATTTTTTGGGGCCACCACGCCCTGAACCGCCTGACGCTGTTTATCGTGCTTGGGTGGGTCCATGGCGATGAACGTTTCAATCGCCAGCCCTGCGGGCTGATCACCCAGAGTGATGATGGGTTCTGCGGAAAACAGATCATGGCGCTTGTCGACAAAAAGGATATCGTCGAATCGGGTCACCGACCAGAAGGGCCCGAACGCGCTGTTCTTCTGGAAGTGCACTGGCTGCTCATCTCTCAATCGCTTGAAGTAGGAGCCCCACAAACCCTGCCGCCAAAGGAAAGGATTGCTGACATCAATGTCTTCAATCGCCAGAGTGGACACGTCGGGCAGGGGATATTCCGTGAACTCCGGGGTCTTCGGTGCCAGACCGATCCTGTCCAGTGCCTGCTGCGCGAGATGGGCAGCCTTCACTTGCCACTGCATCGGCACCAGACGGGCACTTAAATTCATCGCGCGGGTTTGAAGTTTCATCGGGTGTCTCCCTTACATCTGGAATTCAGGCAGGCGAACCACCAGGCCATCCATGGCATCGGTGATCTCGATCTGGCAGGCGAGGCGAGAGGTCGGCGCACCCTCCGGTGTCATTTCCAGCATCTGCTGCTCGCTGCTGCTGATCTTGCCGGTCTTTGCATACCAGGCATCATCAACGATCACATGGCAGGTGCCGCAGGCGCATTCACCGCCGCAGTCGGCATCAATGCCCGGCACCATGTTGTCGGCGGCATGCTGCATCAGCGATTTGTCCGCCTCAATTTCCACCTTGTGCTGGGTACCGTCATGCTCGATAAACGTCATATATCCCATAAATCCCCCGGACGCTTTGGATGGTTGGAGATCAGCCCTAAGCAGGCTGTTTTCATGGTTGCGAGATTGCCCTGCGACGGGGTGATTCAAAAGGTCATCAATTGACAGGAGGGGGACATAAAAAGACAATTGCCAGATCGTCCGACAAGAATTAAAACAATGAATCAGATGACACAGGCAAACCCCTCCGCTCTTGCCAGTATTCCAACCAGCTATACACGCCTCATCGCGCAGGAACTGGGCATGCATGCGAGCAATCTGCCGGAATTGCTGCGAGGAACGCACCTCACCGTAGAACAACTGCTGGATGAAGCCACCCGGCTCACCGCCCAACAGCAGATTCAGATCATTGAAAATGCCCTGCGCCTTTCAGAGGACGACAAACTGGGGTTGCGGATTGGCAGGCGGCTGACGCCGGCTGCCCACGGGCCCATGGGCTATCTCGCCAGCAGCAGCCCGGACCTGCTCGCTGCAATCGAGGCGTTCCAGGCCTTCCTGCCGACACGCGTCAGTTTTGTCCGGCTGGATTTGAAGCCACGTCGTGACCAGTTGATCATCCGCTGCACCCTGGATGCGGAGATGAGCCCGGAGGTTAGCCGTTTCATGGCCGAGATCTGCGCGTTGGCCATGCTCTCGTGCGCCGAATTCATAATTGGCCGACCCGCCCATGAGGTGGAGACCTGCTTCGTGCACCCGGATCCCGGACCAGGGGCAGGGTATGGGGACCACATTCCCGGTAACGTGTTGTTCTCCTGCGACGAACTGCTGGTACGAGTGCCGATGGCGCTTTGCCGGATTCCCAATGTGTCGGCCAATCATGAGAGCTATGCTCTGGCGCGCGAGCAATGCGAGGCTATTCTCGCAAACCTGAGGGGAGAGCCGGGCAGTTGCCGGCGGAAAATCGAAACCATGATGCTCTCGCTTCCGATAGGCACCTTAACCGAAGAGGACGCAGCGGAGGCGCTCTTTATCAGCAAGCGCACGCTTGCGCGGCGCTTGAAGGAAGAGGGGGCCGGTTTCCGTCAGATTCGTGATGAGATTCTGGCGCGCCAGGCCAGGAGCTATCTACGGGATGGAAGGCTCTCGGTTGAAGCCATCGCAACCCTGTTGAACTATCACGACAGCGCCAGCTTCCGGCGCGCCTTCAAGCGTTGGTTCAGAATGACACCGGACCAGTATCGCCAGCAGTCTATGGGCAACGGCATCATTGGCAGAACCGGCGGGCCCCTCTGGACACCTTAACCGGGCACCAGCATGCTGATCACTGCACTTCAAAACGCTTCTACTCGCCCAGAGTCCAGGATGTTGCTCGGAATCAGTACGCCGCTGAAGAAGGCTTCTTCGAGTAGTGAGGGAAACACAAACAATATGAAGCGGAGCAACGGAGTACTGTTGAGGCTTTGTCATGGCGTTCCAAAGAAAGCTAGAGCCACCGCCGAACCCGTCGCTCATACTCCCGGAAGGCGCCGCCGAAGCTCTCCCGCAGGGCGCGCTCCTCCGGTTCAATCTGGAACCGGTTCATATACAGCACAAAGAACATGACCCCGACTAAAGCCCAGGCGGAGGCCAGGAAAACGCTCCAGGCCAATAGCCACAACCCGAACCCCAGATACATTGGATTACGGGAGTAGCGGTAAACACCTGAGCTCACCAGCGCAGAACTGGCCTCAGGCCGGCGAGGGTCTACCGTTGTATTCGAGGAGCGAAACGCAAGCACACCGGCCACTGTGATAAGGGCACCCAGCAGAAACAGCACGGTTGCGACTGCCAGACGAGGCATTTCGCCAACGTCTAGGCGCGGGCCTGATTCTGCGATGAGCCACATCAGCAACCCCACAATCAGTGCCAGCACGACCGGTGGAATGCGTTTTTCCATTTGGTTCGTTTTCACTGTCAAAAAGTTCTCAAGCAATGAGGAAGTGACAGGCTAGCGAAGCTGGCTGTCCTTGCTGCCCCTGCGATTGATTGCGCCCGAGTGGGGGTGTTCCTTTTCATGGGCCGACTGGCAATCAATGCACAATCGGACCCCGGGAATAGCCTTTCGCCGGGCCTCCGGAATTGGAGCACCGCACTCATCGCATTCCTCGGCGCTCTCGCCCCCGGCTAACTGGCTTCGAGCGCGTTGAATTTCGTCTTCAACACTGGCGTCGATCTGTTCCTGCACCGCGCCATCCTTTGACCATCCACCTGCCATGAGTCCTCCGGAATCTGGGTGACTGATACCACTCAACATTACCATTCGAGCGCGGGCGCTCAAACATGCTGAAACCGACTTTTCCCGGGAACCGGTTTCCTTTTCGGCCTCCGGGCTTACTTGCGATGAAGCGCCCTGTAGCGTTCCTCCAGCTCGGCACGAATCGCGCGGCGCTCCTTACCGTTGGCAAAACGCCGGATCTGATCATCGCTACTTGGAACCAGCTGCGGCACCGCGACGGCTTTGCCGTTGTCATCAACCGCCACCATGGTAAAAAAGCAGCTGTTACTGTGGCGAACCAACTTGTCGCGGATGTTCTCGGTAACCACCTTGATGCCGATTTCCATGGAGGTACGGCCCGTGTAGTTCACACTCGCCAGAAAGGTGACCAGCTCGCCAATTTGGATTGGTTGGAGGAACATCACCTGGTCGACAGACAGGGTAACGACATAGGTCCCCGCATAACGGCTGGCGCAGGCATAGGCGACTTCATCGAGATACTTCAGCAGGGTGCCGCCGTGCACATTGCCGGAGAAATTGGCTTTGTCCGGCGTCATCAGAACGGTCATGCTCAGGCTTGTTGAATTGTTTTCCATGGCGCTTCTCTGGTGGTTTGCTATCCAGTATAGGCGCCCGGATGCTGCCGGGTGGCAGTACTTATTAATCGCCCTCGAAAGTCACCAGATCCACATCCGCCGCCTGGGTGCGTAACGGCACCAACGCCTGGTAGGCAGGGGAGTTGTGCCAGGCGGCAACAGAATCCGCATCCGGAAAGCGGATAACAACGGTATCTGTGTGCCGGTATTGCCCGCTCAGCACCTTTGCCTGTTTACCCCGAAGCACCAGTTCTGCGCCCCAGGGTACCAGCGTTTCCGGCACCAGGCTGCGGTATTCCGCCCATTTGTCGGGGTGTTTTACGGTGATGTTGCCGATAACGTAGGCAGTCATTGGGGGCTCCTGTTATCGAGTGGGTGAGAGGTCGGGTTAGATTGGGCGGCCATGGAAAATAAATCTGTCCCGGTATTCTGTCTTTCCGTCAGGAGGTAAGCCCCATAGAAATCTGATAGCTCTTTACTGTCATAGTGAGAATTAACGAGCTCCAGTAAGCGGGAGAGCTTGTGGATTTTCTCAATCGGTTCGCCCTTCGCAACCAGTAACGCCTTCAGGCTCAATTCGATACCATGGTAGAAGTTGAATAGCGTTGGTTCGATGATATGTAAATCGGACCATCTCAACTCCTCCTCCATCTCCTCTTCAGACGGAGCCCCCCCCAGTCACTTTTCATCAGCGAGCCTGGGTTCCCGCGCTTAATTAGTTCGGAAGCGACATTGAGCGTGAGCTGCCAAAAGTTGCTGGCAAGAAAATACAGTCTGACAGCCTCAAATTTGTCCAATGCGTGCTCCTTGCACTTCATAACGCCAGCCAGCATGCGCGGCTACGAAATGGAGGCGAAGCCGCAATGCAGTAGACGTCGCCGTGCCTAGCCTTGTTATGGCCAAATTCTCAGAGCTTATCATTGCCTCGGTTATCGCCTGATTTTTCACCAGTTTTGCTGGGCCAATTTGGATTCTGAGCAGCCAACATATAGACCTCATCATCCATACTGTGCATTTTAGAAAAGTGGGATATTGGCCCCGCTTTGCCAGGCTCAATCTCAGACATGCAGTAAATGTCGATGTCACCGTGCTTGTCTTCGATCTGCGCAAGCTCTTCAATTAGCTTTCTTACTTTCATGCGATTACCTCCTCATTTGACTTTCTGGGCAACGAATGCACGTGTCATAACGCGAAGCTTTGCGGCAATTTCGGAGCCGCGAAGCGGTGGAGAAATTGTCCGACAACATCGCCTTGTTATATTCAGTTTGCAATCTTTACGAAAAAGTTGACGGCTATATTTTTTGGCCTGGTCTCAGGGTCACCACCTCCATCGATGGTTATCGCGTGAGAGTGTCCACCTGAATTTGGAATATCAATGCCGGTGGACATATTGGCGTATTCCCCTGGCATAACTTTGTCGCCTGAATGGTTGGCCCCTTTTGGATGCGTGTGGGCCCCATTAGAAGTTGACGCTCCAGTAAAGTTTTTATCTGGTAGACGCGTGGAATCTTTCTCAAATGACCCCACATTACGATCTTCTGAGGCCCCGCGAAGGAACATGTTTCGTAAGTCAGGCAACTGTAGCGAGCCGACGTGTTCGGCATATTCCGACTTATTGCTGACTTTTGTTCCGTCGGCAAGTCGCCATGTACCCTTGGCCAAAGCATAGAAGGTTTTTGGTTTTAGCATTGAGGGAACAACCGACCCAACAGGAAGCGCTGCCGTAATACTATTTAGGTCCCGCGATGCATCGCTCAACTCAGCACGTATCATTTTAAGCGCTTTCTCTCTTTCTGATTCAATTGAATCAGACTTCAAGGTATTCAGCGTGCCTTGCATGTTTCCTAACCACAATGCGCCACCAATTAGCGCTAGGATGATTGTTACTATGGCCCCGAATTCCACTTTCGAAGTTTGCATGCAACTTTCTCCTTTTCTTCTTCAATATAAATCTGAAGGCAGCCGAACGTATGACGCATCCGCTGACCTGATTTATTATACAACTGTGTCTTCAACGCCCAGCTGGAAGATCAATAGGTGAATCGACATTGGGCTTTCCATCCTCGATCGGATACAAAGTTGCGACGGGATTACATTTCTTTCCCTCATCAATGCCAGCGACGGCCATTAATTCAGACACAGATGTCAGTAGCTCAGAAGCTTTAGAATCAACGATTTGCCCTACAGATGCTACCGTTCCATTGGAAAAACTTACAGTTAACTCGGCAGATCCAATTCCAGTGCTGACCTTCATTCTCTTTTTGTCGCCGGGCATGGTGACGATGGCGATCGATTTAATGCACTTATCGGAAATTGTATAAAACATATATGGCTGCGGCTCAAAATAGGCCAAACCGCTCTCATCGGAATCAAAATCAATTGAGGCGCAGCCTGTAATTACGAGCGGAAGAGCCACAATTAAAGCTCTGAGGTTTCTGTAACAAGAGTTTACCGTATTCATGGTAGTCACCGTCTTTCCCTAGAGAAACTACCGAGGTTCAGCGAGGGTGCGCTGCTCCTCGACTGAAACTTCTGCATAACGCCATTGTTAAGCGGCCGCCTTGTAGTGCAACGAAAAGGCGGTCCGGCGGAGGCCCGTTAGGGCCGTAGCGAACTTCAACTACTTGTTGTACGTCACTGGCGCTGCAAAAATCCCGCGAACTGTGCGTGCCGTCTCAGCGTGGTTTTGATTTGGTCTTTGATAGAAGACGGCATCGTATTTTCAGATGCAAAAACTTTGAGCTCTATAATGCGACGCCTTTCGGAAGGAGCTGAACGCTCCACAAAAACATCGGCGCGAACTGAACCATACTCTGAACGTAGGGTGACTTCATGGTTCGCATCAAGGCCAAGTGCCTGAAGTATTTTGGCCAAACGTTTGCCAAGCTGAGTAGGGCTTGTTGTGACCGTTTCGTACCAAGCTTTCGCGTCTTCGGCTCGTTGTGATTCACGCTCTCGCATCGGAGCATAATCGTATGAATCCCAGTTCCCAGAGACGAGATGAAAGAAGTGAGTGTTTCTAAAACGCTTCAGATGTGCAGCTGAAAGTTTACGATCTTCATTATCCAAATCCAGGCATAGCCTGTGTAAGTCAGCCGCACGAATTGGTATCAATCGAAAATCAAAATAAAGGCGCGCACGGTTGAACTCACGAAGTGGTAATGTCCTTCGATCATCATCATTTAATTCAGTGTGCCAAGCATCCCAGTTCAGTCGATAACCGGATCGAGCGCGGGTAAACTGGGTTACTCGTTGACTCCGTGTAGAGTCCGCGACTGGCCATAACAGGATCACCTGATACTCGGATAGATTTTGCAGAGGTTCAACATGTTCAGCGAGAGCATCGCCCACCGAGAGAATGGTCCGCCCTAAAGTATCCGCCCCTCGAGCTATTTGCCGAATGTCATCTTCGATTACGCCAAAGTCGGCTAAAGGCGTTTCGCTGTTGTGAAAAGAAAACGTTTCTTCAACGATTTGAGGCCATTCCTCCTTTCCCGGGCCTACAACCTCAAAATTTTCATTGGCCAAAAGCCGCCTGTTTCGAGTCGTAGCTTTAACCAACTGTTGTTGAAACTCGCGGCTCGTAGTGAGCCAGATGAAGATGATTCGCTCACCAGCTAACTCTGCACGGTCGAGAAGGCTCAAATGTTCTACAAACTGTGAGGGAATTCTTTCTTTCCCTTCAACGTTTTCCTCATATTGGTCGACAATAGCAACCAACAAACGCTTATCCGTATATCGCCTTTCTTTACGAATACGGTTTAGTAAAGCCGGCGACCCTTCTATTTCCTCACGAGATAGGACAAATGCGCGCACATCGGGCATGTGAGTTCCCAGCTCACGAGTGGCGCAGCTCTTTCCTACTCCACTGTCCCCATAAATTGGCAAAAATCGAATACCGCCGCTTATCGTCATTGATTTATAAGCTCGGTCAATCTGACCAATCAAATCTTGATTTGGAATGAGCCGACCTCTGAAAGCTTCGTCGAGATCCTCGTATCGAGCTGGTAGGGATACTGACATGCTTAAAATTTACCTCGATAGTTTTTTACGTACAACATTTGTTTAGGGTTTGTATCTGGCCAAACACAATTCAGCCTCTAAACTTAAAATTCTGGTCAGAAGAGTAAGAACGTACTCCTCATAATCCTTGAACAGCTTTTGAGCTTTTTCCTCATCCTCAGAGTTCACCCGAAATTGGCCAGATGGGTACTGATCTTTCAGTGCCGCAACTCGATCATAAGCCGCGAGCATTTCATCGAGAATTTGGTCAGGGACCTTTCCTCTAAATTGCTCGGAAAATTTATTCTTACTTGGAAAAGGGATTACGTTTGACATACTTTTCCTCGTTTCATTTAAGCCCTAACGCTGACACTTTGCGGCGATTTTGGAGCCGCAAAGCGGTGTAGAAATTGTCCTGCAACAGCGCCTTGTTATGTCGCCATATGAGTAATCTTGCCCTCTGTATCGCCATAGGCTCCAAACAAAACGTCTTCGTCAATTTCTTCCCACGGTTCGATGATCGAGTAGTGCTCGATACCTAGCTTTCTCGCTAGCCTAAATACTGCGTTCCTAATTTGAACTGGCATGTTCGCAGCAACTGCTACCCTCGCAACATCTGGAGCTCCAACGTCCTTTCCAAAAATGCGAATTAACTCTACGCCCTCCTCGAAAAGCGCCTCTTCGATCGCGCCTTGGTTCTCTAGGTGAACGTTCACACCAAAAGAAAGACTAGAGAGCTGAGAGCCATGGATATCATCTGCTACCTCCGCAGTGCTACCTTCCAACGACTCGATTCGCGCTTCGAGCTCTTCGAGATATGCATCTTTCTTTGGTATCCTAACACGTTGATTTGTTTTATTATTTAGATACGTCGCGTAATACGAGTCCTCTTGAAGCTCTGGGCGGAACTTCGTCTGTAAAATAAACAATGCCCCAATGAACACGGGCACATTGACTATTGCTGCAACAGTTAGTGCTCCAGATTGCCAACTGTTACTGGTCATTTTTGTTGCTGCAAAAAGAAAAGACGCATCTATCGTTAGCAACCCGGCCAACCATGCTCCAAGTAACTGAATCGGCTTGGTAATTCGCTCAGGCTGCATGCTCTGCTTTTCCATTTTTACTAGTTACCCGTGTCGTCTTGAGTGACATAACATTTGTATAGTGGTCGTAATGATCATTTTCGCCGATCAATTATCCAGAATGAACGTTTTCCCAACTCCGCCAAAAGTTTTTATATTCAATCTCCTAAAGGTCAAGCGGGTCTGAAGGCATTCCGGAAAACCGATCACCAGGACCGTTTTTCCTGATTTCAGCGGTTTTTCGTTCAAAGCGATCAAATTCCCCATAAACAAAAAGGCCCGAAGCTTTCACTCCAGGCCTTCTCATCACTCACTGCAGTCGATCACCTCAACCGCACTTGCTATCGCCGCAGGACAGGCAGGTCGCACAGCCGTCCATCACGATCACCGCCTTGGTGCTGCACTTGCCACACATGGTGGCGTTGGGCGGGTAGTCGTCGGCTTTTTCGTCGTTCGTGGCCGTGCTGTGGCTGGCTTCGAACTCGGCGCGCTTTTCGGCGAGGATGCGCTTGGTGGTTTCGCTCATTTCCTCGCTTTCCAGCAGGCCGATGGCCTTCAGGTGCTTCTCGATTACGGCGCCGATTTCAGCCACCAGGGAAGGCATGAACACGCCGCCTTTCTTGAAGTAGCCCCCGTTGGGGTCGTAAACGCTGCGCAGCTCTTCCACCAGGAAGGTTACGTCACCACCCTTGCGGAATACCGCAGAGATAACGCGGGTGAGGGCGATTACCCACTGGAAGTGCTCCATCGACTTGGAGTTGATGAACACTTCGTACGGCTGCCGGCTTTCGTGGTCGGTGCCTTCGTTCAGCAGGATGTCGTTGATGGTGATGTACATCGCGTGCTCGGCCACCGGCGGCTTGATCTTGTAGGTGGTGCCCAGCAGGAAGTCCGGCCGTTCGATGTATTCGTTCATCTGAACGGGCTTGGTTTCTGCCTGCACCGGTGCCTGGTGTTCGGCGGCTGCTTCAGGGTCGGCCTTCTTTACGCGGTAGCCGACGATTTTGTTGCTGATTTTAACTGTCATGTTCGTTGTCCTGTGTCGGTTCCCGGATCAGTACTTGCCGTAGGTGCCTTCTTTAAGCGCGTCAAACAGGTTGGCGGCGTTGTGGATTTCGCCGTCGTACTCTACCTGTTCGTTACCCTTGAGGGTGACCTTGCTGCCATCGTCCAGGGTGAACTCGTACAGCGTGTTTTCCAGATCCTTCTCTTTAACCAGTACGCCCTGGAAGGCTTCCGGGTTGAAGCGGAAAGTGGTGCAACCCTTCAGGCCCATATCGTAGGCGTAGAGGTAGATGTCCTTGAAGTCCTGGTAGGCGAAGTCTGTCGGAACGTTCGCGGTCTTGGAAATCGAGGAATCTACCCACTTCTGGGCGGCGGCCTGGATGTCCACGTGCTGCGACGGTGTTACATCGTCGGAGGTGGTGAAGTAGGCCGGCAGCTTCTTGTCCTCGTCTTCAGAGAACGGCATCGCGCCCGGGTTTACCATGTGACGGTATGCGAGTAGCTCGAAGGAGAATACGTCTACCTTCTCTTTTGTCTTGCGGCCTTCGCGGATGATGTTACGCGCGTAGTGGTGCGAGAAGCTCGGCTCGATGCCGTTACTGGCGTTGTTGGCCAGTGACAGGCTAATGGTGCCGGTCGGCGCGATGGAGGTGTGGTGGGTAAAGCGGCCACCTTTCTCAGCGAGTTCTTCCACCAGCTTCGGCTCTACGCTGGCAATCTGCTGCATGTACTTGCTGTACTTGGCGTGCAGGATACGGCCTTTCACTTTGTCGCCCAGTTTGTAGCCGTCTTCAGAGAGCTGAGGGCATTTGGTGAGCATTTTCGGTGTAATTTCAAACTCGTCGTCCATGATCGGCGCAACGCCTTTTTCCTCGGCCAGGGCGAGTGATTGGCGCCAGCCTTCAACGGCCATTTCCCGAACGACTTCTTCGGTGAACTGCACGGATTCTGCAGAACCGTAAGGCATGCGCAGCATGGCGAGGGTGGAACCCAGGCCCAGGATGCCCATACCGTGGCGGCGCTTGTAGGTGATTTCGTGGCGCTGCTCGGCCAGGGGCAGGCCGTTAATCTCTACCACGTTGTCCAGCATGCGGGTGAAGATAGCCACGACCTTGCGGTATTTCTCGTAGTTGAAGCTGGCCTTGTCGGTGAACGGGTAGTCCACAAACATGGTCAGGTTCACTGAGCCCAGCAGGCAGCTGCCGTAGGGGGGCAGGGGCTGCTCACCGCAGGGGTTGGTGGCGCGGATGTCTTCGCAGAACCAGTTGTTGTTCATCTGGTTGACCTTGTCGATCAGGATGAACCCCGGCTCGGCGTAGTCGTAGGTGCTGGTCATGATGGTGTCCCAGATGAACTGGGCTTTCAGGGTGCGGTAGATACGGCAGGCAACCTTGCCTTCATCGTTCACCACGTAGCCTTTCTGTTCCGGGAAATCACGGTATACGAACTGGCTCTCGTCGCTCAGGTCCAGTTTTTCGTCTTCCACTTCCTTCTGGGTAACGGGGAAGGAGAGGTGCCAGTCGGCGTCGTTGCGCACGGCTTCGATGAAGTCTTCGGTGATCAGCAGCGAGAGGTTGAACTGGCGCAGGCGGCCGTCTTCGCGCTTGGCCTGGATGAAGTCGATCACGTCCGGATGGTGCACATCAAAGGTGGCCATCTGGGCGCCGCGACGGCCACCGGCAGAGGAAACGGTGAAGCACATGCGATCGAAGATATCCATGAACGACAGCGGGCCGGAGGTGGTTGCACCGGCGCCGGCCACATACGCGCCTTTCGGGCGCAGGGTGGAGAACTCATAACCGATACCACAACCTGCTTTGAGGGTGAGGCCGGCTTCGTGGTTCTTTTCCAGGATGTCGTTCATGGAGTCCTGAACGGTGCCGGAAACGGTGCAGTTAATGGTGGAGGTTGCCGGCTTGTGTGCTTCGGCACCGGCATTGGAGGTAATCCGGCCGGCGGGAATGGCGCCGTTCTGCAGGGCCCAGATGAAGTTCTTCATGTGCTGGGTGCGCACGGATTTGTTTTCCACCTCGGCAAGGGCTTTGGCAACACGTTCGTAGGTTGCGTTGATGTTTTTGTCTACGGGCTCGCCGGTCTTGGTCTTCAGCTGGTATTTGCTGTGCCAGATGTCGATCGAGGCTTCCTGCATCGGGATTGTTGTTACCACTGCCTGTGCCTTAGCGTTCATTTCCACCCTCTGTCTTCCGGTATGTCTTCTTTTGATGGCACCAGTCCTTGTACCGGCGGCGCCATACCCCTTGAGAATCGTCTGTTTGGCCCTGGGCCTGTTTTCTTTTTAACCACTATATATGGGCTGAATCTGAAACGAGTATAACAGGATATAGTGTTCTGTGAATAAGAACGCAACTATTGATAGGCGCTTCGGGGCAAAGAAAATCAATCAAAACCGGCTTGAAACCGGGAAATTTTTTCTAAAACAGCGGTTTGGGGCTAAAGGTTCAAAACCACTACATGTTGTGGTTTAAAAATTGATCAGGCCCTAGTTGTTTCAGGAAGTCACATGAATTGTGACCCCTGCACGTACCCGGTTTGAACGTGTCGTTAAAGTATGGATGTGGTGTCGAAAACTGCAGTGGCCCACAGGATGTGAACAAGACCAAAAACAAGGAAATAACAATGAAAGGCCTGAAACCTACCTTGCTAGCGCTCTGCGTTGCGGGTGTTCCACCTGCAGCCGTCGCCGAGATCCAGAGCCTGGATGACGCGGCAATGGGCATGATCACCGGCCAGGCCGGTGTGACCATTGAGCTGGAAACCAAGCTGAACATTGATCGCTTCATCTATACCGATGAGGGTTCAATGGAAATCAACGATATTTTCGTGGGTGGTACCAACCGCAGTGATTTGTTCCCGGAACTGGGGGTCAATCTGATGGGAGGCGCAGCCCAGGAAACCGAACTGCTGGATAATGTCCGCATCGAGATCGATATCCTCAGCGATGGCGACGCCATCATCAACGTCCTGCCCCAGGTGTTCGGCGCCGTGGACATGAGGGTCTCTACCGGAGAGTGGAATCTCACAGGGACCAGCGGCAGTACCACCATCCTGGATAACTTCAACGCGGATATCCTGATGGGTGGTGCCAATATCGAGATTGATGCCGATACCGATGTGATGAATCTGAGAACAGACATCGCCGTGGACGACATGGATTTCGATATGCCTTTCCTGTCACTGGGCATCCGAGACTTCCGGCTGACGGGCAACACCTATGATCCAGTTCGTAACAAGAACATTCCGGATCTGTTTGCCAAGGTGGACCTGGATATCTACAAGCGGGCCAACAGCCTGGGTAAGGATAGCCTGGCCATCGATCTGAACTCATTCAATGCGGATATCACCATTGGCGGGGTTCTGGTTGGCGGAACCTCCATTGGCAGCGTGTTTGTGGATGATCTGGCGATCACCAATACCCAGATGTTGGTCTATGGCCACTGATTTTCGGGTGTAACAGAAAAACGGGGGCCGCGCTGGCCCCCGTTTTTTATCAGCTCAGCAGCAGGCTGTCGTCGTCCACTTCCAGGCCCCGCTGCTTCTCAAACAACCCGAGCAGGTCCTTCACTTCCAGGCCTTCGCGGTCCTTGCCCTCGATATCAAACACTACCTCGCCCTGGTGCAGCATGACGGTGCGGCTGCCGACTTCCAGTGCCTGTTTCATGCTGTGGGTCACCATCAGGGCGGTGAGCTTCTGCTCCTCGATGATCTTGGTGGTGAGCTCCAGCACGAACGCAGCGGTTTTGGGGTCCAGGGCGGCGGTGTGCTCGTCCAGCAGCAGGATACTTGAGGGCGTAAGGCTTGCCATCAGCAGGCTCACGGCCTGGCGCTGGCCGCCGGAAAGCAGGCCCATCTTGTCGCCCAGGCGTTTTTCCAGTCCCAGGTTCAGGGACGACAGGCTGTCCCTGAATTTTTCCATGTACTGCTTTTTAACGGCCGTTGTGAGGCCCCTTGGTTGGCCGCGCTTGATGGCCAGGGCGAGATTTTCCTCGATACTCAGGCCTTCGCAGGTACCTGCCAATGGGTCCTGGAATACCCGGGCAACCCGGCCAGCCCGCTTGTGAGTAGGCAGTTTGGTTACGTCCAGGTTGTCGACGATGATCTGGCCGCTGTCCACGATGACTTCCCCGGCCAGAGCGTTCAGGAAGGTGGATTTTCCGGCACCATTACTGCCAATCACAGTGACAAACTCGCCCTGATTGACAGTCAGGCTCATGCCCCGGAGCGCGGGGTTTTCCAGTGGCGTGCCTTTGCCAAAGGTAAGCCGGAGATCGGTTGCACTGATCATATCGCCTCCTCAGGCCTTGTTGCGGGTGAGCCTGCCGGCAATGGACGTACGCACGCCGGGCAGTACGATGGCCAGCGTGACCAGAACCGCGGTAATCAGGTTCAGATCCTGCGCCTGCAGGCCGAGGAAATCGGCGTTCAGGGCAAAGGCAATGGCCAACCGGTAAATAATGGCGCCCACTACGCAGGCGATAAGGGCGCGGACCACGGTTGAGGGCGTAATCACGGCTTCACCACCGATCAGGGAGGCCAGGCCAATCACAATCACACCCACCCCCATGGTGACATCTGCTGCGCCCTGGCTCTGGGCGAAGAGCGCGCCGGCGAGGCCCACCAGACCATTGGACACCGCCACACCGAGCACAATCATGGCCCCTGTGGCGATGCCCTGGGCCCGGGCCATTCTGGCGTTGGCGCCGGTCGCCCGCATGGCCAGGCCGGTTTCGGATTTCATGAACCGCCACAACAGGATCAGGGCGATGAACACCACGATAATAAACAGCAGTACCGGCACCTGATGGTAGGCCAGATCCAGGTCATACCAGGGGGTCAGTACGGTTTCTTCGGTCAGCAGGGCCACGTTAGGGCGGCCCATGATGCGCAGGTTTACCGAATACAGCGCGATCATGGTGAGGATCGAGGCCAGCAGGTTCAGAATGTTGAGTTTTACATTCAGAAGGGCGGTTACCGCGCCTGCGGCCATGCCGGCCATCACCGCACAGCCGGTGGCCAGCCAGGGGTTCCAGCCTTCAATGATCAGTACCGCCGCCACAGCAGCGCCCAGGGGAAAACTGCCGTCTACAGTCAGGTCCGGGAAATCCAGCACCCGGAAGGAAAGGTAGATGCCAAAGGCGACCAGGCCGTAGATCAGGCCGGTCTCGATGGCACCATAGAGAGCTATGTTACTCAGCATGGTCGGGTATCACCAAAGATAAAAAACGGGCGGCCCCTTGTGAGGGCCGCCCGTGGGGTTCAGGGTTTATTTGGCGCTGTCGATCACCTTTTCGGCGTCTGCGATAACGTCATCGGACAGGGTAATGCCCATGCGCTCGGCGGCAGCCGGGTTCACGAACAGGTCCAGCTTTTCCATGGTCTCAACGGCCATGTCGCCAGGCTTTTCACCGTTCAGTACCCGGGCAACCATCACGCCGGTCTGACGGCCATGGTCGTAGTAATCAAACCCCATGGCGGCGACGGCGCCGCGCTGAACGGTGGCAGTGTCGGCCGCGAATATCGGAATACCTGCGCGCTCGCCCACAGAGATAACGGCTTCGGCCGCACTGATGACGGTGTTGTCGGTGGTCAGGTAGATGGCATCCGCCTTGCCAACCAGGGAGCGGGCGGCACCCAGAACCTCTGAGGTTTTGGTGGCGGCGCCTTTGACCAGCTCAAGGCCGCGGGCGGCAAGGCGCTCTTCCAGCAGTTCCACCAGGGAGACGGCATTGGCCTCGCCCGGGTTGTAAACGGTGCCAATGCGCTTGGCATCGGGCATTACGCGCTGAAGCATATCCAGATGCTTGTCGATGGGCAGCATGTCGCTCACGCCGGTGATGTTGGCGCCCGGTGCGTCAAGGTTGTTTACCAGCTTGGCACCAAGCGGATCGGTAACAGCAGAAAAGATCACGGGCGTATTGCGGGCCGCGGCAGCAACGGTCTGGGCAGACGGGGTGGCAATGGCCACGATCACATCCGGGCTTTCGCCGACAAACTTGCGGGCGATCTGGGAGGCGATGGCGGAATTGCCCTGGGCACTCTCGTGCATTACTTTCAGGTTGTCGCCTTCTTTGAAGCCGCGCTCGGCGAGTTCGTCTTTAATGCCCTGGTAGACGGCGTCCAGTGCCGGGTGTTCCACGATCTGTGTGATGGCTACAACGCGGGGTTCCTGTGCCTGTACAAGAGTTGCCAGTGCCAGCAGTGTGGCGCCAAACAGGGTGCGCAGGGTTGTCTTGGCCATAGTGCCCATCTCCGGGTAAGTTGACTGGAATGTTGCAATTCTGAAGGAGCGGAAGTTTACCACAGGCACCGGGTTTGAGGGGTAGGGATCTTGGCCCGGGCGTGCACGGAGCGGGGAAAATAGGTGCAGTTGGAAATTATTTTGCTTGTGTCACGTTTTGACGGGCCGTGTTATGTTGAAATACCCTACGAAAGTCTAATAATAAGTCATCCATAATTCGAACAACGAACTGCAAGGAAGGTCCATGGACACAACAAACAAACTTCCCCTGGATATGGTCTATCACTGGGAGAAGGCCAAGGCGAACTCCCTCTATATGACCCAGCCCATCGGGGGCGGCAAAACGGTGGAGTACACCTGGGGCCGGGCGGTAGATGAGGCAAGGCGGATGGCGTCTTACCTCAAATCCCTCAACCTCCCGGAGAAGAGCCGCATCGGGCTGATTTCCAAGAACTGCGCCCACTGGATCATGACGGACTGGGCCATCTGGATGGCCGGGCACATTTCCGTTCCGCTGTATCCCACCCTGAATGCCGACACCGTTAATTACATCCTGAATCACGCCGAGTGTGAGGTGGTGTTTGTTGGCAAGCTGGACGACTGGGACATGATGAAACCGGGCGTGCCGGATTCCGTTCGGTGCATTTCCTTCCCGCTGAGTCCGCCCAACGATTTCGAAACCTGGGACGATATCGTGGCCAAGTATCCGCCACTGGAGGAAAACGTCCGGCGTGATGCCGACGAACTGGCCACCATCGTTTATACCTCCGGCAGCACCGGCAAGCCCAAGGGCGTCATGCTGAGCTTCGGCAACATGGCCTATGCGGCGGAAGGGGGCATGGAAGTGCTGGGCGTTGGTTCCGAGGAGCGCATGCTGTCGTACTTGCCGCTGGCGCACGTATTCGAGCGTACCTTTGTGGAGCTGGCCTCGCTGTATGCCGGCTTCCAGCTCTACTTTGCGGAATCCCTGGATACCTTTGTGCAGGATCTGCAGCGGGCACAGCCCACGTTGTTCCTTTCCGTGCCGCGCCTGTGGGTGAAATTCCAGCATGGTGTGCTTCAGAAGCTGCCCAAGAAGAAGCTGGACCGGTTGCTGAAGATTCCGGTGGTCAACAAACTGATCAAGAAAAAGATCCTCAAAGGCCTCGGGCTCGACAAGGTCAAACTGGCTGGCAGTGGCTCGGCGCCTCTGGCGAGCGATGTTCTGGACTGGTACCGCAATCTTGGCCTCGAGTTGCTTGAAGGCTATGGCATGTCCGAGAACTTCGCCTATTCCCACATGAGTAAACCAGGTCGTTCGAGGACGGGGTACGTCGGTGAATCCCTGCCCGGTGTTGAGACCCGGATCAGTCCGGAAGGTGAGATTCAGGTCAAGAGCCCGGCCACCATGGTGGGCTACTACAAGGATGAGGAGAAAACCCGGGAAACCTTCACCGAGGACGGCTTCCTGAAGACCGGCGACAAAGGCGAGATTGATGAGATGGGCCGACTCAAGATTACCGGCCGCATCAAGGAAATCTTCAAGACCAGCAAAGGCAAGTACATTGCGCCTGCGCCCATCGAGAATCGCCTGATGTCCCACGACGCCATCGAAATGGTGTGTGTATCCGGTTCCAATCAGACCCAGCCCCACGCGCTGGTAATGCTGGGCGAGGAAGTGCGGCCGAAGATGGCGGACGAAGCGTTCCGGAAGGAGATCGAGGAAAGCTTCAAGCAGCTGATCGCCGATGTGAACAAGACCGTGGATCCCCATGAGCAGCTGGCATTCATTACGGTGGTCAGCGACGAATGGTCGATTGAGAACAGCTTCCTTACGCCCACGATGAAGCTAAAGCGTAATGTGGTTGAGGATGCCTATCAGGAGAAAGTGGATAACTGGTACGCCCAGCGCCAGCCGGTTATCTGGCAGTAAGACATTCGGTTTCAGGTGAAGATGTTCAGGCCCGGCTCCGCCGGGCCTTTTTTGTGGATGAAAAACCGACGTTAGTCGCATAGGGAAAAGGAATAAGCGGGCCTAAACTGGAGTGATATCAGGAGGATGTTATGAGCCAGTTGTCCCTTTTCCAGAAACGTATCCAGGATGAAATTCCCCTTTCACGGGCGTTGGGGATTCAATTGCATTCGTGGGATGGCCATTCCCTGCTGCTCAGTGCGCCGCTGGAGCCCAACAGCAATCACCAGGGTACGGGGTTTGGCGGCAGCGTATACTCTGCCGCCGTAACTGCGGCCTGGGGCCTGACAGAGCTGGCGCTCTGGGATCTGGGGCTCCGGGGGAACGTGGTGGTGCAGAGCGGGAACATTGATTACCTGGAACCGGTCAGTTCGGATTTTTACGTGATCTGCCGTCTGCCCGGCGACGAGATCCCCGAACGTTTCCGCAAAAGTCTTGCCCGTCACGGCAAGGGCCGTCTCGACCTGACCGCTGAAGTGTTTTGTGGTCAACCGACGACCAGGCCCGAGGTTGAGCCTGTAGCGGTCTTTCAGGGCAGGTTCGTGGTTCAGGATGTGAAATCCCGGGTGAATCTCTGACTGTGTCAGGCAATTGAGCGGCTGTTGGAGATCGACCGGCTCATCAGAATGATCGGAATGATGCCTGCCAGGACAATGATCAGGGCAGGCAGGGCGCTGTGGTAGAGGCGCTCGTCTGATGCAAACTGGTACACGTAAGTGGCCAGTGTCTCGAAATTGAACGGCCTGAGAATCAGCGTGGCCGGCAATTCCTTCATGCAATCCACGAACACCACCAGGGCGGCTGTGACCAGCGTGCCCCTGAGCATGGGCAGGTGAACACGCACCAGGGTGTTGCCAGGGCTGTGGCCCAGAGACCGGGACGCCATGTCCATGCTCGGTGTTATCTTCTGCAACGCACTTTCCACGCTGCCGGCGGAAACCGCGAGGAACCGCACAGTGTAGGCAAACACCAGGGCGAAGGCTGAGCCGCTCAGTAGCAGGCCGGTACTGATTCCGAACGCATCCCGCATCAGGCTGTCGAGCCAGTTGTCAAAGCCCGCCAGTGGCACAATCACGCCCACCGCCAACACTGCGCCGGGCATGGCGTAGCCAAGGCTCGACAGGCGCATCAGCACCTGCATTTTGCGGGTGTTGTGCAGGCGGCGGCTGTACGCGAGAGTGATGCCGATCAGCAAAGTGGTCAGTGCCGCCGTGCCGGAGAGGAACAGGCTATTGAAGGTGTTGCGGACGAAATCCGGGTTCCAGCTTTCACCAAAATATTCCCAGGCGTAGAGGCCGAGGGTGGCGCCCGGAATCACGAAGCCGAACAGCACTGGCAGTGCGCACACCGCCACGCAGATCATCTGGCGCGGGAATGACATGGTGAAGCGACGAATCGGATCGCGGTTGTCCCGGGCGGCGAACTGCTGCTGGCGCCTCCGGGAGTAGCGTTCCAGGGTAACCAGGATTACCACGAAGATCAGCATGGTGGTGGCAATCTGGGCGGCACCACCGAGGTTGCCGAGATTCATCCAGGTGTCGAACAGGCCGGCGGTGAGCGTCTGAACCGCAAAGAAGTCCACGGTGCCGAAATCATTGAGGGTTTCCATCAGCACCAGCGACAGCCCCACCGCTACCGCCGGGCGGGCGATGGGCAGAACCACCCGGAAGAACGTGCTCAGGGCCGAGTGGCCGAGGCTGCGGCTTACCGCAAACAGAGAGGGGGACTGCTCAAGGAAGGCGGCCCGGGCGAGCAGGTAAACGTATGGATAGAGCACAAGCCCGATCATCAGCGTGGCGCCTTCCAGGCTGCGGATTTCCGGAAACCAGTAATCGGCAGCGCTGGTCCAGCCAAACCAGTCCCTGAGGGCACCCTGGACCGGCCCTGCGTAGTCCAGGAGGCTGGTGTACACATAGGCAATGACGTAAGCGGGTACCGCAAAGGGCAGGAGCATGGCCCACTCAAAGAATTTTCGGCCGGGAAACTCGCACATGGTGACCGCCCAGGCCGATGCCAGGCCTATCACCAGGGTAAGGGCGCCCACGCCAACCATCAGCTTGAGTGTTGTGGTCAGATAGCGGGGAAGCGTGGTGTCAATCAGGTGCGGCCAGATGTTCTCTTCAGGAAAAAACGCCAGGAAAACTACCGAAACAACCGGAAGGGCAACAATGGCGGTGGTCAGCAGGGCGCTGATCATCCATTTCGGGGAGGTACGCTTTGCCAGCAGGGGCTGGGATAGCCCGGGAGTAACGCTGGTCGCGGCCTCGCTCATAGTGTCCCTGTGTCTGGATGTGGGGTCTTGCCAAGTAAAGGGTGCTGATTGTAGTCACCTGGCCGGATGCCTGCAATGACCAGGGTCATGGCAGGTGTCGGCGGCGTGGTGCCTCATGGCGGGTGAGGGTGGTGGCGCCACCCTCACTATTGACGACTACTCGCCGTCGTAGTCGACGCGGTCAACCAGTTTGACGGCGGCGTTACGGTTGTTGGCAATTTCCTGTAGTGACAGGTCGTCCGGGTTGATGGCACCCCACTCGGCGACCATGCCGGAGGGCTTCACATCCGGATTCGCCGGGTATTCGGTGTTCGCCTCGGCGTAGATGCGCTGGGCTTCCGGCGAGGACAGGAATTCCATCAGTTTGATGGCATTGTCGCGGTTCGGCGTGCTCCTGGTCAGGGAGATACCGCTGATGTTTACGTGGGTGCCACGGTCATCGGCGTTCGGGAATACCAGGCGAACCTGTTCGGCGATTGGCCGCTGGTTCTCATCCTGCAGCATGTTGCCATAGTAGTAGCTGTTACCGATGGCCACATCACACACGCCCTCGGCAATCGCCTTGATCTGGTCACGGTCGCCACCCTGGGGTTTGCGAGCCAGGTTGTCTTTCACGCCGGCCAGCCATTCTTCGGTCTCGGCTTCGCCGTGGTGGGCGATCATTGAGGAGAACAGGGCAATGTTATACGGGTGCTTGCCGCTGCGGGTACAGATGCGGCCTTCCCACTTGTCGTCAGCCAGTTGCTCGTAGGTGGTGATCTCGCCTTCCTCAACGCGGTCTTTGGAGGCGAAAATCAGCCGGCCGCGGGTGGTCAGCGCAAACCACTTGCCCTCAGGATGACGCAGGTTGTCCGGGATGTTCTTTTCCAGGGTGTCGTTGTCCAGGCCCTGAACCAGATCACGCTCTACCAGTTCGTTGAGACGGGAGATGTCAACGGTCATCACCACATCAGCGGGGCTGTTACGACCTTCACGCTCCAGGCGTTCTGCCAGACCCTGTTTGGCGAAGACCACGTTGCTCTTGATGCCGGTTTCCTGTTCGAACGCGTTCAGCAGGGGCTCGAGCAGGTAGGCCTGGCGGTAGGAGTAGATGTTGACCTCACCGTCTGCAGAGGCGGCCATTGGCATGGCCGTGAGGGCGATTGCGGCGGTTGCAGCCAGTTTCATTCTCATAATCCCATCCTTTTCGGGTGTTCCGGTAACCGTGTGTGCCTGCAGCGAGACCCACAGGTGCTTAAAAACGCCAACCATTCTCATTTCCGTTGTGTGTATAGTCAATGTCTCGGTTGGCATATTTTTCTGAAAATGGTGTTATGCTTCGGAAGACTATAAAAACTATGCAAAAAGTAGTGGAATCCTCAGATGGTTGGGAACGATCGAAGAGAGCACATGCGCACCGCCATGAGTGCGAAAGTTAAGGTGGTGCATGCGGAGCTGGGAGAGTTCATATTCTCAACCCGCGATATTTCCGATGGCGGTGTCTTTATCGTTGTCGACACTGAGCCTTTTGCGCCGAGTCTGGGCGACAAAGTTACCGTGCAGGTGCAGGGGCTGCCCGTGCCGGCGCCGGTGCTTGAAATGGTGGTTGTACGCAAAACCAATGACGGCTATGGCCTGCAGTTTGATCAGAATGGTGACTGAATAGGCGGATTGGCGGCGCCTTCCATGGATAATGGCAAGTCCAACTTGAACGCCGCCAGGGATGCACCAGCACAATGATCTTTTCAGCCCTCTCCAGAGCTTACAAGCCCGTTATTGCAAGCCTGATGCTGTTGTTTACTTCAGGCTGTGCCAGCTATTACTCCCATTTTGCGATGTTTCCGGCAGAGAATTCCTCAGGGGAGCCGAGGCAGGTGCGGTTGTCCTGGCAAAGTGCCGAATACCCGGATTGGTGGCTGGCCGGTGATAAGGCGACGTCTGTAAAGCTTGAAACCCAGTGCAGTGACCGGATCTGGCGGTTACGCGATGGCGACGATGCCAGTGCGGGTGAATGTGCCACCGGCATCCGGGCCTGCGGCGGGCAAGGCCGGGATCATGTTGCGACGACGGGCAAATCGGCAACCGAATCGACCCGTTGCATGGCCATTAACCCGGCCGATCCCGATGCGCGTATTGCCGATGTGGATGGCAAGCTGGAGTTGCTGGTTTCCTGTACTCCCGCGGTTGTCACGGAGGGGCAGGGCGACGATGCCGTTAACCTGGATTACCTGCGGGCCTCGTCAGTGCCCTATACCGTCCACGTACGCAAGGCACCAAGGGGAGCGATGCACGCCCGTTTGCCGGAGTTTGACGAATCCGTATGTGACGCAGAGTGACACTTTCTGACGTTGATATGTGACCCCGATCACGTTGCTACATTTTGTTTCCTGTTGAATATTAGCGTTACGCTTTGTCGCGTTTGGGTTACCCGACGATACGATATTGTAATTGTGTCTTCCGGTGGTTCGGTCAGAATGGTAACGATCGATACGTTTGTTGTGTGAGGTGGCCCGTGGGTGTCCAACAGAAGAAAGTGGCAGTACATGATCTGGAAGTAGGCATGTTCGTGTCTGATCTGGACAGGCCATGGCACCAGACGCCTTTTCCGATCCAGGGCTTTCATATCCGTTCACAGGATGACATCCGTGCGTTGGTCTCCCACTGCAAGTGGGTCATGGTTGATGTGGCGGAAGCCCGTGAATCCAAAGAGGTTAAAGGCGGAAGCAGGCCGGTTTTTGGCAAGACACTGAACAAGCGTGGTGGCGGTCGTGAGCAGCTCCAGTTGCCGCCGTTGAGCATTCGCGAGCCGGTCACCTATGAGACGGTCACCAGTCTGAAAAAAGAAATGAAAGCCTCCCGGCGTTTGCTGGACGATGTCGAAGTGGCTTTGGACCAGTTGTTTGAGACGCTTCGGGCCGATGGGGTGCCGGATCTCAGGCCGATAGCCGCGATCACCAGCAAGATGGTGAGCAGTGTGGTTCGTCAACCCGATGCGCTGCTCTGGCTCAGTCGCACTCGCGCTCATGACAGTTACCTGTACCGGCATGCGCTGAATACGTCGGTGTGGGCCTTGGTGTGTGGTCGTCACCTGGGTCTGAACGAGGGGCTCCTTAACCATCTGGGCCTCGGTTGCCTGCTGTCACAGGTGGGCAAGACCACGTTGCCACCCGAATTACTGGCCCGGGAAGGCCAATTGAGCGCCGAGGAATATCTGTCCTACCGCGGCTACGTCAGTCGTGGTGTCGCCATGCTGGAGGGCAGCGGGCTTTCCCGTGCGGTCCTGAGTGTGGTTCAGGGGCATCGTGAGCGCCACAACGGTTCAGGTTTTCCGGAAGGTGTCCGTGGCGATCGTATTCCGCTGCTGGCCAAGGTGGCGGGCATTGCCGAATTTTTCGAATCCCTGATTGCGCCCCGCTCCCATGCCGAGCCCATGACGCCCGCGAAAGCGGTTACCTTGCTCTACGAGATGCGCAACATCGAGTTCCAGGAAGATCTGGTGGAAAACTTCATCCAGGCGATCGGGATCTACCCCACCGGCAGCTTGGTGGAGTTAAGCGATGGCCAGCGCGGTATTGTGGTTTCCCATTCTCCTGAGCGTCGTCTCTGGCCGAGGGTCATGGTCATGACCGATACCTCTGCCCGCCCGTTGAAAAGCGCCAAGATCATTGATCTGGCCCGGTACAACGAAGGCCGGGAAGCGGCAGACACGGTTCGGGTGCGGGAGTGTCTGCCCCATGGCACCGAGGGGCTGGACCCGTCGCTTTACGATGTGACCGGTGTGGAGTCCCGCTGGAGCCTGTCCCGCCTGATCAGCGGATAACCACCCGCAGCTGTTTGCGGACCCATCGATAGGTGTCCTCCGGCCGGAAGCTCAGCAGAAGCTCGGATTCTCCGCCGGAGGGACCTGCCACGAAATACTCGACCTTCCCGCTTTGCCAGTTGGCTGAATGGATCTGAACATCCTGTGGCCGAGTGCTGATGCCTTCGAGTTCTTCCAGGGCAAGCCCGCCTCCGATCTTGCGAACGGCTACCTGCTTGATGGCGGTATCAGAGGCGGGATGGCTGGCTACATCCTCATCCAGGAAATAGCGATTGGCAACGGTTGTGCTGATCGCTTTCAGTTCCCGTGTCAGATAGATCTGGGCGTCTTCCGAGTCGATGTCTTCCATGGTGCGCACCGAGTTTTCGATGCGGTCTCTCTTGGCTTCCAGGTCTTCACTGTATTCGATGTCCGGGTCCCGGTCCTCGTCATTTTCCGGCCGTAGTGGCGCGTTATCGATTTCTTCCTGGGTTGGTGGCTCCTCGCACAGCTCATCATCCGCCGGGTAAAAGCAGATTGCGGCCAGGAGCTGGTTGGCCGGAGACAGGGGTTCCGTGGCCGTGAACTCCGATTCGCTGACGCTGAAATCAATGGGTGCGGTAAGGTCCGGCAGGGCGGCGTTCAGCTGCGCAATAACCCGTTCGCGAATATCGATACCTTCTCCCTCGGCGACATTCTGGCTCCAGTTCAGAAGCATCAGGAATCGGGTCAGGTTCATCAGTGTTGTGTCTTCGAGTACCTGTTGTTCGGTCAGGGTGTGGGTGGTCAGGCCTTCGTCATCCACCATCGGTGTCTGCAGGGCCGAACGGGTCGCTTCGAAAAACTCGAGCAGGGTTACGTATTGCCGGGTTGGCACACCGCTGACCAGTGGCAGATCCCCAACCCGGAATTCCAGGGTTTCACCGGGGTAGTAACGGAACTCCCCGGTGGTGTTGGTCTTTCCGGACTGGCTCGCCGTCTGGTAGGACAGGCCACTGAAGCCGTTGAAATTCAGCCGGCCGACGCTGGTATCGTCACCAGAGCCGCCGTCGTCATCCAGGCAGCCGGTGAGGGCAAGTGCGCCCAGTAGTGTAAAGGTCAAACGGATGCGGTGAACGGATCTCATGGTTGGTCGTACATTCCCTTCGATTCAGCGCGCCCGCACCCAGAGTGCGGCAGCCCCTTTTGTAAATTGTTGTAACCGCATTATAGGGGCGGGGTTTGCCTCATATCGGGATTCCTGTCGCAGTTTCCGTTATTGGCCCGGTAACAGCGGTGGTCGATAAGGGCCTTGAAATCAGCGGCTTTGTCACAATAAATAGCATTCTAAATTCTGGCGTGCGGCCCGGACCGTTCATCGCCGTTTTTCACCGAATCGGAATCGTCTATGACCAATGCACTGGAAATCGAGGGTCTCACCAAGACTTACGGTGACGGATTCGAGGCCCTCAAGGGGATTGATCTTCATGTCGCCGAGGGAGATTTTTTCGCCCTGCTGGGGCCCAACGGGGCTGGTAAATCAACCACGCTGGGCATCGTCTGCTCCCTGGTGAACAAGACCGCAGGCAAGGTGCGGGTGTTCGGGTACGACACCGACACCCATCTCTCTGATGCCAAGCTGAACCTCGGTGTGGTGCCCCAGGAGTTCAACTTCAACCAGTTTGAAAAAGTATTCGACATCGTGACCACCCAGGCCGGCTACTATGGTATTCCCTTGAAGCAGGCGTCTGTTTCCGCCGAGAAGTACCTGAAAAAGCTTGGTCTCTGGGACAAGCGGGATACCCCCGCCCGAATGCTGTCCGGAGGCATGAAGCGCCGGTTGATGATTGCCCGCGCCCTGGTTCATGAACCGAAGCTCCTGATTCTTGATGAGCCGACGGCCGGTGTGGATATTGAACTCCGGCGCTCCATGTGGACCTTCCTGGAAGAGATGAACCGCCAGGGCACCACCATTATCCTGACGACCCATTACCTTGAGGAAGCGGAAGCCCTTTGCCGCAACATTGCCATTATCGACCACGGCAAGATCCTCAGGCACACCAGCAAGAAGGCCTTGCTGCAGCAGCTCAGCGTGGAGACATTCGTGCTGGATACCGACGCGCCTCTGGATGCGGCGCCCGATCTGGATGGTTTTCCGGCCCGTCTTGACGGGGAAGGGGCCCTGGAGGTGGAAGTGGAGAAAGGCCAGGGCCTGAACCAGGTGTTCGTGCAGCTTGAGCGGTTGGGTATCAAGGTGGTCAGTATGAGGACAAAGGCTAACCGGCTGGAGGAGCTGTTTATCCGAATGGTGGAGGAGAATGCGGCGGACTCACGCAAGGCTGTGGAGGGCGCAGCATGACTCCGCACGCCCTGTTCACAGCCTTCAGCACCATCGTTGTCCGGGAAGTTCGCCGTTTTACCCGTATCTGGGCTCAGACGCTACTACCGCCGGCGGTCACCATGACGCTCTATTTCATTATTTTCGGTAACCTCATCGGTTCCCGGATCGGGGACATGGGCGGTTTCGATTATATGTCGTTCATCGTGCCGGGGCTGATCATGATGGCGGTGATCACCAGTTCCTACGCTAACGTGGTGTCCTCGTTTTTCTCCATGAAGTTCCAGCGCAGCATCGAGGAGCTGCTGGTTTCACCGGTTCCCAACTGGGTGATTCTGGCCGGCTACGTAACCGGTGGAATGGCCCGGGGGCTAGGGATCGGCCTGATCGTGACCCTGTTGTCGCTGGCCTTCACCCGCCTGTCGATCCACAACCTGCCCATGATGGTTGTGACCGTGTTTCTGACGTCTGCCCTGTTCGCGCTGGGTGGCTTCATCAATGCGATGCTGGCCACCAAGTTCGACGATATCTCCATCGTACCGACGTTTGTTTTGACGCCGCTGACCTACCTGGGCGGTGTGTTCTACAGCATCGATCTGTTGCCGGGGTTCTGGCAGGGCGTGTCCATGGCCAACCCTATCCTGTATATGGTGAACGGCTTCCGGTACGGGATTCTGGGCGTGTCAGACGTTAATCCCTTTGTTTCCCTTGGTATGATTCTGGTTTTCATCGCCGTGCTGGCATTCATTGCTCTGAGAATGCTGGAGCGTGGCAAAGGCATTCGCCACTGATTCAGGTACACCTATGGCACTTAATGACGCGCCGCTTGGCAAGACAAGCGATTACCCGGACAGCTATGACCCGGCCCTGCTGTTCCCCGTTGCGAGAGAGGAAAACCGTCGCCGTCTTGGTCTGGAGGATGGCCGCTGGCCCTGGTTTGGTGAAGATCTCTGGCAGGCGTGGGAGATCTCCTGGCTGCGGCCCAATGGCGTTCCTGAGGTGGCCTGGGCGGAGATTGTTTTTCCGGCCGCTTCGCCGTCGATCATCGAGTCCAAATCGCTCAAGCTCTATCTGAATTCGCTGAACCAGGCGGTTTACTCCTCCCGGGATCAGGTTGCGGAAGTAATCACCCGGGATCTTTCCAGCGCCTGCGGCGGTGCGGTTCAGGTCAGCCTGTTGAGCGTCGATGAATCCGGGGAGGCCATTGGCCGCCCCGAGGGTTTTGAGTTGATCGATGACGAACCTGTGGGCGATGTGGTGTACGAGTACGCGCCCGAGTCACTGGTGGCCGGTGATGAGGTGGTAACGGAGCATCTGTGCTCGCATTTGCTGAAGAGCAACTGCCCGGTGACGGGACAGCCGGACTGGGCCACGCTGCTGGTCAGCTACACCGGGCCGAAAATCGACCGGGCGGGGCTGCTTCGCTATGTCGTGAGTTTCCGGCAGAAGCAGGATTTTCATGAGCATTGTGTGGAAACAGTATTTACCGATCTGATGAGCCGATGCCGGCCTGAATCGCTGACGGTGGTTGCCCGTTACACACGCCGGGGCGGACTGGATATCAATCCCTGGCGAAGTACGCAAACCGGTGAGGATGCCGGGCCGCGGCTGATACGCCAGTAATACGGGCTGATGGGGGTACAGGGAGGTACTTCAGGACACGTCTTCTTCCCGTCGCAGTCGGTCTGCGGCGTCTTCCAGTGCAGTCAGGATAGCCTGCCGCTCTTTCTCGGTAATCTTGTCGGAATCCAGGTACATGGCAAAGCCGCTGTGTTCATGTTCCATGAAGCTGCGGTTAGGGCCCATATCGCGTCGGAAATCCACCACTTCGTAGATCGGCACGGGTTTGCCGAAGCCTTTCACCGTGATTTCTCCCTTGTCGCGGCACATGATCTTGTCCTTGATCAGCGAGAAGGTCTCGTAGGAGACCAGGATTTCACCGGGCTCTGCCAGGGATTCGAGACGGCTGGCCAGGTTCACTTCCTTACCGATGATGGTGTAGTCCATCCGGTTTTCCGCGCCGAAGTTGCCCACGGTGGTGTAGCCGGTGCTGATGCCCATGCGGATTTCGAGGGGCGTCTTGATGCCCTGGCTGCGCCATTTCTGGCGCATGATTTTCATATGCTTGCGCATCTCGATGGCCATGGATACGCAGGCAAAGGCGTCTTCACGCTGGCCGCGGCTGGTGGGATCCCCGAAGAAGACCATGATGGAATCGCCCACGAACTTGTCGATGGTGCCGCCGTATTTCAGGGCCACTTCCGACATCTCGTTGAAGTAGTGATTCAGCAGTTCGGTCAGTGCTTCGGGCTCCATTTCTTCGGAAAGTTCGGTGAAGCCCTTGATGTCGGAAAAGAACACCGCAAGCTTCTTGCGCTGGGTTTCCAGCCGCACGTCCCGCTCACCGGTAAAGATGGACTGCCAGACCTGTGGCGACAGGTATTTTGACAGTTTGTGGGAGAGTGCGATGGACTGCTCCCGCTGGTTCTGGATCTGGGTCTTTGCCAGCATCAGTGCCCGTGCCTGTTGATGGGAGTAATAGGCGGTGACGCAGATATAAAGCCCGGTTGAAAGGATGGAGACAATGCTGGTCAGCAATGGCGAATGCGGGCCGTCTGCCGGACCAAGGATGGCAACGGCGCCGGCAATGGCGGCAGCCATGAAAACGGTACCAAGAACCCACTGCCGGATGCCGCCAACGATCAGGCAGCTGAACATCAGCATCAGGGCAACGGCCAGGGAGGGAATAACGACCAGCCCGATGCAGCCAATAAACGCGCCACCGATAACGCAATCGAAAATCAGCATTTTCTGGCGGATGCGCGGGGAGTTTCGCAGGAACGTCCGTCGGGTCAGCAGGTGGGCGATGTGTGGCCAGGTCAGTGCGCCGGCCACCAGCCACAGAAGCCACTGGGCAAATGCACCCTGAAGAACACCGGTTACGATGATGGCGGCCGTGGTGGTGTAGGCCAGCACCCGACCGTTGTAATCCGGCATGGGCGGGATGGCAATCGGATTGCCCGGCGCATCACACGCCATGGCTCGGCCAGCGGAGCTGCTGGCATTGCGCAGGTCTGCCGGTGCGCTCATCATTTCAGAAACGGATCCTGCCAATGAGCATGTCCCGGAACATGACCCAGTCGCCCATCAGGCTGTACAGTGGGTACTTGAAGGTGGCGGGCCGGTTTTTTTCAAACTTGAAATGGCCAACCCAGGCGAAGCCGTAGCCGATGACGGGCAGGGCCAGTAGCCACAAAAGCTTGCCTGAAATCAGTGCCCACGCGGCCACGATCAGAACCAGCAGGCTGCCGACAAAGTGCAGACGGCGACAGGTTACATCGCTGTGCTCTTCAAGGTAGTAAGGATAGAATTCGGAAAACCTGTTGAAGGTTTGCTGGTTACTCATTGTGTTGCCACTCACCGTTGTACGACCGCGTCATTTATAATTGTTGGCAGACCCGACTACGACTAAAGGTTAACAGTATTACGTACAAGCCACAATTCACAGCCGGGAATTGTCTACGTAACGACATTTTGCAATTCATTCGAACAGCCATCAGACAGCGAGCAGATATGACAGCAGTTACCGATTTCCTCCTAAACCGTTCCTCGGAACCCAGGCTGGAGTCGCCCGCGCCGGATCCGCAAACCCTCGACCGGGCCTTTGCCTGTGCCGCCCGCGCGCCGGATCACGCCCTGCTGCGCCCCTGGCGTTACCTCGTTGTGGAAGGCAAGGGGCTGGAGGCCCTGGGCGAACTGTTTGCCTCCACCTGCGCCAATAACAGTGACGAGAAAGAGATCGAGAAGCTCAGGCGTGCCCCTCTCAGAGCACCGATGGTGATTGTGGGTATCGCGTCGCCGAAAACGCATCCCAAAGTACCCGAAATCGAGCAGTTGCTGTCGGCGGCAGCCGGCATGAGTTTTGTTGAACTGGCGTTGCAGGACGCAGGTTTTGGTGTGATGTGGCGGACCGGCTCCGTGGCATATCACTCGGTCGTCCAAAAGGGCCTTGGCCTTGAGGAACATGAGCAGATTGTCGGCTTTCTCTATACCGGTACTGTCTCCTCCGAAAAACCCGCCGTGCCCCGTCCGGAGGTGGCGGATTTCGTCCGTCACTGGCCCTGAGGGTTGTCGACAAAACCCCCGGCTCTGGTCGGGGGAAGCAGCTTGCCGCTTTTTCTGGCCCATTCTCTCCCCACGCTTTCCTGACGGTTTATGCATCCCCCTCCAGGGCCTGTCGTTGCAGGCCTCCTTGACTATTTCACAGCTCACTCGAATTCTGGCATCCAGCTTGCTTTAGTCCTGTCAAAGAGCACAGCCGGCAAAAACAGGTCGGCATGCTGGTGCAGTTTTCGGGAGGCAACATGGCAATTACGTTCGATTCGGCTCTGGGCATTCACCAACACGCGGTTGAAGCGCGGGTCAAACGTGCCGAAGTTCTGGCAAACAACCTGGCGAACGCCGATACCCCGGGGTTCAAGGCACGTGACCTGGATTTCCAGGCGATGATGCAGAAGGCCCAGCAGCAGGTCAGCGGGTTCCAGATGTCAAAAACGCATGACGCCCACATGGATACCTCCGCGGCGGCCTCCGACAGCGACTTGATGTATCGGGTTCCCAATCAGCCCTCGGTTGACGGCAACACCGTGGACGCCCAGCAGGAGCAAACCCATTTCATGCGCAACGCCATGGACTTCCAGGCCAGTTTCCAGTTTCTGAACAGCAAGTTCAGCGGTTTGACCAAAGCCATCAAGGGCGAATAAGCCGCAGTCACAGGATTAGCGAAGGAGATATTTCATGTCACTGGGCAGCATTTTTGATATCGCCGGTTCCGGCATGACAGCGCAATCACTGCGGCTGAATACAACCGCGTCCAACATTGCCAATGCCGAGACTGCCAGCTCCAGCACCGGAGAAACCTACCGGGCCAGAAAGCCTGTTTTCTCGGCGGTCCAGCAGTCCCTCCTGAACCCGGGGCAGGGTGGTTTGCCGATGGCGGCCGACGAGGGCCCGGGTGCCGGTGTGAGAGTTGAGGGCATCATCGAGAGTGATGCCGAGTTGCAGATGCGCTATGAGCCCCATCACCCGGCAGCCAATGAAGACGGTTATGTCTTCTACCCGAATGTGAATGTGGTTGAAGAGATGGCGGACATGATGTCGTCATCCAGAAGTTTCCAGATGAATGTGGATGTCATGAACACTGCCAAGTCCATGATGCAGCGCATTCTGACCCTTGGTCAGCAGTAACACGGTAAGGAGCACAACATGACTGCAGTAAATGCAACAGACGCGTCGGATGTTCTGAGCCAGTACCAGCTGAAGCAGCAGGATGACGCCAAGGGCAACAGTGAGCTGGGCCGCAATGAGTTCATGGAACTGATGCTGGCGCAGTTGAAAAACCAGAATCCGCTGGAGCCGCAGGACAACGGCGAATTCATCTCTCAACTGGCGCAGTTCAGCTCGCTCGAGGAGATGCAGAACCTATCGGGCACGGTTGAGGATGTGGTTGGTCAATTCCGCTCCACCCAGGCCTTGCAGGCGTCCGCCATGGTTGGCAAAACGGTGCTGGCGCCTTCCCAGATTGGCATCCTGGGTGCTGAGGGCGAGATTACCGGGACCATTGAGGTGCCGGCATCCACCGGTGGTCTGCGGGTGTCCATCGAGGGGCAGAACGGCGAGCGTGTGCGTCAGATTGATCTTGGATCAAGTCAGGCTGGTGTGGCGTCATTCCGTTGGGATGGCCAGGATGGCAACGGCAATCCATTGCCGCCGGGACCCTATCGGATTGTTGCCGAGGGTTCTTATCCGGATGGCCCCCAGCAACTGGACACCATGGTGAGCGCCAATGTGGATAGTGTCTCCCTGGGGCAGGGAGGCTCGATAACCCTGAATCTTGCAGGCATGGGCTCCATCGCTCTGTCTGATGTGAAACAAATTAACTGATACCGGTGAAACACCAAGGGGTGAACCATGGCATTTAATACAGGTTTGAGTGGCCTTCGTGCAGCATCGGTGGATCTGGACGTCACCGGCAACAATATTGCCAACGCAAGCACCGTCGGCTTCAAGGGCAGCAAGGCCCAGTTTGGCGATCTTTACGCCAGCGGTTTCCTGAGTGCCGGCACCAACCCGATTGGCGATGGTGTCCGGGTTCAGGATGTAAAGCAGTCCTTTGGCCAGGGCAATATCAGCTTTACCGACAATGGTCTTGATATGGCCATCAGCGGCGATGGCTTCTTTATCCTGAATAACGGCGGCGAGATCCGGTATTCCCGGGCAGGGCAGTTTGCGATCGACAAGGAGGGGTTTGTTGTCAACAACCAGAACATGCGTGTTCAGGGTTATACCGCGGATGACGATGGCAATCTCTCTGGCATTCGGGGCGACCTTCAGATCGAGACCGATAATCTGGCGCCCCGCCGGACTACCAACCTCGATTCGGATCTGAACCTCGATTCCCGTGAAAGTGTTCTGGAGACGCGGGTTCGGGATATCGGGCCCCTGGCGTTTGCCGACATCCAGGGTGAGAGCTTTTCTGTGCAGTATACCGACGGCACACCGGATTTCCCGGTAGACCTGACCGGTGCCACGACTGCCAGAGAGGCGGCGGCAGCTATAAACGATGCGCCCGGATTGAGCGCCTCGGCAACAACCACGGCAACCATTGGTGGCTTGTCGGATGCCTACATTACGTCTGCCGGGACGCCTCCCGGGTCTGACTTTGCCTTCAGCCTCAGTGTTAATGGGGCGCCCCTGGCAATTGATACCAGCAATATCACCTCGCTGCAGGATCTGGTGGATTCCATCAACGATTCCAGCGAGACCGCAATCTCGGCTGCCATCGTTGACGATGGAACCGGCACCGATGTGCTCCGGGTAACCCACAACCAGGGCGAAACCCTGCAGTTCTCCTACGACAACGACGGTGATCTCACCAACGGTGGCGAGACCAACGGACAGGTATTTGGTGAAATCAATGCAACGGCAGACCGGGTGGTGGCCAGCATTGATGATCCGGCTGGCGGGGACTTTGAGGCTGCGTTTACCGCATCCCCGATTCGGGTGACCAACGAGTTCAATCCGCTGGACCAGAGGACCTACAATCACGCGACATCAACGACCGTTTACGACAGCCTGGGTAATTCCCACGAACTGACCCAGTTCTTCGTGAAGAATCCGTCCCCGGGCAATGGCGTTGGCATCAGTGAGTGGTCGGTGTATGCCCAGATCGATGGTGAGTTCGTTGGTGGCACCGACGTAACCCCCTATACCGCAAGATTCGACCAGGACGGTGCTCTTCAGTCCATTGACGGAGATGCCAGCGGTGAAATCCTGATCGACGACTGGATTCCCAAGGATGCGAGCGGTCAGCCCAATGGCGCCGATGGCCCTCCCGCACCGGGCGAGACGGTGGTAACGCCGATTCCCGAGCCGCCGACCACCTCGGCGTTCGTGATCAACCTCAGCGGAACCACTCAGTACGGCGCGGCGTTTGGGGTCAATGACCAGCAGCAGAATGGTTTCACGACGGGTCGATTGTCCGGCCTTGATGTATCTGACCAGGGGGTGTTGTTCGCTCGATACACTAACGGGCAGTCCCAGGCGCTGGGTCAGGTTGCCCTGGCTGCGTTCAACAACACGGATGGTCTGAACCCGGTGGGTGATACCACCTGGGTAGAAACCTTCGAGTCCGGACAGCCGATTATTGGCGCACCGGATACCGGAACCCTGGGAGCGATCAAGTCGAGTTCGGTGGAGGAATCCAATGTTGATCTGTCCTCGGAACTCGTCAACCTGATCATTGCCCAGCGCAACTACCAGGCAAATGCCAAGACCATTGAAACTTCCGATGCGGTCACCCAGACCATCATCAACCTCCGTTAATATCTCAAATTAGCGAATATGGCATGACTCCTGCAGGAAGACTGGAAACAGTCAAAATTCCGGCAGGAGTTTTCCCATGGACAAAGCCCTCTACATCGGTATGTCTGGCGCCAAGCAGAATATGCTGGCCCAGCGAGCCCATGCCAATAACCTGGCGAATGTCAGCACCACCGGCTTCAAGAAAGACTTCGCCCAGGCCCGCAGCATGCCTGTCTACGGGGAACATCACCCAACCCGCGCCTATGCCATGACCGAGCGGCCCGGCACGGACCTTTCTGCCGGTGCACTTATGGAAACCGGCCGCAAGATGGATGTGGCGGTTGAGGGTGAGGGATGGCTGGCCATCCAGAACGACCAGGGCGAAGAAGTCTTCACCCGCAGTGGCAGTCTCCAGGTGGATGTAAACGGCCTGGTGCGACTGGCCAACGGCGAACTGGTACTCGGCAATGGCGGGCCGGTTGCGCTTCCTCCTTTTGACAACGTTCAGATCGGCGCTGACGGCACTGTCTCGATTGTTCCCGTGGGTGGTCCGCCCGACCAGCTGGTTGAAGTAGACCGGCTGAAGCTGGTCAATCCTCCGCCGGATGCCCTGGAGAAAGGTCTCGACGGGCACATGCGGCGCAAGCCGGATGAGGCCCTTGATGGCCCGGAGCCGCCGGATGCCAACCTCAGGGTTGCCTCGGGATTCCTTGAGAGCTCCAACGTGAATGCAGTGGAGGAAATGATCTCGAATCTCCAGCTCTCCCGGCAATACGAGATGCAGGTGAAGGTGATGACCACCGCCAACGAGAATTCCGAAGCAACGGCACGGCTGTTGCAGAACCTTTAAGTAACAACTGAACACATTGGCCTGGCGGGTCTGAAGCGGCAAAAAATGGCCGCCTGACAGCCCTCCGGCAAGGAGTAAGCAGCATGCATCCAGCACTTTGGGTCAGCAAGACCGGGTTGAGCGCTCAGGACACCAACATGTCCACCATTTCCAACAACCTGGCCAACGTCAATACCACCGGTTTCAAGCGGGACAGGGCGGTCTTCCAGGATCTTCTGTACCAGATCAACCGGCAGCCGGGTGGCTTGACAACCCAGAACTCGGAATTGCCCTCCGGCCTCCAGCTGGGCACCGGTGTGCGGGTTGTGGGTACGGCCAAACAGTTCTCCCAGGGCAACCTGCAGATTACCGAGCAGCCCCTCGACATGGCCATTAACGGCCGTGGCTTCCTGCAGGTGCAGTTGCCGGATGGCCAGATTGCCTACACGCGGGATGGCCAGTTCCAGCTCAATGCCGACGGCGACGTGGTCAATCCGGATGGTTACCCCCTGGAGCCGGCCATCAACGTGCCGGAGAACGCGACCAATATCACCATTGGCAAGGATGGCACCGTCACCGCAGTAACGGACGATCAGGCAGCACCAGTAAATCTGGGCCAGATCACGCTGGTGGACTTTATCAATCCCCAGGGCCTGCAGGCGATCGGTAACAACCTGTTCAAGGCCACCAATGCCAGCGGTGATCCGGCCGAGGGTGAAGCCGGATTGGCCGGGCTGGGCACGATTGAGCAGGGATCTGTGGAATCTTCCAACGTCGAAGTCGTGGAGGAGCTGGTGAACATGATTACCACCCAGCGAGCCTACGAGATGAACTCGAAGGTGGTCTCCACAACCGACCAGATGCTCCAGTTTATCACTCAAAACATTGGCTAACGCCGCCAGAGGTGACGTCATGAAACCGATGACATCCAGCCGGACAACCCGAAGCGCCAGCACATTGGCCACCGTGGTGGCTCTGATCCTGTTGCAGGGGTGTACGGCGATGAGCCGGCCCCGGGCGATTCCGGACGATCCTCAGTTTGCACCCGTGCGGGCCCAGGCCATGATGCAGCGGGACGAATCGTCGGGTTCCATTTATCAGGTTTCCCGCAACTACAACTTCTACGGCGATACCGTCGCGCTGAATGTTGGTGATGTGCTGACAGTGAATCTCCAGGAGTCGACACGGGCGAGCAAGAACGCGGAGACCAGTATCACTAAGGACAATGAAGTCACGCTGCCGGAGCCGACCATTCTCGGGAAAAACAATTTCGGGATTAACACCTCCCTGAACAACGAACGTGATTTCGAGGGCAGTGCCGAAGCAGACCAGAGCAACAGCCTGGCCGGCAGTATCACTGTTACCGTGACTGAAGTGCTGCCGAACGGTGTACTGAGGATTCGTGGTGAAAAATGGTTATCGCTGACAAATGGTGATGAATACATTCGCCTGACCGGTCTGGTCCGTCCCCAGGATATCCAGCCCGATAACACCGTGGCATCCAACCGTATTGCCGATGCCCGGTTCGCCTACGGCGGCACCGGTGATTTTGATCAGGCCAATCAGATGGGCTGGCTTGCGCGCTTCTTCAACAGTGAGTGGTGGCCACTATGAGTATGCGCCGTTGTCTTGCCTGGGTGCTGGCACTGGCTGTTGTCGCGGCTCCGGTGATGGCCGATCGTCTCAAGGATCTGTCCCGCATCAAAGGGGTTCGAAACAACCAACTGGTGGGTTATGGCCTGGTGGTTGGTCTTGATGGAACCGGCGACAAGGCCCCGTTCACCAACCAGACCTTTCGGAACATGATGAATCAGTTCGGTGTGACGCTTCCCGAGGGCGTTAATCCGAACCTTGCCAATGTTGCGGCGGTTACGGTGAGCGCCAACTTGCCGCCTTTCGCCAAGGCGGGACAGGAAATCGACATTACCGTGTCTTCCATTGGCAACGCCGACAGCCTGCGAGGCGGAACCCTGCTGATGACCCCCCTCAAAGGCGCCGACAACAATGTCTACGCCATTGCCCAGGGCAGCCTGGTGGTCGGTGGCTTCGGAGCCCAGGGTCAGGACGGTTCAAGGATTACCGTGAACGTGCCCAGCGTTGGCCGTATCCCTAATGGGGCCACGATTGAACGGGAGGTGGCGTCGCCATTCACCGAGGGCGATACCATTACCTTCCATCTCCTGCGCCCGGATTTCACAACGGCCCGTCGGGTGGTTGAGGCTGTGAACGAACAACTCGGTCCGGACATGGCTTACGCCCACGATGCCACTTCGGTTTCCGTACGAGCGCCGCGCGACCCGTCCCAGCGAGTCAGCTTTCTGTCGATCCTCGAAAACATTGAGGTAGATCCGGCCGAGGACGCTGCAAAAGTGGTGATTAACAGCCGTACCGGCACCATTGTGGTTGGCCAGAATGTCCAGGTCAGTCCGGCGGCAGTCACCCACGGCAACCTGACCGTGACTATTCAGGAAAACCCGAACGTGGAGCAGCCCAATCCGTTCGCTGGCGGCGACACCGCGCTTGAGGAGGATTCCCAGATTGCGATTACCGAGGAACCGGCAAGGATGTTCAAGTTTGGCCCGGCCGTCACCCTGAACGAGATTGTCCAGGCTGTGAACCAGGTAGGTGCGGCTCCCGGTGACGTCATGGCGGTACTCGAAGCCCTGAAACAGGCCGGCGCGCTGCGTGCCGAGCTGATTGTTATCTAGGTGGCGTGATGCAGGACTACAAGGTTCAACAGGCTCAGGTGTATACCGACTTCAACGGTCTTAACGCGTTGAAGTCCCAGGCTCGTTCTGACAAGGAGTCCGCTCTGCGTGAGGTGGCCCGTCAGTTCGAGAGCCTGTTCCTGTCTGAAATGCTGAAGTCCATGCGTAAGGCTGGTGACGTCTTTTCCGAAGGCAATTACCTGAACAGCAACCAGTCCGAGATGTACCGGGACATGTTCGACAGCCAGATAAGTCTGACCATGGCCGGCGGAAAAGGCAGTGGTCTTGCCGAGGCTCTTGTCCGGCAACTGGGCCAGAAGACTCCGGGAATGAACAGTGAAGGTGGCCGGCTGGCCGGCCACAAGGCGAGCCTGGCGGATTACGATCGGAGCCTGCCTGCCCTTAGTGCCCAGTTGCCTGAAGGGGTGCAGAAGGTGACTTCCGTGGCAGAGAAATCGGCTAACGCCGCCACTGCGACTCCGTCGGACTTGCCGGACCGGTTCGAATCTCCGGAGCATTTCGTGACGGAACTGTTGCCGGTGGCGGAGCGGATTGCGCGGGACTCGGGCATTGATCCGAAACTCATGGTGGCCCAGGCGGCCCTGGAAACCGGCTGGGGGCGGCATATGATCCGTGGAGAGCAGGGCGAACCCAGCTTTAATCTGTTCGGGATCAAGGCAGACAGCCGTTGGCAGGGCGATGCGGTTTCCATCACTACGACAGAATACCGGGAAGGGTTGCCCATGAAAGAACAGGCCAATTTCCGGGCGTACCGGGATTACGAATCCAGCTTCCGGGACTATGTCTCCTTCCTGGAATCCAACCCCCGTTACCGGGAGGTGTTGTCGGTAGCAGACCAGCCTGAAGTCTTTGCAGAGAAACTACAGGAGGCCGGCTATGCGACCGACCCGAATTATGGCAGCAAGATCCGCCAGATTATGAACCGTGACTCACTGATGACGCTGTCCATGGGCAGTGACGGGATGAAGGAGTAAACCTTATGGCAGGGCTCATAGGTATTGGTCTGACCGGCATCCTGAGTCATCAGACGGCACTGAACACCACTGGCAACAACATCACTAACGCCAACACCCCGGGCTACAGCCGGCAGGAAGTCCTGTTTGAGACCCAGGAAGGCCAGCGCACCGGCGCCGGAACCATTGGCAGCGGCGTGAATGTTTCGGACATCCGGCGCCTGGCGAACGAATACCTCGTCCAGCAGGTGCGGGAAGACAGCACACTTTACGGTGAGCAGGAAGCACTGAATTCCGAGCTCTCCCGGCTGGATAACCTGCTTGGTGGTGAATCCACCGGACTCAGCAATGCCCTGAACAACTTCTTTGCCAGTCTTCAGAATGCCGCCGAGGACCCAACCTCGTTGCCGCAGCGACAGTTGGTTCTGAGTGAGGCTCAGCAGGTGGTGAACCGGTTCCAGGCCCTGAATCAGGAATTCATTCAGCAGCGTGAATCCATCAAGACCCAGATGCAGCAGGGTGTGAAGGATGCCAACACACTGGTGAAAAGCATTGCGGAACTGAATCTGGCGATTTCCGAATCACCGGGTATTGCCCAGGGCAAAATGCCCAATGAGCTCCTGGACAAGCGCGACGAGAAACTGCGCGAGCTTTCCGAGTTGGTGAGCATCAAGGTGACTCCGACCGACGGAAGCCAGGTCAACGTGTCATTGTCCAACGGCCTTTCCCTGGTGGTTGGCAGCAATGCCTCCACCCTTGGTACTCGGGAGAACGCGGAGGATCCGACTCGCCTGGAATTCACCCTGAACAACGGCGGTCGCACGCTGAACATTGATGAGCAGATTACCGGCGGCAAACTGGGTGGGCTTCTGCGTTTCGATACCGAGGGGCTGAAGCCAGCTTTTGATGAACTGGGCCGGATTGCCATCGCCCTGTCCGACACCATGAACCATCAACATGAAATCGGGATGGATCTGGAGGGAGAGCTTGGCGGGCTGTTCTTTACCGATATCAATTCGCTTGAGGCGCAGCGCAGCCGGGTGGTCCCCAATGGCAACAATGCAACCGCCACGACCGGTCAGTTGGCGGTTGAAATAACCGACAGCTCCGCCCTTCCTGCAGGCCGCTGGACGCTGCAATTCAGTGGTGACGGCCGGAGTTACGAGTTAATTGATCAGGCCACCGGCAAAACCGTGAACCAGGGCCGGCTACCGGATCCGGCGCAGTCTGAAATTACCATGCCGGGTTTCAACATCCGGGTTGAAGGGGGCACTTTCAACGCCGGTGACAAATACCTGATTCAGCCCAGTCGTAACGCTGCAGAAGGCATTGGAATGGTGGTCAACCGCGAGGAGGATCTGGCCTTCGCCAGCCCGGTGCGGGCGTCAACCGGGGACGGCAACATCGGAACCGGCAAGATTGATCAGGGAACCATGTTGAATGTGAGGAATCCGTTCACTAATTCCCTGCTGCCAGGGTTCCAGTCTTCCGGGCAGTTGGCGAATGGCCCGATAACCGTGACCTTCGACGATCCGGGTACCGGGCTTGTTTTCACTGTCACAGACGGCAGTGGTAACACCATAGGCCCGGCCAATCGGCCTTACACGCCTGGCGTTGCCAATGAGTTGTTCAGCGACAATCCCGCCGACGGTGCGGAATACCAGGGCTTTCAGTTCAAGATAACCGGCCAGCCCGCCGACGGAGATACCTTCGAGATTGATTACAACACCAATGGCGTTTCGGACAACCGCAATGCGGAGCTTTTGGCGGCCCTGGGAACTGCCAACACCCTGAACGGCGGCAGCCAGAACTTTTCCGAGGGTTATGCCGGTCTCGTGGAAGACATAGGTGTGAAAACCCGCCAGAGCCAACTGGATGTGGATGCCGGCAAAACGCTGCTGGAGCAGTCCACCAATCAGCGGGAATCGGTATCCGGTGTCAATCTGGATGAGGAAGCCGGGCGGCTGATCCAGTACCAGGCGGCCTACAATGCCTCAGCCCAGGTGATGTCCGTGGCTCAGGATCTGTTCAATACCCTGTTACAGAGTTTCCGGTAACGGTTGAGGTGATGTGACATGATCAGAATTTCATCACAGCAGATTTTCTCGGGTGGTATAAATCGGCTCCAGGAGCTGAATACTAACCTGAACAACACCCAGCAACAGATTTCAACCGGCAAGCGGGTGAACAAACCGTCTGACGACCCTGTTGCTGCGGCCCGGATTCTGAAGCTGGACCAGGAATTGTCGCGAGTCGATACCTATCAGCGCAATGTCGACCTGGCAGAGAATCGCCTGAAGCAGGAAGAGAGCGCTCTGCAAAGTTCTGTTGACGTTATTCAGCGCATCCGCGAACTGACGGTTCAGGCGGGGAATGGCTCGCTTTCTGCCAATGATCGGCGTTCCATTTCCTCGGAGCTGGAAGAGCGCATTGGCCAACTGGCCAACATTGCCAACACCCGGGATGCCTCGGGTGAATACATCTTCAGTGGATTTCAGGGTTCGGTGAAAGCCTTTGAGCAGGATGCTTCGGGTAGCTGGAAGTATCAGGGCGATGAAGGCCAGAGAGTGCTCGAGATAGACGATGGCGTTACCGTGCCCATCAGCGATAACGGCAAGGATATCTTTGTAAGGGTTCCGGCTGCCATTACCGGCGAGCACAGCACCGTGAATACACCGGCCGCCTCCATTTCCGGGGTCAGCCTGGTAAACGAAGCCGATCTCGCTGCGGCCTATCCGAATGCCTTCCCCGATGACATCACGGTTGAGATTGATGCCGGTGGCACGATCATCGCCACGGACAGTCAGGGCAATGCGCTGCCGGTTGATCCTGCAACCTATCAGAGTGGCGAGCCGTTTGTTGTCGCCGGCGTCGAGGCCACCCTGACGGACGCGGTGCCGGGCGCCGGCGATGTATTTACCCTCAAGATCAACGAAAAACAGTCTGTATTCGGGACCATCGAAAACCTGATATTCGGCCTGAACAACATCGACAAGAGCAGCCCCGGCGGACAGGCCGAGTACGATGACCTGATTGCCAATTCCCTGATCAACCTGGACAACGCCCAGGAAAGTATCATCCTGAAGCAGACCGAGCTGGGCGGGCGGATGAATGCGGTTGAGTCCACCAAGACCTTTCTTGAGGATTCATCCGTTTATTCCAATGAAATCCGGTCCCAGTTACAGGATGTGGACTACGCAGAAGCGATCAGTAATCTGAGTTTTCAGAGCTTCGTGCTCCAGGCGGCCCAGCAGTCATTTGCGCAGGTTTCGCAGCTGTCCCTGTTCGACAGATTGTAAATATCAGAAGCTGCGGGCCATTGTGTCCGCTGGCTTATTGCTTTCGCGATTAAGCTCAGTATAATCCCCCACACTCTCCGATGGCGGCGTGGTGAAATTGGTAGACACGACGGATTCAAAATCCGTTGGGGTAAAACCCGTGGCGGTTCGAGTCCGCCCGCCGCTACCATCCTCTTTCCTTCGGCGTCGTTAACAGTCCACTCCATGAATGTCTCTGATTTTCATTTTGACCTGCCGGACGAGCTGATCGCCCGCTATCCGCTCAAAGAGCGAAGCGCGTCCCGTTTACTCTGTCTCGATGGCCCTTCCGGCAAGCTTGACCACCGGATTTTCAGTGAACTTCCCGATTTGCTTCAGCCTGGCGACCTGCTGGTGTTCAACAACACCCGGGTGATTCCTGCTCGCCTGTTTGGCAAGAAGGAAACCGGCGGCCAGGTGGAGGTGCTGGTTGAACGTGTGACCGGAGAGCACGAGATCATTGCCCACGTTCGCGCCTCGAAGGCGTTGAAAGATGGGCAGAGAGTCATCCTGGAGGACGGCACTTCGATGCGGATGTCCGGTCGGGATGAAGCTCTGTTTCACCTGGTGTGCGAGTCCGATGAGCCGGTGCTGGAGGTACTTGAACGTATTGGCCATATGCCGTTGCCGCCTTATGTCGACCGGCCGGACGAATCCACCGACCGGGAGCGATACCAGACTGTCTACGCCCGGGAGGCTGGGGCGGTTGCTGCACCAACCGCCGGCCTGCATTTCGATGAGGAACTGCTGGAAAGGCTGGCGGCCTGTGGTATTGAAAGTACCTTTGTAACCCTGCATGTAGGGGCGGGTACTTTCCAGCCCGTCAGGGTGGACAAGATTGAAGATCACACCATGCACAGCGAGGTTGTGCATGTTCCCCAGGACGCCGTGGATGCTGTCGAGCGTGCGCGTGCCAGGGGAGGGCGGGTAGTTGCCGTTGGCACCACCTCGGTCCGATCCCTCGAGTCTGCAAGCCGTGGTGGCCGTCTGAAGGCGTTCACCGGTGAAACCGACATTTTTATTTACCCCGGGTATCGTTTCCAGACGGTTGATGCCCTGGTTACCAATTTCCATTTGCCGGAATCCACGCTGATCATGTTGGTTAGCGCCTTTGCCGGATATGACAATGTAATGGCGGCCTATCGTGAGGCGGTGAAGCAACGCTACCGTTTTTTCAGTTATGGTGACGCCATGTTTATTACCGGACAGGAACCCAGTCGGGGCATGTGGCTGGGCTCTTCCGTGGAATCCAATGACACCGGTAACGAAAGCGCCGGGGAGGCTTTGTGACACAAACCTGTTTCATGTCGTTCGAAAAGCTGGGCGAGGACGGCCGAGCCCGTCGTGGCCGGCTGTCATTCCCGCGCGGCACCGTTGAAACCCCGGCGTTCATGCCCGTGGGCACCTACGGCACCGTCAAGGGCATGTTGCCCAGGGATATTCATGAGATCGGCGCCGAAATTATTCTGGGTAATACCTTTCACCTGATGCTGCGGCCGGGTACGGAAGTGGTAAAAGCCCATGGTGACCTTCATGACTTCACCCAGTGGCACGGGCCGATCCTGACCGATTCCGGTGGTTTCCAGGTTTTCAGCCTGGGCGAAATGCGCAAAATTACCGAAGAGGGTGTTACTTTCCGTTCACCGGTGGACGGTTCACCGGTGGAGCTTTCGCCGGAGATTGCGATTCAGGTCCAGCGTGATCTCGGCTCCGACATTGTCATGATTTTTGACGAGTGCACGCCGTATCCTGCTACGGAGCGTCAGGCCAGTGATTCCATGGAGTTGTCACTGCGCTGGGCCAAGCGAAGCAAGGATGCCCACACGGGGAATCCGGCGGCACTTTTCGGTATTGTTCAGGGCGGAATGTATGAGAGCCTGCGCGACCGTTCTCTGGAGGGGCTGACGGACATTGGCTTCGATGGTTATGCCATTGGCGGTCTTTCGGTTGGTGAGCCCAAGGAAGACATGATCCGGATTCTGGATCACCTTCCGCCGAAGATGCCGGAGGACAAGCCGCGGTACCTGATGGGTGTGGGGCGCCCAGAGGATATCGTTGAGGCCGTCCGGCGCGGTGTGGATATGTTTGACTGCGTGATGCCGACCCGGAACGCGAGGAACGGCTACCTTTTCACCTCGGGCGGGATCGTGAAAATCCGCAATGCCAGGCACCGCCATGACACGTCACCCCTGGATGAACGTTGTGACTGTTACACATGCAAGAACTTTTCGAGAAGTTACCTGCATCATCTCGATAAATGTGGAGAAATGCTCGGCTCCCAGTTGAATACCATCCACAACCTCCGGTTCTACCAGAACCTGATGGCTGGATTGCGTGGGGCCATTGAAGCAGGTACATTGTCGGACTTTGTAACCGACTTCTATGCTCTGCGCGGAGAGACAGTTCCGCCCCTGGGCAATGTTTGATCTATTCGCTAAACCAACGGAGATATTCAATGAAATCTATTAAAATGCTCGTTGCCGGCCTTTTGGCTCTGATGCCCGCTCTGGCCATGGCTCAGGACCCGGGTGCTCAGGGAATGGGTGTTATGGGCCAGGTGATCTTTTTCGCAGGCTTCATTCTGATTTTCTATTTCCTGATCTGGCGTCCGCAGTCCAAGCGCGCGAAAGAGCACAAGGCATTGATGTCCGGCCTGAACAAGGGTGACGAAGTTGTGACCTCCGGTGGTGTTGCCGGCAGGATCACCAAGGTAACCGACGATTTTATCGTTGTGGAAGTCGCCGATAATGTTGAGATCAAGGTCCAGAAAGTAGCCGTTGCTGCGGCCCTGCCGAAGGGCACGCTCAAGGACATCTGAGCGGGGGCCATTTAGCCGGCCATTCCTGGTGGCCGGTCTGAATCTTCCTGGCTGAAACACCAAGGCCGGCCACCAGGCTGGCTACAAGGGATCCCATGCTGAACAAGTATCCGCTTTGGAAAAACCTGGTTATCCTGGTCGCGCTTGTGATCGGGTTTATCTACGCTTTGCCGAACCTCTTTCCCGACGACTACGCCATCCAGATCACCGGCGCCCGCAGCAGCACCGAAGTCAATGCCGGTGTGCTCGACCGGGCGGTTGATCTTCTGGAGAACGAGGGTATTGAGGTTAAAAGCAGTACTCTTCAGGATCGGGACGCCCTGATCCGTCTCACTGACTCCGATGACCAGTTACGGGCGCGCCCCCTTGTGCAGGCCGCCTTGGGTAACGACTACCTCGTTGCGCTGAACATGGCTGCCTCAACGCCCGGCTGGCTGAAAAGTCTTGGCGCCGGCCCCATGAAGCTGGGTCTGGATCTTCGCGGCGGTGTTCATTTCCTGCTGGAAGTGGACATGGAAACTGCGGTCAGCCAGCGCCTGGAGGCTATGTCCGGCCAGGTCAAACGCGAACTTCGGGACGAGCGGATTCGCTACCGTGGCGGGGACGTGCGGGATAACCGGGAGATAGTCCTCAGCTTCCGGGATGAGGAATCCCGGACCGAAGCTTTCAATCTGGTTCGCGACCAGTACAACGAGTTCCTGCTGGATGAGCGTACCGACGGCGATGAGTTCCTGCTCGTGCTGACGCTCTCGGAAGCCGAAGTGACGTCTATTCAGGACTATGCCCTTGAACAGAACCTGACGACCATTCGCAACCGGGTGAACGAACTGGGTGTGGCAGAACCGCTGGTTCAGCAGCAGGGCGCCGACCGGATTATCGTTGAGCTGCCCGGTGTTCAGGACACCGCTCAGGCCAAGCGGGTTCTCGGTGCCACCGCGAACCTGGAGTTCCGGATGGAAGCCCGTCAGGATGCGCCGAAGAGTGAAACCGAGGAGTTTGAGTTCCGGGATCAAGCCCAGCGTACCGCACGCCTCGAGCAGGAGGTGATTGCCACCGGTAATAATGTAGCCAATGCCCAGCAGGCGTTCGACGAGAATGGTCAACCCCAGGTCAATATCACCATGGACTCTGTTGGTGGTGACTTGATGAATCGCGCCACCCGCAACGCTATTGGTCGCCGGATGGCGGTGCTCTTTATCGAGTATCGCACCGAAACCGAAACCAAAGTGGTTGATGGTGAGCCCGAGGAAGTCGAGAACCGCGTTGTTGAGAAGGGCATTATCAGTCTGGCCACCGTGCAATCAGCCCTGGGTAGCAGTTTCCGGATTACCGGGCTGGATTCCATCCCTGAAGCTGCCGAACTCGCGTTGTTGCTGCGCGCTGGCGCCCTGGCAGCGCCGATGTACTTTGTTCAGGAGAGGACCATCGGGCCAAGCCTTGGCCAGAAGAACATCGATGCCGGCATGATGTCCGTTGCGCTTGGCTTTGGTCTGGTTCTGATTTACATGCTGGTTTACTACCGTGGATTCGGGGTGGTGGCGAATATCGCACTGACTCTGAACCTGATGCTGCTTGTGGCCTGCATGTCGATCCTGTCGGCGACACTTACCCTGCCAGGCATTGCAGGTATCGTCCTGACGGTTGGTATGGCGGTGGATGCCAACGTGCTTATATTCGAGCGAATAAAGGAAGAGCTCAGAGCGGGTGTGCAGCCACAGACGGCCATCAACTCGGGCTATTCCCGGGCCTTCGTATCCATTTTTGATGCCAACATCACCACCTTGCTCGTTGCCGTGATCCTGTTTGCCATGGGCTCTGGTCCTGTGAAAGGGTTTGCAGTGACGCTGTGCATCGGGATCCTGACGTCGATGTTCTCTGGCCTGATGGTCAGCCGCAGCATCGTTAATCTTGTATACGGCGGCCGCAGGGTCGAGAAACTGTCGATCGGAGGAAAGCTCGCCAATGTCTGAAGATCAGAAGCAACCGTTTGATTTTATGGGATTGCGGAAGATTGCTTCCGTGATCTCCATTTCCCTGATCGTCGTGTCCATCGCGCTTCTGGCCACTCGAGGTCTGAACCTGGGCATGGATTTCACCGGGGGTACCTCGGTCGAGTTCGAGTATGCCGAGGCCCCGGAGCTGGATGATATCCGGTCCAGGTTGACCGCAGCCGGGTACGATCAGTTCTCGGTCCAGAATTTCGGAGCCGATACCACGGTGCTGGTGCGGATGGCCGAGGCTGATAACGACCAGTTGGCGCCGGAAGTCACCCGAGCCCTCAGAGAGGGGGGCGCAGAGTTGGAGCTGGTGAGTTCTGAGTTTGTTGGCTCCCAGGTCGGTAAGGAGCTCAAGGAAGATAGCGGTCTGGGTCTGCTGATTGCCCTGGCGGTAGTGCTGATTTACGTGGGCATGCGCTTCCAGTTCAAGTTCGGTATCGCTTCGGTGGTACCGCTGGCCCACGATGTCACTATCGTGCTCGGCGTATTTTCTCTGTTCCAGTGGACCTTCGATCTGACCGTGCTCGCGGCGTTGCTTGCGGTTATCGGTTACTCACTGAACGACACCATCGTCGTTGCTGACCGTATCCGGGAAAATTTCCGCAAGATGCGCGTGGGTGAACCCTGGGACATTATCAACGAGTCGATTCACCAGACCATTGCCCGTACGATCAACACATCTGGTACCACGTTGGTGGTGTTGTTTGCGCTGTATTTTCTGGGTGGGGAGGCCATCAACAACTTCGCCCTGGCGTTGATTATCGGTGTTATTGTCGGTACCTACTCGTCCATTTACGTGTCTGCCAATCTGCTGATGGTGATGGGGGTGTCCCGTGATGATCTGATTGTGCCGCCGAAAGAGGGCGCGGAGAACGCGGATGAGGAAGAGCAGCCGCCGGAATGGCTGAACAGGATGTAAAGCCCGTTGCTCCGCTTCGACGGACATAAAAAAAACCGCCATCCTGTGGCGGTTTTTTTTATGTCCGGAAGAACCGGAAGCCTCAACGAGGCAGGCGGCCCCGGAACGGGTGCAGTACTTTCAGGACTTCACGGAACAGCTTCGGATTTGCCACTACCAGCTGACGGGCGTTACCGGTAGACGGATTGCCGGAGAAGTCGCCGGTCAGTGCGCCGGATTCCATGGCCAGTGTGACACCAAGGTCCAGCTCGGCCGCTTCAGGGCGGAAAATGATCGCTGCATCCATCAGACCGGCGGAAACTCGTGCAATATCCAGGACCACACAGCCGGATGTCCGGAACATGCCGGAATCCCGTGCCAGCACGGCGGCCATTTCGCCCCAGAGCATCGGATCTTCGCTCTTGCGGGCCTGGTCGAGCAGGTTGGTGGCGATGGCTGCTTTCTCTGGCAGTTTGATTTCTGAAGCGCGAACCCGGCGGCTGTTCAGCGCTGCGCCGTGGCCACGGCTGGCGGAGTATTCCTCACCGGTCACAGGGTTTACCAGAAGAAGGTTTTCAGTGCGGTTATTTTTCTTCTGGGACAGCGCCAGGGCAAACTCCGGAATGCCCCGGAGGAAGTTCTCTCGGCCCAGTACAGGAAAAATGTGCCAGCTTTTCTCGCTGGTTCCGGCATTCGCTTCGTTCAGAGGGGCGATGCTGTGGTCCTTATAGGCCTTTTCGAGCTGTTCGGCAAAGTTGTCATAGATGGACTGCTCGACCCGTTCCAGCTGACGTCGACGCTCTGAGTCGTCTTTGCCGGTGGGTTCCTGGCGCTCGAAATGGGCTTTCAGATAATCGGACCCCTGACGCGCGACGCGCAGGGCCATTTTAATAGCTGGTTGCATCTGAGTGTTCATTATCCGGGTGTGTGAAGGCCGGGTATGATAGCAAAAGATCACCCCGCTTGTATGTTTTTTGACTCAGCAATAGCACGGATAACCAGAGGTTACGGGTTCTCCGGAGGGGCAGGGCGTTGGTGGTTTCTGCTATCATTGCCGGCCTGATCAATAACCTTGGGCCTGCTGACAATGCACAAAAGCGCACTTCCTCAGGAAGGGACGGAAACATTCCAGGATCAGATCCGGATTGTTCTGGTTGAGACCTCTCATTCTGGCAACATCGGAGCGGTTGCCCGTGCCATGAAAAACATGGGGCTGGGCAATCTCTGGCTGGTCAATCCCTGTTCCTTTCCGGATGAGGCTTCTTACGCGCGCGCCGCCGGTGCCTCGGACGTGCTGGATAGCGCGCAGGTGGTTTCTTCGCTGGATGAGGCTCTGGCCGATTGTGTGCTGGTTATGGGTACCAGCGCCAGGGGGCGAAAAGTGCCCTGGCCGGTCTGTGCGCCACCTGAGGCTGCCGCCGCGGCTGCAGGCCACGCTGAAAACGGCCCCGTAGCGCTGGTGTTCGGGCGAGAGAATCATGGTCTCAGCAACGATGAATTGCAGCGTTGCCATTACCACATCCACATTCCGTCCAATCCGGATTATAGCTCGCTCAACCTGGCCATGGCGGTGCAGGTCATGTGCTATGAATTGCGGATGTATTATCTGCGAAGCCTTGAAGGTGGCGAAGGAAGCCCATACCTAAAGTCGATGACCAGGCCGGGGGATGAAGGCTGGGATGTGCCGCCGGCCAAAGTGCAGGATGTGGAAGGATTTTTCGGGCATCTGGAGCAGGTGCTGATTGATGTCGATTTCCACCGGCGGGAGAACCCGAGGCAGCTGATGACGCGGTTGCGAAGGCTGTTCCAGAGAGCCAGACTGGATCAGATGGAAATCAACATTCTCCGGGGTATTCTTACTGCCGTACAGAAGGCGGCAGGCGCACGGAACAACAGCAAATCAACCGAGGCCGATACTGCGGCGACGGAACAGGACAATGGCCATGTTTGAGCGTTTGCGGGAAGACATTAACAGCGTGTTCCATCGGGACCCCGCCGCCAGGAACACCTTTGAGGTTCTCACCAACTACCCGGGTTTGCATGCACTGCTCTTCCATCGGTTTTCCCACTGGTTATGGAGTCTTGGCCTGAAGTGGCTGGCGCGTACTATTTCCACCATCGCCCGTTGGCTGACCGGCATTGAGATTCATCCAGGCGCGACCATCGGTCGTCGGTTCTTTATTGATCACGGTATGGGGGTGGTTATTGGCGAGACCACCATCATCGGCGATGACGTGACCCTGTACCAGGGCGTTACCCTTGGCGGAACCAGCTGGAACAAGGGTAAGCGCCACCCCACGATCGGCAACAATGTGGTGGTGGGTGCCGGAGCAAAGATCCTCGGTCCCTTCCAGGTGGGCGAGGGCTCCAAGATCGGTTCCAATTCGGTGGTTACCAAAGAGGTGCCTGCGGGGGCCACGGTGGTGGGTATACCCGGCCGGGTCATTATCAAGCGGCAAGGCGAAGATGACGCCCGTCGCAAGGAGATGGAAGAACGCATGGGCTTTGACGCCTATGGTGTAACGGAGGAAATGCCAGACCCGGTTGCCCGGGCCATGCGTTCGTTGCTTGATCACATGCACGCGGTGGATGACCGTATTGAGAATATGTGCAAGGCGCTCCGCAAGGTGAACAGCGAGTATCAGAACGGGGAGTTACCGCCGTTGCAGGAAGAGGACTTCGACTGTGTTCGTGACGACGACGAGGTGCGCCGCTGAATACTTGACTGAAATGGTGGGTCAATTCATACTCGGGTTTGATTTTTCGAGATTCAATCCCGTCACGGGGCTGACACTATGAAGTTGACCACCAAAGGCCGCTACGCCGTAACGGCAATGCTTGACCTGGCTCTGCACGGAGACCAGGGGCCGGTGAGTCTCGCCGATATTTCGGCCCGTCAGGAAATCTCACTGTCCTACCTGGAACAGCTTTTCTCCCGTCTGCGCCGCCAGAAATTGGTCGTCAGTATTCGTGGCCCCGGTGGTGGTTACAGGCTCAGTCGTCCGGCGGCTGACCTTTACATCGCCGAAGTTGTTGATGCCGTTAGCGAATCGCTGGACACCACGCGGTGTGGCAACAAGGGTGATTGCCAGAATGGCGAGAAATGCCTGACCCACCATCTCTGGTCTGATCTGAGCGATCAGATTCACCAGTTCCTCAGTGAGATCAGTCTCGGGGATCTGATGAGAAAACACGAAATCCGCCAGGTCGCTGACCGGCAGAATCGCCGCCAGTCTGACGACGGCTCTGAAACCATCAACACCGAACGCCTGTCTGATCAGGCGCCGGCCTGATACCAACAAGTTCCCGGAATCCATGAAAAAGCCCGTTTATATGGACTACGCGGCCACCACGCCCGTTGATCCAGCCGTTGCCGATGAAATGATGAAATACCTGACGCAGGAAGGTGTGTTCGGGAATCCTGCGTCCCGCTCCCACGCTTACGGTTGGCAGGCGGAAGCTGCCGTCGAGGCCGCGCGCAAGCAGGTGGCCAGCCTGATTCATGCCGACCCCCGTGAAATTGTATGGACCTCTGGCGCTACCGAGTCCGATAACCTCGCGATCAAGGGCGCGGTTGCAGGACGGCAGAATGCCCATGTTGTAACGTCCAGGATTGAGCACAAGGCGGTCGTGGATACCTGCAAGTGGCTGGAACGTCACGGTACCGAGGTTACCTGGCTCGACCCTGCGGCCGACGGCAGTATCAGTGTGGGGCAGGTTGTGAATGCCCTGAAAGACAATACCGTGCTGGTAAGCCTGATGCTGGTGAATAACGAGCTCGGAACCATTACGGATATTGCCGCTATCGGTAACGAATTGCGGAGCAGGGGCATTCTGTTCCACGTTGATGCTGCCCAGGCCGCCGGCAAGATGGAGGTTGACGTTTCCGCCATGCCGGTAGACCTGCTCGCGCTTTCCGGTCACAAGGTGTATGGGCCGAAAGGGGTCGGCGCTCTCTACGTGAGGCGCTCTCCGGACGTTCGCATTGAAGCGCAGATCCATGGCGGCGGGCACGAGAGAGGGATGCGGTCCGGAACGCTGCCAACCCACCAGATTGTCGGAATGGGAAAGGCCTTCGCCCTGGCTCAGTCCGGGCTTGAGGAAGAGGCCGGGAAGCTGGAGGCTCTTCGTGAGTCTTTTCTTGCCGGTCTTCAACCCCTTGGCGGCGTCAGCCTCAATGGCAGCGAAACCAGGCGTGTTCCGGGGATCGTGAATCTTTCCTTTGACGGTGTGGATGCCGAGTCCCTGATGCTGGGCCTCCGGGATCTGGCTGTTTCCTCCGGCTCGGCCTGTGCTTCTGCTACGGTAGAGCCCTCGTATGTCCTTCGCGGCATTGGACTGAGCGACGAGCAGGCCCATCGGGCACTGCGTTTCTCCCTCGGCCGTTATACCACCGATGAAGAAGTGGCCTTTGCCAGTTCGCAAATAGTTGATGTTGTTAGCCGCCTCCGTGCAGTGCGGTAGGAAGTTTGCCCCGGACTGCGTATAATCGCAGGCCAGAATTTTGACCATCCACAAACTGGAGAAAGACCATGGCAACTGAGCGCACGCTCTCTATTATCAAGCCCGATGCGGTAGCAAAAAACGTGATCGGCGAAATCTACAGCCGCTTCGAGAAAGCTGGCCTGAACATTGTTGCTGCCAAAATGATGCACCTGACCCAGGAGCAGGCAGAAGGCTTCTATGCAGAGCATAAAGAGCGTCCGTTCTTTAACGATCTGGTTGCTTTCATGACCTCTGGTCCGGTTGTTGTTCAGGTTCTGGAAGGCGAAGGCGCCATCCTGAAGAACCGCGACCTGATGGGTGCAACCAACCCGAAAGAAGCCGATGCCGGTACCATTCGGGCTGATTTCGCATCCTCCATCGACGCGAACGCCGTTCACGGCTCTGATTCCGCGGCTTCTGCCGAGCGCGAAATCGCTTATTTCTTCAATGACAACGAGATCTGCCCGCGCGGCTGATGGCGTTGATCGGAGGCGATCGTTGGTCGCCTCCGAATTGGTTATCTGATCGAGGTTATGAAATGACAGCGGCCGCTGAAAAAACCAATCTTCTGGGGATGCCGAAAGCAAAGCTTGAGGCTTTCTTTGAGTCCCTGGGGGAGAAGCGTTTTCGTGCCACTCAGGTTTTGCAGTGGATTCATCAGCGTGGCGCTGATGACTTCGATCAAATGACCAATATGAGTAAGGCCCTGCGGGAAAAACTCAAGCAGGTGGCCGAGATTCGTGGTCCTGAGGTGGTTTACGACGAAACGTCCAAAGACGGCACCCGCAAATGGGTGATGCGCATGGACAACGGCAACAGTGTTGAAACCGTTTTGATTCCGGATGGCGAACGGGGCACGCTCTGCGTTTCCTCCCAGATTGGCTGCAGTCTGGATTGCACCTTTTGCTCTACTGGAAAGCGCGGGTTCAATCGCAACCTCACCGCGGCGGAAGTCATCGGCCAGGTGTGGGTTGCGCGGAAAGCCTTTATGCCGTTCGAGCCGGGTCCGGATCGGCCAATCACCAATGTGGTGATGATGGGCATGGGGGAACCTCTGCTCAATTTCGAGAATGTCGTCGACGCCATGAACCTCATGATGGAGGATCTGGCCTACGGCATATCCAAACGTCGGGTTACTCTCAGCACGTCCGGCGTGGTTCCGGCCCTGGACCGGTTGGCGGAAGTTACCGATGTTTCACTGGCCATTTCCCTGCATGCCCCGAATGATGAACTGCGTAACAAGCTGGTTCCATTAAATAAAAAGTATCCGATCGCGGAACTGTTGGCGGCAACCAAGCGGTACTTTGCCCGGTTGCCGGACAAACGGAAGGCGACGATCGAGTACACGGTCATTGAAGGGATGAACGATCAGCCGGAGCACGCCCGTGAGCTTGCGGTGCTGTTGCGGGATTTGCCATGCAAGATCAACCTCATTCCCTTTAACCCGTTCCCGGAGAGTGATTTCCGGAGGCCGAGCATGAACGCGACGCGTCGCTTCCAGGCTGTTCTGAACGAGGCAGGTTACATCACCACCATAAGGACCACCCGGGGTGATGATATTGACGCCGCCTGCGGGCAGCTGGTGGGGCGGGTCGAGGACAGAACCCGGCGGAGCCAGAGATACATTCAGGTTCAGCAGGTTAATCCCTGAACCTGGGACGTCATGTAGCCGAATCGAGGAAGGGGACATCCGTGATATCAATTCCAGCAAACCGACGCTTTTTGATGTTGGCCGTTATGCTGCTGACCTTGCTGGTTACAGGTTGTGTTACCACCACTGACAGTCGGTTTTCCCGGGAAGCGGATCGCCAGAAGGCCCTTGATAATTATGTGAAGCTTGCCACCGCCTACATCGGCCAGGGCAATCTTGAGAGAGCCCGTCACCATCTCGACAGGGCGCTCAAGCTGGATTCGGACGCGCCGTCTGCGCGGGCTGCCATGGGGCTGGTCTACAACGCGGAAGGTGAGCCGGAGCTGGCCGAAAAAAACTTCAAGCGCGCCATTTCCGAAGACCCGGGTTTCACCCGCGCGAGGGTCTACTACGGTGCCTTCCTCTTTGGTGAAGGGCGGATGGAAGATGCTCGGGATCAGTTCCGGGCCGCCTCCCGGGATACCGGTTACCAGGACCGTGGCTCGGTGTTCTTTAACCTCGGCATGACCCAGGAACGACTTGGTGAGCTGGAGGCTGCAGTAACGTCCTATCGCCGGGCGGTGGAACTTACACGGGGGGACGCACGACCCTTGCTTTCCCTGTCCCGGGTTTCCGTTGAGACCGGCAACTACGATGATGCTGCCAGATATTACTCGCGCCTGATCTCCATGATGCAGAGAAACCCGCGGCTGGGCCATTCCCCGGAGAGCCTATTCACCGGGATACGAATTGCCCGCCATTACAGCGATAATGATCAGGAAGCGAGCCTTGCGCTTCAGCTCAAGAACAAATTTCCGGAGTCAGTCGAATACCAACAATATAGGGTGCTGATTTCTAATGGCAACTGAAGAAACTTCACAGCCGGCAATGAAGGAGCCCGTTGGGCAGCAGCTTCAGAGGGCGAGAGAAAAGGCCGGATTGAGTGCCGGTGATGTCGCAGCGGCGCAGCATCTGCGCCCTTCCGTGATTCAGGCGATAGAGTCAGGAGATTACAGCCAGATTGACAGTGAACTCTTTTTGAAAGGGTATGTCAGGGCTTATGCAAAGCAGGTTGGGCTGGACGCGGACGCGGTTATTGCCGACCTGGACCAGGAACTGGAACCGATTCGACAGCAGCGGGAACAGGAGCATGAAGCCAATCCGCTGGTTGATATAGAACGGCGCAGGCGCCAGAAGCGTCAATTTGCCAAGATCCTGTTTTTTCTGGTGGTTCTGGGGGTTGCCGGGTATCTGGCGTTTACCTTTCTGGTTCCCGAGCAGGACTCCGGTGTAGCGTCTTCCGAGGCGGTCACAGAGCCTGAAAGCGAGCCGGCGCAAAGTGACCCGGACCAGCCGGGGGATGAATCCGATTTGGCGCTCCCCGAGGCCGAGTCTGTGCAAGAGCTGGCCGCCGATGACGACGAGCCCGGGTCTGCAACCGTGGAATCGGAGTCCCTGGCAACAGAACAGCCGGAGCCGGTGTCAGAGGTCGAAACCGGGATAGCCGCAACCCAGTCTCCCGTGGAGACAGCGCCTGAGGACGCCCCGGCAGATGCCTCCGAGCCGGCAGAGCAGATTCCAGCGGTTGTCCAGACGCCCGAGCCGGTTCTGGAAAACCCGAACGGACTGTCGGATACCTCTGACACCGGACGGCTTCAGATCCGTTTCAGTGCTGACTGCTGGGTTCAGGTCAGTGATGCTGCGGGTAACCGATTGGTGAATTCGCTTCAACGGGACGGAGATCGGATTGATGTTTCCGGGCCCGCTCCACTGCGGGTTGTTATTGGTGCCGTTGATGCGGTTGAGTCCATCAGCTTCGAGGGTGAGCCGGTGGATATCGATGGCTTCCGGGTTGTCAACAATCGGTCAGAATTCACACTGACAATCTGAAATTTGATCAAATTTTCCATATCGGTCAGCAAGACATGAAACAGGATTCCCCGATTATCAGACGCAAGTCCCGCCAGATCATGGTGGGCAATGTACCTGTGGGCGGCGACGCACCGATTGCGGTGCAGAGCATGACCAACACCAATACCTGCGACGTCGAGGCGACGGTTGGCCAGATCAGGGCGCTGCAGGAGGCAGGTGCTGACATCGTGCGGGTTTCTGTGCCGTCCATGGACGCCGCCGAGGCGTTCGGGAAGATTCGCCAACAGGTGTCACTGCCACTGGTTGCGGACATCCACTTTGATTACAAGATCGCTCTACGGGTGGCAGAGCTGGGCGTGGACTGCCTGCGCATCAACCCCGGTAATATCGGCCGCGATGATCGTGTTAGCGCTGTCATCAGTGCGGCCCGGGACGGTAATATCCCGATCCGCATCGGGGTTAATGCGGGTTCCCTCGAGAAGTCTCTCCAGCGCAAGTATGGTGAGCCCACAGCGGATGCGCTGGTGGAATCCGCCATGCGCCACATCGATATTCTGGATCGTCATGATTTCCAGGATTTCAAGGTGAGCCTGAAAGCGTCGGAAGTGTTCATGACCGTGGATGCCTACCGCAAGATCGCCCGGCAGATTGAGCAGCCGCTTCACCTGGGTATCACCGAGGCCGGCGGTTTCCGTTCTGGTACGGTCAAATCTTCCATTGGCCTTGGCATGCTGCTGATGGACGGCATCGGTGACACGATACGCGTGTCTCTTGCTGCGGATCCGGTGCAGGAAATAAAGGTAGGCTTCGATATTCTGAAGAGTCTCCGTCTGAGAAGCCGCGGCATCAACTTCATCGCCTGCCCAAGCTGTTCCCGACAGAACTTTGATGTGATCCAGACCATGAACGATCTGGAAGCACGGCTTGAGGATGTAAACGAATCCCTGGATGTGGCCATAATCGGTTGCATCGTTAACGGCCCGGGCGAAGCCAAGGTTGCAGATCTGGGGCTCACTGGCGGCAGCCCGAGGAACCTTTTCTACATGGCGGGCAAGCCTAACCAGAAGCTGGACAACGCCACGCTGACCGACGATCTGGAGCGTCTGATTCGTGAGGAAGTTGCCCGTCGCAAGGAGCAGGAAGAGTCGATCATTGCCCGTTCGGACAACTGATCCGTTTCCGTACTCAGGCACAACCATCCAGACACAGTTAAGGGTTTAAATTGGCAAAGATTCAGGCAATTCGCGGGATGAACGATATCCTGCCGGAGCAGACGCCCGTTTGGCAGTTTGTGGAATCCACGGTGCGCAAAGTACTGGCCCAGTATGGCTATCAGGAAATCCGCATGCCGATTGTTGAGCAGACCGATCTGTTCAAGCGTTCCATCGGTGAAGTGACCGATATTGTCGAAAAGGAAATGTATACCTTTGAAGACCGGAACGGCGACAGCCTGACGCTGCGTCCGGAGGGCACAGCCGGCTGTGTTCGGGCGGCAGAGGAACACGGTCTGCTGTTCAACCAGACCCGGCGGCTCTGGTACACCGGCCCCATGTTCCGGCATGAGCGCCCACAAAAAGGTCGCTACCGTCAGTTCCACCAGATTGGCGTGGAATGTTTCGGTATGAACGGTCCGGACATCGATGCCGAGCTTCTGATCCTGACCGCAAGGCTTTGGAAGGAACTGGGCCTCGCAGAGCATACCCGGCTCGAAATCAATTCCATCGGCACATCCGAATCCCGGCGGGTTTACCGTTCTGCCCTGGTGGATTACCTGAGCCAGTTCAAGTCGGAACTGGATGCTGACAGCCAGCGCCGGCTGGAGTCCAACCCTCTGAGAATTCTGGACAGCAAGGACCCCTCCACAAGGAAAGTCCTGGAAAGCGCGCCCAGCCTCGACGATTATCTGGATGACGAATCCCGTGAGCATTTCGAGCGGCTGAAGCGGCTGTTGGTCGCTGCTGGTGTGAACTATTCTGTCAATCCGGCGCTGGTTCGGGGCCTGGATTATTACGGCAAAACCGTTTTCGAATGGATTACCGACAGTCTGGGCGCCCAGGGCACAGTGTGTGCCGGTGGCCGTTATGATGGTCTGGTGGAGCAGCTTGGCGGCAAGCCGACTTTCGCGGTTGGCTTTGCAATGGGCCTCGAGCGCCTTATCCTGCTGCTTGAAACGCTGGAACTGGTTCCGGAGCACGTGAACAGTAACGCGGATATCTACGTGACCGCGATGGGCGAAGGGGCGTTGGCGCCGGCACTGGTGTTGGCAGAAAAGCTGCGTGCAGCGCTGCCGGATCGGGTGATTGTTTCCCATTGTGGCGGCGGCAGTTTCAAGAGCCAGATGAAAAAGGCCGATCGGAGTGGCGCCAGGTATGCGGTGATTCTCGGCGAGAACGAGATTGCCAACGGCACCGCCGGTCTGAAGCCCTTGCGCGCTGATGAGCCCCAGACAGAAGTGGCCCAGGACGAGCTTGCAAAGAGTCTGGCAAACGCACTGGCCAACTGAATCTGATCAAATTTACTGATACAAAAGCAAAAATTCGACTACAGGAGTCCACATGGCAGAGTTGCGCACCGAAGAAGAACAGATCCAGGCGATCAAGGACTGGTGGAAGAAGAACGGCAGTTCTCTGCTTATCGGTATTGGTGCGGCCCTGGCCATTGTGTTCGGCTGGCAGGCCTGGCAGAACCATCAGGCCCAGCAGCGCACCGAGGCTGCCAACCAGTTTGCCAACCTTCTCAACGCGTTCGGTGATCAGTCTGATGAAACCAGCGGCGAAACGGTGGCCTTTGTGGCCGAGACGCTCAGGGAAGATTACACAGACAGCGCCTACGCGGTTTATGCCAACCTGATCCTCGCACGTCAGCAGCTGATGCAGCAGGGCGATGCCGAAGCGGCAGTCGATTCCCTGAAGTGGGCGCTGGAGAAAACCGGTGAACACCAGGCGCTCGCGCTCGTGGTACGCAATCGGCTGGCTCGTGCCCAGTTCTCTGCGGGCCAATACGAGGACGCGTTGGCGACTATCGATGGTGCAGGCAGCGCGGATGCGTTCGACGCGATCTTCACTGAACTCCGTGGTGACATATTACTCGCCCAGGGCGACCGGGACGGCGCCCGTGAGGCCTACCTTGCTGCCCGGGAGCAGAGCCAGCAGGGTCGTAGTGGTATCCTGGAACTGAAACTGGCAGACCTTGGTGTCGGGGAGGATGCCTGATGCCGGTTATCCGCGACAGGATTTTCAACCGCGGACTGTTTCTGGGGCTCGCGCTTCTGGCCGGGCTCTCTGGTTGCAGCACAACGGATACCTTCGAGCAACCTGTTCCGGTTCCTGACATTGAGGCATCAGCCGAATTCAAGAGGGTCTGGAGCATGTCCGTAGGCGACGGTCATGACGGAGATTTTCTCTACCTGTCCCCACTGAATACTGGCGAGCTGATCTACGCCGCATCTGCGGATGGCGAGCTTTACGCCGTGGAATCGGAATCCGGGAAGGTTGTCTGGGAGTCTGAATTCGATGAGCGCATTTTCTCCGGCCTCGGTGGCGACGGACAGAATCTGTACCTGACGACCGAGAATGCCGAGCTTGTGGCCCTGTCCCGTGAGGATGGCTCCGAACTGTGGCGGCAATCCCTGCCTACGGAGGTGCTGTCGTCGCCCCAATCCAATGGTTCCCTCGTGGTCGCCCAGACAACGGACGGCAAGGTGCTCGGATTCAGTGCCCGGGATGGTGAAAAGCTGTGGCAGTACGACGGTACCGTCCCGGTTCTGTCTGTGAGAGCCGCAGCAGCACCCCTGGTTGGTGGTGACGTGGTGATTGCTTCCTTTGCCAGTGGCAAGTTGATGGCGCTGGCTGCAGATACAGGTCAGCCCATGTGGCAGTACGACGTTGGGCAGGCTCAGGGCCGCACGGAGCTCGAGAGGCTGGTCGATGTTACCGGCCAGCCACTGGTGATCGAGACGGCCGTTATGGTTGTCGGTTACCAGGGCAAGCTCGCCCTGGTTGATATTCGCACAGGTCAGGAGATCTGGAGCCGGAAGGCCTCCAGCCTCTATTCGCCCATGATTGGTGGGGGGCAGATCTATCTTGCCTCCGCCAATGGCGACATTGTTGCGCTGAGAGGCTCCGACCGTCGGGAAGTCTGGAGCCAGGACCGCCTGGCGTGGCGCCAACTGACCCAGCCGATGGTGTATGAGGACTATCTGGTGGTCGGCGACTTTGAAGGCTACCTGCACGCGATAGATCGCGAGGATGGAAGCCTGGTTGGCCAGCTGGAATTCGACGATGAGGGTATCCGCGTACCCGCACAACGCCTCGCCAATGGTAACCTGCTGGTTTTTGGCAACAGCGGAAAGATGGCCGTATTCCAGGTTAAGCCGCAGGATTGATCCCCTATTATGACCCCAGTAATTGCCCTTGTCGGACGCCCTAACGTCGGCAAATCGACATTATTTAACCAGATGACCCGTTCCAGGGATGCCCTGGTTGCGGACTTTCCGGGTCTGACCCGTGACCGCAAATACGGTGAGGGCAGCTACGAGGGCCAGCGCTTCATCGTGATTGACACCGGTGGTCTTACCGGAGACGAGCAGGGTCTTGACCTTGAGATGGCCCGGCAGTCCATGCAAGCGATTGAGGAAGCCGACATCGTGCTGTTCCTGGTGGACGGCCGCGCCGGGCTGACCGCTGGCGATGAACTTATCGCGGACAGTCTTCGTCGGTCTGGCAAACAGGCCCACCTGGTGGTTAACAAGACCGATGGCCAGGACCCGGATATCGCGGCATCGGATTTTTACAGCCTTGGCTTCGAATCTACCTTTTTGATAGCGGCCTCCCACAACCGCGGAATCCGGTCAATGCTGGAAATTCTGCTGCCCTCCGAGGAGGATCGGGAAGAAGAGGATCGTGCGGACCGCTATCCTGGCATTCGCATCGGTGTGGTGGGGCGGCCGAACGTAGGCAAGTCAACGCTGGTAAACCGCATGCTCGGCGAGGAGCGCGTAGTGGTATACGACATGCCGGGTACCACCCGGGATAGCGTTTATATCCCGTACGAGCGCCAGGGCAGTCAATACACGCTGATTGATACCGCCGGTGTGCGTCGGCGCAAGAACGTCAGTGAGGTGGTCGAAAAGTTCTCTATCATCAAGACGCTGCAGGCGATTGATGACGCCCATGTCGTGATTCTGGTGATTGATGCCCGCGAAGGTCTGGTAGACCAGGATCTTCACCTGATCGGATTTGTCCTGGATGCCGGCCGGTCATTGGTCATCGCCGTCAACAAGTGGGACGGTATGGACCCTGAAGACCGTGCCCGGGTGAAAGAGCAGGTTCAGCGCCGTCTCGACTTCCTGGATTACGCCGACAAGCACTACATCTCCGCACTTCACGGTTCCGGTGTGGGTGTGATGTATGAATCCGTGCAGGCGTGCTACGAGTCCGCTATGGCCAAGTGGCCCACGAATCGCCTGACCGCCATTCTGCAGGATGCCATTGCCCAGCATCAGCCTCCCATGGTGCATGGCCGCCGGATCAAGCTGCGTTATGCCCACCAGGGTGGCTCCAATCCGCCGGTGATCGTGGTCCACGGTAATCAGGTGGATTCACTGCCGGGCGCGTACAAGCGTTACCTGGAAAACACCTTCCGAAAAGTCCTGAAAGTAACAGGGTCGCCGATCCGTTTTGAATTCAAATCAGGTGAGAATCCTTTCGCTGGCAAAGTAGATCGTCTGACGCCGCGCCAGAAGGTAAAGAAGGACAACGACGCCAAACAGGGGCGCCGCCCCAAGAAGCAGCGCCAGAAGAGCCTCAAGCGCTGATTCAAATGCCGGGGCTGGCTTCAGCCCGCCCCGGTGCTTTCAACCTGTTTCGCCTGTACTGCGGTGAGGGCAACGGTAAAGACAATATCCTCTACCAATGCACCCCGGGACAGATCGTTGACCGGCTTGCGCAAGCCCTGGAGCATCGGGCCGATACTGACCACATTGGCACTTCGCTGAACCGCCTTGTAGGTGGTGTTGCCGGTATTCAGATCCGGGAATACGAAGACCGTCGCCTTTCCGGCAACCTTGCTGTCCGGGGCCTTACTCCTGGCGACACTCTCAATAGCCGCAGCATCGTATTGCAGCGGTCCGTCTATCAGAAGATCTGGCCTGCGTTCACGGGCAATCCTGGTAGCTTCTCTCACCTTGTCGACATCCTGACCACTGCCTGACTCGCCGGTGCTGTAACTGATCATGGCAACCAGCGGCTCGATCCCGAAGGCTTCGGCCGATTCGGCGCTCTGAATAGCGATGTCTGCCAGTTCCTCGGCATTGGGGTCAGGATTAATGGCGCAGTCCCCGTAGACCACCACCTGTTGGGGAAGCAGCATGAAGAACACGGAAGACACAACCCTGGCATGATCATGGGTCTTGATCAGCTGAAGGGCAGGGCGAACTGTGTTAGCGGTGGTGTGAATGGCGCCCGACACCAGACCATCGGCTTCATCCAGAGCAACCATCATGGTACCCAGGACAACGTTGTCCTCCAGCATCGCTTCGGCCATTTCCGGGGTCAGACCCTTGTGTTTGCGCAGTTCCACCATCGGGTCGATATAGCGCTGGCGCACCTCTGCAGGATCGATGATTTCGATATCCTCGGGCAGCTCCAGATCCTGGGAATCCGCAACCCGCCGAATCTCAGACGCATTGCCAATCAGGGCGCATCGTGCCAGCTTGCGTTGATGACAGATGATGGCTGCCTGCACGGTTCGCGGTTCGCTGCCTTCAGGCAAAACGATGCGTTTGTTCGCTGCCCGGGCGCGTTCAGACAGCTGGTACCGGAATGCCGGAGGAGAAAGCCTGTCCTGCCGCGCAACCTTGAGGTGCTGCTGCAACCAGTCTGTGTCTATACGGGTGGCAACGGCTTCCATTGCCTTTTCGATCCGGTTGGGATCGTCGAGGGGGATGGCCGACGACAGATTGGCCAGCATGTGCGCCGTCTCGTAGGTATTGGCATCGGACCCGAGCACCGGCAGGCCGGTCTCCAGTGCCCTGTGGCACAGGTCGATCACGCGCTGGTCGGGCATCAGGCCACCGGTGAGCATCAGGCCCGCCAGTGGTACGCCATTAAGAGCGGCAACCGCCGTAGTGACCACAATGTCTTCACGGTCGCCCGGAGTCACCATCAGGGTGCCCGGTCTCAGGGTCTCGGTCATGTTGCGAATGCTTCGGGCGCACACCGATACCTTCTGAACCCGTCGGGAATGCATCTGGCCCTCGTTGAGAACCGGCAGCCCCAGCTCCCTGGCGATATCGGAAACTCTGGGCGCGAGCAGCTCGGGCTGCCAGGGAATCTCGGCGATCAGGCGAAACCGGCCTTCGCGGAACACGTTGCATTGGCTTTGATAATCAATGTTGGCCGGGGCCGGGTGGTTGCTGTTGGAGCGCGGTTCAAGCCTGGCCTGCTCAGGTTCCCCGACCTTATTCAGGATAACGCCAATGACATCCGGATCGCCCGGGCTGGCAAACAGGCGGGATGAGAAATCAAGCTCCTCATCCAGTTGCCGGGCGTCCAGATTTTTGGGTGTGCTCACGAGGATGACCTCAGAACCGAGGTTGCGGGCGACCTCTACGTTCAGTCTGGCAATATAGGCTTCGCTGCGGTCTGGCACCAGGCCCTCTATGATCACCACATCCACCTCTCTGGCAACCTTCTGGTATTCGCCAACCACCGTCTCGAGAAGGTAATCGGCTTTGCCCCTGTTGAGGAGTTGCTGGGCTTCTTTGAGCGGAATCGGGTCCGGCGGGTTCAGGTGGCTGCTGGCTCGCACGAAAGCCACGGACGAGTCCTGACCGGCATTGTGCATGGATTCGGCGCGATGGACGGACTGGCAGAAAGGTTTGTAGAAACCGACACTCACGCCCACTCTTTCGAGGGCGCGCAGCAGGCCGAGGCAAACGGAAGTAAGCCCTGAGTCCATGGATGTGGGTGCAAAAAAGAGACTCTTTGCCATGTTGGTATTCCTGATGTTGCGAATGGGTCAGGCCGGGTCTATTGGGCCGGCAAGCCGTGATGCCTCCCTGGCGATGACCAGTTCCTCATTGGTGGGAATTACCAGCACCGGGAACCTGGAGTCGGTGCTCTCGATCCGGCCGTCACTGAATTCGCCATGGTGTTTGTTGAGGTCTGTACTGAGCTCAAATCCCATGAGGTGGAGGTGGTTGATGGTTTCCTGTCTGATACGGGCGCTGTTTTCTCCAATACCCCCGGTGAAAACGAGCGCGTCCAGGTGATTCAGGGATGCCATCATGGCACCGACGTACCGGGCCAGACGGAAACAGAAAACATCAATGGCAGTTCGGGATGGTTCGTGGCCATGGTCTGCAAGTTCGCATAAGGAGCGCATGTCATTGGTCTGCCCAGACAAGCCAAACAGGCCGCTTTCCTGGTTCAGGACCCGATGGACTTCTTCGGCCGGGATACCTTTGCTGCGGAGGAAATCGAACAGGCCCGGATCGACGTCGCCACTGCGGGTTCCCATCACCAGACCTTCCAGTGGTGTCAGGCCCATGCTGGTATCCACACTGATTCCGTCCCGGATAGCGGTAATACTGCAACCATTGCCCAGATGGGCCGAGATGACGGAGGTGGTTGCCGGTGTTTTACCCAGCAAGCGGGCGGCTTCGGCGGCCATAAAGGCATGACTGGTGCCGTGGAATCCGTAACGGCGAATCCCCCAATCGCGATACCACGCTGCCGGTAACGCATAGAGGAATGCCCGTTTGGGCAGGGTCTGGTGAAAGGCGGTATCGAAAACTGCCGCTTGTGGGACCTCCGGAAACTGAGCCAGCGTGGCGCGAATCCCGGACAGGTTGACCGGATTGTGCAGGGGCGCCAGGCCAGCGCAGCTATCAATGGCACGGATGACGTCGTCATCAATAAGCACCGCTTCCCGGAAGGTCTCGCCACCATGAACAACCCGGTGCCCGATGGCTTTTGGGGACGATGCCATCAATCCCTGGTCCCTGAAGGCACTGACCAGTGCTTCCAACGCCTGATCGTGGCCGGCACCGGGTTTCAGGTCGATTGCTTCGTTGCGGTTCTCAACCCTGGCAAACGCATCATTCTGGCCAAGACGTTCAGCCAGAGCCGACGCCAGTTTTCGATACTGGCCGTCAAATAGTGCAAGTTTCAGGGATGAGCTGCCGCAGTTGACGACAAGTAGGGTATCTTCCATGGAAAAGGGGTTCCGACGGTTTGCAATCTATACACGATGATTGTTGGCCAGCCAGGCCTCGAAATCCGGCGCCGGCAGGGGGCGACTGTAGAAATAGCCCTGGGAAAAATCGCAGCCTTCCTTTTTCAGGAAATGGGTCTGGGCTTCCTCTTCCACCCCTTCGGCGATCACTCGCAGGCCCAGGCTATGGGCCATGTTGATGATGGCCCTGACAAGGGACGCATCCTCGGGCTCCTTCATAACATCCTGGACAAAGGATTTGTCGATTTTCAGGGTATCAAACGGGTAGCTCTTCAGATAGCTCAGCGCTGAGTAGCCGGTACCAAAATCGTCGACGGACAACCGTATCCCGGCCTTATCGAGTTGGCGCAGGATCTCGGCGGTTTCAATGGAGTTGTCCAGAATCAGGCGTTCGGTAATCTCAAGCTCCAGCTGCTCGGGTGCCAGGCCGCTGGCCGAGAGGGCGTGCATCACGGCGTCGGTAAAGCCGGGATCCCGGAACTGGCGAGGCGAAACATTCACGGAAATGCCAATATCTTTTCCAATGGCCTGTTTCCAGCCTACAGCGGCCCGACAGGCCTCCTCGAGAACCCATTCGCCGATGGGCGTGATCAGGCCGGTTTCCTCCGCCAGGGGAATGAAGCGATCGGGCATAACCATGCCCATGGCCGGATTGTTCCAGCGCAGCAGGGCTTCGACCGAGCAAAGCGTACCCGAGTCGGTGTTGACGATGGGCTGGAAATAGAGCTCGAATTCGTTCAGCTCCAGCGCCCGGCGCATGCTGGATTCCATCTTCAGGCGCTCGTGAGAGACCTCAGTCATTTCCGGTGCAAAATGCGCAAAGGAACTCTTGCCCTTGTGCTTGGCCTGGTACATGGCCGCGTCGGCGTGCTGCAGCAGTGTGCCACTGTTGTCAGAATCGGTCGGGAAAATCGAGATCCCGATACTGGTGGTTACGAACACTTCCTGGCCATTCAGTATGTAGGGTGGCGCAAAGGTCTTGAGGATGCGTTCAGCGACCTGTGAAGAAGCTTCCGGGCCGGTCAGGCCGGGCAGGATCACCAGAAATTCATCACCCCCCAGGCGGGCTACGGTGCTGGTACCCCGAAGACAGCTGGAAATCCGGCGAGCCGCTTCAATCAGCAGGTTGTCGCCGGCGTCGTGGCCGAGAGTGTCGTTGATGTGCTTGAAGTTGTCGAGGTCCAGGAACATCACGCCGACAAGCGTGCTTTCGCGACGCGCCTGGGCAAGTGCCAGTTTCAGTCGGTCCAGGGCCAGCATCCGGTTGGGCAGCCCGGTCAGGATATCGTAGTTGGCCTGGCGCAACAGCTGCTGCTCGTAACGTTTTCGGATGCTGATATCCTCACCGAGAATAAGGTATCCGGTGGTGCCGCCGGATTCATCCTTGATGGGTGTCACTATCAGTTGTTCCCAGAATCGCTCTCCGTTCCGGCGCACGCTGTTCACTTCACCCTGCCATACCCCGACACGCTGAACCTGCAGGCGAATGGATTGCCACAGGTGACGGCTCTCTCGATTTTCAATATCGTTCGCCCCGAGAGAGCCGGGGTGTTTGCCAATAATAGAGGCAGCTTCGTAACCGGTCAGTTGGGTGAATTTCTGGTTGGCAAATTCGATGCGCCATTGCCGGTCGCAGATCAGAACCGATGACGGGCTTTGTTCGATGGCCTTGGAGAACTTCCGGATTTCCGCCGCGTCTTTCTGTTGCCGTTCCATATCTGCATTCAGTCGCTCGCGCATCTGGTTGATGGCGTCGGTGACCCGGCCGAGTTCATCGTTGCGGTTCGATGGCGTATTGGGACGATCAAGGGTGAGGGGGCTGGAGTTTGTTTTGAGCGAGAAATCGCGGGCATAGTTCGCCATGGTGGTCAGATGGCGTGCCACGAAATGCTGGAAGATCCAGATGATCAGTATCGACACAAAGAACGTCTTTAAAAACTGGGTCAGCAGGATGACCCCCACCTTCCTTTTCAGCTCATCGTAAACCCGGTCCAGGTCTGCGGTAACGGTCAACTCCCCCAGCTTGAACATTTCATCGCCCTGGTGAACCAGGTTAAAGCTGTGGGAGGTGGTTGTTGCCTCCCTGGGAATATCGCCCATAACGAGCTCGGAATCCGGTTCTATACGTAGCCGCAGGTGGACCACATCGGGCAGGCTGAGAATGCCCTCCATCTGGGTTTGCAGCAGTTTCTGATCAAGCGCCCACAGACTTCGGGCCAGGCTGGATGCATAGCCCGCTTCAACGACCTGCATGCGATTATCAATCTGCGAGAGATCTTTACGATAGTCGGAATAGATCTGGATGGCGGACGCCACAAGGGTGAAGGCAGAGCTGAACAGAAGGATCCAGGCCAGCAGCCTGAAAGACAGGGGAGAGCCTGTGCGAAAACGTTGCAGACGCGTCGACAGTTTTGGCATGTCTTGAACTTCAGCCACCCAGACCGGTTAGGAGATCGGACACTTCCATTGTTCCCGACTATAGCAGCAGTTTCTTTCAAATGCCTTGCAAATGCAGGAAAAACCGAAGGAAATGTGTTGTGGTTCAGTATTTATGCCTACTTCAGCCGCAACTATTCCGTTGACCTGGATCAATACCGAGCAGGCGTGCCGGGCGTAACCTGAGTTTAATCAAGTTAATTGCCGGAAGGAGAAACAAAATGTATATGGACGCCGTTGTAATCGCGGGTATTGCCACTGTACTGCTGATGGTTGGCTTTTTCGTGGGTGTTGGCATCTTCGTGATGAAAGATCAGAAGGAGCACGGACACCAGGGCACAAAGGAGGGGAAACACGGTCAGAAGCCGGTCTGATGCGATTGGGAAACTGAGGTTTCCCTATAACATCAAGGGAAAAAATTGGCGTCCCCTAGGGGGTTCGAACCCCTGTTGCCGCCGTGAAAGGGCGGAGTCCTAGGCCACTAGACGAAGGGGACGCAACGTTTTCAACACCTTGCCTCGTCGAGGTGGCGCGTATATTAAGTAAGGCTCGGGGGAGTGTCAACGCCTTTTTTGAAAAAAGTCAGGGGCGCTGACTGATACACTCCTTCAGCTCGGTTGCCAGTTGATCAAGCATGGCTTCGGGGCTGGTTTGCTCGTTCATCGCGAAGATTGCTTCAGCTGCGTCCCTGTGAACCGGGCGCACCTGATCGATAACCTCCTGTTCTTCTGCCCCGATAGCGGCGGCCAGAATAATTTCATACCGGACCTTGTTTTCGCCTGCACAATAGTGGAAGTGCGCTTCTCGAGTGCCCTCAGCGGGTAGCCCCCGTTGATCAAAGACCTTTTTCGCGCAACGGGCGTACTCAGAATGAACGGCGGAGTATGCCTCCGCTATTCCTCGTTGTTGTGCCATTCCAACGAGTGTTTCCACTCTTTGCTTCGCTTTGGAACTGATTCCCGGAAGGCTTTGCTTCAGCGCCTCGGCATTGAGGCCCCGGCTGGCCAGTTGCAGGACGGTCAGGTACTCACTGGTGATTACGCTGCAGGACTCATAGCTTTGCGATGCGCTTTCACTGGTCCACGCAGCTGACGACGCCAGAAGCAGGGCGCCAGCCAGGCACGAGCGGAGCGGTTTCACCTGGCTGATCCCGGAGCAACGGATTGCGACAGTGCCTGGTCGAGATCAGGAAGCCGGAACCGGAACCCTTGCTTCGTCAGTTTCTCGGGAACCGCTTTTTGCCCGGTAAGCAGCAGGCGGGCCATCTCACCCAGAGCCACTTTAAGCACGGGTGCCGGCACTGGAAAGAGCGTGGGGCGGTGCAGAACCTTTCCCAGGCTTCGGGTGAATTCTGCGTTGGTGGCCGGGTTGGGGCTAACCACATTGAACGGGCCGGACGCATCGGCGGTTTCCATCATCCAGATCAGGGCGCCGACAACATCGTCTCTGTGGACCCAGGGCATGTACTGAGTGCCGCTGCCAATGCGTCCACCGAGGCCCAGCTTGAAGGGCAGTATCATCCGCTCAAGGAAGCCGCCGCCGGAACCCGCGACTACCCCGGTTCGGGAGAAGCATACTCTGACACCATCATCGGTGAGGGGCTTCGCCGCGTTTTCCCAGTCCCGGCAAAGGCGGTGGGTGAACTCGTCCTGGGGGCTGGTGTCTTCGGTTACCATCGCGGCACCCTGATCGCCATAAAAACCCACGGCCGAACCAGATACGACAACTTCCGGAGGCTGCTCCCAACTGCGGATTACCTCCACAAGCGTTTCGGTGACGCCTATCCGGCTGTCACGGAGTTCCTGCTTTCTGGACTCGGACCAACGTTTATCCGCGATGCCTTCTCCGGCCAGATTGATCACCGCATCAAAACCCGGGTGGGCGCGAAGTTGCTTGAGATCGCGAACGGCCTCGACCCGGCCGCAACTGGATTTGACGCTTTCTGCAGGTTGTCGGCTAAAGACCGCAAGCTCGTGGCCCCGTGCCAGAAGTTCACGGCAGAGGACATGGCCGATAAATCCGGTACCGCCGGTAATAAGAATCCTTTTTGGCATAGTAGTTACTCCTGTAGCCTGGTGGCACCCGAACCGGTTGCAAGCGAATCCGGCTCAGGCCGGCGTCTGTTCCAGTTGAAGCATAACAACATCCCGAATGGCTTGCCCCAGAAGAGGATTTTCTCCGATGGGTGGCGCAAGCTGGATGCTGGTGTCATAGGTTTTTTCGAGTTCTTCGATCATTGCCGGCACATCCTTGCGAAGATGGCGCCCGGCTGCGAGAAAAAGGGGGACGATGGTAAAGTGGGAGGCGCCTTCGGCCACGCCCTCTTTGATAACCGTATCCATGGAGGGTTCAGCGAGTTCCATGTAGGCGACGCGCGCGTTCTCGACAGACTGGAGGGTTGGCTCAGCGAGTTGTTCGAAGGTTTCACACCAGCGCTTGTCACTGCTTCCATGTGCCAACAGAATAATTCGGGGGCTGTTCATTGCCTCTCCTGAAATGGTCAATTTGATGGGGCCTGTCGTAAGTCGGGTGTGCCAGCCACGTATTGAGCCTGACAGTCTATAAAGTAACAGGGTGACGCTGAATGTTCGATTGGAAAGAGATTCTGGATTTCTGGTTTGGCGAACTTGATGAACATGGCCTTCCGGATAGTGATCATCGGAACAAATGGTTCCGGTCGGATCGCAGGTTCGATCAGGAGATCCGCCGGCGGTTTTTGTCCATGGTTCTGTTCGCCTCGGAGCAGGGGCTGGACCACTGGCGGCGCGAGGCCGGGGGCATTCTGGCCGAGATCATCCTCCTGGATCAGTTCTCCAGGAATATCTTTCGCGGCGCGGCCATGGCGTTTGATCAGGACCGCCAGGCCAGGAAGCTCTGTCGGCAAGCGATGCAGAAGGGGCAGGACATGATGCTTGCGCCGGTTCACAGGGCCTTTCTTTACATGCCACTGCAGCATTCCGAGCTCAAGGACGATCAGGACACGTCTGTGGAATGTTACGAGCAGCTGGCCCGGTCTACCGAGGGCATTCTTGCGGATTTCATGGCCAGTTTCCTTCAGTCCGCTCGGGATCATCGGGCCATCATTCAGGAATTCGGTCGTTTCCCTCATCGAAACAGGGCGTTGGGCAGAACATCGACGCCGGAAGAGCAAGCGTACCTTGAAGGTGGGCCCCGCTTTGGTCAGTAACCGGTGCCCACCGGGACTGAGCTTGAATGAAAATCTTGCCCGAAGATGCAATGGAATGAATGACCGAATGATTGGCTTGAGAAAAACCTGAAAAAAAGTGGTTGACGGTTCCGTCGGGATCCGTAGAATACGCCTCCGTTGTCGGTTACAGCCGATCAGCATTGCGGGAATAGCTCAGTTGGTAGAGCACAACCTTGCCAAGGTTGGGGTCGCGAGTTCGAATCTCGTTTCCCGCTCCAGATTCAGAAAACCCGGTCCTGAAAAGGACCGGGTTTTTTCGTTTACGGGCACCACAAACTCGGCGCCATGGCGTGTGGTCAGGTATACTCAGCAGCCTGTTTTGAATCCTGATTCTCTGGGGGAGGCTGCCTGCCATGAAGGTCCATTCGCTGTTCGTATACCCCGTAAAATCACTGTCCGGTATAGAAGTGGCCCACTTTGACACCGATGATTTCGGGCCGGTAGGAGACAGGCGCTGGATGATCGTCGATGACGAACGCCGGTTTGTCACCCAGAGGGAGCATCCGGAGCTGGCGAGGGTAGGCACCCGACTGGAGGCTGGTCAGGTCACACTCGGCATTCCTGGTGAGGGTGAGTTTACCCTGACGGCATCTGATGACGAGGTTCGGGTCCTGGTCTGGCGAGACTGGGTAAAGGCGAGGATCGGCTTGCAGGAGGCGAACGACGCCCTCAGCCGGTTCTGCGGCAAGCCCGTTCGACTTGTCTATATGCCAGACAGCTCGTTTCGCCGTGTTGATGCTGGTCGGGTGGATGAGTACCGGAGGGTAGGTTTCGCCGACGGTTTTCCCTTTCTGGTAACCAATACCGCCTCGCTGGCAGAGCTTAACAGTCGACTCGATGAGCCTGCGGAGATGCGCCGGTTTCGTCCCAATATCGTGATTGAGGGGGCCGCCCCCTGGGACGAGGATCATTGGCTGGGGTTGACCATTGGTGACAATCGCCTGAGCATCGTCAAGCCCTGTTCTCGCTGTGTCATGACGACCGTGGATCCCGCAACCGGGGTAAAGGACGCAGCTCTGCAGCCTCTCAGGACCCTGTCCGGGTACCGCAGAACCCGGGAAGGCGTCATCTTCGGCCAGAATGCCATTCATGAATCACCCGGAAGTATCCGGGTGGGTGATCCCGTCACTGTCAACAAATCGGAGTAACACCAAACGTGCCACTGTTAACCCTGGACTCAGTTTCCCTGGCTTATGGAATGCACCCGCTTCTGGACCAGGCCTCGCTGGTTATCGACGCCGGCGAGCGCGTGTGTTTGCTGGGCCGGAACGGCGAGGGCAAGTCGACTCTGCTCAAGATTGTCAGCGGGGAAGTGGTACCAGATGGGGGCGTGGTGCGCCTGGATGACGGTGCTGTACTGGCAGTGCTGCCCCAGAATTTGCCGTCTGAAGATACCCGCACCGCGTACGAGGTTGTTGCCGGTGCGTTTCCGGAAACCGGTAAATTATTGGCGGACTTTCATCAGCTTTCCCAGCAGGCCGATGAGGCCAGCCTGGACCGGTTGATGAAGGTTCAGGAACGCCTGGAGGCCCTGGACGGTTGGCGCCTCGACCAAAAGGTTACCACCATCCTTGGCCAGTACGGCATTGATCCGGACCAGACTCTGAATACCCTGTCTGGAGGATGGCAGCGTCGGGTTCTGCTTGCGAAGGCGCTGGTGGCCGATCCGGATATCCTGTTGCTGGACGAGCCGACCAACCATCTGGATGTTCCCGCCATCGCCTGGCTGGAAGAAGCACTGGGTCAGTTCCGTGGTGCCATGCTGTTTGTCAGCCACGATCGCGCGTTTATCCGCCGAATGGCGACCCGGATCGTCGAGCTTGACCGGGGCAAACTGGTGAGCTTTGCCGCTACCTACGATCGTTACCTGGACCTGAAAGAGAAAGCGCTGGAAGAGGAAGAGCGCCAAAACGCGTTGTTTGATAAAAGACTGAAGCAGGAAGAGGCCTGGATTCGTCAGGGTATCAAGGCCCGCAGGACCCGCAATATGGGCCGGGTTCGAGCCCTGAAAGCCATGCGCGAGGAGCACCGGCAGCGGCGAGTTCGGGGTGGGACAGCAAGCTTTGCGGTTGAGGACGCGGCACGTTCGGGCAAACTGGTGGTTGAGACCCGGGATGCCGGCTTCGCCTACCCGGATGGTACCCCGGTTATCCGGGATATGAATCTTACCATCCTCCGGGGCGACAAAATCGGGCTCGTTGGTGAGAACGGCACGGGCAAAACCACACTGGTTCGTCTTTTGCTCGGAGATCTGGAACCAACCGAGGGTTCTGTTCGTCTGGGTACCAATCTGCAGGTGGCCTATTTCGATCAACTGCGTGGTGAACTGGATCTGACCCGGAACGCACTGGACAACCTGTCCGAGGGCCGGGAGTTCATCGACATCAATGGTCAGAGCAAGCATGTGCTTGGCTATTTGCAGGAATTTCTGTTTACCCCGGAGCGGGCGAGATCCCCGGTCAGTGTCTTCTCTGGCGGTGAGCGAGCAAGGCTGCTGCTGGCAAAGCTGTTCAGCAAGCCAGCCAATATCCTGGTGCTCGACGAGCCAACCAATGACCTGGATGTGGAAACGCTGGAGTTGTTGGAAGAACAATTGGCGGAATTTGCCGGTACCGTGATCGTGATCAGTCACGACCGTGAGTTTCTTGATAATGTGATCACCGAAACGGTTTTCCTGGACGGATCGGGCAAAGTGCGTGAGTTTGTCGGGGGCTACACCGATTGGCGCCGTCAGGGCGGCTGTTTTCCGTCGGAAGCAACGGGCAATCGGCCGGACAAGCAGGACAAAACCACGAAATCCTCCAGGGAAACGGGCAGGGGAGGTGAACAGAAAGCCGTAGAGAACGTAAAAACAGGGGCGCAGGCTGGAAACAGCAAGCCCGTCAAACTGAGTTACAAGCTCAAGCTCGAGCTGGAACAGTTGCCGGGGCAGATTGAAGCGCTTGAGCAGGAAGTCGCCAGCCTGCAGGAGAAAATTTCCCAGGCTGATTTTTATTCAGGCCCACCGGATGAAGTCTCGGCCACTCTGGAGGCGTTGACGGAAAAGGAAAACCGTCTGGAGAAGGTGATCGAGCGGTGGATGGAGCTGGAAGAACAGGCAAATCAATGAATGTAAATTACGATTTCAGATTTCAGGACGGCCGCACCGTCGAGTTCAAGGTTACCGACAAACCGTCCAGGCCGTCAGGTCCCTTGCCCTCATGGACCAGACTTGAGCATTGCCAGTGTAGCAACTGCCCACTGAAGGCCCAGGAGTCCCCCCATTGCCCTGCGGCAACCGAAATACTGCCGGTGGTTGACGCGTTTCGGGATGAAGATGCCTACCAGAAGGTTGAGGTGAAAGTAACGGACGAGCGTCGCAGCTATGTGAAACAGACTGCACTGGAGGAGGCGCTCCGGTCACTGCTTGGCCTTAAAATGGCCACCAGTGGATGTCCGGTATTGTCAGAGCTCAAGCCGATGGCCGTTCATCATCTGCCCTTTGCCAATACCGATGAATTCATTATGCGCAGTGTTTCCCACTATCTCTTGCAACAATACTTCGCAAAGCGGAATCATCAGACTCCAGACTGGGACCTGAAGGGGCTTGTGGAAAGGAACCAGAGGTTGCAGCTGGTCAATCAAGCCCTCTGGCAGCGTATTCACTCGGTCTGTAAGGGTGACAGTAATCTGAAGGCGTTACTGAACTTTTTCTCGATGGCATCGAGCGTCAGCTTTTCCCTCGAAAGCCAACTGCGCAAACTTGAGGCAAAAATGGGCGGGGAGGGGGGCTGACGGGCCCTTTCTTTCACAGAAAGCCCGGGTCAGGACCCGGGCTTGTTGTTCCACATTCAGTGAATACGGACCGCGAGCACATCGCATTCAGTGCCATGCAAGACGCCGTTTGCGGTTGAGCCCAGCAAAAGCTGGAAGCCCTTGCGTCCGTGACTGCCGACAATGACCAGATCCACGTCCTGCTCCTTGGCAAGCCTGTGGATTTCCGACTCCGGTCGCCCCACCGTAACCACTTGATTGTTCCTGGCCACGCCGTATTGATCGCCGTAGGCGCCCAGTTGCTCGCGGGCCGCTTTGTCGAGCTGGTCCTGAAGCTCGGTCAGGTCCATCGGAATATCGCCGCCATAGGCGTAGCCAACCGGCTCAACCACATGAACCAGCATCAGCTCTGAACCGTGAGCCTCGCTCAGGGCTTTGGCCTTATCCAGTACCTGTGGGGCCTCCTCGGTAAGGTCAATGGCAACAAGCATCTTCTTGTAGGCAGACATCGTATCGCTCCTTCGCACACGGGGTAATGTTCTGAGGATAGTACCTTAAATCCGGTCGGGAAAGTGTAGCGCCAAACTGACGGGTATCAATAAAGGAGAGAGAAAAACGCTTTTCCGGCAGGCAATTAGGCCTGCCGGAAAAGCCGGGGAGGAGGATCAGGCGTTACCCTGGAGAAGCTCGATGGTGGTGGCCAGGCCCCTCAGGATACCCTTGGAGTACCGATCAATCACAAAGCCGACGTTGTTCTCGTTGTAGTTAATGTAGGATCCGCGAATGAACTGCCACTTGGAGGAAATATCGTCCAGCGCAGCTTTCAGCTCCGGCGTTCCCTCACCCTGCATGACCGAGGCAAGAAGTTCGTCCAGTTCCCGGGCCTGCTCATCCAGAGATTTCTCCGTGGATGAGCCCTGGAAGGTCTGGGCCACGGAAGAGTTGGTCCTCACCGAGTACTTGGCCATCATCTGGGCCATTTTCACGGCAGCTGAACGAGCCGCTTCCAGCCTTTGGTCTGTCTCGGTCTGGGAGCTTTCCTGGGCTGCCCGGTACAGCTCGGTGGCTTTTTCGTTCATGGTCAGCGCCTGGTTGGCCATATCCGAGACCAGGCGCAGGTCGGGATAGCCCTGATTGCGCACATCATTGATATTGTCACGCATCAGGCTCTTGAACTTGTCAAACTCCTGGTTGAGCACTTCGATTTCATCGGCAGACAGCACCCCGGCATCGCTGCCAGCGACAGAGTTCATGGAATCGTTCGCCGAGTTGATGCCTTGAACGATCTCGTTCAGGGTGTCGGTGTCGCCTGTTCCACTGAAGCGATAGTAGGCATCAAGAGCCATGTAGTTGCTGACCCGGAAATTGTGCAGGTCGGAGAGAAATCCGTCGGCGCTTTCCTGGGCGCGGGCACCCATGGACGTCAGTGCAAGAAGAATAAGCGCGGCTACGAGGGAACGTATCCGCAGGTTAGCGTCTTTCATCGGATGGGTCTCCGTAATGCGGTTTTATTATTGTGGACCAAAGTCGTAGATCGAAGGTAAAGTAACTGGGTCGGCCAATCAAGCAGTTTTGGCGACGTTCGTGCCGGTAAATGTAAATAACTATGAAATTTGCGTGACGAAGTTCCGGTTTTTCCTGAGCAGTGGCTTCCAGCCCGCTGAAACATAACAATTCCGCTCCAATTTTCTTCGGTTGCCCCCGTCTTCTTGGGGACTTTTGCAACCCTTCCGAAAGAAACAAATTGACAAATGCGCCGTTTTTTTTCATCGTGTGCCCTCACGATTCAAACGACTGTATGAATTTTTGGATCGGATGATCGGGCAGTGACCGAAATCTCGCTGCACAAACAGCCGTGCCGGTGAATCGAAAGCACCCTGCGGCTGGAAGCAGTTCCAAACACAGACTGGAGATCAGTTGATGATTTACGAAGGTAAAGCCATCACGGTTAAAGAGATCGAAGGCGGGATCGCTCAGTTGAACTTCGACTTGCAGGGCGAGTCAGTAAACAAGTTCAACCGTCTTACTATTGAAGAGCTCCGCGCCGCGACTGACGCACTTAAAGCGCAGAAGAACCTGAAGGGTCTGGTAGTAACCAGCTCCAAGGACAGCTTCATTGTTGGTGCCGATATTACCGAATTTACCGAGCTGTTTGCGGGCTCGGAAGAGGATCTGGTAGCCAACAACCTCAAGGCCAATGAAGTCTTCAACGCCGTTGAAGACCTGCCGTTCCCGACGGTTACCGCAATCAACGGTATGGCGCTGGGTGGTGGTTTCGAGATGTGCCTGGCAACCGACTACCGGGTTATGGACAAGAAGGCCAAGGTGGGTCTTCCGGAAGTGAAGCTCGGTATTTTCCCGGGGTTTGGCGGTACTGTGCGCCTGTCCCGTCTGGTGGGCGTCGACAATGCCGTTGAATGGATCAGTGGTGGCACCGAGAACCGTGCTGATGTCGCGCTGAAAGTCGGTGCGGTCGATGCTGTTGTCGAGTCCGACAAGCTGGTCGACGCTGCTGTTGCCATTATCAACCAGTGCAACGAAGGCAAGCTCGATCACGAAGCCCGCCGCGAAGAAAAGAAAGGCAAGATCAAGCTCAATGCCATGGAAAGCATGATGGCATTCGAGATCTCCAAGGCGTTCGTGGCCGGCAAGGCTGGCAAGAACTACCCGGCGCCGGTTGAGGCCATCAAGGTTATGCAGAAGCATGCCGGCATGACCCGCGACAAGGCGATCGAAGTGGAAGCCAAAGGCTTCGCCAAGATGGCCAAGACCAACGTTGCAGCTTGTCTGGTTGGCCTGTTCCTGAACGATCAGGAGCTGAAGAAGAAAGCCAAGGCCTGGGAAAAAGAAGCCAATGACGTGAATCTGGCTGCCGTTCTGGGCGCCGGTATCATGGGCGGTGGCGTCGCTTTCCAGTCTGCCCTGAAGGGTACGCCTATCATCATGAAGGACATCAACCAGGACGGTATCGCCCTGGGACTGAAAGAAGCCAAGAAGCTTCTGTCCAAACGTGTTGAAAAGGGCAAGATGAAGCCCGATCAGATGGCCGACGTGCTCAACAGCATCACGCCGACCCTCAACTATGGCGATTTCAAGAACGTCGACCTGGTGGTTGAAGCCGTTGTTGAGAACCCGAAGGTGAAAGATGCCGTTCTGCGCGAGACCGAAGATGCGGTTCGTGAAGACACCATCCTGACTTCCAACACCTCCACGATTTCCATCGACTTGCTGGCTAAAAACCTGAAGCGTCCGGAAAACTTCTGTGGCATGCATTTCTTCAACCCGGTGCACATGATGCCGCTGGTTGAGGTGATTCGTGGTGAGAAGACGTCTGATCGCGCGATTGCCACCACCGTGGCCTATGCCAAGGCGATGGGCAAGACCCCGATCGTTGTAAATGATTGCCCGGGCTTCCTGGTAAACCGCGTTCTGTTCCCGTACTTCGGCGGCTTTATCGGCCTGGTGCGTGACGGTGCTGACTTCCAGCACGTTGACAAGGTCATGGAGAAGTTTGGCTGGCCGATGGGCCCCGCCTATCTGCTGGACGTTGTCGGCATGGATACCGGTAAGCACGCCGGTGAAGTGATGGCAGACGGCTTCCCGGATCGCATGAAGCACGAAGGCACAACCGCCATTGACGTCATGTTCGATAACAACCGTTACGGACAGAAGAACGACAAGGGCTTCTACAAGTATGAACTGGACCGCAAGGGCAAGCAGAAGAAGGTCGTCGACGAAGAGACTTACAAGCTGCTCGAGCCGGTTGTTCAGGGTAAGAACGAATTCAGCGAAGAAGACATCATTGCCCGTATGATGATTCCTCTGTGCCTGGAAACCGTTCGCTGCCTGGAAGACGGCATTGTCGAAGATCCGGCAGATGCTGACATGGGCCTGATTTTCGGTATCGGCTTCCCGCCGTTCCGTGGTGGTGCCCTGCGCTATATCGACGACATGGGTGTAGACAAGTTCGTCGAACTGGCAGACAAGTTTGCAGACCTTGGTCCTCTTTATCATCCGACCGAGAAGCTGCGTGAAATGGCCAAGACTGGCAAAAAGTTCTTTGGCTAACCCTGAACGAGATTTCCGAACGGAGAAAGATCTATGAGCCTTAATCCGAGAGACGTTGTCGTCGTCGATTGCGTGCGGACTCCGATGGGTCGTGCCAAAAACGGTTGTTTCCGGAACGTGCGTGCAGAGACTCTGTCCGCCGCTCTGATCGAAGCACTGTTTGAGCGCAACCCGAAGCTCGACCCGAAAGAAGTTGAAGATGTTATCTGGGGCTGTGTAAACCAGACCAAGGAGCAGGGCTTCAACGTGGCGCGTCAGATTTCCCTGCTGACGCGCATTCCTCACGAGTCTGCGGCGCAGACCGTGAACCGTCTGTGTGGCTCCGCCATGAGTGCGATTCACACTGCGGCGCAGGCGATCATGACCGGCAACGGTGATGTGTTCTTTGTGGGTGGTGTCGAGCACATGGGGCACGTCCCCATGACTGAAGGCTTCGACCATAACCCGGCTGCGTCCAAGTACTCCGCCAAGGCCTCCAACATGATGGGCCTGACTGCGGAGATGCTGGCCAAGATGCACGGTATTACCCGTGAGCAGCAGGATGAGTTCGGCGCCCGGTCTCACCGCCTGGCCCACGAAGCGACGGTTGAAGGCCGTTTCAAGAACGAAATCGTGCCGATCGAAGGTCACGATGAGAATGGCTTCAAGGTATTGATCGAGCAGGACGAGACTATTCGTCCGGAGACCACTGCCGAGTCCCTGGGTCAGCTGAAGCCGGCATTTGATCCGAAAAACGGTACCGTGACTGCGGGCACCTCTTCCCAGCTGACCGACGGTGCCGCTGCGATGGTGCTGATGTCTGCAGAGCGCGCCGAAGCCCTTGGGCTGAAGCCGATTGCCAAGATCCGTAGCATGGCGGTTGCCGGTTGCGATCCCGCAATCATGGGCTATGGCCCGGTTCCTGCCACCAAGAAGGCTCTGAAACGCGCAGGCCTGAAAGTCGAAGACATCGACTTCTGGGAACTGAACGAAGCCTTTGCCGGCCAGTCGCTGCCGGTCCTCAAGGACCTGAAACTGCTGGGCGTTATGGAAGAGAAAGTGAACCTGAACGGCGGTGCGATTGCCCTGGGCCATCCGCTGGGCTGCTCCGGTGCACGTATCTCCACAACCCTGCTGAACGTGATGCAGGCCAAAGGCGGTAAGCTTGGTGTTTCTACCATGTGTATCGGCCTGGGCCAGGGCATTGCAACGGTCTGGGAGCGTTTGTAATCCGGCAAGCGGATTGCATTACGCGGTTTCAGAAGGCCCGGCAAATGCCGGGTCTTTCTGTTTAGGCAGGGCGCCCGCGCAGGGTTCCCGAATGTGAAAAAAAGCAGGATTGAAACCAAAGAATGGGTTGTCTTGCTATTCTTGACCCTGTAAAACAGTGAGCCTATACAGAATGGCGGCTCATGTGTGTTTTCTAGCCGACTGATTTTACAGCGAGTTTACGGTTTGCTGATTTATTGACCGATTTATCGCCAAGGATACAGAACTCCGATATGGGTAAAAGTCTCGTAATTGTCGAGTCACCAGCGAAAGCGAAGACCATCAACAAGTACCTGGGCTCTGACTTCATCGTCAAATCGAGCGTCGGGCACATTCGTGATCTTCCCGTCAGTGGCAGTGGATCCCAGTCCGATCCCAAGGAGCGTGCCAGGCAGGCTGCCGCCACCCGGAAGATGAGCCCGGACGAAAAGGCCGCCCATAAAAAGCGCAAGGCCCGGGAGCAGCTGGTGGCCCGCATGGGCGTTGACCCCGATCAGGACTGGAGCGCCCGCTACGAGATCCTTCCCGGCAAGGAAAAGGTGGTCAGCGAACTCAAGCGCCTGGCCAAGTCTGCAGATCATATTTATCTGGCAACGGATTTGGACCGCGAGGGGGAGGCCATCGCCTGGCACCTTCAGCAGACCATTGGCGGCGAACCGGAGAAATACCGGCGTGTGGTGTTTAACGAAATCACCAAGCGTGCCATTCAGGAAGCCTTCAAGGACCCCGGCAATCTCGACAACAACCGTGTGAATGCCCAGCAGGCCCGGCGCTTCCTGGATCGGGTCGTGGGTTACATGGTGTCGCCACTGCTGTGGGCCAAGATTGCCCGTGGCCTGTCTGCCGGCCGTGTGCAGTCGGTCGCGGTGCGGCTGATTGTGGAGCGGGAACGTGAAATCCGGAAATTTGTTCCCGAGGAATATTGGCAGTTACATGCCGATCTGGCGTCGACCAAGGCCGATCAGCCGGTCCGCTTTGAGGTCACACGTCATGACGACAAGCCCTACCGGCCGGTTAACGAACAGCAAAGCAGCGAGCATGTCAGCCGCCTGAAGGCAGGAACCTTCAAGGTTGCCAAGCGGGAGGACAAGCCGACACGCTCACGGCCGTCTGCCCCGTTCATTACCTCGACTCTGCAGCAGGCCGCCAGTAACCGGATGGGGTTTAGCGTCAAGAAGACCATGATGCTAGCCCAGCGTCTTTATGAGGCGGGTTATATAACGTATATGCGTACTGACTCAACGAACCTGAGTCAGGATGCGATTACCAGCTGTCGCGGTTTTATCCAGAAGCAGTTCGGCGACAAGTACCTGCCTGAGAAACCCCGTGTCTACGGCAGTAAAGAAGGTGCCCAGGAAGCCCATGAGGCCATTCGACCCACCGAAGTCAGCCGTCGTCCGGCGGACATCAGCGGTCTTGAGAAAGATGCCGAAAAGCTCTACGACCTGATCTGGCGCCAGTTCATAGCCTGTCAGATGTCCGATGCCGAGTTCCTGAGTACCTCCATCGTGGTCGCTAACGGTGATTACGAACTGAGAACTCGTGGCCGGATCATCAAGTTCGACGGTTTCCTGAAGGCAGCGCCACAAGCTGCCAAGAAAGACGAAGATATCGCCTTGCCAGATATCCAGGTGGATGAAGTTCTGGATCTGAAAAAGCTAGACCCCACCCAGCACTTCACCAAGCCCGCGCCCAGATACACTGAGGCCAGTCTGGTCAAAGAGCTTGAAAAACAGGGCATTGGCCGGCCTTCGACCTACGCCTCGATTATTTCCACGATTCAGGATCGTGGCTATGTGCGGCTCCAGAATCGTCGTTTCTACGCAGAAAAGATGGGAGAGATCGTCACCGAGCGGTTGTCTGAATCTTTCCCGAATCTGATGGATTTCGATTTTACCGCGAAGATGGAAGACGAACTCGACGAGATCGCCGAGGGCGATGTCGAGTGGAAAAAAGTTCTGAACGATTTTTATGGCCGATTCCGCCAACAGCTTGAAAAAGCCGAGAGTGCCGAAGACGGGGGCATGCGTGCCAATACGCCCACGGAAACGGACATTCCCTGCCCAAGCTGTGGCCGTAATATGCAGATTCGAGTGGCCAGCACCGGCGTGTTCCTCGGGTGCTCCGGTTATTCGTTGCCGCCGAAGGAGCGGTGCAAGACCACCATTAACCTGGTGTCCGGTGACGAGGTTGTCAGCGCTGACGATGATGTCGAGGGTGAGGGTGAAACCCGTCTGCTGCGCAAGAAGCGCCGCTGTCCCAAGTGCGGCACCGCCATGGACAGCTACCTGATCGACGAAACCCGCAAGCTGCACGTGTGTGGTAATAATCCGGACTGTTCCGGCTACGAAGTGGAGAAGGGCACTTTCCGCATCAAGGGCTACGACGGCCCGACGTTGGAGTGCGATAAATGCGGCTCTGAAATGCAGTTGAAGACCGGTCGGTTCGGCAAATATTTTGGTTGCACCAACACCGAGTGCAAGAACACCCGCAAGCTCCTCAAAAACGGCGAGCCTGCGCCACCCAAGATGGACCCGGTGCCGATGCCGGAGCTGCAATGCCAGAAGGTTGATGACACTTACGTTCTTCGGGACGGTGCGTCAGGGCTTTTCCTGGCCGCCAGTAAATTCCCGAAAAACCGGGAGACACGGCCGCCGCTGGTGATGGAAATCAAGCCGCACCGCAAGGAAATTGATCCCAAATACGATTACCTGATGGACGCGCCCGAGCGTGACCCTGAAGGCAATCCGACGGTGATTCGGTACAGCCGAAAGAGCAAGGAGCAGTACGTCATGTCCGAGAAGGACGGCAAGGCGACGGGCTGGTCTGCGTGGTATGTAAACGGGAAGTGGCAGCCACAGGACAAGAAAAAGTAAATCGATTGGGCTTGGGGTCAGATCAACGCGTTGATCTGACCCCCGGTGTCTGCTGTTACCGGAACTTTCTCAATCTCTGGATAAGAGATGAGGTGTCCCAGCGTTTCCCGCCCATGGACTGCACATCTGCATAGAACTGATCCACCAGGGCCGTCACCGGCAGCGAAGCGTTTACCTTGCGCGCTTCCTCGAGGCAGATGCCCAGATCCTTCCGCATCCAGTCAACGGCAAACCCGTGCTCGAATTCACCGGCAATCATGGTCCCTGAACGATTTTCCATCTGCCAAGACTGGGCCGCTCCCTTTGATATCACGTCGACCACTTTTGCTACATCCAATTCTGCCTGCTCGGCGAAGTGCAGCGCCTCCGACAGTCCCTGTACCAGGCCGGCAATGGCAATCTGGTTGACCATTTTGGTTTTCTGGCCGCTGCCAGCGGGGCCCATCAGGTTGAGCGCCCGGGCATAGTGCTTCATCACAGGCTCGGCTTTGGCGTAGTCCTGCTCGGAGCCGCCGCACATAATGGTCAGTTTGCCGTTCTCGGCGCCCTGCTGGCCTCCGGAAACAGGTGCGTCGACAAAGCCCATGTTCCTGCTGCGCGCAGTCTCGGCCAGATATTCGGCAATGCCGGCGGAAGCCGTGGTGTGATCCACAAGAACGGCGCCTTCCGGCGCATTGGCGAAAATGCCCTCATCGCCTTCATACACCGCTTTGAGGTCGGTATCGGCGCCAACGCAAGTCAGCACGATATCGGCCCCTTTAACGGCATCAGCGATGGTGCCGCAGTTGCTTCCGGGATATTCGCCGGCCCACTGGTTGGCTTTGGTGGAGGTCCGGTTCCAGACCCTGACAGTGAGCCCGGCGTTGGCGAGGTGGCCGGCCATCGGGTAGCCCATGACGCCAAGGCCGATAAATGCTGCGGTTGTCATTGCTTTCTCCTCTTATGTTTTTATCGGGTTAACTTAGCACAGAAGAGTAGGGCGGGACGGAATAAAAAAGGCCGCTGATTCAGCGGCCTTTGATTACGTCTTACCCGAAAAACCGGATTTACTTGGTCGGGTAATCCCGGGACTCCGAACCAGTGTACAACTGGCGCGGGCGACCGATACGATAGTCGCCGCTGACCATCTCGTTCCAGTGCGAGAACCAGCCAATGGTGCGAGACAGGGCGAAGATCACGGTGAACATCGAGGTCGGGATGCCGATGGCCTTGAGAATCAGGCCGGAGTAGAAATCCACGTTCGGGTAGAGCTTGCGCTTGACGAAGTACTCGTCTTCCAGCGCAATTTTCTCGAGACGCTGGGCGATCTTGAGCAGGGGATCGTTCTCCAGGCCCAGCTCTGTCAGAACCTCGTGAGCGGTTTCTGCCATGACCTTGGCCCGCGGGTCGAAGTTCTTGTAGACCCGGTGACCGAAGCCCATCAGGCGGAACGGATCGTCTTTGTCCTTGGCCTTGGCGATGAATTTCTCGATGTTGGATTCGTCGCCGATCTCGGCCAGCATATCGAGTACAGCTTCGTTGGCACCGCCGTGTGCGGGGCCCCACAGCGCAGCAATGCCGGAGGCGATACAGGCGTAGGGGTTTGCGCCGGTCGAACCAGCCAGGCGCACGGTGGAGGTCGACGCGTTCTGTTCGTGGTCCGCGTGCAGGATGAAGATCTTGTCCATGGCCTTGGCCAGGATCGGATTAGGCTTGTATTCCTCGCAGGGAACGCCAAACATCATCTGCAGGAAGTTCTCGGAGTACGAGAGGTCATTGCGCGGGTACATGAACGGCTGGCCAATGCTGTATTTGTAGCACCAGGCTGCAATGGTCGGCATTTTTGCGATCAGGCGGTGGGCAGTGATTTCCCGCTGTTGCTGGTTGGTCACGTCCATCTGGTCATGGTAGAACGCCGACAGGGCGCCTACGACGCCGCACATGATGGCCATCGGGTGTGCGTCACGACGGAAGCCCTGGAAGAAGTTCCGCATCTGGTCGTGCAGCATGGTGTGGTTCTTGATGGTGTCGTGGAACCGTTTGTTCTCTTCAGCGCTTGGAAGCTCGCCGTGGAGCAGGAGGTAGCAGACTTCAAGGTAGTCGGAATGTTCGGCCAGCTGTTCAATCGGGTAGCCGCGGTGCAGGAGAACGCCGTTTGCACCGTCGATGTAGGTAATGGCCGATTCGCAGGCTGCTGTGGATACGAATCCTGGATCGTATGTGAAAACGCCTTCCTGGACTAGGCCTCGTACGTCGATAACGTCAGGGCCGACGGTGCCGGAATAAACCGGTAGCTCAATGGACTTGTCCCCCACCGAGAGCGTGGCTTTCCTGTCGGTCATGGTGCTCTCCTATTTATCAGCTTTGACAGCTTTATCTACAGTTATGGATGCGCTAGAAGGCGCGTATTATCGCAAAACTGGCGGCAAAATATAGGGCGTTGGCTTTTTTTGTCAATGGAAGAGTCCGGAAAAGCCAGAATTTGACATTCGTTGTAAATGAGGGATATCCCGAATAACAACGGATTGGGGCAAGAAAAGGATTTGTCAATCATCCTTATAGCTTGCTTAACCCCCTGAAATACGCGGCCTGAGCGACGTTGCAGGTTTGTAATTGGTTAGGACACTCCTTATAATCCCTAGCCCGGAATCGGGGATAAACCTTTTCCCGCTGCCTGTAAATAGCGGGTTGCCGGTAAGGTTTCCTCCCTTCTGAGCCAATCGTGTGCCGGTTTCGTATCAGCACGCCGATCCTTACATACCAACCATCCGCACCCGGTTTTCCGGTCCCGCGGAACCAAGAGAGAGTGTGAGAGCGCTGTGAATAGCAAACGACCAGTAAATCTCGATCTCGGCAAGTTTCATTTTCCGCTGCCAGCCATTACGTCCATATTGCACCGTATCAGCGGCATCATCATTTTTGTTGGTGTTGCGTTCATGCTCTACGGACTTCAGCTTTCCCTGTCCGGGGAAGAGGGCTTCAGTCGGGTAAGTGAACTGCTGGACAGCTTCCTTGCCAAGCTGATTATCTGGGGCATCTTGTCTGCTCTGTTGTACCACCTGGTTGCGGGTATCAAGCACCTGTTCATGGATATGGGCATTGGTGAAGAGCTCGAGAGCGGCCGCCTCGCCTCGAAGATCACGATTGTGGTTTCCGTCATTCTCATCGTTCTGGCAGGAGTCTGGGTATGGTAAACAGCGTCACGAACCTGGGTCGCAGTGGTGTCTTCGACTGGCTGATCCAGAGGGTAACCGCCTACGTACTTGCTTTGTATACAATTTTCCTGCTTGGTTACATGTTGACGACCGATGTCAACTACGACACCTGGAACGCGTTGTTCGACCAGACCTGGTTCCGCATCTTTACCCTGATGGCACTGCTGTCTATTGGTGCGCACGCCTGGGTGGGGCTCTGGACAGTAACCACGGACTACATCAAGGCCATGGGTCCCAGGTTTATCGTGCAGGCAGCTTGTGGGCTGACCATGTTCGTATATGTGGTTTGGGGCATTCAGATTCTTTGGGGGCTTTAATCGATGGCTAATATCAAGACCATGTCCTTTGACGCGATTGTTATCGGCGGTGGCGGATCCGGCATGCGTGCCGCTCTTCAGCTGACTGAGTCAGGCGTCAATACCGCGTGTGTCACCAAGGTGTTTCCGACTCGCTCGCACACCGTATCTGCCCAGGGCGGTATTACCTGTGCGATCGCAAGCGCTGATCCGAATGACGACTGGCGCTGGCACATGTATGACACGGTAAAGGGTTCGGACTACATTGCCGACCAGGACGCCGTTGAGTATATGTGTTCTGTAGGTCCCCAGGCGGTATTCGAACTGGAGCACATGGGGCTGCCTTTCTCCCGTACCGAGCAGGGCCGCATCTACCAGCGTCCTTTCGGTGGTCAGTCCAAGGGGCCGGACAATCCGACCCAGGCTGCACGTACCTGTGCCGCGGCTGACCGTACCGGTCACGCGCTTCTTCACACGCTGTATCAGGCCAACATCAAGGGCGGAACCACCTTCCTCAATGAGTGGTACGCGGTAGATCTCGTCAAGAACAGCAAGGACGAGGTTGTTGGTGTTGTTGCGATCGAGGTGGAAACCGGTGAGGTCGCCTACATCAAGTCCAAGGCGACCGTGCTGGCGACCGGTGGTGCGGGTCGTATCTATGCCTCCACAACCAACGCCCTCATTAATACTGGTGATGGTATCGGTATGGCGCTGCGCGCTGGCTTCCCGATGCAGGATATGGAAATGTGGCAGTTCCATCCGACCGGAATTTACGGTGCCGGCACGCTGGTGACCGAGGGTTGCCGGGGTGAGGGTGGTTACCTGATCAACGCCGAAGGCGAGCGTTTCATGGAGCGTTATGCGCCGAACGCGAAAGACCTGGCGGGTCGCGACGTAGTCGCCCGTGCGATGGTTATCGAGATCCTGGAAGGCCGTGGCTGTGGTCCGGACAAGGATCACGTTCTGCTGAAGCTCGATCACCTTGGTGAAGAGACTCTGAACCTGCGTCTGCCGGGCATTTGTGAGCTGTCCCGTACCTTTGCTCACGTTGATCCTGTCAAGGAGCCGATTCCGGTTGTACCGACCTGTCACTATATGATGGGTGGCATTCCGACCAACGTCGGCGGTCAGGCTCTGACTCAGGATGAAAACGGAAACGACAAGCCCATTCCCGGTCTGTTTGCCTGCGGCGAAGCGGCCTGTGTATCGGTGCATGGTGCTAACCGTCTGGGCGGCAATTCTCTGCTGGACTTGGTGGTCTTTGGTCGTGCGGCTGGCCTGCACATCGAGGAGCAGCTGCGTGGCGGCTTTGAGGTTGATGGTGCCAGTGAAGAGGATATCAAGCGTGCCATGGCGCGGCTTGATCGTCTGAACAGTGCCTCCGAGGGCGAGAGCGTGGCAGAGGTTCGCAAGGATCTTCAGAACTGCATGCAGCTTTACTTCGGTGTATTCCGCGACGGCAAGAGCATGGAAGAAGGTCTCAAGAAGCTGGAAGCCATTGGCGAGCGTGTGCGTAACACCAAGCTGGCCGATACCAGTAACGCCTTCAACACCGCCCGAATCGAAGCGCTTGAGCTGGATAACCTTTATGAAGTGGCGCTGTCTACCGCTATTTCCGCGTTTGAGCGTAAGGAAAGCCGTGGCGCACACGCCAGGAACGATTTCACCGAGCGTGACGATGAGAACTGGCTGAAGCACTCCATGTACTTCCCGTTGGAAAAACGCGTGGGCAAGCGTGATGTGAACTTTGCACCGAAGACGGTGGCCACGTTTGAGCCGAAGGTCCGGACTTACTAAGGGGGACTCCGAAAATGTTAGTAAGCCTTTATCGTTATAACCCGGAAAGCGACAATGCGCCCTACATGCAGGACGTGGATGTCGAAATTCCGGAAGGCAAGGATCTGATGGTTCTTGATGTGCTGAACCTCATCAAGGAACGCGATCCTTCAATGGCCTACCGCCGGTCCTGTCGGGAGGGTGTTTGTGGCTCTGATGGCATGAACATGAACGGCAAGAACGGCCTGGCCTGCATTACGCCGGTTTCCCAGGTTGTGAAAAACAACAAGCTGGTGCTGCGCCCTCTGCCAGGACTGCCTGTCATTCGTGATCTGGTTGTTGATATGAGTCTTTTCTACAAACAGTACGAAAAGGTCATGCCTTACCTTATCAATGACAAGCCCGCACCGGCGATTGAGCGGCTGCAGTCTCCGGAAGACCGCGAGAAGCTGGATGGCCTGTACGAGTGTATTCTCTGTGCCTGCTGTTCAACTTCCTGTCCGTCGTTCTGGTGGAACCCGGACAAGTTCATCGGCCCCGCCGGTCTGTTGCAGGCCTACCGCTTCCTGGCCGACAGCCGGGACACGGCTCAGGCCGAGCGCCTTGCCAATCTTGATGACCCGTTCAGTGTATTCCGCTGCCGGGGCATCATGAACTGTGTCAGTGTCTGCCCGAAAGGTCTGAACCCCACAAGGGCTATCGGCCACATTCGGAATCTTTTGCTGCAAAGGGCGACTTAAGCAGCAGGATTTGCGCCAGACGCTATACTGTTCTGATCAGGTTAGTACCCGGAAGGCCTCGCAATTTGCGGGGCCTTCAACCAAAGGCTTATAGTCAAAAGTCTTACCCGGGTGCACACTACGCAAGCCGTGGCGGGAACTTATAAAGTTTTCTCCCTGTTTTGCTGAGTATAAAAACCACCGGGGAATGGAAAACATCCATGTCGGGTGTGGTGGCCAAAGTCGATCCCGTAAAAACCCGTATTGACTGAGAAATACCCCTGGCCGACCATATCGGGCTCCCCGCACCAGCCCAAGGTGAGCTATTCAAGATGCACGAAAGCATAATGGAGCAGTTATGGCAGACTTCCCACCTTCAGGGTGGAAATCTTGCCTATGTTGAACAGCTTTTTGAAACCTACCTGACAGACCCCAACGCCGTTCCCGAAGAGTGGCGCAGCTATTTCGACAAACTACCCAGTGTCGATGGCTATCAGGGCCGCGACATTGCCCACTCTTCCATCCGCGAACAGTTCGAACACATCTCCCGTAATCAGCGTTTCCTTGCCAGTGGCGGCGTTCCCGCCAGCGCAACGTCTGACGCCGACAAGAAACAGATTCGTGTTCTTCAGCTGATTAACGCTTATCGCTTTCGCGGCCATCAGGAAGCGAAGCTGGATCCGCTTGGCGTGTGGCAGCGTCCCAAGGTTGAAGACCTGGACCCCTCGTTCCACGAGCTGTTGGATTCCGATCGCGATCTCGAATTCCAGACCGGTTCCCTGAACCTCGGCTCCGAGACCATGAAACTCGGAGACATTGTCGATGGCCTGAGACAGACGTATTGCGAGAGCATCGGCGCTGAATACATGCACGTTGTTGATACCCGCATCAAGCGTTGGTTCCAGCAGCGTATGGAGCCGGTTCGCTCAAGGCCGGCCTACGAGGACAACACCCGCAAGCACATTCTCGAGCGTCTGACGGCAGCCGAAGGCCTTGAAAAGTACCTTGGGTCCCGCTACCCGGGCGTGAAACGATTCGGCCTTGAGGGCGGCGAGAGCCTGATTCCCTGCCTGGATGAACTGATCCAGCGGGCGGGCTCCTACGGCGCCAAGGAAATCGTTCTGGGTATGGCTCACCGTGGTCGGCTGAACGTTCTGGTCAATACGCTGGGCAAGAACCCGAGAGAGCTGTTTGATGAGTTCGAAGGCAAGAAGCTGGCTGATTCCGGTTCTGGTGACGTTAAATACCACCAGGGCTTCTCATCCAATGTGATGACCCCGGGTGGCGAAGTTCACCTGGCGATGGCGTTCAACCCTTCCCATCTGGAAATTGTTTCTCCGGTGGTCGAGGGCTCCGTTCGGGCCCGCCAAACCCGCCGCAATGATGACGAAGGCACCAAGGTTGTTCCGATCATCATGCACGGCGACGCGGCGTTTGCCGGCCAGGGCGTGGTGATGGAAACCTTCCAGATGTCCCAGACCCGTGGCTTTGGCGTTGGCGGCACCATCCATATCGTCATCAACAACCAGGTTGGTTTCACTACCAGCAAGCAGGAAGATGCGCGGTCTACGGAATACTGTACCGACGTGGCCAAAATGATCCAGGCGCCGATTCTGCACGTGAATGCGGACGACCCGGAGGCGGTCATGTTCGTCACCCAGATGGCCATGGACTACCGCAATGAGTTCAAGAATGACGTGGTGATCGATCTCGTCTGCTACCGTCGTCGTGGTCACAACGAAGCGGATGAGCCGGCGGCGACCCAGCCGGTCATGTACGAGAAGATCCGCAAGCTGAAAACCACCCGCAACCTTTATGCGGAGCAGCTGGTTGCAGCCGGAGTGATTACCGAGGAAGAAGCCAAGCAAATGGAGAACGACTATCGTGACGCCCTGGATAACGGCGAACACGTGGTCAAATCCCTGGTCAAGGAGCCCAACAAGGAGCTCTACGTCGACTGGACGCCTTACCTCGGACACGAGTGGACGGCCAAGTGCAAGTCCAGCGTGGCCCTGAAAACCATTCAGAAGCTTGGCAAGAAACTGACCTCTGTACCCGAAGGTTTCAGTATTCAGCGCCAGGTTTCCAAGATTGTTTCTGACCGCGAGAAAATGACCGCCGGTGCCTTGCCCATCAACTGGGGCTACGGCGAAGTCATGGCCTATGCGACCTTGCTCAATGAAGGTCATCCGATCCGCATCACCGGTCAGGACGTTGGTCGTGGTACTTTCTCGCACCGCCATGCGGTTCTCCACAACCAGAAAGACGGCTCTACCCATATTGCCCTTGAGCAGTTGTCAGAGAACCAGCCGAAATTCGAGATCTATGATTCGCTGCTCTCCGAAGAAGCGGTGATGGCATTTGAATACGGCTACTCGACCACGGCCCCCAACGGTCTGGTGGTCTGGGAAGCGCAATTCGGCGACTTTGCCAACGGTGCTCAGGTGGTGATCGACCAGTTCCTGACCAGTGGTGAGCACAAGTGGGGACGCCTTTGCGGTCTGACCCTCCTGTTGCCCCATGGTTATGAAGGGCAGGGGCCGGAGCACAGTTCCGCGCGCCTCGAGCGTTTCCTTCAGCTGTGTGCCGAGCACAACATCCAGGTGTGTGTGCCGACGACGCCGTCGCAGGTGTTCCACATGCTTCGTCGCCAGGTCAAGCGTCCGCTGCGCAAGCCGCTGGTGGCGATCACGCCGAAGAGCCTGCTGCGTCACAAGGAAGCGACCTCCGATCTGGATGATCTGACCTCCGGAACCTTCCAGACAGTTCTGCCCGAGAAGGAACCGTCAGATCCGAAGAAAGTAACGCGCCTGATTATGTGCAGTGGCAAGGTCTACTTCGATCTTCTGGAAAAGAAGAAGGCCGATGAGCGTGATGATGTCGCTATCGTCCGTATCGAACAGCTCTACCCGTTCCCGGGAGACGACCTCGATGAGCTGCTGAGCAACTACAGCAAGCTCAAGCATGTTGTCTGGTGTCAGGAAGAGCCGATGAATCAGGGTGCCTGGTATTGCAGCCAGCATCATATGCGTAACGCGCTGCACCGCCTGAATCCCAAGCTGTACCTTCAGTATGCCGGTCGTGACGCTTCCGCTGCTCCTGCCTGTGGCCATATGTCGGTCCACATTGAAGAGCAGAAGAAACTGGTTAACGACGCGTTTGAAATTTGACGAGCTACCGAACTAAGGATCTGTAATGTCTACTGAGATTAAAGCCCCCGTTTTCCCGGAGTCGGTCGCAGAGGGTACTGTCGCGACCTGGCACAAGCAGCCGGGTGAAGCCTGTTCACGCGATGAGCTGATTGTTGATATCGAGACCGACAAGGTTGTTCTTGAAGTTGTGGCGCCGGCGGATGGCGTTATTGAAGAAATTATCAAGAACGAAGGCGACACCGTTGAAAGCGGTGAGGTAGTTGGCAAGTTCAAGGAAGGCGCAGCGGGTGAGTCCAAGCCTGCAGAAAGCAAGAAGGAAGAAAGCAAGGAAGACGCTCCGAAAGAAGAAGCCAAGAGTGACGCTTCTTCCGGTGAAGCGATCCTGAGCCCGGCTGCCCGCAAGCTGGCCGAGGAAAACAACGTTGATCCGAACGCTGTCAAGGGTACCGGCAAAGACGGCCGTGTTACCAAGGAAGACGTTCAGAACCACGTGGACAGTGCCAAGTCATCCGGCGGCGCTTCTGCGCCCAAGCCTGCGGCGGACATGCCCGAGGTGAATGTCAGCCAGGGTGAGCGTCCTGAGAAGCGTGTGCCGATGACCCGTCTGCGTGCGAGCATCGCGAAGCGTCTGGTCAATGCGCAGCAGAGTGCTGCCATGCTGACCACCTTTAACGAGGTGAACATGGCGCCGATCATGGAGCTGCGCAAGCAGTACCAGGACAGCTTCGTGAAGCGTCACGGTATCAAACTGGGCTTCATGTCGTTCTTTACCAAGGCGGCTACCGAAGCGCTGAAGCGTTTCCCGGCGGTGAACGCCTCCATCGATGGAAACGACATGGTTTACCACGGCTACCAGGATATCGGTGTAGCGGTATCCACCGACCGGGGTCTGGTGGTTCCGGTACTTCGCGATTCCGATGCCATGGGCCTGGCCGACATCGAGAAGAAGATCGTCGAGTACGGCACCAAGGCGAAGGAAGGCAAGCTGGCGATTGAAGATATGACCGGCGGCACCTTCACCATTACCAACGGCGGCATTTTCGGCTCGTTGATTTCCACGCCGATCCTGAATCCGCCGCAGACTGCCATCCTGGGTATGCACAAGATCCAGGAGCGCCCCATGGCTGTGAACGGCAAGGTTGAGATTCTGCCGATGATGTATCTGGCGCTTTCTTACGACCACCGGATGATTGATGGCAAGGAAGCGGTGCAGTTCCTGGTTGCCATCAAGGAAATGCTTGAAGACCCGGCTCGTATTCTGCTGGACGTCTGAGCTGACATTTAACGAATCGGAAAACGGGATAAGCTATGTCTGATAAGTACGACGTCATTGTCATTGGTGCAGGCCCCGGGGGCTACGTAGCCGCCATCAAAGCGGCTCAGCTCGGTCTCAAGACCGCGTGTGTTGAATCCTGGACCGCTGAAGACGGCAAGGCTCAGGTGCTCGGTGGTACCTGCCTGAACGTTGGCTGCATTCCCTCCAAGGCGCTGCTGGAGATTTCTCACAAGTTTGAGGAGTCCAGCCACGACTTCGAGATGCAGGGCATTATCGCCAAGGATGTTAAAATGGACATCGGCAAGATGATGGAGCGCAAGCGCGGCATCGTTAAGCAACTGACAGGCGGCATTGCCGGTCTGTTCAAGTCCAATGGCGTTACCTCCATCCACGGCCACGGCAAACTGCTGGCAAACCGCAAGGTTGAAGTGACCGACAAGGACGGTAAGTCGAAGACTTACGAAGCCGAAAACATCATTCTGGCCACCGGCTCCAAGCCGATCCAGATTCCGCCCGCGCCATTCGATGGCGAATACATCGTGGATTCCGAGGGTGCTCTGGAGTTCACCGAAGTACCCAAGCGTCTTGGTGTTATCGGTGCCGGTGTCATCGGTCTTGAGCTCGGTAGCGTCTGGGCCCGCCTGGGTGCCGAGGTAACCGTTCTGGAAGCCCAGGACACCTTCCTGCCGGCTGTTGACCAGCAGGTAGCCAAGGATGCCCTGAAGCAGTTCCAGAAGCAGGGGCTGAACATTGTCATGGGTGCACGCATGACCGGCGCGGAAGTGAAGCGCAAGCTGGTCAACGTGAACTATGAAGATTCCAAAGGCAAGCATGAAGCCAAGTTCGACAAGCTGATTGTCGCGGTTGGCCGTCGGCCCTACACCGACAACCTGTTGTCTGAAGATTCTGGCGTCCAGATGGATGAGCGTGGCTTCATCTTTGTGGATGACAACTGTAAAACCGAAGCGCCGGGTGTCTGGGCGATCGGTGACGTGGTTCGTGGACCGATGCTGGCCCACAAAGCGTCTGAAGAAGGCATTATGGTTGCGGAGCGTATTGCCGGGCACAAGCCTCAGGTCAACTACGACTGCATCCCGAACGTTGTATACACCTTTCCGGAAGTTGCCTGGGTAGGCAAAACCGAAGAGCAGATGAAGGCCGAGGGTGAAGAATACAACGTGGGGACCTTCCCGTTTGCCGCTAATGGCCGTGCCATGGCTGCAAACTCGGCATCGGGCCTGGTCAAGATCATTGCTGATGCGAAAACCGACCGTATCGTTGGTTTCCATGTTGTTGGTCCCCAGGCTTCTGAAATCGTTGCCCAGGGCGTGATCGCCATGGAATTCGGTTCCAGTGCTGAAGATCTGGCCCTGACCTGCTTTGCACACCCGACTCTCTCCGAGTCCGTGCATGAGGCAGCTCTGGCCGTCGGTGGTGGCGCGATTCATATCGCCAACCGCCGCAAAAAGAAGTAACGCAAACCAGGAATTTTTTAATTCGGGACATTAACTATGAATTTGCATGAATATCAGGGCAAACAGCTTTTCGCTGAATATGGCCTGCCAGTATCCAAGGGCATTGCCTGTGATACTCCGAAGGAAGCAGTCGATGCTGCCGGCGAGATCGGCGGTGACGCATGGGTTGTCAAGGCTCAGGTTCACGCAGGTGGCCGTGGTAAGGCCGGCGGTGTAAAGCTGGTCAAGAGCAAAGAAGAGATCCGTGAGTTCGCCGAGAAGTGGCTGGGCAAGAACCTGGTAACCTATCAGACAGATGAAAACGGCCAGCCGGTCAGCAAGATTCTGGTTGAATCCCTCACCGACATCGACCAGGAACTGTACCTGGGCGCCGTTGTTGACCGCGGTACCCGTCGTATCGTGTTCATGGCCTCCACCGAAGGCGGTGTTGAGATCGAGAAGGTTGCTGAAGAGACTCCCGAGAAAATCCTGAAGGCAGAAGTTGACCCGCTGGTGGGCGCACAGCCATACCAGGGCCGCGAGCTGGCGTTCAAGCTCGGTCTTGAAGGCAAGCAGATCGGGCAGTTCACCAAGATCTTCCTGGGTCTGGCCAAGCTGTTTGAAGAGTGCGACCTGGCACTGGTTGAGATCAACCCGCTGGTGATCACCCCGGCCGGTGACCTGCACTGCCTGGACGCCAAGATTGGCGTTGACGGCAACGCCCTGTACCGTCAGAAGAAAATCCACGAGATGCACGATCCCTCCCAGGAAGATTCCCGGGAAGCGGAAGCAGCCAAGTGGGAACTCAACTACGTGGCTCTCGAAGGCAATATCGGCTGCATGGTTAACGGCGCAGGCCTGGCCATGGGCACCATGGACATCATCAAGCTGTCCGGCGGCCAGCCTGCCAACTTCCTGGACGTTGGTGGCGGTGCTACCAAAGAGCGCGTATCTGAAGCGTTCAAGATCATCCTGTCTGACTCCAACGTCAAGGCGGTTCTGGTCAACATCTTCGGCGGCATCGTTCGTTGCGACATGATCGCAGAGGGCATCATCGGTGCCGTGAAGGAAGTGGGCGTGAAGGTTCCTGTTGTGGTTCGCCTTGAAGGCAACAACGCGGAGAAGGGTACTCAGGTACTCGCCGACAGCGGCCTGAACATCATTGCCGCTACCAGTCTGTCGAATGCGGCAGAGCAAGTTGTCAAAGCCGCAGGGGGTAAATAATGAGCATCCTGATTAACAAAGACACCAAGGTTATCTGTCAGGGCTTTACCGGCGCGCAGGGCACCTTCCACTCAGAGCAGGCGATTGCCTACGGTACCAAGATGGTTGGCGGCGTCAGCCCCGGCAAGGGCGGCACCGAGCATCTGGGACTGCCGGTGTTCAACACCGTGCGTGACGCCGTTGAAGCAACCGGCGCAGAAGCGACCGTTATCTACGTTCCGGCGCCGTTCTGTAAAGACGCCATCATCGAAGCGGCGGATGCCGGCATTCAGCTGATCGTATGTATCACTGAAGGTATCCCGACCATCGATATGCTCTACGCCAAGGAATACGTGGATCGCAAGGGCGTTCGCATGATCGGCCCCAACTGCCCGGGTGTTATCACTCCGGACGAGTGCAAGATCGGCATCATGCCTGGCCACATCCACAAGAAAGGCAAGGTGGGTATCGTATCCCGTTCAGGCACCCTGACTTACGAAGCGGTCAAGCAGACCACTGACTTCGGCTACGGTCAGTCTACCTGTATCGGTATCGGTGGTGACCCGATTCCGGGCTCCAACTTCATCGATATCCTGGCGCTGCTTCAGGAAGATCCTGAGACCGAAGCCATTGTAATGATCGGCGAAATCGGCGGTACCGCCGAGGAAGAAGCCGCAGCCTATATCAAGCAGAACGTCACCAAGCCGGTGGTTTCCTACATCGCTGGTGTTACTGCGCCTCCGGGCAAGCGTATGGGTCACGCCGGTGCTATTATCTCCGGTGGTAAGGGCACAGCAGACGAGAAGTTTGCCGCCCTGGAAGACGCCGGTGTGCGCACTGTCCGCAGTCTGGCCGAGATTGGCCAGGCCCTGAAGGAAGTCACTGGCTGGTAAGCTGGCCTTCTTTCAGTAAAAACCCCCGTTTCTGCCCTGCAGAGCGGGGGTTTTTTATTTATAATGCCGGGTCGCCTGAACTATGATGGCGGTTCCAATACAAAATAAGGAGTTCGTGCTTTGAGTTCTGTAGATTCCCAGCAAAGGGTTTTGTCCGGCATGCGTCCGACCGGCAAGCTTCACCTTGGCCACTATCACGGTGTGCTGAAAAACTGGGTGAAACTCCAGCACGAATTCGAATGCTTCTTCTTTGTGGCGGACTGGCACGCGCTGACCACCAACTACGACGACCCCTCGGGCATTGAGCAGAGCGTCTGGGATATGGTCATTGACTGGCTTGCGGCCGGAGTGAATCCGGGCTCGTCCACCATGTTTATCCAGTCTCAGGTGCCCGAACATGCGGAACTGCACCTGCTGCTGTCGATGATTACTCCTCTCGGCTGGCTGGAGCGGGTCCCCACTTTCAAGGACCAGCAGGAAAAGCTCCGGGAGAAAGATCTGGCGACCTATGGCTTCCTGGGTTACCCGTTGCTGCAAAGCGCAGACATCCTGGTCTATCGGGCCGGAAAGGTTCCCGTGGGTGCTGATCAGGTTTCTCATGTCGAGATTACCCGGGAGGTTGCCCGACGCTTTAACCATATCTACGGCCGGGAACCAGGATTCGAAGAGCAGGCCGAAGGTGCCATCGTGAAGATGGGCAAGAAAAACGCCAAGCTTTATCGCAATCTCAAGAAGCGCTATCAGGAAGAGGGCGATATGGAAGCCCTGGAAACAGCGCGGGCCCTGCTGAAAGAACAGCAGAATATCTCCCTGGGCGATCGTGAGCGCCTGTATGGCTATATTGAAGGTGGTGGCAAGGTTATTCTGCCCGAGCCGCAGCCGTTGTTGACGCCGGAATCCAAGTTACCGGGGCTGGACGGCCAGAAGATGTCCAAGTCCTACAACAACTATATAGGCCTGCGGGAAGAGCCGGACAGTGTTGCGCAGAAGGTCCGTACCATGCAGACCGACCCCCAGCGGGTTCGCCGAACCGATCCGGGTGAACCGGAGAAGTGCCCGGTGTGGGGGATGCATAAGATTTACTCCGACGCTGACACCCGGGAATGGGTTCAGACTGGCTGCCGCAGCGCGGGCATTGGCTGTCTGGACTGCAAGAAGCCGCTGATTGATGCCATCGTTGAAGAACAGCGTCCGCTTCACGAACGGGCGCGGGAGTATGAGGGCAATCCGGATCTGGTCCACTCCATTCTCCAGGAAGGCCGTGAACACGCCCGTGATGCCGCTCGTGATACCCTCGAGGAAGTCCGCGCAGCGATGGGGCTTCATTATCGCTGAACCCGCAGGATCCGGTGCCGGGGCCTGACAGGCACGGCGCTGCTCCGGAGTGAAAGGTTATGACGGAAGAATCCACCGATCAGGCAACGCCCGAAGGTCAGGACGCCACACCAGAGCAATCGCCGCTTGCGCGGGTGTCCGGCAAGCCGGTGGTGGATCTTCCCAAAGACCTCTATATCCCGCCGGATGCGCTTGCAGTGTTCCTGGAAGCTTTTGAAGGGCCACTGGATCTCCTGCTTTATCTTATCCGTCGCCAGAATATGAATATTCTGGATATCGACGTCAGCGAGATTACCCGTCAGTACATGGACTACATCGGCGCCGTCGAAGCCATGAGATTTGAGTTGGCTGCAGAATACCTGGTGATGGCGGCAACCCTGGCGGAGATCAAATCCAGAATGCTGCTGCCCCGCCAGGAGAGCGACGACGAGGAAGAGATTGATCCGAGGGCTGAACTGATTCGGCGGCTGCAGCAGTATGAACGGTTCAAGCAAGCGGCCGAGGATATCGACGAGATGCCCCGCCTGGAGCGGGATAACTATGCAGCCTCCGCCACTCTGCCGAAGATGCCTTCCACTCAGCCCCATCCCGATGTGGACCTGAGGGAAATGCTGCTGGCACTCCAGGGTGTATTGAAGCGTGCGGATCTGTTCACCAGCCACCATGTGGAGCGTGAAAGGCTCTCCACCCGTGAGCGCATGTCCGCGATTTTGTCGGTGCTTCAGGATGATCGTTTTGTGACCTTCGAGAGCCTGTTCACACTGGAGGAGGGGCGTCTTGGAGTTGTGGTTACCTTCCTTGCGACACTGGAGCTGGTCAAAGAACAGCTGATTGAGGTTGTCCAGGCGGAAGTGCTTGGCCCGATTCATGTCCGCGCCAGGGCAGCCAGCTAAAACCGCCGGTAACCGAAAGCACGAGAAAACGGATTAGACACCATGAATGAAGAGCATCTGGCGAGAATCCAGGCCATTGCCGAAGCGGCCTTGCTGGCGGCGGGCAAGCCGCTGTCCCTCGACCAGCTCCGGGAGCTGTTCAGTGAAGAGGAGCGTCCGGCCCGGCAGGTCATGGAGCACGTGATGGTGCTTCTTGAGGCGGCCTGTGAGGGCAGGGGATTTGAACTGAAGAAGGTCGCCAGTGGCTACCGGATCCAGGTTCGCGAGGAATTCGCGCCCTGGGTCGGTCGCCTGTTTGAGGAAAAACCCCAGCGCTATTCCAGGGCACTCCTGGAAACCCTCGCGCTGATTGCCTACCGGCAACCCATCACGCGGGGTGAAATTGAGGACATTCGGGGTGTTACGGTAAGCAGCAATATCATTCGTACCCTGCTTGAGCGAGAGTGGGTGCGCGTTGTCGGCCACCGCGATGTTCCCGGTCGTCCGGCCATGTACGCGACGACCAAACAGTTTCTGGATTATTTCAACCTCACGGGCCTGGACCAGCTGCCGCCCCTGAACGAAATCCGGGACCTTGAAGAAATCGGCCGGGAAATCGAAAAGAATATGCAGGCCGAGATCGAGTTCGAATCACCGGCTGCCGAGAATGACGACGACTCTTCGAGCCAGACACTTCACTGATGCCATTCAGGTGTCAGTCAGCGACTAAGGATTGATTTCATGGCGGCAGAACGCCCCAAAAAGCCGGCCGGACCGGCGCAGGACAAGATTAGCCATGGAGGGCCCGAGCGTATCCAGAAGCTACTCGCCAGAGCGGGTATCGGTTCACGCCGGGAAATTGAAGGCTGGATGGAAGCCGGCCGCCTCACGGTGAACGGCCAGCCGGTGTCTCCCGGCCAGAAGGCAACCGTGGAAGATCGCTTCGAGCTCGACGGCAAGCGCCTGGAAGTGTCCGGGGCAGCGGACGTGATGCGCAGGGTGCTTATCTACAACAAGCCCGAGGGCGAAGTCACTACCCGAAAGGACCCGGAGGGGCGGCCGACCGTGTTCGATCGTCTGCCGCGTCTCAAAGAGCACCGGTGGATCTCCATTGGCCGGCTTGATATCAACACCACCGGCCTGGTGCTCTTTACCACGGACGGCGAGCTTGCCAACCGGTTGATGCACCCCTCCAATCAGATCGATCGGGAGTACGCAGTGCGTATTTTCGGGGAAGTGGACGATGCAATGATCGAGCGGCTGCTTCAGGGTGTTCTTCTGGAAGATGGCATGGCGAAGTTTTCCGATATCTCACCAGCCGGTGGCAGTGGTATGAATCGTTGGTTTCACGTTACCCTGCTGGAAGGCAGGAACCGGGAAGTTCGGCGGTTATGGGAGTCCCAGGGGGTTCGGGTCAGCCGTCTCAAACGGGTGCGTTACGGACCTGTTTTTCTGCCCAGCAGACTGACTGTCGGTAAATGGGAAGAGCTTGACCAGAAGGCCGTGGATACCCTGAGCAGGACTGTCGGGCTCGAGACGGTTGAGATTCCCCAGAAAACGCCGAACGAAAAAGCAGCCCATGACCGCCAGAGGCGCAAAAGCCCTGGCCGCTCCGGCAAGAAAGTACCCGGCAATAAATGGGCCGTCAGTGATACCAGGCCAGCAAAACCGGCGGGCCGCAGCCCAAGGCCGGAGCGCTCGCGGAGCAAAACACCCCGCGGCTGATGCTCAGGAAATGGTGGCAAACACCCGGGTGCAGTTCCGGCCCTGGTGTTTGGCACGATAAAGTGCTTCATCAGCTCGTGCCAACCACGCCTGTGGCGATTCCTTGGGCAGGAAAGTGGCAACGCCACAGCTGGTGGTGATCTTCAACTCTTTTTCTCCACCATCCACCCGGATGGCTGCAACCGCCTCTCGAACCCGCTCGGCTACGTCTTTGGCATCCTCCTGCGATGTATGGGGCAGCAGGATGGCAAACTCCTCCCCGCCAAAACGGTATACCGTGTCGGACGTCCTGACCGACCTCTCCAGCTCTGCAGCTGCAATCTGAAGCAGGTGGTCTCCCACCACATGGCCGTGGGTGTCGTTGACGGCCTTGAAATAATCCAGATCGCAAAGTATGAGCGAGTAGGGTTCGCCATGGCGCTCAGACAGGAGGCTTGAACGCTGGAGGGCATCGTCCAGGGCTCGTTTGTTGGGAATACCGGTCAGTGAGTCTGTCAGCGACGCCTGCTCAATGGCAACGTATTGGCAGGCGTTGCGAATCGGGCAGATGGCCGCGCCGAGTATCATCTCGACACCTTCCAGCTCCTGCTCCGAAAACCGCTGCCGGCGCTGGAGGGTGAGGGTTCCGTAGTTGACACCTTCAAGACTGAGCCGGTACTCACACCGATGGGGGCCACCCATACCAGTGGCGTAGACAAAATCCTGATTGCCAATCCGGTGACGGTAGTTGAGGGCGGTGAAGGGGATGATAGTAACCAGTTCTTCCGCCAGAATGGCCAGCTGTTGTTCCAGGGACAGCGTGGTCGACAGGCGACGGGTCAGCCTGGTGAGCACATCCGGCGTGTTGTTCCAGTCCTGATGTGCCTGACGCAGCGCAGCCAGTTTCTGGGGCTGGGAGGGAGACTGTTGGATCGACGGTATGTTTTTCACTCGGATTCACTCTGTCGCGGAAGTTTACAGTGCTGGATTTGTCCAAAGCAGAAACTGTGCCCGATCCGTAATTTCTTTTTAAAACAACGAGTAAAAATAAAAAAGTAATTCCAGATCTAGATTAAATAAGCCGGTTTTCGGGTTGCCGTCAAAAAACCGGCAGGGATTTGCCGCGGAGTTTTCGCCGCTATGCAAAATGTCAGACAAGGGGATGGGGCTAAAGATTCCCTGTGGTAAACTTCTGCGTTTGAAATTGTGCCGTCTGCAGAAATGAGCGACCAACTCTATGAGGTTTCAGGCCCCGGAAAGTCTGTCTGAACAAATCGCCCAGCATCTTGGGCAAAGGATCATCACGCGAGATCTCAAACCCGGAGAACGCATTCAGGAGCTGAAGGTGTCCGGCGAACTGAATGTCAGCCGTGGTTCTGTGCGGGAAGCGCTACTTATTCTCGAGCGGCGGCATCTGATCGAGATTTTCCCCCGGCGCGGTGCCGTGGTCTCAAGCCTGACGGCCGAGAGTGTCAACAGCCTTTACGACATCTACATTGATCTGCTTTGCATGCTCGGTCGAAAGGTGCTCGAGCGCTGGTCCGGTAAGGAACTGGGCGGCGTTATGGGGCAGGTTCGTGAGCTGCAGGCAGTGATTGATGCTCTCAACGCGACCAGCGCTGACGCCGCCGAGCAGGTTATTGATGCCGGTTTCGGGGTTATGCGTTACGCCTACGGCCTGGTTGACAACCCGTTTCTTGAAGAAACCCTCGAGAACTTCCGCCCCGCTATAAGCCGTACCTATTTCGTGGCACTTGAACATTTCCGGGAAGAGATCGGTGAGACGGCGACCTTCTTCCGGCAACTGGCAGACGCCGCCATCAATGACGATACCGAACGTCTGCAGGCCGTTATCCAGGCTTTTGGAGAGCACCAACGGCAGCAGGTGTTGACGATTCTCCGACAGGAGGCGAGCGCCTGATATGCGTCTGAAGTCCATCAAACTGTCTGGCTTCAAATCCTTCGTCGATCCCACCACGGTGCCGTTTCCTTCCAACATGACGGCCGTGGTCGGGCCCAACGGCTGTGGCAAGTCCAACATCATTGACGCGGTTCGTTGGGTCATGGGTGAAAGCTCCGCCAAGTACCTGCGCGGTGAATCCATGACCGACGTCATCTTCAACGGATCCAGTGCCCGCAAGCCCGTCGGCCAGGCGTCTATCGAACTTGTGTTTGATAACAGCGATGGTTCCGCGCCGGGTGAATTTGTCCGTTTCAACGAAATCTCGGTTCGCCGACGGGTTTCCAGGGAAGGGCAGTCCGAGTATTTTCTGAACGGGTCCAAGTGCCGGCGTAGGGACATAACCGACCTGTTCCTGGGTACTGGTTTGGGGCCGCGCAGTTACGCAATTATCGAACAGGGCATGATTTCCCGGCTGATTGAGGCCAAGCCGGAGGAACTTCGGATCTATATCGAAGAGGCCGCCGGCATATCCAAGTACAAGGAGCGGCGCCGGGAGACTGAGAACCGCATCCGCCGCACCCAGGAAAATCTTGAGCGCCTGACCGATCTGCGAGAGGAACTGGGCCGTCAACTGCAGCATCTGGAGCGCCAGGCCGCAGCCGCCGAAAAGTACAAGGCCTACAAGCAGGAAGAGCGCCAGAAAAAAGCCGAGTTGACAGTTCTCCGTTGGCAATCGCTGGACAATGATCTGCAAACCTGGCGCGGCAAGATCCGGGATACCGAACTTGAGCTTGAAAAGCACCTGACCGAGCGCGTCAGTCTAGAAACGTCTCTGGAATCCCTCAGAGATAATCATCAGGAGCGTACCGAACATTTCAATCGCGCCCAGGCCAGGTATTACGAGGCCGGAGCTGATATTGCACGTATCGAGCAGAGTCTCGAACACCAGCGTGAACGAAGCCGCCAGATGGCCGCCGAGCTGGATCAGGCGCTGGCCAACCAGCGCGAACTTGCCCGTGAACTTGAGCAGGACGAGGACAAGCTGGCCGGTATTCAGGAAGAGCTCGACATGATGGAGCCGGAACAGGAGGCGCTGGCGCTGCGGTCTGAGGAATCCGGCGAGAAACTCCAGCTTGCCGAAGACGCCATGAGCGACTGGCAACACAAGTGGGAGGATTTCAGTGCCCGTTCGTCGGATGCCCGGCGCCAGGCCGAGCTTGCCCAGTCCAGAATTCGCTCCCTTGAGGATGCTATCGAGCAGTTGCTGACGCGTCAGCGCAAACTCCAGGATGAGCAGGAATTGCTGGAGGGCCAGATGGATCGCGCAGAGCTGGAAGAGCTGCTGGAGCAACAGGAAACCCTGGAACTGCAGCGTGAAGACGCGGCCGAGCGCATTGCCGCCATACAGGAAGAGCTCTATGACGCCCGCCAGAACCAGCGCGATGCTGAGCAGGCGGTCTCCGAAGAACGCCAGCGGGTGCAGAGCCTTCGAGCCTCTCTGGAATCACAGCAGGCGCTGCTTGATGAGCAGATGGGGGCCGGCGATGATGTCCTGCAATCCTGGCTTTCACAGAATGCGTTGAGCGATATGCCCCGCGTTGCCAGCCAGCTCAAGATTGCCGATGGCTGGGAGTTTGCCGTCGAACAGGTGATCGGCCGTTTTACCCAGGGGCTGTGCCTGCCTGAGATCGGCCAGCTCTCATCAGCCATGAAGGAGGCGCCCCGGGGGCTTGCCCTTGTTGAAGCCGGCGCCTCGGGTGACAGCGGGAGCAGCGGTCTGGCTGCCAAGGTGTCCGGCGTTAAGGCGATTGCCTCCCTGCTTCGTGGCATTGACGCGGTAGAGACCGTTGCCGATGCCATGGGAATGCGATCCACGCTTGGGGACGGGCAGAGCCTGATAACACCGGAGGGCGTTTGGGTATCCCGGGATTGGGTATTGATGCCGGACTCGGACGCCGGCCAGGTCGGAGTGATCGAGCGCCAGAAAAAAGTGACGGAACTGGCCTCGCAACTGGCCGAAGCGGAAGAAAGGCTGGAGGCCGCGTGCGAGCAACTGGACAGGCTCCAGGAACGGGCGGAACGCTCTGAATCCGCCCGGGACGAGGCTCAGACCCGTTTGAGCGAGGCCGATCGGGAGCTTGGCACCTTGTCCTCCCGTGTCAGCGGCCTGCGGGCCCGGGCTGAGCAGATCGATGCCCGGCTTCAGCGGATACGGGATGACATCGACGATGTTGGGCAGAATCTCGAGGGCCAGAAAGAGAGCCTCCAGGAGGCCCGGGAAGAGTGGCAGCAGGCGCTGGCATCCACGGAAGACAGCGATGAAGAAAAAGAACGACTTCTCGAACAGCGCGACAGCCTGCGCGAGAACCTCGACCGGCTGCGGCAGGAGGCCCGGCACGACCGTGACCACGCCCACCAACTGCAGCTTCAGCTTCAGACCCTGAACAGCCAGCGTGATGGACTCAGGCAGACCATCGACCGGATGCAGATGCAAAAGGAGCGTATCGATGAGCGCCTGGATATCCTGAGGGAATCCCGTGAAAGCGCCGAGGAGCCCATTGAAGACCTTCAGATGCAGCTCGAAGGCCTGCTTGACCGTCGTCTGGCAGAAGAGGAAAAACTTGGCGCGGCTCGCGATGCCCTTGAAGAGATCGACCGAGAAGTGCGGGAAAAAGAGCAGGGCAGAAGCGGCACGGAACACCGGATACAGGAGGTCCGCTCGCGGCTGGAAACGCTTAAAATGGAATCCCAGGCGCTGGAAATCCGTTCCGGCAACCACATCGACCAGCTCAAGGATCTGGATGTGAAGCTCCAGGACATCCTGTCGCAGCTTCCGGACGGAGCCAACGAGAAAGACTGGGCGGACGAGCTGGAGCGTATTGGTAACCGTATTCAACGACTGGGCGCGATCAACCTCGCGGCCATTGAGGAATACCAGGTTCAGAGCGAGCGGAAAACCTATCTCGACGCCCAGCACGAGGATCTGATGGAGGCCCTCGAAACCCTCGACAACGCCATCAGGAAGATAGACCGGGAAACCAGGCAACGCTTCAAGGAAACCTTTGATCAGGTGAACGGTGGCCTCCAGGCGCTGTTCCCGAAGGTGTTCGGGGGCGGTAATGCCTACCTGGAACTCACCGGCGAAGACCTGCTGGAAACCGGTGTGGCGATTATGGCGCGGCCGCCTGGCAAGAAGAACAGCACCATCCACCTGTTGTCAGGGGGCGAAAAGGCGCTGACGGCCATTGCCCTGGTGTTCTCGATTTTCCAGCTGAACCCGGCCCCCTTCTGTATGCTGGATGAAGTGGATGCGCCGCTGGATGACGCCAACGTGGGCCGTTACGCCAACATGGTCAAGGAAATGTCCAAACAGGTGCAGTTCATCTACATTACCCACAACAAGATTGCCATGGAGATGGCCGATCAGCTGATGGGGGTAACCATGCATGAACCGGGGTGCTCCCGTCTGGTGTCGGTGGACGTGGACGAAGCGGCGGCGCTCGCGGAAGCGTAAGGCTGTTCAGAAAACCGGCAACCATGACAAAAACGCCATCTGGCCCGGGTGTGCGTTGTATTCATTACGGGCTTTTCTTAGAGTAGCAACGTTACGGGATCTGCAAACAGGACAGCAGCACTATGTCACTTAGGGAATGGTTAATTGCCATCGGTACCCTGGTCATTATCGGCATTGTCATTGACGGTGTTCGCCGGATGCGGCGGGCCCGCAAGGAATCCATGGCGATTTCATCGGGTATGGGAGCGGACGAGCTGGAGGATTCTCCTCTCGACGACGAGTACAACCCCGAGTTGCCCAACGGCGGGGCGCGGACCATTTCCCGGGATACCCTTGAAGAGCGTGGCTACGTAAAGCGTGACAAGTCCAGCCGATTCGGGTCTCCGAAACCCAAGCCGACTCGTCCGGTGACAGCCGCTGCCAAGTCTGGTGAGCCGGAGTCGCCGGAACCGGAACCGCAGCAAGTACCGGAGCCGGAGCCACTGACGGGGCGCCATGAACAGGCCGTTGAGTCAGATCAGGACTTCGACCTGTCCAGCCGTGAGCCCGATGAAACCGAGCTGGAATCCGGTTGGGGTGCCATTGACGAAGACGCGGAGGCAGCTCCACCGACTGTCACAACGGAAGTGGAGGAGGACACCGCCCGGCGCGAACCCGCCAGACCCACCAGCGGCCAGCCTTTGGCGGGTGCCAATCGGCCGGAGGCTCGGGAAGTCATTGTTATCAACGTGCTTGCCAAGAGTGATGAGGATTTCAAGGGGCCAGCCCTGAAGAAGCTGTTTGAAGCCTGCGGCCTGGAACACGGTGACATGGATATTTACCACCGCCATGAACAGTCCGACACGACCAGTCCGGTCCAGTTCAGCGTTGCCAACGCCGTGGAACCCGGCACCTTCAAGCCCAGGGACATGCCCGCTCTGTCCACCCCGGGGATCAGTTTCTTCATGAGCATGCCGGGACCGACCAATTCGATGCAGGCGTTTGACTTCATGCTTGAAACGGCTCAATGCGTGGTGCGTAACCTGGGCGGAGAACTGAAAGACGAACGCCGAAGTGTGATGACCCCTCAGACTATCGAACATTGTCGCCAACGGATCCGGGAGTTTGAGCGCAAGCAGCGTTCCCAGAGGGTCTGAAACCCGGTGACAAAAGACGGCCAGATGCCCGGTTTGTTCCGGGCATTTTTTTGAGAGACGAGAGTGCCAGTCCATGAGCAAAGCCACGCCCGACATCATTCAGCGTGTAGAAGAACTCCGTTCGGTCATTGATGACCATAATTATCGGTACTACGTGCTGGATGACCCCCGGATTCCAGACGCGGAATACGACAGGCTGTTCCGGGAATTGCAGACCCTGGAAACCAATTACCCGGAACTGGCAACGGATAATTCGCCTACCCGGCGGGTTGGCAGCGCTGTCGAGACCAGTTTTGAAGAGGTGGTACACCGGTTACCCATGCTGTCGCTGGACAATGCGTTCAGTGAAGATGAGCTTCGTGATTTCGACCGGCGGGTCAGGGACCGGCTCGATATCAGTGACGACGTGGAATACGTCTGTGAGCCCAAGCTGGACGGGCTTGCGGTCAGTCTGCACTACGAAAATGGCGCGCTGACGACCGCCGCTACCCGGGGGGATGGCTATTCCGGGGAGGACATAACCGCCAACATCCGAACCATTCCCTCTGTGCCATTGAAACTCCGCGGAGACGATGTGCCTGATCTGGTGGAAGTCCGGGGCGAGGTCTATATGCCCAAGGACGGTTTCGAACAGCTCAATCGCCGGTTGGCTGAGCGGGGCGAGAAGACCTTTGTGAACCCCCGCAATGCAGCGGCTGGCAGTCTCAGGCAGAAGAAATCCACGGTCACCGCCAGGCGGCCCCTGGAAATGTGTGCCTACAGCGTTGCAGTGACCGACGAGAGCCTGTTGCCCGATACCCAATGGGACGGGCTCCAGAGGGTTAAACGCTGGGGCTTCCGGATTAACCCGGAGATGCGCAAGGCCAAGGGCGTTGAGGAATGCCTTGCGGCCTACAGCGAACTTATGGCCAAACGGGACAGCCTGCCCTACGAGATTGATGGGATTGTGTTCAAGGTCAATCGCCTTGACCAGCAGAAAGCCCTGGGCTTCGTCTCCCGGGCGCCGCGCTGGGCAATTGCCCACAAGTTTCCGGCCCAGGAAGAGTTGACGATCATTGAGGATGTGGAGTTCCAGGTGGGGCGCACCGGTGCCGTCACCCCGGTGGCAAGGCTGAAGCCGGTATTCGTGGGCGGCGTGACGGTCAGCAACGCCACCCTCCACAACATGGATGAAATCCGACGTCTTGATGTGCACATTGGCGATACCGTGTTTATCCGCCGCGCCGGTGATGTGATACCGCAGGTGGTCAAGGTGGTCACAGAAAAGCGTCCTCCGGGCGCGAAAGAAGTGGAGCTGCCCTCACAGTGCCCGGTCTGCGATTCGGATGTTATCCAGATTGAAGGAGAAGCGGTCGCCCGATGTTCCGGCGGCCTGTTCTGCCCGGCCCAACGCAAGGAAGCCATCCGTCACTATGCCTCCCGGAAAGCCCTGGATATCGAAGGCCTCGGTGACAAATGGATCGACATCATGGTCGATCAGGGCATGGTGGAAACCGTCGCCGACCTGTATCGCCTGACAACCGATGATCTGGTTAAACTTGAACGAATGGGGGAGAAGTCGGCCGCCAATCTGGTTGCTGCCATTGATCGGGCCAGAAAGCCAGTCCTGTGGCGTTTCCTTTACGCCCTCGGCATTCGAGAGGTCGGGGAGGCCACTGCCAAGGGCCTGGCGGCGCACTTCGGGACTCTGGAGGCCATTGCCGAGGCTGATGAAGAAAACCTGCAGGCAGTGCCGGATGTCGGGCCGATCGTTGCAGGTCATATTCGGAGCTTTTTCGAGCAGACCCATAATCGGGAAACCCTGGAAGCGCTGCGTGAAGCCGGCGTGGAATGGCAGGAAGAGCAGATCCAGAAGGGGGATAAGCCCCTGAAAGGCCAGACCTGGGTGCTGACAGGCACGCTCTCCAGAATGACCCGGGACGACGCCAAAGAGAAGCTGGAGGCCCTGGGCGCCAAGGTGGCCGGAAGCGTCTCCAAAAAAACTGCCTGCGTGGTTGCGGGCGAGGCCGCCGGTTCCAAGCTGGCCAAGGCTGAACAATTGGCGGTTCCTGTTCTGGATGAGGCAGGCTTGATTGCCTTGTTGGAAGAACATGGGCTGGAGGTGGGCTAACCGAATCTGAGAACTCGCGCAGATCCCCTGCGCACCAAATTGGCTACCATGGCGTTGTTCTGTAACGGTGTGTAAACCGCCCGGTGTTTCTGCTTCATCCGGGCGTTCGCTGCCACAACAACAACGATTGAAACGGATTTTTTCATGGGCGCCGATTTTTACTCCCGCATTCATCCTGTTCGCCGTATCGCCGTTCTGGTGCTGCTTCTGGCCGGGTTCTCTGGCTGCAAAACGGAAAAAGATCCCGATCAGCCGACCGTTCTTGGTGCGCCTCCGGTGTTCGCCTACCTCGGCGTTGAATATTCCTACAATTTCGGGGCCTATGGTGGCGAGGATATCCTGGATTACTCTCTCACTAATGCTCCGTCCTGGCTGGCGCTTGAGGACACCAGCAACAAGGCACGTCAGGGCATTATCATGCGGGGGGTTCCGGGTCTGAGCGGCGGTAACCGGGGGGACGCCGATCTCGGCAAGACCGAAGGAATCAACCTGTTGACAACCGACGGCAGGATGGCCGGCTTTCAGCCGTTCGACATCGACGTTAAATACAACGTCATGTCGCTGGATGCGGAGCTCTTCACCGAGGGTGAAAGCCTGGAAGTCCCTGAAAGTAATCGGGAGCAATGTGCGTTGCCGGATCTGGAAACCGAAGGCGAGCACCGTTTCTCGGTCAACCAGTACAACGATGATGGCTCTGTGTCAGGTACCAGGGAACTGAGCTTGCCAACGCGCCGTGTTTTTGTGAAGGTCATTCTTGATCAACCCTCCGTAACCCGGGTAGCTGTTGCCTTTGAGCTACGCTCCGATTACGACCCGACCAGCTGCGACGTCGGGTTCTCGCCTCCGCATCAGAAGTGCGATCACAGCGTGTCCAATACCGGTGATGCCATCCTGGGCAAGGATGTTGTCGGGCTTGGAAGTGACAGTCCTCTTCCGCGGGATGAGAGCGGGGAGAACGAACTTGACTACATCGACTATGAAATGGACGAAGAGGGCTTCTACACCCGTGGTGTGATTACGCTCGAGCCCGGTATTACCGAGTGCTACCTTCCCCTCGAAGTTGTTGAAGACAGCTTTCCTGAGCCTGTTGAGTCACTTCAACTGGCGTTGACCGAGGTTCGTTCCGGGCTGGCTGGTCTTGGCAGTGGCAACGGGGGTGTGGTCACCAACCTTTCCATTCAGGATAACGAACCCGTTCTTGCACTGAAAACGGCCAAAGGTGGTGTCAGGGATACGCTCAATGTTGGTGATGTGCGCGAATACGTTGCCCGGCTTTCTGGTGAGCGGGACCGGGATATTTTTGCAAAACTCAGCCATACCGAGGACTCCACCGCACGAGTTGGTTCCGAATTTGTTATCGAGCGGCAGGAAGATGGAAACTGGGTTGAGAATGACGAACTGGTTTTCCCGATGGGTACAGATGAAGTGCCTTTCCGGATTCGGGTGCCAGCAGACAGCTACGCCAACCCCGCCTTCAATGACCGGGTTATATTGTTGGGCATTGACGAGAGTTTCCAGGCCGGCCGGGAGGACTATGCCCGCGGTGAAACTGAAAACCTGATCCGGGTCAGTCTCAACGAACTGACGTCACCGCTTGCGCTGAATGAGGCTGATGGTTTTGTAGCCACGGATTTTGCCATGGGCCACGACGGCCGACTGTTTGTTGCCGGTTACGACAGCCAGGATAGCGATAGGGTGCTGGTTCGGATTTTCGACCAACGGGGCGCACAGCTTCAGCAGGTTGACATCTCCGACGCCGGCGACAGCCTGCAGGCTCCCGACCCGGTCATTAATGTCGTACAGCGGAAAGTGACCCAGGCCGGTACAAAAGTGGACCGCTTCGAATTTGTGGTTGCCTACAGTACCGAGCAGCCGGTTGCGGGCACCACCGCACTGGGCGGCCGGGACGTCGTGACGTCACTCTACTGGTTCGATTCTGCGAGCAACGGTGGCGAGTATGTTCCCACCTGGACAGTAAGGACTGGCACCGATGCTGACGATCAGGTGCGCTGGGCCGGAATCAATGGCAATACCGGCTATGTTGTGTTGGCCGGTGAAACCACAGGTGTTTTTGACCAGCAGCAGGCATCGGGAGGCATAGACAGTTTCCTCCAGAGAATTGACACGGAGCTGGACGGCAATACCCAGCAACCTGTCGTCGCCTGGACCCGCCAGGCCGGTTCCGGGGCCGATGACAGCGTCGCCGGTGGCAGCACCGGGTCGTCCAACCCCGGGTTGTTCGGTTCAGCAGCGGGCTCGGTGGAAGGCGCTCCGGTCATCGGCGGTACGGATGCCTTTTTCTACACTGCTTCCGGTGCAACCGATGATCTGGACATCTATCAGGTGGGCACAGAGGGCAATGAGACGGTTTCAGGAGGGGTGTTCCGGAACAGCACCTTCTGGTTGATCGGAAGCAGCGATGGCCTCTACTCCGTTGTTGAGCAGGAAGACGAAGACCCCGTACTGGAACGAGAACCGGTTTCAAGTGCTGCAGGGTTCCTTCTCGGATATTCGTCTGCGGGAAATGTGAGCCGGGCTTTTTCTCTCAACGATGAAAGTGATCAGGCTGTTGTGTCGTTCTTGGGGTTGACCGATTTTGACGGCGACATGGCCGTTTCCGGTGTCACGGATGGGGATTTCTCCGGCGAGGCCGTAGTATCCGGTATGGATCAGGGGATTCTTACCCGGATTTCACTGGTGCCGGAGGGCGATGACGATAGCGAGGACAGCCGCTTCCGGAACAACTGGCGCTACCAGCTCGCCGCGGACGACTCCGAAATTCTCGCCCTGGAGAACTACCGTGATGACGAGATTGCAGCGTTAACCAGGCTGGGCAGTGACTGGAAAATACTTCTGTTCAGCCCGGAGGGGCTGCTTCTGACGCCTCTGGACTAGCAGCGAACGGTTCAGACCGTTCCTTCGTGTCGCCCGGCGCTGGCGTACAGGCGCAGGTAGTCTGTGCTGGTTACGATACCTGCAGCAGCGCCCTTGGCGTCTACCACCAGCGCGGCATTGAGTTGGTGGGCCAGCATCAATCGTGCGAGTTGGTGGGCGTCGGTCTCCGGGGACGCGGTCAGGAAAGCGGGAAGCTCAATGTGAACCAGGCTCTGGCTCATGGCATTGCCCTCATGCTCATGGAGCCAGCCAAGGAGCCAGCGCAGATCCACGAGGCCTGCAACGTTGTGTTCAGACATGATCACCAGATGGTGGACCTGATGTTCATCCATCACTGACAAGGCTTCCGAAATCGTTGCAGAGGCCGGCACGGAATACAGGGTGGGTGAAGAAATTCTGGATACCGGAAGATAAGGGCGGTCTTCACGGCGTTCGCCCGCAGCCGCGGCACCGTATTCTTCAAGGGCCTTATACCGACCGGCATTGGCTGCCTGCTGAAATTCGGCGTCGGTCGCTTCACTTCTGCCAGGGTTGATGGCCTGTGTTTCTGCCAGCTCCGTTACGTCGCCCACGGGTCGGGCCCGGAACGCTTCCGGCAACCGGGTTCCGACCGGGCGGCCGGGTTCGCTGACAAAAATGGACATGATTGCTCTCCGTGACAATGCCACCTGTTAAAGGGTTATCGGCAGTCTGACCGGGAACTTCAGATGTAGTTTATTACGAAACCGCCATATCTTTCTGGTACAGGCGTCGGGTTTCCAGGCGTCTGGCGAGGTTTCCGGGCAGACAGGCCGGCTGCCCGGTGAGTTGGTCGGCCAGGTACTCGGCGAGCAACGGAGCATAGGTCAGCCCTTTACTGCCAAGGCCCGTAAACAGGTAGAGATCATCCAGACAGGCACTTTCTCCGTTGAACATCGGGCCGGCGACGGGCTGGTAATCGTGGGTGGTGCAGCGAAAAGCCACTCGACCATCCAGGTCCTGACCTGACAGCCCGCCTTCCTTTGTGTTGAAGACGAGCGGCAACATCTGGTTCAGTTCCCGAAGGTTCTCCTCATGGCTCGCTGCCGTGGGTGACGGGTTATTGCTGCGCAAGTCAAAGGTAGCCCCCGTCACGGCAAAATCGCCGAGCGCCGGGTTCAGATACCGATTGCCACAGATCACGGTCCTGGCGTTAACGACAGACGTTGCAGGCAGGTGAGTGACCTGGCCCCGAATGGCTTTCATCCGGAAACGGCCCTTTATCGGGATCAGGTCGGGGCTCAGATGGCCCGAGCAGATAACCACCCGGTCGGCCACAATGGATGTGCCTTTCTGCGCGGAAATGTGCCACTGTCCGTTGCAGGGTAGCAGTCGATTCACAGCCACATCGAATGCCGTGGTTATCAGTGGATGGTCCGCCAAAGCCCGGCACAGGTTACCTGGCTCGAGCCACCCGCTGCCTGGAAACCAGAGGCCGCCGGATTGTGTTGGCACGCCCGAAAGCTGGCTGGCCTGCTCCCGGGTCACCGGACAGAGAACGTCTTCGGGATAGCCGTTGCGTTGCAGGAAGCGGTTCTGTCGGTCCGCTTCCTGGGGGCTGTGGGCCAGCTGCAGCAACCCCGTCGGGTGCCAGTACTGGTCTCGCCAGGCGTTATAAAAGCGCTGGGAAAAGATCAGGGATGTGAGGGCCAGCTGGGTCTGGTCGTTGAACTCCACGCCGAGTTTCGCATAGAGGGCGCCCTGGGCATTACCCGAAGCGCCGGTTCCGGGCCCCCGGGCATCAATCAGCGTCACTGGCCAGCCCCGGTCCGCGAGGTTTCGTGCCAGTGCGCAGCCGGCAATGCCCGCCCCGAGAATTGCGATCGTTCCGTCTCCGGTTGGCTTGGCTTGAGGGTAGGCTTCATCTTCAGTCGGCAGAGCACCTCTGAGCATTTCGCGCTTTCGGCCGTACCCCGAGGTCTTCTCCATGCAGAACCCGGCGTCCGCCAGGGCACGCCGTACCCGACCGACCGATGTGAAGGTGGCCAGGGTTGTACCGGGTTTACTGTGGGCGCGAATCTGGTTGATGGTGGTCTCAAGCCACATATCTGGATTGCGGGCAGGGGCAAATCCGTCCAGGTACCAGGCATCGGCCTGGAACGCCAGGGATTGCCAGGCATCATGAATGTCGCCGAAGTAAAGGGTCAGCCGAACCCGCCCTCCGGCCAGTACCAGCCGGTGTGCACCGCGCACCAGAGGTGGATAGTGCCGCAGGAGTTCGTCAGCCAGCGGTTGCAGTTCCGGCCACAACGCCAGTGCCCGGGCCAGATCGTCGCGGGTCAGCGGGTAGCGTTCAACGGAGACAAAATGCAGGGTGGCGACATGGGATGGGGCGGTGCTGAGCCAGGCCTGCCAGGTTGCCAGGAAGTTCAGGCCGGTCCCGAATCCGTTTTCGGCGACAACGAAACTCCCACCCCGGGGAACACGCGAGAACCGCTCCGGCAACTTGTTATGTTGCAGAAAGACATGCCGGGTTTCTTCCAGGCCGTTGTCCCGGCTGAAATAGACGTCGCCAAACCGGACCGATTCCGGGACACCGTCCCGCCAGGCAATCTCTGCCGACTCGATCCCCGGAGGCAGCGGTGACCGGTTCATGGTGTCAGCCTTCGGACTCGATTACTGTAACCTTCTCGATCATCACCGGTTCAACCGGGACATCCGCCATACCTTGTTTCCTGGTGGTCTGTTTGCGGGCGATAGCGTCAACAACGCCCATGCCTTCAGTGACCTTACCGAAAACGGCGTAACCGGGGCCACGGACGCCCTCGTTCAGGAAGCCGTTATCTGAAAGATTGATAAAGAACTGGGACGTCGCCGAATCGGGCGCACTGGTGCGGGCCATGGCAATGGTGCCACGCAGGTTTGGTAGCGTACTCTTGGCTTCGTTGCGGATCGGAGCCCGGGTTGATTTGCGGGAGAGATCTTCAGTAAATCCGCCACCCTGGATCATGAATCCGGGGATGACCCTGTGGAAGACGGTGCCATTGAAAAAACCGTCCCGGGCGTATTGCAGGAAATTGGCAACGGTATCCGGCGCAACATCGGGACGCAGCTGTAGTTCAATGGCCCCCTCGCTGGTCACCATCCGGACCATGGGCAGAGCTTCGCTGGCCTGTTGCTCACTGCTCTGGGCCAGCGTTTTGGTAGCCGGCACCAGCAATGTGAGGAGCATAATCAGTACGGGAGTCACACTTCTTACGGGTTTTACCAGATTTGTCATTTTTAGCCGCTCTCTGTGTTATTGGCAGGGGCGTTTCCTGCGACAATTCAGTCAATTCTGTTATCAGGTGCCAGATCTTACCAGAACGGGATGGTAAAACGGCGACTGTATCAACGCACATTTTGTTGTGATCGGCTAACCTTCCGATATCGGAATTCGTGGATCACATTGGCCGGGCCGGGTTGTACGGTTTTCACTGTTCAAGAGGAGAGACTGGGTGAGAATCCGTCAGGGATTTGAAGAAAAATCACGCCTCGGGCGACTGCTGATCAACCGCGGTTATCTGTCTGAAGGGCAGGTCGATGAAGGCCTGAAGCTTCAGCGCGAAACCGGCCAGCGTCTGGGTGAGGTGTTTATCCAGGCTGGCTGGATCAGCGAAAAGGAACTCTACCGGGTTCTCAAACACCAGTCCCGGTACCGTAACGCGGCGGCGCTGGTGACTATGGTCACGCTGCCGTTCCAGCCTCTGGTCACGCTTGCGGCGAGCAATAACGCAAACGCCTCACAGTCGGCACTGGAAGCTGGTGAGCTGTATGAGAGGGGTAATCTAGCCCCCTTGTCGGAGACCGAGCTGGCGGCAATTTCTGGTCAGGGGGATCCAACCCTGCTGGATCGTATCGGAATTGTTGGCGATATGGCGGATAATCCGTCGGGCTCCGGTGGGCAGGATGGACAGGAAGCGGCGGACGTCATCGAAGGCCTGAAGCTTGCGGCGAACATCTTTGTGCCGGTGCTCAACTTTCTCGATTCAGACCTGACCATTTCCGGTGTGCATTACCGTGAAGGAGAACCCCGATACCAGGTGGGGGAAGACGGCGGATTGATGCTGGCGTTCCCGGAGCGCATTGAGGAGATCAGGATGGACAACATCCGCGTTACCGGCAGCCAGGGCGCCTCAATGGGCAACGTGAGTATTCACGACATCCGCTTCCACCCGGACTCACAGATGACCATTTACACCCGCTGAGTGTTCGCCAGTGGCGTTGCCAGGGCCTGATCAGGCGCTGGCGAGCACTGTACTGCTAGAAACCGTGGTCTGTTGTCCCTGGGCACCATAGAGCTTCTGCTGGCCGGTGGCGCCACGGAAAATATCCGTGAGCCGGGAAAGGCGTTTCTGCAGGTGTGCTATCACCCGGCCGTTGGTCTGGTTCAGGGTTTGGCAGGCCCGCAGTTTCCGGTCCGCGTCCTGCCAGAGATTGAACAGTTCGGCAGAGCCGGCACTGCGGATAAAACGGGAGGGGTCACCGCTCTCAGGGCGGTAGCCCATCTGGACCAGCGTCCGGATTTTCTGTTTGGCCCGCTCACGTAAGGCACTCAGAAGGTCGTTTTTCTCTTTGGTAAGAGCGTCCAGCTGGCGGAGGTCGGATTTTGCAAGACAGGATTTTTCTCTGTCCAGGATATCAGCCAGTGTTTCCAGCTGGCTGATATCCTGGGAAAGAAGAGTTTTCAGATCATCAATTGCGGCCATGGTCTACTCACCCGAAAATGCTTTCATCCATCTCAAGCATTTTCTGGGCCAGTTTCTCGGCGTCAATCTTGTACGTGCCGTTCTCCAGGGCGGAGCGGATCTGCTCAATGCGGTCGTCATCCATTTCCGGATAATCACCCAGCTTCTGTTCCAGCTGTTTGAGATTCTTGGCCTGATTGCTCAGGCTCACGTTCTCACCCCGGGCTCCCTGAGCCTGGGTTTTCGCCTGTTCATTGGTCGCCGGCTGGGTATTCTGGGTGCTGGCGCCCTTGTCGGCCGTGGTTCTCTGGGTGTTGACCTGGCCGGGGCCAATTCCATTTAAGTCAACTGACATATCATTACCTGCTTGCCTGTTGCGCCACGCGATTGCGACGCTTACTCGAGTTTATGTCTTCTTAACGGCTGCGCCGCGAAAACCTTTAGTAATTTTTTCGCCTGTTTGCATGGCATAAACTTGCCGCTTCGGCAACGAATTGCCGAGCCCGACCTACATCGGTATCTCCACCTGGCCGGGTGCCACAACGCTGGCCTTTATGGTTCGGGACGAACGCAGATTCTCCACGAGAACCTGTTCCCCGATACTGGCACTGGCGAGGGCTTTGCCGCGGGAACGCACTGAAAACCCCCCGGTTTTTGCGGTGATGATAACATGATCGCCACGTTCCACTGCATTTGGCGCAGAGAGCATGTCGGGAGTAATCAGCGAGCCTGCGTTGACAGCTCTCCGGACCTGCATCCCGATAGCCTGGTCCGTTGCGGTCATGACCCCGCGTCTTGAGGCATTCACTTCAACGGACTGCTGGCTCAACAGGTCACTGGTAATACGTTCCCCCCGGGTCAGTGGGCGCGCTGCCACCAGAGCCGGCCCCCGGATGGAAACAGACGCAGTGACGAACATCCGCCAGGGGCGGGCACCCTCGCAGGCTACCTGTATAGACGGGCTTGTGCTTTTCCAGGGATCACCGCTGAATTCCACGTTCAGTGGCTGTGCGCATTCAGCCAGGGCAAGCCGGCTGTCGATCGAACCGGGCTTGAAGCTGACGTTATAACCCTCGGCAGCCTGTTCAGAGGCGAAACTCTCCAGAAACGCCACTGTCGATTTGCGGATCTGATCGGCGGTGGTTTCAGCCAGCACCGGGCCGCTCAGGCCAGACATTAGGATTAGTAGGGCGAAATTGGTGATGCGCATACGTGTCAGTTTGTCCTATGCTGTCAACATCAGGGCAGAAAAGCCCGAATCAGGTTAAGGATTCGGGAAAAGTAGCCGTTAAACTGGTTGTTCCGCCGCTGATATGACGGTTTTCCGTCAATCAGGCAATTATTCAGTGATCAGCAAGATATATGCCGTTGTGAATTCGGCAAGCCAGGAGAACCAAAATGGCAGGGGTATTGGACAGTGTGAACCAGCGTACTCAGCTGGTGGGGCAGAACCGCCTTGAGCTCCTTCTTTTCCGTCTCAGGGGGCGGCAGATCTACGGGATTAACGTCTTCAAGGTGAAGGAAGTCCTGCAGTGTCCAAGACTCTCGTCACTCCCGAACAGCCGCCCGGTTGTCCGTGGGGTTGCCCACAGTCGGGGAGAGACCATCCCCATCATTGACCTGAGCATGGCGATCGGTTTGCCCGGTATCCCACAGGAGGAACTGGCCACCAGTTTTGTGATTATCACCGAATATAACCGGAAGACGCAGGGTTTCCTGGTAACCGGTGTTGATCGCATCATGAACATGAACTGGGAGGATATACTGCCACCTCCGAAAGGCGCAGGTCGCGATGTGTACCTTACCGCCGTTACCAAAATTGATGATAAGCTCGTAGAAATCATTGATGTAGAGAAGATTCTTGCAGAAGTTTCTCCTCTTGGGGAGGATGTCACTGAAGCGGTTCTCAGCAAGAGTGCAGAGCGGGTGCCCGGTCACCTGCCAGTACTTGTGGTGGACGACTCTTCGGTAGCGCGTCGGCAGATTGAACGCTGCCTCACGGCCATAGGCATGGAAGTTGTCACCAAGAATGATGGCAAGCAGGCGTTCGAATACCTGAAGGAAGTGACTGCTGACGGTTCGCGGGCAAAAGATCACTTCTCATTGATCATCTCTGATGTAGAGATGCCTGAAATGGACGGCTATACCCTGGTGACCAAAGTCAAAGGTGATCCGGCCCTGGCAGACATGTTTGTGATGCTCCACACGTCACTCAGCGGTGTCTTCAACCAGGCTATGGTGAAGAAAGTCGGAGCGGACGACTTTATGGCGAAGTTCAGTCCGGACGAACTGGCAGAACGGGTTATGGAAATCATCGACCAGGGTTGATGGGGCCGCTCAAAGATTCACTCAGAACAGAGACCCAATGAAAGCGGAAATAACGCCACAGGAATATGAAGCCTTCAAATCGTTCCTGCAGGATGCCTGTGGGATTTTACTGGGCGAAAACAAACAGTACCTGGTGAAAAGCCGGTTGCGCAGGATTCTCGAAGAGAACAGCCTGAACACCCTTGGTGAGCTTCTTGAACGCCTCAAGCGGCCGGGCCGTGGTGGCCTGAAAGAAGTGGTCATCGATGCGATGACCACCAATGAAACCCTGTGGTTTCGTGACAATCATCCGTTCCGGATTCTCCAGGAGAAACTGCTTCCCGAGTTCGCCGAGCGCAGCTCAGGGCAGCCTCTGCGAATCTGGTCCGCAGCCTGCTCAACCGGGCAGGAGCCTTACTCCATCGCCATGATTGTGGAGGAATTTCGCCGGTCAAGGCCCGGGAAGCTGCGCGATGTAAAGATCACCGCCACCGATATTTCCAAAAGTGTTCTCGAGGTCGCCCGCAAGGGCGAATACGAGATGATCGCCATTGGCCGGGGTCTCTCCCCGGAGCGGCAGAAGCAGTTTTTCACGCCGTCCCTCAACGGTGGTTGGCAAATCAAACCGCAGATCAAGAGTATGGTGGAGTTCAAGGAGCTGAATCTGCTGGAACGCTACATGCTCGGCAAGTTCGATATCGTGATGTGCCGGAACGTTCTCATTTATTTTTCCGCGGACCTGAAAAAGGACATTCTCACCAGGATGCATGCCACCCTGAACCCTGGCGGGTACCTTGTTCTGGGCGCTTCCGAGTCACTCAACGGCCTGCCGCACCTCTATGAGATGGTGCAGTGCCATCCCGGAATCATCTACAGGAAAAAGTAACCCATGCCCCTTAATGTCTGGGTCCTGGTTGCCGCTCAGGCGCTGGCCATGTGCACAGCGCCTTTTCTTGTGTTTATCGGCAGCATTCAGGGCCGTCTGCTCGCGCCAGCGGCAGAGTATGCAACCCTTCCCGTTGGTCTTGTGGTAGTAGGCACGGTGCTGGCGATAAAGCCGGCAACCTGGCTGATGGAACGGATTGGGCGCAAGCGTGTGATGTTGCTGGGCGCGGTCATGGGCATCGTGGCGGGCCTTATGGGGGCTTTGGCATCCTGGTCGGGGCTGTTTTCGTTGTTGTGCCTTGCCGCTGTGGTCGGCGGTACAGGGCTGGCGGTTGTTCACCAGTACCGGTTTGCTGCCATGGAATCGGTGCCACCGGGCATGGCCGGTTCGGCTGCCGCTCGTGTGTTGCTGGGTGGTCTGGTTGCGGCCTGGCTCGGCCCGGAAGTGGCCGGTTTGGGCAGTGGCGCCGACGAGCAGTATCCGTTCCTGGTCAGCTGGCTCGGCCTGGCGGTGGTGCAGGGCGCTGCCTTGCTGATTCTCGGCGCAGGTTACCGGGCCAGGGGCGAACGGGTGCAGGAAACCCACCCGGGGGGTGGCCGTCCACTGCGTGAAGTCCTGGCGAATCCTCTGGTCTGGGCTGCGATCAGCGCTGCGGCCATCGGTTATGCCGTGATGAGTTTCATAATGACGGCCACGCCATTGAGCATGACCGAGATGGCCGGGCACGATCTCGACGATGCCAAACGTGTCATCCAACTCCATATCATGGCCATGTATCTCCCCTCATTGATCAGCGGCTGGCTGACCCGGGTTGTAGGCATTCCCCTGATGATGGCGGCAGGATTGCTCGCTTACCTTGGCTGTATTGCCCTGGCCGCCAGTGGTGTCAGTTTTCACCATTATCTGTCCGCCCTGTTGTTGCTGGGTATCGGCTGGAATTTCCTCTTCGTGGGCGGGACCACGCTATTGCCCCGGGGGTATCGGGATGCGGAACGCTTCCGGGTACAGGGCCTGAACGACATCATGGTATTTGGCTCCCAGGCTACCGCCGCACTGTCGGCAGGCGCCGTGCTGAGCTGGCTGGGCTGGGGCGGGCTGGTTATGGTCGCGGTACCGTTCCTCATCCTGCACGGGCTGCTGATGACCCTTTGGCTGTTGCGGGAGCGAACGCCTGAAACCGCAGTGAACGGGAGAGAATGATGCTTATAGATTTCGAGGGTATGGACCCGAAGGATGCCTACCACGTTCTGACCCAGACGGTTATTCCGCGCCCTGTGGCCTGGGTGCTGAGTGAAAACCCTGACGGTGATTTCAATCTGGCGCCGTTCTCGTTTTTCACGCCGATCACCAGCAATCCGCCGTTGTTGATGATTTCCGTCGGCAAAAAGCCGGCAGAGGGCGTGTCCAAGGATACCCGGGTGAACATCGAGGCGAGGAAGCATTTCGTCGTTCACATTGCGCACCGGGAACTCGCTGCCGCGGTTACCGAATCCTCGCGAACCTTGCCCCATGGCGAATCCGAGCTGAAGAATCTTGATCTGGAACTGGTGGACTTCGAAGGTGCCGGCCTGCCGCGTCTCAAGGATTGCCACGTAGCGTTCGCTTGCGAACTGTATGATATCAAGGAGATTGGCGCCGCTCCCCAATCGCTGGTTTTCGGAAAAGTAACCCGGGTTTGGGTGTCCGATGCGGCAGCCCGTTACGATGACAAGAACAGGCTGGTCTTTGATGGCGCCGCCATTGATCCGATTGGCCGTTTGGGTGGAAGCGAATATGTCACGTTCGGTGACATACTCAAGATTCCCCGGCCATCCTGATCAGCCCCCGGGAGACAGGGATGGACCAGCTTAATCTTCGCCATCTGTATTATTTCTGGGTGATCAGCCGGGAAGGGTCGATTGCGCGGGCCAGCGAGGTTCTGGAGCTTGCACCTCAGACCCTCAGTGGCCAGCTTGCCACCTTCGAAGCGTCCGTGGGTGGGCGGCTGTTTTCCCGGGAACGGCGCAAACTGGTTCTGACCGATCTCGGGCGGTTGATCCTGGGGTATGCCGACGACATTTTCGCGCTCACCGGAGAGTTGGCAGAGACCCTGCGGCTTGATCCGTCCGAGCGGCCGCTGACGTTGCGTGCTGGCGTCTCTGCGTCTATCCACAAGCTCATTGCCTACTACCTGCTACAGCCCGCCATGGCAGGCGAACGCTCTATTCAACTTGAGTGCCAGACCGGGCGCACCGAAGACCTGGTGCTGAGCCTGAAGCGCAAGGAGCTGGATCTGGTACTGACGGATCGTATGCCGAAGCTGCAGGAGGAGGGGAATCTCACAGTACATCCCTTGTCGGGATCCACCATGAGCCTGTTTGCAGCGCCAGAACTGGCGAATAAGCTGAAGACCGGCTTTCCCGAATCACTCAATGGCCAGCCCTTACTGGCCAACGCCACCGATGCGCCCTATTTCGAGCGGCTGATGAACTGGTTTTCCCTGAATGGGGTTCGCATGAGACTGGTTGCCAGGGTGGACGACAGCGCCCTGATCAAAGTCTTCGGAAGCCAGGGCTACGGTGTTTTCGCCGCCCCGACAGCAATCCGCGATGAGGTCTGCCGGCAGTATGAGGTTGAACAGATTGCATCCATCGACGAAGTGATGGATGAGCTGTTTGCCATTACCCGGGGCCGAAAGACCGCTCACGAGGGGGTGCGCGCCATCGTTGATGCCCATACCGGCCACAGTTACCCCTGACGTCATCGAAAAAAACGAACTTAAAAGATCAGAAAAGCTTATTTTATCGAACTCTGTTCCTGTCCACTATGGAGTTGTGAAAGGCAGCAACCCATAGAGGAGCAGTAGCTATGAAAACCATCCACAAATTCCGTCTGGAACCGGGCAAAGAGCCGACAACGCTCACGCTCAAAGAGGGTTACAGGGTGGTGCGCAGCGAATACGTCGTGCCCCACAAGGCCGTCTACCTCTGGGTGGAGCAGCCTCTGAATGTCACCACACCCACTCTGGAGCGGCAGTTCCGCGTCGCTTTCTCGGGAGAGCCCGTGCCCGACAGCTTCGAGTATCTTGACACGGCACTGGATCCATTTGGCCCTGAGGCGTACCACGTGTTTGCGGTGCCGGCCGGGGAGGAAGTTCTCTTCAGCCCGGTATCCGACGGCGCAAGCAACGACGCATTCAGCAGGCAAAACTGGCAACACACAGCGATCTCTTAGCCACTGTTCGGGCCCCTCGGGGCCCTTTTTTATGGCGCTGAAACCGGTAGGTGACCGGTTTTGACCCAGATAACCGTTTCCCTGTCTACGAAGGGGTGGTGCTGGCTCATGTGGGGGCTTCGAATCCAGGTTCCCTCGGGATAGCGACCATGCTCATCACAGAATTCCCCCGACAGCACGAAAATTTCCTCCCCGCCGAAGTGCCTGTGAGGCTGGAACACCTCGTTGGCTGGCCATTTCACCAGGGCCACATGCTCGTGTTCGAATTCGTGTAACGGCATGACCTCGAGACCTCCGATACCCGGAAGCCAAGCCGTATTCCGGGTGTCGATTCGCACGGTCGACTGATCACGGTCATCGAACTGGTGGAGTTTGACCAACAGGGTGCAGCCCTCTTTGCTGAAAGGCGCGTGCCCGCTGCCTGGCGGATTACGCAAGTAGGTTCCGGCCGGGTAGTCGCCGGTCTCGTCGGAAAACACGCCGTCCAGAACCAGAATTTCCTCTCCCAGGGGATGCTCGTGTCGCTTGAAAGACGCTCCCGGCTCGTACCGAACTACGCTGGTCGCGTGGCCGCGCTCGGCTTCCTCGCGAGCCAGAGGCTTTCTAAGAACCCCGCCGGCGGGGCTGGGAACCCACTCCTGCTCGGCGGTGCGAATGACGACCTTTTTGGAAAAGTCCATATTGAGCATTGCGAACCTCGAAACCACCTGTGACTGAAGCGTTCTTCTACGAATATACCGCCCCAGCGGATGCCTTTATTTGATCAGGGTCTGGATGTTCCGGAACTGCGGATGCCTGGCATGGCGCATCCATTCAAACGCCACCATCTCCAGCGTTACAATCCGGGCGCCGCTCTCGCTCAGGCGATCCAGCGCGACATCGCGATCAAACTCGTTACGGGACCCGGTCGCATCTGCCACTACCCAGACCTTGTAACCCGCATCGATCAGGCTCAGGGCGGTCTGCATCATACAGACATGGGTTTCGCAGCCGCCAACCACAATGTGCTGCCGGCCTTCCGGTAACTGATCCACCAGGCCATCCGGACAGGCATCGAAATGGTGCTTGGCCAGGGTCTGGTCACACAGCTCCCGTACCGCTTCAACGTTATGGCCGAGCTTATCGGGCAGCTGCTCTGTGCCCAGCACCGGAACCTCCATAAGGCCTGCGATGGTGGCCAGAACGATGCACCGGTCTACCACCTCATCACCGTGGCTTATGGCCGGCATCAGTTTTTCCTGAACATCAATGAGCAGCAGTGTCGATTGCTCGGCTTTCATCAGCATGGTTATGTCCTCTTGTGGATGCCTTTCTTTGTAACGATAGTCCTGAATCCGTTCAACCGATAAACAGAAAACCGCCCAGGCATGAATTTTTTTGACGATTTTTCACCAGGGAGTTGCCAACCGCCCGTAAAACCATTAAAGTTTGCGCCCTCAAATGAGCGACGACATCGCTGATTTGAAACAGTTTATTGGAGAGGTGGCCGAGTGGCTGAAGGCGCACGCCTGGAAAGTGTGTATACGTTAATAGCGTATCGAGGGTTCGAATCCCTCCCTCTCCGCCATTTTTTTGGCGTAAGTGACTGAGATATAAGGGCTTTTTCGGTTTAGCCGAAGCGTTTTACTAGGTGGAACAACCTGGTGGAACAATGTACCTTCAAAGATCATCTCACGCAGTTTATTACAGTCGAATCCCGGTGCCTCGAAAATGGCATCGCTCCGGTTTTCCCCACACCGTAAGAATTTCCCTTCGAACAAAGTCCCGGTCGGAAGCACTCAAGCTAAATGCTCGCGTCACACATGCTGTCCTAGAACTTTTCGAGAAGGACTCAACTTTTAGATCGATTGAAGTTTTTAACCAAGCCATTGATGCTGTTCGAATAGCACCGCCGTTGTTCATCCCTTCAGCTCCCGTCCTTTCGCCTGCCAGTCGCTCTTCAAAAGCAAGTCAAAGAAGCACTAGAAATAAGCGTCAAACCTCCGCCATTCTCATTCAAGAATTTATTAAGCATAAAAAAGCAGAAGGGAGCTGCACAGAAAGATATCTGGCACAGCTATTCAACCGGCTAAAGCCGTTTGGAGTGTACCTCGATCAGTTCGGCATGAAAGGATTTGGGCCGAAACAGGCTGTTGGCTATCGGGATGACCTCGTAGCACGTACCAACTGGGCTCCCAAGACGGTTAACGAGCACGTTAGCGTCGCTCGGCAGTTTATTGCCTGGTGCGAATCAATGGAGTACATCACACGCAATCCCTTCGCCCGACTGAGGCTAAAAGTAGCCGATGATCGCAAAGACATTGATCAGCGCGTAATCTGGACAGGGGCTCAGCTTGAGGAGCTTTTTAATGCGAAGCCATTCCAAGGGGTAAGCGGGCTGGAGAACCGGCTGATTGCATCACTACAGTTAAAAATGGGTTTGAGGCCTAGTGAAGCTTGTCAGATACGCTGTGAGGATGTTGCATACGATGAGGCTCATAAGATCTGGTACTTGAAAGTTACCGACGCAGGACCTCAGCAGCATTTAAAAACACTAGCGTCGAAGCGTAACCTTCCCCTGCCGAACAGCATTTTGGACATCGGGTTTCTTAAATATCTAAAGGACAGGAAACAGGAAAAGCACCACCAATTATTCTCGACCTCACCGACAGGAAAGTATAACGATTGGTCACGAAACTTCACCACGAGACTTAATCGCTACATACGCACTTACGTTACTCCTTCAACAAAAGGTCGGTCACCGACCTCGTATAGTTTTAGGCACACGTTTGCCGATGCCCTGAATCGAAAAAGTGTTCCCGAGCACATCGCAGCGCATTTACTTGGTCATAAACATGAGCAAATTACTTATGGCAGATATGGCTCGGCACCGAGTCTAAAGCGGCTTAAAACCATTCTCGATAGATTGGAATGAGGCCTTAATCTGCTGGAATGTACATTTAAAAATGGCGCAGTCGAAAAAAATTACAGAACTTTAATAAATTTGCAAGTTAATGAATTTTCGAATAAATTTAAATAAGGTGTAAATAATTAAATAGTAAAGAACTGAAATTGTTATTTAAATTGCCATTTACAAAATAAAAACTGCCAAATATCATAACGAACATCTTAACTAAAAGGAGTCGTTATGAAAAAAACTAATTCTCGCAAAAACCCTGTTTTCTACAACACAGAAATCGGAAAGCTGTTGGAGGAATGGTTTTTCTATGAATGTGGAAATCTCTCTAGTTCAACGAGGAATAATTACGTCTCAAAGGCGAGGATAATTGATCGATATTTCAAGAAAATTAAGATTAAAAATATAGATCATGACCGAATCATCAAGTATGTGATGTACCAAGGAAGAGAATATTCAAATAAAACCATAAATGAGACCTTCATTGTTCTTAGAGGCATTTTTAAGCGAGCGCGCCGACAAAGACTAATTGATTTTGATCCTATGGCCGAAATCGAAAATCTGAGAGTTTATGATGACGAGGCTGAACCTTTTACAAAGTCGGAGATCGCTAGCATCATTAAAGCATGCGACCAGTCTATGCAAGCGGAAATTGCACTTTTTAAATTAGGATGCATGACAGGTTTAAGGATTAGTGAGTTGCTTGCCCTCGATTGGGAGAATGTGGACTTCACGCGACGCAGAATACGGGTAAGCAGGGCAAAGGTAGAGGGTAAGCTCAAAATTACCAAGACGAAAGCGAGTCGGCGTCATGTAAATCTTATCAATGATGCATTTGAGACCCTTAAGGATCTTTATGAAGTAACTGGTTACGCGAAGCCAAGAACGTATAAAGTGTTTTACTCATCGGATAAGTCGAGAAATAAAAAATTACGTCTTGTATTCATCAATACAATAACGAAGCGACCTATATGTAATGAGAGCCATTACGGAAAATACTTCTTCAAACCGACTCTGGCTAAAGCCGGCGTTTACTACAGAGGTCCATCGCATACTCGGCATACGTTTGCCTCACAAATGCTCACCGCCGGTATACCGATTAAAAAAATTGCTAATGACATGGGGCATACATCAACACAGATGATCTACAAGCACTACGGAAAATGGATTGATGAGGATGCACCGCAATACATCGATCAGGCAGAAACGCAATTTGACGGTGTATTCACGGATAAGAGGACGAACAAGTTTTTCGGGATGCCGGCTGAGAATGGTTGCTCGATTGAGAGAAAGAATTCAGCCTGAAGCAGATCAATTCTGGCGGTCAGAACAACAACAATTACCGCCTCGCATCCCATCTTCCATTGGCACTTCTGTGCGTGAGCACAGGACCATATAAGTCAAAAAATTAATTGCGCTCTGCACTCAGCTTAAAAAGCTCTCGGTCAGTATCCCTAGTCAAGAAATTGTGCATTAGCATTTTCAACTTTTCCTCTGACCAATCTCCGTTATTCACCTTATTTAGGACCGCCGAACCGACGAGTATTTTCCTTCTTGTATCATCTTTACGTTTCTGGTCATTGATTTTAGCCAGCTCTCTTCTTTTTGCCTTTGCAATAGCACTTTTTTTTCTTTTTAACTCCTCTTCGATTTTTGTTTTTTCATTTTCAAGTTCTTCAATTTTTTGTTCTGGCGTTTTTCTATTCATTGTTAACTCCGAGATTTCGTTTATTGTTTTATAATAATAACACAGAGAGTTTGATCTCAATCTAAACACCCTCTGAATTTCGGAACGAAACGAAGACAAGGGCGCACTTATACATTCTTCGAATGTGTGCGATCTGCGATGCAGAGACAAAGTGGATTTTGATAGGAGATTAAATTGTTACTTAAATATTAAAAAGTAGATTATGGCAATTTATCGATTTTCATCACAGATAATTAAAAGGAGTGAGGGTAGATCCGCTACCGCCGCTGCGGCTTATCGTGCAGCGGATAAAATTTATGATCGAACTACCGGTGAGGTGTTTGATTACACGCGGAAGCGTGGTGTTTTTGAATCTTGTATTTTGGCCCCTGACTTTGCCCCTAATTGGGTATATGACAGGTCAGAACTATGGAATCAGGTGGAGGAAGCAGAACGCAGGGGAGACGCTCAGCTTGCTCGAGAGATTGAGTTAGCGATCCCGGTTGAGCTATCTATCAAGGAAGGAATTAACCTGGTTAAGGAGTTTGCAAATGACCAGTTTGTTGATCGTGGGATGATCGTTGATATTGCCTTTCATAATCTTACGTCTGGAAACCCGCATCCTCACCTGCTGGTGAGTATGCGGGAGATCAATGAAAACGGATTTGGCAAAAAAAATCGAGCTTGGAACGACCGGGGTCTGATTGCTACATGGAGAGAGCAATGGGCGAATTATGCGAATCGTTATTTGGAAAATGCCTGTTTAGATATCCGAATTGACCACCGAAGTTACGCGGAGCAAGGGCTGGATAAGATCCCAAAGATACACATGGGCCCAGCCGTCGCAGCTATGGAACGCCAGGGTATCGCAACGAGAATCGGCGATATCAACCGCCATATAGAGGTGGTCAATGCCGCCCAAGAGAGAGAGGTGGCGGAACTTGAGACGAGATGGCGGGAAGTCTTTCTTGAAATAGAGGTTATTCGGAAAGAATCATCCTACTCACAACAGACTTCCGGAACGCTTAGTATCGCGCCCGAAAATCCAGTCATATCAGTTCACTCAGCAGAAGAAGCCTCGAAGTTCGAAATCGGCGTTGCCTCTTCTATTGCCGAGCATTACAAAGCTCGCCTGTTCCAGAAAACCTGGAATGTGGAAGCGCACCCGCGTCTTCTTAAACAGCTGAAATGGGTAGATAGACACGGGCGCTCTCTAACACTTAATTCTGGTGAGCAGATTGTGGACGAAGGTAACAAGGTCAATTTAAGTCGAGGCACAGATGATGGTATCTCAGCTGGCATCGAGGTGATCAAGGCGAAAGGATGGCAAAGAGTGACGCTGAATGGATCGGATGACTTTCAGCTAAGAGCAGCATTGGCTCTGAAGGAGGAGGGCATCCTACCAGTTTTCAGTAGCGCTTCGGCTGAAAAAAGCTTCCTCAAGCGGAGTGAGGCAGTCTCTGTCAATGATTTCCAGAGTTTTGTTGTTACTAGGGGAGAAGTATCGAATCCTGAAACTAGAGCATCATCAGAGCGCCAGTCTCAATGTAAGAGTCAAATAGCAAGATTAAAGAAATATGTGAGAGAGGCTATCGAGCGAAATCCGCTCCCTTCGATTACCGTCTTGCAGGACAACCCCGAGTTTCTCAGGCGATGGGCACGTGCCCGATGGAAGGAATTGGAGTGGAGTGGGAGTCCCGACCTACTTGCTGAAGCTTTCCGCGCTGTTGCCGAAGAACAAGCCTATCTGGCGGGATACTCAGTCCGTTCAGTCCAAGATGTAGGTATTGATGATACCCTGACCGCTCTATTAGCAGGCTCACCAGCTCAGCGGTCTACTGCTCCAAACGCAAAGGCAAAATCCAGTTCGAGTGACCTGTCCCAAATTACTGAACCACTCATTACCTAGTCATGCCGGTTAATTAGCCCTGACTGCGTTTTAGTACCGCTCATTGCCAGAAGAATTCAGCTCTATTCAAGCCCGTTTTCCTGGCTAAAACCTAAGAAATTCATCCTTTCTGGCTCTAAGGAATTGGTCCAAACCTGAGTTTCTGTGGGCGCTTTTGGTCGGCAACGATGTCGGTAGAATATATGTGCATATAGTAAAAAATACCTGAATTCCGCAAAATGCTTGCGGTGTGATTTGCACGGTGCCGTGCACTTTTAACAAGGCACCTTTGTAGATCATCGTTTTAGGCTGAACTTTTTCCGCCCCTGGATTTAACTTGCAGAAATGTGCACGGATAAGCCGCTTGCAAACTTTTGACAGAGCCCGTACTCGCAGAATAGTGGAAAGGCAGCTAGTATCCGTTTGAAATGGATTGAAAATTCGGACTGTGACTCAGGTCTAGATTGAAAGAGCCGACTGGGTGTGGTGCGAATTCAAACTAATAAGCTGTTAGGTCTCAAGGAGAACTCGTGCCAGGAATTGAAGTCGAAATTGCGCCTCCAGCCAATTGGCAGGACTTTGAGCGACTTACGCTCGATTATGCACGTAGGGCATGGAAAGACGATTATGCAGAACGCAACGGCCGTCAAGGCCAAGCCCAAGCAGGCGTTGACGTCTTTGGCTACAATCGTTCGTCGAGAGAAGAAACCGGAATTCAGTGTAAGAAAAAGCAAAATTCTGCTTCTCCTTCAAAACAACTAACAACCGCTGAAATCGATGCTGAAGTATCCGCTGCTAAGGGGTTTAAGCCAAAGCTGTGTCGCTTTGTCATTGCCACCACTGGTCCAAGAGATGCAAATTTGCAGGCGCATGTTCGTGCGTTGAATATTGCCGGGCAACCATTCAAGGTGTCGTTGATGTTCTGGGAGGATTACCAAGACTTTTTCAACGACCACACCGATCTTATGTACCGATACTATAAAGAGGTTCTGGAGTACCGAGATAGTTACGATGAGCTAGAGCATTACTTACTTCTGCTGGGTTCTGCGTTTGACCGCCCTGCCATAAGAACCCCGTTTCACTTGGAGAATCGAGCTACTGATTTCATCAAAGCAATCGGTGATACCCAAAATGCAATTGCTACCGGACGCTTGGTAGATCGAGAATCTAGAATTATCGATGAATGTAGAATTCCAAAACCGCAAATTGTGGGACTAAAGAAGGCTGCGAGGCTCCTCCAGAATGCCAGGGAAATCGCTACTCAAGCTTTGCGCGACGGCGAAATCGTTGAGCATGAGACAGTCATTGAAATTAGGTCGCATGAAGTTGCTCAACAGTTGAACTCCTTACGAGAAGAGGCTGTCGAGCTTCTGAACAAGGAGCTTGTTCAACGCAGTTTGGAACCGGTGGGTTTTTGCGAAAGTTGAGATATAACAATCGCATGTTGTCGGACTGGTTTTCCACTGCGCTCCAAACCAGCCGCAAATGCGGGCGTTAGCCAAGGAGGAAAACATTTGGATTTGATCGAAGTCGGAAAAGCTCTCCTACTGCTTATAAGCGCGATTGCAGGTTTTTTGGTAGGGCAAGCGAATGGTTTTTTTGACAGGCGGAACGAAAAAAGAAAGGCATTCAGTCGCGCACTGGCCGAATTGTTAGAAATTCGGCATCGATTTAAAGGAGCCGTGTATCTTCTCCGACGGCTAGGAACTGATATAAATGTCCCACCCGAATATCTTGACGATATCGTCCAGGGTCTGCCAGACGGTTTGCTCTGGGACCCAAGCGTCTCTGCTCGATACGCTGATGCCATCAATACTCTTTCAGCTTACGCTCCACTGTCTGCCTATGTTTTAAGATCAAAGGACATCGTCGGCCTTGTGTTGAACGGAACTCCGGTCACTTTTGGTACCAATAAAATCACCCACTCCTTAGCCCTGAAAAACTTAGAAATCATTGAGAAAGCCATGCTTCCTGCTTTAGAGGAATCAATTGAAGCTGTCTCACAATTCCTAGGTAAAAAAACAAAGAAACCGACTCAAGAAATCCTCGATGGTAGCCGAGAGGTTCTTCCTGAGGTAAAAAGCATTGCTGATGAGTTAATCGCCAATGTTAACGCTACGATAGCAACAGGGGCTAACCAGTGAATCAAACCGACCATTTTGCGCTGACGCTGCAAACGGCGGCTTACTCAAGGCGTTACTTTCCCCAGCTAGCTCCAAAGAGACTCTAAGTTATGGAGTTTGAAGACCTACTCCTTTTAGTCGTCCTGACTATTGCTGCCTATGTCTACATTGTTGCCCAAATTGAGAAGAAGAAAAGGGCGCGAGAATACGTAGAAAAGCACGCGGAATTGCAGGCAAGGCGTTATCGGGAGATGCAGAAGTCGCTTCCGAAACACATGCAACGTGCATTGTCTCAGTTTGAAACTGAATACCAGCAAAATCCTGGGGCGTTCAAATCATTGCATGAGTTTTCACCACTTGCATGTTTTGGATACAAGGTTGGAAAAACGAATGGACTGCCCGATCAACAGCGGCGTGAGATCATCTATTTTACTTGGTACGCGGAAATTCCCTCAGTAGTACCTAGCCAATATGCTCGAGAGTGGGGAGAGCCCGGTACCAGTAAAAGGTTTTCCAAGATTCGTAGCCACTTGTCTATGCTTGCGAACCAGAGGCGCACACGAAAAGGCTATGAGGTTGCCGTCTCGCACTGGGACTCAGATGTGAAGTGGTTTAGCGGAAATTACTCGGACTTGGCTTACCAGTACAGTCAGTACGGGTTCAAAAGTTAACAAGGTGGCCAACGGGATGCCAACTGCGTGTTGCTACGTTGACGTCCATTGTCACAGCGTTAGGTAAAAAGGATAAGCATGGTCCTTCGATTACTAAAATGGATTTGGCGGGCCTGGCCTGTTCTAGCGGTCACAGCTATGATTATGGCTCATTGGTTGGTACTGATTTTCTTGCCATTTGATTGGGAGATAGTAAACAAAACGATTGCGTTCGCGCTACAGATTATAGGTGGCTTTCTCGTTCTCTACTCTATCGATTCAAATATTGGGGTTATTCGTGGGAGATCGCTAGGCTTAGAATTCCGTCAATATTTGGCGCAGTTCCCACTATTGAGAAAGACGCATGTAATTGAAGCGAAAGGTGCTTCTTGCACATTATCGAGCGGTGAAGCCAAACTCCGAACAACTCGTAACCCTACGACTATGGAAGAGAAGCTAGATTACCTTCAGGAGCAGATTGATGAGATTCGACACAGTTTTAGAGACGAAATTTCTAGAATCCGTGGTGAATTTGATCAAAGAAAGACGGAGGTAGAGCAAAAGATTGGCTCACTTTCTAAATCTATAAACAACGTTGAATCAATTGTTGAGGAAATTTCAATCGGCAGTATAAAGATACAAATTTTTGGCGTGCTTCTCTTAGTTCATGGCGGGATCTCAGGATATATTGCCTAACACGGCCAGACACGCGACGCATTTTGCATTGCGGCTTACCCTCCATTTCAAAGCCCCGCATGTTGCGGGCGTTAAACGTCTCATCCGAGCTACACAAAAGCAGACGCTCGCGCCCGAAGTTAACTGGATGACTTGATTGCCGCAGAAAATCTGGCGAAACACCAACGGGCGGAAAGCTCAAATGAGCGATGCACCTGAAATAGGAATGATTACAGGTCAGTATGTCAGGAGACTTGAATGATGCCGAGAAGTATTCACCTATCCCAGTCGGGATTTTCTGCCCTTAGTTTCTGCTCCTTAGTTAGGTCATTGGGAAAGAGCTTGTCCAAAACACCAGGAAGCCACCAAACACTGCTGATGATCACCACGACGGGTAATATCATGATGGGGCCCCAATGAAATGATTTTGCAGCGCTGAGAAAACCAATAATGATCAATACTACGCAAATGATAGGGCCTTTTGCGCCGCGTTTCTGATAGCTGAGCTTCAAGTTATCTCTCAGCACAAAGTAGACAATGACCCCGCTAACGAGATACGTAAGCCAGTGTTGGTCACCCATAACAAAGCCCTTCCAAAACAGTGAATCTGCCGGAGCCAGTCTACTTGTCATCCTGAAAGAGCGCTACAAACTCAGATCGCCCTGAGTGGTTGGGATGTTCCGTTAGATCCCGAAAGCTCTTATTGAGGAAGCTAATAAATTGAAGAGCACCGGACGGTTACCAGATTGCTCCATCGGCGGATTCCGCTTGTAAATAGTTCTGACTTGCTGAGCGTTGTCTAAGCCGAACGGTGAAGCGATGCATATGGTTCGATGTTTTACATTGGTAAATGTCGCAACTACATCTATAAAAACTTCAAGCGAGAACCTATTGTCCATCATCATTAATTGACTTCATTAGCGCCTGCCAGTGAGGGCGGTCATTGCTCTCAATAGCCGAAAGTAGATCCTTAATCGCATGTTCAACGTCGAAAATAAGCTCGTTATTCCCGGCTAAGCGCTCGATGGTGTTCGCATGACTAAAATAATGGAAAACTTTCAGAATTCGCTTAGCTTTTTCACTGCCAAATAGCTCAGTCGCTCTCTGGTCAACTGTGCTGCTGATATCACCTGGCATACGGGAATATGTGTAAAGCTCTACAAAACGGCGGACAGCGTTTGGAAGTAGCAATAACATTTCGTAGTCGAGCTTGTCCGGAGTGCTAAAAAAGCGGTAGATGATCTCAAAAAGAAAGTGGTACTCAGAGGCGTATCTCGAAAGTGAGAGTGGCATGTTATCTAGGGAAGAGCTTTGACTTCCGATACGTTTGATGAGGAAGAGGGGAGCGTGGTTTTGTTTTGCTGGGGGTATTTCTCGTAGTAAGTGAAAAAACTCAAAATTATGAGTGGAAATAAAGATTTGTTTGCATTTAGTGGTCCACTGTCGGTTTCCGTTTACCGGTACTTGATGGAAAAAAAACTCACGTATTGCAGCGGTAACTTGGAAAACATGATTTGCGTCTAAGCTTGAGATCGGATCGTCGATATACACGACGGTCTTTTCGAATTGCGCTGGCGTCAGCTCTCGGAGTTTTGTCAGGAAGTAGCAGAAAGCAATCGCAGTTCTCTCCCCGTCGCTTAAGTTTCTGGCGACCGCCCCGTTGTTTCGGACCAGTTGAAATCTTTCCTCAGAACCATCAGAAACTACTGTAATTTGAACAGCTTCGGATCCGAGCATCGAAGACAGCTTCTTGTTGATTTTTTCGCGTCCAAGCTGTGCCAAGCTTATGATAGCTTGAAGCTCCTTTGCTTCATTGTTTAGAGCTTCCTCGAGTCGTTTAATCCGGTCCCTTTTGTTTCTCAGGCGCTCGTATTTTACTTCGTTCGAGGAGTCCTGCTGTTCGTCGAGAAACTCTTGCACATAGTGAAATTTAACTTTTTTGATTGCGCGCGCTTTGGCCTCAGAGAAATTTTCAGCCAGCTTATTATTGTCGTCAATCAATTCGTTGACAGAGCTTTTTGCGTCGTCAATGGCCTCAATAAGATTATTTGGCAGAGGAGAGGCTTCCTGGGATCGGAATGGAGCATCAATCTTCTTCTGTATCTCCTCGGCTAAAGTATCTACAACTTGATTAAACTTGCCAATTTCAGCGAGCATTGTAGAGGCGGCCTTGCGAAACTTTTCCCTGAACTGAGGGTTAAACTCTGTTTCTGTCGGTAGGCGGTCGTCTAATTTTGCTCCTTTCACGCGAAAGTATAGGTTTTCAACTTTGCGTTTGTGATCGGCGAGGTCCTTAGAGAAGTGCGCACGTAGCTTATCTAACCTTTCTTGATCCAAGTCGTTGCCACAGAACTCGCATTTATCCTTTTCCTCATGCAAAGAGAGGCCAGTTTCGACCCATTTTTCTATCAGTGGGTTCTCTTCGAGGTGTTCAATGGTACTGGTAAGGTTTGGCTTGGCTAAAAGGAGAGATATAGCCTCTTTATGCAGCCCCTCAATTGACGGCGAGAGCGTCAGATTTTCGACAGTACTTGGTCGCTCGCTCTCGGGCGTGAGCGCGAGTTTTAGATTGTCTTGAAGGGCTTCGTCAGTTAATAGCTGTGATGTTTCAAGGCTAGAAACTGTGCCCATATCAGTTCCGAGATGTGCGGCAGTGTAAGCCTGCACGAGCCCTACAGTCCTTTTAATATGTGCTGCGGTAGTTGTTTTGGCAGCAGCGAAGCTACTTTTGAGGTCGCTCTTCTCTCTTTCATACTCTCCGATTTTCTTCTTCGCTCGGCCGAGCATATCCAGGCATTTATCAAGCCTTGTTTGTGCCTCTTCGGATTCTTTACCCAAAAGGAGGATGGGATTGAATTTTTGGCCTGCGAAGTTAAGGTTGTCCCGTATGAAGTCAGAGTTGAAAACCCGAACTATTTGGTCGGACTCGGTGAAATTTTTCTCGGTGATTACACCATCATCGGTTTCGATAGTAAAAGAACAATCTGATAGATCCGGATTCTGAACTCTTTTTTCTAGCTGGGAAAACAGGCGGGAGAGGGTGGTTTTCCCTGAGTAATTCCAGCCATAAATTAGGTTTTTAACACCAAATGGCTGCATTCCCGCGGGCTTTGTGTAGTTGTCGTATACACCTAAGCCTTTGATTTTTGATATTCCGGTTATCATTTCAGTCCTTTTTGTTTGCTGATTTCAAATCTGCGCTTACTGAAGGACGCTCCTCAGTGATTCTAAATGTGGTCGTGGTTTACGATAAGACCGAACCCTAGTTGACCAACTCATCGGTTAGGAGAGGTAGGTCAATTATTTGTGCTTGCTCAGCAATCTCTAGAAGAGTCCTAACAAGTTCAATATAGGGTAAATTGCTCAGATTAATATTGTTCGCTCTTACCGCCGCTAACATTTCATTCCTTTTGATAGCGAATGGCGCGATATCCTGTTGCTTGGCAGAGCTATATGCGGATTTCAACATCGGAGCTTTCAACGAACCTGCGCTAACGCCGAAATAGCTTTGAGCGGCCTCCGCTAGTCCAATATATCTAGCCGGATCACGACGCTTGCCAAAGTAGCCAACCGGCCATTTCGAAACGTCGTCTATTTTTATGCTCGATCCAATTAAACACTGATCTGCACCAAGGCTTGTGAAAATGGGTATATAGCAATCAGCTCCTCGCTCTTGTGATCTCCTATGTGCCCGATCGTTGATCAAGAAATACGATTTACGCTGCTCTGCAAGCTCACATTTTGCTTCAAATGATTTGACCTTGCCATTCACCTCGCCAACAAAATCTGCCTCATTTACCGGCCTGTTTAGGTCGAGAGCGTTGTGGCGTATGTTGGTTACATTCTTTGATTCCAGGTACTGGAGGCATACCAATTCCCCTAAAGCACCTTGGAGGTCGTTCTGTACGTTACCTGCTTCCTTGCTGTCTCGGTCGTTTGCTCGGAATGGATCGTTGACAGCAACACGTAATGCTCCGAGTACCGCGGCAGCTAACCATGTATCAAGCTTTAGAAACAGTCTCGTAGAATTAGGTTTAGGCAAAGAAATTACTCCCTCATCTTTAGCTAGAGTAAGACTGCCAAAGGTCCATCCCTTCCTGGCTGACGCCAATTTGCTCAAGCCTAGCACCAATCTCCCTGTATGCTTGACCAACGACGGCTGGGCCATCCTCTGAAGCTAATCCAATACACATGTTGGAAAACTCTAGCCAAGATAAAAACACAGTCATCCTGCATCCCAGGTCTCTTGCCGTGTTAACTTCTCGCTCAAAATCAAACTGTTTCTGATTTTTGCTGACAGCGAGGAATAAAACGTTGGTAAGTCCTCTTTCAAGAACTTTCTCCGTACTGGAAAGAAGCTCTGGACCGCTTACAGGCTTGTCTTTAACTTCAATCGAGGTGTGCACTTGGGATCTATCCGCATCTTTAAACACTGTTATGTCCAGTGGAAAGCGCCTGTCGGGATCGTTGATATGGCCGGCCTCAATTTGAGATGGTCCAAAGATTGCCGACAGAAGCCCTGCGGCGGCTGCTTGTGCACGTCTCCCATCCTCACTTTTACTTTTAACAAAGTCGTCGATGGCCTTTGCAAGAGACTTGGTTACGAGGTGGTCACCGGCATTTTCTCCAACTTTGAAGCTGGAGTTAAAGTTTTTTGCCCGGGATGCGATGAACCCTCGCAGCGCTAGCTTGGCTTCTTCAATTGTGTTTATTTCAGCGAGTTGATGTAGCGACGAGAAGAGGTATTCCTTACCTTTCTTGTTTCGCACATTCTCGATAGCATCGATTCTCGAGCGCCCAACGAAAGGAGTGTTGTTGAGCGGGTTAGCGCCATTGGCACCTATATCTATTCCTAGATACGCCCTTTCTTTTGCCCATACGCCATCGGCTAGTGACCTTGCAGAATAGGCATTCTCGCTACCCTCTCTGTCCAGCAAGGAAAAAGTATCGACCTGAGTATTAACACATTTTGCGAGGATCGCTGTGCCAAGGGCAGCAATAAAGGTGGAGCTTTTACCCCTGGGGCAAAGAGCACTTAATTGGTCAGTAATTTCTTTCCATTTCCGAGAAGTAGGATTGTTGGCGTACTCTTTTGCGTTTTTGTGTTCATCATAAAGGGCTTCTTTAGCCCTACTGTGATCAATCTTTATCGCCATTTGGGGTCTCAGTGGTATCGTCGTTGTAATACTCAAGAAGTTCACCTAGTTCGCACTTGAGTACATTGCATAAGGAATCAATAGTAGAAAGCGTAGTGTTGTAGTCGTGCCTTGATCCGAGAGCCTCGATTGTCGCTCGAGACACTCCAGCGTCCGTAGCAAGCTGCGCATAGGTTATTGTTTTTCCGGTTCTCTTTGTGTAAAGAGCCATTGCATGTCGAAGTCGGATTTTTATCACTTGTACTCTCAATACAATATGTGTAAGGTGTGCACTGGGGATTTTTTCGAGCTTGGTCGATGCCCATGCAAACTCTTGAAAATTACAGGTTAGGTCTTAAATGCGCAAGGTTGTGAGTCTGTATACAGGTGCTGGAGGGCTAGATCTGGGTCTCGAAGCTGCAGGTTTCCAAACAGCAGTCGCCGTTGAAATGGACAAGTGGGCATGTAGGACTATTCGCGCCAACCGGGATTGGCCGCTATTCGAGGATGATATTCACAACGTTAGTTCCGAGGAGCTGATTGCTGCTGGCGGGTTTGAAAACGATACCCCCGACCTGTTGATTGGTGGGCCACCGTGCCAACCTTTTTCAAAATCTGCGTATTGGTCCCAAGGTGATACGAAAAGGCTGGACGATCCGAGGGCTGACACTCTTTCTGCCTACCTTAGAGTTTTAAGAGATCTTCGTCCGAAGGCTTTTCTTTTAGAAAACGTCCAGGGCATGACTTTCAAGGGGAAAGATGAAGGCCTCCAGCTTTTGAAAAATATAATCAACAAGATTAACCAGGAGACTGGTTCCAATTATTCCTTTACTTGGCGAGTTCTAAATGCCGCAGACTACGGTGTTCCGCAAATGAGGGAGCGAGTTTATTTGATTGGTGCCCGCTCTGGACAAGAGTTCGTTTTCCCTTCCGCGACACATACATCGCCTGCATCATCTCAAGATGATCTGTTTATCGACACGCCGTGGAATACGGCATGGGACGCAATAGGTGATTTAGAAAACTCTGAGGAGTCGAAGGACCCTAGATTGGCAGTTGGAGGGAAATGGGGCGAATTACTGCCTTCGATCCCGGAGGGTAAAAATTACCTTCATCACACCGATCGAGGAGATGGCCTGCCGCTTTTTGGATGGAGAACCCGTTATTGGGGCTTTTTATTAAAACTCGCAAAGAATCATCCCTCTTGGACGATACAGGCTCAACCAGGGTCTTCGATTGGACCGTTTCATTGGAAGAGCCGAAAATTGTCTATGCGTGAACTTTGTCGATTACAAACTTTTCCAGACGACTATGTGATAGAAGGCGGCCGATCTGAGATGCAGCGTCAGCTAGGAAATGCGGTCGCCAGCTTGATGGGGGAGATTCTCGGCAAAAACATCAGAGATCAATTCTTTAACGATCGAGTTGATCTTTACACTCACAAGTTGATGCCTAGCAAGCGCTCGGATGTTCCGCCTCAAGAGCCCTTGTCTCCTGTTGCTAATCAGTATTTAAGCTTGGCGGGTGAGCACGCAGCTCATCCGGGAACGGGGAAGGGGCCGGTAGCGTTGAAACGTAAGGCTATGTCGGATGTTTAAAAGCCGATGCCCGTAAGCCGTGAGGGTATGGGCTCAATAATAGCTTCTTCCCTAAGGATTTATAACGTTACCGAGCACTGTAGTGAACTGCTTTCGACGAACTATTGCCGGCAAGAGGGCTACCGACGACTCACAGGCCTAGCTGGCCGTTGAACATTATTAAGCTGAAAACGGTTAAGCTAGAGGGGAGCAGGTCAGTACGACATTGCGTTGCTTGGGTCAGACGTGAAACCTAAGGTACTGTGACATGGGCGGGCGAGATCAAAGGCTGAGCGCGTTTGATCGTAGTAGAGGAGGCGCTCTCAATGGGAGCATAGGCGCTGGCCCCATAAAGCGAGCTATCTTGAAGAAGGAATAAGGATGTCCCCGAAACCAATGCCGCGAGACTCTCGTTCTCAAGAGATTGGAAGAAACGCAGCAACGGCCTTGTCAGTTCAAAAGCCAAGTAATTGGATTCCAGACGAAACTGATGGTGACTTAGATTACGGAATCGACTACTCGGTAAATCTCAAGAATGACAATGATGAAATTATCGGCAATTTTCCTTTGCAGCTAAAGGGCACAACCGATCCGAAGTATTCAATCGACCGCACTCAAATTTCATTCTCATTCAATATCAGCACCTTGAATCTCTATGAAAACTTACTGGGTTTCATCGTAGTTGCAGTTGTTGACCTCTCTCAGCATGAGCCTGAGCCATGGAAGTGCCCCATTTATTACAGGATCTTAGACGAAGAATTTTTTGATGAGCTTGGGGATCTGCCGGATGGCCAAAAGACAAAAACGATTAATATTGACTGCGCGTCTCAGCTTAATAAAGGCCTTGATCTTGTTGGTTATTATGAGGGTAAAGTTGAAAAGAAAACCCAATTTTCACTACTAAGTCGTGCGCTTAAAAGAAGGTCTAGCTCTCCTCATAAAGACCTCTCGGTTATCACAGATAGACTTACCTCTCAACCAGCCTTTTATGATGCTATCCATGATGAACAAGACGTTCCCTGGATAACCAATAGCGCATCGATACCCGCCGGCAAGCTTCAGGAGTCATGGGCATTAATAGAAGTCAATAGGCTTAAGTTTGCCCAAGAAAAGTTAAACTGCATATCTGTTGATACTATCGAAAATGATCATGAGAAAGCAGAGTTGGCTTTTCAAAAGTCGAAAATACTTGAGCTTCGGAGTTTGTTTCTTGAAGCTATGAACAGCGCCGAGGAAGCGTTTGAACTTTCTAAAAAGGATCGTTACAAGAAGCACCTCTATCAACTTAAGATATCATGCTTAAGTGACAATCTGTCTGAAATCGATGCAGCTTTTTTTGACGGCTTAGACGAAGAAGACTACTTCGAGTGCGTGACAAAGTCGAAAATTTTGGTTTTAAGAAAAAAGCCTGAAGACGCGTTAGCCCTCATCAGAGAAAAGCACCCCGAAAAAATCCTCGGCCGGTTTTTGATTGCCGCAGCGGCGGGGGACCAGCAAGAGATCGAAGAAATTCTGAATAATCACGAAATAGATGAGCTAGATAATGAAAGAGATCAGCTGTTATGGCTCGTCTTAGCATCAAGAGCTTACTACTTTAAAGCAATAGGAAGAGAAGAGGGCAAACACTCAGATTCGATTATTCCTCTTTGGGGCCGGGAGGGGTTCGATACTGAACTGCTAAAGGCTAGCTATAGCGCGGCAGAGAATGCCTGGATTCTATGCGAGCGACTCGGGTATCCGAATAGCCTAATTTTGCTATTAGACATTTCAGCCTCACTTTACACGCTTTTTAACGCAACAGAAGATTTAATTTTGAGGCTGGAAAATATACATGATGAAAGACCTCAAAATCGTGAGTTGTCGCGCACTTTGGCAAAGCTTTATTTCAATGAAGAGAGATTTGAAGATTGCATTTCTTTGGTAAGATCATTTTCGGATCAAAAGAATGATGAAGATTTGCCCTTAGAAATATTGGCTTATTATCACCTCCCTGACTACGAAGAAGTAGTTAAGCTAGCAAGGGAGAATATCGATTTACTTAGCATTGAGGGTCTCTACCAAGGGGATGTAGCTTTGTGTGTGGCTATACAAGCCGCTTCCGAAACAGTTGATAATAGAAGTTACCGATTATTCCGAGATTCGCTTGAAAAGCTTCCAAACGGTCCTGCCTTACTGGCCTTAATTCAGTTTATGTTAGATGGTCAGAATAAGCCCGAAGATCGTGAACGTTTGGCAAACCAACTGTACGACGAATATGTGAGGTTGGATAGGCCCGTAGTCATTGCGACCCAGCTATTTCGGTTCTTTGATGGTAAAACTCAAGATGGTTCACGAAAAGTAATCGAGCTGGCTGAGAAGATACTTGAGTCCTCTGACTTGAGTCCGGGTGAGTATCTACACCTCTGTCAAGCCTACATCACAAACCGTCAGTGGCAAAACGTAATCGAAATTGCAGACCGAATTCAAGGCCGAAATTTTGAATCGGTAGAATGGACGATAGTGAAGTCTATGGCATTGGAGCAATCTGGGAGAGTGGCCGACGCCTTGGATGTTCTTGAGGAATACGTCGCGCATAGACAGTATTCAGATGGATATCTTGAACACTTCGTCGGCCTCTCTTTACGATTAGGTTTTTTAGATAAGGCTGAGCAAAACCTACGCAAGCTCCTTGGCATGAATCTGAAAAGGCAGAATAAACTGTCGGTATTTCAGGCCCTTATCTATATATACTCCGCTGATCCTGACTCTCAGGAAACTCTTTCTGACTTTGTGGAGAAATTCGGCAATTTAGTCGATCGGGAGAGTGAAGAAGAAGAGGGGCAATACTTAGTCTTTTGCTTAACGTTATCCCCAATCTTTCTAGCACGTTATGAGGAAAAGCGTGCAGAAGTCCAACGACGCCTTAAAGACTACACGGAGAAATTTCCCCAATCTCGTCTTTTAAAAAGTACTCAGTTTGATGAGGATGCGTCTCCAGAGAAGCAAATCGCTCAAATTAGGCAGATGCTTGGTTTTTCGGAAGAAAATCGGGTTCGCCTCCAAAGAAACAGAAACCTCATTCGTCGCAGGGCGCTTCCAATACCATTCTGTGAACTGCATAACGCACTAGAAAATCTGCCAGACATCTTCGCTTCATGGGTTTATGCAAAGAACACAGATGAAACTCAGCGTGAGTACAAAGTTGCCCATAGTGCGTCCACCTCATTCAAAATGAACATCGACTCGTTGAAGTCAAAAAAGCTCTTTGTTGATGAGACTGCAATCCTTCTCCTTCACGATATCGGGGCATTGTCGGTTGTGCTCGATTTTTTCGATAGCGTTCTCGTTCGGAAAACCTTTTACTCAAAGCTGTCAGAAGCCGCGCATCCATCCATGGGAAGCGTAGTTTCTCGCATTCCTCGGGAAATCTTGAAGATTCTCCAATCGCAAATGGGAAAAATAACGCTTGTTGGAGGTCCGGCTGAGAATTCAATGCATGACTATAAAAATATAGTTAGGCAGTTCAATCCAGTTTTTATTACTGATGACCAGGCTTTGTGTCATATTTTAAGTTCTATATCGACTGATTTTGAAGCATACAACTCTATATCGCTACTGGAATGTATGGATAGTTTGAAAAGAATTTCGGATGAAGAGTTTTGCCTTTATGTTTGCAAAATAGGATCTAGTGGTATAGAGCTTCCGTCTATGAGCGTAGAGTTATTGGCGAGAATCTATAGTGCGGTGAGGTATGAAAAGGAAATTTTCAAGGAATTCAGGGTTCTGTTCAGGTCAGTCTTTCCGTCTTTTCGCTCTCATGAAGATTCTGAAGATGTTTTCGTCCGATTTTTCTTTCAGTATTTCAGGCTCCGCAACGAACCCGACAACGCTTCGTCAATTAACCAGTTGATTAGAATATATGAGATATCCCACCCTAGAATGCGCCCCGTTATTTTGAGGGCAAATTTGTTCGTGTATTTGTGCCTTCATACTGAGCCGGTTGTCGATTTTGAACTCCTTGGTGTGAGTGGTGCGCACAAAAGGTATTGGGATATATTCGAATATTGCGTAAAGGAGAATGCGCAAAAAGATTTGTCTATTAAGTTGCTTTTTTCTTATGTGCTAGAGGTTGCATTTACTTTAGATGATGAGCAAAGGCGCACTTTGTTCGAAAGGATAAAGCATTGCTTTGTCGAAGGTGCTGATGAACAGCAAAAATTTTCCGAAATGTTTACGCGAATGGAGATGGCAAGAGCCGAAAAAGACTAGCTTGGCTAAGAGCTTGAGGTGAATTCTTTTAGTCTTAAGATTTTACATCAAGTGAGGTACATATTATGTAAGCTGTACATTGATCTACATAGACTGTAAAAATATAATATAGCTATTTGCTTTTGTTTTCAATAATCTTTTGGTTTCAAATGATGGACTTGAATTGGTCTAAGATTACCAGGGTGGGGAGGAATTCAGGTTGGTGACGTCCTTGTCTTTATGTCCTTTCTCTTTTTGCTTTCAATAATTTTATTTTGCCATATTTTTTTAAATAAATAAATGGTGATTAAATAACTTTAATAATTAAATAATAAAAGATATAGGTGGTAAATTAATTTCCTTTTTAAGTTGTCTATAAATAAATTGATAGTTAGGAAAGAAGTTTAAAATATTCTAAATCAAGAAGTAGTTTTAATGCAGTCTAACCCATTTCAGAACAGCTATAATAGGTTTATAGGATTAACCATACCCTCGCCATAGGCTTCAATGAAAATCAATTTTAGGTAAATAAATTGGTCCTTCTCGATCATTTAAATAATCAGAGTTCGATGTTCAGACGCTATTTCCTCCAAAGCTACGCTGAATTCGTGGATCCTCCCTCTGCCGACTAACCAAACTCACTTTAAACAAGACAGTCGTGGAAGTCCCTCTGCGTCAGGTAAGGCTTTCTTCAAGTTGATCATCGTAGGCGCTCAACAAAGCCATTGGTTATACTCAGGAATAACGAACCACAGGGGAAAGGCCATGAATGCTTCGACTCAGCAATCTAACCGTGATGCTGCGCTCCACATACTTTCATTATGGGGGCTCGATTCACATCAAAAGGACCAATTGTTGAGTGATTACGACAATGTCTTAGCAGTGCTCTCAATTCATGATTCTCTTGTCAGAATCTTCGACTTCGACGAGGAGCGAGCCTGCCAGTGGCCGACAAAAAAAAATAAACAGTTTTCTGGAGCGACCGCTGTTGAAGTTATGTTAGGTGGTGATTGTGAGCGGGTCCGGAGCTATTTGCGTTATCACGTCTTTAACGCATGAGTATGAGGTGTCGATTAAGTGGATAGTGATCAAGGTCGGAATATGATTAAGAGGCGACTGAAGCGGAAGCTTCCTGGTGAAAAACTGACGCTTGATGAGATCCGTGAACTCAAAAAGATTGAAGCTGAGAGCGTAAACGATCGCATCAAACGCGGGATTAGGTATGAGGACGAGTCTCAGGTCTGGTGGCAGTTATGGTCCGAAGGACGATTTTTACCTAAAAACCGTAAACTGCCCTCCATACGATATTTGACAGGACTCACAGCCCTCAATCTTACGATGGAAGGTCGTAATGCACCTGGCTGGCACAGCACCTACCTCAGCAACCGGGCAAGTTAGGAATGGTCAGGGGACTTGATCCATGATACGACACCTATTCTTGGTTACCGAGGGATCTACAATGCGACAGAAGAGTTACGACGTCACGTAAGTGACTTGTCAACTGTCATTCTCGCGGCGTCGTATGAACGTGCGGTATTCGATTTACTATATCACTACGCGGTTGAGTGTGAACCGGTGCCGAACATCCAAGCGAAAGATATCGATCATGAGGTTGATTTTAGTTTGGTGCGACTATGGATCAACGAGAGCGACATCAATAGCGAGAGGCTTAAGACAAGGATGCTTTCATGGTTACAGGAGTAGGGAGGAAGGGTTTCTTAGAGCGCCCCGCGGTGGGGCTATGCATAATTTTTTTGAACATTGCGCATATTTGAAACAAAGACCATGATTTTGTGCCGAATTCTTTACGCACTGTAGCTATGTGGGTGCAGCCTTCGACTGCACCCCTTAACATTCAACCATACTGAAAAGGTGTCAGTGTCCGGGGGGAACTTGGAGACTCGAACAGTTAATGGAGCGCAATAATTCTATGTCTGTTTTCTTCATTTGTGCGATTCTTTGGTGTTCATCGAAGTCATTAATATTAATGAAATAGTATCCGTGGTATGGCATCGAGCGGGAAATGTTCCGCCCATTATTTGGTTCGTAGGCTGCGATAAAAACCGATTTCGAATTAATCGTTTGGGATTTCTTGGCTTCGTTGATTTCGCCGAGAAATCTTCTTGCTTTTGAGTCAAGCCGCCCGTCAAAGAAACGAATAGGAATTAGTGTGAAGTCGCAAAAATTTGATGCAAGGACAATATTTTCAGATTCTGCAAACCGTCTTAGTCCGATGCCTAGGAGATAGTTATGGTTGGGATTTGAGCATAGCTCAAGGCAGATAGTACGATTGCCAGCATACCATGGGGCGTTTCTAAATCTATCCGGCTGTCTTCCAATTCGTGTTTCTGCAAGTTCCTCAAAATCAGTACCGATGCGATTCGGCTCGCGCTCGAAATCATCAAGCATCGCATTTATCTCGTGGGGAGCCAGGCCTCTTAGATCTATTTTTTTGAGTTCTTTGTCGTAGGCAATGAAGTCGATCCACTTTTTCTCGAATCTATCGAGGCAGCTTATTACGGCTGCTTGAAGGGTGGTTTCACCGCAACCCCCAGTGCTTCTGAGTACACTTATGATCATTTTATCCCCTTACAGGATGTTGAATTGAGCGTCAGATATGATCCTAGTACTCAAGATCGACTACTTTCAATATGTTTCAGGTGTACATGAAATTTACAATAAGAGGTTTTATTTGGATAAAATGTCAAAAAATTATAAACGTCAAAATTAAAGTTCTGATGTTTCGGAGATTTTGGGTAAATTGCACATTAATAAGAAAGGGTTTTAATTGTATATTTATAATATTAAAATTTTGTAATGCAAAAAGCCAGTGGCAAGCATCTGGCTTTCTTTCGGTGAAGTGGGTAAATTTCGTAGTTTGATACTAAGTGATTATTAACAGCCGCTATTCAGACGATTCAACATAGCTGATCTCTGAAATATCGATCTTCTGATCACTCAGTCTTCTCAAGAGGCAAGCCGTCTGCTGAAGAACTTCCTGAGCATGGTGGTTCTGGTTTCTTATTTCGTCTTCGCTTGTATTAACTCTCAACTCTAGTGACTCAATTTGTTCGTTGAGTGATATATTCCGATCTTGTAGTTGGTTGTGTATCGCTATTAGTTCACGGTTTTCATTGGTAAGATTATCTATTTCCTCTTGAAGTTTATTTGTGGTATTTACAAGATGGCTATTATTATCAGTCAGCCGTTGATTGTTTTCTTTTAATTCCGAAATACTCTTTTCGAGTTCCTCATTTTTTTGCGCCTTTACTCTAAGTTCAGCCTTAATTGTAGAGTTCTCGGCTGACAGCTGACCCAAGTCGTTTTCCAGTCGCTCTCGAGCAACATTTATCGCGCTCTGCCAAAAATTATCGATTGGATTTTTAAGCGATTTTGGAACATCAGAAAAAGCAGGATTGTCATAATTTCCATCAAGTCTTTCTCGCCAGGATGTGAGGTACTTTGATATCGTACTATTAGAACCTCTATCTCCAAGAGTTTTTCTGATACTCGAATGGGTGGGGAATCGACCTTCTTTTAGTATTTCAAAACATGCGACATGTACTTCTTGTTCAGTTATAAACATTATTTTACCTTTTTGAGTTTGTTTAATATTAACTGCCTCTCTTATTACAATAGGAACTCAAAAATCTGTATGCAAGTCAAAAGTAGATTTAAAATTCTTATTTTTTAGTACAGTTTGTGTAGTGTGAAATACGCTTTACGTACCGTGTAATACAGTTCATAGAAGATATGGTGGGATATAAGGGCGTGCATCAAAATTCTTGCTGGTATTAATCAATTACTAAAATTAAAAGCTCTGTAACCAAGCAGGGTTGTGTTGACAGATCTTGTTTATTCAACTATAAATATTGAGTGTGTCAATGCTATTTTATTCGTTATTTGCATTCACTTTGTAAAACGTGAATAAAGCCCGTAGGTATGCGGTTCGTTGAGGTTTGCGGCTGTCGCCGTATCGAGGGTTCGAATCCCTCCCTCTCCGCCAATATAAAACCCCAGCAGAAATGCTGGGGTTTTTTATTGGCTGATTGGCAGGGTAGAAAGAACCCTCGCGGGTTCGACCTAGGATTTCCGCCAAACCAACAACCGATTATTAGCCGGCATCCCGAAATCCTCTTCAAGGGCCAGCCCGGTTTCTGAACCGAGTGCCTCGAGATCCTCAATATCCCGAATCCCCATATGTGCTGCCTGAGTTCTCAGTGACAGGTCAAACCGCACATTGCTCTCACTGGTGTGCCGGCCACCGTAGCTGAAAGGCCCATACAGACAGAAAATTGCGCCTTTGGGCAAGACTTCAGCCAACCCACGAAACATCGCCTGGACCTCTTCCCAGGCCATGATATGAGCGGTGTTGGCGGAAAACGCGCCGTCGATGGCCGGCAGACCGGACCAGTTTCCGTCCAGTACGTTCAACGCAATCGGCGAGTTGATATTGCCAAGGTCTGAGTCGTCGATCCACGCTCGACAGAGCTGGGCATTCTGAGGGTGATCCGTGGGCTGCCAAACCAGATGAGGCAAATGACTCGCGAAGTGCACTGCGTGCTGACCAGTGCCGGAGCCAATTTCCAGAATCGTGCCCGGTTCGATGAAAAGCTCGGTGAGTCTTTCCAGAATCGGCGCTTTATTGTTTTCGCAGGCTTGCGAAAACGGCTTGTTTTTCTGCATGTTCTGGCCCGAATCCATTAGCGCACTCTGAAATCGCTGAATTCACCGGTCGGGATTTCCGGAGTCAGGTCAATGGAGTCCACCCTGGCATCGGGTGGCCCGTCTGCGCACCAGGTTTTCAGCTCGTCCAATCGGTCTTCAGGACCTTCGGCCACCACTTCAACCCGGCCGTCAGGCAGGTTGCGGGCGTAACCGGTCAGCCCCAGGGAGGATGCTTTCTTCTCAGTAGAGGCGCGATAGTAAACCCCCTGTACCCGACCGGATATGAGAAGTTGCCAGCGTTTGGTCTGCATGGTTTGCCCCCGGGAGTTCTGTCGTGTCAGGCTTTGCTTCAATCTACCGGTTCGGGCAGTATAACTTCAAGGAGCGCGGGAACCGATGGCCGATACTTACCTGAAACACAACGCCACTGGCTATGCCGATGGGCTCCTTTGCGAGGCGGAGGGGCTGGAGCACCTTGCCGCTGCACTGAAGGAGGCGGGCGTTACCGGTATTGGTGTCCCGGACGTCTTCCGGGTGGATGAAAACGAACTGGAATTGACCGCGATTCAGGCTTCCGGTGGGTCCGATCGGGCCAGGGAAGCGCTCGGTGAGGGGCTGGCCCGACTGCACCGGTTGTCGCAGGCCGCCTATGGCTGGGGCCGGGACAACTATATTGGCCTGTCACCGCAACCCAATCGCTGGTGTGACCGTTGGGGTGAGTTCTTTGTTTGTGATCGCCTCGGCTACCAGGTTTCCCGAGTGCGTGATGCCGGCCAACGGGCCCGTTTCCAGGAGATCCTGGATCAACACAGCCAGGTGCTCATTGAATGGCTGAACGTCCACTGTGACCACCCAAGCCTGCTTCATGGCGACCTCTGGAATGGCAATGTCCTGTTCGATTCGAACAAGCCCTGGCTGATCGACCCGGCGGTCTACTGCGGTGATCGCGAAGCGGATATCGCCATGACGGAAATGTTTGGCGGCTTCGGCGAGGCGTTCTACCGGGCCTACGACCAGCACTATCCGCGTTCAGCGGTGTATGGCGTCAAGCGGGACATCTATAACCTCTATCACTACCTGAACCACTACAACCTGTTCGGCGGTGGCTACCTGGATGGATGCCAGTGCGGTTTTGCCGCAATCGAGACTGTCGGGCGCGGCGAATTCTAGATCAACCCGGCACTGCGCAGAACGAAAACACCCAGAGTCACGGTCACGCTCGCCAGAAGGGTCGTCAGGGCGATGATGTTGGCGGCCAGCCGATCATTGCCACCGAGAGCCTTTACCATCACAAAACTTGCCGCAGCCGTGGGGCTGGCGAAAAACAGGAACATCAGGCCAAGCTCCGGGCCGCGGAAGCCCACTAGCCAGGCTGCTGCGGTGCATAGGGTGGGCAGTGTGACCATTTTCATCAGGCTGGAGCTGAACGCCGTTTTACTGTCGTTCCGGATAGCACTCAGGGAAACAGTCGCACCGATGCACAGCAAGGCCAGGGGCAGGGTGAGGGAGGCAAAATAGTCGCCGCTGGTCATCACCCAGCCTGGCAATGTGATATCCAGTGCGGCAAAGGGGATCGCCACGAACACCGCCAGGATAAGCGGGTTGCGCACAATATCGTGAAAAATCTTACGCCAGTCCGTGGTCTGGCCTGGCTGATAGGCCACCAGCACAATGACCGACAGGATGTTGTAGGAGATGATCACAAGCCCAAGCAGAATCCCCCCGGCGGACAGGCCGAAGTCCCCGTACAGGTTTGCCGCAAGGGCGAGGCCAACAATGCCGCAGTTGCCCCGGAATGCGCCCTGGACATAGACGCCCCGGTCTTCCCGGGCCACTCGCCAACGGGCCCAGAACCAGGCGATGCCAAAACTCGCCAGGGTCGCGCCCAGGTAAAACCCCAGAAGCCGGGGATTGAAGGCGGTGTCGAGGTCGGCCCGGATGATACTGAGAAACACGAGGGTCGGCAGGGTGGCTTTAAACACCAGGGCCGAAGCGGTGTTCACAAAGGCATTGTCAATCCAGCCAATCCGACGGAGCCCCAGGCCGATAAAGACCATGGCAAATACCGGCAGCGTTGTCTCCATTGTTTGCAGGAACAGATCAATCAGAGTCATCACGGCCGGCCATCGGATAGAGGAGTGTGAAACGCTTCCGGAGGAATTATAAGCGGGTAGAAAGCTAGGATGCTATGGGAATGCCACCAAGGTCTGGGCCGGGAACCGGGTCAGTTCGGAGAATCAGGGCCCCGAAAGGGGCCCCGAGCGGTTTCAGCCTTTCAGTTGGTCACCAACCGGCAACCGTCTGATGCGTTTGCCGGTTGCGGCATAGATTGCATTACACAGCGCTGGCGCGACCGGCGGCAGGCCGGGCTCACCAACACCCCCCATGGGCTCATCCGGGTTGTCGACCAGATGAACCCGCAGGGTTCTAGGGGCATCCGGCATGCGCGGGATCAGGAACTTGTCGAAGTTGCCCTGCTGCGCCACGCCGTCTTCAAAGGTCACCTCGCTCTGTAGCGCAATGCCAATACCCATCACACAGGCCCCTTCCAGTTGGGACCGGATGCGCTCCGGATTGGCCTGTTTGCCGCAGTCGAAGGCAATGTCGGCCCGATGGATGGTGAGCTCTCCCTGATCATCCACCTCCACATCAAACACAATTGCCGTGTAGGAGACGAAGCTGTGATGGAAGGCCAGGCCAAGCCCGCGCCCCTTGCTCTTCGACTTGCCCCAGCCGGCCTCTTGGGTGGCCCGCTCAATCACCTTCCGCATACGGCCGATGTCGATTGGATAGAGGTCCGGGTCCTCGCCGTAGTTCCACCCGTCGCCGACCGTCAGGTTGTGGATCTCGCGATCCGGGCCAAGCAGCTCCAGAGCGTAATCCCGGTGGTCCTTGCCCGCTGCCACAGCCAGCTCATGGGCAAAACTCTGGATCGCCCAGGCGTGGGGCAAATTGTAGACAGCACGGAACCAGCCAATGCGAACGTGGGCGGGTGCCGGTGGATTCTCGAGCCGCAGGGCCGGCACCGAGAAAGGCATGGTATTGAAGCCCATACCCAGTTCGAATTCCCCTTTGTGTTTCGGGTCGGGCGCAAACAGCGAGCCGATGCTGGGTGACAGGGTCCGGTGGAGCCAGCCAGTCGCCTTGCCGTCGTCATCCAGCCCCGCCTCCAGATAGTCGACCGACACCGCGTGGAAGTAGGCGTGGTGAATGTCGTCTTCCCGAGACCACTGCAACCTGACCGGTCGACCTTTGAACGCTTCGGCGATACTGGCCGCCTCGATGGCAAAATCCGGTTTCGACTTGCGTCCGAAACCGCCACCCAGCAGCGTCACGTGAACGGTGACGTTCTCGGTATCCATGCCGAGCCGTTTGGCGACGGTATCCCGGGTTGCCTGGGGATTCTGCACCGGTGCCCAGACTTCCGCCTTGCCGTCCTTGATGCGCACCGTGGCAACAGGAGGTTCCATGGGCGCCTGGGCCATGTGTGGCATGTAATAGGTGGCCGATACCCGTTTGCCGGCGTTCTCCAGGGCCGTATCCAGGTCGCCATGCTGGCGGACCACCTTGCCCGGTTGCTGCGCCGCTTTCTCCAGCGATTCCCGGTAGGCGTCTGAGGTATAGCCGGCATTGTCACCGGCGGGCTCGAGATCCCAGTCAATCTCCAGTGCCTTTCGGCCTTCCATCGCCGCCCAGGTGTTGGAGGCCACCACTGCAACGCCTCCCAGTGGGCTGAAGCCTGCCGGTTGGCCGGTACCCTCAACCTTGAGGACTTTCTCCACGCCGGGCACCTTCAGGGCCTCGGTATCGTCAAAACTGGCAACGTTTGCTCCGTAAACGGGAGGGCGGGCGATAACGGCGTAGAGCAGGTTATCGAAAGGCACATCTGCTCCGAATACCGCCTTGCCGGTGACAATATCTTCACCGTCAATGGCTTTGGGGTAGGCCGATTTCAGCTCCCCGTTAATCAGGCCGGTTTCCTTGCCGATAAACCGGAGCTCGTCGTCGCGCTTCAGTACCAGGGCGTTGCGATCGGGAACATCGAGTTCCCGGGCTTTGCCCGCCAGTTCGCCAAAGCCCAGTTCCTTGCCCGAGGGTTTGTGAACGATGGTATGCACGCCGGCCTGAACCTCGGTGACAGGCACATTCCACTCACTGGCGGCTGCCTGCTCGAGCATCTGTCTGGCAGCGGCCGCAGCCCGGCGCATGGGCTGGTACCAGTGGCGCATGCTGCGGGAACCGTCGGTATTCTGGTTGCCGTATTTGCTGTGGTCGCCCTCGGCCTGTTCCACTTTTACCCGGTCCCAGTCAGCGCCAAGCTCATCGGCTCCGACCATCACCAGGCTGGTGCGGATGCCCTGGCCCATTTCAGCGCGGTTGTTCACGATGGTTACGATGCCATCGGCATCGATGTGGATAAACACGTTGGGGTCGTCAACCCAGCCCCCGGGCATGGCACCGGCGCCAAATTGCGCCTTTTCACTGGCCAGCGGCATATCCCACCGGGCTGCAAGCACCAGTGCAGAGCCACCGGCCAGGCCCATCAGGAATCGGCGACGGCTGACATTGGCGATCAGAAGTTTGTCGTCGCTGCTCATGCTTCGCCCTCCTGGCTTGACGCCCGCTCGATGGCTGCAAGGATTCGGTTGTAGGTGCCACAGCGACAGAGATTCCCGGCCATGGCATCAATAATCTCGCTGGATTCGGGTTTCGGAGTCTTCTTAAGCAGGGCGGTGGCGTTCATGATCTGGCCACCCTGGCAATAACCACATTGGGCAACCCCGAGATCTAGCCAGGCTTGCTGGACCTTGCTGCCAACCGGGTCATCGGCCATGGCTTCAATGGTGGTGATCTCGCCGCTGGCGGCCGAGACGGGTGTTACACAGGAGCGCACGGCCTTTCCGTCGAGGTGCACCGTGCAGGCGCCGCACTGGGACATACCGCAGCCGAATTTGGTGCCTTTCAAACCAAGCACATCGCGGATTACCCAGAGCAGGGGCATATTGTCCGGAACGTCAAGCTCGTGTTGCTCGCCGTTGATGGTGAGGGTAGCCATAGGATCCTCTTTTTTGAGCGTGTCTTACGTTTCCTTCACTGTAGCTGTACGGCGCAGGATGGCAAAAAGAGCAATCTGGATGAAAGGTAATAAAATCCCTTGCGTGCACGCCTCGGGCCTGGGCTATAGTAGGCCCCGGAAACATGAGAAGAAGAGGATAAGGATGGACGCCGTTAATCCCACGCCTGAACAACTACAGAAAGTCCTGGCAGATACTCCCAAGGACCAGCCTGTGGTCATGCTGAACCTGCTGCGCTTCCGTGATCGGGCCAATTACAAGGAAGAGGCTCCCGAGCGGTCGGGCCGCGAGGCGTACAAGCTTTACATGGAAGAGGCCGCCGCCTGTGTCAGATCGGTGGGTGCCGAGGTTATCTGGTCCGGCCGCAGCGTCGGTTCGCTGATTGCGCCCCCGGATGAATCCTGGGATCAGGTGCTTCTGGTTCGCTACCCGTCAATCGATGCCTTCATGGCCATGATCGAAAGCCCCGAATACAAAGGTGTGGTCAAACACCGGACCGCTGCACTACAGGATTCCCGGCTGGTGGCCAATCTGGAAAACCGGATGTAGTCAGATCCCGGCCTGCTGGATGGCCATGTAGCTGATGGTTCCAGCAGCGATGGAGAGCAGGGCATTACCGCGCCACAGGTGAATAATGACCACCAGGGCCCCGGGCAACAGTGCGTCGAACCCCAGCCATGAACCCGACCAGTCCGCCGAGCGCTGCAGAAACACCGTGGCCAGCAAGGCCATGACCGCGGCAGGCAGGTAGCGTCCGAGGTGGCGAACCAGCGGGTGTTCGGTGTGGCGCTCGAAAAACAGGAACGGAATCACCCGGGTGGCAAAGGTAGCGATCGCTGCTACCGCAATGAACGCGGCCAGATAGCTCGAATCACCCATGGCTTTTTTCCTCCTGTGCCGCCTGAGCGCGAATCTTCCGGTATTCCAGCAAGAGCACCGCCGTTACCAGGGCTATGGCGCCAATCAACTGGTGAGCTGGCGGCAGTAACAGAATGGCGACACCCGCTGCCGCCGCGCCAAGCCAGATCGGGAAGCCCTCGCCAAGGGCTTTGTACTGTTCCAGAGTCAGCACAATAAACAGGGCCACCAGCGCGAACTCAATGCCGGTGCTGTCGAAGGCCACGTTGTCGCCAAGGAGTGCACCGATGGCGCATCCGGCCACCCAATAACACTGATTGAAGCCGGTGATCCTGAAATCCACTTCCTGTTCGTGAGCCCGGTCACTCCCGCGTGGGCGGCTGGTGAGCAGGGAATAGGTTTCATCCGTCAAACCGAAAATCAGATACAGCTTTCGCCAGCCGGCGCCTTTGAACTGGCCAAGCAGTGAAAGTCCATAGAAGAGATGCCGTGCATTCAGCACAAACATCGCGATGAATACCTCCAGAAGGCCGGCGTTAACCGCCAGAAGGCTCACTGCCAGAATCTGTCCTGCTCCGGCGTAGATCAGAATCCCCATCAGCGGCGCCGCCCACCAGGCATAGTCAAGCTGCGTTGTGAACAGCACGCCAAAGGCCATGCCCAGCGGAAGGTAGCCGAACAGAATGGGCAAAGTGAGTCTGAAAACGGACTGGTTCATTAGCATCCAAACGGTCAGAAAGCGGCGATCATAGAGAATTGGCCGGTTTTTTTGAAGTGGTTAACAGCTTGCACGGTCACTGGAGATGAAAAACTGACGCAGTAAGCGCAATAAAAGTGTCACAAAAACGGCATACCATCCGCGGCATAACCCGCTTTTGGAGTTGTCATGTTCGGCACAGTAAGAACCCGGATCCTGTTTTTCGCCTTTCTCTCGGTCTTTGCCCTGACCGGGCTCGCCGCTCTTTCCTGGAGCATCATCCTGAAAGCGGAAGACGCTTCAGAGACCCTGATCCGGACCAACCTCAACGAAGCCTGGCTGCTGGCCGATCTGGAGCAGGATCATCGCCATCTCCAGGATCTCGCCTACAAGATCAAGGCCCAGCTCATGTTGTGGGATGAAATCGAGACCGAGTTTGGCCGTCTGGAAGCGTCGCTGCCCCGGCACTGGGAAAAACTGGAAGAAGACAGCGGCCTCGGCAACTGGGCGGCAGAACACCGTGAGGATTTTGAACGGGTAACGGCCCTGATGGCCCGGATGAGTGAAGGGATCGCTGAAAAAAGCTATTACCGTGTTGGCCAGGTAGTGGACTTCAACCTGTTTCCGGCCATGGAACCGATGCTCGGGGCAATCGCCGAGCGCCAGCTTCAGAGCAGGGAGTCTGTGTCGGTCGGCGCAGATAAATTGCTGTCGTTTCTGGCTGGCCAGCAAAACTTTCTGGTCGCCGGCTCTGTCTCCTTCCTGCTTGTTGTGGTGGCGATGACCTGGTGGCTGAGGCAATCCGTGATTCTTCGGTTACAGGGCATGGAAAATGACCTCGTGGCCATGGAGAAAAACGCCGACCTCACGAGGGTGCCGGTCCTGAAGGGGCGGGATGAGGTGGCCGGTGTAGCGACAGCGCTCGGCGGCCTGGTTTCACGTTTCGAGCATTTCATCGGCGATATCCGCACCGCCGCTGGCGGTCTGGATGAACGTTCCAGCGCCCTGGATACTGGGGCCGAGTCGCTTCAGGCGGCCTCGGAGCAGACCAGGAAGCAGATCGATGACGTCAGCCAGTCCATGGCGGCCATTGCCGATCAGACGACGGCTATCGAGCGGGCCACGGACGAATCCGCCGCTACCGTAAAAACGGCTGTTGCGGCCAATGAGGAAGTCCAGCACCGGCTGACCACCAGTGAAGCCGCGGCCGAGCACACGGTGGATGTCATATCCCGGGTTTCCGGCTCGATTCATGCGTTGAATGAGTCGACGGGCAAAATCGAGCAGGTGATCGGCGTGATTGCCGATATTGCCGAGCAGACCAACCTGCTTGCCCTGAACGCCGCCATTGAAGCAGCCCGTGCTGGCGAACACGGTCGGGGGTTTGCGGTGGTTGCCGATGAGGTGCGGACCCTGTCACGCCGCACGTCTGATTCCACGCGGAACATATCGGAGTGGGTACAGGATCTGGTGTCCGGCGTCAGCAGCGTCGACGCGCTTCTGGAGGAAATGCGTGACGCGGGGAGCAGTAACCGTGAGCATCTGGCGGCACTCAAGGAGCACCTGGAGTCCCTGAAGGGCCGGTTCGTTGAACTGGAGAACCACAGCACTGAAATTAGCTCGGCTGTGGCGCTTCAGCGTGATGAGATCGGACGGGTGGGCCGGCGGTCCGGGGCGCTGGATGAAAGCGCCGATTTCCTGATCCAGAGTGTCGAGCAGACCCGGACCATCAGCGAGGCCCTCAGGCAGGAATCCGTATCGATGCGACAATTGATCGCACGCTTCAGGACCGCTGAAGAAGCCATCTGACCGCTTCTCCATACGCCCGGAGTGCGTCCGGGCTTCTACCTCGCCGCCATTATCCTTACCATGGAGGTTACACAGGAGGTAGTATGACAGACAGTACCGAACGCCAGCCCGAGCAAGACCCCAGACAGGAAAAGTTCATTGTTGACACCGAGTTGCTGACGGAAGATCAGCTCCAGGGTCTGGTGGAGGAATACTGCACCCGTTACCACGGACTGAATGACACCGAAAACCCGATGGATGAGCGGAGCAGGGTGCTGTCTGCCGTACGCCGGGGCGATCTGGTGGTCTGGTTTGATCCTGTCGAGAACACCGCAGGCCTGGGTGTGCCGGCTTAGGCGTCAGGTCTGTCACTGTATTTGTCTTTGCACCTACCCGGGGCCGGAACTAAACGTTACAATCGCGCTGTTTTCCCGAAAGCCGTGTGCGAGGTGAATTTTGATCAGGGTACTGGTTGTAGATGACCATGAGCTGGTGAGGTCCGGTATCACCCGGATGCTGGCTGACAACCCGGACATTGAAGTCATCGGGCAGGCGTCATCCGGTGAGGATGCCATCGATTTTGTCCGCCAGCAGCGGCCGGACATTGTCCTTATGGATATCCGCATGCCGGGCATCGGGGGCCTTGAGGCAACCCGTCGTATCCTCCGCATTGATGATTCCATTCGGGTGATTGTGGTAACCGCCTGCGCGGACGATCCCTATCCGACCCGCGTCATGCAAAGCGGAGCCACCGCGTATATCACCAAAGGCGCTGATATCAAAGAGATGGTCCGCGCCATCCGCATGGCCCACACCGGCCAGCGTTACATCAGCCCGGAAATTGCCCAGAAAATGGCCCTCAAGCAGCTTGGCGGCGGTGATCGCGATGAAGACGGCGAACTTTCGATGTTCGACCGGCTTTCCGAACGGGAAATGCAGATAGCCATGATGGTGGTGGACTGCCAGAAGGTACAGGACATCTCGGACAAGCTGTGCCTGAGCCCGAAAACGGTGAATAGCTACCGCTACCGGATCTTCGAGAAACTGGAAATCTCCAGTGATGTTGAATTGGCCCTGATGGCAGTGCGGCTCGGGTTGCTTGATGCCGACAAGGTCTGACCCTGAAAGCACCCACATCGGGGAGTTTGACAGCAAGAACTTCCTGAAACAGTTGACCGAGCGACCCGGCGTCTACCGAATGTACGACGAAGGTGGCTCGGTGCTTTACGTTGGCAAGGCCCGCAACCTGAAAAAACGGGTGGGCAGCTACTTCCGCAAGACCGGCCTGGCACCGAAAACGGAAGCCCTGGTCAGCAAGATTGCCTCAATCGAGGTGACCATCACCGGCAGTGAGACCGAAGCGCTGCTGCTTGAACAGAACCTGATCAAATCGCTGCGGCCGCCCTATAACATCCTGCTCCGTGACGATAAATCCTATCCCTATATCTATCTGTCCTCCCACAGCGATTACCCCTCGCTGACGTTTCGTCGTGGGCGCACCAAAAAGGGTGGTGGTACCTGGTTCGGGCCCTTTCCGAGCTCTGGAGCGGTCAAGGAAAGCCTTAATATTCTACAGAAGGTCTTCCGCATAAGATCCTGTAGTGAAAACTATTTCAGAAATCGAACCCGGCCTTGCCTGCAATACCAGATCAACCGCTGTACTGCGCCCTGCGTGGGCTATGTTACGCCCGAGGAATACCAGGAGGACATCCGCCACGCCACCATGTTCCTGGAAGGCAAGAACCCCGCCATCATCCATGATCTGATGAATGCCATGGAGGCGGCCTCGAAGAACCTGGAGTTTGAAAAGGCAGCGGCCTACCGGGACCAGATCAACCACCTGCGCCATGTTCAGGAGCAGCAGTCGGTGGACGGCGAGGGCGGCGACGCCGATGTGATTGCCATTGCCCAGGATGCCGGCGTCGTCTGCATCGTGGTGATCATCGTGCGCGGCGGCCGCGTGCTCGGCACCAAGGACTATTTCCCCCGCTACTCCATTGAACAGACCGAGGGCGAACTGCTCAGTGCCTTCCTTGGCCAGTATTATTTCGGGGGCAACACCCGCCGGGAAATTCCGCGGGATATTCTGGTGCCGGTTGAGGTGGAGGGGCAGGAACTGTTGGCCCAGGCGCTCACTGAATCGGCGAACCGGGAAACCCGAATTCGCGGCAACGTCCGGGGTGAGCGGCGCCGTTGGCTGGAACTGGCCATGACCAACGCCCGCCAGACCCTGCTCACGCACCTGGCCAGCAAGGAGACTGTGTACCGGCGCCTGCTGGCCCTGAGAGACCTGCTGGAGCTGGCGGAAACGCCGTCACGGATGGAGTGTTTCGATATCAGCCACAGCCACGGGGAAAATACCGTCGCATCCTGTGTGGTTTTCGATGAGAATGGCCCCCTGAAAAGCGATTACCGGCTGTACAATATCGAAGGTGTTACCGGCGGTGATGATTACGCCGCCATGCGTCAGGTGCTGTCCCGCCGGTATAAGCGGATGGTGGCCGGGGAGGGCAAACGACCGGATCTGGTCTTCATAGACGGTGGTAAGGGGCAGTTGAACATTGCCCGGGAAGTGTTTGATGAGCTTGAAATTTCCGATATTCCGCTGATTGGTGTTGCCAAGGGCGTGACCCGTCGGGCAGGCATGGAACAGCTCATTGACGCCATGACCGGCGACGTATTCCGGGTACCGGCAGATTCGCCGGCGCTGCACCTGATCCAGCATATACGGGATGAGTCCCATCGGTTTGCGATCACCGGGCACCGGGCCCGCCGGGACAAAAAACGCCGACAGTCTACACTGGAAGGCATTGAGGGCGTGGGGCCAAAGAGGCGTCGCGACCTGATCCGATATTTTGGCGGCATACAGGAACTCCGCAAGGCCGGGGTTGATGAGATGGCCAAAGTGCAGGGCATCAGCAAATCACTGGCCGAAACCATATACGCAGCATTGCACGACGAGTAAGGACAGCATGAATCTACCAAATATCCTCACCCTCTCCCGCATCATCATGATTCCGGTGTTTGTGGTGATCTTTTATCTTCCGGTGGGGTGGAGCTACCTCGTGAGTGCGGCTATTTTCGGGTTGGCGGCGGCAACCGACTGGCTGGATGGCTATCTGGCCCGGAAGCTGGACCAGAGCACTCCGTTTGGTGCCTTCCTGGACCCGGTCGCTGACAAGCTGATGGTGGCTGTCGCACTGGCCGTGTTGATCGAAGAGCACTCGGCGATTCTGCTCACGATTCCGGCCACCGTCATCATTGGCCGTGAAATCGTCATTTCCGCCCTGCGGGAATGGATGGCAGAAATTGGCAGCCGCGCCAGCGTCGCGGTGTCCTACATCGGCAAGATCAAGACCACGGCGCAGATGTGCGCCATTGTCGGCCTTCTGGCGTTTCCTCCAGGCGTTCTCTGGGCCAACGTTGCCCTGGCGCTGCTCTACATTGCGGCCATTCTCACGCTCTGGTCCATGGGCCTGTATCTCAGGGCTGCCTGGGCGGATCTGTTTCCGGAGAAAGCAGCAGGCGAGACGGATAATCACACGTCCTAGCCCATTCAATCACCCTGGCGGCAAGATCGCCGCCAGCGGCTCCGAAGGCGTCAACAATCTCGTCAATTGAGCTGCCCGAGGCGGGCTCCACGACCCGGACCGTGTCGTTGCAGAGGCTGGCCCTCGAACGGTTGTGGATCATCTGCAGATGCACTTCGATCACGACTTCCGGCCCGGATTCCGGGCTTTCTGCATGAAACCCCGACAGTTCGGTCGCCAGGGTAAGGTCCGCCCGGGCCGGGTTGGTGTCGGTAATAACGCCGGTGTAAAGGTCACTCTGGCGAATGGCTCCCACGAGTGCATCCCGGACAACCACCGGCACCGTGTCACGCCAACGCACACCCTCGTAGGCCCTGAACTCCCGGGGCGACGGTTTTGCCAGAATCAGCGATCCGTTGAGAGGCTCTGAGGCGAGCGGTGTATCGACCCGCAACGAGGCCGGAATTCGTTGCGCTGACTGCCGCGGTACTTCCGGCATGGCCATCTCCATGAATCTGGGTGGCTCCGGATTGGGAAACACAGTGCAACCCGCAGCAAGGGCAATCAAACCGAAACAGGATGCGTTAAACACGGCCCTGAGCATCACTGAGTCACCTCCTTCATGGTTTCACTCCCGAAAAGCGTGCCCCTCGGATCCTGCTCCAATCGGTGGGTAAACTGGTTCAGGCTGCGCAGGGTAGCCCTGAGTTCCCTTAGCGCCGGCTCCAGTTCGCCCATACCCTGAAGCCCGGCATCCACCGCGCCCTGATTGTTGCGGGTCAGCTCATCGATCCGGGCCATGGTGGTGTAGATAACGCCCAGGGCTCGATCCATGGACTCCAGAACTTGCTGGCCATCGTTTTGCAACAGCTCATTGGCGTTGTCGGAGACCCGGGATACCTTGATCGCCGCTTCCTCGGCCCGGATTGCCGCGGCATCGAAGCGTTCAAGCAGGGCGGTGAGTTGCTCCCGCCGGGAGAGCATGGCATCGGTCGCTTCACGGGTGTTCTGCAGAATGGCGGCGGTGTTCTCAATGTTACTGCTGGATAACAGCTCCGTCACGCTGGTGAGCAGTTGGTCCGCTTTGGTCAGTAGCTGCTCGCCATTGGCGACGAAATTATTGAACGCTGAAGGCTCGGCAACAATGACCGGCGGATTATCAGGATCGCCCCGTAACTCCGGCTGGTCGGGACTACCACCGCTAAACTGAACGCTCATGCTTCCGGTAATGTTGGCGAGCACCAGACCGGCACGGGTGTTCTCGCGAATCGGAACCGACTGGTCAACACGAACCAGCACCCGCACATGGCCAGGATTGTCCGGGTCCAGCCTCAGTTCCACCACGTCGCCAATCTGAACACCGCTGTAGAGCACCGGATTGCCCTCGGAAAGGCCGCCAACCGCATGATCGAATACAACTTCATAGTAGCCCCATTCGCGATCAGCAGAGGATTTCGCCAGCCAGAGAGCAAAGATCAGGGCGGCCGCAAAGGCCAGGATGGTAAACAGGCCAATGATCAGGTGGTGGGCCCTTGGCTCCATGGTAACTACTCCTGCTCCGATTGTGTCGAATGGTCCCTGAATGCGTAATTCGCTGCCCGACCGCGGGGGCCGTTAAAGTAGTCCTGGATCCATTCATCCTCCGTGGCCGCAACCTTCTCCAGCGTATCAGCTACCAGCACCCGGCGCTGTGACAGTACCGCAACCCTGTCACAGGTTGAGTACAGGGTGTCCAGGTCGTGAGTGACCAGAAACACGGTCAGCCCAAGGGCATCCCGGAGTGTCACGATCAGCCGGTCGAACGCAGCCGCCCCGATGGGGTCCAGACCGGCCGTGGGCTCATCCAGAAACAGGATTTCCGGATCAAGTGCCAGGGCCCGGGCCAGGCTCGCCCGTTTCACCATGCCACCAGAAAGCTCGGAGGGGTAGCGTACCGCCGCATCGGGGGGTAAACCGGTCAGCGACAGCTTCATGCGGGCCAGTTGCTCCGCCTCGGCGCGCTTCAGGCCTGCATGTTCAATCAGGGGAACGGCGATGTTTTCCTGCAGGTTCAGGGAGGTAAACAGGGCGCCGCCCTGGAACAGAACCCCGAAGCGTTGCTCAATCCGGGACCGGGCACGTGCCGGAAGCTGGATCAGATCCTCGCCGAATACCCGGATATGGCCCGAGGCCGGAGTGTTGAGCCCGACGATACTGCGCAACAGCACCGTTTTGCCCGTGCCCGACCCCCCGACCACGCCCAGGATTTCACCCCGGAGCAGGTCCAGATCCAGATCCTGGTGGACCACCTGGGCGCCAAACCGGTTGCACAGGTCCCGCACCGCAATCACTGGCTCTTTGTTCGCTCGAGGTCTCGGGGATGCCGCCATAACCGCCATGTTTACCAGCCCATTTCCATAAAGAATAGTGCAGCAATGGAATCCAGCAGAATGACCATGAAGATCGACTGAACCACGCTCGAGGTGGTGTGCTCGCCCACCGATTGGGCGCTGCCGGCCACCTTGAACCCTTCCAGGCAGCCAATCACCGCGATCAGAAACGCAAAGACAGGCGCTTTGACGATACCCACAACGAAATGCTGCAAGGCAATGTCCCGCTCCACGATAGCCATGAATTGGGTAGGGGTGATATCCAGCACCAGGGCACACACCATGGCGCCGCCTACCATGCCCGAGATCATTCCGACAAAGGTGAGAATGGGCAGGCTCACCATCATTGCCATCACTCGAGGCAGAACCAGCAATTCTATGGGGTTCAGGCCCAGCGTGCGGATGGCGTCCAGCTCCTCGTTCACTTTCATGGCACCAATGTGGGCGGTAAACGCGCTGGCGGTTCGGCCTGCCAACAGAATTGCCGCAAGCAGAACCCCGAATTCCCGCAGGAAAGAAAACGCCACCAGGTTAACCGTGTATATGGTTGCGCCAAAATCGTCCAGAACCGTCGCCCCCAGAAACGCCACCACGGCACCCACCAGAAATGTAAGCAGTGCCACAATGGGCAGGGCATTCAGGCCGGTGTCATGAACGGCTGCGACGAAGGGCGTCATACGCCAGCGCCAGGGCCTCGGAAGGTTCCAGGCCAGGGTGCCCAGCGTTTGGCCCATAAAGCCCACGAGAATCCAGAGCAGCCGAAAGATACTTTCTACCTTTTGGCCGGTGCCGGTAACGAAGCTCCAGAGCAGGGAAGGTGCGCGCCTATCAGACCCGGGTTGGTCTTTCATGGCTTCACAGACCGCCCTGATCAGGGCGGATTTCTCGTCCGGCAACTCCTGGTTGGCCGACGCGGCCTCCAGCAAACGTTCTGGCCCCACCAGAGACGCAAGCTGCGATGCACCGGCGGTATCAATTCGCTGCAGGCCGGAGAGGTCGATGTTCAGCCCGCTGATATCTCTGGCAGACCTCACGGAAGCTGCCGATGCCAGCACCCGGTAATGACTCAGCAACCAGTCCCCGGTAACCCTCAGGGTGCCGGCTTCAATGGTAACGGAGCCCGGGCCTGAAGACGGTCTTTGTGGGTCGGTCTGCTCGGAAGAAACGGGGCTGGGCACGTTCAGTCGAATCCATGGGTGATTTTGCTGGCCAGTCGTTAGCTTAGCCACAAACTCCAATAAAACAAAAACTTGATAAAAAACTATTGACGCCCGAACGGTAATCCGTAGAATACGCAGCCGTTGACGAGGCAATGCCCCGGAAACAAAGAGCGGGAATAGCTCAGTTGGTAGAGCACAACCTTGCCAAGGTTGGGGTCGCGAGTTCGAATCTCGTTTCCCGCTCCAATTTCAAGTCTCTCAATGCCCACCTGAGAGCACAAAGATCCGATCTCTTCGATCTTTTCCGGCGCGGTGGCAGAGTGGTTATGCAGCGGACTGCAACTCCGTGTACGCCGGTTCGATTCCGACCCGCGCCTCCATTTCTTTCCCTTTATTTACAGCTAGTTACCAGTTTCGAGCCAGAGCCGGCGTTTTGATGGCGACATCATGGCGACAAAATGGCGACAACGATTCATGGTTTTTCCGGATCGCGGAGCGATTTCAGAGTTGATTTTGATCGCTCTGGCGGACGAACCAACCGGTAGTGTTTGCGCATTGCCTCGGTCTCGTGACCACCTTTGTTGTTCTCCCCCTGGGACAAAAACTCGTCAGTTAAGCCCTTCTTCCTCAAGTCTCGCAACTGATATTTACCCTTGTATCCGGCCTCTTCACAGGCCTTTGCCCAGGATATTTGCATGAAACGATGCCGCACCGGTTTTGTGCGACTCCTGAAATCAAAATATCGAGGGTAGACCATCAGATACGGCGAAATGATCTCCTGCTCACGCTTCCAATCCCTGAACCACTCGATCAGTGCTCTCAGGTCCTCGTTCATCTCAATAACGATGGGGACTCCGGTTTTGTGCCGAGCAAACCAAATTTCGCCAAACTCGCCTTCATCATCCTTGATCTGATCTTCTTTCAATCCGAAAACGTCGATAGGTTGTTGGCTCATCATGTAAATCATGTCGCAGATTTTTGCGCGCCAGGTTCCGTCCATCTTCCGCCTGTTGATCTTGTGGATGCAGAGTCGGGCGGTGATTTCTTTGTAGGCTTCATCTGGAATCAGGACCTCTCGTTTGGGTTCGCTGATCTTTTGGATGTCCCGCATTGGATTTCTATCGATGAGGCCGTCCTGGACTGCCTGGGTGAAAACCCGGGACAAGGTGTTCCTGAGCCCGTTGTAGTGCGTGGGCTTCGTCTGCCAGGGGGAGAGGAGGCGCCTGATCCGTCGAAGCAGTTGGGGGTCCGAGAGTAAAAAATTGGAATGCTCATTAGATTCCATTTGCTGAGCATCCGCGGCGTAGTCGGCTCGGGTGCCCATTGCAATCGGACGACCCCGGTTACGGCCACGCTGGCTGAACACCTTGCATTCGCCCCAGCGTATTTTTCCCTTCACGACTTCGTGACCAATCAGCTTTGTACGCCAATAATGCAGGTATTCTCTTAATGTTATCCGAGTGGCTGCATCGACAGATTCGACCATGGAGAGATTGTCTGCCATTTCTCTGGCATCAAATTCTTTCCGTTCCTGCTCCCACATCTGCTGGAGCATAGCCCAGCGGCGTATTGCCACGTTGCGGTCACTGGTTTGTAGGCTTCCCTGTTTACGCGTGACCGGATGTCGTACGTAGAAAGTTCCATCCCTGTCACGGATGTAAAGACCCGGGTATTGGACCAACCACCGTTGGCCAAGTTTTCTGCGGGGCGGCGCCATAGTTACCGGAGTTGGTTGGCGAGGGATTGCAGAAAGCTGGCTTCATGCATGTTTTCAGGCAGGCCCCGAATACGCTGACCCATTACCTCGAAATAGAAATCCAGGTCAATGCGCCAGCGCCGTCCGTCCCGAAACGCGCCGGGGATCTCATGAATACGGCGGCGAATAGTGGATTCGGAGGGTGGGTCCTCGTCGCAGCAGTAGACAATCTCGATAAAGGTTCTTATTGAAACTGGTCTCATAAACCGCTCCAGCCAGATCGTTTGGATATTCGTAGCCTCGTTGGGTATTCAGTATCGGTTCAAGAGGCTCATGTTTAGATCTTATGTGGCCGGCTCTGCGTTTTGTGACGTTAAATGGGTTTTTTTGACGACATTGCAGTGGCTTTTGGGGTAATCACAAAAAATCATCAGAACTCGTACCATAGATATTGCCTCCCACATCAAAACCGGTGATACCGTCATCAATCATTGGTAGGCCGCTGGCGGGATTTATATAGGATGATTCTGAAAACCCCATTGGGTCGTCGAATAGAGTTGAAGAATCACTGATTTCTGATTGGTGCAACGTGGGCGCCTCGGGATTAGCCAATGACAAGTATGGTGAGCTCGCAGGAAAGTCCGAAAGCCACGATGAAGTTGGGTTGTTCTCGGACCCGCAATCAATGTTGCTGAATGAGCTTGTGTGTTTGGTTGGAGTTGCTAACGCCAGACCGATATAACCACCCGCTATGGCGCCCCATGTGCCAAGTTGCTCGCCGAGCATTGCCCCAATAATCATTAGAATAATCGCGGTCATGCTGATTGCCTCATTCATAGTGAAGGTCCAGCTTAACCGAATCTGACGTTCTACCAAGTGCAGGCGTTTTAGGGTTTAACCTAAATTGCAACGCCAAGGCCATACTCAACTTTAACTTGTAAACATCCCTGTTTTAGTTACACCGCTGATTAGAGCTTCCCGCCGGTTGGTGTATCGCCAGATATTCCTCGGTGCGTAAGGCCCTCCAGTGAATCGGAGAGTTAGGCCGCTCGGGGAAAGGTCCGCTTTGTGGTCATTGCCTGAAACCCATAGCCTGGCCGTAACGAACATTGGAAAGCAGACCTTTTTACCACGCCGAGATGGGCTAGTGGATAGAGCCTGAACCGGGGGAGGTTCGCTCATGGGCTAGGAGTGGCGAGGGCACCAGCCAAAGTCCAAGCTTTTAAACAACAGGATGATTTGTGGTGTCAATTTTGGACCACGCTATAGCGGCGTTACCAGTTGGCTGATCAATTGTTTAAATGCTGTTTCTGAGTCTTTCGCGCCTAACGACTTCAGGCGTATGTCGGTAGAGCCTATCTTGCGAAACGAGTTGATTGTTAATACTCCTCCTCATCCCTGGTCAGACTGTAGCCGCCACGCCTAATTCAGGATCCTACGCAGCTTTAAGATATTTCTCACACGAATCCTGCATTGACAGTGATATGGTAGTGGCCGAGTCACTTGGTCAGCACGACCGGGACTTAGCGCCGGCACGGATGCCAGGCAAACGCGACACCTGCCCAGTGTGACCTGCTCCCCTCTAGCTTAACCGTTTTCAGCTTAGTAATGTTCATCACAGTAGAGGACGATGAACATGAAAAAGCGATTTTCAGAAGAGCAGATCATCAGCATTTTGAAGGAAGCCGAAGCGGGCCTGGCGGTGAAGGAGTTATGCCGCAAGTACAACATTTCTGACGCCACTTTCTACACCTGGCGCAAGAAGTTTGGCGGCATGGAAGTTTCAGAAGCACGCCGGTTGAAGGCTGTCGAAGACGAGAATGCCAAGCTCAAGAAGCTATTGGCTGAATCTCTCCTGGACAACGAAGCTCTGAAGGCTGCTCTTAACCGAAAGTACTGACCGTCGAGAACAAGCGCGAGGCCGTGCGGGCGATGCAGGAGCAAACGCCGATTTCACAACGCAGGGCCTGTTTTCTCGTCGGGTTATCCCGCGCTTCGTTTCATTACCGCTCCACCGTTGCGGCCGGTGACAATGTGCTCAGCGAGCGCATTACGGAACTGGCCCACGAGCGACGTCGGTTTGGTTACCGACGGGTTCACCAACTGTTGCGACGGGAAGGAATCGACGTGAATCATAAAAGGGTTTACCGGCTTTATCGGGAGGCTGGTCTGGCCGTACCAAAGCGCAAGCGTCGCAAAGGTATCGCCATGGAGCGTCAGCCACTGGTGTTGCCAGAAGCTCCGAACCAGACGTGGTCCATGGACTTCGTCATGGACTCACTGGCGTGTGGTCGGCGGATTAAATGCCTGACCATTGTTGATGACTTCACCAAGGAGTGCCTCGACATCCCCGTGGCAAACGGCATCTCTGGTAACCAGGTTGCCCGCACTCTGGATGCCATAGCAGCCTTTAGAGGCTACCCGCAGGCTGTCAGGACAGACCAAGGACCGGAATTCACCAGCAAGGCTCTGGACCAATGGGCTTATGACAACGGTGTGGAACTGAAGCTGATTCAGCCTGGAAAACCAACCCAGAACGGCTTTATTGAAAGCTTCAATGGACGTTTTCGTGACGAATGCCTGAATGAACACTGGTTCCGGGATCTGGCTCATGCCCGGGAGATCATCGGTAATTGGCGACGAGACTATAATGAAAACCGGCCCCATTCAGCTCTGAGCTACCAGACACCGCTGGAGTTTGCCGCTGGCTACCGGACTACGGGAAAAGGGTCGAAATTAACCGACATTACTAAGCAGTGAGTGGTTTAGTGATCGGGGGCAGGTCAAGTGGTGTGACGCGCCAAGGAGAGACTTGGCACCACCCCCGCATGTCACATTTTGCACCCTTTGGTTGACCCAATCTTGAACTATTAAATCAGGCACAGCAGAATACTGTTCGCATATACAGTATTGGGCCAGAGGCATTCCATCAATCTCCATGAGCATCTGTGGCCGTCCACATTGTTTTTGGCAAAGTTACGATATTTGCCATCTGACCATACTGGTTTGCCATTCTAAATGAACAGGATTAGCGGGCTGAGGATGGAGTTTCGTCGCCGACACAATATGACATATGCCACCCTTCAAGCGTTTGCTTCAATGGAAACCGTCGGCATCGTTACAGAAGATGGTATTGAGCTTTCTCATTGGCTCGGCGTGGCGGACCGCAGGATTCTACGATTAGTTCCAGAGTTAAAGTCGGTTCTATTGGATATCGAAGCTTGGCGTACGATGATTCTTGAGCCCTACAAACGGCTTGGGCCCGGTGTCTATATGGTTGGGGCTTTCATCGGAGATGGCAGAGTTGTTGGCGTGATGGAAGGACGACAGCCAATGGTCAGGGTTTTGTCGTCTAAACCGGACGCGCTGGGCCGGTCCTTCGGCCACGAAAATGAATAAATCTACTTCCGGTACTCTGACAACTGGCGTTCCAGGTTTGCGTACATGGTCAGAAGATCGTCCTCATTAAGCTTTCCTTTGGTACTTTTCTTAACCTTATGTTTTTCCAGCTGGCTACGCTGTTCGGCGTATACATGATGGAGGACACTGGCTTGATAGTCGCAGCCCTCGTGTTCGTTCAGTTGTTTTCGAAGCGATTTGAACTGATCAGGACGGGGAACTTGTTCGAGCTTTTTAGCTATATCTTTGGGTCGGATATCGAATACTTTTCCCCAATGTTGTACAGCCTGCTCCCATGCCTGAGACAGAGATGCCCGTTCATCAATGTAGAATTTGTTAGCAGCGCCTCGTTTGTTTACGGAGAAATAGCAGGTTTCCTGTGAAGCACTTTTCCCGCTTCCGATACCAAGCGTGATGCCGTGGAAACCTACGCCGCGATAGGGGCGGGTGGCTGGATGGTCTTTCCCGATGAAATCGAGGTATTGAATCGCTGCGAAGCGGGCCATATAACGGGCCTCATAGTACCTGGCTCTGGTCTTTTGATATTTGTGCCAGAACTCTTCAGAAATCCGAGTGTTTGGCCTCTTTAAGGAGAAGTACTTCTGGTAGCGTTTACCGCGAATGGTGGCAACAACTCGCCATCCGTGGAAGCCAGAGGGCAGCTCCCCTTTTTCATAAAAGCTAATAGCCATGGATAGTCGATCTTTCCCGTCCAAATCACGTTAAAGATAGTACGCAGCCAAGCAGGCGTCGCCGCTTTGCTCTTAGGCCTATGCAAGCTTGCTGCAACCGATAATGGTGAATAAACTTCTCAGCCTTTTTGGGCCGCAAACTGGTAACACCGACCTTTGGTCAGTCGTTGTCGCTTCCTTGGAGTGAAGCATCGTCCGTGGAGTGTAAGGTTGCGAGGGATCATACGTGTACAGTCTACGGTAAGTTTACACTTGAGAGAGCCTTTAAACATCATGGTTTGCGTTTTAAGAATCCTGCCCCTCTTCTTTTCGTTGGTAGTGGGTTTCATCAGTGTTCCGGCCCATGCGTCCGTTATAAAAAAGTCGAACAGTGGCCTTTGCCATCCACCGCAAAGTAGTTGGTATGAGCGAACCAAGAATTATCAACCCTACGACTCCCTTGATGCCTGTTTGGATTCAGGTGGTAAATTGCCAGATGGGGTCTCTTTTGCATCGGTTCGACAGGCACAGGAGCAACAAGGCAGGCTACGTAGCTATGAACGGTCTGCGTTTGGTCACGGTTGGGATGATGCTGATGGAGACTGTCAGGACAGCCGTGCTGAGGCATTGGTTGCCCATTCCACAACCAACGTCCGGTTTGCAGACGGAAGTCGTTGTAGGGTGATCTCAGGCCGATGGATCAGTCCGTTCACAGGCAAGGTCATCCAGAACAGCAGCGAGATTGACATTGATCACGTAGTTCCGCTCAAGTGGGCTTGGAAGCGCGGAGCGAAGGGTTGGACGCAAGCTAAACGAGAACGGTTTGCAAACGATATGGTCAATCTCTCGCCCGTCGAGCTAAGCCTTAATAGAAGTAAGGGGGCCCAGGGTCCGGATGAATGGTTGCCACCGTCAGGCCAGTGCGGTTATGTGGCAAGGTTCGTTCGTATCGTGAAACAGTACGATCTTAAGCCGACAAAGCCGGAAACTCGATGGTTGAAAGCGTTCCTGGAGCGCTGCCGCATCTGACTCTCTGCTAAACTATCCTTCGAGACAATGATTCTCACTGATGGAATAAACGAGGTGAAAAACAAACAGTTTACTGGGCAGGAGTTGCTGCAAGCTTCGGATGCGGATTCGGCGCATACCGAAGAGTTCGCCCAGTCCAAGATGAAAGGACGCTCACCATTGGAGCGACTGAGAGGTTCAGTTAAACGCTATGAGCGACCTACCGATCCCGTTTGGGATGAATTCTTTGACTCCTGTGAGCGAGTTTCAGAGGATTTCATGGTGGAACGGGGTCAGCCGTTGGGCAAAGGCTGATACCTCCATGCCGGGAGCCCTGTTGCAGGTTTACGCAGCACCACGTAAACCCATCAACGGGTCGACACCTCGTTGACACTCGTCTCCCGGGCTCTGCCCCTTTCGCACGGACGGTTTCAAAACGGTGGTGGACCTACCCCAAGGCACATGACACACCCCAGCCTCAAATTGGAATCTATTTCATAGGCCTTATTCGCCCAGCCTGGATGTCCGCTTCGCGACCGAGCCGAGCTAAACAAAAGCGAACGTTCGCTCGCCTGTGATTCAATGGAGGGCTGGACACCCTATAAATATCTGGCGAAACATCAAAGGGCGGAAAACTCTAATCAGCAGTGCAACTAAAATAGGGATGTTTACATAAGAGCCATAGGAAACAAGCGTCCCTCGATCTGCGGTCACTTTGAGAAAACGCTTGAAGTGATCGTGCTGGCGCTGTGGGCGTGTTCTTGGGTTGTTCTCTTTGGCAGTGGCTGTCCAAGCTGCTGCGCTGTTTGGCTCGAAAAGTGTCGGTTTATCTTACACTTCTGGGTTTTCATAAAGGCGTGCATTAGGAAAGTCTATACATTTCATCGACAAAGGCAAGGTGGCCCTATTTTTGCTAAGGTAATTGCTCAATCTCTAACGGCTACTCCATGACCAAAACATCGAAGGAGACGGACAATGGCGAGAATTCAATTATTGCTACTGTCGTTTTTGTTGTCGACCGGCGCCACTGCCATGCCGATGCTGACAACGGACAGTACTGGAAACGTAACGGGGGCTAAAGGATTGGAGTACGGCGGCATGACGTTCGCGATGGAGTTCATCGTCGGCTCGTGTATCGACATCTTCAACGGTTGCGACTCTGACGACGATTTTATCGTCGATGGTACATCCTTCACTCATTCTACTTTGCTTCCAACCTTTTTTGATGCGTTCATAGCTCCAGAAAATTTAACGGATGATGGTAGCCTTGACGCTAAACCTGAACTTGCACTGGGATGTTCCAGCAGCTTCAGTTGCAGAACTTTTGCGCCGGGCTTCTTGGATAGTCCCGAGCTTGTCTCGGGGGCTTTGGCTGGCAACTGGCGTTGGGAGAGTGAAGAGTCCGACATTTTTCTGTTAGACTCCTTGATTTTGGTGAATTATGACGTCAGCAGCAGCGGCTTTTCTTTTTTCAATTATGCGAAGTTTACTAAAGAAACTTCCCCTGTCGCCGTCCCTGGCCCTCCCTCATCGCTTTTGCTCGCGCTGGGTCTCGCAGGCTTCGGGTTGAGGAGGATGCGCAGATCGGCTTAGTAGCGAAGTATCAATCCCAATCAGTCCTGCGATAATCCATCGCCGACATCGCATTAGATAGGAGCCCAGAATAGCGGCACCCTTGTCAGGTGCCGCTATTTGTTGCTCATAAAAGCGGTGAAGCCTGTCCAACGCGTTTCCGACCGTTTTTGCTGCAAAACTTAACAGCTTGCGGCTGAAACGATAGCTCAGAAGATCAAACCCCTTTCCGATACAACCGATAAACGTTTTATCCACTCTTTGGAAGTGCCTGTCCACAGCGACTGAGCTGGATCGCTAAGTATGTTTGAGCAATGCAGCCACGGCGACGTCTACTATGGTGCGGCTTTGGGTCCTTTTCGTAGCCGCAAATGCTAGCTGGCGTTATCGTCCAAGCCGAATGTCCGCTTTGCGACCATAACGCACATTCCGACTTGCTTGGTGTGCGAACAGGTACGCAGCCCCAAGTGGTTGGAACCGATAGCTGAAATTTAGGTAATTTCCGGAGAATGAGGATGGCGACCAGTCAGGGTAGGGCTACGTGTAGTGCTTTCCGCCTTATCACGAACGTTAGGCTCTAATCAGAGATCAGGGACTCTCTCCGTTTCAACGAAACCACCACCAGATAAATCCGATTGGGGCAATGCTGAGGAATACCTGTCACGTGAACAGTTCAGGCAGGACATCCTAAGTTCTTTAACAGATGCGAAGGCTGAGCATAAGCAGCGTCTGGGTATGTAAATAACTTTAACTACAGGAGAGCAGGTAAAAAGCGACTGTGAATTCGATCGCCTGCCGCGGATGAATAACAGCCAGAGAGATGAATGCATACAAAACCAAGGTCTGGCCTGAGAGCCAGATCTGTCGGGAAGCACCGCTCTGCAAAAAAAACATCAATAAATTCGAGTACAAAGCGGCGCAAAACCAGGTTGGCCCAGAGACTTCTTCTGAAGGTGTCTGTCAGATCAAGCTTCGTTTGTAGGGAGAGCCTGGGCTTCCAATTCGTCGAGAAGTCTTTCACGATAGTTGATAAGCGCGTCAGCTATTTCCTCAGGATGGAATGGGTCTCCGCCAACGAAAACGGCGTATAAAGCGGCTTCCTGAATCTGATCGTCAGTCATGTCTGGCGTGACCATGTCATCAAACACACCCATCTCATAATATGCGTTTGCAGCAGTATCATCTGTTCCTCGCATGCTTTGGAGGTCGAGAACCATCTCGCTTACACATTCTTCTACTGAGCTCTTCAATTCGCGATACTTTTCGCAAAGTTCATCGAATTCCATATCGCTCTCGTCCGAGAGGTAGTCATCGAAGATCTTTTTATAGTCATCGATGTAGGGCCGGATGAGTGTTTGAGCTGCCTCTATGTCAGACTCGCTGACGGCCTCGCCCAGCTTGACCTTCAGCACCTCACAGTAGTGCTCAGGCCATGACATAGCACTCATACCGCACCCATCGAAGCATGTGAGTCCAGTAGCTTCTTCCCCCGGGCTATTCCCAAAATCATATTGGAGCGTCAAACGGCTGCCGCTGTAGATTAGGAAGATTCTCTTCCCGCTACGCTGGCAGATTCCGCTCACGAATCCGCCATGATCTTCTAAGTCTATCTTTTTCAAAAGGTCCTTCATCTGTATTCCTCATTTTTGGGTTTGAGTTTCCAGCGTACGAGAAAGTTAGGGCCGTTTGTGTCGTTAAATTGACTAAATCGTGCACTTTCACGTCCTCAAGTGTTCTCAGAATACAGAGCTGCGGCGCCACGCAGCGATGCAAGTAGTAGAGATCCGTCGGTGAGTTTCGTGTGTTTGCTGAGCTGCCTTAAAACCAGCGCGCCGATATGAAAGACTTGGCCAATGGGTATGGGTAGGGAATACGCGGTACCTCGTCCCTGAGTCGCAGAAATAAACAGCTTGCCGGGTTGGCGTTTGATGCGAATCCCTTTCTGAGGTCGTTTAAAAGTTGCGCTAGGGAGAAGCCCTAGACATACGGCTGCCATGATCGGGAGCTCGGTCTCACTGAGCTGTAAGGTCAGCTTGCGCTGCCACTCAATCGAATCCCCATTTCTCGGCGCGACATCAAGGTTCACGGTCCAACCTACAGGTTCTCCCCGGTGCATCAGAGGCGTCGCCTCCACAGTCAGAGCGGCCCCGGCGCCAAAGCACCGAGCCTTCTCCTGAGCAGCTGGCGCTGGAAGGGAGTTATCGAACATAGCGGTACAGACTGAGTGCATCGACAATGGGCGTGGCTTCCAGGCTGGATTGCCTGGGCAGTCGCGGCGATCGGTTGTCGGCTGATCCTGGATCTGAACGCCAGAGCTTTCTGGGAAGCACCTTCTGCTGGGCAACGACCACGCCGGAGATAGGCGTAGAAGCTCGCACAACCTCTCCATTTTCCAGGAAGGCGTAGTTGGCGCGGAGTTGATTTGGTAAAGGGACTTTTCGCGCCAAAGGTGCGCCGGGATCGCATCGGCGGTTGATCAAATCGACAGCAATTGCAGAGGTGTTCTGGTCAGGCCATTCTGATGCGAGTCTCAAGGCCTCTTCGTGGGTCAGCTTAATGATCCGGGAGTGCTTGGTCGTCCAGGACCAGCTAAAAACCTGCAGATTCGGTGGCATGATGCGTATGCGGGTGTAACAGCTCTTTAGATCGAGATCAGCGATACGCACGGTGTCCATCGCCCGGCGAAGAGTTTCGCTACGAAAGCCCTTGTCGCGGATTTCGTTTTGGATCAAGCGGGTAATCCGGCTGGCCGGTAACTGCCTTTTTTTCTGGAACTGCCGGATGTCCAGGACCGCCTGTTTGAATGCACCTTTAGCGTCGTTGTAGTCGCTGACGGCAAGAACAGTGGCTGGTGAGCAGCAAATAATGCCCGCGTGCAATTGCGGGCGGGTATCTGGCCGGATTGTCAGATGCGTCATTGATCGAATCGCCGCCTGCAGAGCCTCGCGGGACGTGTGCTCAGCTTCACTGTCCCCGTGGGTCGGTACATACACCGGGTAACCGGCCAGATAGTCGGACTTGATGGCAGAGGCAACAGCGAACCCTTGATCGGACATCCGCTGGAAGGCGGTGGAAAGTTTTAATATCAGTTCCTGAGGTAGTAATTCATCGTTGAGTTGTCTCGGCATGATGATACCTCGCTTAGCCCGATTCAGAAGCTCGGTTGGGTGAGCCTCCATTATACCGGCCCCCCAAAATGAGCAAGGCGGTAGCCAGTTATGGCTGGAACTTCAGTATCACCAGTGAATATCAGCCAGCTCTGGTCCTGAGTGAATGATGATTACTACACCAGATCCGTTTTAGGTGCCCGACCGATCCCATACCCGAAACTTCAGAGATGACCGGAACCCATGGAGCCTGTCTTTTCCTTACCTTTCCTTGTTTTACCTTACGTGACCTGGCACCCGCGAGACGGTGTCTCACGGGTTACTTGCTTGGTAGGGGAAAAGCCCACTCAATGGAAGCGTGGAGCAGGGCGTTGCGGGCTGGCGGGTAAAGAGCACCGGTGGCGGATCTGGTTTAATAAACCAAATTCAACGAAACCACCACCAGATAAACCCGATTGGGGAAATCGCGACGACCAGTAATCTGAACATTCCCGGAAAGCTCTCCCACTCGTCCCACCCAGCGGCAGAATCGTTGAAATAGCTAATACACAGCAGGGACACGGACGTCCAAATCACACACGTGAAAGCGACAAGAAAAACTATCATAGAGCTCCTTTTTCGGGTGAGAGAGCTAGCTCATCAGCTGGCATTCAGCTTCGCGTAAGGCAATTTCCCAGGTCTCGTTTGAAACTGGCATTCCGTTATTGGCTAGCTGCTTTACCCCGAGCTGTTTTCGTCTGGCATTTACCTTCTCAATGTGCTGTTGGGACATTGGATTTAATCCCCGGCTGCGGTCTTTGGCATCGGCAATGGAGTCATAGTAATGATCGTACTCCTCCGGAAACTTCTCGGCGTGAATCTGGTGTGCGAGTTCCTGGAGGCTGGCTTTGAGTGAATCCTCTCGATCCAAAACTTCGATTTCGGCTGGCGTTTTACCGATGCGGGCTTCTCGATGGGCACGGGTTTGCTCGGCTTTATAGCGATTCATGAGAAATACCTCGCTTGATTGTGAATAGAAACGTCATCGCGTTATGTTGGCTGATCGTCAAGGCTTGGATGACAGCGTCTGTGGGGCGTCTGGCGAGATCGACAATTTCGAGCACGGGATTTTCGTAGCGGAGTTCTGCATACCAGACTTGGTAGAAGTATGAGGTGGCTCTGTCCAGGGCTTCAGTAGTTATTAGCTCGCACCAGATAAATGCTTCAGGCGACTCCGGTTGTTGGTAGACCCTCGAATTCGAATCGAACACCGGATTTCCGTGAATGAGGGCATTGTATATTTCGTGATGGAATCCAAGCATTGTGTCTCGGAAATCATAGGATGCGTGGGTGAACCCATGTTCCGTTAACAGCTTAGGAAAGTTATGATTGTTCAGTGTTTGTGACCCTCCATCGTTTCTGTATTCTCGGCTTTACTTCACCGCAATGAAAATCTAGCATTCTGAAGCGACATATAATGTCGCCAATCTCCAGGCCATTCACAAGAAAAGGATATTTCATGTCCAACACCGCGGTCCGTTACCTCACCATGCTCAGAATGGTCCCTCGTTTTCCCAAAGCTATCACCACAAGCGAATTAGCGGGGCGCCTTGATGATCATGGTTTTAAGGTAACAATGCGCTCGATACAGCGGGATCTGGAAAAACTGAGCGCGGACTTTCCATTGCTTGTTGATGAAGACTCTCGTCCATATCGGTGGTCTTTCGACCGTAATGCCACCATGGACATTATTCCGGCACTCGACTTGCCGGCAGCGCTAACCTTCGAATTGGCCCGCGCCTATCTCTCGCCAATGTTGCCGCCACGGGCGCTGTCGCACCTGAAGCCCCATTTCGATGAAGCCCATCGCACCTTGCTGCGGGAAAAGAACCCCCTGGGGCAGTGGCCAAACCGTGTGCGTGTCATCAACCGCGGGCTGGGCGGTGAGCGGCCCGCGATTGATGCGGATGTTCTGGAAACCGTAACCGAAGCCTTGTTACGGGAGTACAAATGCAATCTAACCTACCAGGCTCGCAACTGGCCGGAGCCGGAGGAGATCGTGGTACACCCGTTCGGGCTCATTTTCCGGGATCCGAATGTTTATCTGATCGGTACCATCGAGGGTAGGGAAGGAACACGTCAATTGGTGCTGCATCGAGCCATCACCGGTGAATTGTTGGAGGAGCCTTCAGAGCGTCCGGATGATTTTGATCTGGATTTATACATCCGCTCCGGCGCTATGGGCATTCTCAAATCCAATGAACCGCTATACCTGAAGTTACGCTGTGACAAACCTGCTCTGAATCATCTCATCGAATCGCCGCTGGGTTTTGACCAAATCACCACCGAAATTGATGACGAGACCTTTGAAATAGGGGTGACAGTAGGAGATACCCAGGATCTGCGCTGGTGGCTAACTGCACAGGCTATTCATTGTGACATTCTGGAGCCGGAGTGGTTGCGAGAGAATATAACAGCCACTCTCGAACGGGGACTGGCGAGAATGAAAGCCTAGGATCCATCACCTGAGCCGGTCTCGCTGACCTGCACCCAACTTTCTAATCGATCGGGATCTTAGTAATGTCGACGGTCTATGTTGGACATTTCGATTCAAAATGTGATGAGTATTATCTTTCCAGGCGTGCTCAATCCTTTTCAGTAAGTGTCACCGAGGCATCTCCAAGGTCGATCTGCTCGTTACCTTCCAAGAGGTAAACGGACGAACTAAAAACAGGTGAGATGTTCACAACGAGGGTTGGTCCAGACGGTTCACAATCCTCGTCAAGCTCTCGCTGGGTTTGCCTGGAGGCGAGCTCACGATAGCGAGCAGTGGCTTCCTCATCCAATGTTATGGTTAACCTCATAATTTACACTCCGGGATTTGTTCTGATCGAGATTTCACAGTCAGTTTTCTCTATGGTTGCAGAGAGGCGCGACAAATAAGGTCGCCTAGTGAGCAATAACGATGAATGAATGCCATCAATGCCAGACTGCCTTGGTTCACATCACGCCCGATATACTGGCGGATTCCAAAGAACGCCTAAAACCCGGCTTCAAAACTTTGTTACGAAAGAACATTGCGCGTTTTGCGGAAATTACTCCATTTGCCCTCGTTCCGATGCTTATGCGCTTGGCTTAGACCGTGAGCTTGCTATCCCCATTATTGTGCGCAATGGCCAACAAACGAGCATCCACGAAATGGCGCTCTGGTAGGGCGGTTTTCGGGCAGGTGCGTGGGCACTGACGTTGTAGATGAGACTTTGCGACACGGCCTGTCGCCTTTTGCCTCCATAATATTCCGAGATCTTCTGGAGGCCCATCATGCTGTTATGGAAAGAACTCATCAATGAAGCCCACGAATCTGACAACCTCTCATCCTCATCCAAAGACGACCTGAAGCTGCTGCAGATCTATCTATGCCGGCTGTTTCTCATCACAGGGTACAGAAAAGAATTCCGAATCGTTGGCACGGAGGAGCCAGAGGCATTCCTGGGGCTTAAGTTGTCGTCCGGAGATGATAGTGAGGTAAGTGCACCCGTTTTCCTGGAGGCGGTACGCAAGCGTGAAAAGCAACTCACCCGGAGTCTAAAAGGCATGCCGGATCTTTCCTTTGAGCCTCTGCTGGCCAACCTGATCAAGTTGCTGAAAGCCAATGTGGTTGAAATCAAGCTGCTGATTTTTGCCATTTTGTTGCTCAAGCATCCAAAGGCTAAAGACGTAATGCGGGACTTGGAGATTAATGAATATGGAAATTCGGTAAGTGCCCTGGCGAGGGCGATGCGAGAGTCCGCCAGAACAATTGCGGCAGCGCTGGATCAGGATGCCATGCTGTGCCAGATCCGCCTGTTGGAAGAGCCAAGCCAAAGCAGCGATATCTGGGATCTGGTTGAGGCGGGCCCGCTCCTAAGCCAGTTGGTGGTCGCCACTTCAGAGCAATGTGAGACTGGCGCACCGGAAGACATCGAGCAGATGCTTTTCAAGCACATCTGCCCGCCGGGGCCTGCGGCGATGCATCGCATCCGAGACTTCCGGGGCGTTCCGGATCTGCAGCTGATGCTGGACTACCTGGAGGATGCATTGAGTAACAAGTACCGGGGCAAAAACATCTTGCTACACGGAAAGCCTGGCACCGGAAAAACCCAGTTGGCCAGGGCTATGGCGGAAAAACTGGGTGCGCCTCTGTACGAAGTACCCACCAAAGACAGTCACTCGGGAGCCATGACCGGCCGTGTTCGCCTGGACGCTGCCAAAATGGCGCAGATGTTTCTGGAAGATCGCCTCGGTGCTGTTCTGTTGTTCGATGAAATGGAAGATGCCTTTCGCAAACCCGATCAGCTTGCCAAGGGATGGTTCAATCAGATGTTGGAGGAGAATGGTGCTCCGGTGATCTGGATCAGCAACAATATCAGTGCCGTCGACCCCGCTTTCCTGCGGAGATTCGATTTCATTGTTGAGATCGAAGGCACCGGTGGTGAGCGCCAATCCGAAAAGCTCCAACAAGCCCTGTCCGTATTGCCCGTTGCTCCAGCGTGGGCATCGGAAGCAGCACGCAAGCCCTGGATGACGCCGGCACTGGCAAGGAATCTGGCCGAGGTGGGCCAGCACTTGCCACCACGCCAGATTATCCGTAACCAACAACGCCTGGAATCTATGATTCGGCAACGGCTGGAAGTGATGGGAGAAAAAAAGCCGGGCCGCGTGCTGCCCAAACCGAAGAAAGCAGACTTTCCCGACTTCCGCACCGAGTGGATCAACACCAAGCCGACCCTCTGGAATGTGGAGCGTTTCATTCGGGAGAAGGGCAACGCGCGAATCTGCCTGTACGGCCCACCGGGTGCCGGTAAAACTGCTTATGCTCAGGAGCTCGCCAAGCGGCTGGGTAAGCCCTTAATGCTGCAATCCGGCAGTGACTTGCTGGGCATGTACGTGGGACAGACAGAAAAGAACATTGCAGAGATGTTCGACAAAGCGGAACGCACGGGTGCGGTGCTCCTGTTGGACGAAGCGGATACCTTCCTCTACAGCCGCAATATGGCGCAACGCAGCTGGGAAATCAGCGCCGTCAACGAATTCATGGTTCGCCTGGAACGCTTTGAAGGTGTGTTCCTGGCCACCACCAACCGGTTCGACAGTTTCGACAAAGCCATACTCCGCCGGTTTCAGATGAAGGTCGAGTTTGACTATCTGACTGCGGAGCAGGTGAAAGCCATTCTTGCAAACTGTGTCGTAGACCAGGATAAGGCGAATAATCTGAGACTGGCAGACCTGGCGGAACTAGAACATCTCACACCGGGGGTAATGCGAGCCGCGGTGCAGAACCTCCGGCTGCGAGGATTCCGGCCACGGATTGGTCGACTGCTCGATGCATTGAAAGAAGAGCAACGCCAACAAACTGATGGCTTGCTCAGGCAGCCAATCGGCTTCATTCAATAAACGAGTTCGCCCCCTATGACAAGACAAAAGATGGCCTGGAAAGTTGGCTGCGCCCATCCAGTCAAATCCATAACCATAAACTGGAACAGAGAGGCGACTCTGGATCGGGAGGAGCTTGCAGCATTCTCACCGGAGTTGTATCGGCTAATGACAGGCAAGTTGGTAGCAACCGCATCGCCGGACTGGTCGGCCATCCTTTTGTATTCTGAAGCACGCTGGGATGTCATATCCGAGCAATTGATGGCGTTGCCGAATGACAACCCGGATGCTCGAAAAGTGCAGCGCCGAATGATTGGTTACGCCCATTATTTCGATGCAACGGAACCCCTGACTATCGAGCAGCCATTATCCGGCTTCGGGGGGATCAACAGCGAAAGAGATAATTGTTGGCTGGTCTGCTTTGATGAGAGCTCAGCGGAGCTTTGGTCCGAAGCCAACCTTCTCAGTATTGCCGAAGCTAATGCTCCGGAAGAAAGGTGTCTGATCCAATTCATGCGCGGTGAGGGCGGGGACCACCTTGGCCGAACGCTTGACGAAATTCTGGCGTTTGATGACTTCTGGTTGGAGCACACTCACGATTTCGTGCAATGGTTGTTTCCTATACCGGAGCCTAGTCGATCGAGCCCAATGGCGCCGGTTCTAACCGAGGAGGATCGCCAGCGCTTTAAGGCGGATGGCAGTCTTAAACGGCAACAGAGAAAGGCACTGGATCGTATGCTCGCCTTCTATGGTCTTGTGCGCGGGGATGGCGTGATAGAGGCGCGGCGGGAGTTGAATCCGAGGGATCACATCTGGCTGAAAGCTGGTGGACACAACCATCTACGGATTACCCGGATTATCCGGAGCCTGCATTATTGCCACCAGCCCGAATTGGCGAAGGTGGCCCAGCAGGCATTCGTTAATATTGGCCAGACCCTCGGTTATGTCAGCCAACATAGTATCGGCTATTGGTTACGGGCAAACGAGTAGTACCTGCCGGTTATTGGCACCGAACTTCAACAATCACAACTGTGAACGGTTCTCGGTCGCGCGCATTTCCCGAATCTCCATCGAATTCGATCTCTGGTTCCTTCCATACGTCTTTTACCGAGCATGTCAGGTTGTTTGTAATGTCACCCCGGCCAATGAGGCTCCCGGAAACGATCTCCCGGAGTCTTTCGTTCCAGTCGGAAACCGTGCGGAAATAGGTGCGCTTGGTAATGAAGACAAGATAGCTTGTCTCCAGGCGGCTGCCTTCCGGAACAGCATTCGCGAGTAGTGCCAAACGGTCAATATCCTTTTTGAGGTCCGCGAACTTGGTGCCTTTTTTGAATTCGATAATGTTTGCCGGTCTACCCCGTTTACGGGTAAACAGCGTTAAATCAAAGCGGCCGTTCGGCCTTAGCTCCGGGAATCTCTCCAAGGCTTTCTGATTATCTTTTGAAACACCCGCTTTTGTCAGAAGTTCCGAAACGGAGGCTTCCAGATGGTAACGGAAATTGACAAAGCGAGAGGATAAGTGCTCTCCAACCCGAGTCACCATAAAGTATTCCGGCATCTCGCGGAGCGGTCTATTGCATGCATCGATTGAGTGATCGTGGGCTGCCTTTAAGGCGTTCATGATTTCTGCGACGCGGGTTTTACCAGAAGATCGTAGTAGTTCGGTATCAAAGGACATTGCACTTCTTCCTTGAGTTCATGGTTGTCCCTGATTAACCGCGAAATTCCTGACGATTTCAGGGCGGCTGATCTTCTGCCTTGTAAAAGTATGTTAAATGAATGAATAGTTAGAAGGCTGACTATTTATCGAAGGTGGAAACTGTAATTATCCGACTTTGGCAACAAGTGTTGAGACCAAACAGTGATTAGAAGAACAGCAAAGAAAGCACGTTACGGTTTATTTTCTCAAAAGAGGTTGGACGAAGCAGAAAGAAAAACGGGCGGCCCATTCAGCCATTTCGGTGAGTATAGCTTATTGGATGAAGGCCCAATTTTGTCCGGCTGGGTTCAGATTAAGCCCAGCAAACCGGTAATGCTAAATGCCATTGTGTGTGACGACTACGAGCGAACAAAACTAGCTCTGATAGAGGGCGCAGACGTTCATCAGAGTAGAACTTTTGACGTCGATGCCTACACCGGTCGAATGACAGAAAGGTCCGAACTGGTCAGAGGAAAAGTAGTCATAGACGAATCGGGCGCTGCCAAAAGGGTTCTTCCAGTGTGGCACCGGGGTGAGGGAGTTTATCTGCTAAATAATCTATCGCAGGTAATCCACGCTCCTGATCATCTGAGGGAGTTTTTAAGATCTCTGTACGCTATGCGAATCGCCGAGATGGCCTCGGCCGATGAGCTGGTAGATGCTATTGACCTTGGAAAGGTGAGCCTTTGTTCTCTGATGAGTACAGATGACTGGGATCTGCTCTGCGGCGCCCACAACCGTAGCCGGTTTCCGTTTCATTTGATAAAGAAAGTACAGATGGAGATATAGCGGTGGATCAACAGACTTTATCGTGTCCGAGCTGTAAGAAAGAGGCTCTATTCAAACTGCCAGTCAATGTTAAGAACACTACTACCAGGCAACCTTGCTCACTTTGCAGGAAGGTTGCCAAAATCCAGATCCAGAAGGGACGAGTTGTGGGAATTTCCAAAGGCTAGGCGTTACCAAAGGTTTGGGCCGCCAAAGGGCGGCTCAGCCCCTACACCAAATTCGCCACCCCAAACGGAATATGCACCATCGGAACATTGCCAGCCTCAGACTCCAGATGCGACCGCTGGTCATCAAAGAACATATGAGGCCTAAGCACGTTCAGAATCCGGTCCTTCTTCATGCCACCGAGGAAGAACACCTCATTGGCATCCACGCCCCAGTGTTCCAGAGTGGTTATCACGCGCTCATGAGAGGGCGCATTCCGGGCGGTCACGATTCCGGTTCGTAGCGCGCGCCTGTAATTCGGGTCGGCTTCCAAGGCGTGGTCTTCCAGCTTTTGCAGGTGCGAGAGTTTTCTGAACAAGTCAGCCAACGGCCCCGGGCTGTGTGGAATATGTGAGCGGGAGGTTTCGTGTTCCTGAAACTCTTCCAGGGAGCCTGCCTTATAAACTTTCTCGGAAGCATCGTCCGCAATCACACCATCGAAGTCGAAAGCGATGCGCAATTCAGCGTCGTCCTTATCATCTACTACATGGCTGGGTAGTACGGTACCGGCGGGGTGGCCGTAATCGATGGCTTGCAAGACATCGGTATCGTTCGCTGATAAAAACAAGGAAGCATTGAATGCCGGGATGTAAGGGTAAGGCGATTTGCCTTCCAAAAATGCGGCGCGGCTGATGTCCAGACCATGATGGGCGATTGAGCGAAACACCCGCTTGCCGGTGATCGCTGAGTTCCTTGAAAGCAATACAACTTCCACTGGAGACTTATCCGGGAACCGATCGTTGATGGCCAGAAACCGTCGAACGAACGGAAAAGCTACGCCTTTCTCAAGCGGCGCATCCAGGTGTGATTCCTGGTACTTCCGATAGGCTTTTTCGCCCTGTGTTCGGAATACTTGGTCGGAATCAGATAAATCAAATAGCGCGCTGGAAGCGACAGCGATTACGAGTTTGTCTTCAATGGGGTAGGGCATAGGCCGGGCCTTCTGCGTCAACGGAACAAAAACATACCATAATCCGGATCGGCGACATGTTCTGTCGCAACGCCTTCTTACACTGGAACCATAGCGTACAGGAGGCTGAATGAGCATCGTACTGAAAGCAGAGATGATTTCCCGAGCGTTGTTTGAATTCGATCCGATGAACACCTGCTGCAAAGAGAACGATTGTTTTGACGAATACTACCGTATCGGCGAGGGTGTCGAAGGCCGCTTGCGGCAGGGATTTTCACTGAAGCAGGCGTTGGTTCTGGAGCTGGCTGAGTCCTTTTTCGATGACGGCGCCCCGCATACCGATTGCCTGGATCCAGTGGTAGCACATTTGGAAGGGAGGGATCACTGAGCATGTATGATTTGATCGGAGACATCCACGGATACGCAACCGAGCTAAAAGCATTGTTGGAAAAACTCGGTTACCGGGAAGCCAACGGTGTTTGGCAGCATCGCGATCGCAAAGTAATTTTCCTAGGGGACTTTGTAGACCGAGGGCCGGAGCAGGTTGAGACCGTCGAGATAGCTCGGAACATGGTTGAAAACGGTCATGCGTTGGCGGTTATGGGTAATCATGAATTCAACGCTGTTGCTTGGGCCATGGAGGATCCGGAGCAGCCCGGACAATACCTGCGTCCCCATATTGCAAAGAACCTGAAACAGCACAAAGAGTTTCTTGAGCAGGTTGGTGAGGGAAGTGAGAAACATCGCCGGATGATTGACTGGTTTAAAACCTTACCCATCTACCTGGATTTACCAGGCTTGAGGGTGGTCCATGCCTGCTGGCATCCGGAGTATCTGGAAAAGGCCAACCAATACACGGACAGCCATAACCGGATTTTGCCAGAGGCGTGGGTGACCAGTAGCCGCGAGGGAAGCGAGCCTTTCAATATTGTTGAGACTCTACTCAAGGGACTGGAAATCCCCTTGCCTCACGGGGAGTGGTTTCACGACAAAGAAGGTAACAAACGGACCGATATACGTTCCCGGTGGTGGCGAACTGGCGAGCTGACTTACCGTGATTTGGCGATGGTACCGGGTGAGGAGATTGACAATATTCCCCACACACCAGTTAAGCAGCACATTCTGCCGGGCTATGACGGAGAGAAGCCGGTATTTGTTGGCCATTATTGGATGAGTGGAGAGCCGGCGCCTCTCAGCGACCATATCGCTTGCCTGGATTACAGCGTAGCCGGGAAGCATGGTGGAAAGCTTTGCGCCTACCGGTTTGATGGTGAATCAACGTTGACGAAAGGTAACTTTGTCTGGGTTGAGGGCCTCAAAGTTGAAGCCTAAAAACCTGATTTCCTGATGTATTTACATGAATTTACAGCCCCGAATTTGCCGGCAACAACGCGAGCGGTTATAACGTTAAGCAGGTTTGGAGAAACTGCTTTCAAGGCATATTAAAATAAGGAAAAGAAATGGACTTCTTGCTGGTCCCTGATGCATTAACCGCCAGTGAAACCCGCTTCGCGCTAGCCCAAAGAAATACCATGGGCGCCAAGGTCGGCAGCTTTTCTGTTCTGTTGGAGACTCTGGCAGAGCTGTGGTTGATAGAGCCCAGTGAGCTGGACTGGAACGTCGCGCTGCAGGAGCAGGCCCTCGCCATGGAGAATGCGTTCTGGGCCAAAAGTATCCGGGTGGATGAGCCTGCAACCGTTGCGGAACTGAAAGCCAGTATTACATTTTTGCTCAACCATTCGCCGCTCGGCGCCCGACCCGAGGCGGTACCTTCCCCGGCCAATCGTAACCAGCGCTATTACAATGACCTTGTTGCCCTTGTTCGGCGACTCGAAGAACGACCAGACACGGATCAATTGGCTGAGCAATGGGTCAAAGAGCACGAAGAGCTTTGCATCGAGCCGATCTACGTTTACCCGCGATTGCCTGAAAAATCCCTGTACCCCTGGCAGCGCCAGGTTCTGGAAATACTGCGCACAAAAGGCTGGATGACGCCGGAGCCGGATAAGTACGGGTTTATACCTTCACCAACGCCGGAGAATGAAAATAGCCCGATTCAGAAGTTCGCAAATACTTTGTTCCATTCGGACAAAGCCCCAATGGAACTTGAAAACCTGCACTGGCTCACCTGCCGTGATCACCTTCAAGAGGTAGAAGCCGTCACATCCATGGTGCAGGCAGCGGTCGAGCAGGGTATGAAGCCGGAGAGGATTGCCGTCGTCGTACCCAAGGGCGGCGATTACGAGCTCTGGCTGGAAAAACACTTTGAGTACGCCGGCCTGATCGCCAGCAACCTTCGGCCGGAGTCGGGTGTCTTCGACTGGCAGTCCTCACTGATTCATGACCTCCTGACTAGCCTTGTTCAGCCAGACATTCCGATGGCCATGATGAGCGCTATCATCAATCCGCTCATGCCCTGGGCGCCAGGGGTTGGTCATAAGCTGGCGGAGCGGTTCGGTAAAGGCGATGAGCTGACACTTGGCAACGAGCCCAGCGAGCAGGAGAGGGCCATGCTCCGGCTTCTTCTAACAACGCCGGAGCCGAGCTCAGCTGCGGTGCTCGATTGGATCAAAGAGATTGCTGAAAACACCCAGGGTCCGAAGATGAAAGGCCTTGGTAAAAAGCGCATGAGGACTTTGCTCGATAACACACGCCGATTAACGGGGCTGTATAGCGGCCAGCCCTTTATCGAGCAGATCAGCAACGTCATCCGGCAAATCCCGGTCGCCACCCTGGAGTCCCAGGAAGACCGGGTTCGCTACCTGCATGCCATCAACATCATCCGGGAAGGTGAGCCTCTGCCATTCCAGGTGGACGAACTCTTTGTTCTGGGCTTTAACCAGGGACATTACGCCTACCAGCTGGAAGCCACTGGCCCCATCGCTCGGGAGAGCTGGGATCAACTGGCAACGGTTTCAGGCCTTGCCATTCCCACTGTGGAAGAAAGTCAGAAACGGTGGGAAGATGAATTCTCCGAGTTGATGCGAAGAGCCGATAGTCGTGTGACCTTCTTGCGCTCCATGAATGATCATCAGGGCGGCGCCTTGGAACCGAGCGAGACCCTCCTGGATATGGCGCTGTGCATTCAGCCCCTTGAAAAGCTCGATCCTGAAAGCCTGGAGCAACCGGTACTCAAGGCTGAACACCCACTCCTGCGCAAAACAACCATTCAGCTGGAACAACCGGAATCGCCAAAACTGAAAGACCTGGAGCTGGCTCCGGAATTGATCCAGCAAGCACGCGTCAACCAGGATGGAACGCCGAAACCGGAATCTCCGAGCAGTCTGGAGAAACTCATGCAGTCCCCGCTGGCGTGGCTGCTGTATCGCCTGGGCATAAAATCGAGGCAGTGGGAACCTCAGACCCCGGACATCTCCGTGCAGGGCATCATCGCCCATAAAGTCTTTGAGCTGTTCCAGACCCACCAGAAGGACGTCTGGAGTGAAGTGTTGTTCGACCGCCTGTTCAATCAGGCGGTTCAGGAGGAAGCGTCATTTTTGGATTCTCCCCAGTGGCGGCTCAAGCGGACCCGGTTGCGCAATAGGATTTACCGTGCTCTAAACAGCTTCGCCGGCTGGTGCAAACAGGAGAACTGGACCATTTCCAATGTGGAACTAGAGCTTCAAGGGCAACTCTGGAATACGCCTCTGAGAGGCTTCGTCGATGCGGTGCTTACGAACGGCAACCAAACGCTGATCGTCGATTATAAAACCTCCAAGCACGGCAGCCGCCTGAAACGGCTTGAAAAGGGTTACGAACTACAAACTCTGATCTACAGGGAGCTGTTCCAGCATGGAAATAAAGCGGGCGAGGTGATGAGTGGCTACTTCACCCTCAACGACACCACCTTACTAACCGACAAGCCCCTACAGCCGAGCGATCAATTAAACGTGGTGCAGCCTGAGCCGAACCTGACCGCGCAATCTGCAGAGGCCGTTGAGTTGGTGCAAGAACGCCTTAGAGACCTGAATAACGGGAACATCAAGCTTAACGAGCGCACTGACGAGAAGTTCTGGAAGGACCGGGGCATCACCGCATATGCGTTAACAGACAGCCCGGTTGTCAGCCGGTTTACCCGCGAAGAGGAGGGCAACTCATGAGCCAGTCCGCCATTCTGCCTGCCCAGCCTCTTACACTGATTAAAGCGGGGGCCGGTGCCGGTAAAACCTACACTATCCAGAGCACGCTAGCGGACTGGATCAAGCAGGGCATTGTTAAAGCGGACCGCGTACTGGCCGTTACCTTCACCAACGATGCCGCGAACGAAATGCGCACCCGTATTCGCTTGGCGCTTTTGAAAGAAGGGATGATGGCCGAGGCTCGCCTGCTGCAGAAATCTAACATCTCAACCATCCATGCCTTCGGGCTGGAAATCCTCAAAACCTTTGCCTACGAAGCCGGTAAATCGCCCGCACCGCGCCAGTTAACCGAACAGGAGCAGGATTTTCTGTTGCGCAAGGCGATGGATCAGGCGCAGGCCATTCAACCCGTACTGGATGACTTGGAGCATTACGGATATGGCGGAGGCTTCAAGGGTGACGACTTTCAGGATGCCGACGAGCAGCTTACTGAAACCATCCTCGCGCTCATTAATAAGCTCCGTTCACTTGGCAAAGGGTTTAGCGAAACCTCTGATGAAGCGGAAGCGCTGCTGAGACAAGCCAAAGACATCATCAAGAAAACGTATGGCCATATTCAAAAAGATGGCGTCCCTTATGCCGATCAGCTTTGGAGCGCCATAGAAGCGGTAAAAACCGAATATCCCGACCCGACAACCCTCCGCGAGAAAGGTGAGTGGGGGAATAACGGCGACACTCGTGCCTTCGTCGACATCATTTATTCTGCCACGCGGGAAAGGCTGGATCGGGATTGGAAATTCTGGGCAAGCCTGCAATTTGACGACAAGCTGAAAAAGATTCGGGAAAAACACCCCCGCGCGGATCTGGCCGAACCGGTCTGGAACGCTGCCGAGAAACTCAGTGTTCATCCCGGGCCGCTTAATGACGCGTTGACGCATATCGAGTGTTTAATCAACGGTGTTCTGGAAACTCTGGCAGCATACCAGCACACGAAAGAGCAGGCTGGCCTTGTCGACTATGGCGACATGGTGCACCTGGCTAACGACATGCTGGCTGCCAACCCGGAATGGCTGAAAGAAATTGCAGGTGATTACGATTGCCTGATCATCGACGAATTCCAAGACACAAATCCCCTGCAGTACGCTTTACTGCGCCGCTTCCAGGCTAGCAGCAAATACACGCTGATTGTGGGCGATCTCAAGCAATCCATCATGGGCTTTCAGGGGTCTGACAGCCGACTGTTTGCGGAATTGCTGAACGATGGGGAGAATACTCCCGGAGTAGTCAAAGAGTTGGATAGCAACTGGCGCAGCACCCCCGAATTGATGAAGTTCATCAACGGTGTGGGTACCGCGTTATTCGGCAGCAAATACCAAGAGCTGGACCCTAAGGCCGGTTATAAGTCTGATCTGCCGGCTGTACAGGTGCTGCGATTCAGCAAAGACCACTGGAACCTGAACGCAAGCGCGAAAAGCTCCAAACCTGGTTTCACCGCTGAAGGCAACATTGCGCTAGCCAATCACATCAAGGAATTGCTCGGCAGTGCTACCCAGATTACCGATCGCCATAGCGGCAAAAAACGCCCGATCCTCGGCTCTGACATCGCTGTGCTGGCCAGGGGCCATTCCCGCTTAGGTAAGTTTGCGGAGGCGCTTCGCAAAGCTGGAGTAGAAGTGCAAATCCAGCAACCCGGTTTCCTGTCGTGCGAATCGGTGCAGTGGGTATTAAATGCCCTGCAAGCACTCAACAATCGACGGGACCACTATGCCTGGTTGGATCTGCTCACCTCACCACTGATGGGAGGCCAAAGCACGGAAAGGCTAAGCGAACTTTTGGCCAGCTATGATCCTAAAATAGCTTTGAACCACAGCCTAAAAGATCTATTGGAGCCGCTCTCTAACTCATTGCGAAAACAGCCGGTGAAAAACCAGTTGCTCACAATTATTGAAGAAGCCCGCTTGTTCGAAACTCTGAAGAGCCACACGCAAGGGCTTCAGTACCGAGCTAATCTGATAAAGCTCATTGGGCTGGCTGAAGAGTTTGAAGTGCTACAACCAGAAACCCTCAACGCAATGGGTATTGCCGGCAAAAACGCATCTACCTTTCCAGTGTGGCTCAACGAAAACAAAGACAGCATCGACGAACAACCCACGGCAGATCCCCAGGCTGAGGATGCCGTGGTGCTAAAAACCTGGCATTCCTCAAAAGGGTTGGAGTGGCCTGTCGTGATGGTGCTGGATGCGGAAAAAGCCAGTGAACCGCGCTTTCCCAGTATCAGCATGGCCTATCCAGCTGCTGGCATTGACTCCATGCTGGAAGAGAGCTTTGTTCAGGTATTGCCAAATGTTGAAGGACAGGCGAACAAAGAAAGATTCGCTAGGCTACTGTCCGAAGAGAATAAAGAAACCAACAAGAATCTTTATTACGTAGCTCTAACTCGGGCCCGAGAGCAAGTGATACTGCCTTGTTGGGAGGATTGCAAAGATAATTCCATGCTCTCGCTAATCACATCTGAAATCGACGTTTTGGAGCAGATGGGGAATAAACATCACTATTCGGAGAAATTCGTAGGTCAAAGGGACGCTAGTCTTGTCGAACAGGGCGGAAAACACCTTTCTTCTCCATTGGCACTTCGAATAGATCAAAAGTTGCGCGATGAAAAAACAGATTACACATTTACCCCGTCGCTGAAAACAGAGCCCGTTGATTTTGCTGTCCCGGTCACCGAAACAACAACTTATTTTCCTTCGCTCAATCTGAATTCTTACGCTGCCTTGCCCGCCAACGAGGTAGGCGTTTGGGTACACCGCCTGTACCAAGTTTACCTATCGCAACCGAAGCTCTTGAACAAGGCCCTTTCGATGAAGCCTGTTTGCGTAATGGATAATGTACAAAGGCAAGAAATAACAGCCCATCTCGAAGGATTTAAGCGCCACATAGAAGCTCAAACCGGCGGAGTAATAAAATGGCAGTGTGAGGTTCAAGTAATAGGCTTAAAGTCAAATTACCAAGTAATCAGTGGTGCAATAGATATTCTGATCGAAGGAAGAAGTGGTTGGTGGTTGATTGACCATAAAACAGACAATACAGTTGATTGGAGAAAGCATGTTATTCAGCTCTTAACCTACGGTCATCTGTGTGAGACGTTAAATATACAAAAAAGTTCTATTAATTGGGTAAGATCTGGTCAATTAGATTCGAAGTTTAGAAATATTTAGATATTTCGAAGTTATTTCTATAATTTAAATAAAAAGGTGCTAGATGCTAAGGTTCCCTAATCCAGGATCTGATCTTGATAACATAGTTCAATGTTTTATGTTTTTATATGAAAATATTGAACGAAGTGAGTACTTTTCAATTCATGACATGCAAGAGCTTTTAGTGCCCAATGGATTGATTAGTTCATCAGGAGCTGTCGGAACTGAGGCACTTCTAAAAGGCTCAAATAAAGATTTGTCTAGGGACAAATCGTACAATCAATGCAAGATGTATGCTGAAATTTATAGAATGTTAGGTTGGTTTCAGTCAGGAAAAAAGGCCCTTATTTACAATTTTACTCTATTGGGCGATCACATAGCGCACGCGACAACCAACCAAAAGGTTTTAATTGGATATTGTTTTTTAGGTATTTCATATCCAAATGAGGTTTTATCCGTAAATGGCCAGCATCACCTTCGACCGTTTTTGACAATATTAAAAGCCATGTCAGCTTTAGATGGAGTTTTGTCTCGTGATGAGATGATTTTAGGCCCTCTCTCAATGTCTAATGACACCTGTGAGGAAGAGTTTCGGGAGATGTGTTCCCAACTTAGGTCATTGAGAAAAAGCCAAACGAGATTTCGGTCAGAGCTAAATGATACATTGGCCCATAGAAGAATCACTAAAACCACAGCCGGAAATTACACTAGGTTTCCCCTTGGTGCTCTTAGATGGCTTCGCTGGGCGGAGCCGGAGAGCAACAAGAAGGATTATGAAAAAACTACACATACTTATCGAATTACAGAAGAAGGAACGGATATTCTTACGAATATGTTGTCCCGAAAGGATGTGAGGATTATTGATTTTTTAGGTCTACCCGATCCTGCCCAAAAGGAATTCTCAATCACATCTTTCTACAGAATGCTTTTTGAGTCTGGGTTCGATATTTCAGATAATAAAATTGAAGTAAGTAGGCCCTGTGCTGTTGAGCGACGTTTTTTTGACGATAGAATGACTGTATTTTCTCCATTTCAGGTGTTGTCCTCAAAAAAATTATATGAGATTTTCGGGAATGAGCGACCGCACTCGCATCGAAAGAGTGTGTATTCGCCAGAAAAAATTGATGATGCTGAGTTCGTTCAAAATCTGAATAACAAGATTGAATTTAAAAATAGGTCTTTGAAAGACTTCGATAACAAACTTAGTCGAACGATAAGTAGTATTCTGGAAGAAAATAGTCGTATTGATATTGATTCCATTGTTGGCGATCTCGCAAACTCTTTTATTTCATATTCCAAGGATGATTTCTATCCTCTTGTAGCCGAACTATTTTCGATTGTTGGGTTGAAATGTGAAGTTTCGCCTCATGGAGTGAATTCTCGCAGGTGGGATGCAATTATATTAAGCGACGGAGATTCGATCCCAATTGAAATAAAATCTCCGGCAGAGGAGATAAATGTTTCAGTAAAGGCAGTAAGGCAAGCGCTCGAAAATAAAATAATTCTACAGTCAAGGCAGTCTGAAAATAATGAGCCAGACACTTCAAGTATGGTAGTTGGATTCTATCTCCCAAACGAGAGGGCTGAGGTTGCCCAGCTGGTTGAGGATATATACAAAGTCTACGGAATATCTATAGCCGTATTTGGCATCAAGTCATTGTTAACCATGGCTATTAGGTGCATAAAAGAAGATAAGAGTGTTGATTTTTCGGAATTTACGTGCAAACGGGGCCTGATCGATGTCTGAAATACTAAAGGTAAAAGAATCTTTGACGGGCTATTGGTTCAAAAATAACGAATCTCCATCTGAGGTAAAACATGAGGTAGATAGGACTGAATATGGAGAATTAACTCTCGATAATGGTGAGGTTTTAGATTCGCCATGTGTTCTGTGTCATGATATTTTTTGTATAAATGCTCAGATAGATGATGACGTTTTCGATGTTCTGGAAGTATCTCAGACTAAAAAATTATGCCCTGTTGATGCTATTGAGATCGAAAATAAGAGTATAGTCGTAGGAGACTCTTGTATCTCCTGTGGTCTTTGTGTTGTTTCCTGTCCCATTGGTGCGTTGAAGTTTAATGAGAATAATGTTGTGTCAGCAAACAACGCGCGCGACTCGCTTAGTAGTGTAGCTGATCGTGTAAGTCTTAGTGACTTTCAAATAATTTCTTATGATGACTTTGAGGTAGAAAGTGAAAAATTCTTGCGATCTGTGATTAGCGGGATTTTAAAGTCTAAATCCAAAACTTTAACGATTAACCGTCTAATTACAAAAGCCATGTCAAAGTTAGGGGTTCCGACCTACTTAACTAGGCAAGGCGACGTAAACTTAAGAATGGATGCGATATCAAGGATTGGGACAAGGTTTTATCTGGTAGAGATAGAGACACTTGCGAATCTTGATTCTCCAAGGGATATTTTAGATGACGTTGCTGTATTTTGTTCTAGATATGATGTGGATAAAGAGCTTGTCACTGGGATCATAGTATTGACTGAGTTGCCTAATAAAAGGACTGAATATTGGGAGCTAATCGACGATATAGAGCGCGTCACCGGTGTCCGAATATTGACTGTTCCTTTGGCTGGGATTTTAACTCTTTTATGGAATAATTCGGAATTAATCGTCGATGATTTTTTCCTAAGTGCCCAGAACACTTCGGGTAGAAATGCTGTGGAAAAATCATTGGGACGAAAGTTAAATCTCCCAGAAAGCTGTAATTTAATTGAAGCGGCTAAATAGCCGCTTCAATTTGTAAAGCGGAAGATAGTCTATCATTGGCAGTTTCGATGTAATCGTTATTGATTTCAAATGCAATGAAACTACGTCCTAGTTTTTTTGCTGCGACGCATTCTGAACCGCTTCCCGCAAATGGGACAAGAATAGTGTCATTTTCGTTAGAGAAATGTTTAACGATCCTTTCAGAGATGCTGAGAGGCTTTTGTGTTGGATGATCTACCTTTTCATCTCGAAATCTCCTACCGGCCAAAGTCGGGAATGACCAGACATCTCCCGCTAGCCTTCCATCTGGGTGTGGTGTCCATACTTTGCCATTTTTCGTAATTTTATGCTTAAGTCTTTCTTTGCTCTTGTAGGGTTCTCTGATTGGATTATATGTATATTTGTCGCTCTTCGAAAACCATAAGATAGGCTCGTAGTGGGCAGACAAAGTATTTTTATAACCTGAAAAGCCATTCTCATAGTGCCAAATTATTTGGCGTCTGTATTTCAGGCCGATCTCATACATGTAGCATTGGAGCCAACAAAGGTGATGATGAATGCCATACACAAATATGCTTCCATCATCACTTAAAACCCGTTTGGCCTCGTCCAACCAAAGTTTACACCATGGCAACCAATTTTCTTTATTCTTGGTTTCATCCCATATACCGAAGTTCTTGTTCAAGTTATAGGGAGGGTCGGCAATGATAAGATCGATAGATCCTGAGTCGATTCTTTTCATTCCTTCGATGCAATCTTCATTGTAGATGGTATCAATTTTTAGCATTTTGAAGTATCAATATATATTGGTTGTGTATGTTTGGAACATAGGCATAAGGATAGCCGTATGGGAAAATACGTTTGTGCCTCTGATATAGTACCTTTAACCCTCTCATCTCCAAGCCGAGTGGTTCTAGCTTTCGTGCTAAATCCGCGTGAAACATTATATACTTTGATTTGTCTCGGAAATCGCTTACCACGATAGCCATGTATTTTTTAGGTTTTAGTGGGCGTACGCACTTTGCAAATATAGCTGTAAGCTCATCCAGAAAAGTATTGTAATCGTCTATATTGCCTAAATCGACTTCATTGTCGCTGTATTTAGTGTCAAGGTTGTGTGCTTTTCTTTCCTGCTTTACCTTATGATCTTCTTTATGAAGAATATTCCAATAGGGTGGACTGGTGACTATAAAGTCAAGGCTATTGTCATCTAGTTGATCAATGATAGTTCTAGAGTCGCCCTCTAGAACAGTTTGATCCTCCACGCTTTCAAACGATTCAACCTCAGTTTCAATCCGTTCTCTTGCGAGTTTTGCATAATTCGGATTTAATTCGATTCCAATTCCTCGGCGACCTTCAAGTGCACATGCTTTTAGGGTCGAGCCAATTCCGACAAATGGGTCTAGCACTACATTTCCGCGCTTCGTAAAAAATCGAATCAGCCTGGCTACATCTGTAAATGAAAAAGGAGCGGGGTGCTGCTTTTCAATTTTTACGTCAGGATGCTTCGCTCCGAGTCCCTTTTGGTTCCAAACTGAGATTGTTTCGGGGATCCACTCACTGGATGTTAAGTCATTCAATTTGTTCCTTGGATCGTACTTTCCTTTCCTTTCGTTGAGCGCGTTTTCTGGCACTTCTTCAGACGTAGGATCGTTTGTTTCAGGAGAATTATTTTGCTTTTGGCCTAAGGTCATATTCAATTCGCTTTTACCTACCTGATGTTGTGTTTGGCTGGTTTTCTTCGATATAGGCAGCCACGGCTTCAGAGAACCAGTCCTTCAATGTTCGACCGTTAGCGGTCAGTTGACTGTACAGTTGTCTCTTAATCTCAGGGTCGATTTCTACCACGATCCTTCCACTTTGCCCTATGCTCATGCTGTACATCCATCCAGTAAAGTTGCGATATCGATGTTACCTATGTCACATGTAAAGTCAATCGATCAGGACCTAATTATCTCGGCTCGATAATTTCGAGTTCTGTTCCATTTCGCCTGGCGAGCCAACGGTTAAGCTGAGGGCTTTGGTCTATGAAAGTTGTTACTATGTAGTGTCCAGGTGTTGCTGAATCACCTTTTATGTTTTGCCCACGACCAATAGGACGCTTGAATAAGGCTTCTGCTAGCGGTCTGCTCACCCGGATTATCAACCGTAAGTTGTCCTCCATTCCGAGGGCGAAGGATTGGGCGAGATCTGGCTCCAGCGAACTGTCATCAAAACTCAGGCGAGCTTCGGCCTTGGTGATTCTGTGCAGGGGTAACAGCTGAATACTCTCGTCCATATTCGGTGCACTGGGGTATTCCGCCAGTAGGTAGAGTATTTCTTCCTGGAGTAACAGTCGGAGGGGGAGGAGACCTTCGAGCCTGGTTTCCCCGTCCAGTGTTGCGATGGTCAGGTCGAGCGCATCCGAGCTGGCAAGGGCTTCTTCAATGGTGTTTTGCACATCCCCGTCAATGGGCGGAGACTCCGGCCGCATTGGGTCCGGAAGGTATTGTATGAGCTGCATCCATTGTTGTGCTCTCCTGTCGGTCTCTGCCGTCGTTGTGGCTTGTTGCCAGAGCGAATCCAGACGCTTTACCACGCTGCGCGGCAGGCGATTGTAGGCCTGCTGTTTGAGCATCGTGAGTGCCAGGGCGGCATCGTTGTCGTTCAGCAGGGTTTCCGGCAGCAGGCCTTTCAGGGATGTGAGGTGCCAGTAATTGGTTCTGCCGTTAGTACCCTGTTTGCTCTCCTTGTGGACAGACATAGGGAACACTTCCAGCAGGTTTTCCAGGTCGCGCTCTATGGTGCGCTTGGAAGAAGCGTGGTCCCTTTCTTTTAGCTCTTTGTGAATATCCCCGGTTGATTTGGCCAGGCCGGGGCGGGGCAGCAACTTCAGGATCTCGATTTGCCGTCTCAGCTGATCGCTCATGGGAAAGTCAGCCTTCCGGATTGGCGGTTGTATCGGGGGTCAGTTCAATCAGACGCTGGGCCAACTGTTCTATGCGGTCTTTTTCCATCAGCACATTCAGCCAGTCTGCCGGAATGGCGTTGAGCCCGTAATGGCACCCGGCCAGCTGCCCGGTGATCGCCGCGACAGTATCGCAATCATCCCCAAGATTCGCGGCGGCGAGCAGCGCAGCTTCAAGCGAGTCTGTTGTACCGAAACACCATAGCGCTGCCTCCAGAGTATCGACCACGTAACTTTTAGCTTTGATCAGCGCACCGGCCTTCTGAAGATAATCCCCCTGGGCCAGTGTCGTGATTTTTTTGCTCTTCCAGGCTTCGTCTTTTCCCGCTTCGAGGGCTTGGTTTTTGGGTTCTCCAAGCAGCAGATGATGAATAATCATTGCCAGTAACTCACTGGCCTCCAGACACTCTTCGGCACCGTGGGTGGTCCTGGTGGATTCTCTTGCCCAAAGGCGGATAAGTTCCAGGTCCGGATGCGCGGCGAGTACTGCTGGAAGCAGGCGCATCAAGCCACCGTTTCCTGCCGCCAACGGGTGTGTGGATCCTGCAAAGGGTTCATCGGTGTGTTTGAACTTTTTTAGGGCCGCCCCAAGGGTATTGCCTGGCGCCAAAGCCAGTTCACTGGGCCAGCCTTCCTGGCGGTCGTAAAAGCCCTCGTAGCGGCGCATTTGATCGGCCGCATCAAAACCGTTCCTGGCAACCAGGCTCTCTCCCAGGCACAACGCTAACCCCGTGTCGTCCGACCACTGGCCCATAGGCAAGTATCTTCGGGTGCTGTTCATGTCTTTGATGTCAGCGCTGCCACGGGGGCTGAATTCCACGCCGTTGGCCAGTGCATCACCGCATGCCAGCGCCAGCAAGCCGCCGATGGCGCGTTCGTTGAGAGTCATGGAGTATCCGGTTGCCTGTGTGATTGGAAGCGTTGTTAAGTTCGCCAGTTTACGGATATCCGCCCATATCGGCCAGCAACGCCAGATTGCGAGCTTCTCTAAGCCGCATTGTCATTCAGATGAATGACGTCGCCCCAATTTGTCGGGCTGCGGCCATCATTGGTCAGGACCCAGAGCGTCGGGTAGGCGGGCGGCGTTTCCGGGGCTTGCGCGCATCCGTCGGTCAGAACTATCAGTGCTTGCGGCGACTGTTCACTGCACGCCTCAAAGACGAGCCGAAAATCGGTTCCGCCACCACCGGTGATTTCCATTTTGTTCAGTCGGTACAAATCCTGTTCCGTGAGGACCTCGTCGCTTTGTACTCTTGTGTCAAAGACGATCAAACGGAGGCTCACCCGGTTGAAGGACGACAGGATGCCTTTGAGCTCGGCCAGAAAGTCCGGAACGTCATTGATGCAGCTGCCGGAGTTGTCTAAGGCCACCGTGAGTTCCAGGAAGCTTCCTTTTCGACTGGGGAGGTATAGCCCCCGGTGAATGTGCCGGCGTGAGGGCGGTAACCATTGCCTGTCCCCGCCTTGCTGTTTTTGCAGAAAGCGGGCGAGCATTTGCTGCCAGGGAACCTGTGGTTCGCGGATCCGATCAACGATCCGGCGCAGGTGTCCCGGAAGGTTTCCGGGCAACCGGTCCCGCTGCTGCGCCACGGCAATCAAGCGTTGACGCCAGGATTCACCCAATGACTGTTGATCTTGCGCAGTTGCCGGCGTTTCCGGCTGGAAGTCCGGATCCATTACCAGCTCTCCGGAATGTTTATTCAGGGCAGTATCGAGGTCATGGGTATCCAGAACCGTTTGCCCCCGCCTCGGTTGCTCTACCCCGTGGAGGAGGCGGGCGTAGATTTCTTCCGCGGAGAGATCCCGAAAGCGCTTGTCCCAAAGTGCGTCAGTCGGGCAGTGGCTGAGCTCGGCACTGAGGATGTGGTTTACCTCGTAATCGCAGGACTGGTTCCAAAGCTTTGAATCCCGGCCCAGTTGGCGCCGGAAGTGGCCCATGGCGCAGTGCCAGACTTCGTGGGCAATGATAAAGCGACGGTCCGCCTCGCTGCGCTTGGCCATAAACCGGGCGTTGAAGAAGATGTTTTTACCATCGGTTCCCGCGGTGAGCAGGCGGCTGTCGACCACTGAAATCAGGTTGAGCTGCATGGCCAACATGGCGGTAAAGGGTTGGGCCGTCATCATCAGCGCACGATCCTGTTCGCACGCTTTGCGCATGGTCTTTTTGAGAGCCTGGTCCTCCTCTGACGGCAGCAGGGTGGCGCTCTCTTTCAGCGCACTCATGCCACTTTCTCCATGTGCTGGTTGAAGACCTTGCCATGGGTTTTGCTCCAAGCCTCGAAAGCTGGATGGCAAAACACATCCATTGCCCGCTGCTCTTGTTTTGAATTGCCTTCAGCGGCGGTGGCATCCAACAGCGCCAGGGTGGCGAAATCGGATGTCAGTTCACCGCTGATTGCGAAGAAGCGCTCCAGGCGCTCCTGCAGACGATTCTCGGGGCCTTTCCATAGGTGATGGGCCAGGCTGCTGCAGAAAGCAAAACGCTGATCCGCGCGTTCTGGAATGCTTACAGGGCACTCCCCCCGTAGCATGGCCGGTACGTCCGGCAATTCCTTGCTCCAGCGGCGGAATGCCAGGAACTCGGTTGCTACTGCGCTGCCAACCAGTCCCTGAATCATCAGGCTCAGCGTATCCTCATTCAGGCTGTCGCCCGCGTGTTCGAGAATGCTGGCGACACGGGTCCAGCTGCGTGGACTCGGCCACCCCTGTTCGATGTTTCCGTTCATGTTAAAGAAGCATTCGGGCCGGAAGCGTACGAAACCGATGACGTCCGGATGCAGCTGTCTGGCCGCAGCCCATTGGCACCAGCTGTCCAGATCCGCCTCGACATCCAGATGGCAGAAACGGTTGGCCAGGGCGCTGGAAAACGTCTGCGCAACGGCGCGGTCCTCGGCGCGGTTGCCGGCCGCGACCACGAGCCAGCCATCGGGCAGGCTGTAAAGGTTGCCCAGGCGGCGATCGAGAATCAGTTCGTAGGCAGCAACCTGCAAAGACCGGTCCGCCGCCGTGATTTCGTCGAACAGGATAATGCCGCGACTCTCCGGGTCGCGAGGCCATTCGCCGGAGATCAGCCAGTTCACGGAATCCCCATCCGGAACCGGCAGGCCGCGAAGGTCGACCGGTTCCCGCTGTGACAGCCGGATATCAATGAACGCGACACCGGCTTTTTCGCATACGTCACGGATGATGGAGCTTTTGCCAACGCCGGGCGGCCCCCAGAGCATCACTGGCGGCAGTTGGTGGGCCATGTCCGATTGTTCACCCAGCAGCTGCAATTGATGCTGTAGAATGCCGTAGATCTGGCTGGGTGTGGCGTAGCGGGTGGTGTGGTTACGTTCGCTCATATCAGGCTTCTCCTTGGAATAGTGGGTAGTTGGTGTCGGTCTCGATCGCCTCATCTTCTTCGTCCTCACGAGTGCAGGGCGCCAGGGCGATTTGCATCAGCTGTTGCCGGTATTCGCTGACCTTGTCGTCCTGTCTGAAGAACGGACGACGACCGATTCGGGCCGCGAACCAGCTATCCGGATTTCGGGCGAGGCTCATCAATTGACTCCGAAACAGGCCTGGGCTCAGATGGACGATCGGCGGAACGGATTTCACCAGTGTTTCGAGCGGCAGGATGTCGCACAGGAATCCGATCACGGTGCGCTTGTCCTCCTGGGAGGCTCGCGAGCCAATCAGTAGTCGGACGATGCGCAAGGTTGGGTCCCGTTGCTGGCTTCGGTTGCGGCTGAGGAGAAAGTCATCATCGCGGCTGACGTATTCCTTCATACAGCGAATGGCCAGGCGGAATAATGCGTTGTTCCGGTGGTCATCAGCCGCCATGCGAAGAAGCGTTTCGAGCGCAACGTCGTCACTGCAGGTGAGGGCGATGTTGTCGCCATATTCCGCTGCGGCGCGCACGGTCGACTGACAGTGGTGCCATATTGCAAGATCGGCTTCCCAGCCCTGGGGCGCCAGGTCTTCCGGGAATTTCCAGTGCCAGTACAGGTCTGCCTTGGCGACGGCAGCTTCATTGAACGGGCGCTTCGCTCCCTTGTTTTTGCCACGGTTGTTACGGTGCCTGGCCGCCAGTTCCCGACGGGTCTGCCAGACAAGTTGCGGGGCAACGCCCAGGTCACATAGCTCCCGGATTTTTTGGAGACTCAGCACTACCTGCTCTCGTTCATGGGCGTTCGCCAGGATAGTGAGTATTCCGGCAAGCTGGGCACCCTCGCCATTCTTGAAGCGTTCCATACACGTGTTCAGTGAGGATTCGTCAAAGAAGAACCGCGCTTTCGCCATCAAGGGCGTGGGGAGAGCGCCAAAACACTGCACATCCATACCCAACGCGAGGTTCACCTTTGCTAAGGCATTGCAGTGATGCAGGGCGAGGCTGGTTCCGTTCTGAAAGTTCAGAGTCTCCAGCGTTTTGCTGTGAATGCGCGCATGTTGCCAGTTGTCTGCAATGGTTAGCTCCCCGGCGGATTGCTTTTGGTAGAGCACAAACCGATTGCCGGCACCGGCGAGCCGCTTTAGTGAGGGCGCATCGTAGACATCCAACGTCAGTCCGTGGCCCGAACTATTGGCTGTGCGCAGGTTCGGTACCTGCTGCAGCATCACCTTTCCGGAGGTGTTGATTTGAACGTGTCGTAGCCCCGCGGTGTTGGCTATAAGCCAGTCGTTATTCGCTTCCAGAGTCAGTTGATCACTGGTAGCAGGCATGTTCCCGGTAATAATCACCAGGCCCTGGCCTGCAGGCTCTGCAATGCCATCTTCAGGCGTACAGAAAACAAGCCGGCTCCAATGTTGCCGTTGTGGACATGCCTCGAAACGTGTCTGAACGTTTTCCCATGCGCCATCAAATTCGCTGATAGCACCGGCGATGACAAAGGGCTCGGGTTGCTTTTCAGAGTGGAAGTGCACGATTGCGCCCGGATGCCCCGAGGGCAGTGCAACCTGGGAAAGTCTCGGAAGATTGCTCAGCACCAGATGCGGGCGTTTGAGGGATTTCAATCGTTTGAGATGGATGGTCTCCAGGTTAGGCGCATCCAGAATGTCCAGCGCAAATACATCGGGTTCATCGATTTCCAGGACGGCGCCCGGGAAGTTGGCGATGCTGGCACCGCCTGCGGTATCTCTGGTGATGTAGTTTTGATAGCTGGTCATTCAATCCCCCTTGGTTGCCAACGTGAAACAAGTATGGGGAATTGATGCGACAATCTATGACGCTACGGGATTGCCTCGTTTAATTTTCCTTTTTAGCGAACGTCTGTAGCCCAACAGTTGCACGGGTTGCGCCGACATACCAAAGGTCCTCTCGGGAAGCGAAATCGCCACTGTCCATATCGACTAGAAAGACGAACGGCGATTGGAGCCCTTTGTAACTGCTGATGGTGCTGACCACGAAATCTTCGTCCGGAAATGCTGTTGCATTGAACGGTTACGGCCGATCTTCCAGCCATCCGAAATCGACCCTGAACTATCGCAATCCACGCCAAGAATCAAATGGCATGGTATGTCTTTGGTTCAAAGTGCGTTCGATATGCAGACTTTCCTGATTGGGAGCGAACGACCAGTGAATCTTTTCCGCGAGAAACCCCCAAGATGATTCAGAATTTTCTCGATCGGCGCCCTGTCTAATGGAATGTCGACCTTGTGACGAATTCGTGAGCGGCTCAATTTGCAACAGGCGGTCATCAAGAAAACTAGTACATACTCTTCCGAAGGAAGGAGTGCGTCTACCTGAATCCGGTTTTCGTATTCCTAGAACTTCTCCGGATACCGCTTGAGAATCGAAACGATGCGTTTTCGAAGGTCTGCATCCAGGTGGTGACCATCCGACATTTCTGCTGGTTGGGGCGTCGCTCTCCCCGCCGCCGCTGGTTAGGGCTGACTGAGAATGCCGGGTGGCGATTTATTCTGCTGACCACTGTCCACAGAGAAGTATTCGGGAATGGGCGGGAGACGTACATTGACGCTTCGCGCAAGAGCCTCCACAAACACCCGATACGTAGGATCTTTCCCCACTTCTTTAAGCAATTCCTCTCGTTCTTCAGCGCTTTTCTGCGCTTCTTGTTCTCTTTTTCGATCCTCAATACCCTCCACCAGAAGGCGCCCACCAAACCAAAATATGAGACATAGGGGAAACGTGATTACACAAACAAGGGTTGCTGCCCTCATGGCTCCAGCCAAGTCATTGTCGTAGGAAAACGAGAGGAAATAAGCGATCGAATCAATGGTTCTGCCTATGCCGACTATCCCGTTCAATCCAAACTAAAGCGAAAGATTTCGATCCATCCAAGGAAAGACGTAGTAGTGCGCGGACACATACAACGTTCAATGCTACGGAACCAGGCGTGAATGTTTAGTCGACTGGGACAGCGGCCAGGTGGTTACCAATATCGAACAACAGGTTCGGTTCCGCTTTCTGTTTGCACTTGCCGGCATCGCGCAAAGCCCGCTTGTAGGACTGGTAAACCTTGGCCCCCGAAGGGGATTTCACAAAGCCGCGTTTGATGGCCGTGCTCGTTTCCTTGAGGAAAGCCAAGAACTCATCCTCGTTAGGTAGGTGAACCACATAGCCCATAAACTTGGATTCCGGAGGCAATCCAAGCTCTGCAATCACCTCTTCAATCGGTCGTTCACTCACAGCCATAATCAGACTTCCTTACTGAATGATTTGGTATCGGGCAAAGCCGAGCTCCTTAGCTACAGGCGTCTTTTCCGTGAGAGGCTTTGGGGCTTCTTCACACTCAATGACGTTCTCCATCATGCACAACCTCGGCAAGCGGAATCCTGGAGTCTCGCACTCGTACCAGCGGCCGTAGCCTAGATTATTCTGCAGGTCTCCGGAGCGGGGCTTGAAGTTAAGAATGGAATTCTGTTTGGCGAAAACTCCCTCGGACACGTAGATCTCGTAATGGAGTCCGGATTTGTTCTAGGAAAAGCTTTGGCGATTCCAATAGCAAATTCACCCACCTTTAGTCGCCCAAGTCAGTATACCTTGAGCTGAATGAAAAAGAATAAATCCGGCTTCGCTGCGAAAGGTCGCCGCATTTTTTTCTCGCATCAACGGCAGGCTGAAGTAAACCTGAAGAACGGAAAATTTGAGTTCGTTCAGGTGCAGGAGACCCCTGCGTTCGCTGTTTGGAAGGGCGTCTTGTTCTATTAATTCAAAGGGAGGGATCGGCTTAGCCAAAACGAAATTCGTGTCAGTTTGCTCTGGCGAAACAGACTAGCAGAGGCGGGCCCTCGCTCGAATATCCTTTAGGTAACAAAGTGTTCCCGAGCAAGAGGTTGGCCTGTGGTATGGCGATAGGCAATGAGCTTTCCACCATAGGCTGCGGAATAGTCGACGCCCGCTACATTAGCGCCGAGCGTGTCGGGCTCTCCTACCATTGCGTAGTGGCCAAAAAACACCGGAGCGCTATCTGGTTTGGGTCCTTCAATCTGGACCGGCACAACGTCGCTTTCTATCGGGTTTATCTCAGCACGATTTTCGGGCCACCACTGGATCCGGAAACGTTTGCTGCGGAATCCTGGATTATGGGCGAGGCTGGAAGGGAATTGATGCGCGCAACCTGCGACGACCCTATCCAGTGCAAGGTGCAGATCCGAATAGGTGTCTCGATAGGCCGCCAGACCTTTATGATCCAGGCAGGTAATGCCGGTTTTTTTCAAACACGCAATCGCCTCTTCATCCCAGCAGGCGTGAACAACCCGCAGCTCGGGCTCGTCGATGTAAACGGGTTGGTCGCGGAGCCACTCAAACAGGCTGATCAGTCGGTTTGGCTCATACTTGAACGCTTCAGTCAGTTGAACACGGCTGTGATGTCTTTCTGTGGCGTCCAGGAACGCCATTACGTCGCCGGTATGGTCGGCCGCATCGTGAATCCAGTTCAACTCGTGGTTGCCAACGACCAGCGTGGCTGAGCCTGCGTCGACCATGCTTCTTACGGTGGTGAGAACGGCAGCGGCATTCGGACCCTTATCAATCAGATCGCCGACGAACACCGCCAGGTGATTGGGCTTTTGCCAAACCCCTTCCTGCTTTTCGTATCCCAGTTTTTTCAGAAGCGATATGAGTTTGTCGTAATGCCCGTGTACGTCCCCGATTATGTCGTACGTAGTCGCAGGTGTTTGTGCATTCGTCATAGGTATCTCCTCAGTTGGTAATCAGTATGGCGCAGCGATGCGTCAATCTGAGTCGCACCCATTGAGTTTCTCGATGCGACTTATTCTGACGCGCCGGGGCATTAATCTGGTTTCAGCGAATGAGGAGACGCAGATGGCTAAGAGAAACGATTTTCATAAAGGCACGTTGCTAGGACTTGCGATCGGAGACGCCCTGGGAACCACGGTTGAATTCCGCCGCCGCGACAGCTTTCCGCTGCACACGGAAATGACAGGGGGTGGAGCATTTAAGGTGAAGCCGGGTGAGTGGACCGATGACACCGCGATGGCGCTCTGCCTTGCCAAGAGCCTGGTCGAGTGCGGAGGATTTGATTCTACGGATCAACTGGAGCGTTACGTTCGCTGGATGAACGATGGCTATATGGCCTGCCAGGGAAACTGTTTTGATATCGGGAATACGACGCGCGATGCGCTGCGACGGTTTTCGCACACTGGAGTGAGCTTTGCCGGCACGGACAATCCGTTCTCCAGCGGCAATGGTGGAATCATGCGATTGGCTCCTGCAGTGATCGCTGCTGGCGACCGTGAGACCGCGGTGGAGTATGCGATCAATAGTTCTCGAACAACCCATGCGAGTGGGGATTGCCTGGATGGGGCAGAACTACTGGGGACAATTCTTTGGGAACTTCGTGAAGGGGCAGATCTGAAAGAGCTGCTGGAAAATCTACCGGATACCAACGAGCGAGGCATGGCTATCGGACGAATAAAGCGTGGATTTTTCCGCCATTTCACCCGAGATCAAATTTCGTCGAGTGGTTACGTGATCGATACCCTGGAGGCTGCGCTTTGGAGTTGTTATCACTCGGAGTGTTTTGAGGATGCTCTGATTACTGCGGTCAATCTTGGGGATGATGCAGATACAGTTGGAGCCGTTACGGGACAGATCGCAGGAGCGGCTTGGGGAGTTGAGGCTATTCCGACCCGATGGTTGGAGAAACTGGTTTGGCGTGAGAGGGTTGAATCCATGGCCATGGCCTTGGCAAGCCAAGGCATAGGTCGAGCAACGTACCTCTGACTCAACCATTGGCGCCGGATTCTGAACTCCGCCGGCACCAGCTTGCCAATCTTTTCGAATCATTTGTGTACGCATTTCTGCTCGAATCTCCAGTTTGTCTATACGGAGCTTAGCAAGATCCTCGAAGGGAAATTGACGGTAAACGGTGTTTTTTGCGTGCATGACCGAGCCTGGATTGCCCCGATGGATAACTTTTCTATGGGGCGGTCTTTGATTTGGCGTCGTTGGGAGTGAGCGAATGATGTTTTGAGAGACACGATTCGCAGGACGGAGTGACCTGCTTTAGTGCGGCCCTTGCTGCTCAATTTAACGTCTGAATTAGGACTCTTGTTTTTCACGCGGTATTTAACAGTACAACCCCTGCTTAAGATAGCGATTCATATTGATCAGGAAAATACTTGCTGCAAAGTAGGTTTATGAAAAACTGGTAATAAGTTTTAAATATCGCGCTTCTAAATTAGCCAAATACTGTTAAATACGTGGCGTTTCATATCTACGCTCGGATCTCATTATTTCTCGGGCTATATTGATTAGTGCTGGTTAATATGAAGCCTCCGATCTTTCCATGCCCCGTAATCTCCAAGAATCCAGGGCGTTCTCTGGAACCTCGGACGACTGGAATCAGTCGAATTCGGGCTGAGGCCTTGATCTCTTTGCAGGGAGGCCAAGCCTCTGATCTGGCATACTAACTTTGCGAGGCCAAAAGCTCTGTTGGGAGAAACTTCTTAATTTCCCAGGGCTGGACGTTTCATCTGCGCACGTCCGACGTGCTAGTGCGCCTTCTGGTAATTTAAAGCGGCTTTGAGAGTTTCGAGTGGGATTTTTTATGGGACTGTGCGCGCTTGCGACACCCGTGTGCGTTGCTTTAGTGTTCGTGCCCGCAGTTGACAGTGACTTGGTGGGGGCGCTTGCAACCTGCATTGTTTGAATTATTCAGGATGATTATGAAACAAGTTGCAGTTATCGGTTCTGCCGGCAGTAATAATCAGCAACGAAAGCTCGCGGAATCTGTGGGTGCCTTGATTGCACAGGAGGGATCTTCGCTCATATGCGGAGGTCTGCAGGGAGTGATGGAAGATGCATGCAGAGGGTTCAAATCGGTGGCCAGCAGCGGTGTAACAGTCGGCATCTTGCCAGGGCAGGATCCTGCAACCGCAAATGACTGGGTAGATATTGTTATACCGACAGGCTTGGACGTAAGTCGGAATGGATTGGTAGTTGCGAGTGCCAAGGTTGTTATCGCTATTGGTGGTGGCGCCGGCACTTTGAGCGAATTGGCGTTAGCAAGCCAGCTTGGTCGAGCCACGATTTTGCTACATGGTGGTGGTGGTTGGACTGACAGGCTGGAAGCAGATGATTATCTCGATGATCGAGCTTCAACGCCGATCAGACATGCCTATTCAATTGATGAGTGTCGCCAGATACTGAGGGAGTTGATGGAGTCGGATAAGACTTACGGTGCCATCAATAGTGGCCACCTGCAAAGATGAAGTTAATTGTTCCCATAAGCTATTTCGAGGGACGCCCTAGGAGCGAATTGTGGATTGTCGACACGTTGTCTCGTCGTCATTTCCGCTGGCAAACTCTCTCGCCATCAAACCGACCTGTCCAAGGAAAGGGCGTGACGGGTATTGATCGATTGAACGATTCTCACTATGTGATCTGTGATTTTAATCGAGTATTGCTTCTGAATGCTTCCGGAGAGGTCGTTGAGTGTCGCACAGTTGACGACATGAACGATCTGCATTCTGTGACTAGCACGAGTGAAGGTATTCTTGTGACGAATACCGGACGGGATGCGGTCGAGTTATTGGCCGAGGACCTGACTCCTAAATATCGATGGTCTGGCATCAGCGAAACTGAGTGGCTTCGAAGGGTCGTGGGTAATTACGAGGTGGTAGGTAGTTACTTTGACGAGGCCAGCGCTTTGATACCATTTTGTAGGCGCAGACTACCGGATCGGCATCATGTTAATTACGCAATAAAGCTCCCAGACGGGCGTTATGTCGCGAGCAGCCTCGTCCATCGAGCTTACATTGACCTCGCAACTTGGCAGCCCATCAGCCAGGTTTTGAAGCAGCCACCGCATGACGGTTGCCTGTTTAAAGGCAATCTGTGGATTACTTCGGTAGACGGAAATATATACTCCGCTGACACTAACACTGACGGTAAGCTGCATTTCCGGCATCGGCTGTCACTTTTTAACGATGACCCCCATTACGGTTGGTGCAGAGGCCTCTACTTTTCCTGCGGCAAGCTCTTTATCGGTATTACTGCCATCCAGGAGATCTCTAGTCGAACCAGCTGGCTGAGGGGAGCTCCTTCCGAAACTAAAACCGGGCTCTATCAGCTTTGCAGCGATAGCCTGGAGGTTGAGCACTTCTATGATTTCAGCCACCCTGATGGGGCGCGGATATTCAGCATGACTGAAGCTCTTGTATGTTGACGATCATGCTTCACCGCATACTTCCGAAGTTGAATGCGGATTGCTACTACTCTGAGCGGGGTATGGCAATCAGCCAGAGACAGTTCGAAATGTTGCTCGACGAATCGCAACGACGAGGGCTGCCTCTGGTGACGCGTAGGCCAGAAAAAAAGCAGCCGGCTCTGTGTCTGACTTTTGATGACGGCTATGCGGATAATTCATGGGCTTTTGATCGTATTATCGAGCGTGATGGGTGCGCGTGGTTGTTTCCCGTGAAGACTTATGTCCAACAGAATTTTTCTGTCACGGATGACTTTGCCGCACAGTTGAAGGCCAGCCCCAAAGAGTATTCCGAGCTTGACTTGGTGCGACTAAGAAGAATAATCCGGCGTCTGACACCAAAGCGCTACCGGTACTGGAGACGACGAGTAGCTGCGATAGAGAAAGATCGATGTAGTCCTGATCTTTTTCTAAGTGAGGAGGACCTCCAAGAGTACTCGGCTTTGGGAATTCAGATGGGCTTGCACGGTGTGACGCATCGCATCTGGAGCTGTCTGCGTTGGAAAGAGTTGGCTTGGGAGTTGAGGGAGTCGGAAAATTGGCTCTATGGCCTGACTGGTGTTCGTCCAACAGGCGCTTGTTTTCCGCACGGGCAGGCGCCATCAAAAAGAGCTCTTAACTCGCTTCTGAATGTCTACGATTGTTTTGGAGTGGACAAACCGTACAAGCAAGACCAAATTATTCGGCGTTTCTGGTTAAGAGAAACTCATCAGATTAGTGCGGTACTCGATGACTATCTCCGAAAACAGTAGGTATGAATCAGGTTTGGAGGGCTGCGTATCGCCTATTGAGGCCCGAGCGTTTTTAAGGCTCTTGGGTGTTCCTGCATTACCTCCATCGAAGGCTTACTTGGTTCGCTTGATCCGGGCGATTTATTGCCGTATTCCGTTTCAAAACCTTACCATGTTAACTCGACCTCGAGCGGCACCTGCATGGAACGAAATAATCGAGGACATGCTCAGCGGGCTAGGTGGCCTTTGCACGACGATCAACCCATTTGTTTGCGCTTTTCTTCATCAGCTCGGATTCCGATCTGTACTACTCACAAGTACAATGCTCGGCCGACCAGACTCTCATATCGCTATCGGCGTGTGGATTGAAAATCGCCTGTTTTGGATTGATCTTGCCAATGGTTTTCCCTACTTAATGCCGCTTGCGACTGATAGGGCCATAGCTAAAGAATTTGCCGGCTTTCGGTATCGACTGGAGCCGGGTGGAGAATGGGCGAAGATCTATCAGGATGTCCTGGGCAAAGAGAAAACCATCTGCAATCAGGAAGTATGCCTGACACCCGTCCACTACTCGCGTTTTGACGAAATGAGATTGCTTCATTATAGCGATCCCTCCTTTGGCCCTTTCTTGAGACATATCAGACTCAATCGATGGGAGCTGGAGAACGGCTATATCTTGCGGGACAACATGGTGGCCAGGTTTCCCGGTTCTTGGGAAAAACTCGGCCATGATGCTGTGAGCCGATGGATACGAACCTATTTCAAGGATGAGAGATTAGTGAAGTTGTATTTTCAATCTATCGAAGCCCTACCTGCTTGATATATGTTCAATAAACAGTTTTTTACACGTCTGGACACGCAAGCTTTTGCATTTTATGAGCGTCATGGTTTTGTCTGTCTGCGAGGGCTGATAAGCGCCGATACCGTGGACAAAATCCAAGCGAATTGGAGCGCAATGGTCGACACCTATTCGAAAGATATTGGTGTCGATAAGTCGCAATACCTCGATGTGATCAGTCAGTGGAGAGATTTGTGGAAGCAATCCCCCTTTTTTCTTCAGCTGCTAGAAGATCACCTTGCCCCTATCGCAGCTTGGGGGTTTGGTCTCAATGGTGTTCGCCTTCTACATGATCATTTTATTCGCAAGGACCGCGGAGGCAGCAACGGGCTCATACCCTGGCACCAGGATTCCATGTTCTGGCCAGTTGGCCGAACGGGACTATCAACATGGCTGGCAACAGACGATGTAGGCGTTACAGAAGGTTGCCTGCAGGTGATTGCCGGCTCTCATCGTCATGCCGCATCTGCACCTGTGGACTTCATGCAAAGCGAGTGTGAATTCGATTCTGCAAATGTAACTGTAATCCCGGTTCGTCGTGGCGATGTAGTGCTTCTAAACAGTAAGACATGGCACCGGAGTGAGCCGACCTCTGCGTTTAACTCCAGGCTCGCTCACCTGGCACTTTGGATCCCCGAGCAGACCCGTTATCGACCGGAAAAGGCAAGTTGGCATCCGTTGAATCAACAGGTAACGGTATCGGCCGGAGAGCTTCTTAATGAGGATGAGTTCCCAATCTTCGGTATGCGTGAGCAAGGACATGGTAATAGCCAGGAAAATGATCACAATGGCGTGGAAACGCAAACAGGGATGTTCAACGCGCGTCAGCGTATCGAGAACTTTGTCAGAGAACGATCCAACACGGATGGGACGTTGGGCCAACTGCTGTCCGATGTAGCTCTCAGGAACAAACTCGCCATGGAGCTTTCTGGAGTAGGTCACACTAATTTTGATGATTGCTTGTCGTTGGTAGAGCGTGTCTGGATCAGTGCATCAGCGTACGAACGCCATCGAAGCCGTAACGTGTTCAACAGTGCGTACGCGGAATGGGACCAATTAACTTTAAGCTTATATCGGACGAGCTGAAATGCAGTCGCAGTTAAAATCTTTTGAAGAGTTACATTCCGCTCTTGCAGAGTTCATCGCTATTCAGTCTGTGGCGGGCAACTCGAGAGAAAACAAACGCGCCGTTCATTTTGTTGCTTCGCACCTGCAGGAGCTGGGGTTTGATGTCCGTATCAAAGGAGGCGAGCTCCTGGAGCAGCCAGTTATCGTGGCAAAGCGACCATCAACCAATAGTGAGCGGAAAGTGGTTCTGTATGGGCACTACGATGTTGCTGAGCCCGGCGATCCAGATTTTTGGGCATCAGGGACACCTTATGTTCTTCAATCCCGTGGTGGTCGGCTCTATGGGCGAGGAGTGGCTGATAATAAAGGCACCTTACTAACCCGAATAATGGCGCTTCGGGGATTGATTCGAGCCGGGGAGTCGCTGCCAGAAATGTTGTTCCTTATTCAGGGAAAGGAGGAGGTTAATGTTCCTTGCCCGGAGACTCTCGATATATTCCGTCGCGAAGTCGCTCACTATGAGGCAGATCTGTTCGTGGATGAAACCGGATTCAATGACCTGGACGATGGATCTGCAATCATGTTTCTGTGGTCGAAACGCGGTAAACCGGTGAAAGACTCAGTGGGGAGTGACTATCTCGCTATGGCCGGATTAGACCGAATTGAATGGCGCCATCTGAATAAACTGAATGGTGGCGAGAATTGTCCATTTTTGAATGCCCTCCCTGCGGATGCTCTATACGTTGGTTTTGGTCCCAATGACAGGTTGCATCAAATCCATAGACCCAATGAGTCCTTGTCGCAAGATTTACTCGAAAAGCACTACTTTGATTTTTATCGCTTCATGAGTGCTTATGCTCAACAGTAAATGCATTGCAATTGTTGTTGCAGTCGATTGGGATTCGATCGAAAACGTTTACCGCCTCTCGGAGAGTCTCCGAGGACATTTGCATAGTTACGAGTTGGATATTCAGGTGTTGGTTTACAACGCCCCCGCCGAGCCTGAGAAGCACCATTTATCTCCATCAATCAATGTCTTTGCTTGGGTTCCTGGATACACACCGATCGTCGTCAATAGAAATCGATGTCAGCAACATCTCAAGCGCATAATGAGGGCCAACGGCTGTTTCGGCATGGTGTTGGATGATGATTTGGTCTGGCACATGAAAGAGGCAGAACTTGATTGCATTTTAGGTGTGCTGCTTGCCGATCAAAGTGACATGGCCTTCCTTGGGCTGGACGGCGATCCACCCATACCCAAGGAGTACAGCAGGGCTTGTCCGATTCTTGATGCTCTTCTCCATCTACGGAAAGCGGGGGAGCTCAGTCAAGGAATCTCAGATAGATACTTCGCGGATGTAAAGCTGGCCAATGGTGAGCCACCGCCGTTTAGTCATCATGATTATTACGCTCTGAAAAAAGAGAAATTTCATGCGAGGCCTTTCAGTCTTGACCTCAATGATTTTGTTTACAAGCTCTATCGGGGGCAAGCTACTACACGAACACAGCAGAGTATCTCCGCGGTGACTGAAGTTACAGGTCGAGAAAGAGGGGGAGCGACACTGGTTCTAAATCCGAAGATCTTATCCGTTCCAAATCGATCAATCTCACTTGGGGGCTATGTCAGTCGGCGAAGCGACATGGTTATGGCTTTATCAGCATTCCGAGAGGGGTTCCGGATGCACTGTACGCCTCCAGCATTGAGACATGTTCGCAGTGAATCATTCGATTCGCATGACCCTGCGAAGTTGGTCTCTGATGTATTGGGGGTTGCTCTCGTTGAGAGCATGATAAAAAAATCTAACTTCAAGTCGGAGTTTGAAGCTCGCGCTCGAGAAACCATTACTATCCTTACTGAGACTAATAAAATGTTCTCCCTTTTCAGCAAGGCAAATGGCTTGAAGCCTGACTCCTTATCATCCATCGATTTGATGCGATACGAGAATCAGCAGACCATCGAATGCATAAATCATTTGGTGAGTTATTCGTCCAAAGACCTACCAAGCATGCCACCATTTTCGTGAATGGCTCAAAGATGGGCTAAAAAATACCGCCTCGCCAAGGATGTTTTCCAGCTTCTCACTGACGTCCTCGCCAATAGGCTTGAGCTGACATCTGCTGCGGCAATGAGGGTTTTGGTGAATGAGAATCTGAGACAGCTCTGATGGCATTGGGGTGCACTTGGGTTTCTGAACTGGTCGAGCCGCTTTATGCTCCTCAGGCATCGCCTGATCCAGCTCCGTTTCGATCGCTGAAAGGTCGGTGTCGATCAGTTCGTCCTGCAGCTTGGGCCGCGGGGCATTCTGGTGCTCAACGCGCTGAGCGTATTTGTGGAGCTTAGGGATGGCTCCTTCGTGAGTCAGTTTTTCGATGATGGCGTTGCTACGCAATAGCTCCCAAGATTTTTGGCTCGAAGTTTGGTCATTGGCATCAAGAGAGTCCAACGGTTCTATTACCAGGGCACAGAGGTGATTGTCAGATCGAGAGTCTTTTGAGTGCCCATTCGGTGAGTAAAGCATTCGTGCTGCCTCCAAAACTTTGTCGATCCTGGCTAACGATCATAGCAAGCCCTCTGCAGGGCTTTTGACGGCAAATTGACAATTTTGGCTGCATTCGAGGGCTTATGAGCTTTTTGAAGGAGAATTTGTTACCGGAAGTTATCTGATAGGAACACTGCAGACCGGATGTCGTAGCTGACGTGAGAGTACGATGCTTACTTCGAACGGTCCGTTCTCTGCCCCTCCGTCTTCAGCAACAACCTACTTGAGGTCGATGTCCCTCCCGATTTCACCTCATTCAAGACGCTCAATTTTTCTCCCTATCTTAATCAGTACAACCCCTGATTAAGATAGCCATGCATCTTAATCAGGGAAACTGGCGGCTACATAAGGTGAGGATGAACCTTTGGTAATGTTTTTTTGAGATAGCTATCCTAAATTCGCCAAATACTGATTAAGATGAGGAGTTTCATATCAGCGCTCGGATTTCCGTTTAATTAAAACTATCTTAATCAGTATTGATTGATAGATAGTCATTCATCTAAATCAGTAAAGTTGGCGGCTAAAAAAGTGATGATGAACCGTTGGTAATGTTTTTTCGAGATAGCTATCTTAAATTCGCCAGATACTGATTAAGATGAGGAGGTTCATATCAGTGCTCGGATTTCCGTATTGCTATGGCAATCTGAATCGAGCTGCAGGAGACCAGCGCATTGTCTGTAAGGTCGAAAAGCTGGAATTAGTCGAATTTATCCTGAATTTTGCCGCAGGGGATCCGATCTTCCGGGATTTATCTAATTGTCGCTGGTCAAGTGTTGCATCTGCGCACGTCTGACGTGGTTGTGCGCTTCGAGTACGCAATTCTGGTTTTTAAGGATTCGAGCGGTTTTATGCATACGTTTGTGCGCGCTTGCGACACCTGTGTACGTCGGTTCGGCGTTCATTCCGGGAAGAGATTTGCCCGTGGCTGGCCAGTTTGGAAGCGGTCAAAAATGGCATGCCCAAGAGCTGAAGGTTTCTGTAACTTTGCTTCGGTTAAATACACGGTCGAGCACTGACGCTGCGTCACTTCGATTGTTTACGATGGCACATCCGACTCCATGCTTATCCCAGTATTCGTCACTACCAAGCACTGCCAAGGTCTTATTAGCCGGCGCGAGGATGATCGATAATAAGGGTGAAATGGAACCGCATCGTAAGGAGTCGCGGTAAATGTGCGCCGAAGACATTGAATCTAAAATTCTTCCACGGCTCGCCGTATATTTGCTGTCGAGACAGATGAACTGTTTATGCTCCTTTTCCGCAATCTCCAGCACCATGTCCGGTCTTCTTTCCCGTGAGATGGAAAAATACCCGTACTGGTTGGGTGTTTCGAGAGAGCGACATTTCATCTGGTAGTAGAGAGAAATGTGTTTTTCATCCGCATCTCCTCTTAGAAGGAGGTCTGCCGATCTGGGATTGTGTTCCAACCGCCAGACAAATCCCGGAAACCTCAATTCGAGCGCCTCGGCGATAGCTACAAAGCACCACGCCTCATATATCTCCCATGTTGGGGCAATATAGTGTTGTTCTTCAGACGCCATTTCAGATAGACCCTGGCGAAGAATCCTGATGCCAGTCTGGTGGGTCATGCTGTAGTGAGGATTTCCGGAAACCGCGTTGAACTCTGCTGCTCCTCGCTTATCCATATTTACTCTGGCAAACGGGTCTCTGCGTGAAAGCCAGCCCAGTTGCTTATCCACAGACTGTAGGAAGCGAATACGGCGGGGCAATCTGGCCATCAGATCGGTTTCGGTTTCGGATACCCCAACCCGAAGATCCCGTAAGTCAGCGAGCAAAAGTCTCGTCAGTCGTCGAACCTCGACCAATTGCCTTGCTATGAGCCGGTTTGCAGGGTTGTCCAGCGATGGTTCGTGAAACGGTACGTCCAGATTCCAGTCTTCTGGAGCCAGGGCCGTTTCAGATGTTCTGTCTTCAGCGAATGCTGCAAGCAGCCTGGGATTGCTGATCAAACGCCGAATGGTTGTCTCATCGACTCTTTTTGCCATGTGCAAAGGCATTTGTTCGCGTCGGCTGTTGAGTCGGATGATTGGCCGTTCGCAGATAGCATCTAAGCCAGAAAGGTAACGACCTATAAATTGTCGCAAACGCGAATAACGGAGCCACAATGAAACAAAATTGGAACGCCCGGCAAGATCTTGCACTGCAGGCTCGGTACCGGTCACTAGCTGGGGCACATAATCCACAATCTGCTGAAGATATTCGTTGAACTGCTCTCGCCCTGTTTTATGCATGGCCGGAGCGACGTCCACCGTATAACGGAGTGGGGAAGCCAGATCCGGAAGTTCCAGCTCAAAGAACATCTCACCCGCAAAAAAACCTGGCTGCCAGACCCAGTGTTCGCCGGAGTCGTCCATTTCCAACAGGGCGTCATCCGCATAGAGTTTGGCATTTCTATCCGGAACCTGTATCAGGTAGCTTTGCGCTTCATTGCAATCCAGCAGTTTTTGCTCAGGGTCGAGATAACCAAGCAACCCGTGTGATGAATCCGCTGAGAAAACCCGAAGTTTCATATCAGCGCCAGAATCGCATCATGCCCGTATCACTCAAATCTCTTTTCAACGTCTCCACCTTCGCGCGGCATCTCTTGAGGTCATACTCAGTGAGTACCTTGATCACCTGCAAAAGGGCTTCGTGGAGCCTTTGGCTCTCGGACCCTCGCAACTTGGGGAGAACTCGCGCATATATGACGTCATCCAATGCGTGAGAGAGTTCGATGTCCGGCATCTTTTGAGCGAGGGCCAAATAGGAGAGAACGTCCTCTACCGTGCGCCAGCCAAAGTGCATACGTTCGGTTTCTAACGCGCTGAGAAGGTCGGTGAGGCAACCTTTTACTCGTGATAAGTCCTGAACGTTCAGGCCGAATTTTTGCCAATTCGGATAGTTTTCCAAATTGATCTCCCAAAACTCCATTGTGAAAGCACGGTCGAGAACCTTGTCTGAAATGCCGTGAGTGGTTTCATCCATGTTCACGGTCCCGATAAAGGCCACATTACTTGGATATGGAATCGTGCTCGGTACACCGTCAAAGGATTTTCCTTCGTTGTGCAAGCGCAGGTGATCGCCAGTCTCCATAGCCGACAGTACTGGCGCAAAATACTGCTCTGGATGAGACAGGTTCATCTCATCCAGAATCACAATAAATGGCTCATTCGGATGGCTGGCAGCCTGCAGCAGGAAATCCAGCAGCGGAGAGCGGACATAATTATCAGGCCTTAAAGGATTAATGTGGCCGAAGAGTGGCGATGAGTCATACCAGCCTGGCTGTACCGCCTGAACAAACACGTGCTTGTCGGCTGGAAGGTTGAATTGCTGTGTAAGGGCTTGCCCATAGCGTTGGGCCAAGAGGGTTTTACCGGATCCGGAAAGGCCCGCAAGGATGGCAAAGTGACGACGCTCATGAGACCACAAACCAAAATGAAGCTGACTCACAAGTCTGGATGCAAAGGCAGTACTGGCGGTGACTTCGTTTACAAGGGCAATCTCGTCAATGGTGCTTATATTGAGAAAGTCAGTGTCGATATCTGGAGCATCTGTCTCTTCACCTAGATCCGTCGGTTTCAGGAACTCTGGCGTCCAGTGAATTTGGTCCGTCCATTCTTTGCCAGCTTCGGTCAATGAGAACATCCCATTCTCAGAGCTTTTGATCAGTTCAAAGCCTTTCAACCATTTTATGATGCTTCCCGGCATGAAGTCTGAGGTCCAGCCAGAATTAACCTTCTGAAGCAGGGTATAGAGTTCGCGGCTTGTCTGGTCCTGTGCTTTCAATGCAAGCAGAACATGATCAATTCCCAGAACCCGGGTCAGAAAGATGGGTATCAGTTCCCGAGGATCTTCCGTTTCCAGATACAGCTCGCCGCGAGTTGTCTTTGCGACAAAGCCTTCGTGTTCCTCGATCACGTAGAACTCATTCTTCAGAACATTAACCGTGGTTCTGAGGCTGCTTTCCCGGTAATCCGGGAACTCCGATCGCAGAAAATCAATGAGTTCGTCTCGTCGAACGCCGTCCTCAACAAAACTCAGAGCCTTGATCAGCGTTGCTATGCCACCTCGAATGCTCGTCAAACCTTTACGTCTTTGGAGCGCGGGCAAGGGTTTCAGTTTTACCTCACCCTGGTCATTTGCCACCTCAGCTACCGTTTCGGTATTGGTGCCCTGGACATGACCTTCATAAACAAACCAGGGGAGTGTCATGCGTTCGGCAAGAGCTTTGGGGGAACTTTCCACCGAGCCCAGTAGTTCCTCCAGGCGCAGCATCAAATCGTGCTGGCAAGTAACCACTTTCGGTCGGCGAGAAGAATCCCCGAACCACGCCCTGTGACATTCCTGCGCCATCAGGTCGTAGGTGATGGTACTAAAATAACGCGGATAGAAGGCAGCCATAACCCGACAGATTTTCACCCAAGCGATCCGATTGGTGTACTGCTTCATCCGTATGGCAATTTCATCATGAAAGGCCTGAAGTCGGGTAATTCGCTCTTCCGAACTTTCAGGTAGCGCCTTCAACGACTCCTCAGCAATCCAGGATCTGAATTCAGGATCCTCAAGAGCGGTAGATATATTAACCGTGCCCATTCCAACGCCGCTGACAGCGTTTTCCTCCCATAGCTTCTGCTGAAATTCCAGAGTTTTTCGGGTTTCTAGATCCGCATTGCCAACGTATTCAAGAAATTCAGCCAAGCTGGAAAGCCAGACAGGGTTCCTGTCAAAGGGCGATATACCGTCGAGAATATTCTTGAGCTGCTGTTCTTGGGTTAGATCCGTTTGCACTATGTGATTCTCCTTGAATCCTAATTAATCCTCGATCAGAGCCTTCCATTCGACTGCACTAACAATTTCGCACGTACTTTGATCGGTAGGGCGGCACCAGCGGGCAACTGACATATTCCGCATATAATCCAGAGCTTCGTCGTAATCGGTGAATTCCAGGCTCCCGTGTTTGCTTTCAATAAAATAACGACCGCCAATCGAGGATTGATGCCGGCAAAAATAAGAACCATCCCGGGCGTAAGGTACCGTAATCATCCTCACGAATTCAGGATCCGGCGACTCGGTACAAGAATCAACAGCATCGGAGTCCGGTGTTGAGATCTGGGACGGACTTGCGGAAGCAAGCCGATGTATGGCGTCTTCGTCCAGTTTTACCCATATTACGGAGCCACTAGCGTGTTTATAAGGAACCGGTTGAGCAAGGGGCTCTATCTCTGACAATACCCAGGCATAGCGCCATTTATAATCCGGAGACTCGTAGATATCAGAAGGGACTTGATGTTTGGATTGGTTCAAAGCTAGCTCACGATTATCGAAAGGTCCCTCAACGCCGTCCAAATGGCAGATACCAACAATCGTTTTACTACCTTTTTTGATCAGGGCAATCGGCCCGCGCATTTTTGTCCGTTGGCCCCTCATCTCCCATACCTTCTCACCATTCAGGATTTTGCCAATCCATGGTTCAGCGATGATGAGCCCACGGTTAATAGCTGATTTGTTGTGTTCTGGAGCGTTGTTTTGTGAGGTTCTGAATAAAGCCGGCTTCTGATCCACGAGCTCCCAGTTGGGCTTCCTCTTACCGGATTCTTCAATCACGATTTTAATCCGGAGTGCATCGCTTTCTGATTTACGTGGCTTCTGAGGCGCTTTGTTGCCGCCAATAAGAAGGAACAGAAAGATGACTGACCCGATTATGAGAGCAAATTCCATATGTATTCCCGTTAGTCCGTGCGCGCCCCGGCCACCCGTTTGCGTCACTCTAAGTTTCGTCGTTGCTCTGCCTCATCAGAGGTTAACCACTGAATGCTTGGTGACGACTTCTCAAGATGAACGATGCCATGGAGGGTATTTGTACGCCCCTCACCGGCCCGGTGCTGAATGAGGGTATTCAATAACTCCATAAGCATGAATTTGAAGTTTCGATCTTTCAAAAGGGCGTGATCTTCATCTTCAAATCGCCAAGTTGCGCCACTTGCTCCACCAGTGTCCTCGTCTGCGAAGAATATGATGTCTCCTGTAACGGGTGTTTCCGAAAGCAGTTGTTCAGTGAGCTGATTCAGGCGATTTTGGGCGAACGATAGTTCGGGATTCATGAAGTATGGTCTCCGTCGGTCCAGCTAAGCGGTTTCCACCAGACGCTAATAATTTTTTGAACGCTGATGCCAGATCGGCATACCTATCAGACATCAACGTCGCGACAAATGTTGTCGTTTTATGCTGTGCTGGATTCAAGGAGGGCCCGGGCCTCATTTACCAGTCTCACCTGATGCTCAACCATGTTATTAATGACGGCTTGCCGGTTTTCATCTTCCAGCAAATCAAGGACAGCCCCATCAAACGAGTGAAAGTTGAGGATGGCAGGCTCACGACTGGGGTACGGGTTGTAGTAGTAGCAAATCAGCCAATCTGCTTCCTTGTTGGCTACCGCGTTACCGTCGTTCAGCGTTTCCCTGAGTTTATCTTTTATGTCGGGTCGCGAGACTGCTGAACCCGAGGGGCTTTCGATGCGCAGACCGTAGTGGATGGCGTGGTAGATGTTCACGTACAGACAGAGCTTTTCTCCGTTGAGCTCTCCAATGGTGTGTTTGATGCCAACGTGTTTACCGCCGCGACCGTTGAAGTAATTGTGAGAAAGCTCCCTCAGGCTTTTATCCCCGTAGACGACGGGCGCTTCACCAAGCGCATTGGCCATAGCGGAAGATAGTTCCTCCCAGAACCGCAGCATGACCGAGGATTTGGCTTTAGGCAGTGCCTTCTCTACTGCCAGGGCAGTTTCCAGATCGTCACGGTTGTGGGCCAATTTCTCGGCAATAAGAGAGGTCATAGAGGTTCCGGCTCCGGTGAGGGTTTCGAGTAGGCGCTTGTATTGGATGAGGGCGTAAGATAGCTCTGGTTTATGCTCACAGAGGCCGGCAAAGTGATCGATCCACTGGCGGATGTCTTCTGCAAATGAGAGGCAATGAACATTCTCCTGTTCAAGATCCCTGAGGCTATACGCTGAAGGTGGCTTGCCATCCAAAGTGAGATAGGCCAGCACTGCGGTTTTACGATCTTTGGCCCGTTGATTGAGCTCTGTGAAATAGTCCTGGAGCTGAGCCTTTTGATCTCCGGCGTCGATCTTTACTTCAATGCCGATAATAAGGTCGGGAGACTCAACCACGATATCCACACGCCGTCGGCCTTCGGTTGCCAATTCTCTTGTTATCTTAACGCGCCCGCTCACATCCAGTGAAAGTCCCAGGATATCTTTGACAAATGCATCAAGAAATCGGGAACCCTCACCATGTCGTCCGGTAGGACTAAGCAACTCCGCGAGGTACCGGGAGTGGGTCCGGTTTTCATCGCGCTGGACGCCAAGGATGGAGAAAATATTGAAGCACTCTCCGTGCTGGTTGGCGCTTTCCTTACTGGTCTCGACCAGATCAGTCAAGCGGCGAAACCTGTCTGTGAATTCTGTTTTGTTCGAAGCGTCATTGAGCCTACTCATACTGCTACTTCTTTCCTATTGTGGTGTTTCCCGCAACGCGCTGACAGGCTAACTCCGCCACGCTGGAGGTTTGGTCATTTGCACAAAGTGAGTCCAACAGTTCCGTTGCTAGGGCACAGAGCTGATCTTCAGATCGAGAGTATTCTGATTGCCATTTCGGTGAGTGACGCATTTTCTCTGCCTACCTCCAAAACCCTGTTGATGCTGACTAAGGATGATAGCAAAACCATGGCAGAGCTGACCTGCTCCCCTCTAGCTTAACCGTTTTCAGCTTAGTAATGTTCATCACAGTAGAGGACGATGAACATGAAAAAGCGATTTTCAGAAGAGCAGATCATCAGCATTTTGAAGGAAGCCGAAGCGGGCCTGGCGGTGAAGGAGTTATGCCGCAAGTACAACATTTCTGACGCCACTTTCTACACCTGGCGCAAGAAGTTTGGCGGCATGGAAGTTTCAGAAGCACGCCGGTTGAAGGCTGTCGAAGACGAGAATGCCAAGCTCAAGAAGCTATTGGCTGAATCTCTCCTGGACAACGAAGCTCTGAAGGCTGCTCTTAACCGAAAGTACTGACCGTCGAGAACAAGCGCGAGGCCGTGCGGGCGATGCAGGAGCAAACGCCGATTTCACAACGCAGGGCCTGTTTTCTCGTCGGGTTATCCCGCGCTTCGTTTCATTACCGCTCCACCGTTGCGGCCGGTGACAATGTGCTCAGCGAGCGCATTACGGAACTGGCCCACGAGCGACGTCGGTTTGGTTACCGACGGGTTCACCAACTGTTGCGACGGGAAGGAATCGACGTGAATCATAAAAGGGTTTACCGGCTTTATCGGGAGGCTGGTCTGGCCGTACCAAAGCGCAAGCGTCGCAAAGGTATCGCCATGGAGCGTCAGCCACTGGTGTTGCCAGAAGCTCCGAACCAGACGTGGTCCATGGACTTCGTCATGGACTCACTGGCGTGTGGTCGGCGGATTAAATGCCTGACCATTGTTGATGACTTCACCAAGGAGTGCCTCGACATCCCCGTGGCAAACGGCATCTCTGGTAACCAGGTTGCCCGCACTCTGGATGCCATAGCAGCCTTTAGAGGCTACCCGCAGGCTGTCAGGACAGACCAAGGACCGGAATTCACCAGCAAGGCTCTGGACCAATGGGCTTATGACAACGGTGTGGAACTGAAGCTGATTCAGCCTGGAAAACCAACCCAGAACGGCTTTATTGAAAGCTTCAATGGACGTTTTCGTGACGAATGCCTGAATGAACACTGGTTCCGGGATCTGGCTCATGCCCGGGAGATCATCGGTAATTGGCGACGAGACTATAATGAAAACCGGCCCCATTCAGCTCTGAGCTACCAGACACCGCTGGAGTTTGCCGCTGGCTACCGGACTACGGGAAAAGGGTCGAAATTAACCGACATTACTAAGCAGTGAGTGGTTTAGTGATCGGGGGCAGGTCAGAGCTTTTGACGGCAAATTAATAATTTTGTGTGCATGCCAGAGCTTTTGAGCTTTTTGATGAAAAATTTGCTGCCAGAGTATTTCTAATAGACTCAATGCCACGCCTAATTCGGGGCCCTTGATTTTTCACTCCGTATTTAACAGTACAACCCCTGATTAAGATAGCGATTCATATTGATTAGGAAAATACCTGCTGCAAAGGAGGTTTATAAAAAACTGGTAATAAATTTTCAATATGGCGCTTCTAAATTAGCCAAATACTGTTAAATACGTAGCGCTTCATATCTACGCTCGATCTCAGTATTTCTAGGGCTATATTTAATAGTACTGATTAATATGAAGCCTCCAATCTCTCCATGCCCCGTAATTTCCAAGAATCCAGGGGTTCTCTGGAACCTCGGACGACTGGAATCAGTCGAATTCGGACTGAGGCCCTGATCTCCTCGCAGGGAGGCCAAGCCTCTGATCTGACATGCCAACTTTCCGAGGTCAAATGCTCTGTTGGGGAGAAGCTTCTTAAGTTGGGAGGGCTGGACGTTGCATCTGCGCACGTCTGACTTGGTAGTGCGCCTTCTGATTATTTATAGCGATTTTGAGAGCTTCGAGCAGTATTTTTAATGCGACTGTGCGCGGTTGCGACACCTGTGTACGTTGCCTTGGTGTCCAAGCTGGCAAGTAGAGGTGGGCCAGAACTCGAACACATCTACTTAGCGAAAGTTATGTCTGCGTCATAAACATCGATAAGGTTTTCACGGGGCCTAGTTCGTAGCCGCTCAAAAGCCATTCTCTCGGCGAGTGGCCATCCAGATCAGCAGTCGGTGTCAGCATGAAACGCGTCAGTGTGAGAGGACGATCAATTGCCTCAGCTGACACTAGTAATTCGGCAAGGTGGGGTAGTCTGCCTGAATCGCTAAACTGCCAACCGAAGAATACTGGCGTGGAATCTTCAAGTGTCAACGCCAGTAAGCTCGGGGGTGTGCGGTTTGATTCGATTATCACCATATCTTCCGGTGCGTGGAGTAATCTCGAGACCTCCTTAAGCGTGAGTGACTGGGCCGCAATGGACCTGCACTCTGAAATCACCTGCAAAGAAATCTTCGTGCGGTTTTTCAGCCCTTCAAGAGATGTGGGAGAAGCTTCGAGGCCCCGAGCCCCTCCTTGTTCGAGTACAGCTTTTTCAGAGACTGAGAGAGGTTCGGCTGATGGCCAAATTTTGTTTGGAATTGATTTGGTTAAATGGAAGTGATCGTCCAGGCCCTTGCCGGCTGGCAAACATGCCCCAAAGCCGAGCGCCCTAATGACTCGGGCTTCGAAATCAGTCAATGGGCTTAAGCTCTCCAAATCCTAACCTCCCATATCTCTGCTTGCGTAAGGACGAAGATAGCTGTTCTCCAACTATTTGTTACCTGTGTCGGGGCCTCTAACGGTTGCGTCTCATTGCAGATTTCTGCCTGGCTTTCCGCGCGTAGATTCGTGCGTAGTTCTCTAGTCGATCGGCTTGCCAATAGCCCAAGAGACCTATAACCAAACATGTGATGGTGAATACTGAAAAACCCAAAAAGCCAGCCATCAGGTTCATAAGAACTTCCTCATCAAACTATCCCAAATTAATCCTACACTTTTTTGGGAAGTCTCCAACATCGTAAGTCTCAGCAAATTTGGAGGATTTGGGATCTGTGCAAGCATTGGGTTTCTGACAACAAAAAGGAGCTCAGACTATGCAAACAAAATTTATCACCAACATCATCCGATCAGAAATTTTCGTGCAACTGCTGAAGGCGATTGTAGCCGCAATCATAGTGGGTTGGATCTTTCTGATAACCCCCTCCGGCTATGGAAGCGAGGAGGCCAGCGCCTGGGAAAACTTTGATACGGTGTATGCTGTCGTTACGCCGTTAATGAGGAACAAAATTACCCTTACATTTTTGGCGGCCGCTACAAGTTGTATGGTCCTAGAAGTGTTTAAGCAAAACCCATTCTTGAAAGAAAGGCTCATAGAGTTCGGACTGGATTGAGATGGGTGACTGGGCGGGGTTTATTCAACTCTCGATTCAAACTCCGCCTTGCGCTGCTGGTGCAGATCTTCGGTTACTCAGGTATGAGCAGGGAGCCAGGCTAGGGTAGTGCGCCCACAAGTGAAGCCGGACAAAGTAGATGGCGACAAAGGTAACGCAACTTATTGATATTACTGACGCCTAAAATGCCATTTTGGCTTCACTTAGTTTCTGAGAAATGTTTCTCAACTAATTGAAAATATAGTATTTATATTTATTAAAAGTGCCAGACTGCAACTCCGTGTACGCCGGTTCGATTCCGACCCGCGCCTCCATTTTTACCCTTTATTATCAACAACCTGACCCTTTCGGTCGGAGTCGAGTTTCTCACCCCAAAAATATCCAAATTAAACCCCAAAAATTATCCGCTTTGCCGAGCTGCCTTTTAAGCACCCCAAAATAACGCCCAATTTTCCATCTGCAAGGCACCTCCAGGAAATCTGAAAAGGTTTTGGGTAGGGATCTCAAAACGGAAAAAGCAGCGGCGTAAGCCAGATTACCACGCCCATGGCAAGCAGCTGCAGGGGCACCCCAACCTTGGCGAAATCGAGGAAACGATAGTTTCCCGGCGCAAGTACCAGGGTGTTGACCGGCGAGGCAATGGGGGTGGCAAAGGCGGTGGACGCCGCCAGGGCCACGGTCATCAGTACCGGTTCGGGACTGACCCCCATTTGCTGCGCAGTGGCAATGGCAATGGGGGCCACCAACACGGTGGTAGCGGTATTGGAGATAAACTGGCTGAACACGGATGTGAGCAGAAACAGGCTGACGCAAAGTGCACGGGGACCGGCATCGCCAAGGCCCGCCACAAGCTGGTCAACAATCAGCGCCAGGGCACCGCTTCGCTCCATCGCCAGCGCCAGCGGTAGCAGTCCGGCAATCAGGACCAGGCTGGTGGCATTGAGGGAGCGATAGGCTTCCGGCAGTGTCAGGCAGCCACTGCCGATCATGGCCAGCGCCGCCAGCAGAACAGCGGTCAGGTTCGATGTCAGGCCGCTGACCATCAGCACCAGCATCCCGAGCATAATCGCCAGCGCCAGAGGGGCACGCTGGCCGTGGCTGGGCACTTCTTCCATTTCCTCGGGCGTATCCAGCAGCACAAAATCACGCTCCTGCTGCAACTCACGAAGCCGGTTCCAACCACCGACCAGCAACAGCGCGTCGTTTTCTTCCAGGCGGGTGGCGCCAAAACGCGTGGCCAAAGCCTCTCCCGCCCGCCGGACACCAATAACACTGAGCCGGAACTGTTCACGGAAGCGCCCCTCCTTAAGGGTCTTCCCGATCAGTGAAGAACCGCGTCTCAGTGCCACCTCTGCCACCCCGAACTCCTTCCTGACCCGCTCCATTTCGCCCTCGGGAAAACCCAGGGACGACAGGCGCTGTGTCAGACACAACTGTTCAACGGCTTCGGGTGAACCATACACCAGCAGCCGATCGCCTGCCTCCACGCGGGTTTCCGCCAGAACCGGCACCAGAGTAGAAAGCAATCGCCCCGCCCGTCGGATGCCAAAAAGCGTGACTTCGTAGTGTGTGCGCAGGCCGGCCTCGGCCGCCGTTTTGCCAGCCAGCCCCGAGCCGGCCGGCACCGAAAGCAGGTGCAGCTGATCGGCAATGTCGTAGCGTTGGGCAAATTCTGCCAGGGGAGGGTGGGCTGCACCGTGTTTCTCCACGGTGCGGGTGGGCAGCAGGTGGCGGGCAACGAAAATGAGGTAGATCCCGGCCACCAGCAGAATCACCAGGCCAATCGGCGTGAAGTCAAAAAACCCGAAAGGGGTCATGCCCGATTCGCGCATCTGGCTGGCGACCACCAGATTGGGCGGCGTGCCGATGAGCGTCAGCATGCCTCCTACCAGGGAAGCATAGGCCAGCGGAATCAGCAGGCGAGCCGGGTTCATGCCTGAACGTCGGGCCATGCTCAGTACTACAGGCAGCAATAGCGCTACGGCGCCGGTTGAGCTCATGAAGGCTGAGAGCAACGCAACGAGCGGAATGAGTACAGCCAGCAGGCGGGTCTCGTCAGATCCACCTACCCGCAGCAGCCACTGCCCTGCAGCTGCAGCAACACCGGTTCGGAAAAGCCCTTCTCCCACCACAAACAGGGCAGCAATCATGACCACCAGCGGGTTACCGAAACCGGAGACCGCCTCGGCTGGTGAGATCAAGCCGGACAGGGCAAGCACAGCAACTACCAGCAGCGCGACCATATCCATACGGATTCTGTCGATCAGAAAAAGACCGACAGTGGCCGCCAGCAGCGTGAGGACGAAAATAATCTCGGCGTTCACAGGCAGTTTCCTTGAGCGGACAAAAAACGGAATAGGGAATCACGGATAAGTTGTCCTTAACTCAACAGATGAGTCAAGGGGTGTCCCTGCTGGCTCGCACCATAGCCTGAATTGTCTATAATCGGGCACCACCCATGAGGAAACGTTCGATGCCCGCTTTGCCCCGCTCCGCCAAATGCTATCCCTTAATTAACCACCATGGCCACGGCGCCTGCCAGTGCGGCTCGCCGATGCTGTCCCAGTTCCATGAGCGCATGATGGCGGATATTAGCCGCAGGCAGTTCATTGGGGGTGCTGCCGGTGTTATGGCTATGTTCGCGGGATTGCGCGCGCCTAGCGTTCTGAGCCAGCAGCCCCGGGACGAAAACCGACCGATTCTGCTTAAAAACCTGAGGCTTTTCGATGGTAGCGGCGGACCGCTGCGTGAAGGCGTCGCTATCCGCATTGAGGACGGTCGCATTCAGGCCCTGCTTGCCAACGGTGCAGACTTCGGTGATGCGGAAGTTGTGGATTGTGGCGGCCGAGTGGTGATGCCGGGTCTCATTGACGCCCACTGGCACACCACATTGGCTGGAATCAGCCAGCTTGAAGCCATGACAGCGGACCCGGGATATGTGCATCTGGTCGCAGCTAAAGAAGCGGAACGTACGCTAATGCGTGGCGTCACTTCGGTTCGAGATGTTGGTGGCCCTTCCTTTGCCCTCAAGCGCGCGATCGACAAAGGCATTGTCGATGGCCCGAGGGTGTTCCCCGCCGGTGCCATGATTTCGCAAACCTCCGGCCATGGTGATTTCCGCATGCGGCACGAGGTGCCTCGGGGTACTGCCTCGCCCCTGAGCGAGCAGGAAAAGCAGGGAGTCGCTGTAATTGCCGATGGTGAAGCCGAGGTGCTCCGCCGCACTCGTGAACAATTGATGTTGGGGGCATCCCAGATCAAACTGATGGCCGGCGGTGGTGTGGCCTCCACTTATGATCCGCTGGATAGCACTCAGTTTACCGAACGGGAATTACGCGCAGCCGTAGACGCCGCAGAGGACTGGGGTACTTACGTTGCAGTTCATGTCTACACGCCCAAGGGCATTCAGCGGAGTCTGCGGGCGGGTGTGAAGTCCATCGAACACGGTCAACTGGCAGATGAAGAAAGCGTTCGCATGATAGCAGGCGAGGGCGCCTGGTGGAGCTTGCAGCCGTTCCTCCAGGATGAGGATTCCAATGTTTATCCTGATGCCGCGCGCCGGGAGTCGCAACGCATGGTGGCGGAGGGAACGGTGCGGGCTTACGAGATGGCGCAGCATTTTGATGTCAAAACAGCCTGGGGCACGGATATTTTGTTCAGTCCCCAGAACACCCAGAACCAGTTGCGTCATCTCGCCAAACTCACACGTTTTTACGATTCGCTCACCACGCTGGCGATGGCGACTGGTCGCAACGGTGAGCTCCTGGCTATGTCTGGCAATCGAAGCCCCTACCAGGGCAAGCTTGGTACCATAGAGTCCAGCGCTCTGGCCGACCTCTTAGTGGTGGATGGAAACCCGGAGCGGGGGCTGGAGTTTTTGAGTGACCCGCAGGCCAACCTCCGGCTCATAATGAAGGGAGGTCGAGTCTACAAAAACACCCTTTAGCGAACCCGCCCGGGGCTGCTCACACCTGAATTATTCGCGCAGATCAACGGTTTCCACGACCGCTGCTGCGATGTCCTCTTCTTTAAAAAGAATCGGTCGCCACTCCAGGTCGCTGTATAGCTCTGTCTGATCTTTGAAGTGTTCGGCTTCGGGATCGTGATCCTGACTATAGCTAAGGAACATATCAGCCTTAGGGCCTTCATCTGTGTACTGAAGCGCCATCACAAAGCTGGAGCCATAGTTTATTCGGTAAGCCAATTCATCCTGACCATCACCGTCTTCGTCCAGTGCGAACAGAGGGCTGTCTTCAGTCGGCTGCCCCGTCAGAGTGTTCGCCAAATCAGAAGTGCTTCGGGAATTGGCTTTGGTTTCGGCCATGTTGAACACGCCCTCGAACGAATAACCCCCGGAGACAGGAATTGGCTGCTCGCCTTCAGCTTTGAGGACATACTGCAGCGAACCCAAAGAGGCATTCAGAGAAAGGCCATTTTCCTCTAGCCTTGCCGCCGCAGCCGCCAGCGCCTGAAGTACCGGATCATTGGTTGCGTCTGCCGGGTCGATCGGCGTCAGACCGGATGGCGTTGTTACCGGCGCATCGGGATCAAAGCCTGAGGCAAACAGGTCGTCGTCCAGTTCCCGGTGGCTCGATACACGGAACTCTGCAAGGAACTCCCGCATCAGGTGCGCACCCGTGCTATTGATGTTGTAGCGGCCATCCCAGTTGATCAAGACCTGACAGGCAGCGGTAAGGTCAAATGCTGCGCTCTGATAGGTCACCGTCGGGTAGTTGATACAACGCTGGGTTAGAGCGTTTTTCCACTCACCACTGAACAGCGAGCCATTGTGGGTCATCACACTCTTGAGCTCCTCCAGGGAGAATCGGCCGTCCGAACCGGCCAGCCCGGAACTGCTGGAGTCAGTGATCAATTTTGCATTGAAACGAGTGCGTGTGCTTCGAATGGTTTGTTCTGGCCCGTAAAGAATACTGAAACCTTCCAGCGGTTCATCGAGGTTCGAGAGCCAGTGGCTGCTGTTAGCATTGAAGACATAGTCGTTGCGGGTCTGTTTTGGCGCCTCGCTGAAAGGCACCAATCCTGGCGACAAGGTTTCACCGGTATCCAACCACTCAAAAATGGAACTGTTTCCGGGCAGCAGGACGCTGCCGGCACCATCCTGCCAGATTGGCGCCAATTGCGGAGACTGCGATGCAGCCCGCCAGTATTGCTCGGCCTGTGGAGTAAGGTTGGGTACCAGTGTGCCGTCAACATAATTGGCGGTACCTTCCCGGTCGATCATCAGGGTGTTTACCCAGGGAATGCCCTGGTTTTCTTCAAATGCCTGGAAGAAACCCTCACGACTTTCAGCCTTGGCCATCGCAAGCCACTGATCCAGCATCCGGGTATTGCCCAGATTGGCGTCCCGGAAGGCGACTGCAGAGTCCTCTGTCCAACCCAAAACTGGCGATAAAGAAGCCAGATTCACGACGGGGCCATGGTGGCTGAAATAGACTGCTTGACTGTAATCAGCAAGGCTACCGTCCGGCTGCTTCACTGTTATTTCCACGGTTTTGGTCGCCATATCACGGTAGGCACCGTCGTATTCATAGCGGGTTGCATCAGCCGGATCGAGTTCCAGTTGATACAGGGTAAATCGCTTGGATTGGGAGACTGTGTGAGTCCATCCCAGATGGTTATTAAATCCAATCACTACTGCCGGCAAACCAATCATCGTGATACCGGTCACGTCCAGTTCGCCCGGAATCGTTAGATGGTTTTGGTAAAAACGCAGCTCGCCATCCCAGGGGAAATGCGGGTTACCCAACAGCATACTGTTGGCACCGTCTGTTTTTTCATTCCCCAGTGCCCAGCCGTTACTGCCAATACCTTCTGAGGTAAACACTTTGGCAGGATCCAGCTGCACATTGAACTCGGCTATATTGGAAGTGGGCGGCCGCGCGGCGGCGATCGCTTCGAGGAAATTCCGGGCACTGGCCAGACCGGCAAGATCCAACTGGTAGGCGAGCAAATCCTGAGCGGTTATCGGCTCAACCCACTCGGCACCGCGGCAGGGTGATGGATAATCCCCGGGACCCTGACGTTCCGCAAGAGAACGATTGAAGCCTGCGGCGTAACCCTTCAAAAGTTCGCTGGACGTGGGAGACAGTTCTTTAAATAATTCAGCGGCCTGGGCCGGATAATCAAGCGCCTTGTAGCCTACGTCCGTCAGCAGGTTTCCGTTCTGCTCGCCAGGCCCGAAGTAACGGGATTTCTGGGATTTCAATTTGACCAATTGTTCGGACAGTGTGCACAGATTGTTTCTGGCATGGTCGTAACCAACACCGTAGCCGAGAGAGCCATAATCATTTGCGGTAATGTGTGGCACCCCATACTCGGTGTAACGAATATCAGCTTGATAGGACGGAGCCTGATCCGATGGTGACGAAGAACTTGCGTTATCCGACCCACCGTTGCAGCCTGATAAAATAATCGTGCCAAGTACGAGAAGGGTCGTGCCTGATCGAATTTCCATAGAGGAGTCCTCGTTGTTTTTGTGTTTCTGCGAGGTCTATTTAACGGTATCGGTTGGATTGGATCGTCCGCATCGATAGATTCGAATAATTTTTTATTTAACTTTAAAAAACAAAAGCCTGTGAGTTCGAATCGATCGATTCGCACGTGGAGACGAGATGAATTACTGGACGGGAACCGTCGCACTAGTGTGCCTTTGCATCGGAGTCATCCTGCTTTTCGCCAGTTTGAGCTGGTTTGTGAACAGACAGCAGGACAGGCTTCCAATGGCATACCTTCTTGCTCTGGTGTGCCTCGTTATCCTTCAGTCTCTGGAATTTATGTACCAGGCCAGCGATTTGATGGAACGGTTTCCGTTCTTTCTCAAGCTGTTCGACCCGCTAATCGTGATGATGCCGTTCTGTATCTATGGCTACATTCGAGCCATTCTGGGCGATAACGCGCTGAACAAGGAAAAAAATTGGTGGCTACATGCCGCTCCGATGATTGTGGTTGCTCTGCTTGCAATACCTTTCTGGAGCATGCCGGGGGAACTCAAGGTTTACTGGATGTTTCAGGGCAGAATTGCTGAATCGCTCTGGCAACCGATCACACTTTATGGCAATTCCTATTTAGCCGTGATCGGTGCTTCCAGTCTCTTTTACTGGTGGCTGCAACGAAAAAAGGGCATCAATACTCGAAAGGCGGCCGTACGTGAATGGGTGAGGCATCTTCAACTCATTCAGTTGATTATCGCTGCCAGTATGACTGCCAGAATTATTGTCTACTTTGTCTTTGGTGAAAGCTTTTCCGTCGCCTTTGTTCTCGCGCCTACAACGGCTTATCTTACCTACCTGCTGCTTACCCACGCTAACCCACCTATGCACGTACAGCGAACGGCCCCTGTGCCGTTAGCATCACAGGAATCAACCGAGCAGAGAAATCCAGCGCTGATTGACGAGACCGACTTAACTCTGTTCAAAGAACTTGGACAAGCCATGGAAAAAGGGCTCTTCAGAGAAAATACACTGACCCTTAGAATTCTCGCCGAAGCTTGTGGCACCACAACTCATCAGGCGTCGGCTGCAATCAACCTCTGTTCCGGTGTAAATTTCTATGAATGGGTCAATGGTTATCGTATCAAAGCAGCTTGCGAAGCCCTGAGCGAGACACCTCAGAGCGTTTCTGAGATCTGTTACGAGGTTGGGTTTAACTCGAAATCAACATTCAACACCGCTTTTCGCAGGCAATTGGGCTGCACACCAACCGAATATCGCAAAAAACATGCGCCAAAGTGAAAGTTGCTTGAGAGCCACACAACCGTGTTAGCCAGCCAGGGTGTTCGTAAGCCTAAAACCGTATTCATTCCGTTATTCATAGTCTGGCGTCATCCCGTCTCCATATGCTTCAATAATCGGAAAGCAGTCAAGCCAGCCAACAAGGCAGGTTTACATACCTCGGCGCCTGGTCAACAACAATGAGCACAGACGATAAGATGGTCAAACGCCGGCGCTCTGCTCTACGTGGCCGTCAACTGGAACCGGCGGTACTGTCGGAGCTGCGGGACCTGATCGGTGACGAACGTGTCGATTCGTCATTGCGAGACCGCGATCGCCTTATCGAGCACCTGCATGTATTGCAGGACGCGGACGGTTACCTCTCCTTGTCTCGCCTTCGGGCCCTTGCGGCTTTCATGAACCTGCCCATGGCCACCATTTATGAAACGGCCACGTTCTACGCCCATTTCGACGTTATTCACGATGAACAAGCCCCGCCGCCTGAGATAACTTTGCGGGTGTGTGACTCGCTTTCCTGCCAACTGGCGGGCGCAGGGGCACTGCACGAGGCGCTGTCTGATGGGACTGACCCGAGCCAGGTGCGTGTGGTCCACGCGCCCTGCATGGGGCGTTGCGATACAGCACCCGTGGTGGCCGTGGGACAACATCATGTATGCAACGCCACTGTTCAGACGGTAGGCAAGGCAGTCGAACAAAAGCAGGTTCAACCCGACGACATCCATTGGCAGAAGCTGGCGGATTACCGCTCGGTGGGTGGTTATCAGTTGCTGAAGGATTGCCGCGACGGACGGGTTACCGTCGAGTCCCTTGCGGAAGAACTTCAGCAGGCTGGTCTGCGCGGCTTGGGCGGCGCCGGTTTCCCCACGTTCCGCAAATGGCAGGCCGTGCGGGCCGAACTCGGGCCACGCTATGCGGTGATCAATGCCGACGAGGGTGAACCGGGTACCTTCAAAGATCGCTATTACCTGGAACGAGAACCCCACGTCTTCCTGGAAGGCGCGCTGGTGAGCGCCTGGGCGGTTGAGGCGCAGGCTCTCTACATATACCTGCGGGATGAATATCCCGGCCTCCTGGGTGTGCTGAAAAACGCCGTTGCCGAGCTGGAAGCTGCGGGCATCATAGAACCCGGTTTCGTAATCCTGCGCCGGGGCGCGGGCGCCTATATCTGTGGCGAGGAATCCGCCCTGATCGAGTCCCTGGAAGGCAAGCCCGGCAAGCCAAGGCATCGCCCGCCGTTCGTGGCGCAGAAGGGGTTGTTTAACCAGCCCACACTCGTTAACAACGTCGAGACCGTTTACTGGATTCCGCGCATCCACGCCCAGGGCGCCGACTGGTTCGCCAGCCAGGGGCGGCATGGTCGCAAGGGGCTGCGCAGCTTTTCGGTGTCAGGTCGGGTCGCGCGGCCCGGTGTGCACGTCGCACCCGCTGGCATCACCCTCAATGAATTGATCGAGGAATACTGCGGCGGCATGGCCGAAGGGCATCGCTTGCTGGCCTATCTGCCCGGCGGGGCGTCCGGTGGCATATTGCCGGCCAGCAAAGCCGACATTCCGCTGGATTTCGACACCTTGCAGGAACATGGCTGTTTTATCGGCTCCGCTGCCGTGATCGTTCTGTCTGATCAGGACGATTTGCAGGCTGCGGCTGCCAACTTGTTGGGCTTCTTCGCGGACGAATCCTGCGGCCAGTGCACGCCCTGCCGTGTGGGCACCGAGAAAATGCTCACCTTGCTGGAGCGGGATACCTGGGATGAGCAGACGCTCAAGCAGTTGGCCAGGGTGATGGCGGATGCGTCCATCTGCGGACTCGGCCAGGCCGCACCCAATCCGGTGCTGAGCCTGCTGCGGGATTTCCGCAGTGAACTCGCCAGCAGCAACCTGATAGCGAAAGGTTAGGGGAGGCAGCCATGAGCGAATCGAAAACAGCCATGATTGATGCGACCACAAGCTTCACCCTGACACTGGACGACGTGGAAGTTCAGGCCCACCCCGGCGAAACCCTTTGGCAGGTGGCCAAGCGCGCCGGCGAGACCATTCCGCACCTGTGCTTCAAAGACGCCCCGGGTTACCGAGCGGATGGCAATTGCCGCGCCTGCATGGTGGAAGTGGAGGGTGAGCGGGTGCTCGCCGCAAGCTGTATTCGCGAGGCCGCGCCCGGCATGGTGGTGCGAAGTGCCGGTTCCACCAGAGCCCAGGAAGCCAGGAAAGCGGTACTGGAATTGCTGCTGGCCGATCAACCTGCGCAAGATAGCAGCCCCGATCGTTCAAGCCACTTATGGGAAACGGTGGACCAACTGGCCATTGATGCAGCTGCCGTGCGTCAACGTCTCCCGGCCCGTTCAGAGCGTGACGATCCAACGGTTCACCATGTTGCGCCGCGGTCGGACTCGCTGGCCCACGCCCGGGGCCATGACGCCACTCACTCTGCCATGAACGTGAACTTGGACGCCTGCATCACCTGCGGGTTGTGCGAGCGCGCCTGCCGCGAAGTGCAGGGCAACGATGTCATCGGCCTGGCGCATCGCGGTGCCGCGTCCAAGGTAGTGTTCGATTTCGATGACCCCATGGGCGACAGCACCTGCGTTGCCTGTGGCGAATGCGTGCAGGCCTGCCCGACCGGCGCGCTCATGCCCGCCACCCTGATCGATGCCCAGGGCCACGGAGACTCTGCCACGGCCGACCGAACCGTGGACTCCATTTGCCCCTATTGTGGCGTGGGCTGCCAACTGACCTATCACGTGAAAGACAAGCCCGCTTCTGCCGAGGGAGCAACAGGCGAGCCGCGAGGACGCATCCTGTTTGTGGAGGGCAAAGACGGCCCCTCAAATCAGGGCCGGCTCTGCGTGAAAGGCCGTTTTGGCTTTGATTATCCGTCTCACCCGGCAAGGCTCACCCGGCCGCTGATTCGCCGGGAGGGCATCCCCAAGGGGCTCGACCCGGACTTTGATCCGGCCCATCCGTTAACGCACTTTCGAGAGGCGAGTTGGGAAGAGGCGCTGGATCTGGCGGCAGGGGGGCTCACCCAACTTAAAACCCAGCACGGACCGGATGCGCTCGCCGGCTTCGGCAGTGCCAAATGCTCCAACGAAGAAGCCTGGCTGTTCCAGAAACTGGTGCGCACCGGTTTCGGCTCCAACCACGTTGATCACTGCACGCGGCTTTGTCACGCCAGTTCCGTGGCCGCATTGATGGAGTGCCTGGGCTCTGGCGCCGTCACCGCCTCCTTCATGCAGGCGCTTGAGGCGGATGTGGTCATCCTTACCGGCTGCAACCCGGCGGTAAACCACCCGGTGGCTGCCACCTACTTCAAACAGGCAGCACGAAACGGCACCAAGCTGATCATCATCGACCCCCGGGGCCAGGCGCTGGATGCCTATGCCTGGCGCAGCCTGCGTTTCTCGCCGGGTGGGGATGTGTCACTGTTCAACGCCATGCTCAATGTGATCATCAGCGAAGGACTCTTCGACCAGGCCTACATTGACGCCCACACCGAAGGCTTCGAGGCATTGGCCGTCAGCGTTGAAGGTATGACCCCGGAGGTGATGAGCCCGGTCTGTGGCGTGGCGCCCGACACCATTCGTGAAGTGGCCCGGGCCTACGCCGAGGCTGACAGAGCGATGATTTTCTGGGGCATGGGCATCTCCCAACACGTGCACGGCACCGATAACGCCCGCTGCCTGATTTCACTGGCGCTCGCATGCGGCCACACCGGCCGGCCCGGTACCGGTCTGCACCCCTTGCGCGGGCAGAACAACGTGCAGGGCGCCTCCGATGCCGGTTTGATCCCCATGGTGCTGCCAGATTACCAACCCGTCGGGGATGCCCAGCTGCGCGCCGCCTTCGAAGAGCTCTGGAACACCGAACTGGACCCGAAGCCGGGACTCACCGTGGTGGAGATTATGGACGCCATCAAGGCAGGCACCATCAAGGGCATGTACATCCTCGGCGAAAACCCCGCAATGTCCGACCCGGACCTGACCCACGCCCGGGCTGCCCTCGCTGCCCTTGAGCACCTGGTGGTGCAGGACCTGTTCGTCACCGAGACCGCCCAGTTTGCCGACGTTATCCTGCCTGCCGCCGCCTGGTCGGAAAAATCCGGCACCGTCACCAACACCAACCGCCAGGTGCAAATGGGCCGTGCCGCACTGGCGCCGCCGGGGGAGGCAAAGCCCGACTGGTGGGTTATTCAGGAAATGGCCCGGCGTTTCGGGCTGGCATGGAACTACGCCGGCCCCGAGCAAGTGTTTGAAGAAATGAAGCAGGGCATGCACTCCCTGGATCATATCTCCTGGTCTCGCCTGGAGCGCGAGGGGTCCGTTACCTATCCATGCCCCGCGGATGACGCCCCGGGCCAGGACGTTGTCTTCTCCGATGCCTTCCCGCGCGCAGGCGGCCGCGCCAGATTCTCACCGGCCAGCCCGCTGCCACCGGACGAACCCGTGGATGCCGCCTATCCCATTGTGCTGACAACCGGGCGATTACTCGAACACTGGCACACCGGCGCCATGACCCGTCGGAGCCGGGTGCTGGATGAGCGGGAGCCGGAAGCGGCAGCCTACCTGGCTCCCGCTGAGCTGGATCGTATGGGCGTAGCACCGGGCAATGACATTCAAATTGCCACCCGGCGCGGCACCATCACCCTGACGGCGCGGGCCGATCAGACCATGCCGGAGGGCATGGTGTTTGTTCCCTTCGCCTTTGTGGAGGCGGCAGCGAACGTGCTCACCAATCCGGCCCTGGACCCGTTCGGAAAGATCCCGGAATTCAAGTATGCAGCTTGCAGGTTGAGCCCGGCGTAGCTTCCCAGACAAACAGGCTCCTCCCGAACGACGTTCATTGTCGCATCGCGTCTGTAAACTGCTCGCGGTTGGTCTAGAATAACGCCAAAATTCCCAGATCTTTCAGGTAGATAAAATGCCAAAGTTTTTGCATACGGCAGACTGGCAGATGGGCCGGGCCTTTACCCGTTTCGAGACCGAAGACGGCGCAGCCCTGGTCGAGGCCCGGTTCGAGGCCATCGAAACGCTTGCACGGCTGGCCAATGAGCATCACTGCGATGCGGTACTGGTCGCAGGTGACGTTTTTGATGCCCAAACGGTCTCCGACCGCACCATCCGGCGTGTATTCAACGCCACAAAGGGGTTTACCGGCCCCTGGATCATGCTGCCAGGCAACCACGACGCAGCGCTGGCAGAGAGCGTGTGGACCCGAGCCCAGCGATTGGGTGCGGTACCGGAGAACGTGCATCTCGCGCTTCAGCCCGGCGTTATTGATCTGGAGCCACAAGGCCTCAGCATCCTCTGCGCGCCGCTGACCCAGCGCCATACCTATGGCGATCTGACCGAGCCATTCGGCGGCTACGAAACCCCTGAAGGTTTTCTCAGAATCGGCCTGGCCCACGGCAGCGTCCAGGGCCTGTTGCCGGACGAGATTGATTCCACCAACCCCATAGCGCCAGAACGAGCAAAAGCCAGCAGCCTGGACTACCTCGCCCTTGGCGACTGGCACGGCACCAAACAGATTGATGAGCGCACCTGGTACAGCGGGACGCCCGAGCCGGAACGGTTTCGTAACAACGAAGCAGGCAATGCCCTGATCGTTGACGTGTCCGGGCCAGGGGCAACCCCGACAGTGACTCAACTACCAACCGGTCGGTATCAATGGCACCAGTTTCGGGAAACCCTGGCGGTCCACTCCGATCTTGAGCAACTGCTGGAGCGTTTGAACGCCTTGCCGGAATCCGCCGTGGTTGATCTGCGCCTTGACGGTTCGGTGACCCTGGCCGGAGAAGAAACACTCTTGAAGGCCTTGTCGGTTGCCGAAGCACGATTCCGCAGCCTTCGCTGTGAGCGGAGCGGACTTCAGCTGGCACCCACCGATGAAGACATTGCGGCCCTGAAAGCGGATGGCTACGTGGGCGAGGTGGTTGAAAGCCTGCGGGAGCGGCAGGAAGGAGCCCAGGACGATGTCGCCCGGGACGCGCTGGCCATTCTGGCGGGGCTGCTCAGGGAGCGGGAACAGGAGGTGGGGCAATGAAGCTGCAGCGAATGCGCATTGAACAGCTGCGCCAGTTCCGCAAACCCTTTGTTTTGGATAACCTGCAACCCGGCCTCAACCTGATTCACGGCCCCAACGAGTCCGGCAAAAGCACCCTGGTACGTGCCATTCGCGCCGCGTTTTTCGAGCGCTACCGTTCAACCGCCGTGGATGACCTGCGCCCGTGGGGCGACTCCGCCGCGGCGCCCACCATCGAGCTGGATTTCGAGCACGACAACCGTGCTTGGCGCCTTACCAAAAGCTTTCTCCAGCGCAAACGGTGCGACCTGGTTGTCGGCACTGATACCTACAGTGAAGACGACGCCGAAGAAAAGCTGGCCGAATTGCTGGGCTACCAGTACCCGAAACGTGGCGCCAGCAAAGCCGAGCACTGGGGCATACCGGGACTGCTGTGGGTGGAGCAGGGCACCGGGCAGGACATCGAGCAGGCCATCGAGCATGCCGGCGATCATCTGAAGTCCGCCCTGAACTCCATGGTCGGAGAGGTGGCCAGTTCCGGGGGCGACGACCTGATCGAGACGGTTCGCAGCCAGCGGGACACCTTGCTGACCGGCACCGGCAAGCCCCGGGGCGATTACCAGAAACTGGAAAAAGACCGCGCTCAATATGAGCTGGAAATAGAAGAGCTGAAGGAGCGGGTGCATAAATACCAGGAACAGGTCGACCGGCTTGGCAAATTGGCCCAGGAATATGATCAGGCCGAGGCCGAGCGCCCATGGGAAGACGCCCAGCGCCAGCTGGAGGAAGCCCGCGCACGCTATCAGCAGGTTGAGCGCCTGGAGCAGCAACAGAACCAGGAGAAAGCCACGCTCAGCCAGCTACAGCAAAACCACCGCCTGTTGCAGCAGAACAAGGAACACCTGGAAGGGCTCAGTCGCCAGCTTGAGGGCAGAAAAGCCGAACTGGACCGAGCGGAGCGAGACCTCGCTACCGCAGAAGCCCAAACGCCGACGATTGCAGGCCGTTTGCAAGAAGCCAGAACCGCCTATGAGCAAGCGGAAAAGCAACGCAAACTGGCGGGTTTGCTGCAAACCCGACAAAGGCTGGAGCAGGATGTCCGCCGGCTTGAACAGCAAAAACAAGTGCTGACCCAGAACCTTGCCAAAGCAAAGGAATACCACCAGCAGTTGGAGCAAGCGAGGCAGCAGGCCCGGGAAAACCGCATCGATGCAGAGTTGGTCAAGAAACTGCGAGCAACGGGCAACCAGCTGAACGAAGAAACCATTCGCTCACGGACCATCGCCACCCGATTGAGCTGGCAGCTGGATGCTGGCGCATCGCTGACGCTGAACGATGAATCGCTTACCGGACAAGGCGAGCAGCAGCTTCTGGAAGAATCGACCCTGGTGATTCCCGGCGTGGGTACCCTGGGCATAACGCCGGGCGGGGAAGAGCTGGCCAGCACCCGGAGGAAGCTAAAAGCCCTTGAGGAAGATCTGGAAGAAGAGCTGAAGACCCTTGGCGTGAAATCCCTGCAACAGGCGGAGGACCGTCTTTCCGCTTTTGAAAGTGCCGGACGAGCCGTGAAGCATGCCGACGAGTTGTTCAAATCTCTGGCGCCGGCAGGCCTTGAGCAACTTGCCTCCGACCACAAAGAGGCGGACGGCGAGCTGGAGAAAGCAAAAAAACAATTGGAAGCCACTCCCAAACCGGACCCGAAAGAGAATGTGCCGGCCCTGGAAGAAGCGGAGGCAGCGTTCACCCGGGCTGGCACCGCACTGGATAAAGCGGAATCCGATGAGCGCGCGCATCAGTCCAGTTTAGCCGCCCTGAAACAGGCCCGGGACAACGCCAAAACCGAATGGCAGCGGCTGGCGGATGAAGAAAAGAGCCCGGAACGGCAACAGCAACTCCGCCAGATAACCACCGACCTGGCTCACATCGAAAAACAGCAGGCCGAACTGCAAGCCAGCCTCGAACGCCGCGAACGGGAAATCCGCGAAGCCCGCCCGGAGTTTCTCCGACAGGACATCGAGCGTTACCAGAACGCGGTTAACCAACTGCGCCAAACCCAGGAGAACCGGGGGCGAGAACTCCGTGATATCAAAGTCAGGCTGGAAGCCTGGGGCGCAGAAGGGCTGGAAGAACAGCTCAACGAGAAAGAGGCGGAGTACGACCAGTGCAACCGCCGCTATCAGGAATTGCACCGCCGCGCCCAGGCACTGGATCTGCTCCTGAATTTGCTCACCGAAAAGCGCCAGGCCCTGACACGCCGCCTCCAGGCGCCGTTGCAGAAACACCTGAACCACTACCTTTCAGTGCTGTTCCCGGAAGCATCGCTGGAAGTGGACGAACAGTTACGGCCCGGCACCTTTAGCCGGGGCAGCGAACTGGGGCAGATCACCGAACTGAGCTTTGGCGCCCGCGAACAGATGGGCCTGATCAGCCGCCTGGCCTATGCCGACTTACTCCGGGAAGCGGGAAGGCCAACGCTGGTCATCCTGGACGACACCCTGGTGCACAGTGATAGCGACCGCCTGGAAGACATGAAACGCATCTTGTTTGATGCAGCCAGCCGGCATCAGATACTGCTGTTTACTTGCCATCCAGAGAAGTGGCAGGACTTGGGGGTGGCGCCGGTGGATATTCAGGCATCTAAGGAGCAGGGCGTTTAGTCCCCTTAGTGAAACAAAGCAGGGCTTCTCCGTCACTATGCGATCTTTTCGGCGCGACCTGAAGAGCACAATATCCAGTCAGTTTGTATTGACGTTTCTCAGACCAGCGACGACCATCCCAAAGCGGACACAGGTTACGAAAATAGTCACTCATTACCGGAAACATAATGTTCGAACAAACCTTCAGAAACATCGATAACGTCCTCTGGAAAGAGGCTGGTTGCGCCACCGAGCTGGACTATACGGAACAGACCTCCTGGATGCTGTTCCTCAAGTACCTCGACGACCTCGAATTTGAGCGTTCCCAGGAAGCGGAACTGCGTGGACTGTCCTATGAGTTCATTATTGATGATGCCCATCGCTGGTCCCGCTGGGCCGCGCCCAAAAAGGCGGATGGCAGCTTTGATCACGATAATGCCCTAACCGGGGATGACCTGATCCAGTACGTCAGCTTTGAATTGTTTCCCTACCTCCACGGGTTCAAAGAACGAGCAAGCAGCACCGATACGATTGAATACAAGATCGGAGAAATCTTTGGCGAGATCCGCAATAAGTTCGCCAGCGGTTACAGCCTGCGGGACGCCCTCGAACTGATCGATGAACTCAGTTTTGGCTCCCAGGCCGAGAAACACGAGCTGTCACACCTTTATGAAGCCAAGATCAAGAATATGGGCAACGCCGGGCGCAACGGCGGCGAGTACTACACGCCGCGCCCGCTGATCCGCGCGATGATCAAAGTGGTTAATCCGACCATCGGCGAGCGTATCTACGACGCTGCAGCGGGGTCGGCGGGCTTCCTGTGCGAAGCGCACGATTATTTGCGTTATGGTCCGGACGGGGAGGGTGATGACAAGCGACTGTCCACGACGGACCTAGAAACCCTCCAGACTCGCACCTTCTTCGCCAAAGAGAAAAAGAGTCTGCCCTACGTCATCGGGATCATGAACATGATCCTGCACGGCGTTGAGACGCCCAATATCGTCCACACCAACAGCCTTACTGAAAACCTGAGCGATATTCAGGAGAAGGATCGCTTCGACATCATCCTCGCCAATCCGCCTTTCGGCGGCAAAGAGCGCAAGGAGATCCAGCAGAATTTCCCCATCAAAACCGGCGAAACGGCATTCCTGTTCCTGCAGCATTTCATCAAGTACCTCAAAGCGGGTGGCCGTGCGGCGGTGGTGATCAAAAATACCTTCTTGTCCAACTCGGATAACGCTTCAAAGGCCCTGCGCAAAGAACTGCTGGAAAGCTGCAACCTGCACACCATCCTCGACTGCCCCGGCGGCACTTTCCTCGGGGCGGGTGTGAAAACCGTGGTGCTGTTCTTCGAGAAAGGTGAGCCAACTCAAAAGCTTTGGTACTACCAGCTAGACCCCGGACGTAGCCTGGGCAAGACTAACCCGCTGAATGACGACGATCTGAAAGATTTTGTCGCACGGCAAGCGAATTTTGAGAGCTCCGAGAATTCCTGGGCTGTCAGCATCAGCGATGTGGACCCGGAGTCCTTTGACCTGTCGGTGAAGAACCCTAACAAGGCCGAAGAGGAACCTCTTCGCGATCCGGAAGTGATCATCAACGAGATTGAGACGCTCGATAAGGAAAGCGAAGAGATTCTGGAAGGGATTCGGGGAATTTTATGAAGCCTGATGATTTTCCTTGGATTCCATTGAGAAAAATTGTTCATGTATTGAGTGGTTTCGCATTTAAGAGTAGCGAGTATGCGGAAAGCGGCCATTTTTTGGTTCGAATTGGGAACGTGCAGTCTAGTGGTTTGGTGTTAGATAAACCGAAGTATGTTGTCTTGAACTCGAGAACGCAGAGATTTGAATTGCATGCTGGAGATATCCTAACTTCTTTGACTGGCAATATTGGTCGCGTAGCCGTTGTTGAAGAAAGGCATCTTCCAGTGGCCCTAAATCAGCGTGTAGCGAAAATCACGCCGATCAGCAATCAAGAGATTTCTGCCGAGTACCTATATTATTTTTTGTCTTCTCAAAATTTTCGAGATTCCCTAAACGCAAGTTCGCATGGCGTCGCGCAAAAGAATGTCAGCCCAAAATCAGTTGGCGATATTTTAATCCCGTTGCCAGAGTTAAAAGCTCAAAAACGCATTGTCGCCATCCTCGATGAAGCCTTTGCCGGCATCGACGCAGCGATGGCGAATACCGAAAAGAACCTCGCCAATGCTCGGGAGTTGTTTGAGAGTTATTTGAATTCAGTTTTTAGCCAATCGTCTTCTTCCTGGACTCAAACAACGATTGGCGGGATATTAAGTAAAGGGGTAATAGAAAAACCGACAGATGGTAATCATGGCGAAATACACCCCAAAAAAGCAGATTTTGTTCAATCAGGTATACCCTTCATTATGGCCGCAGATTTGGTTAACGGGACCGTAAACCAAACCGACTGTAATTTCATAAGCCGAGGGCAAGCAGACTCGCTTCGTAAGGGATTTGCTATCAACGGTGACGTTTTACTGTCTCACAAAGGCACTATCGGCAGGAGTGCGATACTGGAAACTGAACTCGATTACGTAATGCTTACTCCGCAAGTAACGTATTATCGAGTGAAAAACACTGAAATATTATCGAAAAAATTTCTTTACTACGCTTTTCATTCTCCTAGGTTTTCACGCGAGATGGCCAGAATTGCTGGCGCTGGTTCGACTAGGGCCTACATTGGAATCACTAAACAACTCGAGTTGCCAATTGCTTTCCCACCTATGGAAGCTCAAGAACGTTACACGGAGATTTTTGGTGAACTTTCGAGGGAGTCCAGGCGTTTGGAACAGCTTTACAAAACCAAACTTTCAGCTTTAAAAGAGCTGAAACAATCACTTTTACAGAAAGCCTTCTCCGGCGAACTCACAGCGCAAGCAGGTGAACCAGAGGTGGATGAGGCCGTAGCATGAATGAAGCAGAAACCCGAGCCGAGCTGATCGACCCGGCCTTGAAAGAAGCGGGCTGGGGAGTGGTGGACTCGAGCCGGGTGCGGCGAGAAGTGATCGCGCCGGGTCGGCTGCAGGGCGGCGGACGACGGGCAAAGGCGGATATTGCGGACTACGTGCTGACCTATCAAGGCCAGAAGCTGGCTGTGATTGAGGCAAAGAAGCGGTCCCTGCCTGCAACAGAGGGTCTGGGTCAGGCCAAACGGTATTCCGAGCGGCTTCATGCACGATTTGCCTATAGCACCAATGGCGTCGGGATCTACCAAGTGGATATGCTCACCGGCGAAGAAGGTTTGGTTTCGGGCTATCCATCTCCCGATGAACTCTGGGCGAAGACCTTTGCCGAGCGCAATGTCTGGCGCGAACGCTTCGGCGCCGTGCCGTTTGAGGACAAGGGCGGCTTCTGGGAGCCTCGCTATTACCAGCACAACGCCATTTCCCAAGCGCTGGAAGCCGTCTCTGGTGGTCGCGACCGTATTCTTTTGACCTTGGCAACCGGCACCGGCAAGACGGCCATTGCCTTTCAAATCACCTGGAAGCTGTTTCATGCCCGCTGGAGTCTGGCTGCGCAGGCTTCTGGTGAGCCAGGACGGCGGCCGCGTATTCTGTTCCTCGCCGATCGCAATATTTTAGCTAATCAGGCCTTCAACGATTTCTCCGCTTTTCCGCAGGATGCGCTGGTACGGATCGATCCGGAAACCATCCGCAAGAAAGGCCGCGTGCCCAAGAACGGCAGCATCTTCTTCACTATCTTCCAAACGTTCATGACAGGGCGTGATGAAAACGGCGACCCGGCACCCAATTTTGGTGACTACCCGCCTGACTTTTTCGATTTCATTATCATCGACGAGTGTCACCGTGGCGGCGCGAACGATGAAAGCAACTGGCGCGGCATCCTGGAATATTTCAGCCCCGCTGTTCAGCTTGGCCTGACCGCAACCCCAAAACGCGACCATAACGCCGACACCTACGCTTATTTCGGCGAACCGGTCTACATCTATTCCCTCAAAGAAGGCATTAACGACGGTTACCTGACGCCCTTCAAGGTGAAGCAGATTGCCACCACCGTTGATGATTATGTCTACACCAGCGACGACGATGTGGTGGAAGGTGAGATTGAAGAAGGCCGGCGTTACACCGAGTCAGACTTTAACCGCGTCATCGAAATCGAGGCTCGGGAAAAATATCGGGTTCGGGTGTTCATGGACCAGATTGACCAGCGCGAGAAAACCATTGTTTTCTGCGCGACGCAGGAACATGCGCTGGCAGTGCGTGATCTCATCAACCAGATGAAGACCAGCACGAACCCGCATTATTGTGAGCGGGTAACGGCAGACGACGGTAAGGCTGGCGAACAGTTTCTCAGACAGTTTCAGGACAACGAAAAGACCATCCCTACCATTCTGACCACCTCGCAAAAACTCTCCACCGGCGTCGATGCGCGCAACGTTCGCAACATTGTTTTAATGCGCCCTGTGAACTCCATGATCGAGTTTAAACAGATCATAGGTCGCGGCACCCGACTGTTCGATGGCAAGGAATACTTCACCATTTACGACTTTGTGAAGGCCTACGAGCACTTTAACGACGAAGAGTGGGACGGTGAACCGCTTGCGCCTGAACCTTGCAGCCAGTGCGGCCAGATACCCTGCATCTGCGCAGTAGAGCCACCAAAGCCTTGTTCTGAATGCGGGCAACGACCCTGCGCATGCGAGAAGGAACCACCAGAGCCGTGTCCGAACTGCGGTGAGCGCCTCTGTATTTGCCAGAAGAAGCGCAAGGTGAAAGTAAAGATGGCCGATGGCAAGGAGCGCACTATTCAGCACATGGTTGCCACGACCTTCTGGGGCCCGGATGGCAAGCCCATGTCTGCCGCCGAGTTTATCCAGCGTCTTTATGGCGATCTGCCCGAGTGGTTTGCCGATGAAGACAAACTCCGCGAACTATGGAGCCGCCCAGACACGCGGAAAAAGCTGATGGAAGGGCTGGAGGAGAAAGGCTACGGCGCGGATCATCTCCAGGAAATTGGCCGAATGATCGAGGCCGAAAAAAGCGACATTTATGATGTGCTTGCCTTCATCGCATTCAATCAGCCTCCGGTCACTCGCTCGGAACGGGTCGAGGCTCATCGAGAACAGATTTTCGGTAAGTACGATTACCGACAGCAGGACTTTCTGCGCTTTGTTCTGAACCATTATGTGGAACGTGGTGTTGGTGAGCTGGACCCGGACAAACTGCCACAGTTGATTGAGCTGAAATATCACACCGTTCGGGATGCGGTTCAGGAGCTGGGGCCGGTAGCGAACATACGAGATGTGTTTGTTGGGTTCCAAAAGAATTTATATTGAAGTGCTGCTCGCCAACGTTACGAAGGCAACAGGGAGTTTGTAATGGAACAAAGCTGCCCATTTTGCGCTGTCGCAGAAACATCAGAACAAGGCGCAATGCCGTCGAACTCGTTGGCTCATATCCGCCTGGATGGCTTTCCGGTTTCTGAAGGCCACTTGTTAATTGTTCCCAATCGCCATGCCGCCGACTGGTTTGATCTGACTCCGGCTGAGCAAAAAGCCATCATGGAGCTGGTAGAGCAAGGCAAGCAGTGGCTTGAAGAGCGTTATCAGCCGGATGGCTACAATATTGGTATGAACTGTGGAACGGCAGCAGGGCAGACGATTCTGCACATGCATTGTCACCTGATTCCAAGGTACGCGGGAGATCAAAAAGATCCACGTGGTGGTGTGCGATGGGTCATCCCGGAAAAAGCTGATTACTGGAGCGGTCGGTGAGTTTGCTTGATTACGAGAAGCGCTTCTCAACGCTTCGAGTGAACGGTGGCGGTGCTAATAAGAGCCCTCACAAAGTGGCCATGTTGCAGGCGGTCATGGATCTCGTTGAGTCGGGTGAAGTTGCGAATAATCGTTTCTATTTTGACGACAATCTTAAAAGTCACTTTACCAGACGCTTTCAAGAACTGGCGTCTCCCTCGGATCGGAACAATCCCCATCTACCGTACTTCCATCTCCGAAGCGAAGGGTTTTGGCACCTCAAAGTTAGACCCGGTCAGCGCGAGTCATATGAGCAACTGACAACGGCAACATCGCCGGGCGTCATTAACGCCCACGTCGACCATGCGTATTTGGACGATGAGTTGTTCGAGCTGCTGGGAAACCAGATTGCCCGGGAGCTTCTTAGATCCGCGCTGTTGACTAGCCTTGATGAGAAGTCGATTCGTAACCTCCTTAAACCTGAACGTGGCGGCTGGGACTGGCTGGAGTGTGAATTTCTAGTCAATGATTACGTGACAATGCTCGAGAAACACCTCGTCGGTGCGCCGTACAGCAAAGCAGAGCACCGCAGGACGCTGCAGCCGCGTTTGAATAATCGCTCCGAAGGATCGATTGAATACAAACACCAGAACGTCAGCGCTGTGCTCTTGGAATTGGGGCTTCCATACATCCCCGGCTACAAACCTGCTTTCAACTATCAGCAACAGCTCAAACAGGTAGTTCTGTCTTATCTTGCGGGCCATCAGAAGGTCGTTGATGACGTTAATCTAGTTGCGGATAAGGTCGCCGAAGAGCCGGATCATAATGATCGGGCGTGGGATTCAGTGTTTGATCCGGAGCCGCCAGAGCGCATTCCTTATGTCGCTGAAGGCAGGCCAAGCTACCTGGCGAAACGTATCGACTTCTCTGAAAGGGAACGCCGAAATCGCCAGCTGGGCGAGCGCGCTGAAGAATTTGTTCTTCGCATGGAGAAGCAGAGGCTTACCGCTCAAGGTCGACCGGACTTGGCGGGAGATGTCGAGTGGTCGAGTAAGGAGCGTGGCGATGGATTGGGCTTCGACATTCGCTCTTTTGATGCGGCTGGAGATCAAGAGCGCTTCCTGGAAGTTAAGGCGACGAACTCAGGGAAGTATCTGCCGTTTTTCATTAGCGAGAACGAGCGGGCGTTTTCTAACGAATACTCAGACGCGTTCCGTTTGTATCGGGTTTACGAATTTACCACTGCTCCGAAATTCTTCATCTTGCCGGGGGCGATTGAGCAACATGTGCATTTGTTGCCGCAAAATTACAGAGCTCGGTTTTAATGCGAGACATTTTCCGGTCGTCTTATTCGAAGATAGAAAACTCCAGGAGCCATGCGCTGATTCTAGAGGGATGGTTACCGGTAGACCTCCAGCCTGAAGGTAAAAATGAAAGGAAACATTATGCACAAGCGGCAGGCAGCGCTCGTTTTCTCGCTTTGTTCAATGTTCTTATCGGCAACCACCATGGCGACAGAAGAAGCGGAATACACGGTACTCCTGAAGGAGGAGAATCTGGAGGTGCGTCAGTATAAGCCGCAGATCCTTGCAGAGACGGTCGTCGATACGGAATTTGAAGAGGCGGGCAGTGAAGCCTTTGGTCGCTTGTTTAAATACATTTCCGGCAATAACCAATCCCAGCAGGAAATCGCCATGACTGCGCCCGTTGGTCAGGTGGCTGAGAGCCAGAAAATCGACATGACAGCACCGGTAGGGCAGACGCAGGTCGACGGGAAATGGGCGGTCAGTTTTATGATGCCTGGATCATTTACGATGCAGACCACTCCGAAACCCAGGGACGAGAGGATCACCATACGCGAGGTGCCCGAGCGGACGATGGCAGCCATCGAGTACTCCGGGTTTTGGAGCAAATCGAGCTATCAAAAGAACAAGTTGAAGTTGGAGGAATGGATCAACAAAAAGGGATTCATTATTCAGGGCAAGCCAGTCTGGGCGCGATATAACGCACCGTTCATGCCCTGGTTTTTAAGGCGAAATGAAATTTTGATCCCAATAAACAATTTGCAGTGATAGCGCGTATCAGTCTACTCACCCAGGCATCACGATCATCATAGGAAGTTTATTCATGCAAAACGTGCGCGTCGCCATTGTTGGCGCCGGCCTGGCGGGTTTATACGCCGCTTATTCACTAGAGAAGAAGGGCATCAAAGACTATGTCCTCCTCGAGGCCCGGGAGATTCTTGGTGGGCGGATTGCTTCTACGATCCACTCTGATGGTAAACCGGATGCGTCAGGCGTTGTGGGCTTCGATCTCGGGCCCTCCTGGTTTTGGCCCGCATTCCAGACCGATATGGCGCGACTGGTAGATGAACTTGAACTAGAGACCTTCCAACAATTTGAAACCGGCGACATGCTTCTGGAGCGTTCATCGAATCAGCCGCCTGAGAGAACACGTGGGTACGTCAATTCTCCGCCCTCTATGCGAATCGCCGGTGGCATGTATACCCTCATTGATGCGTTATACCGGCGGATTGATTCAGCGCGAGTAGTGACGGGCCAGGCGGTTCGTCATCTGCGCATGTCAGAACCACATGTCGAGCTGGTGAGCGAAAATGCGAATGGAGAGACCTTTAGCCACTTTGCAGAACATGTGCTGTTGGCCATGCCGCCCCGATTAGTTGAGTCTCAGCTTACGTTTTCGCCCGCCTTGCCGAACGAGCTTGCAAGACGGTGGCGAGAGACAGATACCTGGATGGCCCCTCACGCAAAATATATTGCCGTGTTTGATCAGCCTTTCTGGCGAGAGCAAGGGTTATCCGGGGAGGCTCGGAGTGCCGTTGGGCCGATGGTTGAGATCCACGATGCCTCTACTCCGGGCGGGAGGGCGGCCTTGTTTGGTTTCCTGGGTGTACCTGCTGACGTGCGCAGTCGTGTTTCTGAGGAAGAGCTTATTACTGCTTGCCGCACACAGTTCGTGCGACTGTTTGGTTCGCAAGCGGAGAATCCAGAGGCAGAATTTATCAAGGACTGGGCTAGAGAGATTTACACCGCCACCGACGTGGATCAAAGATCCTCTGGCGATCACCCTGTGCCTGCCTTGTCGCCGAGCTCAGGTGCATGGGCTAACCGGGTAACCGGAATTGGCAGTGAGTGGTCACGTGAGTTTACGGGGTATCTGGCCGGCGCTATTGATGCGGTAAATCGCGGTTTGGATTCATTTTAGGACTGTTCGAGGGAAGGGGCGGAGCCCCGGCGCGAGCTGGGCTTCCGCCCGAGCCCGGGGAATAGTTGCCGGGTTACTTCTGTTTCTCAGGCGAGGATTCGTACTCGCGAATCATGCCAGAAAGCTGGTCTTTCAGATTGAGGCGCTGTTTCTTGAGATCCTCCAAATGCTCGTCAGAGGTTTGCTCTGCACCACCTTCGAAATGGTGAACTGCATGATCTACCTCGTGGTACTCTTCAAACAGTTTTGCGAAATGATTGTTGCTGGTTTTCAGGTTATGAATAGCTTCTTTTGATTCGGGGAATTCATGAATCAGATCGTGTTTTTCCAGTGACATAAAGACAATCCTTTTGAGCGCGAGGTGTGTTTAAAATTGCGCTGTGAACGGAGGACCATACGGCAGAGTGACGACCAGTGACAAGCCGCGCAGGCGTAGGCATTTTTGCTCATGATTGTCTTGAGCTCGTAACCCGGAAATTACCACATTCAAAACCATCAGGATGAAGTTATGCCCCAATCGCCCCTCGCCGAACCTCTGAAACTCCCCTGCGGAGCCGTCCTGCCTAACCGACTTGCCAAGGCTGCCATGACCGAGGGGCTGGCAGACGATCAGCTACACGCCACCCATCGCCATGAAACCCTTTATGGGCGCTGGGCCGATGGCGGAGCAGGGTTGCTGATTAGCGGCAACGTGATGATTGATCACCGGGTGCTGGAGCGACCGGGTAATGTGGCGATTGATCCGGCGCCAGATCTAACAAAAGGGGAGGGTGAGCCCGAGGGTATGGCGCAGTTGCGTGCCTGGGCCGAGGCGGGAACCCGCAATGGCAACCATCTATGGATGCAGATATCCCATGCCGGTCGGCAGTCGCCGCGATACGTGACCACACGCCCAATGGGGCCTTCGGCGGTGCAGCTTTCGCTGATGGGCAACTATGCCCGCCCACGGGCACTCACGGAGCCGGAGATTCTCGACTTTATCCAGCGGTTTGCCAACGTGGCCCGGATCGCCAAGGAGGCGGGTTTCACCGGCGTTCAGGTGCATGGGGCTCATGGGTATCTGTTGTCCTCTTTTCTGTCGCCGGTCACCAACCAGCGCACCGATCGCTGGGGTGGTTCGCTGGAAAATCGCGCCCGTTTCCTGATTGAGGTGGTGAGGGCGACGCGTGCCGCTGTGGGGCCGGAGTTTCCGGTGGCGGTAAAGCTGAATTCCGACGATTTCCGCAAGGGCGGCTTTACGCTCGACGAGTCTGTGAACGTGGTGCGGTGGCTCAATGAGGAGGGTATTGATCTGCTGGAGGTGTCCGGCGGCACCTACGAACAGCCGCGGTTGCTTGGATACAGTGGTGATGCCGGCACGGCGAGCGAGGGGCCGGCCATGAGGGAAAGCACTTGCAAGCGGGAGGCTTACTTCCTGGATTACGCTCAGAAGATTCGCGAAGTGTGCGATTGCCCGCTGATGGTCACCGGTGGATTCCGAACACGGGCGTTTATGGAAGAGGCGATTGCCAATCGCGAAACTGACGTGATTGGCCTTGGCCGGCCGCTCTGTACGGATCCAGATACGCCTAAGGATCTGCTAGAAGGGCGCATCGATAAGACGGTTTGCCACGAAGATCACATCAAGCTTGCCCAGCGAGGGTTTTTCTCGCCCGCCAGTCCACTGATGCCAATTAAAGTCATCAACGTGCTGGGCGGCCAGGCCTGGTACTACCAGCAGATTTTCCGGCTGGCGGATGGCGAGGAGGCTGATCCTGACCTGGGTATCCTCAAGGCCGTTGGGGCTTTTGTTAAGGATGAATTGAGCCGGTCCCGGCGGGTGAAGAAGGCCCGCCGTCAGCCAGTGGTATAGATTTTAAAATCCTGGTGAAGTTTACCCCAATGCTCTTTCAGCCCTCTTTTGTGAGTCTCATCCATCGGCAGTGTATCTAAAGCTTCCGGCCATAGGTCCCGTGCTTTGCTTAGCGTGTCGTCCAAATGCGGCTTGATCGCCCGCCACGGAACGCCTGACTTTTCCGCCCACCGCTGAAAGTGCGCCATGGTGACGGCATACCACTCCTTTGTTTTGCCGAGATTGAGCGCGTACTGGGTTTCTCCCTCGATATAAACATTGGTAGTCACAATATCGTAGGCGGGGGACAGTCGCGGTGTGACCTTGTCGGGGTATAGCAAGCTCCAGTTCTTCAGGTGCGCATCGCCATTTGCCAGGATAATATTAACCAACAAACGCCTGGCAAACTGTTGGGCGTCGGCCAGCCCATCGCCAGAAAAATCATAGATGACCTTGCCGATAGCCTCATAGTTCGCGGATGTGTATTTTTCGTGCGGATACTTCACCAAAATTTGGGCGAAGTCTTCCATGTGAATGCGCTGATTGCCCTCGCGGTCGAAGCGCTTGATGGCGAAGGCTTGCTTCTCATCGGGTAGGTTGATTTGCGGCAGATTATCGAGCTTGTCCAGCTCAACAAGACGGATCTCGGGAATATCAACACCCGCGAGCCCCGCCAGTGACATGGCGGTGTATTCGTTCAGCGGTGCAAATTTGTGCTTGGTGGAGGGCGTTTTGATGATCCAGTCACCCAGCACATTGTCTTGCGACAAATTGTAACGCCCATCGCTTTCCTTCATGGAAAATTTCATTTGCACGCCAGCGAGGGAAAACCGGTCTTTTCCTTTGTTACGAAGAGCCTCTGTATCGAATTTGACCGCTTTGACTTTCCCGTGAGTGTTTAGCACGTTGTCGAGTAAATAGGCGGGAACCTCCTGAGGGTCCATGGGGGTGGCTTCGATAGCCCCCGGCAAATCATTTCCGAGATACGAGAGTATCTGAAATTCATTATCAACATGCACCTTCAGGACTTGCGCTGTGAGTTCACGTAGGGCGCCTTCTGGGAGCAGATTAGACAGTACAGGATGCAGTCGTTGATTTCGTGCCCACGGTTCCGACATTAGCCTGGCTGCATTCGGAAACGTGGGGTGGGTAATTAAACTGAATGTCGGGCGTGCGGGATTATTTCTGAAGGTATCCGCAATGCTCAATACATTGCGACCATTCTGAAAGCCCGCGAGGTAGCCCACCAGAACGCCATGGATGGTGAGCTGCAATACATTGACTTCATCGTTGGCGTTTGGGCTCACTCGTTTTCTCCTAGCAATCCTTGCCATGGATCATCGGCTAGTGATTCACTTTTTATCCTGGTGGATTGATCTGGCCCGCCAGGTGTCGTTGAATCTTCCGCGAGTACAGCCAACACCGCGCTCAGCTTTTCCTGCGGAATAAGCAGCAATTCGCTTTTAAGTCCTTTGGCTACCAGCTCAAGAGTATCGAGCCTCGGATTGCCTTTGGATTCCAGCCGCTGATATTGCTGGCGGGACATCCCCACGCGCAGCATCATGTCGTGTTGCTTTAGCGCCAAGGCTTTACGGCGAGTTTTTATCTGTTCGAGTAGTGAATTCATGATGAAGCTTATAGGTTGCTATTAGTCCATATGAAACACGGTAGTTGCTATTTATAGTTTTTGCAATACATATGTTGCTATTCGGCTTGCCGCCCAAACGGGGCCGGCTTTAGCGGATGGTTGCCTACCTCAATAGGATTCTCTGGATCGAGCGGGGGATAAACCGGGTGACGAATTCGGCAGCGTAGGTCTGGGGTGTAACCAGATATCGAGGCTTGGGACGTCCTGCTTCTGCAGCCCTGACAATCTTTCTCGCGACGTCTGACGCACTGGCTGTAAAGGGCTTGATTCTGGCGCCCGGCGCGAGCGCTGCTTCCATTGCTTCGTATTTTTCCTGGTGCACGGCGCTTGCCTGCCCAAGCACGGGCTGCAAAGCGGCCAGGGCATGTTCTCTGAATCGGGTCACCACGGGGCCCGGAAGCACAAGTGAGACACTTTCCAGGCTGTTGCTGCCCTGTTCATCAAACCAGAAGCTTTCATGGGCCGTGTTCATCGCGGATTTGGCGGCACAGTAGGCGCCTTTCATTTTCTGGGGTGCGATGGAGAGAACGGAGCTAACCGCGATGACCCGCAAGGGTTTACCGTGCTGTTCGCAGAGCCCCAGGCAGACAGCAGCCAGCTTGATGGGGCCGAATACGTGGGTACTGAACTGCTTTTGCCACATGGATTCGGACAGGTCGCGAAGCGCGCCGAATTGCCCGTAACCGGAGTTGTTGACCAGAATCACCCGCTCGGCTGCCGCAATTTCTGCCTCCAGCGTGGCGGCAAGGCCTTCGATCTGCTCAAAGGACTCAAGATCGAGCGCCAGCTCCAGATCGGCAGACTCGACACCAGTTGGCTGTCGGGACAGCGCGATCACCCGGTAGCCTTTCCGGGCAAAGAGGGCACAGGCTTCACGGCCAATGCCGGCGCTGGCACCGGTTACCAGGGCGAGTTTGGTCATCAGTACAGAGCCCAATCCTGCATCTTCAGTTGAAAGTCACCAACCTGGCGCCCGGAAACAAATAGGCTGACTGAAGCCAGGTGCGAAAGATTCAGTGCTACCTCATCGGTCAATGTTTTGCCGCGCCAGGTAGGGATGAACTCACTGAAGGGGAGTCGGATGCGGCTCCATTCTTCTGTACCTGGTGTGAATGCATGCTGGTAAACAATGGTTCGCCGGTTGGTGCTGTTGCGAAGGCCGATCTTATAGGTTTTTCCGTCGCCCTTTGCCAGCAATTCAATGCCTGTCCATTGTGAGGCATCGACGGGTTCCGGCAAGTCTGCTTTGACAGAGGCAAAGCCGCCGCCGTTATCCAATCGCACGATGCCTTGAAAGAGACCGACGCCTTCCGCAGAGTTAACCAGCGCTCCGTCGGATTGTCCGCCCATTACTTGGTCACCCAGGGAGTCCCATTCCAATCGCTCGCCCTTGGTATCGAACGTAACCAGGGTATGGCTGCCGCGGCTGTTACTGTGCGTGTCTTTCATTGGCTTTCTTTCGGTCGCAGGTGCTCACTGCGCTGGGTGGTCGAAACGTTAATGATGCAATGTCGCTCTCTGCTCGGACGCGTTTATAAGCCCTAACCGATAGCTCTCTGGACTGCCACATAATGCGTGACTTCGTCGCCATCCATCAACGGTGCGATTTTCCATTCAATGACAAACGAGGAGCCGTCCTTGCGGTAATTAATGGTGTCGCCGTGAAAGGTCCGTTTATTTTTCAGATCGTCAGCCAACCGCTCTTTGACTCCGCTCTCGGTTCTCGGTCCCTGAAGCAATCCTGGTGTTTTTCCGATTACTTCATCTGCAGAATAGCCGGTTAGATTGCTGAAGGCCTGGTTTACATAGATGATCACAGAGTTTGTATGATCGGAAGTAGCTTTTGTCACCATGATCGATTCAAAAGCCAAGTCAGCGACGGTTTGAAACAGTGGAGATTGAAGAATGTCTTCAGAATTGTTCATACATATTCCTTTGCGTTAAAACTGGTTTTGTTTGGTGACTCCCTTCTAATCTACGAACCGCATCAGTCACTGTATCAGTTGGGTATGACGTCGAACATGTCCACGCCGCTGTCATCAAAAGGTTTGGATATATGGCTCATGGCGCGCTCTTGAAGTGATCTGGGGTTTCGTTCTGCTCGTTACCTTGTAAAAAGATCGTACGCTGAAGAAAGGAAATTGATGGTGTTTCAAAGTAAACGAAAGCAGGAACTGCAGGCCGCTCTGGAAAAGCTGGAGGCCGCCGAGAACCGGGTGGCTGAACTGGAGGCCGATTGGCAGGCAATTCAACGGTCGGTGGCGCTTGCGGTAATGAGCGGCGATGGATTGTTTGAGTCGGTCAGCGATGTGTTTCTGGATATGTTTGGCTACCAGGAGCAACACCTGATTGGTAAGCATCACCGGGTGCTTTGCAAGCCTGAGGATGCGCGTGGTGAGGAGTACATCAGGTTCTGGCGTGAACTGGTTACAGGCCACGTGCAACAGGGCCGATTCCTGAATCTTGGTGCCGACGGGCAGCCGGTCTGGCTGGAAGCTCGCTATTTACCGGTTTTGTCCGATAAGGGCATTGTAAAGCGCATTATCATGATGGCCAGCGGTACTACTGAAGCCTTGCCAGCCTAGCTGCTGAAAAGCCGCCACATCAATTATCCACAGCAGGGTTCCCGGCAGACGTTTGTATAACGGGATCAAAGGTTCTAGCATGGTTAATAAGCGGTCAAAAATGAAGTCTAAGGATCCAAGCATTTTGACCGAAGTTTGCTTGCGCTGAACGCAAAGGTTCTCAATGGCTTGAGTACCCTAAATGCTCGAATGGAGGCGACATGCAAGCCAATTCCTCATGGCCGGATGCCCGTCCGGCACTGAAACAGTACCGCACTCCAAGCCTTAACAAGGCGATTTGGCAGCTCATCAATACACTGGTTCCTTACGCCGGCTTGTGGTACCTGATGATCCTCTCTATCCGGCATGAAGTTTCCTATTTGTGGACACTGGCACTCTCGGTAGCGGCGGCCGCGTTTTTGGTTCGCCTTTTCATTTTGTTCCACGATTGTGTTCATGGGTCGTTCCTGCCATCAACACGTGCCAACACCTGGGTAGGGCGGCTGTTGGGTGTCCTCGTCTTTACGCCCTTCGACGACTGGCGCCTCAGCCACCTTCGTCACCACGTCAGCTACGCCAATCTCGATACCCGGGGCTTTGGTGATATCTGGACGCTTACCCTACGCGAATACAACGAGTTGCCGAGGCTTAAGCGTTGGCTTTACAGGCTCTACCGTAATCCGGTGGTGCTCCTGGGCTTTGGCGCCATTTTCAATTTCCTGCTCAGCAACCGGCTGCCGAGCAAGAAAGTTCAGCGCAAAGAGCGAAAGAGCGTCCTATTCACGAATCTTGCTATCGTTGGTGTATTCCTGATCGCCGCCCAAACGATCGGTTGGCAGACTTATTTATTGATTCAGCTGCCTGTGCTGTGGTTGGCGGGTATGGGCGGTATCTGGCTGTTCTACGTTCAGCACCAGTTCGAAGGCGGTTACTGGGCCCGAAAAGGGGAATGGGATGCGTTGCGGGCTGCCATGGAAGGCAGCTCTTACTATCAATTGCCGGCTATTTTGCGCTGGTTTTCGGCGAATATCGGTTATCACCATATCCATCATCTCAATGCCCGGATTCCCAATTATCGTTTGCCCGAGTGTTACAACGAGGTTCCCGCTGTGCGCGCCAGAGAGCCTTTGACCTTGCGGGAGAGCCTGCACAGCTTCCGGCTCAAACTCTGGGACGAAAGCCAGGAAAAGATGGTCGCCTTCCCCTAGCGAAAGTGGAGACCCCAGCCAGAGAGATTAGAGCTATGAGAATACTGATGGGTCAATCAGATAATCGGAAATCCGCATTGACCTCCACCGCGATGCTTGCCGTGATTCGGTACGCCATGGGAGTCAGGTATGTAGCATTGGGATCTCTGCTGGCACTTACGAGTCTTCCCGCCATTGTCTTCGCCCAACCATCATGTCCGGGAATTCATGTGAAAATTCCGAACATTGAAAACAACACAGGGACTGTCGCTTGCGCACTTTTCGAATCGCCGGAGGGTTTCCCTGCAGAGTTTCTGCACTCGGCGACCCATATAGTGATGATGAAAATCCAGGATACGAAGGCACGTTGTAGCTTTCTGGATATTCCTACGGGAACCTATGCGCTGGCCGTCATCCATGATGAAAATATGGATGGCAAACTCAACACGAACTTTCTGGGGGTTCCCACGGAAGGTTATGGTTTTTCAAGCGGTGCAGAGGCTGGGATGAGTGCGCCTTCGTTCGAGGCTGCCAGATTTTCGTACGATGGGGGAACTCTGGACCTGGCCATTAGGTTGAGTTATTGAGCGCCTCTATTCATTACTCAAGATGGAGTTACCGGACGGTTACACAATATCTCACTGGCGATCCAGTAAATCCGCAGTTAGTGGATGGCGAGCTGGAAAGCCATCATGCCCAGAAAGGCCAGTACAATCACAACACCAACGGAAGCCGGCTCCAGCTTTTTGTTGGCATCCGGCAGAAGCTCGGCAAACACCATCCATATCATGGCGCCCGCGGCCAAACCAAGGCCGAAGGGAAGCATGGGTTTGAAGGTACTTACGAACAGGTAGGCGGGAATGGCCATCAGAGGTTGCGGTAAGCTGCTGAAAACACTCCAGCCGGCTGCCTTGGTAACGGACATGCCTCTTGGCACCAGGATAAGTGCAATGGCAAGCCCCTCTGGGATGTTATGGACGGCGATGGCTGCCGTTATAAAAACGCCGAGATCCCGGCTGCCGCCGTAGGAAACGCCAACGCCAATGCCCTCTGCGAAGGAGTGGGCGGTCATCACGCCAACGATCAACAGTGCCTTTTTAGCGTCAGCGCCCTTCAATTCACTGACGTCAGGGGAACCCTGATTCTCGATCCATCGGTAGGCGAGGTAGACCAGCACCAGGCCTGAAACCATGCCAGCAAGGGTGAGCCATTCCTGCTTGGCCAGCCCTTCTTGAATGAGGCTGTGACTTGCCGCGAGCATCAGGCCGGCGGCGATTGCAGCACCGATACTGAGCCATTTCTGATCGATTTTCTTGCTGATAGCCAGCGGCAGCGCACCTAACCCCGTCGTCAGAGCCGTGATTAGCGCCGCTATAAAAACCGTTGTTAGGGTAACTTCCAGGACCATTTGGACTCTTTTGCTGGTGTGTATGAGTTACACTCTTGGCTAAACACACTACCGAAAAACCTGCTCCAGAGTAACAGCGGTGCATCCTTGAACGACTATCTCGACAAAATCCTGCGTGGCCAACCGATCAATTATGAAGCCTTCCTGAAGAAGCTTCCGGAGCAGTTTCGCAGGCGCCATCGGGACATGTTTGCCACAGAAAAAGTACAGTCCAACCGGTGGCTGGTCACGGTCCGGGATGAAACTGCTTTCGCGGAGCTGCAGAACGTCGCGGAGGCTCCCTTAAACAGAGTAGACGCCGCCAAAAAAGGTGACTCTCATCGCCATGGCACTGAAGTAAGTTTTCTTCTGATTTACCATGCGGGATTGGCATCCAGCCGTCCGGATGTGGCTGTTATCAAGAGCGATTCTGTTGACATCGGTTTTCAGCGCGCCGGCTCTGTGCTGGTAATAGAAAACGAGCGTAACTTCTACCAGTATCAGCAGATGCTGAAATTTACCGGTGAGGTTCTCGGCAGGCCCTTGCATCTGGTGGACTGCGATGTGCTATTGGGCGGTGGCAACCGTATTACCCGGCGCGCGATTCTCGACTGGTTGCAGGGCTATGAAGAAGTATTCTGCGCATTCGATTATGATGCGGGTGGTCTGCAAATGTTCTCGACGATCGCGGCCTCTCTTGGTGGGAAAGCCACCTTTGTTCAGCCGCCCGACTGGCAGACATGGCTGGCGTGGTTCCGCAAACTACCGGACTCCACCGAACGATTCACAAGGGCGATTTCGTTGGCAGAGGGGCTTGGTTTTGTGCCCCTGGCAGAAGCGTTTCGATCGACCGGCAAATTCATGGAACAGGAGATGATTCTGGATGAGTGACTCCCAGGGGAGCCCAGGCAATTTCAATTTTGGTATTCGCCGTCTGGTGTTGGTGGATTCCGCCGGCTTCTGTTACGTGGAAATTCCGGTGGACAACCATGGCTTGATCCTGGGCCCGGGCAATCTGGGCAAGTCCAGCCTGTTGAATTCGCTGCGTCTGTTTCTGCTGCCGGAAAACAACTTCAAGAACAGCCGCAAGAAATTCGCGTTCCGCAATGCCAGTGCCGGTAGCTTCTACACCAACGAGGAAAGCTATCAGCACTATTTCCCGAGCCAGTTCAGTTTTCTGATCATGGAAGCGGAAAACCCGGCTGGCGTGCATTGCCAGATCCTGTACCGGGACAGCGCCAGTCAGCTCAGCTATGGCCGCGCTTTCGTGCCGGTGGGCTACGACCAGCTGCGGCCGCTGTTCTGGAATGGCGATGATGAGGACGGTATCGGCCAGGCGGTGCCGGAGCTGTCGTTCAGCCGTTTGTCCGAGGCCTTGAAGAAGTTCTCCAAAGAAACCCGCCTGGTGAATGACCCGGCCAAACTCAAACAGATGCTGTACAGCAGCGAGCTGATGAACGCCGATGCCGTGCGCTATTCGGTGCTGCCTCTGGGTGAATCCGACGAGCGCCGGGTGCAGTCTCTGCGCACGCTGATCCTGTTGCTGTTTGAAATGAAGGCAGACGATCAGGCCATGGCCAATGCGGTGGCCAGCATTATCGAGGCAGACAAGAAGTTTGCCGACGATGCCTTTGATTTCAACATCGACGACTTCCTCAACCGCCATGATCAACTGAAGCAACAGCAAATCCAGTTGAACCGGATTGAAAAAGAGCGTTCACGGTTCGAGAAGCTTCAAAAGGATTATCAGGCCTACCAGACCCTGCTTCGCAGTCAGCACGATTTTGCCGCCTTCCGGGATGGCGTCACCCATGCCCTGCAGGACATCGGCTCACGGCGCAAAACCGCTGTAGAGGCATTCAATGAACAGAACGAGACCCTGCGCCATGTGCTCCAGGCTCTGAAAAAACTGGAGCAGGACGCCAGCGGCCTGAAGGGCGAGATCCGTTCCGCCGACCGGCGTATCAAGCAGGCCGTGCAGAACCAGAAAGATGGCGAGCTGCTGCTGTCTCAGTATGGCGACAATACCCTGCAGGAAATCGAGGACATCCAGAAAGAGGAACTCGATAGCAAGAAAGGGCATCTGGCTGCCCTCAAGAGTGCCGCCCAGGCGGAAATTCGTTTGGAGCAGATCGAGAAAAAGAAACAGGAACTCGAGCGCAAGTTGGAATCCCTGAAGGATCGGGAAAGCAAGCAACATTGGCAGCTGCAGAACCAGTTGGATGAAGCCACTGCGGCACCGCTGCGGGCCGTGGACCCGCGATTGGTGATGGCCAGCCCGGGCCAGGATCTGGACGCCGGCAGCAAGGCGGCCATCGAGGCCTTTGCCCGGCTGTTTGCGCCCACGGATAAAGGCTTTGACTGGTTCGATGCTGAATACCCGGGCCAGCCGGCCCGGCAGACGGATTTTGCAGAGCAGCGCCGGCATATCGAAGGTGAGCTTCATGGCCTGGAAAAGGAGCGGGCGGAGCTGGCAGACACCACCAACCAGGAACATGACCGGCCACGGTTGATCGAGCGCACCGAAAAGGAGATTCGCGCTATCGAGAAGGATCTGGATACCCTGAGCCGTTACCCGGGAGCAAGCACCACCCTGCGCGATGCCACCGAGGAAAAGCAGGCGGCGGAGGAACAGCTGGCCAAACTGGAAGAACAGGCCCGGCTGGAGCAGGAGAAGCAGGATGCGGTGCAGCAGAAAGCCGCCAAAGCCAGGGCCGAGAAAGAGCGTATCGAAGAACGGGAGCGGGAACTGGCGGGCCTCAGCCGCAGCGTCGGGACCGTGGAGCATCGCTTCCCGCATCTGAAAGCGGTGGAAGCCGAGCAGCCACTGGCGATTGAGGAGGTGTCTGTTGCCGCGTTCGACGACCTGCAAACCCAGCTGGACGACTTGGAAGAGCGCCGCCGCAGTATTCTCGACCACCTGCGACAGTTCGTGTATCTCGGCATCCACGAAGATACCGAAGGCGAATTGCAGAAAGACAGCCCGGTGTCATCCGTTATCCGGGAAACGTTCAAAAACCTCTCAGACCTGTTCGCCGGCATGGCCGAGCGCTGGAACGTTCTGGAGCAGCAGGTTGGTATCCACAATGAAACCGTTGCGAGCTATCGGCAGGCCCTGAAATCGAACCACGAGCACATTGCCCGTTTCGAAGCGCAGTTGAATCGCGAGCTGGAGGGCGTGCGCATCAACGATCTGGTGGAAATTCGCGTGGATATCCACACCGATCCGAAATTCCGCAATCTGGTGGAAGAAGCCAACAACATCGACCCCTATGGGAACCAGTTGCAGTCAGACGCGTTCTACGACCGTTTGCGGGTGTTCGTGGCGGACTTTTTCGGGGAGGGCGGTAGCAAACGCCTGACCATGGACAAGGTGATCACCGGCATTTCCTACCGCACGCGCAAGGAGAATGCCGCGAGCCTGGATAAGAAAGGCCAGTCCACCTCCACCACCGCACTGATCAATCTGGAACTGGTGTACCGGCTGCTGAAACGCGTGTTGTATCCCGGTGTGCAGCTGTCGTTCCCCATGGTGCTGGACGAGCTGGCCAGCGTGGATATCAGCCAGATGCCATCGCTGCTGGAACGGCTGCGCAAGCAGGGTTTTAACCTCTTTTCGGCAGCGACACACAGCGCCAGCGCGGAGGTGATTTATCTGATCGGCCGGCACCTGGAAGTGGGGCAGATGCGTACCGCGCGTCCCTACAGCCCCCAACGCACCCTGGTGTTCTGGGGCGGGGCCGAGGGTTTTACCAACGGCGAGCCCCTGAGCCACTGGGCGGACCAGACCCAGAACAATCTGCTGGAGCCGGCGGATGAGTAAACGCTTCAGCACTCTGGACACCACCCGGCTGCTGTTCGAACACCCGAAGATCCTGTTCCGGATGATTGAACGGATGGACCGGAACGAAGCCCGGTATATTCGCGAAAGCGATCTGGTGGCCGAGGTGATGGACTATACCCGCACGCTCGGCAATGCGGATCGGGACCGGGTGCGGCTGGCCTTGAATACCGACAACCTGTTCCGCAGCGGCCTGGTGATCGACATCATCAAGGCCGAGGGTGAGCGGCGGCTGGTGCTCCAGGATGCGCTGATCAACCTGATGCGCGCCTGTAACGCCTCGCTGTACCAGGAACTGACCGATGCCCGCCTGCGTGGCCATCTGGTGACCTTGCGGGATGTGCGCAATCGGCTGGAAACCAGCAGCTTCAGCGACGCGGACCCGGACTATACCGAACTGCGGGATGATCTGAACGAGCGGGTCAGTCAGCTCATTGGCTTGCTGCGCCAGAATGTGCTGCGCATGCAGACCATCAGTGCCCAGCTCGCGGACCTGTCCGGCGACGCCAGCCGGGCGCCGGAGAAGTTCCTGGAATTCCGTCAGAACCTGTTTGAGCAGATCGTTACGCTGTACGAGCGCCACATCAAACCGACCCTGGTGTTCCTGAATCCGGACACGAGGCTACCCGATGGCAGCAACCTGTTTGATACTCTGGAAGCGATGGTCCGGCTGCTGGAGAGCCACGGCGATGATAATCTGGCAGACCAGTTGTTCCGTTCCTCCATCAGTCTGAATGCCCTGTACAAACCCATTCAGGCGGTGGCCCAGGAAGTGGAGCACTTTCTGCGCAAGACCCGGCAGGGGATGGTTCAGTACAACGCCATGGAGCACTTCTACGGCAAATTGCGCGAACTCAAGGCCGAAACTGAGACCCTCAGCCTCAAGAGAAAGTGGTTGGAGGGTGGCGACTTTGCCCGCGGTACCGGCTTTCTGGTGGGGCTGCGGGCCCAGCAACGACCGAAACACTACGCGTTCGGAAACTCGTCCAGCTACTATCAGTTGCTGTTCAGTGAACTGGAACTGCGCCTGAACGACCTTCGCCGTAGAGCCGAGGTGCCGGTTCTGCAGGAGGTGGAGGGTAGCGGGCGTCACACACGGATCGATGTTCAGCGCATCAACCAGCTCTATCAATGGCTGGAAACCCTGGAACAGCGGCCAACCACGGATCTGGTTCGTGAGCTGCACGGCCGCCTGGACGGCTTTATTCCAGGCTATCGCTTTCCGGACCTGTTGGCAGCCCTGAACCGGCTGGTAAACTCGCCGCCGGAAGGACTGCAGGTGGTCACCACCAATCGCTTCCGGATCCTCGAGCAGTCTCCTGCCAATGAGCAGTTTGTCTACCGCAGGCGTCGTCTGGAAACAGAGGTGCCGATCAATCAGCAAGAGCAACACCATGCCTGAATTCGACGATATCCTCCCGGCCCACAGCGCCGCTATCTACCGGGAATTCCAGACGGGACGAGTAATCGTGCGTGATGTCTGGGACAGTAACCGCTCCGAGCTGCGGGCCAATCCGCTCTACAACCTGCTGTACAACCATCTGTCCCACTTCCGGACCTTTTACGAACACCTCGGTAGCGAGCTGGTGTTCAACGAAACCGGCGCGTTTTTCTTTCTCAGGGAAAGCAGTGACGATGAGGGCGAGGAGCATGACGAAAATGCCTTTCGGGTGCAGGTCATACTGCTGATTATCGGGCGGTATTTCGCCCGCAGCGGCCGGGACCTGGACTATCTCGGCCGCCCCGATGCTGGTTTGAATGAGCAGGACCTTGCCGCCCTGGCGGATGATGAGGAATACCAGGACATCCTGCGGGCAGCGCGTTTTGAAAAGGGCGCGCCAGAAGCGCTGGATTATCTGGAAAAGCGCAATCTGTTATTTCGTTCCGGCGCCGGCCGCTGTTTCCTGAGTTCTGCAGGGCTGTATTTCCTGCAGGAGCTGGTGCGGGAGTATGAGCAGGGGTAACGCCTTTAGGCTCTGAGCCCGGCCAGAAATGCCGGCATTTGGGCTTCCGGCATTGGCCTCGCGTACAGAAAACCCTGGGCCAGATCGCAGCCCAGGTCTTTCACGAGTTGATCCTGTTCAGTGGTCTCGACACCCTCGACGACAATACTCAAGCCAAGTGTATGTCCTACTGTAATCATGGCCCTCATAATGGCCATGTCACTCTCGTTCTCCATGGCGTAATGGAGGAAGCTTCTGTCAATTTTGATTCCGCAAACCGGCAGTTTGCGCAGATACACCAGTGAAGAATAGCCGGTGCCGAAGTCGTCGATGGAAATATGCACACCGGCGTGCTTCAGTCTTTCCAGTTGCTTTGTCTGTCCGTTATCTCCGCCGAACACTTCGTTTTCTGTCAGCTCCACGCCCAACTGGGCCGGGGTCAGTTCATAACGGTGGAGTGTCTGCAGGATCTTTTCTGCCAGATTCGGGTCGTTAAGCTGTTTTCCCGATAGGTTGATATCGACCCGTATGTTCTCGAGGGCTGTGCCTTTCCAAGCCTTGAGTTGACCACAGGCGGCTTCGATGACCCAATCTCCGATTCGATGTATCAGCCCCGACTTCTCGGCCACCGGTATGAATTCCGCAGGAGACACCGCCTTTCCATTCTCATCGAAACATCGCAACAGCGCCTCACAGGAATCTGTGCCGCCCTGCAGCAGGTCGATTTGCGGTTGAAAGTAAAGTTGGAGCGTGTTGGTAGCAATCGCCCGGCGCAGCAGGGAAGTAATGTCCTGATAGTGAATAAGCCGGTCATTTATGTCTGGTGTGTAGAAGCAGACACTGTTTTTACCTTTTTCCTTGGCCTGATACATGGCGGCATCGGCGTTTCCCATAAGCTCAGTGATCGTTGCTCCATTATCGGGAAACAGGCTGACTCCGAAACTGGCCGTTACCTGGTAGCTGTCTCCATCAAGGGTGAATCCATGATCCAGAGCGCCGATCAAGCGCCGAAGGAGTTCGTGAATGCCCTCCGGCCCGTCAAAATCGAACAGAAGCAACACAAATTCATCACCACCGAATCGACTAAGCAGATCGCAGTTACGAAGTTCCTTTCGCAGGGTGTCCGCAACCGCTTTTAAAAGTTTGTCGCCATGGTGATGGCCGAGGGTATCGTTGATGAGCTTGAAGTTGTCCAGATCGATAAACACCACTGCCAGTTCCCGTTCCAGCCGGGACGCTTCGTCAAGGCGCGCTGATAGTTCAGCTTCCATAAAGCGCCTGTTGGGCAGTTCGGTTAAATCGTCAAACGTTGCATTCCGATATAATTCTTCCCTGGCTTTTTTCTGTTCCTGCAGGCTGATATCAATACAGAACATTTCACACTCACCGGTGTCCTGCTTGATCATTACATGGCTGGAGTAAACGGGAACCAGATGACCTTCCTTGTGCTTAAGTTCCAATTCGGCTGCGGGAATACTGATGTTATTTTCGAGCCAGTTGTTATGCGCCTGGATAACACCTTCTCGCATGTAATCCGGGATTATCAGCTCTTCCAGTAACCGCCCCTGGGCTTCCTGCCGGGTGTAACCATATAGACGCCTGCTGGCTTCATTCCAATAAATAACCCGCCGATTCCTGTCATAGCCCTGAACGGCGACCATGGGCAGGCTCTCGATGAACTCATAAAATTTTCTCTCGCTCCGGTCGAGGGAAGATTGGGAATGTTCTTCATTAAATGCGGGTGAAACCTGAGTTTTCGGCCTTTGCTTATCTGGCATTAGCTGTCACTCCGAACATCGATTCAAAAACCAAAAGCCATTATGCATACCGTTTATACGAGCATAGGTTGGGATGCGGCCATTTTCTAGGCAATAGCGAATAGTCAGTGGCTTTCCTGGCGGCCTTTTTCAAGATCGGCTTCGAGCTGAGCAATGCATCGATCAAACGCCCGACTGATCCTCGTCTGATCCTTGATCATTGCCAGCTTCGGCCAGGTAGCCTGTTCCCCCAGGTTGATGAACATCTCCAGATCTTCTGGGCTTGGATTGGAGAGAACCTTGCGATAGAGCGACGGCCTGGGTGGAAAATGGATGTTGATGTCCCCGAGGTATTGCTGGCTGGTCATCGCGTTGGCCTGCTCGATGAGTGGCCGGATGATGCCAGGGTGCGGGCTCTGTCGGGTCAGTTTCAATGCAGTGGCGATCTGGCCATGGGCCAGGGACACCGCGGCCCGTTTTGCCCAGGCAGTCAGGCCGCTCTGGTCATGGTGGGCGATAAATGGCACCACATGTGGGTTGGCCTGGCTCACGATGGTTTTGTTCACATTGTGCAGGCGCGCCATCCTCATGAGCGGCAGATCGCCATGCACGCTGCCGTCTATCCAGCGCTCCGTGGGCATGTAGGGTACACTGCTGCCCCTGCCGCCGTCTGAATCCCGGGCTCGAAGTGTCACCGGTGGAAAAATTCCCGGCACCGCACAGGAAGCCATCACGGCCGAGTCCACCAATACGGCCGGTGAGGACAGCCAGTTAAGCAGCCTGGGTTTTTGTTGGGTGCGCGTGGGGGAGACGGAGATATTCAGCGTGCGGCCACTGTGTTCGTGCGCCTCCTTGAAACTGACGCTGCCGAGGTTGTGCTGGATATGTTCCTGCAGTTGGCCGGGATCCATGGCATGGCCGGCGCGCAGCGTTTCGGTGAGGCCCAGCCAGCGGAAGGCGTTGAGGTGAATTCGCTCGGGTTGGTTGAAGAAGTCGGCCAACTCCTGTTCGTCCCGGGTACAGATGGCGCCTGCCACGATCGCCCCCATACTGGAGCCGGCCATGACATTTGGCAGCAGATCCTCGCGCCAGAGTGCCCGGGTGACGCCAATGTGGTAAATACCGAAAGCCGCGCCGCCGCTGAGCATGAGCGCCGGCCGGCCATAGACTCTCTCGGCGTCCCGGAACATTTTCAGCTTTCGGGCGGTTGTGACGTCTGGAATGGGGTGGTCACAAATGAATGCCATGGACGTCTCGACCGCGTCCAGGAATTCAGCCACCAGACGGTTAGTGCCGCTACGGGCGACGGTGTACAGGTCGGGGTTGGATAGTTCCCCGAGATGGCGGTACAGACTCTCCTGCAAGACCCGGATCAAGCGCCGGGCATCCCCGTTTTGCCGGCAATGGTCCATGCTGGCCATATGCTTGCGCATCAGGCTTTCGTGCAGCATTCCGGTTTCTTCCTGCTCGCGCCAGGCCAGCAGGCCGTCCAGGTCGTCGAGCGCGGTGGCGGCCTCGCACCATTGCTCGTAGTCACGGGCTTGCTCAAGTTGCTGCGTTAACTGTCTGCGAGTCTTCGAGGCGGCTTTCATAGCTTTACCTTAACCGATCCTGGCAGACCTTTGCAGCGACTGGTTTCCTGGCTCCCGGTTATTTACTATGTTCGCGACCTTGGGTTGGGTTTTAGAAGTATCTCGTAATTCGTAAGAGTGTGACTGTTCTCCGGGAGACGCCATGACAAGTATTCGCCTGTGGGATCTGCCCTTGAGAGCATTTCATTGGCTGCTCGTTGTGGCTGTCTGCGGTTCTCTGATTTCGATCAAGCTCGGTGGAGACTGGATGGTCTGGCACGAGCGGTTCGGGCTTGCAACGGTCGGGTTGCTCGGTTTTCGCCTGACTTGGGGATTTATTGGCTCAACCTATGCCCGGTTCTCGGTTTTTGTACCGGGCCCGAGAGCGCTGAAATCCTACATACAGGGCCAATGGCAGGGCATCGGGCACAATCCACTGGGCGCTCTGTCTGTTTTGGCGATGATCGGTCTGTTCGGGTTCCAGGCGGTCACGGGGTTATTTGCGAATGATGAGGTTTCTTTTAACGGACCCCTCTATCCCCTGATTTCATCGGATCTGAGCGATACCCTCAGCGGCTGGCACAGACGGTCTGAATGGTACCTTTATGGCTTGATTGTCCTGCACATCGGGGCAGTGATGTTCTACACGCTGGCGCGAAAGAACAATCTGATCAAGCCGATGGTTACGGGGAAAGTGTCAACCAGCGACCATCGTGGCAAAAGCGCGGAAGGGGGTGGGATCGGAGCCTTCGTTCTAGCGCTCTGTCTCAGTGCTGTTTTGGTTGCGTTTGCCAGCGGCGAGTTGATTCCCCCGCCGCCGGCGCCTGAGGCTGCACCTCAGGATCTTGGTTGGTAATCGCTGGCTGGATCAGTCTGCGCGGAAGTTATCATGGCAGGCCTTGCAGCTCTTGCCGACCGCCGCAAACTGCTGGGCGATGGCTGCTTTGTCTCCGCTGGCCGCAACTTCCTGCAGTTTGTTCGCTTCACGAACGAAGTTACCGCCGACTTCCCGTGCTTTTTCAGGCTGCTCGAAGAATTCGGGCTTCAAACGGGTATCCTCAGCCTTGTCCATTGCAGAGTCGGGGCTGTAAAGGGCGCCAAGGCCTGAGTTTGCTGCCGCGGCGATGGCGTTGGCTGCCGCTACGATTTGTTGCGGGTTGAACTCCACTTCCTCGTCTACTGCCTGTGCCTTGATCTTACCCATATTCCAGGACATGAACTGATACGCCGCCTGGCGCGCCTCGATCTGATCTTCTACGCTCATCTGGGCGACACTGGTGCCGGCGAACGCCAAGCCGATAATTGTGGTGGCCAGAATTCCTGTCTTCTTCATTTGTCATCCCTCATCGTCTTCGGTTAATCAATCCTATCTCAAAATAGCATAACCAAATTTCATTTAAATATAGCCATTGATTGGGTTGATGGACCAAAATCGCTGGTCTCTTTTGTTCCCTGATCCTGCCGGGGCTGTGCAGCGGCCTGGTTCCATGCCCCCCGGTTATTTGCTATGTTTATTTCCGTTGATTGGCGTTTATTACCAATCAGACATGTCTGCGGGAGAGACTGAATCGCTTGCGATCAGCGCCGAAGGAGCAACTGCCCCGGAAACTCTCAGGCAAAAGGACCGCTGACATGAATACTTTCCGAAGAGCTGTCGACAATCGCGTCAGTCGGCACACCGAAGGAGCAAGCGACCGGTTTTTCTGAACCGGCCCGTGAATCTCTCAGGTCCCGTGACGGAAGGGGTGCTTTCTGCCATTTCGAGCAGAGAGGAAACCCTGGGCGCTCACGGAGACTGGAATGAAGCGAATCGCTGTAATCGGCGGTGGTATCACTGGTATTACCACGGCCTACACCCTTGCCAAGCGCGGGCTTGACGTCACGGTTTACGAGAAACATCGCTATGCGGCGATGGAAACCTCCTTCGCCAACGGTGGCCAGCTATCGGCCTCGAATGCGGAAGTCTGGAACAATTGGCAAACCGTCATGAAGGGCATCAAATGGATGTCCCGCCGGGACGCCCCTTTGCTGGTCAATCCCAAGCCTTCCTGGCACAAGCTGAGCTGGTTCGCCGAATTCATCGCCGCCATTCCCCAGTACGAGCAAAACACCACGGAAACCGCCCGTCTGGCCATTGCTGCCCGTGACCATCTGTTCGCCTGGGCACAGGAAGAGGGCATTGATTTCGATCTCAAGAAGCAGGGGATCCTGCATATCTATCGGGACAAGGCCGGGTTTGATCACGCTGCCAAAGTGTCACGCCTGCTGGCTGCCGGTGGCCTGGAGCGCCGTTCGGTTACCCCGGAGGAAATGAAATCCATCGAGCCCACGCTGGCCGGCACCTACTACGGGGGCTTTTTCACCGAGAGCGATTCCACCGGTGATATTCACAAGTTCACCAACGGGCTTGCCGATGCCATCCTGCGGCTTGGCGTTAAAACCTGCTACGGCCACACGGTGACCGAGCTGAGCGCCGATGCGCGTAATGCCTGGGTTACCGCTCACGACGGCACCGAGCAATCCCGGGATACCTTCGATGGTGTGGTGATCTGTGCCGGTGTTGGCAGTCGCGGGCTCGCGAAAAAGCTGGGCGACCGGGTGAACATCTATCCGGTGAAGGGCTATTCCATTACCGTTGAGTTGGACGACGAAGCCTCACAGAAAGCGGCACCAACGGTCAGTCTGCTGGATGATGCCACCAAGATCGTCACCAGTCGCTTGGGCGATGGTCGTTTCCGGGTTGCCGGTACCGCCGAGTTCAGCGGTTACAACCGCGATATCAAGGATGACCGGATCCGGCCTTTGACCCGCTGGGTCGAGCAGTGTTTCCCCGGTGTCTGTACGCGCAAGGTTGTTCCCTGGGCCGGATTACGACCCATGCTGCCCAACATGATGCCAAGGGTAGGGCCCGGGCGTTTGCCAACGGTGTTCTACAACACCGGTCACGGGCACCTTGGCTGGACGCTCTCGGCGATTACTGCCGAGCTGGTGGCAGAAAAAGTCTGCGGCCAGTAATCAGTCTGGTTCCTGGAGAACTTCCCCTTTGATAAAGGCTGTGAAGTTCTCCGGGCTCATCGGTTTTCCGAAGTAGTAGCCTTGCACTTCATCGCAGGACAGGCGGTCGAGGTGCTCGGTTTGTTGTCGGGTTTCCACACCTTCGGCAATGACTTTAATGCCCAGGCTGTGGGCCAGTCTGATGATGGCAAGCACCAGAGACGCGCTGCCTTTGTCGGTTTCCATGTCACGAATGAAGGACTGATCGATTTTCAGTTTGTCCATCGCGAAACGGTTTAGGTACGAGAGACTGGAGTAGCCGGTACCGAAATCATCAATCGCGAGTTTTATGCCCTGGTCCTTCAGAAGCTGAACCGTCTCCACAACGCGTGCCTCGTCACCCACCAGCACGGATTCGGTGAGTTCAAGTTCAAGCAAAGACGGTGGCAGCCCTGTTTCATCAAGTATTGCCGCAACCTTCGGGCAGAGGTCTTCACGCTGGAACTGGATGGCCGAGAGGTTGACGGCAATCGTGATTGGCGTGCTGGAAACCTCCAGCCAGGTCCTTGCCTGTTTGCAGGCTTCCCGGATGACCCATTCCCCGATCTCCACGATCAGTCCACTTTCTTCTGCGATCGGAATAAACCTTGCCGGCGATACGTTTCCAAGCCTGGGGTGATTCCACCGGATCAGGGCTTCCGCACCGATAACCGTCCGGGTCGCGAGCTCCAGTTGCGGCTGGTAATGAATGTGCAGCTCGTTCCGCAGGAGTGCTCCCCGGAGCTCCATCAGCAAGTGCTGACGTTCAACGGCCTTTTCCTGCATGGAAATGTCGAAAAGACGGAACGTATTCCGACCGTCGGATTTGGCCACATACATGGCCGTGTCGGCGTTTCGGAAGAGAGTCGGAAAATCAGTTCCATCCTCGGGGGCTACCGAGATGCCCATGGAAACCGTGGTTTTTAGCTGATGCTCACCAACCTCAAAGGGCTCGGAGAACTGCTGGTGTATGGTCTCAGCTTCATCCCGGACCGAATGCTGCCCGGGATCAATCTCCACGAGCAGGAAGAACTCGTCACCACTGGACCTGCCCACCAGTCTGGAATTTCCGGCCATGGCCTGAAGGCGTTGCCCGATCTGTTTCAGCATCTCGTCGCCGACCAGGTGTCCGAGTGAGTCATTGATGTCTTTGAAATTGTCGAGGTCCAGATAGATCAGGAGGAAATGCCTGCCATCGGCTGAGCTGCCGTTCAGGCGTTTTCTGGCAACTTCCTCGAAGTGGCTCCGATTGAATAACCCGGTGAGCGGGTCGTAATGGGCAAGGTATTCGATTCTGGCGAGATCGGCGTTTCGTTCGGTGACGTCAGTCGCGATAGCACCGCTACCGGTGATGTCGCCCTGTTCGTTGAGTAGCGGGAAATGAACCGTTTCAAAGAGGTGCCTGCGAACCCCCGTGTCGACTTCCTCGGTCACCGTTACCGGGCGTTTTTCCCGGCATGCCTGCTCCGCATTGTTGTCCAGGGTCCGGGCAATGTGTTCAGGGAAAAGGTCGAAAACGGTATGGCCAAGTATCCGGGCCGAATTGCGTTTGAGTAAACGCTCGAAGGCCGGGTTCACAAGGGTGTACCGACGGTCATTATCGAGCAGAAAGATGACCGCCGGGGAATGGTCGACAAAGGTATTCTTGAGGCTTTCGCTTTCCAGCAGGCGTGCGCTTTTTTCCTCGAGTAACCGGTCTAACGCCAATTTCTGGGTTTGCAGGTCCCGGAACAGCAGATTGAAAGGATCCACAAGTCCGGTTACCAGCACCGCCCGGTAGATCAGGTACGCAGAGAGGAACAAAAGGTAGTGGCCCAGCTCATTGCTGAACCCATAGACGCTGACATATTGCGTGAAGGCGACGGAACACAGGGCATTGAAGAGCAGGGAAGCAAGCAGTAACCGAAGTACTCGAGGGTCGAAATGGTCGGATTTACGATAGATGAGCCCGGCTGAGAACAGCAGGCAGGAAATGACCACGTATTCGGATGCTATCTTGAAGCGGGTAAGCCCTTCACCCTCAATGAAGGCGTCCGGGAAGGAGCCTGTGAAGATAGCGGCAATCAGCAATGCTGTCGCGGAGCTGAAGAAGGCGAACACTGCAAACAGATTGATCTGCCGGCCTATGGAAAACGCCGCCAGGAGGAACGCCGTACCTTCCAGGTATCGGAATGAAACCCAGAGCTGTGTCGGAAGGTTCGCATTATCTGCCGGGAAGATGCCCATGCCCTTGTAGCTCAGGGTATGCAAGAGTTCCAGGCCGGCAATGAAAATGGCTGCGGTTCCGATGACTCCGAGGAAATTGTTCGTTGCCCAGTGGCGGGTATGCCAGGCCAGGGCAAAGATCCCGACCAGGACCACGATCCGGAGCATTTCGGCGAGGGAATGAAAGAGCAGAAAGTTCTCGCCGGCAATGAGGTTGAGCACACCAAGCGTCAGAACGATGCCTAACAGTTGGGGTGCAGCGACCAATGTTCCGGCGCCGGTGCTTTTATCGGCCAGAGAGTCGGATGTCGGGCTGTTGGGGATAGATCTCATGGCTATTTGTATAGCACAATCTTCTATGTAGCGACTATATACAGCCTGGAATTTGACATTGGTCAAGCGGGGTAGCCGGTAATCTCCCGAATCTTCCGATACAGCGGTTGCAGCTGGGGGTACATCCTCAGGTAAACCTCAGAGTAGAGCCGCTGGTAAAGGGCCCGGGTTTCTTCGTTGGGATGGAAAACGTCGCCAACCCGGGTCATGTTTGCCACGGCTGTGTCAAAGTCCGGGTGAAGGCCAAGACCCACTGCAGCGTCGATGGCAGCACCCAGCCCGGAGGTCTCGTACGTGTGGGGCCGTTCGGCCGGCAGTCCGAACACATCGGCGGTCAGTTGCATGGCGGCATCACTCTGGGAGCCGCCACCGGCAACCCGGAGCCTTCTGATTCTCACGCCGCTGCGCTTTTCTATTTTTTCTTTTCCCTCACGCAGCGCGTACGCCAGCCCTTCAAGAATGGCCCGGTAGATGTGCGACCGGGTGTGTACATCTCCGAACCCGATGATAGAGCCCTTTGCTTCTGGTCCCGGCTGGCGTACGCCCGGCGACCAGTAGGGTTGCAGCATCAGGCCCATGGAGCCCGGCGGCACGGCTTTTACCAACTCATCGAACAGCATTTCAGGTTCGATACCGCGCTGTTCGGCGATTTTCTGTTCCCGCAGGCCAAATTCGCGTTTGAACCAGCTCACCATCCAGAAGCCCCGGTAGATCATGACCTCCGTGGAATAATGGCCTGGCAGCGCCGAGGGGTAGGGTGGCATGAACCGGATTGGCTCAACGTATCGTTGGCTCGTGGTGTTGATGGTGGCGGTGGTACCGTAGCTCATGCAACCGATGTCCGGTGTCAGTCCGCCGGAGCCGAGAATCTCGCAGGCCTTGTCAGAGGCCGCAGCGATCACGGGCAGGCTTTGAGGCAGGCCCAGATGCCGGCAGGCTTCGTCGGTCAGATGACCCAGGGTTTCCCCGGGTGCCACCAGCTCCGGAAGCATGGCGGGTTTGACCGGCATGGTCTGCCACTTGAAATCCCTCGGGCCGGCCCAGGCGTGTTTTTTATAGTCGAAGGGCAAATAACCGACCTGGCTGCCCGTGGAGTCCTTGAACTCACCGGTCAGTCGGTAATTGAGGTAACCGGAGAGCAGAACGAAATGCCGGGTTCTGGCCCAGATCTCGGGTTGGTTCTGGGCGATCCAGTTGGCCTGGGTTTTCTCGCGGAACCGGTTGATAGTGTCCTCAAGCCGCGCCAGCTTGAACAGCCATCCCCATGGTCCTTTGACCGGCCCCTCAACCCTGGCATGGCGCTGGTCTAGCCAGATGATGGCCGGTCGCAGAGGCTGGCCGTTTTCATCCAGGTTTATGACAGTGCCCCGCTGGGTGGTAACCGTGACGCCTGCAACCAGGTCCGGTGTTGCCGTGGTGGAACCCCAAAGCAATTTGCAGGCTTCGCCCAGCTGTGTCCAGAAGTAGTCCGGATGCTGTTCGGCCCAGCCCGGTTCCCTGGAAAAATAGGGGTCGATATCCTGCTTGCCTTTACCCACCAGGTTGCCCCGGGTATCGAAGAGCAGGGCACGGACACTCTGGGTGCCGTTGTCGATGGCCAGGATCAGTGGCTCAGTTGCCATCCGAGGCCTCCCTGGCCGGTAGTGAATAGGCGCTGCGGTAGATTCCGAGGTAACGGGTTTCTTCCTGTTCCCACCGCTGGTCGTCCCAGCCAAGCAAGGGCTGGCAATGCTGCCGGATCCCGGGCAGCAGGGCCCTGGCTCCCTCCGGCAGAGTCAGGCCAAGCCGGGTGCGTCGCAGCAGAAGGTCGTCGAGATGCACCACATCTTCCTTCTGGCAGGCCCAGCAGAGTTCGGCCCAGAGCAGGTCGGTGGCCGAACCTGGCGTCACCGGCTCCATGGGGCCTGATGCGATCACCTTGTCCAGCTCCGGGCCATGGAACCCTTGCAGTCTTCGCCAGGTCTGGTGGCTAACCCCTGTCGGTCGTTTCAATGCTCCGATTGGCTGAAAAACCGGCTCGGCCCCGGGCCGGAGAAGGTTCTCTGCCCGGGTGCCGAGGCCTCTGGCCAGGGCTTCCCTGGCGATTACCCTGAACGTGGTGAGTTTGCCGCCGGCAATACTGATCAGCCCCCGGTCTGCACGTAGTTCGTGTTCCCGGTTCTCTTTGGAAGGTGCCTTGCCCGTTCCGTCCGTCACCACCGGTCGAACGCCGGCCCAGGTTGAGAGAATATCGCCATGGGAGATGCCGTTGCCGGGAAACAGCCGTGAGGCAATTTCAAGCAGGTAGGACGTTTCGGCTTCAGAGATCACAGGTTCCTGATCAAGGCTTCCGTGATGATCAAGATCGGTGGTGCCCAGCACCGTTGTTCCCAGCCAGGGAAACGCAAAAACCGGGCGACCGTCCTCCGGGTGGAACAGCGAGACCGAACAGGACACCGGCAGGCAGGACCAGGGCAACACCAGGTGGCTTCCCCTCAGGGGCCGGATGTTCATGGTGTTATCGGACTGGTCCCCCGATTGCAGCCGATCGGCCCAGGCTCCGGTGGCATTGATGACCAGCGGCGCGAAGACTTCAATGGGCGTGTCGCTTTCTTCTGGCTGCACCAGCAATCCGGAGACCTGACCGGCGGTGCGTTTTATCTCAAGCGCAGGGGTGTAGTTCAGGCACAGGGCGCCGTCCCGGCGAGCTTCCGCAATCAGGCGCAGAACCAGCCGTGAGTCGTCCGTTACCGCGTCGGTAAAGCCACTGGCGCCGGACAGGTTTTCAGCGGTCAGGCCGGGCACCCAGAGCATGGCCTCGCTTGGGCTCAAAAAATGCCGGCTGTGGTTGCGGGCAATGAAATCGTAGACCCGGAGCAAGGTCTGGAACAGCCGGGGGCCCGGAAACTGGCCTTTGAAATGGGGCATGATAAAACGCAGTGGGTCGATCAGCCCCGGCGCCTCGGCCATCAGGCGTTGCCGTTCACGAACGGCGTCCCGGGTCAGGCCATAGTGACCACTGCCCAGGTACCGCAGGCCGCCGTGAACCATTTTTGAGGAGCGGCTGGACGTGCCCCAGGAAAAATCTTTCTGTTCAACCAGAAGCGTGCGAAGACCGCTTCCTGCGGCCTCCCTGGCAACGCCAGCGCCAGTGATGCCGCCTCCGACGACCACTACATCGAATTCGGTGCTGCCGGTGCCCAGGGCGTCAAGGATTTCCGAGCGGTTCATGTCTGGCCTCCTTCGCACCTCTGCTCCTGTTCGATCAGCGTGCCGGGATTCAGGATGGCGTTCGGGTCAAAGGTGTTGCACAGGGATCTGATGGCGAGCATGCCCAGTTCCCCTTTCTCGACGGGCAAATAGGGCGCGTGGTCTTTGCCAACCCCGTGCTGGTGGCTGATGGTGCCGCGGTTGTTCACGATCAATTCGGATGTGCTGGTCTTGAGCCTTTGCCAGCGGGCGAGGGTCTCGTCATAGCTGTCCCCCACACGGAACACATAGGTGGTATAGATGCTGCAGCCCTGGCTGTAGAAGTGGGACAGGTGAGTGAAGACATGGGTGTTCTCCTGCTGGTCTTTCAGACCCTCACGAAGATTGGCCTCAATCAGCCCAAGCAGATTGTCGACGTTGTCCCAGTCGGTAGCGGTTTCCAGGGTGTCGACAGCATAGCCCATCTGCCAGAGGGCCTCTCGAAGGTAGGGCATGGTAAACCGCTTGGCCGCCCATTTGTCTCCCAGCCGGGTGCCAGTGTAGACCCCGTTGTGGCTCTTGCAGATGCTGCGGGCTTCTCTCAGGGCGTTTCTGGTCTGCCGCCGGCTTCCGGTAACGCCGAAGGTCATCATGCATTTGCCTTCACCCGCGCCCCGAAGCGAGAGGAAACGCTCGAGAATGCCTATGAGCGCGGGATGGCCTGCCAGCGCGAGTTGTGTTTCGGTCTCGATGGCGTTGCTCAACCGGAGCATGGACAACTGGGTGCGGTTCTGAACCAGCAAACGGCTGGCGGTGTGGGCACTGTCCCAGTCCGGGAAGAACACCACGTGAAAGCTTTCATGCTCTGGAAGGGGGGTCACACGCACCTTTACCTCGGTAATCAGGCCGATGCGACCCTCGGAACCGAGAATTATCTCGCGGATATCCGGGCCAGCGCTGGAAGCGGGAATCGTTGGCAGGTTGAGGGTGCCCTGAAGGGTTTCAACGCGGCCACCGGCAAAGAGCTGTTCAATGCGGCCATAGCGTAAAGACTGTTGTCCGCTGGAACGGGATGCCACCCAGCCTCCAATGGTGGAAAGCTCGAAGGACTGCGGGAAATGCCCGAGGGTATAGCCGTGGGCGCGAAGCTGGGATTCCACCAGGGGACCGGGTGTGCCGGCTCCGAAAGTGGCAATCTGGCTGTCCGGGTCCAGATCCAGCAGGCGATTCATTCTGCCCATATCCACGGTCAGCACGGGCTCGCCGGTATCCACGGGATTGATATGGCCGGCGACGCTGGTGCCGCCGCCGTAGGGGATCAGTTTGATATCGTGCTCCGCTGCCCAGCAAAGCAGTGTTCGGACATCGTCACTGTCAGAGGGAGAGGCAACGCCGTCCGGAAATACACCAAACTCGCCACTGCGCATGGCCAGCCAGTCAGCCAGGCTCTGGCCACGGGCATGCCGAACACGGGCTTCCGGGCTGGTGTCCATCAGGGCTGCCAGCTCTGCTGGCGGGTTCAGGCGCGTTTCCGGAACTTTGGCGCAGACCGATTCGAGGGTGGCGTCGGTTAACGGCTGGCCGTTACCGATTCGGGATGCCAGAAAATCCTGGCCCTGTTCCGGCATTGCCAGATTGAATCCTTCGTCGCCCCAGCCGTTCCAGCGTCGCATATCGTGAGTTCTCCAGATTGAATCGAATGTCGCGCATTCTAGCGGGTCTGTGCCTTTGGCTGTTGTCGGTTAGCGCCAGGGTCGCTGTCATTTGCCGCCAGCGGGCGTCCTTGGAGGTGCGGTGTCAGGGCCGAAGGGATTCGGTCAGCCGGCTGTTCAGGTCCTGCCAGCGGGACAGTTTGCCTGCTTCGCCGATTCTGGTCCGCTCCCCGCCGGACTGATTGAGCCAGAGGCCTTCACCGTTAAAGCTGTAAACCGGTTCAAGATCAGTGCGTTGAGAAGCAGGCTTAATCTCGTTTATAAGGTTGTCGAGAATCAGCGGATCCGCGTCCGGTTCCGGATACCAGGCCAACACCATGTGGGCCTGATTCAGCTCCAGGGCTTTGACATAGACGATACGCAGCTGTTCGTCGGGTACCCCCATGGATTTCAGGGTCAGGTATTTGGCGATGGAGAAATCCTCGCAATCGCCTCCGTTGGTGGTGAGCAGTTCCACCGGTGTGGCCCAGTAGTCCTCTTCGCCCCAATGGCGGATATCACTGACAAAATTGACCCGATTGAAGAACGAGTTGACCAGCCGGAGTTGCCGGTCAACGGGTGCGTTCGACGCGAGCGCGTGAAGGCGTTGCCAGTTTTCCAGGCGTTGGTGGGCTTCGCTGCCGAACTCTTCCTGGACGTAGTTCATCAGCCGGGAGCCCAGTTCAAACGCCCCGACAACAGAAACGAGAAGTAGTAGCGCAGGCAGCAGGCTGGAACGGCGGCGGATGTGGAGAGCGGCCGTTTCCATGGGGCGCCTCAGTTATTATTCCGTAGGCGTTCCCTGAGCTGCTCAAGGCGCCGGCGGATTTCCTCCCGACGCTGCTCATCGCTGGTGGCGGTGGCTGGCGCTCTTGAGGGCGATGTAGACGAAGCCGGCTGTGCGGCAGGGGCCGGTTCATCCTCCTCGTCAGCGGTGAAGGAGATACCGCTGCGGTCTTCCGATTCGGGGAAATAGAGGTTTTCGAGTTTTCCGGAGCGTTCGATAATCACCCGATTCGGGTGCACCGAACGCAAGGAAGCGTTACCGGGCAGTTCATCACCCACCAGATAGGCTTCGGTCTTGCTTTTGTCGTCTTCAATCAGCGCACTCCCCGGAAACTCCCCATCGGCGGCGAGAACGCCCCGAAGAAACAGCCTGAGGTTGGTTTCGGGCAGGTTTTCGGTATCGATCTCCACGGGCTCGCTGTCTGCAGAGGCGGCCCCGAACAGATCGAGGGATGACAGGTTCACGTCGGGTTGCTCCATGGAGGCCATCGATTCGGAGGCCAGTGGCTGGACCGTGCCATAATGACCTTGCTGGCTTTCCATCTGCCAGAAACGGTAACCCTGCCAGGCCGTCACGGCCACCATGGCAGCCCCTGCCAGAAGCGCAAGGATCAGGGGGAGCCGTTCATTGTGTAGGAGCATTGATCATCCTGAATGCAAGTTTGTGGGCCGCGAAAAAGCTCACAGGTTATCAGACTGCAACGTTTTATTGGCAGTATAGTGTATAGAGTTATTCAGCGGGTCCATATCCTGTGGTAGCCTTTCTGAATTGATTGAATCAAAAAGGGTTTCACGAACGAGGACGACCTTGACCACAGACACTGAACTTCAGCCGCAGGATGCTCCGCTGGGCCGTCTTCCCTTTACTTTTGCCAAGCGCAACGGAGTAATCCTGACCCGTTCGGACGCTGGCGAGCCGGTCATTCTGGTTCGGCCCGGTGCGTCTCACTCGGCGCTGGCTGAAGCCAACCGAATCAGTGGTGGGCGAGCCCGTTTTGCCACCATTGATCCGGACCGGTTCGATCAGGCCCTGAATTCTGCCTACCAGAACGACTCCGCCGAAGCCATGCAGATGGTGGAAGGTATCGGTGACGACATGGATCTGGCCTCGCTGGCGGATTCTGTGCCCGAAACCGAGGACCTGCTCGAGCAGGAAGATGACGCTCCAATCATTCGTCTGATCAACGCGATCCTGACCGAGGCGGTAAAAACCAGTGCCTCGGATGTTCACATTGAGACCTATGAAAAGCGGCTGGTGGTTCGTTTCCGGGTGGATGGTGTGCTGCGGGAAGTGGTTGAGCCAAAGCGGGCGCTGGCCCCGTTGCTGGTGTCACGGATCAAGGTTATGGCCAAGCTGGATATCGCCGAGAAACGGGTTCCCCAGGACGGCCGGATTGCGCTGCGGGTTGCCGGGCGCGAGGTGGATATCCGGGTGTCTACCATGCCGTCTTCGAGCGGCGAGCGGGTGGTGTTGCGTTTGCTGGACAAGCAGGCCGGCGCCATTCGCCTGGAATCCCTGGGAATGGCGGGGCGGGACCTGAAAGTCCTTCGCAAGCTGATTTACCGGCCCTACGGAATTCTGCTGGTGACCGGCCCGACCGGTTCCGGTAAGTCCACCACGCTGTATGCCTCCCTGCAGGAAATCAATGACCGAAGCCGGAACATTCTGACGGTTGAGGACCCCATCGAATACAACCTGCCTGGGATTGGCCAGACCCAGGTCAACACCAAAGTGGACATGACCTTTGCCCGGGGCCTTCGTGCCATTCTGCGTCAGGATCCCGACGTTGTGATGATCGGTGAGATCCGTGACCTGGAAACGGCAGAGATCGCGGTACAGGCGAGCTTGACAGGCCACCTTGTGCTTTCCACGTTGCACACCAATACCGCGGTGGGTGCCATCACCCGGCTTATGGATATGGGTATCGAGCCGTTCCTGATTTCTTCAAGCCTGGTGGGTATTGTTGCCCAGCGCCTCGTGCGCGTTCTGTGCAAGGAATGCCGCGAACCTTACACGCCTACGGAAGAGCATTGCGAGTTCCTGCAGCAGGATCCTGCCAATCCGCCGACCATTTACCGGGCCACAGGCTGCACCCATTGCAACCAGCTCGGCTATCGCGGGCGTATTGGCATCTACGAGGTGGTGGAGATCTCCGAGGAAATCAGTTCGCTGATTCACAAACGGGCCGGCGAGCTGGACCTGGAAAAGGTCGCCCGCCAGCACGGCCCGAGCATTCACGCAGACGGTGTACAGAAAATACTGGACGGTGTCACCACGGTGGAAGAAGTGCTCCGCGTTACGCACCGGGGTCAGTAAACCATGCCAGCATACGAATACAAGGCGCTGGATGCGCGGGGCAAACAGAAACATGGCGTTGTTGAAGCCGACGCCCCCAGGGCGGTACGTCAGCAGCTTCGTGAACGGGGTCTGACCCCGCTGGCGGTGGAACCGGCGGCCGAGAAGCAGTCCCGCAGCAACCCCCTGAGCAGTCGGGGTTCACTGGCCGCCGCGGACCTGGCCCTGGTTACCCGCCAGTTGGCAACGCTCATCCAGTCCGGGATTCCCATCGAGCAGGCGCTCTCGGCCGCAGCGCAGCAGTCTCCGAAACCCCGAATTCGCAGCATGCTGATTGCGATTCGTGCCAAGGTCATGGAGGGCTACACGCTGGCAGACAGCCTCGGGGAGTTTCCGCGCGCGTTTCCGCGGCTCTACCGGTCGACGGTTGCCGCCGGTGAGCATGCCGGCCATCTGGACCTGGTGCTGAACCGTCTGGCGGATTACACCGAGAGCCGGCAGGAAGCCCGTCAGAAAATTCAGCTGGCAGCCATCTATCCCATCATTCTCAGTATTGTCGCCATCGCGATCGTGGTGTTCCTGCTGACCTACGTGGTGCCGGACATTATCGATGTGTTTCTGAAGCAGGGGCAGGAACTGCCAACGCTGACCATGGTGATGCTGGCGGTATCGGAATTTCTGGCGGATTACGGTGTCTACCTGTTGATACTGCTGGTTGGAGCGCTGATGGTGTTCCGGTTCTTCCTGACCAAGCCCGGGTTCCGGCTCAGGTTTCACAAGCGCTTGTTACATCTGCCGTTGTTTTCCGGGATGGTGCGCGGTGTTAATACCGCCCGGTATGCCAGCACCCTTAGCATCCTGACGACCAGTGGTGTGCCGCTGGTGGAAGCCATGCGCATTGCCGGTGAGGTTCTTTCCAACGATTATCTGAGGCAGGAACTCCGGGATGCGGCGAGAAAAGTCAGTGAAGGTGGCTCGCTTCACCGTTCACTGGACCAGACCGGTTATTTTCCGCCGATGATGCTGCACATGATTGCCAGCGGGGAGGCCAGTGGTGAGCTGGACAGCATGTTGGAGCGCACGGCGCGCATGCAGGAAAACACCCTGCAGTCCAAGATTGCAGCCATTGTCGGGTTGTTCGAGCCGATGATGCTACTGGTAATGGGGGTGGTGGTGCTGATCATTGTTCTGGCCATCATGCTTCCGATATTGAATATGAGTAACCTCGTGGGATGATACCCGCGCCGGATTGTCAGGAGACGCATCCGAACCGAAAGGAATCCATGCCAATGACGAGTGAGACAATGACGATCAAGAACCTGAATACACAAAACCGCAACCGGGGCTTTACCCTGATTGAAATCATGGTGGTTATGGTCATCCTCGGCCTGCTGGTCGCCATCGTGGCGCCCAACATCATGGGCCGGAGCGATCAGGCAAAAGTCACCGTAGCGGAAACCCAGTTGAGGAACATTGCGAACTCACTGGATCTCTATCGCCTGGATAACAGTCATTATCCGTCCACCCAGCAGGGCCTCGAAGCGCTGGTGTCAAAGCCCAGCGGCAGCCCGGAACCCAAGAACTGGAACTCTGACGGTTACATGAAGAGTGTGCCGGAAGATCCCTGGGGCGCGGAATACCAATACGTAAGCCCGGGTACTGAAGGCCCTTATGACCTTTACTCCTACGGCTCTGATGGCCAGGAAGGTGGCGACGGCGACGCAGCCGACATCAGTGTCTGGGACATCGAGGGCTAAAACACAGTGCAGGTCAGCTCCCGACAGACCGGTTTCACCCTGATTGAAATACTGGTGGTCCTGGTGGTTGTGGGGCTGCTGGCCGCCCTTGCTGTGTTTACCATGGGCGGAAGCTCCCAGCAGCGCGAGCTGGAAAACGAAGTCAGGGAACTGTATCTGTTGATGCAGACGGCTTCCGAGCAGGCGGTGCTCAATAATCTTGAGCTCGGGCTGCGGATTCAGGAGGACGGCTATCAGTTTGTCGCCTTCCAGGACCAGACTGGCGACTGGAAGGCTTCCGGCGAACGAATGTTCCGGGCCCGGAGCCTTCCGGAGTGGCTGACGGTGACCGAGTTCATTGAAAGTGATGCGCCAAGACTGGCGTCGGCCGAGGACACTCTGCTCCCGGACGTGGTGTTCTTCTCCAGTGGCGAAACAACACCGTTTGAACTGGAATTTACCGTTGGAAGCGGTTCAGACACCCTGCACGTACTGGCCTCCGACGGTGTGTCGCCCATGGAGTGGCGGAAACCGGGCGATGACGGGGGCAGCGGGTGAAAACGCAGAAAGGCTTTACGCTGATCGAGGTGCTCGTTGCGCTGCTTGTTTTCGGCCTGATCGCGACGGCGGCGGCTGAGGTGGGCAGCCAGTATATCTCCAGTTATGAACGGGTACGGGACAAGACCCTGGCCAGTTGGCTGGCGGACAACCGTATCAACGAGATCCGCCTCGAGGAGAACCTTCCGGGAATCGCCGAGAACTCCAGGGATACCGACTTCGGACCCTATCGATGGCGGGTGACCACAGCGGTACTGGCCACCGCCGAGGCAAAGATGCGCCGGGTGGAGGTAACGGTCGCCCGTTACCGTGAAGACCGCACCGAGCCGGTCCCGATTCACACCCTGTCAGCATTTGTTGGAGCACAGTGATGGTTGCGCCCGGATGCTCCCGCAACCATCAGCAGAGCGGCTTCACCCTGCTGGAGGTCTTGATCGCGGTGACGATTACCGCCGTTATCGGTCTGGGGGTGTGGCAGGTGATCAGCGGGGTGGTGAATTCCCGCGACCGGGTGAATGAACTGGCTGAACAGTTCGATGGGTTGCAGCGGGCCATGCTTTTGCTGGAGCGGGATATCATGCAGGTGGTCAACCGACCGGCAAGGGATATTTACGGCGATTTCCAGCCTGCGCTTTCCAGCCGCGAGGATGACTTTTCCCTGCTACTGACACGCCAGGGCTGGCGTAACCCCCTTGGTATTCGCCGCAGCGGTCTGCAGCGCGTTGGTTGGGAGTACACGGGCACCGAACTGCGCCGCAGGTACTGGCCAATGGTGGATCAGGGCCAGGAGGATGACAGCCGGGATGTGCTGCTTCTGGAAGGGGTCAAGCGACTGGAGGTGCGATTCCTGGATTCGAATCGCAGTTGGCAGAGCCAATGGCCAACGGATGAGGTGATGGCCGGATTGACGCCCGGCAGCCGACCCGAGGCTCCGCTGCCCCTGGGCCTGGAAGTGACTCTGGAACATGAGCGGTTCGGAACCCTGGTGAGAACGTTCGCACTGCCGGATTTTGATCCCTCCGTTGCCCAGGGTGCCCTCAACCAGGCGAACCAGGCGGCGAGTGAGAACGAGAACCAGAACGAAGAAGAGAATACGGAAGAACCATCGGGGCAAAACACCGGCTCGCCGGGGCAGGGAGGTTAATATGGCGTGTCTTCCTGCCCCGGCTGATCGCCAGCGTGGCGTTGCCCTGATCATGGTGTTGCTGGCCATGGCTCTGGTGGTCATGCTCGCCTCGGGCATGACCCAGCAGCAAAGTCTCCGGGTCTTCAAGGCGAGCCACTATCTCGCCCAGCAGCAGGGCCAGAGTATTGCCCTGGGTGCTGAAGCCTTTGCCCGTCAGATCCTGCGCAGGGATTTTGACGAGGACAAAGAGGCAAACCTGATGGTCGATAGTCTGGACGAGTTCTGGGCCGCCAATGCGGCGGTATTGCCGCTGGATGACAATGGCGTGGCAGAGATCCAGGTCGACGATCTTGGTGGCCGGTTGAATCTGAATGATCTGGTGGGTAGCAATGGCCAGGTAGACCCGGTGGCCAGGGATCGTTTTGTGCAACTGTTTGCGGCACTGGGCATCACGGCCGTTTCTGTCGACTCCCTGATCGACTGGATCGACCCGGATGACCAGACAGTGAGCGCCTATGGTGCCGAGGATGGCCAGTACCTGATGGCAGATCCCGGTTATCGTGCCGGCAACCAGCCTTTTACCACCGTGACCGAATTACGGCTGATCGAGGGCATGACCGAGGAAATCTATGAGGCGCTGCGGCCCCACGTGGCAGCACTGCCGGTCAATGGCGCGGGGATCAATGTAAACACCGCCACGGCCATGGTGATCCGCTCCCTCCATGAAGAGCTGACGGACGCCCAGGCTGCGTCTATTCTTGAGAAGCGGGAAGAGGAACGGTTCGAGAACATTCAGGACTTCATGGCCCTGCCGGAGTTTGCCGGTCTCGGACTCAAGTCAGCCGGTTTGGGACTGCAAACACGGTTCTTTGAAGTTGCTTCGCGGATTACCTACGATAACCGGGTCGTCAATATGGTCAGTACCGTGTTCCGGACTCCGGAAGGCGAAGTCCGGACGGTGCACAGGGATACCGGGCAAAAGAACCGAATTACCAAAGAGCCGTTTACCATTTCAGAAGGATAATCATGTCTTATCGCCTTTACGTCCGCCCCATACCGCCGTTCGCGGACGCTGATCAGGACCCGGGTGCCCAGATGTACAACTGGGTCCTTCATGATGCCAGTGGCGATGCACAGGCCCGCGGTACCGGGGACAGTCGGGATACCATCGAGCAGACCCTGGGCCAGAATGCGCTCGATAACGTTCTGTTGATCGGCCTTATCCCCGGCGAGGAAGCCATATACTGTCTGGCAGATATTCCCGCAAAGCAAAGCCGCTTTATCAACCAGGCATTGCCCTACGCGGTTGAGGAACAGATCGCCCAGGACATCGATTCCGTTCATCTGGCGCTGGGAACCCATACCGAGCATGGCTACCGGGTGGCGGCCATAGACCGTGAGCGCATGGGCCAGTGGGTAACCCTGTTCAGCGGCTGGGATCACCTGCGCCTGGATGCTATTTATCCGGATGCCTCGTTGTTGCCGCGCACCGAAGGCGGTTGGTCGGTTTGTCTGGATGGCGAGACGGCCATGATGGTCAGCGAACGGGGCGAATGGCTGAGCATGCAGTCTGCCAACCTTGGCATGTTTGCCCACACTCTGGCGGCACCCTCTGAGGATGAGGTGCTGGCGGAAATACCGGTAACCCTCTACGGCACCGAAGACGAGTTCGATATTCAGCAATCGGCCATCGCCGAGTTGAGTGGCTCCGGCCGTCTTGCCGTTCGCAAGGAAACCCTGGAGCTCATGCCCCTTGAACTGCTGGCCTATGCTCACCATCACCACCTGTGTCAGCCGGTCAATCTGTGCCAGGGAATGTTCTCCTCGAAGTCCGGCAAGACAAGCCCCCTGAAGCCATGGAAGCCTTTGATCGCGGTGGCGGCAGTCTGGTTCGGGATTCAGGTGGCGTTGAATGCGGGGATGGGGTTTTACTACCAGAAGCAGGCCGAAGAATTGCGAACCGAGGCCATGGCCATCTACCGCGATGCCTTTCCCGGTGATCGCCGGACCCATGCGGGCAACGTGAGGCGCGTGATCGAAGGGCAACTACGGGTTGCCGGGTCGAGCGGGCCGGAAGTGGACTTTATCACGCTGATGAAATACACCGGCCAGCAATACGCCCGTCTGCCAGGGAGTCAGGCCGTGAATTTCAACTCGGTGAATTACAGTCGTTCCCGGGGTGAGCTGGTCGTGGATGTAAGGGCAGACAGCTATGATCGCCTGAGCGCCTTGCGAAACGGGTTGGCAAACCAGGGGCTGGAAGCGCAGATCGGTTCTGTGGTTAATGAAGCCAGCGGTGCACGTGGCCGCCTGACGGTCTCTGGAGGTTAACGGTATGATTTCCCGAATCAAAGATCAGCCGGCGGTCGAAAAACTTATCGCACAATACGACCAGTTGCCGCGGCGTGACCAGCAGGCTCTGATGGTACTCGCAATCGCGGTGTTTCTGGGTATTCTGTACTTTGCGATCTGGCGCCCGGCCGCAGACTTTAATGATCAGTCAGTGGCCGCGCGAGACAATGCCGGTGAGCTGCTGGCCTGGATGCAGGCGAACGAACCGACCATCCAGCGCCTGGGCGATGCCGGTGGCGATAGCGGGGCGGCAACCGCCGACAAACCCGAGGACGGTCGTGCTCTGATGGCACTGGTGACCCGTTCCGCGGGTGAGGCCGGCCTGTCGCTCCAACGGTTTGAGCCCAGTGGCGAAGCTGCCATTCGGGTCTGGCTCGAGAACGCACCCTTTGCAGAGGTGGCGTCCTGGCTGGAGCGGCTGAATGGTGACCATGGGGTGGTTATCGATCAGGCCGCCATGGACAGGTCCGGTGAGCCAGGGCGGGTGTCTGTTCGTTTAACACTGGCCATCTGATTCGGAAAAACAGATTCCGGGCCTGTTGTCCGGAACTGATTCAGGAGAGGGAAGCGATGAGTAACGGCAGCGAAAACAAGAACAAATCCGAGCCAGCCATTGTTCGCCTGGACGAAACGGCGCGTAATGAAGCCAGATCCATTCTGTACCACGCCTACCGGAATGAGCCCACGTTCCAGTACCTTTTTGACCACCGGCGCCCCGGTTACGATCAGCGGGTGCGGGCGACCATACGGGAACTGATTGATCTGTATTTCGAGCTCGACCAGGATGCTATTGGCGTGATGGTGAACGACACGCTCGTTGCCGTTGCGTTCATCGGGGACCCGGAACTGCGGATGAACCTGGCTGACCAGATCAGTTGGCGGATCCGCATGGTGCTGACGACCGGTTTTGCCTCCACCCGCCGGTATCTGGATTACCACGAGAAAATTCGTGACATGTTGCCTCAGCCACTGGCGCATCAGTTGCCCATGATGGGGGTCAATCCCAAGTACCAGCATCGGGGTTATGGCCGTTTGTTGCTGAAAACGGTTGAAAAGCTCTGTGCCGAGAATCCCCGGGGCAGTGGGTTGGTGCTGGATACCGGCAACAGTCGTTATCTGCCCTTTTACGAATCCGAGGGTTTCCGGAGCCTTGGCAGAATACAGCTCGGCGATTTTGAGGATCACGTGCTGTTCAGGGAAGTGCATCCGGAAAGCAAAGCGGCCGTGCATGGCCAAACCTGATATTTAACGTTCAACGGGAGAAGCTGTGTCTGACCAGCAGGATTTTGATCTGATTGTTATCGGAGCCGGTTCCGGCGGTGTACGCCTTGCCCGAATGTCTGCCCAGCGGGGCGCAAAGGTAGCGGTGGTGGAATCCCGGTACCTGGGCGGAACCTGTGTCAATGTCGGCTGCGTACCCAAGAAATTGTTTGTTTATGGCGCTCATGTCCACGATGAGCTGGAAGACGCGGCCGGATATGGCTGGCAGGTGCCCCTTGATGATGTCAGTTTCGACTGGCCGAAACTGGTGGCCAACAAGAACGCCGAGATCGAGCGTCTTAACGGCATTTATGGCCGCTTGCTTGAAAACGCCGGCGTAACCATTATTGAAGGGACGGCCACACTGTCTGATGCCAATACCGTGGTCGTCGGCAACAAGTCCTACCGGGCAAAACACATTACCGTGGCTACCGGCAGCTGGCCGGTTGTCCCGGACGTACCGGGCAAGGAATGTATCCTTACCTCCAACGAGATGTTCTATCTGCCCCAATTGCCGAAACAGGCTGTGGTGTGGGGTGGCGGCTACATTGCTGTTGAGTTTGCAGGCATCCTGGCAGGTTTGGGGGTGGATACAACACTGCTGTATCGCGGAGACCTGTTTCTGCGTGGGTTTGACGGTGATGTTCGTCGATTTACCGAACAGGAAATGCGCAAGAAAGGCGTTAACCTGCGCTTTGGTGTAACCATTGAATCGGTCGAGGCCGAAAATGCCCATTACCGGGTACAGCTGAACAATGGCGAAACCCTGGAAACCGGTCTTGTGATGGCGGCAACCGGGCGGCGGGCCCTTGTTGACGGGCTCGGCCTGACGGATCTGGGCGTTCAGCTCAGCGCCTCGGGCCACGTGGTGGTCGACGATCATTTCCAGACCGCCGTGCCCTCAATCACCGCCCTCGGTGATGTCATTGGTACGCCACAGCTCACACCCGTTGCCCTCGCACAGGGGATGGTTTTGTCCCGCCGGCTGTTTGGCGATGGCAAAGGTGAGATGGACTATTCCGCGATACCCACCGCCGTCTTCTGTCAGCCCAACATCGGTACCGTGGGACTGACTGAGGAGGAGGCCAGGGAAGCCGGGCACCGCCTGCGCATTTATCGCTCCGAGTTCCGTCCGATGAAGTACACCCTCAGCGGTCGGGATGAGAGAAGCCTGATGAAGCTGGTGGTGGACGACGAGACGGACAAGGTTCTGGGCGCCCACATGGTTGGCCCGGACGCGGGCGAGATTACCCAGGGGCTTGCCGTTGCCATCAAAGCCGGCGCCACCAAGGCCCAATTTGACTCGACTCTGGGTATTCACCCAACCTCTGCGGAAGAGTTTGTCACCATGCGGGAACCGGTGGCCTGATATCCGTTTCCGGTGCCCGGCAGGGCGCCGGAGCGCTCTACAGCTGAATCCAGCGGCTGAGCACCTCTCGCAGCATTTCTTTCCGAACCGGTTTGGCCAGATAGTCGTTCATGCCGCAGTCGAGGCAGCTCTTCTCGGTTCCGGGCAGCACATCGGCGGTCAGGGCAATGATGGGTGTGCCGGTCTGCCCGTTACTCTGTTCCCATTCCCGGATATAACGCGTGGCTTCGTAACCGTCCATTACCGGCATCTGGCAGTCCATCAGGATGATGTCGTAGCCGGTATGGTTGCTGGTGACTTTCTCCAGCGCTTCCTTGCCATTGTTGGCGGAGTCGGTCTGGAAGCCGAGCCGTTTGAGCATGGCGGTGGCTACCCGCTGATTCACGGGGTTGTCTTCTACCACCAGCGCGTGACTGGTTCCGTTGATGGCTTCCCGGGGTGGTAGGCCGACCGGATCCGGTTGGCTGGTAACGTTGGCCAGCTCAAAGGGCAGCTCGAACCGGAATGAGGAGCCTTTGCCCAGATCGGTTTCCACCTGAATGTGCCCGCCCATCAATTCCACAAGGCGCTGGACCAGAGACAGGCCCAGCCCCGTGCCGCCGTAAAGACGGCTGTTTCCGCCATCGAGCTGCTCGAACGAATTGAAGATGTCCTGCAGGCGATCCAGGGGGATGCCGGAGCCGGAGTCGCTGACCGAGCAGTTCAGAATGACGCAGTTATCCTCCAGGGCGAAGCAACCGGCCTGGACATTGATAAAACCGTCTCCGGTAAACTTGATGGCATTATCCGCCAGACCGGCGAGTACCTGCCGAAAACGGGCCGGATCGCCGATCACCACGGGATTGGACGGCCAGTCGCCGTAGAACTTCAGGCTCAGTGCCAGGCCCTGTTGCTCGGCCATGTGACGGTAGGTGGCGATACAGTTGGAAATCAGTTCGCGGAGGTCAAACTCCTGGCTCTCGAGTTGCAGGGTTCCGCTGTCCATCCGTGAATAATCCAGGATGTCTGCGATCACCGTGAGCAGATCTTCTGTGGATTGCCGGGCGGTTTTGAGATAGTCCCGCTGGCGAGGGGTGAGCGGATCTTCCTGAACCAGATCCACCATGCCGAGTACGCCGTTCAGTGGCGTGCGCAACTCATGGCTCATGGTGGCCAGAAATTCGGATTTCGCCTGGTTCGCCAATTCGGCCTTTTCGCGCGCACCTTCCGAGGCGGCCAGGGTCTGGTCCCGGGCCGTTCTCAGGCCCGCCAGGTGGTTGGCGAGCTGATTGAGCTGCTCTTCGATGGCGACGATTTCCCGTGAACTCTGGTGGGTGTTCAGCGGACGCTCCTGATAGTCACCGGCGGTCAGTTTGCTGATCCGTCCGGCCAGATCGCGGATCGGCGCGAGTATGGTGCTCAGGAAATGATTGATAATCAGAATCGTGAACAGAAGCAGGGCCACGCCTACAGCGAGGGAGGTCCAGAGGATATCCTGCCGGCGATCGGCCAGGACATCGTGGGCAACACCCACCTGGACGGTGCCCACTCTCAGGGAGCCCGAACCGGATCCGAAGCCATAGTCCGGTTCAAACCATTCTGCAGTCCGCTCAGAGCCGAATTCCAGGGGTTGCTGGAGAATTTCAGCCTCAAAGATCTGATAGCGTGTCGGATCTTCAGACGGAGTGATCGGTCGATGGGAAGCAAAGCCGATCTGCTCGCCCATGACATCGGATACCCGAATCCAGTCAGCCCTGCTGCGTCGCAGGGATTGGGACAGAATCTGTTCCATCGCCAGGGTGTTGCCGGAGACAACGGCATACTCGAGAGCGGGAGCCAGGCTGTCCGCAAACATCTGACTGCTGTCGGACAGATCGCGGCGGGCATCCTCCAGCCGGGCCGAGGTGAAAAACACCATGAGGACAATGAACATCACTACCGCAGGAAGTGCCCCAAGGAGCAGGAGTTTCCGTGACAGGGGGCGCTGCTGCCGGGGGGTATTACTCATCAGACACCTCCCCATTAACCGTTAGCTGCCGGTTTACCCGCGTGGCAATGTCCTCTCGGCTTGGCAGCGGGATATTCAGGGAGCGGGCGACCTGGGTGTTGACTTCAATCCGGAACTCTTCCGGGTAGGAGGGCGGCGGCATATCACCGCTCTCAAAGTAGTCCTCCAGAAAATCACCGGCCATCCGGACCATCTCCGGGAAAGGTGCGTAACTGGACGCCAGTGCCCCCGCTTTTACATAAGCCTGGGTTGGTCCGATGACGATCTGATTACGGCGATAGGCGGTTAACAGAATATGTTTGATGGTTCTGGGGTTGTATACAGCGCTGTCCGGTGCGGCCAGCAGAAAGTCACCATAGCCGAGGGCGCGGACCAGTGTCGGGATCAGTTTGTCGCTGCTCTCGACCAGAAAAATCCTGGCGGACATGCCATAGGCGGGCAGCTCATCGATCAGCGGCTCATACAGTTCAACGGAGTCTGCGGTTGCCAGCAGGGCAATCTTGGTCGCCTGGGGCAGGATGGACTTGCCGGTTAGCGCCTGACGAATCAGCGGTACATCGTACAGAACTGCCGTGATGCGGCCCGGGGAGCGCTCCGCAAAGCCCGAGATGAAGGCTTTGTCGACGAGCATGGCCAGTATTGGGGCCTGGCGGTTCGCCTGGCGAACACGGGAAAACGCTGCAGGGCCGACACTGATGATCGGACCATTGTCGAGCGTGGCCAGCTGGTCGTCGGACACCTTGATGAGGGACGTCTCAGACTCCAGCTCTTCCTGCAGGAGCTGGAACAGGTGTTGGTCAAGGGGTGCGTTACCCGACCCCGCAAAATAAACCGTTTTCCCTGCTGGTTCCTGCGCTCCGGACACCATGGAAAACAGGGCCAGAAGCAGAATGGACAGGATTTTGGGTAAAGGTTTCCCGAACCCGCATCCGGACCGTTCTCGGTGTATCGTGCCTGTCCTTCGCCTCATACCGTCCAGGGCTCGCGCTTTCCTTGTTAAATTCAGAAACGAATACCAGCCTCAACGAAGAACTGGTTATGGTCCTCAATCCGGTTGTCAGGGCTCATCCATGGTTTCGGGTTGAGATAATGCTGAACCGTCAAGGCCAGCATATAACTGTAACTGGATTTGTCCACCCGGCGTGCCAACCGGAAATCGGCACGCTCGAACCGGGTACCCCGTACTTCATTGGTCCAGTACCCTGCCGCTGACGTCATGAAACCCATCGGGAGATCCTGAATCCAGGCGAAACTTCCGGATTCGTGGGCAGACAGGCGCCCCAGAAGGTCAACTGCCCGTTGCTTTCTGTTTTCTGACAGTGCGTTGGGATCTCCGGTATATCGACTATCCTGCTCGAGATACGCGTACGTAGCCCTGAGTCTCGTGCCTGAAAAATCCAGTGAAGCTTCCACCTCGGCGCCTTGTTGGTCCAGGGCAACGTTGTTGGCGATGAACCACTGCTCTTCGTTGATAATCCCACTGATCATGTCGCGGAAATAATCGTTAAAGTATCGAACTTCAACGGAGAGCAGAGCCTGCTCAAGGCGGAACTGGCCGAAATAACTGATCTCCCGGGAGGTAATCCATTCTTCCTCGAGTTCTTGACCGTAAGTGGACGAGGTCGGGTCCAGAATGTCTGCAACTTCAATTCTTTGACCTTCTAATGCTTCAAAGGGTGGCTGAACATTGCGAGGTGTGTAGGACCAATCGGGGTTTTGTTCAAAGGCATCTGGTGTCCTGACTGCACGGGAAAAGACAAACCGCAGGGCGTGGTTGTTGTTCAGGATGAAGTTCGCCGCGGCTCGGGGGGAGAAATAGTCTTCATTAGTGGTAGTGGTCCGCTCCCAGTTTCCGCCTGCGTTGAAAGTCAACCAACGGAACGGCGAGTACTCCGCATTGGCAAATACCCGGGATTGGTGATTGTTCCCCTTTCCGTTAAAAAAGGTTTCGGAATTGAACGAGTCCTTACGATAACCCACACCGGAAACCAGCTTGAATTGATCGCTGAAAATCACGGTGTCCTGAAATTCAATTTCCTGACGGGATTCTTCCAGGTCTTCATTCAGGTCAGCGATGAACGGGCCCTGATCCTCGGGGAAGGGAGGAAATCCGGTCGGTAAAATTGCATTGATCTCAGCCGGAGGTGCAGACACAGACCACCGCTGGCGCTGCCGCTGGTTCTGATAACTTGCCTGAATATGGTAGAAATGATTCGGCGAGGTTGCTCCATCAAACCGAACATGGAGGTAGTAGTCATCCATGATGACATCCGGATTGGTAGTCGCCCCCAGTTTGCCGGATTTTTCAAGATCTTCTTCATTTACACCATCCAGCACGCCTGCCCGGACATCAACGGAATGCTGGTGGTCAATTCTGAATACGCTGTCGAAATTGAAATTGTTGACGTCATGTCCATCATGGAAAGGGAGAAGCTTTCCGTCATCAATCTGGTTGTCAAAACCGTTGGATTTGCGCTTTTCATAGGACAGGCGCCAACTCTTGTCGGCATCTGTATCACCCACGGAAGTAAACGTGCGAAGGTGCCCACGAGAACCAACCGAGGTATAGGCTTCGACGCCTGCCGTGTCCTGTGGTGAGCGGGTAATGATATTGATGCTTCCGAGAAACGCGTTGATGCCATAAGCGGCAGAATTTGGTCCACGGCTCACTTCAATGCGTTCGATGTTTTCCAATGCCACCGGCATGCTTAGCCAGTCTACGTCCGCCAGGCTGATCCGGTAGGCGGTTCGCCCGTCGATCTGAACCTGCAGTCGGCGCTGTTCGTACTGGGAGGTGCCGTGGTAGCTTGCTACCGGGTTGGTGCTGCCCCAATGGCCAACCACCATGCCGGGAACCAGCCGCAGCGCCTCTTCCAGGTTCATGATGCCAAGGTCGCGAATCATGTCGCCGGTAATAATGGTGGTGGTCCCGGGAACCCGGAGTTTGGACTGGCGCAACCGGGTTGTCGTCAGTACTTCCGGTATTTCGCTGTTTTCGCCATCAAGGGCAAGTAATCCGGGCGTAAAATCGGGTGAGGTTGCCTGCCCGAGCGCGGTTGCCGGTAGCAGTGCGGAAAGGGCGATGCTGACGCCGAGGCAGGTTGCGAGGGGGCGGTCGTTACGCACCACTGCCGTTTTTGTCGATTGATGCATGGTTGACGTTCTATAATCTGCCGAGAAAAAAGGTAATGTCGATTTTATTATGATTGGTTCCTATCGTAAGGGACTACAGACATTTTGTCTCTCAGAAATGTAATGAATCTCGGCCCGGGAGTTACAGCTGTATGAATTGTTGGGAAATCCTTGGAATTGAGCCAACCGGTGATCGCCGGAAAATCCAGGATGCGTATGAGCAACAGCTCAAGTTCGCCTCTGAAGACGAGGCGAGAAGCCTGGAACAGGCCTTTCGGGAAGCGGTTGGCGATAACCCGGCGCCGGTTACGCGGGAAACCGGGCCAGCTCAGCCCGAGCAGAGAACTCATGAACAATTGGCAGAGCCGGAACGGCCGCTGGATGCCAATGAGGGCCAGATAGCCCGTGAAGTGGTGATTCAGATCAAGGCGCTGCTGAACGATGCCTCTCGTAGCAAGGATGCCGGCATCTGGAAAGCCATCCTGTGCGAGCCACCTGCTGATCAGCCGCTACTGCGACAGGAGATTGGCCGCCAGCTGGAACCTCAATTGCGCCCGATGGCGGAAAATGGCAGCTTTCCCCCGCCCGTTGCCCAGTTCCTTGGAGAATGGTTCGGTTGGTTCAGTGTTGAACAGGCACCGGACATGGCGGACGAGCGGAATTACCCAGAGCCCGGCATGTCGGAAGAGCAGGGCGAGCAGCCACCCCAGATGGCCAACTTCTGGCCGGCGGTGATCGGCTGGATTATCGGGCTGGTGATTCTTGCCACTTTATTTGGCGGAATGGGTGGCGGCTAGGCCGCCCCCATCAGCTCACCTGCTTCGCATTCGCCTGCTCAATCTTTTCCCGGTACTTCTGGGCGAGGATCGCCCCGACAATCACTTGTATCTGGTTGTAGCACATGATCGGGAGCACGATCATGCCAAAGCCGGGGTGCCCCGAAAACAGAACCTTGGCCATGGGCAGGCCTGACGCCAGACTCTTCTTTGACCCGCAAAACACCACGGCGGCTTCATCTTCCAGGCTGAAGCCGAATCGGCGTACCAGAAATTTGGCAAACACCATGAATAACAGCAACAAGCCCACGCAAAGCCCGATGGCGAACAGAATCGCCTGTAGCGGCAGGTTCTCCCACAAGCCGCTTTCCACCGAGTGTGAGAAGGCGGAGTAGACGATCAGCCAGATCACGCACTGGTCATAGCGCGCCATCAGGGATTCGTTTCGTCCGAGGAAGCCGCCGAGCCAGGGTCTGAGAGCGTGGCCTACGGCAAAGGGCAGCAGCAGTTGCAGGATGATGTCTTGCAATGCTTCGGCCACCGAGAAGTCGCCACCGCCAGAGGTGCTGACCAGCAACAAAAGCAGAAACGGCGTGAGCATCATGCCGAATACATTGGAGGCGGCAGCACTGCAGATGGCCGCCGGTACATTGCCTCGCGCCATCGCGGTATAGGCAATGGAAGATGAGACCGCCGAGGGCAGAACCCCCAGGTACAGGAAACCCAGCCCAAGATCCTTTGGCATCCAGGAGGGGGCAATGTCGCTGAGCGCGTTTATGGGCAGCACCGCCAGCGGGAAGAAGACGAAGGTAAGCGATGTGATCAGGATATGCAGTCGCCAGTGAGTGGCTCCGGCAATGATCTGCTCACGGGAAAGTGCCGCACCGTGGAAGAAGAAGAGCAGGGCGACGGCTACCGTTCCGGCTGTGGCCAGCGCATCCCCGGCCTTGCCGGTGGCGGGCAGGAACGTGGCCAGTACGATAGCGCCGAGTAGCAGTAGGGTGAAGGTATCGATCCTGAATTTCATGGATCAGGACTCCCGGCTCTTGAGTGCGTGAAGGCTCGGTTTTAACAGTTCCCTGGCCAGTTTTTCCGCCTTGGCCTCATCCTGCCGTCTAACGGCGGCGAGCAGCAGTTCATGGTCTTCCTGGGAAGGCTCCGGCAGGTCAGTGTCGGTTTCGGTGCGCTCGATCGTCTGGCTGACGGCATGGGAGAAGTAATCGTAAAGTTCCACCAGCGCCGAGTTATGGGAGGCCGCCACCAGGGCATGATGGAATGCCTCATCGTGGCGGATCCTGGCCTGAAGATCTTCTGAGGCTCTGGCGCGGGCATCCAGTGCGCTGGTCATCTGGCGCAGATCCTGGTCTGTGCGCCTTGAAGCCGCCAGTTTTGCCGCCTCGGTTTCCAGCATGATTCGCACCTCCAGCTGGTCCGCCAGCTGCGTGCGGGCAATTCTCCGAAGTGTTTCCCCGGCGTCGCGCGTGGCCCGCACATAGGTGCCGTCCCCCTGACGGGTTTCAAGCATTCCCACGTGCACCAGCACCCGGACCGCCTCCCGCACCGTATTGCGGCTAACCCCCAGGGAGTCAGACAGTTCGGATTCCACGGGCAGGCGATCGCCAACGGACCAGTCACCTTTTTCGATGGCGTTTCTGAGGCTCTCGATGGCAGTCTCCACCAGAGACCCCTTGCGAATACGTTCCAGCATGGTGTTTATCATCCTTCCAACCGATAACCCAATCATCCTATGAATTCAGGTGAGCTTCAAGTCTGGTTGGACCAAATTCACCTAGCCTGTGGCCTGGCCCGGGTACAGGAACTGATAATCGGCGGTATCCACACGACGGGTGGCAAACCGGTAGGTGAAGGTAAACCCCGGCCAGTTGATGGTATTGCGACCATTGGCATCCAGGTACCAGGAGGTACATCCCGAGCTCCAGACGGTGTCCTCTAGGCCCTGTTGCACCACATGGGTAAAGCGGTCCTGTCGATCCTGACGGACATCCATGGCGGAGCCCGGGTACTTCTCAAGGGCTTCCAGGCAGTCCAGAACGTACCGGAACTGGGATTCCAGCATATACAGAATGGAGTTGTGGGCCAGGTTGGTGTTCGGCCCATAGAGCATGAACAGGTTGGGGAAGCCGCTGACGGTGATGCCCTTGAACGCGGTGGCGCCGTTCTGCCATGCGTCGTTCAGGGTCTTCCCGCCCCGCCCGGTTATCCGGATGGGTGAGAGGAATTCCGAGGCCCGGAATCCGGTCCCGCAAATGATGGCATCTACCGGATGGTGGTGACCCTCCCGGGTAATGACACCGGTTTCGTCAATCTGATCGATCGGATCGGTAATAAGATTCACGTTGGGCCGGTTAATGGCCGGATACCAGTCATTGGAAATCAGAATGCGTTTACAGCCGATTTTATAGTCGGGAATGATGTGTTTCAGTTTTGCGGGATCGGTGACCTGTTTGCTCGCTTCCCGTTTCGCCTGGTTGGCGTAGATTTCCAGAAGGCCACTGAATTTGGTAAACGCCAGGGCCCGGCTCTCGTTTTTCCAGTAGATCAGGTAACGGTAGATTCGATCCCAGGCCGGAACCTTCTGGAACAGTGCCTGCTCCCAGGGTTTGAAGGGCCGATCCGGCTTGGGTAGCACCCAGGCCGCCGAGCGCTGGAACAGATCCAGCTGTTTTACCTTTGCTGCGATTTCCGGGACAAACTGGATGGCACTGGCGCCGGTACCGATGACGGCCACCCGTTTGCCGGAGAGGTCGTAGTCATGATCCCAGCGGGCCGAATGGAACATGGTGCCCTGGAAGCGATCCAGGCCGTTGAGTTTTGGCCAGGCAGGTTGATTGAGCTGCCCGGTGGCGGTAATCAGTACGTCAGTGGTCAGTTGCTCGCCGCTGGTCAGGGTAACGGTCCACTGGTTGGACTGATAGCTGAAGGCGGCATCCTGAACCTCCGAATGGAACCGGATGTGATCGCCAAGCTGGTGCTTTTCGACGCAGTGCTCCATGTAGCCCAGTATTTCCCGCTGCAATCCGAATTTTCGGGACCAGTCGTGCTTGGGCTCAAACGAATAGGAATAGAAGTGGGACTGGACATCGCAGGCAGCGCCGGGGTAGGTGTTATCGCGCCAGGTGCCTCCGACCCGGTCGGCTTTTTCCAGCAGCGTCAGGTTCGTGAAGCCCGCCAGCTTCAGTTTGATGGCCATGCCCAGACCACCGAAACCGGTACCGATAATCAGGATAGACGGGCGCTCACGCTTGCTGTGTTGGGTCATGATCAGGTGTCCGGTGTTATTATTTTGGTCTTTCGAACATCAGTATACGGATGTAACCCGCCCGGATGGATGACATTTTTCGCCACACGGGCTAGTCAGAATGACCAATCGGTGTCCGGGTCAGAAAATTATCCGAGCTTTGGGACAGCAGTTCCCGTAATGCCGGAGACTCGAACTGGCGCCGGATGCTGATTGCGTAAAACTCTTCGAATACACCGGGCAGGGCGCCATAATCTGCCAGGACCCCGTTTTTCATTTCGTCCCGCACCACGACCGGCGGCATGATGGCAAAATGCCCCGTGTCCCTGGTCAGTAGTCGCATCATGGCCATGTCGTCCACTTCCGCCGCGATGGTTGGCCGAAGCCTGTGGTATTCGCAGAGCTGATCAAAGGCCTGTCGTATGTTGTTGTCCGGCCCGGGAACAATCAGGCTTCTGCCACGAAGCACCTCGGCAAAGTCGCCCTGAACCTCCATTCCCCTGGGCCCGATGATGCTGACGGGTTGTTTTGCGATCATGCGGGAGCGCCATGGATTCTGGTCATCTCCCTGCACAGCCTGGTTGGCGAGAATCAGGTCCAGCCGATGGGCTGAAAGCCGTCGAAGCAATTCGTCAATGTGACTGCTCTGGAGACTGAGCTCCAGATCCTCCCGATTGAGCAGGGGCTGTAGAAAGCCCTCCTGGAAGTTCCGGGACAGGGTTGCAACGGCTCCAATTCGCAGGATTTCGCGATTGGGTTGAGCGCCGGATGTAAACAGCGCTGTCAGTTCCTCGCCCTGTCGGAAGATCTCCTCTGCATAGGAAAACGCCATTCTGCCGGCCTCAGACAGCTTCAGCCGGCGCCCCTCCCGGATAAAGAGATCATGGCCCAGGCTTTCCTCCAGCTTCCGGATCTGTCCTGAAAGGGCCGATTGGGAAATATGCAGCGAATCCGCGGCGCGGGTCAGGTGGCCGGTTCGGGCGACTTTCCAGAAGTAATAGAGATGGTGGTAATTGAGCTTCATGGCCATTTGTTCTCAAAAAGAGAATGAAGTGATCAGTATAAACCATTTTTTATATGTGAAGAATGTGTGCAAAGTACATGCAAACGGGAGGTTTGCAGATATGAATCCAATCGCTGAATTGTCATCGCAATTGATCCTCGCACTATGGTTGCTGCTACCGGTGGGCCTTTTTCTGTTGGCCGGGCTGAGCGGCTGGCTGAAAAGTCCCCTGAAGCTGAATCACTGCTGGCGAATCGCCGGATGGATGATGGTGGCCTCCATGGCGGCGTCGCTGATGGTGGCGGTTTTACTTCTGATCGAGTCGCGAGTCATTGGGGATGGAAACACGCTGGCGGCCCTTGGCGGCCAATTCGGGCTCTACCCGGACGGCATTGCGGTCTGGATGGCCCTGATGGTGGCCTTCATCGGTTGGGTAATTCTGCGGTTTGCGGATAACTACCTGAGTCAGGACCCAGGCAGGGACCGGTTCCTTCCCTGGTTTCTTGTAACCGTTGCCTCGGTGCTGGTTCTGGTGTTCACCAACCATCTGTTGATACTGGCGGGCGCCTGGATTGGCGTCAGCCTGGCTTTGCACCATCTGCTCACTCTCTACCAGGACCGGCCCCAGGCGCGAATGGCAGCGGTTCAGAAGTTCATTGTCAGCCGGGTCGGTGATGCCCTGGTCGTGTCAGGTGTGGTGGCGTTGTATCTCCACTACGGAACCTTCTATTTGCCGGACATGGTCCAGAATGAGCCCGCCCGTGCAGGCGGATCAACGGCCCTGACGGTTGCCTCGGTTGTTCTGGCATTGGCTGCGGTTCTCAAGTGTGCCCAGATTCCGTTCCATGGCTGGCTCATTCGGGTGATGGAAGCGCCGACTCCGGTATCCGCGCTGCTTCACGCCGGGGTTATCAACCTGGGTGGGTTCCTGTGGTTACGCCTGTTCCCGGTATTTGATGGCTTTACGGCCGGACACATGATTCTTCTGGTGATCGGAGGCATGACGGCTGTCGTTGCTGTACTGACCATGATGACCCAATACTCGGTAAAGCATGCTCTGGCCTGGTCAACCTGCGCCCAGATGGGCTTCATGCTGTTCGAAATCGGTATGGGCGCCTACACCCTGGCTCTGCTGCATCTGCTGGCTCACTCTCTGTACAAGGCGCACTCTTTCCTGGCCTCCGGTCGTACCGTCGCTGTGTCCGCTGCCAGCGGTTTTCCGGAGTCGCGGCTTGCGAGCCGTGTGTTCTGGGCAGGCTCTGCCGGGCTGGTGGCAGCTGCGATCCTGTTCCTGGCGCCGTGGATCGTCGAGGGTAATCCGGTCTTTGGAGCGCTGCTGGTGCTGGCGGTGTCTGCTGCTGCCATGGGTATTCCGGCCGGCGCCACCGCGATCATGAAACTTCGGCTTGCAGGCCTGGCTGTGCTGCTGGTCCCGGTGTACTCGCTGTTGCACTTCCTGGTAGGCCCGGCCGTGCCGGCGCATGAAGGCTTTTCCATTCCCACGATGGCCTGGGCGGCTGGCTCCGCGATGGTTGCCCTGCTGGCAGCCTGTTCTCTCCTGATCGTGTTCGGAGCCCATTTCCCGGTTACCCGGGCGCTCTGTGCACACTTCCGTCAGGGGCTTTACCTGGAGTTGCCATTTGACCGGCTGACACGCTTCCTGGCGGCAGAAGCCCTGAAAGTACCGACTATGTTTCGCAGGATTCCCCATCATCCGTTCAGACTGGAGGAGAGATCATGACCAACGTGTGTGTGTCTGTGCCGGAACTTCAGGTGATGAACGACGGCTGGCGAAAGCCCTTCCGGCAGGCCTGTGATCTGATGGCTCCGGTCTGGCCCCTGGACCAGTGGATAGCGGTGAATCCCTTCTGGGGCCTGCGCCACCTTCCGGCCTCAAGGGCCGATCAGGTTCTCGGTGAACGTGGCGGATTCAGCATGCTGATGCCGGCCGAATACTACCGCGAAGCCTGGGACGGCGGCCGGATCCGGAAAGAGGATCTCATGGCCAGCATCGCAGAGCGTGGCGATGGGCGGGATATGGCCTGGTACCTTGACTGGCTTGGTCGGAAACCATCAGGATCCGCACCCCTGCGGGGCTCCATTCTCGATACCTTCCCGGCGGCAGCGGGGAGCCATAATGCCAGCGGTTTGACGGAGACAGTCTGTGACCAGGTGTCCCATGTTTGCGGGGCCTTCTTTGATCAGCGTCAGGGCCGTTGGTCTGCCTCCGGTCACGACGCCGGGGGAGGCCTGTTTGGTTTCTGGCTGTCGTTGGTTCGAAAGGACCTGGCCCTGGATTTTACCACTGGGCTCAAGGGCCTCAGAGCCTATTTCGAAACCGTGCCGGACAACATGGACGATGCCATCCTGGCGGCCATCAAGTCGATCAGGGTGTCTGGTGAAGAGCTGGAAGCGCTCTGTCACAGCTTGTTGCTCAGAGTGAACGGCTGGGCCTCCTGGTGCCGGGGAGAGGATTGGCGTGCCGGCCTCGAGGGCCGGTCTTCCGACCGGTGTGCGGAGATTCTGGCCATTATGCTGGTCTGGGAATCCGCGGGCATCTCCTTCGCCTCGACTGCTCAGAAGGCCGAGTGGCAGCGGCAGCGGGCCCGAGCCCGTCGCAATGGTGATCATGAGGATCGCAGCAGGCTGTGGGTCTGGCAGCGGGCCCTGGAGATCGGTTACCAGCGTACCCTGTGGCGGGCACTGGAATCTGCTCCAACCACAGCGCCGGCCTTAAATCCGGAAACGGACACACCAAAAGTTCAGGCGGTGTTCTGCATTGATGTTCGCTCCGAGGTGATGCGTCGTCACCTTGAGGAGGTTTATCCGGAGGTGCAGACGCTCGGTTTTGCCGGTTTCTTCGGAATGCCGATTGATCACCAGCGGCACGGACCTTTTGCTCCGGCCCGCCGCTTGCCGGGCCTGCTGCCGGCGTCGTACCGCTTGATTGATACCAAAGGCAGCCTGCGAGAGGACCTGGCGGAGAACCGGTCGCTGGATCAGCGGGAGATTGCCCGTGAATCGGTGAGGAAAGCGAAGTACACCAGCCTGTCTACCTTCACACTGGTGGAGACAACGGGGCTGGCATGGGCCTGGAAGCTGGTGAAGGATTCGCTGAAGAAAGGTCACAAAGCCAGCAGGGACGATCGTGTTGAGGGCCGGCTGGTTCACAGCCATGGCGGCGACCCGCTTTCCGATGCGGAAAAGGTCAGCTTGGTTGCAAACATGCTCCGTGGCATGTCGTTAACCCATGGGTTTGCCCCATTGCTCGTGCTGGTGGGCCATGGCAGCCACACGGATAACAACCCGAACCAGGCTGGTCTGGATTGTGGTGCCTGCGGCGGACAGAGTGGCGGCGTGAATGCGCGCCTGGCGGCACGGCTGGTGAATGATCCTCAGGTTCGCTCTGGATTGGTAGCCGAGGGCATCAGGATTCCTGACTTTACCTGGGCCGTTGCAGCAGAGCACTGTACCGCAACGGATAAAGTGTCCATCGCCAATCGCCATCTGATCCCCGATTCCCACGTGCAGCAGCTGGCTGACCTGGAAGCCGGGTTTGAGGAGGCTGGCATTCGCGTGCGCAAGGAGCGGGCAACGCCGTTGAAGTTGAACGGTCTGGACGATGATGACCTGAAAAAGGCCATGGAAACCCGAACCCGGGACTGGTCCGAGGTACGGCCGGAATGGGGCCTGGCCAACAACGCCGCCATCATCTTTGCCAAACGGAACAAGACCCGGGGCTGTCATCTGTCGGGCCGCGTGTTTCTTCACGATTACGACCCGGCCCTGGATGACGACGGCAGTCTTCTCGAGGCCTTGCTGGCCGCTCCGATGATTGTCGCCAACTGGATCAACCTCCAGTACTTTGCATCGGTGACTGTTCCGGAGGTGTATGGCTCCGGCAACAAGCTGCTTCATTCGGTGGTTGGCGGTAACGTCGGTGTTGTGGAGGGCAACGGTACGCGCCTGAGAATCGGTCTGCCGCTTCAGTCAGTTCACGACGGCACCTACTGGCGCCACGAACCACTGCGTTTGACGGTACTCATCGATGCGCCGGGGGAGCGGATTGAATCTGTCCTCCATCGGCAGCCGGATGTTGCGGCGCTGGTGGAAAACCAGTGGGTCAGTCTGCACCGGATGTCCGGTGGGGGTGTGGAACGTTATGACAGTGGGGCGTGGGTAGCCGTGTCCTGAGGGCAGGGCGGCCAAACCAGGCCGCCCTTGTTTCTTCCTTATTCCTGCTCAGCGTTCAGCAGTTCAGGCTTCTTGAGAGCCTTCTGGAACAGATCCTTGTCTTCGGCGATGGCCATGGCACAGCGTTCGGCCAGGTCGTCACCGAGCCCCTCGACTTTGCGGCCCAGGAATACCTGAATTTCTTCTGCCAGCTCGAGCACCTTGTCACGGGCGTCGGCTTCGGCTTTCGAAGTGAACAGCATCGTCTCAGGATTTTTCAGTGCCATATCCAGGCCGTCCCTATCAGAAAAGTAGACTGCTTGTACTGCCATGGTTATTCCTCGCAGTGAGCGTTGGTTGTACTGTATAAAAATACAGTCTATCTGACAGAGTGCGGTGAACACAATGAAAAACGGGCTTCAACAGAGGATGTTGAAGCCCGTTTTTCATTCAAGGTTGCCAGAAATCGGAAAGGCAGCAATCAGTACCTGAGCAGTGCTGAGCCCCAGGTGAAGCCGCCGCCAAAGGCCTCCAGCAGTAGCACTTCGTTGCGTTTGATTCGTCCGTCGCGTACGGCGACATCGAGAGCCAGGGGAATGGACGCGGCAGACGTGTTGCCGTGCTCATTGACCGTTACAACAACCTGGTCCATGGACATGTTCAGTTTCTTTGCCGTGGCGGAAATGATGCGAAGATTCGCCTGGTGCGGAACCAGCCAGTCAATGTCAGACTTCTGCATCTGATTGGCTTCAAGAGTTTCATCGACAATCTTGCCGAGCGTGTTCACCGCTACCTTGAACACTTCGTTGCCTTTCATTTCTACAAATGCACGCCCGGCCTTGACCTGGTCATAGCCATCGGCAATGCCGCAAGGAACGTGAAGCAGATCGGCGTACTGACCATCAGCGTGAATATGGGTAGAAAGGATGCCGGTTTCTTCATCGGCTTCCAGGATCACCGCACCGGCCCCATCGCCGAACAGGACACAGGTCCCCCGGTCTTCCCAGTTGATGATGCGGGAAAACACCTCGGCACCGACAACCAGGGCTTTCTTGCTGCTGCCTGTCTTGATGAACTTTTCAGCGGTTGCGAGAGCGTACACAAATCCGCTGCAGACGGCCTGAATATCGAAGGCAGGGCAGCCATGGATGCCAAGGCGCGCCTGAAGAAGGCAGGCCGAGCTGGGAAAGATCTTGTCCGGGGTAGAGGTGGCAAACACGATCAGATCAATGTCTTCCGCGTTGATGCCGGCCGCGTCGATGGCGTTTTTTGCGGCCTGCTCGGCAAGATCCACCGTCGTCTGGCCTTCGATAGCAATGTGACGTCTTTCGATTCCCGTGCGCTCGCGAATCCATTGGTCGGTGGTGTCGACCATTTTCTCAAGGTCTTTGTTGGTAACAATATTGTCAGGCAGGTAAGAACCGGTGCCGGTAATTCGTGCAAAGGTCATTCGCAAGTGTCCCGAGGCGTAACTGGATAACGTACCTCCATGCTATACCCATGCAACATCGTGCGTAATTAGCGATTTGTCAAAGACGCCCAGAAACTGGCACGCTCGTCTATGCTGAAGGTGATCGGCCTTGATCAACACTTTGCAATGAAGAGGAGAGCAACACGATGGGCATTTCCAGCCATGAGCTTCACCTAGAATTCCCCCAGTACAAAGACCTTATTCAAGAACTCAGGAACAATGATCTGAGGTTCAATGAAAAGCTCCAGGAGTACACGGAGCTTGATTACGAAATTGAAGGGCTGGAAAAGAGAGACTCTCCCGTTGGCGACGACAAACTCCACCGCATGAAGCAGAAGCGTGCGCAACTCAAGGACGACCTTTACCAGATGCTGATTTCAAACGCCAAAGCATCATGAAACTGCAATAGAAATGACACCGTAATTTCACCGGAAAATGCTGGAAGCCCCTGTTTATAGGGGTTTCCAAGTATTCAGAAAACTCCTCGTCAAGCCTAGAATAGGATCCTAATTAAACAAGGTCCCGGTTTCTAAGACCGACACTTTCAGGTTGACTAAGGAGTTTTGAAATGAAAAGAGCAGCTTCGCTTTACAAAGGCTGGCGGATGAAGCGCAACTTTATCCACCTGGTAATGACCATGGATCGTCGGTTGCTGAACGACGTGGGATTTTCCCCGGAAATGGTTGAACAGAAACTAAGCACACCGTTCTGGAAATTCTGATCGGCGTCAGCGATCGGCAGTGGCTCCGGTAACCACCTGAACTGGTGAGAGATTCACCAGATCTGGTGGTTACATACTGTCACAAGAATGAAATATGCCATTGTTCTTAAAGCGTTTTTATCTCGAAATAATCTAAGAAAATTGATCTGAATCTGTATTCTCCCTGAACGGATCGGCCTATAGTTGGTCACACGCTTGATTGTGAACCGTTCGCCATTTACGGAGAGCTTGATGATGATCCAGGAATTCCTTCAAAGCACCTTGCCCTTAGATTCCTCTGTAAGACTCAAACGTTCAGACATCGAACCCGACCAGGAAATCGTCAACGCCCACAGTGAAGCTTTCGAGATAGTCTCCGATGCCGGTGAGACCGTTGGCTATGTGAAAGCCTGGGAAGACAACCCCAGTTTCCGCGGTTACGTGCACTTTGATTCCGATGGCAACGTGGTTGACTGGAAGGTGTTCAAAGATCGGCTGCAGAGCTGACGTTCACACCAGCCAACCGAAAAAGAAATCGAACAGCGTGCTGAAAAAGCCTCCGCCAGTACTCTGCGGTCTCTTGGCCGCTGTCTGATTTTCCGGGACCGGGGCTTCGAGCTGCTCGGGCTTTGAGGCCTCGGGTTCCGGTTCAACGGGTTGTTCTGCCTCTTGGTTACCCGCACCCGTTGGTTCGGTAGGTAGCTGGGCCAGAACAGGGTCTGGCTTTGCAGGCTCTTCCTGCGGTGCCTTATCGACCACTTTGGTGTCGGATTCCGGGGTTGGTGTAGCCGGCTCGGAAATCTCGGGCTCCTTTGTTTCCGCGACCGTCACCGTTTCTTTAATGGCGATATCTTCGGATGGTTTTGAAGTTTCCTGCGTAACTGTCTGAGATTCCTGCTTTTCAACTTTTGAAACAGCGGTTGTCTCGATGGGTTCCGGTGGTTGTTGGACCGGTTCCGGCGCTACCTCTGGCCGGGGCTCCGGTTCCGCTTCTGCCTCTGCAACGGCCGGGGAGGCCGGTGTGGGATCCGGGTAGGACAAACCCAGCACGGCGGCGGATTTTTCGGGGCTGGATACGGAATTGGCGGTGATGGTTGTCGCTGATTCCGAATTTACGCCGAGCGCCTTGAGCGTTTCCGTGTCGAGATTGCCATTGGCCTGAAGCCCGTTTGCATTTTGATAGGTGCGAATAGCGGCCCGGAGCTCATCATCAAACCAGCCATCGGCACGCCCGATATCGTGGCCGGCGCCATAGAGCGCGTTTTCGGCGGCAAAGATGGTTTTCTCGGGTTCGGCGGCGTGGGCTGTGCCCAGGCAAGTGGCCGCTGCCAGCAAAACAATGGCGCGGCCACGGAAACCTGAATTACTGGTCTGTTGAGAACGGGTCATGGCGGGATCCCTCCGGGGCGGTCCGTTTCCGGTTACATTATGTAACTTGAAGCCCCAAAGTATCAGTAAATCCAAGACCCGCCCATGACGTGGTTAACATCTACACTTATTAGCTTCGGTTACTCCCTTGCCCGGAAACGCCTGACGAGCGTATTCAGGTCATCGGCCATGTCGGCCAGAGACCTGCTTGACTGGTTCACCTGAGAAATGTCCCCGGCCAGCTCTTCAATAGCGCCACTGCTGATTTCCACGTTCTGGGTCATTTCCGCGGCGGTTGCCCTCTGCTGTTCCGTGGCACTGGCAATCTGGGTGGTCATTTCGACGATTCGGTTAACGGCTGAAAGAATATCCGTCAAAGCCTCTCCGGATTTGGTGGCTTCGTCGCTGGCTTCCCCTGCCATCTGTTTCGCTTTGCTCATATCCACCACTGCGCCGGCTGCGCCACTCTGAAGCTGGGACACAATCCGCTCAATGTCCACCGTCGACTCCTGAACACGCTTCGCCAGGCCCCGAACCTCATCGGCGACCACCGCAAAACCCCGGCCGGCTTCGCCCGCGCGCGCGGCTTCAATGGCAGCGTTCAGGGCCAGAAGATTTGTCTGTTCGGCAATGCTCTGTATGACCGCCAACACATTGCCAATCTCAGCAGACTCGTTTTCCAGCTGCTGGATGCGTACGGACCCTTTTTCTACCTGATTGGCAAGGTTCGTAACCGCACGGATAGCCGTTCCAACCGTCTCCTGACCTGAATCCGCGAGAGAGGCCGCCTTGCGGGCGGATTCGTCAGTATCGGATGTATTCGAGGCGATCTCCTCGGAGGTCGATACCATCTCCTGCATCGCCGCAGATACCTGGGTGATCTGGTCGCGTTGTTGCTCGGAATTGGCCGTGGTGCGCTGGGTAATGCCAGAGAGCGATTCGGATTCGCCGGTCAGTCGGCGAGAAGCCGTCACGATTTGGGAAATGGTGTCCTCGAGGGTCTCCAGGAAGGTATTGACGGCACCGATGAAATCGCCGATCTCATCAGGCCGGCCGGGAGTAAGCCGGGAGGACAGGTCACCATTGTTGTTGGCAATGTCGTCGAGATAACCCAGAATTTCTGTTTTCGCCCGTTTCACGCTCGAGCCCATTAAACGGCTCATTACCACCGCAACAATCAGCCCGAGCACCGCGGATACCACGAACGCGGAGATGGTGAACTTGAGTGCAAGATCGGTTTCTGCCGTTGCTTCATCCGCTTCTTTTTCAAGGGAGGCGAAAATGCTGGCTTCGAGCTCACGGGCCATACCCGCGATTTCCGGGCCGAGGACGTCGAGTGTCCGGGACTTTACATCGACCAGAACACTTTGTTGCTCAAGCATTTCCTGGACAGCGGATCGGTAGTTCCCGAGTTCCTCGACGACAGTATTGAGATAGACCTGCACAAACTCAGGGCCGTTTTCGGCATCGATCAGGTCTAAGGCATCGGACAGATCTTCAATCGCCCAGCCCAGATCTTTCTTCGAATCCTCGTCACCATTTGCAAGATAGCGCTCTGCAGTCATCCGCATTATCAGGGCATCGTTGAGTAGCTGCTCCAACCCGGCTCTCAGTTCACTCTCCGGCTCCCTGTTGGCGACACCGTTCAAAGCAAGCCTCAGTGCCTGAGTGGCATTGGGGCCGTGTTCGTCCAGCCTTTCCGCAATAATCGCAAGGACCTTGCGTTTTGCCGGCACCAGTTTGTTTCTGAAGGCATCAATATAGCGGTTGGTGGTCTCTTCAATGCGGTCAACAAGCTCGGCCCGCTCAGGATCCTGAATGTTTTCCTGAGCTCTGGCCATCACGGCATTGAATTCTGCCTCCAACTCATCAAAACGGCCGAGAGATTCCTCATGGCCTGTCGAGAAATAGTCGAAAACCTGAAGGCGCATTCTGTACACACTGATGACCGACTCTGTACCAATCGCAGTATCCGGCGCCAGGTCTCTGGCGACTGTGTTCATGCGCTGGTCCAGTTGCTGGAATTCAGAGACACTGAAAAACGTTACAGACGCAAAAAGGAGAAGAACGAAAACCGGCGCAATCAGAAGCTTGCCCGGTACGCCCAATTTGCGCTCGACGGATTCAAAGAAAGAGGAAGCCAAAGCGTAGCCCTTCTATTAATTTGTTTAATCAGTTATCGGCCCGGACTTTCAGAACTGAAGTTCTGTTTCTGCTTGGGTTTAAACGTGTTCAGTCCTTGGATTCCGCGGGTAGTAACGCTCCGGAAGGCGTTCGATATGCGGAAAAAAGCGGGTGTCTTTATAGGGCATTTTCATAAAACCTGACACGCCCAGGCCGGTGATCTGTTCCACTGCGGACAGGATCTCATCCAGCAGTCGGCTGAACTCTGGTTCCTGGTCCGGATCCAGTAGCCGATAGTGGCTGTGGATTTTGAGATGGCGGGGCAGGGCCTCGAAGATGATCATGCCGGTGTGGTGAATATTGTTCAGGGCCTCCAGCGATCGGATGATGGTTTCAGGCAGTACGAGAAACTCCTCCGGATCGGGGCCATCCTCGAAGTAGGAATGCACGCGGCTCTCGTCTTCCACTTCCGGTGCGGCGCTCACCTCGTAGTGCAGCTTCATGTCCGGCGACACCAGGAATGGCTGGTCGGGTTCGTCGCGGTCAATGTGAAGGGTGTTGCGGGCATTGAACAGGCAACTCTTGAATATGCCTTTCCGGTAAATTGCCTGGGCCAGATACACCATGTTGTTGACCGCCTGAACGAACGCCGACTTCAATGCCGGATCGTGCAGATTCAGGGAAGTGTCAATGTAGATGCCATCGGTTTCCCAGCGCACGGCCAGCCCGCCTTCCACCGGGTAACGTCCGAGCCGGCTGACAGCAGCCAGGAAGGCTTTCTCGGTTTCGCCCATACCCTGCATGAAGTTCTTGTAGTAGCGGTCCAGTTGCACGTCGTTTACATCGTTCAGGGTTTCCGGTGCGCCTTCCTCACGCAGGAAGGACTTGCGGGAACTGTAAACCACGGTGTCGATTTCCTGGTCTGAGGTTCGCACCCAAACCGGTACCTGCGCTGCCACGGGTTGCTCCGGCAGATCAATCATCACTGTTCGGGCCATCCGCGGCATTTCTTTCAGGTAGTAATCGCCGGCCCTGCGGCGGGTGTCTGGATCCGGGGACAGCATGCCATCCAGCATGCGGGCAAACTCCATCGGCAGACCGAGGGAGGTGGCAGGGATTGCACGGTGACCAAAACGGCAGGATTGCGCCGACGCCAGTGCGTAGAGCGTGCCCGCGGCGCCCTGTTCGTCAAACCGGGGAGACGACAGCCCACCGTTGAGCTGTTCATCGCCAATAAAATAGACATCCCCGAGCCGGGCGTTGGTTTGCTGCAGGTTATCGGACATCAGTTCCATCACGTTTGCGGTGATGAACTGCTGGTTGGCGTCCAGCTGGGCAAATACAGAGGAGCCCCAGTCAATCAGGGCAATATTTTCCGTTCTGGCATCGAAAACCAGATTGGACGGTTTGATATCGCCGTGCACGATGGGACGGCCAGCCGGCCCGTTCTCACGGCGCAGGTTGCGCAGGATGTCGGCCAGTTGGTCCGCGATGCGCATGATCAGGCGTGGTTTCAGACGGCCCTCACGAAGGGAAACTTCCTCCAGGTTGAGGCCGGCGGCCCGCTCCATCACCAGTATCGGCTGGTTGTTGGCACGCTGGTAGGAAATCAGCCGGGGCACCCTGGGGTGCCGGACCTGCTCAAGAATGTAGGCTTCATCTTCAAGCCGGTCCTGAAGATGTCGGGGCAGGTTGATGCGGGTGAACTTGAAGACGTGTTCCGGGCCTCCGATTCCGGTGCCGGGCAGGCGGCCCGCGAACACAAAGCCGTAGGCACCCTTGCCAATCAGCTCGATGTCCTGGTAGCCGAGTTGGCGGAGCTGGGCAGCGCAGAGCGCCACCCAATCCTTGAGCTTCTTGGCATCATCATGGCTGAGCAGATAGATCGACTGCTCTTCGGGGATGTAGAACTGCTGCAGTTGAGTCTTCTGCGCCATGATGAACGTCAGCCCATATGCAGGAGCATGGTTTGGGGCGATTCCAGAAAGCCTTTCCAGCGATTGCAGAACCGGGCGATGGTGCCGCCGTCGATAATGCGATGATCGCCGGCCCAGCTCACGGTCATGATGGCGCGTTCCACCACCTGACCATTGGCGTCAAACCGGGGCAGTTTCTGGGTGCGGCCCAGGGCGACAATGGCCACCTCCGGCGCATTGATAATGGGCGCAGCGTAGGTGCCGCCCAGTGCGCCAATGTTAGAGATGGTAATGGTGCCGCCCTTGAGGTCTTCCTGGCTGACGCGACCGGATCGCGCCGCTTCGGTCAGGCGGGCCACCTCGTCGGCAATGCCCAGCAATGACAGGCTTTCAACGCCCTTGATGTTCGGCACCATAAGCCCTGCCTTGCCATCCACCGCCATACCGATATTGCACTGGGGCAGGTAGCGAATCTCCGTGACCTCATCGTTGAGCTGGCTGTTGAGCACCGGGTATTCCTGAACGGCGAGCGCAATCGCCTTCATGACGAAGGGCATGAGCGTCAATCTTGAGCCCCGTGCCTCTGCCTCTGGTTTCAGTTGCTCCCGCAGTTTGAGCAGGTCGGTAACGTCGATATCCTCGCTGTAGATAAAGTGAGGAATGGTGGTGGCCGATTTCACCATGCTTTTCGCCATGGCGGCTTTCATGCCCCGGATAGGCTCGACCCGAACTTCCTGCTCGCGCGCAGGCTGCCGGCGGGCACCGCCAGTGGTGCTGGCTTGCGTATCGTCGGCGGGCGTCTGAGCCTGAGCCGGTTTGGAGCCACCCTCAAGGTGGGCCAGCACATCGGCTTTCAGCACACGGCCATCCTTGCCGGAGCCGGTGATGTCACCGAGGTTGAGCTCGTGCTCCCGAACCAGGCGACGAACGGCCGGGCTGGCCGGAATGCGCTGTCGACTGGCCGTAGCTACAGGTGAGGCCGTTGCCGTTGAAAGTTGAGCAGCGGGCTCCGGTTTGGCTTTGGGTTCGTCCGGTTCTTCCCGATCCCGGGGAATAAACGCGAACAGCGGCGCATGCACCCTGGCCATGGCCTGCTGCTGATGATAAAGCTTGGTGACGCGTCCGGCCTTGGGTGCGGTAATCTCGACCATGGCCTTATCGGTCATGACGTCCACAACGGGCTGGTCCTCCTCGATTTCGTCACCTTCGGCGACTCGCCACTCCACCACTTCGCACTCAACAATGCCCTCGCCGATATCCGGCAGGATAAAGTCCTCGGTAGCGTTATCGCCGGAGGCCACGCTTGAGGAGGCTTGTGCGTTGCTCTCGGGCGCCTGTTCCGCCTCTGCAGGCTCTAGAGAGCGGGCCACGGCCTGCTCGCCATCACTTTCGCTTTCATCCACCAGTTCAAACAGCGGGGCATGGACCTTGGCGATATCGCCTTCCTTGTAGTAAAGACGAGTCACCCGGCCTTTGTATGGCGCCGGAATTTCCACCAGGGCCTTGTCGGTCATCACCTCGGCTACCGGCTGGTCTTCTTCTATGACATCGCCTTCGCTGACCAGCCATTTGACCAGTTCACATTCCACGATACCTTCGCCGATATCGGGCAGTATAAAATCACTCATGCTTGCTCTCCTGTCCTGATATCAGCCTAGAATTCCACGCTCGCCCTGATGGCCTCGTAGACCTTCAGGTGGTTGGGCAGGTGCTCTTTCTCCAGCACCAGCGGGAAGGGCGTGTCCATCCCGGTTACCCGAGCGATCGGAGACTCCAGATACAGGAAACAGCGCTCCTGAATCGTGGCGGCGATTTCACCGGCGAATCCGCCGGTCAGGGGAGCTTCGTGGGTGACCACCAGCCTTCCGGTTTTGAACACGGAGTTGGCGACTGTTTCCACATCCCACGGCAAAATGGTCCTGAGGTCGATGACTTCGCAGGAAACGCCATCTTTCTCCGCCCGTTCCACGGCCTGTTCGATTACGTCCATCTGGGCGCCCCAGCCCAGAACCGTCACGTCCGTGCCTTCCTTGGTGACTTCGGCCTCGCCCAGAGGCAGGCGGTAGTCTTCGTCTGGCACCTCACCCACCGAGGCCCGGTACAGACGCTTGGGCTCGAAGAACAGGGTAGGGTTGGGGTCATGGATAGCAGCGAGCAACAACCCTTTGGCCTGATGCGGGTTGCGCGGCACCACGATTTTCAAACCCGGAGTGTGGGCAAAGTAGGCTTCCGGTGACTGGGAATGGTACAGGCCGCCGGCAATACCGCCGCCGTATGGCGCGCGAATGGTCAGCCCGCCCACGTTGAACAGGTTGCCTGAGCGATACCGGAACTTCGCTGACTCGTTTACGATCTGGTCAAATGCCGGGAATATGTAATCGGCAAACTGAATCTCTGCGACCGGCACCGAACCCTGGGCCGCGAGGCCATTGGCAAACCCGATGATGCCTTGCTCTACCAGAGGCGTGTTAAAGCAACGGGCCTTGCCGTATTTCTGTTGCAGGTTACTGGTGGCACGGAAAACGCCGCCAAAGACCCCCACATCCTCACCGAAACACAGCACTCGCTCGTCTTCTGCCATGGCGGTGTCGAGGGCGTTGTTGATGGCCTGAAGCATATTCATCTTGGTCATCTCAGGCCCCTCCCTTGGCGTGTTCGGCACTCTTTGGATATTCGTCCGGATACCGGCGGATATGCGCTTTCAACTTGTCGAACTGCTCAGCCAGCGCCGGCGGGACCTCGTCGTAGACATCACTCACCAGGGTTTCAAGCGCCGGTGGTGGCCGTTTCTGGGCCCGCTTCATGGTTTCAAGCACTTCCCGGCGCATGGTTTCCTGAAGCTGCTTTTCGTCGTCCTCGCTCCACCATTTCTTGCTTTCCAACCACAGACGCATACGCAGGATGGGGTCCTTCTCGCGCCAGACGGCTTCTTCATCCTTGCTGCGGTAGCCAGACGGGTCGTCGGATGAGGAATGGGCAGCCAGGCGATAACTCATGGCCTCAATCAGAACCGGCCGATTGTGTTCCACAGCCAGCTTTCGCGCTTCCTGGGTGGCCTGATACATCGCAAGGATGTCGTTACCATCCACCCGGATGACGTCCATCTTGTAGCCGTAGGCCCGTGGCGCAACGCCATCGGCAGCAAACTGTTCGGCGGCCGGCGTGGAAATGGCGTAACCGTTATTGCGGCAAAGGAAGATTACCGGCACACGATGAACCGCAGCCATGTTCAGGGCTGCATGAAAATCGCCTTCGGATGCGGCGCCTTCACCAAAATAGGTAATCGTGCAGAGGCCTTCGCCCCGCAGTTTCTGGCCATAGGCATAGCCGGTGGCCTGGGGAATCTGGGTGGCCAGCGGCGAGGAGATGGTCATGTAGTTCAGCTTCTTGGAACCATAGTGCACCGGCATCTGGCGGCCCTTGCCGTAGTCCATCTCGTTGCCGAACAACTGGTTCATGAATTCATCGATGGTAAAGCCCCGATAGGCGAGGGCACCTTGCTCCCGATACTGCGCCATGATCATGTCGCCATCATCCAGCGCCGCCGCACTGCCGATCACAGCAGCTTCTTCGCCGGTGCACTGCATGTAAAAGCTCAGGCGGCCCTGTCGCTGGGCGGCCAGCATGCGCTCGTCGAGTATTCGGGTGGTGACCATGGCCCGGTAGATACGAAGGGCCTTGTCTTTGTCGAGATCAGGAGCCTTGGCGCTCTTGTAGAGCTTGCCGTCCTGTTTCAGAAGCTTGAACGTGGGAATCCGAAATTCCGCACCGTCGGTAAACACTGGGGAATACACAACTTTGGACTTTGTTGTTGTCATAATCCTCTTCCTGGGGTAATGGCCTGAGGAACAAACACTCCTTGTGGGAGTGTAGTTAATGTCATTGTAGACAGCCTGGCGAAATCTGGTGTGATTCGTGCCAAGTAACGTTTACCTTAACGTAAACTGCGATTTAGGGGTAGACCCTCGTATCGAGATTTTCCGGTTATGAGGGATTGCTCGCCATGCGTTTTCCGTGCATTGCGAAGCGTGCTACCGTCAAGGTATACACTTTTTTGACCTGATTCAGACATTTGACTCACGTGGGTAGGTTTTAATGAATGTAATAATCATTGGCGCAGGAATAATGGGAACCACCTTCGCCACCCTGGCGAAAGAGCTGGCACCGGAACTCGATATCACGATTCTTGAACGACTGGACGGTCCCGGGGCTGGAAACTCCTGGGTATTCAATAACGCCGGCACAGGGCACGAGGCGAATTGTGAGCTGAACTACACGCCGGTGGACGAAGAGGTCATTTCGGTCGAAAAGGCCGTGAAGATTCATGCCCAGTTCAATGTGGCCAAGCAGTTCTGGGCCTATCTGATCCAGAAGGGGGCGATCAAAGACCCCAAATCGTTTATCAACCAGACCAAGCATTGCACCATTGTCTCCGAACCGTCGATTCAGGAACTGAAACTTCGTTTCAACGAGATGTCCTCTCACCATTTCTTCGAACAGATGCGCTATTCGGAAGATTTCGACGAGATCAAGAGCTGGATTCCTTACACCATGGAGGAGCGGCCTCGCCATGAAAAAATGGCGGCAACTGTTATTGAAACGGGTACGGACGTCAACTTCGGTGCGTTGACCGAGCAAATGGCTGAACATGCGGTGAATGACCTGGGCGTAAAGATTGAATACGGCACCCACGTTAAACGCGTGCATCGAAGCCCCGCCGGCAGTTGGCTTGTGGAAACACAGCGCAGGGGGGGTGATCGTCAATACAAGGCGGACGTCTTGTTTGTCGGTGCCGGAGGCGGTGCATTCCCGATCCTGAAAAAGAGCCATCTGCCTTTCGCCCGTCGGTTCACCGGCTTTCCGGTCGGCGGTCGCTTCCTGCAGGCGCCGATCAGTGCCGAACAGGCTGAGCAATATCGGGCCAAGACCTACGGCAAGGCCAAGGTGGGCGCGCCTCCGATGTCCGTGCCGCACCTGGACCTGCGAGTTGCAGATGGCCAGTACTACCTGCTGTTCGGCCCCTTTGCCTCGTTCAAACCGGTGCTTGAGAGAGGCCGTGGCTTCCTGGATTACGTGCGCGCCATGCGCCTGCACGATATTCCAGGGCTTCTCAATGTGGCTCTTGAGCACTTTCCCCTGGTCAAGTACCTGGTGTCGGAAACCTTCAAGGGTGAAAAGAGCATGTTCGAGGAACTGGACAGCTTTGCTCCGGGCATGAGTAAAAAGTTCAACTGGAAAGCGGTCGAGGCGGGCCAACGCGTGCAGATCATCCGGGATGGCGACCTGCAGATGGGTACCGAGATCCTGGTATCGAACGACAAGACCTACGGCACATTGCTGGGTGCGTCACCCGGGGCTTCGGTATCACCGGAAGTCATGTTGCGTTGCCTGGAACAGCTTTTGCCGTCTATTTTTAACAGTGAGGAAGCCGGCAAGAAGAAAAAAGAGATATTCCCTGAGGACAATCTGGATACCCTGGCCAAGAATCCAGAGCGTTACCGGGAAATCCGGGATACCGTCAACGAGCGGTTAGGCATCAAGAAGTCGGCATCGCAGCAGGACTGAAACGGCCAACAACCAGCAGGGAGACATCCATGGACAGCAGAATCAGTGTGACCTCGCCTCTCGTGATCCTTCACGGCGACGAAATGGCTCAGGTTGCGTTCGAGCATATTCTCAAGAAGTTTGTAAGCTCACGGCTTGATATTCAGCTTGAGGAAATCGATCTGTCCGCGGAAAACCGGCTGCTGACCAATGGCCAGGTGGTTATCGATGCCATCGATGCGCTTCAGCGTCATGGTGTGGGTGTGAAAAATGCCGGCATGACCGTAAACCGGCAGCAGCTGGAGGACTTGCTCAGCAAGCACCCGGATGTGGACGGCAACAACCTGAACCCTCTGGCGATCAAGTCGCCGAACGGCGCTATTCGCAAGGGCATCAGCGGTAATATTACCCGGGAAGACATCCAGTTCCGCAACCTCAATATCCGCCGGCCGGAGTGGGTAGGGCGCGATATTGAGGTGGATACCATGGAATTCGGTGGCATCAAGGACAGTTTCAATCAGCTGTCGCTGGCGACCGGTGTGGTCAAACTGATGTTCGTGGGGAGCAGTGGTGACCCCGTGGAGCTGCATCGCCGTGAGATCCGCAAGGGTGATCCCTGGCTCTTGGCAACCAACGACATCGAAGACGTCAAAGCCTGGGCCCACCGTTTCTTCCAGCGGGCCATGGCAGAGAGGCGGGATGTGTACCTGGGCCTGAAAGACACCGTGATCCCCGGCTACGATGGCGCCATGCGTTCGGTGATCGAGGACATCTATCACAGCGACTATAAGAAGCAGATCGAAGATCTGGGACTGAGTTATTACTACGAGCTGATCGATGCCCAGGCGGCACGCATTGTCTCCAATCCACCAGAGCGCGCACTCTGGGGTGTGCCGGACAACACCACCGGGCGCAAACTGCTCAAGCTGGTAAATCAGCTTCGCGAGTTTGGCATTCCGGGCCGGGGTGCACACGTGTCCATCTCCCGCATGAGCGCCGGTGGTGGCGACCAGTACGGTAGCTTCAACATGGCGGCCAGGGAAGACGGCATTCTCAAGGTGATTGTCGACGGTGACGAGAAGCATGCCCGCCGGGTCAGGAAAGGCGACCCCATGCTGCTTATGTCCAATGACCGTGAAGCCATCAAGGACTGGGTTCTGCAAGTCTTCCGGGATGCCTCCCGCAAGGATAAGGAGGTGTATTTTGGTCTCAAGCGCGAGTACATGGAGTACGACGAAGTCTACAGCGACGTGATTACCGAAGTGCGCCGGGAACTGGCCAGCGAGCACACGCCTCCGCCTTCATTTATGATCATGCGGCCCTCGAGCCAGCTCAAAAAGATGATCACGGACCCACCCAGGAACGCGCTTTATCCCTCCCAGAACCTGGATGGCGATATCTTCTCTGATATTTCAGCGGCGCTCGGTGGCAGCCTGGCGACCGCCAGTTCGATCATCGAGAGCAAGGACGGCACCATGCTGTTCGAGGCGCCCCATGGCACAGCTCATGATCTGTACCTGAAGTACCTGGAGAGCGACGGAAAAGTCGCGCATTTCAATCCCTCGGCCCTGATTTTCGCGCTGGCCAACGCCCTGGAGACCCTCGGTGAGAGAGAGGGTAACGAGCCCCTGAGCCAATACGCCGTTCAATTGAAGGCCGCACTGACAGACACGGTGGACCGTGGCATTGTTACTGCCGATCTGAAGGGTAAAACCGTTGATCCGGGTTCGGAACAGGTGGTTGATATGATTGGATTTCTCGAGGCTGTGGAGAAGGCCCTCGAGTAGTTGGTTTGAAATTTCTCCCCAAAACCCCGCAACACTCGGCTCGAGGAAGTAAGACATGATGCGTTCACAGTTTCTTCAGGATTTGATCAAGCAGCTCTCGCCAACACTGGATTCAACGACCTATGTCTACTGCACGGTGCCCAAGGCAAAGTACGGTGAACTGGAACACCTAAAGCCCATCGTCAGCATTGCCGAACTCGAAGGCCTTACTCTGGTTATTCCTCTTGAGCAGGCTAAAGCCGAGGGCCTGGACTACTACAGAGTCTTCCGTCGCATCACCCTTGAGGGCCACTCCAGCCTTGAAGCTCTGGGCCTGACATCCGTGGTAACAAGCCTGCTGGCCGAACGGGGCATTACCACAAACGTCATCGCCGGGTTCTATCACGACCACATGTTTGTGCCCAGCGATCGCACCGATGAGGCAATGAGGGCGCTTAAGGAACTCGCAAGCAATCCGGGTGGCTGACCACCGCTGACCTTTATGAGCCAGTGAGTTGGTTGTCGTTCTGCTTCCCAATCATTTGGGTTTTACCGGCGGCATATCTGAGCGTAATAGCCAAAGTGAAGAATGCCGCCAAACCGCCAAACCGCCAAACAGAGTAATCACGGGGAAAATGTTCATACGTTCTAAAACCTCCAGTAGCGAGGACATAACCTCGGCCGCTTCAATGTGTAACAAGCTCATCATTAGTGTACGAGGTGGAAGCTCTAAAAGCGTATGCAGAAACCGTTACTGGGCGTATGGAAATACGCGTATACGAACAAGACTTGATCTGCCGGCTTCCAGAACTATGACGAACCTGCTGGCAATCAAGAGCTTGAAGGAGATCGGTTGGGAAGGATCAAACTTGATGCCGAACCTCCCCTTTAAAATCAATTTCCAAGCACATCGGTCTCGTTTTTCTTTGCCTTTTTCTCCTTTTTCTTTTCCTTGGCAGTTAATAGCGGTTTCTTTTTAGTGTCTTTTTTTCTGTCCTGGCCTTTACTCATGGTATCTGTCGACCTCTGGCCGCAGGTGCGTCGGTATTAACGCTCTGCCTGATGCCAATGCTTTCAACATCCAGTATGAACCCATTTATGAGTAACCGATAGACAGGTTATCTATGGCGTGGCTCGCTATCTCGGTAAATTTGGCCTCTTAGTAGCGAGGGCAGGTCATTGGAGCCTGCTAAACTCATTTCAAACCATTGTGGAACTTCCGTAGGAGTGTTCTGGCTAATGCACATAGCACAGCTTGGGTTTTCACTGCTTCTCCTGTTTACCTCAGTCGGCGTGGCCGCGAAAAACGACACTCTGGACGCAGCGGCATCGGATCCGAAAAAATTGGGTTTGATGCAAGGTTTTCCACCACCACCAGATAAACTGGTAACGCAGCCAGACTCCAATTTTTTCAGTTTTCCGAAGCTCCGTTGGACCGTGTGCCATTTTCGCGAGCTTTTGCCGACGGAGCAGGTTAGCCGTGGAATTGGCCAACCGGTGCCCCTTGAGTACAACCTCGATGAGGCTGCAATCGATTCGCTGACGTTCACACCTATGGGCAGCAGCAAAACGATGACATGGGAAGAGTCGCTGGCAGCAAACTATACGGACGGCATGCTCATCCTCCATGAAGGAAAGGTTGTCTACGAGCGTTACTTCGGCTGCCTCGACGAGGATGGCAAGCACGGAGCTATGTCTATGACCAAGTCAATGACGGGCTTGCTTGCCGAAATACTCGTGGTTGAAGGCAAACTGAACGACAGCGCGCTTGTTTCCTCCATCGTTCCCGAGCTTGCGGACAGTGCATTCGGATCCGCAACTGTCCGACAGGTGATGGATATGACTACCGGCCTTGCCTACAGTGAAGACTACTCCGATCCCGACGCCGACATCTGGATCTACTCCAGGGCGGCCAGTCCGTTACCGAAGCCTCCAGGCTATGAGGGTCCCGATGGCTACTTCGAGTACCTTCAGACTGTTCAACCCGAAGGCGATCATGGTGATGCGTTCCACTACAAAACCATCAACACAGATGCGCTTGGCTGGGTAATCTCCCGTGTGTCCGGTCTGGAAGTAACCAAGCTGCTGTCAGAGCGACTATGGCGCCGGATGGGGGCCGAGCAGGACGCCTACATGACGGTAGACGGCAAAGGCACACCGTTTGCCGGCGGCGGCTTGAGTGCAGGCTTGCGTGATCTGGGGCGCATCGGCTTGCTGATGCTCAACGAAGGCGAGATTAACGGCCAGCGACTGTTTCCATCAAAGGTGGTTGCCAGCATTCGTGAGGGTGGGAGCAAGAATGCTTTTGCAAAGGCTGGCTATACAACACTTGAAGGCGGCAGCTATCGCAGCATGTGGTGGCTGCTTCACAACGAGCACGGTGCGTATGCGGCCAGAGGCGTTCATGGCCAGACGATCTACGTCGACCCTAAGGCAAACATGGTGATCGTCCGGTTTGCTTCGTATCCAACGGCGAAGAATGGAAAGATAGATCCGACTTCCTTGCCGGCTTACCAGGTGGTAGCTGAATATCTGATGTCGGGGCGGTAGTGGACGACCACAGAAAGTACTAAACCCTTCCCAAACATCACTCGAAGAATTGCTGTTGTTTCTTATTGGTCCTGGCCACGCTGGTATCCAGCGTGGCCGCTGAGCCCGTCGGGCCTGATCTTTCGCCAAAGCTGCGTGGCTCGTTTATCAAGGAAATGATTCAGGGATAAACCCCGTCTTAGTTGGGTATCGAACATACCCAGGCAACTAATTTGGGCATGTTTGTCATAATCAAAATCAAGGGACGCTCAGATGCGCATTGTCGGTACGCCGACCCCGATGTTCTACCAGGTTGATGCATTCTGAGTAGGTGAGGAGGGTATTTTGACGATTACCAGTTCTGACGCAGATACCAATGCTGCCGTTGCAAACTTCGACGAGGCACTGGACCAGCTCGGGCTTGCTCTCATGAACGACGCCGTTGCTTACAATACAGAGGTCCTGGAAGCAGCACTTCATGTTATGGAAGCTCCTGACGGATTGAACGCCTTGTACGCTCGTGTTCCGGAGATGGAAGCCAAGGGTGTATTTACAAACAGTGACTGGGACCGGCCCGCCATTCTACGACCTGCATTAGCCGTGCGAATGTTGCGGCAGGGGGCTCCGCCCTACACCTGCATCGAAGCCCTGAGTGAGCTGCGCCTCCTAGCCGTGGCCATGGGTGATTATCTCCATCCCGGAATATCTGCGGAGCAGGCCAGACACTTTCTGACCCAGGTGACGGCACTAAATCTGGACCTGCTGTCAGGCCAAATGAGCGAAGCAGATCGCGAACGGCCCCAGGGGCTCGGCGAGATCGTTAATTCGCTTTACCAGTTCTTACTTAGCCGGCTGGGCTATGAAAGTATTCTCGACAGCCTGGTGGATGAGGTGCAACGTTTGCTGGCGCAGCGCCCGATACAAATGGACAGCATCAAGCAGATGGTCAGCCAGATTGCCAAATGCCTGTTTGACCCGGCAATAGAAACCACAGGCATGCACAAAGCAGCTCGTCTTGTCAGCGCTCTGTTCGGGCCAACGCCAGGCTGCCGCGATGATCCGGGCCTTGCAGTCTACGGTGAACGCCTGGCCGCCATGGACGAGGTTGCACTGTTTGAAGAGGCAAAAGACTTTGCCAGCGGGATGCAGGAGACCGGCATGGTTTCTCCCTATCATCCCATGCTGTTACGACGCCTGCGGGGGCACCGGGATGACCTGATACCCATGGCGTTGGGCCTGAGCATCACCGGCAACGATGTGCTCCAATGCTATCGCCAGATTGTGCTCCAGCTGCTCGATGAAGTGGCTCATCCGGAAACCAGCCAGGCTGTTTATGGCCTGGCGATGTTTCTTGAACGCGGAACTCTCTTCACCCCTGCAGTTGCTGCGGGCCTGTGGCGGCAACTTGAACTGAAATTGTGCCAGACGGCATCCGACAGACTCAGCGCAGTTTTCGGCGATGCGCACACTCCAAGGGTGTATTTGCTGGCCGGTGTACTGAACCTTCTGGGGCAGCCGTTGGGTATTGGTCAGGGTAATAATCCGACCTGTCAGTCGGTTATTGGTCTCTCCATGTGGGCCTCCTACGACGCCTATTACCTGCTGCAGTTGGTGGCCTGGGCGGCCCGTGATGACGACGTCGTCATGCGTTTCGAGGGCCAGGATATTAACTCCCAGCACCTGGAAGAAGGCCTTGCGAAGGAGCCACCAACGGATGTGGATCCGGTTTCATTGATTCTTATAGCCCACCTTGACCGAATTTATGGCGAAATGGGGCGCCTTTGCGGGGTACGCGATGACGACCTTCACCGCTGGATAAACCCGGAAATGTATGGCCCGTGGGTCGGGCATGGCTTTCTCAGTGTTATTAGCCGGGAAACAGGCAAGATCCATGAGTATGAGAACTTCATACGCCAGTTTTATGCCTGTTACCACCCATATTACAACGGCAACATACCCGTCATTCATTCGCAACCAGCCGGTATCGCTGTCACCGACAGCGGAGGGCGCCTGGTTGGGCGCCATGCCATAACCATTATCAGGGTAAACGTTGATCTCGATGGCGAGATACGTCTCTACTTCTTCAACCCCAATAACGACAGCGGACAGGACTGGGGGCAGGGTGTAAATTGCTCAACAGAAAGTCATGGTGAGCGCCCAGGCGAAGCATCGCTGCCGTTCGCAGAGTTCGCTTCACGTTTGTGCGTATTTCACTATGACCCGAGGGAAGTCGGTAACACATCGCTGATTCCTGAAACTGACGTTGCCCGCGCCATAGAGCTTGGTCGTACCAGTTGGGCAGCGAGTTATGAGTAAAATGGACGACCATACAAAGCACTAAACTTCCGCCACCGTATGTCAGTGACTTATCCTCCAAAATCCACGCAAAGTGCTAAATTCGGCGTCCGACTCGGAGTTCGGAATCGTCTCACTGGAACGGAAAGATCGGAGGCAAGCAACAAGCCTTGTTAGCAGGGGACGCAATTAAACAAAAAAGACCTTTAGTCATTGCCGTCCCCATTCATTTCCTCCCATTTCAACCAACCGAGAAGCGGCTCGTCGAAAGGAAAAAGCGAGATCATTGGCGGACGATAGTTGTGCCAGTGACACGCCAATTCGACCCGTCGCCGACCACTCATAATATTCTCCCTCTTTGGTGCGAATCATGGTGGTCGCAAAGGAACTTGAGTTTCCTCCCTTTTCATTGACAATCAATTCTTCATCTCCATCGCTGCTTTCGACTTGCGCTTCAAAATCAACAAACAACTCGTCGAGCGGGACTTGTGCCGCCAGCACCAAGCGGGTGCGAGATTCATAACACGCGTCAATGAGGGTCACGAATCGTCGTGCTTCGTTGAGGTGATTGGCGTCCAGTTGGGGGACGCGCTCCATGATGATGACCGGAAATCGGCGGCAGAGAGAAATATAATCGGCGGCCCCGAGCGGTTGGTAGCACAACTCGGAAAAGTCAAACCAGGCGCACCGGTCATTCAATCGGGTCACCTGGACGGTGCGACCAAAGAGGACGGGAATGACCTCGGCCTCAGTTCCGGATGCAGTGCTACCAAATATTTTTTCCAACTGCGCCTGCATGTTGTTTTTACTATGATTATCACTATGAACTTTCTTGTTTGACCAAAAATAGGATTGACCATCCGCTCGATTTTCAAGTCGATAATCCTTGCTGGAATCCTCCATGGAAATAATGTCGAATGTGTGTTTTAACATGTCTATGAATGGCAAAAAGAGGGAGCGGTTAATGCCTCCCTCATACAAGGCATCGGGAGAGCGATTCGAGGTAGCCACTACCACCACATTCAAATCCAATAATAATGAAAACAGTCGCTTCAAAATCATGGCATCGGCAACGTCTGTCACTTGAAATTCATCGAAACAGAGGAGTTGGGCTTCTTGTGCCAATTGTTGCGCGACGATGGGAATCGCATCACCTCGTGGGTACTCCTGTTTGTAGGCAAAGATGCGATGATGGACGTCTAGCATGAACTCATGAAAGTGGACGCGGCGTTTGGTTATGTTTATGTGTTTGTGGCTGTCATTAGTACAGCAAGAATTATCATCAGGAACAGAAACCGACGCGTAAAAGAGATCCATTAGAAAGCTCTTGCCGACCCCGACCGGTCCATGAATGTACATGCCTCGCGGTGGTGGACCAAAAGACCACAAATGGAACTTCTTTCGAAGAAAAGACTGAGCGTGTGCCAAGGATCGCGCCAGTAACCGTAACAGTGGACTGCTGTTTTTAAAGCTGCCCTCTGTCGGTTCGTCGCTGCGTACTGATACTGGTGGGAGCGAGGTAAGAGACTCGTGCAGGGCATCAAATTTTGCCGCCAGAGCGACCTGCGCGTCATCTCGTCGCACCTCCCCCGCATCCACCATGCGTTTATACGCTGTTGTCACGGGGCCTGTCGGGAAGGACCGCCAAGCGACGCGATGTTGTGCTGTCATATTCTCCATCACAGTCTTCATCATGGAACTGATGAGTTTATTAACATGGGGTATGGTACGCTAGATTTCTGTATGGGTATCAAATTAACCCTGACACACTGTATCAGCGGGTGAAGCCCAGAATTGCGATCCCGGTTCACGGTGAAGAGCTGCACATGCAAACTCATGCCGAGGTTGCCCGGGACACCGGCGTGCCCAAACGCCTTGTGGACAGGAACGGCGATCTGTTCGTGTCTTGCCCGGTACCCGCCCGGGATGCGGCGATAAGTTGTGGAAACTGGCCGACTGGGGGTGGAAGAAAAAGGAA
>NZ_JAWLCH010000001.1:860639-864939 GCF_041687235.1 Marinobacter sp. | reverse complement strand
AAAGCCAACGTCCCCAAAAGACAAGCCGAATACACTACCTTCTGAACAAAAATACCAGCCGTGCCCACCACACGTACGGCCCGAGTATAAAAACAACGAAGTAATGGAGTGTATCAATGGCTTTTTCCTCCCCTTCCCGGTCAAGGGCACTGTCTCTTGCGATTGCCGCAGCCTCTGTCGGTTTCTCTGTTTCTGTCAATGCCAGCATGGGCAATCTCGGCACAACCTATGGTGTCATGCCGGTGGATGTCGCCACAGCCCAGTCCCTGTCGATGTTCAATGATCAGGTATCCGCCACTTACTACAACCCTGCCTATCTCACCAAAGATGAGCGCGGGGAGCTTACGGCGGGCATTCTGCACGCCGAACAGGAGCTGCGCTCGGCGAACCCGAATGCCAATGGCGACATTCTCGCGAACTCGCCCAGTCAGCATGTGCTTGTTGGTATGAAAACCAACCTGGGCTCGCTGACCCGCTTCAAGCACCCGATCTATCTGGGCTTCATCGCGGGTGTCGAAAAATACGGTAAGGAAATGCTGGCCTTCGATTCACAGACCACGGAGAACGGTCAGTTCCTGCAATATGGTAAAGAGCCCCTGTTTCTGAACATCGGTGGCGCAACGCCGATCTGGCGCGGCATCTCCGCCGGTGCGTCGGTGCGCGTCACCCTGGATGCCCAGGCTAACCTCGATGCGGTCTCTACTCTGGGGGGCGAGACCAGCCGGGAGCGGCTTGCGGTCAATGCCGAGCCTTCACTGAAAACCATTCTGGGCACCACCATTGATCTGGGCAGCACGTTTTGCCCGGACAGCGACTGCTTCCTGAACGGCTGGGAAACCGCACTCACTTATCGAACCAAGTCAGCGGCCTCCACATCCGTGGACTCCAACATCATTGTCACCCAGACCATTCCGGATCCCGGCCTGAGTCTGGCAGTCTCCACCATCGACTCGTTCCAGCCGGAGACCTTTGGTTTTGGCGCCCAGTACAAAGGCGAGAACTGGCGGATTGGTGGCAGCGTGGAGCAGCAGAACTGGTCAGAGCTGGAGAACGAATTTTCTTCCGATACGATCAAGGATCAGCAGTCTGTGCCCGCGGGCAGCCGGATTCAGTTCGACGACGTGCTGATTCCACGGATCGGCGCCGAGTACGCACTCAACAAGAACTTTTCTGTGCGCGGCGGCGTTGCCTATGAGGAGTCGCCGCTCAAGTCCACCCGCAATCCGGAGATCAATTACCTCGATACCGACAAGATTGTCGTCGGCCTGGGCCTGAGCGCCACCTACGACCGCACCCGTCTGCTGGCCTATCCTGTCCGTCTGGATATTGGTTACCAGTACCAGCAACTGCAGGAGCGGGATTTCACACTGGTGGATTTTGACGGCAACGAAACGCCTGTTACGGCAGATGGCGACGTGCACGTTGTCAGCGGCTCCATCACCCTGAAGTTTTAAGGAGGGCTTGCCATGAAGTACAACAAAACTCTGGCACTGGTTCCTGCCCTGTTGCTGGCCGCCTGTGGCGGCGACGAACAGACCATGAATGAGAAAGCTTCTCCGGGGTCGGTGGTTTATTCCTATCCGGCCGATGGACAGGCGGATGTCAGTCCAAAAGCCGACATCGTGCTGCGCTTCAGCCATGCCCTGACCGATGAGGATACGGATCTGCAAAACAAGATCCTGGTGGAATCCCGGGGCCAGACCGTTCCGTTTTCGATCGCCCGGATTGACGGGGGCAAGAGTTTGAAACTCTCGCCCACCTCTGAGCTGGAACAGCTTGGGGCGTACACAGTGACATTCAGTGAGCCACTGGCCGCAGAAGGCGGCCGGCAGATCGGCACACCAAATGCGGTGGGTGATGCGGGGATCCAGTTTGAGACCCGGGGCAGCTTCTCCGGCCCTGCAGAAACAGCGAACTCGGCCGGGGACTTCGGTATTGCCTGGCAGGTGCCGGCAAACAACAGTCCGTTCGAGGCCATGAACTTCTCCACATTCCGCCTGGCCATGACCCATCCTGTCCATCCGGACTGGGAAGCCCTTGGCGGTTCGATTCAGCTCCTGGATGGTAACGGCGAGCCGGTTCCGGCGACCGTTCTGGTAAAAGGCAACCGGATAACCGTGGACCCCTGCCTGGTCGAAGACGCCAGGGAGTGTGGCAGCAAGGACGACGTGCTGGAAACGAACCAGACCTATACTCTCCAACTTGACAACCTGGCCAGCCTAACCTCCCCGGATGCAGACCGGTTCAGCGAAGAAATTAATTTCACCCCCCGTGAAACCGGGCCCACTGTCGTACTGCAACAAGCAGCTGTTGATTCAGGGCTCGCTGCAGGTAGTGAGGAAGGCGACGCGACCCGATCGGTTCTGAACGGCCAGATCATCAACGGCGTTACCCTTAACTCGGTGTTGCAGGGTGAGGCAGGCCCTTCTCAGCAGACCGGCGACCTGTTTGCAGAGTTGGCCTACGCGCCAGCATTCGGTGCTGATGAAGCGCTGCCTTTGCGCATTGCCCGCGGCAGCGTGCTCACCAGCACCAGCCTGGATGTTCTGGTGGGCGGCAAGGTTCCTGTTCTGGACGCTGCTACCGGCCAACTCCAGACGACCGGCAACATCAAGGTCACCATGTTGTCAGATGCCTCTGGATACCTGAGCCCGAACCCCTATACCGACGACCTGAACGCACCCAGGCACATTACCCTGTTCATGGACGTTTCCATGAACACCGAGAACGCGCAACCCAACGCGGCCCTTTCGCAGGATCTTATGGGGGTTGAGCTGCGCGGGATCGCCCTGGTGCAGGATGGTGTGCTGACTATTGATGCCATCGGCATGGTGGAACCGAACCTCCTCGGCCAGGAATACACCGATTCAACCATCGCATTCCACTTGCAGGCGGCCACCGATGCCGACTCGGTACTTGATGCCGAGATGCTCCGAGAACTGGACAGCACACCCCCCAACCTGGTCAGCTGGATGCCCGGCCCGGACAACGCCATTCCGGACACCCGCCAGTCCATGCAGCGCCCCGGGGACCCGGTCATTCTGTTCTTTGACGAGCCACTGGCAGCGGATTCTGTTGAGACAGGTGTGTCCCTGTTTGCCGATGGCGTTCCTGTGGAGTCTCTCGAGACACGGCTGGATGGAACTGCCGTCATCCTCAATCCTGAAGATGGCCTGAGCCATGGCGTTGACTACGAAGTTGTCATTGATGGTTTGACCGATCTGGCCGGCAATCCAGCCACCACCGCCCCCTTGCAGTTTTCACTGGATGATATTGGCGACACCTCTGTGACCCGGCGCCCGGCCCTTGCCCTGACAACCTATCCCGGGTACCCCTGCGAGACCGATCACAGCCTGCTGGACCTCTCCGCCGGCGTGTTGGGGCAGTGTTACTCGGATGGCGGTGTCGGCGACATTCTGCCAGTCAGCACCCTACCATCAGATCGTCCCATTACCGTGGTCTTCTCAAAGTCCATGGACCTGGATTCGATTATTCCAGGCGACACGTTTACCGTGGAAAAGGTGAGCCAGGCACCAGATGGCTCCGTCACGGTTCTTGAAAACGAGGTGCCTGGCCGGCTCGAAAAGAATCTCCAACGGATACGCTTCTACCCGGACCAGCCCTGGGAGGCCGGCGCGCACTATCGATATACCCTCAAGTCTTCTGAAGATGCCGGAACCTGTGTGGCCGGAGCCTATACCTCGATTTGCGATTCTGACGGTCTGGCCCTGAAAACCGATCTGCTTGAAGGCTTGGATGACGGCGGTGGCAACAACGGGCCAGATCACATGGTGATCTACTTCACCGGGACCGAGCCGCTGGAGAGCGTGTTCACACCCTTACGGAACCTGCCCGTTCGCGACACCAACGCCAACTTCCTGGTGGACTGCGACTCCAACACCAACCCGAACTGCCTTGAGCCTTTTGACCACGAGGGCAGTGACAACGAAGGATGGGCCGCTTCAGCCAATTCGACCAAACTGCAGGTCCGTAATAACCAGGCCTCGGCATCTCCGCCTGTCATTGTGGCCAGCACTGCCGATGCTCGGGTTGGCTGCGAGACCGGCGAGCGGTGTCCGAAAGACAAGTTCATCTATCAGACTTACGCTCTGAACACTGAAGTGGTTGGCCCCGGCGTGTATGAGCCGACAGGCGATGAAGGAATTCTGGTGAACCTCTATCCCACGCAGCTTGCGACCACATCGATCAGTGTGTTCACAGAGCTTCGCGTTTTCGGATTCATCCCGCTACAGGAGGAGTCCATAACCAATACCCAGGTCCTCCGTATGCGCTACGCAAA
>NZ_JAWLCH010000001.1:845193-860539 GCF_041687235.1 Marinobacter sp. | reverse complement strand
CCGATGGTTATTTCCCCCTCCCCACCATTTACTGCTAATCTGGTTGCACAATGAAACCTCAGTAGCCAGGCAACCATTTCTCAGGAGAGAGCGTTCATGGAAAACGGCACCCACTATCGTACCTGTCACCTTTGCGAGGCCATGTGCGGTGTCGCGATCGAGATGAAGGGCGGCCAGATTGCATCCATCAAGGGTGATGAGAATGATCCGCTGAGTCGAGGGCATATCTGCCCGAAGGCGGTTGCGCTGCAAGATCTTCACGAGGACCCGGATCGTTTGAGGAAGCCCCTTCGGAAAACCGAGACCGGCTGGCAGGAGATCGACTGGGATCAGGCCTTTGATCTGGTGGCAGACAAGCTCCACCAGACCCGGCAGGATCATGGCCGAAACAGCATCGGCGTTTACCTGGGCAATCCGAACGTCCACAACCATGGCTCCCTGGTTGCCACCATGCCGCTGCTGCGGGCTATCGGGACCCAGAATCGGTTTTCAGCAACATCCAACGATCAACTGCCTCACATGCTGGCCAGCCTGGAAATGTTCGGGCACCAGGTTCTGTTTCCTATTCCGGATATCGATCACACGGATCTGTTTATCTGCATTGGTGCCAATCCCATGGCATCCAATGGCAGCCTGATGACCGTTCCGGATTTTCGCGGGCGCCTGAAAGCCCTGAAACAGCGAGGCGGCCGAATGGTTGTGGTAGACCCACGCCAGACTGAAACCGCAAAACTGGCAGACGAATTCCACTTTATCCGCCCGGGTAGCGATGCCCTGTTGCTGATGGCCATGGTGCACACGTTATTTGAGGAACGTCTGGTGGACCCCGGCCCAGCGGAAAGGTTGGTGAAAGACACAGACCTGCTCCGCCTGGCCGCCCTCGCCTTCACACCGGACGCTGTCAGCGAACACACCGGCATTGAGGCAGACGATATCCGTGCACTGGCCCGGCAGCTGGCCACAACCCGCAAGGCAGCACTGTACACTCGGATGGGCACCAGCACCCAGAGTTTCGGTGGGGTTGCGACCTGGCTGGCTTATTGCCTGAACATCCTGACCGGCAAACTGGACCTGCCCGGCGGCGTCCTGTTTTCCCAACCGGCCATTGATCTGGTGGAGCTGGGCGCCCTGTCTGGCCAGAAAGGACACTTCGGCAAGCGCTACAGCCGTGTGAAGGGGCTGCCGGAGTTTGCCGGGGAATACCCGGCAAGCACAATGGCCGATGAAATGCTGACACCGGGCGAGGGACAAATCCGGGCCTTCGTTACCGTTGCCGGCAACCCGGTTCTTTCCAGCCCCAACGGGCGACGTCTCGAAGAAGCACTGGGCGGGCTCGATTTCATGGTCTCGGTGGACTACTACCTCAATGAGACCACCCGTCATGCCGATATCATTCTGCCGCCAACCGCTGCTCTGGAACGCAGCCACTATGACCTGATTTTCAGCATGTTTGCGGTGCGAAATGTCGCCAAGTACAGCGAGGCACTGTTTGATGCCGGCCCGGATACCCGCCATGACTGGCAGATCCTGCTGGAACTGGCCCATCGCCTGGAAAGGCTCAAGAAGCGAGGAAGGCTGCCGTTGCGGTCAGAACTGGGCTGGCGTGCTTTCAAGCAGATTGGGCCAGATCCGATTCTCGATCTGCTGCTACGCTCCGGCCCCTATGGCGCGGATGCCGGGCGTGCACGTGGGCTGATGCAGCCGGCGGTTGATCTGGTTCTGGACGTTCTACCCAAGCGGCATCCGCTTCGTGGACTGGCGAAGCTCAGCCCACTGAACCGCCGATGGCAGGGACTACCCAAAGGGCTTTCCCTGAACGCTCTGAAGGACCATCCCAGTGGCGTGGATCTCGGGCCACTCCAGCCCTCCCTGCCCGACCGGCTGTTTACCCGCGACGGCAGAATCAACCTTGCCCCCAGGCGATACCTGGACGATCTGGGAAGGCTTCATGATGCACTGGCAGCGCCGACTGACCATTCTCTGCAGTTGATTGGCAGACGTCATGTCCGCAGCAATAACTCCTGGATGCACAACAGCCAGCGACTGGTTAAAGGCAAGGATCGCTGCACCCTGATGATTCACCCGCGGGATGCCAGCCGCCTCGGGCTACAAGCCGCCGACTTCGCCGAAATAAAGCAGGAATCCCGGCAGATCGTGTTGCCGGTAGAAATTACCGAGGATGTCATGCCCGGCGTCGTATCGATTCCCCATGGCTGGGGACACGACCGCGATGGTACCGGCCAGTCAGTTGCGGCAGCGCACGCCGGAGCCAGCATCAACGATGTGCTCAGCGACGGTGATATTGATCCGCTCTCTGGCACTTCCGTATTGAATGGACAGTCCGTTACAGTCAAAGTCTGGCGTCCAGAACGCCAACGTAAACGGGCCTGATTCAAAAAGGAGCCAACCATGCCCCAGTGGCTGCAATGGAGTCTGATCATCGCCGGCCTGGCCGCCATCGTTCTGTTGGCCGTGTTCATCCGCCGCCAGCTAAAACTGCTCTCGGACAATCGCAAGCGGCAGGCCAAGGCCGAAGAGTTCCAGGCAAACCGCAGAAAAGACATGATCCGCAGCGTTCATGTCATTGCGATGGCCGTTGAAGAGGATCAGATCGAATACTCGGAAGCCTGCCTGAGACTCAAGGGCCTGCTGGACCATCTGGCACCGGAGTTGCTCGGGCAGTCACCTTTCCGGGTGTTCCAGGAGGTGCATGACCAGTTGCAGCACATGCCCACCCACCGCGCCCGGCAGGCAACCGAAACAAAGTTTGTGGAGAAAATGGACAAGGAGCGGTTTGATGTCGAACAGAAACACGCCGATGCCATTCGTCGGGCGGCAACGGCCATCCGGCACCATTCGTTTTCGACCAATGATCGCTGATCCGGGTTTACGGTAACTGGTCAGACCTTATTTTTGTAACACTTTGTAACTAAAAATACGAAATAAAACAGAATTTAGCTCAATAAATCAACAGCTTCCACTGCCATAAAAAACTGACAGGCCGCTCATTCCTTTCCGGCAACAACTATTGACTTTTCTTTTCCCTACCAGGGTCTAAATTGAAAACAGGGAGGCACTTATCATCTGCGGAAAGTGCCACCTAACGTTGTTTTCTCCTGATAAGTTTGGACGACTCTGCAATAAAGCGGGTGAGCTTGCCGGCCTCGGGGCCGGCTTTTTTTGAGGGGAATTGGCGAGGCCGCCTGCTACTGGCTCATCATGCCGGCCATGGCCATGACACTGTCCTTGCTGTTAACCAGCTCGTCGAACTGTTCCTCAACCTGCTCCCGGTTCAAGCCCAGCTCGTCGTAGAATGCCTGGCTGACCTCTTCTCCTGCACCGAGAGCAACGCCCCTGGCGGTCAACAGCTGACGACCCAGCCAGAGCAAACGGGCGTAAACACTATGACTGCCGTCGTACGCCGCATTCTTCTGGTAACGGATGGCCAGATTTACCTCATCCGGCATGCCCCAGTTCTCCATCAACTGTGCAGCAATCTGTTCACGGGTAATTCCCAGAAGATAATGCTCCGTGACCGAGGAGTCGATCTCCGGATTGACCTCCAGCGAGCGGCAAACCAGCTTGAAATGCGGCGGAAACACCTGCGCCAGAACCAGGTGACCGAAGTTATGAAGCAGACCCGAAAGATAGGCAAGACCGAACACCGGACGCTCACCCCTGGGCATCATGCTGGCCAGAATGCCCGCCGACTGTGCCTGCCAGATAGCCTGCTGCCAGTAATCAACATACCCGTCCGGGTGATCCTGGGGCTGTTTGAGCGCCCGCCCAAGGGAAAGCCCCATCGCCAGGTTCATCACCAGATCAAACCCGAGCACCCGGGAGACGGCATCGTGTACCGACTTAACCTGGCCGGCAGCGGCATAGAACGATGAGGATGCCCAACTAACCACCTGCGCAGCAAGGCTTGGGTCGCTCTCAACAATATCCACCAGATCACCCATGACCGCGTTGGGGTTGACCCTCAGATGGATAATCCGCTGGGCAGTCTCCGGTAGCGGGGGCAGTTCCAGCGTGTCTTCCAGGCGCTGCTGTATTCTCAGGCCTGTGAACTTCTTGATGGCGGAATGAAACTGGTCCCGATCCTTGCCGTGGTCATCAAGGTTGACCGCGACGGATTCCGGGGCGACCGCGAAGGAGCGACGGTCGGCTTTGGCAGTCAGACCCTTGAAATCTTCTGCAGGCATAACCATTGCCAGGTTCTGTTCGCCCAGCTCCAGGGCCACGGCAGGCAGGTCATCCACGCGTTCGTCAACAACCGTCGGCCAGCCTGTCAACGACGGCAATGCCGGAAGCGCCTTTAGCCCGGCCCGTTCCCGAACCCGCACCTGTTCACGGCGCTTCATCAGCCGCAAGTCGCGGCCAAGCTGTTTGTTCAGCTGTTCCAGATCAATCAGATCGTCCCGGCGGCATATTACCTGGAGGTTGCCCTGCCCGTCGCTGAGCAAAACCATGCGCAGCAGTTCTTTCTGGCTCGCCTGGCCGGCATCCCGTAGGGACACACCAGCCGCGGAATCGCCCAGAGCCTGCTGAACTGCGACAGGTAATTCCATAAATTTCTCCCGAATGTTGCTGATTTCCGTCGGTTAATCCGAGCTCGAAAAAGACCTTTTACTCAGTATAGGGCAAAGAGATTACCCTGACGTTGACCGAACTCTATTTACAGACCGGGATCATACGCTCTGGATGAAAGAATAGACGTCTTCATACGTCACCATAGCGCGTTCTGTCCCCAAGCCAGCGGCGGACCAGAGCCCGGACAATATCCGGATGGGCCATCAGGTCCGGCGCCATTTCCCTCACCGGCTCGATCCAGCCCTTGTCGCGCTCAAAGTCCGCCAGGCGGAACTGCATCATACCGGTTTGGCGGGTACCTAACACTTCCCCGGGCCCCCGGATCTCCAGGTCTTTCTCGGCGATAAAGAAGCCATCCTGACTATCCCTGAGCGCCTGCAAACGCGCCTTGCCATTCGTGGACAAGGGCGGGTGGTACATCAGGACACAAAAACTGGCCTGTTCTCCCCGGCCAACCCGCCCACGAAGCTGGTGCAACTGGGCCAACCCAAGGCGTTCCGGGTTTTCAATGATGATCAGCGATGCATTGGGTACATCCACCCCGACCTCAATCACCGTGGTCGCCACCAGCAGATCCAGCTCGCCCACTTTGAACTGCTCCATGACGGCTGCCTTTTCCTGTGCCTTCAGCCGGCCGTGCACCAGCCCCACCTTCAGGTCCGGCAGGCGCTCGGCCAGCTCCTGGGCGGTAACCTCTGCTGCCTGACACTGCAAGGCCTCGGATTCCTCAATCAATGTACAGACCCAGTAGGCCTGTCGACCTTCCCGACAAGCCCCACGAACCCGCTCGATCACATCTTCCCTTCGGCTGTCGGGAATCACGATGGTTTCAATTGGCTTCCTTCCCGGGGGGAGCTCGTCAATAATCGAGGTATCGAGGTCGGCATAGGCACTCATGGCGAGCGTACGGGGAATCGGTGTTGCCGTCATGATCAACTGATGCGGCGCCAGCGACCCACCGACGCCCTTTTCCCGCAAAGCCAGCCTCTGGTGAACACCAAATCGATGCTGCTCGTCCACAATGACCAGGGCCAGGCGGTGAAACTCGACATCCTCCTGAAACAGCGCATGGGTGCCAATCACTACTCCGGCGTCACCGGAGTGGACCGCTTCCAACGCCTCAGCCCGGGCCTTGCCCTTTACCTTTCCGGATAGCCACGCGAGGCGGATACCAAGGGGCTCCAGCCATGCCCGGAAATTCTGAAAGTGCTGCTCGGCAAGAATTTCGGTGGGTGCCATCAGGGCTACCTGAGCGCCAGCGCCAATGGCCTGCAAAGCCGCCAGTGCCGCCACGACCGTCTTGCCAGAGCCAACGTCCCCCTGGACCAGCCGAAGCATCGGCAGCGGCTGGCTCAGATCCTGACGGATGTCGGACAGCACATGACGCTGGGCACCGGTGAGCGCAAACGGCAGGGAATCCAGGAAACGCTCGGGCAAATCCCCCGTGGGCAGGAGCGGGAGCGCTTCACGGGCCTGAATCTGCTCGCGGACCTGAAGCAAACTCAGCTGGTGCGCCAGTAGCTCCTCCATCACCAGCCGTTGTTGCGCCGGGTGGCGCCCTTCCATCAGCAGGTTTACCGGGGCGTTGGCAGGAGGAGAATGCACCAGCTGGACGGCGTCAGTGATTCCCGGCAGCTGGTATTCGGACAACAGATTGTCGGGTAGCCAGTCACGAATCGGAAACCGCTGGAGATAGGCCAGAGCCTGCTGGCAGAGCGAGCGTACCCGGGGCTGTTGAATCCCTTCCGTTAACGGATAAACTGGCGTCAGGGTTGCGTCGCCTTCTGCCGGCATGGGCGGCGGATTCACCTGGTATTCCGGATGGTAAAACTCATACCCGGCTCGGCCCGGGCGAACTTCGCCAAAGCAGCGAACCCTGGCACCTTCGCTCAACTGGTTTTTCTGGGCGGCGTTAAAATGGAAGAAACGCATCACCAGAAAGCCGCTGCTATCCCGCAGGGTAACCTGCAGACTGCGCCTGCGCCCCATCACGAGATCGGCTTTCATCACCTCCCCTTCCACCACTGCCACGTCGCCAATGCGAAGACTTCCCATGGGTATAACCCGGGTTCTGTCCTCGTATCGATGGGGTAGATGGAACAGCAGATCCTGCAGGGAGGTAATGCCCAGCTTGGCGAGTTTCTCCGCCAGGGCGTTTCCTACGCCCTTGAGCTGGGTGACCGGTATGTCATCCAGTGACGTCATAGGCAGGCTCAGGCGCTTTCGGCCACAACCGGTGTATCCGTTTTCGCCTTCTCAATGACCCGGCACTGGCTTGCCGCCAGAGACAGGACATCAATAGCCTTGGGCCGCGGGAAAGTGACCCGCCAGGCCAGCGCCACCGTCCGGAAAGGCACCGGCGGCGCAAACGGCCGGACGGCCAGGATATCTTCATGGTATTGCATGGCCGTGGCGGCCGAGAGCGGTAAAACGGTTATTCCGAGGCCGGAAGCCACCATATGGCGGATGGTTTCGAGGGAACTGCCTTCGGTGACCAGTGCCGGCGAACCGTTGTTGGCCCGGTGCGTCACTGCCTCTACGAGGGGCGGGCAGGACTCCAGTACCTGATCCCTGAAGCAGTGGCCCGGACCAAGTAACAGCAATTGTTCCTTGGCCAGCTCGTCGGCGGTCAACTGCTCCTTGCTCGCCAGTGGGTGCCCGGCAGGAAGCAGGACCACAAAAGGCTCGTCGTAGAGTGGCAGGGTGACCACTTCCGGCTCCTCGAACGGCAGGGCAATAATGATGGCATCCAGATCGGACTGCCGGAGTTTCTGCCGCAGGTTCGCTGTGTAATTCTCTTCGATGTACAGGGGCATTTCCGGCGCCGCCCGCCTGAGTTCCGGCAACAGGTGCGGGAACAGGTAGGGGCCGATGGTGTAGATGGCACCCACTTTCAGGGGTGAATTGAGCTGATTTTTGCCATCCTGTGCCATGTCCTTGATCAGGCCAACCTGATCAAGCACCCGCTGGGCCTGTTCGATAATTCGCAGCCCGGTTTCGGTGACACGGATGCTGCTTTTGCTTCGCTCGAAAAGTGGAATACCGAGCTCGTCTTCCAGCTTTTTTACAGCAACGCTGAGCGTTGGCTGGCTGACATGGCAACGTTCTGCAGCCCGGCCAAAATGCCTTTCGCGGGCCAGCGTAACGACGTATCGTAACTCGGTGAGAGTCATGGTGAGCTCCGGTCAGAGAAATGCGGGTCGAAGTTTCACGAATTTATGAGGTAAAGCATAAGGATTGAAATTGTCTATGGCAATCACTGAAAGCACCAAGGCGCCCCGAATCCTGGTCGCCGGTTGCGGCAAACTCGGGGGCGCCATTGCCAGCCAACTGACATCTTCGGCTACCGTGTTTGGCCTGCGCCGGAATCCCGACCGTGTTCCCGACGTCGTTGAGGGCATCGGGGCCGACCTGACCCGGCCGGAAACACTCACCGGTAAGTTACCGGAGGGACTCGACATCGTCCTCTATTGCCTAACGCCCTCCAGCTACGATGAGCAGGGTTATCGGGACGCCTACGTGACGGGCCTGGCAAACTTGCTGACCGCTCTCGGTGATCAATCACTGAAACATCTGTTCTTCGTAAGCAGCAGCAGTGTGTATTCACAGGATGACGACAGCTGGGTGGATGAAACCAGTCCGACTGAACCTGCGCGATTCAGCGGCGAACTGATCCTGGCGGGCGAGCAGACAGCTCTGGACAGTGGGCTTCCGGCCACGATCATCCGATACAGCGGCATTTACGGACCTTCACGGCGGCGTTTTCTTGAAGAGGTACAGGAAGGACGCATGAATCCGGCGAAACCGGCACCGTTCAGCAACCGCATTCACGAAGAGGATGCGGCAGACGCCGCAGCTCATCTGGTGAAACTGGCACTTTCGGGAACAACACTGGAAACCTGCTACCTGGCCAGCGATTGCGAACCCGTGAGGCTTGATGAGGTGGTGGACTGGGTCCGACAGCAAACACCCTGTGCCGAGCCGCAGCCGGATGCCCGAAAAGGCGGACGGGCCGGTAGTAAACGCTGCAGCAACCAGAGACTGCTAAGCACCGGGTTCCGGTTCCGCTATCCGGATTTCCGGGCCGGCTACCGCGCCATGATTGACCAGCGCTGATCGCCCTGCGTCATTAAAAAAGGCGGCCAGGGCCGCCTTTTATCGATTCTGGTGCCTTCAGGTCTTAGCTGAGCACCATAACCGCTTCCATTTCAATGGGTACGCCCTTGGGCAGCGCCGCAACACCCACGGCTGCGCGGGCCGGATAGGGTTCCTGGAAATAGGTGGCCATGATCTCGTTGACCGTGGCGAAATTCGCCAGATCGGTCATGTAGATGTTCAGCTTCACAATATCCTTCAGCTCGCCACCGGCGGCCTCGCAGACGGCCTTCAGGTTATCGAATACCTGACGGGTCTTGGCAGAAAAATCGCCAGCCACCACTTCCATGGTTTCCGGTACCAGGGGAATCTGCCCGGACAGATACACGGTGTCTCCGGCCTTAACCGCCTGGGAGTATGTACCAATCGCCTGCGGCGCATTCTCGGTCTGAATTACGGATTTGTTGGTCATGACCCTTGGTTTCCTCTCTTCCAAAACGCCAATCGTCGCTTTTGCGCAGCGCGCCTGTCAACCGGGCTTTGGTCGGGTTCAGTGCCGCACGCGACTGATGTGGGTAACCGCCCGGATGTTGCGAATTCGTCGCATGACCCGAGCCAGATGCCGACGACCATTCACATGGACCACAAGACTGACAATGCCGAAGCGGGCATTCTGCTCCTCCACATTGATACGTTCGATGTTGCCGTCTGTCATGGCCACTGCGTTGGCCATCTCCGCAATCACACCACGCTGGCGCTCCAGCTCAACCCGCAGCTCCACTGAAAACTCATCAGTAATGTCCTTTGCCCACTTGAGATGGGTCAGACGGGCCCGACCCTCGTCATCCTCGGGCAGTCGCGAGCAGGTATCCGAGTGAATCACCATGCCTTTGCCGGAATCCATAACACCTACTACCGGATCGCCCGGAATCGGCTTGCAACAGCTGGCAAACCGCACCAGTAGGCCCTCAGTGCCACGAATGGTCACCGGGCTATGGTTGCCACCCTCAATATCACGGGGTACCTCGCTGGCTTCTGCATCCTCCGAGCCGCTGGCAAGCTGACGGGCGACCAGATAGGCCATCCTGTTACCCAGACCGATATCGCTGATCAGATCGTCAAAACTGTTGACCTGATTGTGATTCACCACGGCCTGTTTCTGGGCATCACTGATTTCCGACAGCTTGGCACCAAAACCTTTCAGCGACTTTTTCAGGAGAGTCCGACCCAGCTCCAGCGACTCGGCGCGCTTCTGGCTCTTCAGAACATGGCGGATACTGCTGCGCGCCTTGCCGGTCACCACAAAACTGAGCCACGCCGGGTTAGGCCGGGCGCCGGGCGCGGTTATGATTTCCACCGTCTGGCCACTCTGCAGGGGCTGGCTCAATGAACCGAGATTGCGGTTGATGCGACAGGCGACGGTCGCGTTACCAATATCGGTGTGGATAGCATAGGCAAAGTCCACGGGCGTTGCCCCGCTCGGCAGTTCCATGATGCGCCCCTTGGGCGTGAATACGTAGATTTCGTCCGGGAACAGGTCCACCTTCACATGCTCAATGAACTCCATGGAGTCATCGGCCCGCTCCCTCATTTCCATCAATCCTTTCACCCAGCGGTCTACCCTTGCCTGATTCACGCTGGTCACGCTGCTGGGCTCGTTCTTGTACATCCAGTGGGCCGCAATCCCGTTGTTGGCAATGTGCTCCATTTCCTCGGTGCGGATCTGGATCTCAATGTTCACATGCATGCCAAACAGGGTGGTATGGATCGACTGGTAGCCATTGGCCTTGGGCATGGCGATGTAGTCCTTGAACCGCCCCGGCAGCGGCTTGTAAAGACTGTGCACGGCGCCAAGGATTCGATAGCAGTCATCTTCCGTGTCCGTGATGATCCGGAAGGCATAGACATCCATGATTTCATGGAAGGATTTCTGCTTGAACTTCATCTTGTTGTAGATGCTGTTCAGGTGCTTCTCCCGCCCCAGGATCCGCCCCGGCAAGCCACGCTCTTCCAGCTTCTCCTGCAGCTTGCCGCGGATATCTTCGATGATTTCCCGGTGGCTGCCACGGAGCTTGTCCACCGCCTTGGAAATGTACTTGGAGCGCATCGGGTACAGGGAGCTGAACCCCAGGTCCTCAAGCTCGGTACAGATGGAGTGCATACCCAGGCGATTCGCGATCGGCGCGTAGATGTCGAGGGTCTCGGTGGCGATACGCTGGCGCTTTTCATAGGGCATGGGGCCGAGGGTGCGCATGTTGTGCAGGCGATCCGCCAGCTTCACCAGAATCACCCGGATGTCCCGGGCCATTGCCAGGGTCATCTTCTGGAAGTTTTCAGCCTGGGCCTCAGCCCGGGAACGGAATTCAATCTGGGTCAGCTTGCTGACGCCATCCACCAGTTCCGCCACATCATCCCCGAACTGTTCCGCCAGAGCATCCTTGGGGATGCCGGTATCTTCAATCACGTCGTGGAGCATCGCTGCCATGAGGCTCTGGTGATCCAGCCTGAGGTCAGCAAGAATGTGGGCGACGGCCAGGGGGTGGGTGATGTAACGGTCGCCGCTCTTGCGCATCTGGCCCTCATGAGCCTGCTCGGCATAATAGTAGGCCCGTCGCACCTGATTGATGCGATTGGTATCCAGATAGGAACTGAGCTCCTTCGCCAGCCCTTCAACCGTAGCCTCTGCCGACACCGCGCCTCCACGACTTCATGAAATTCAGGGACAAAAAAACCCGAATGCACGCATCCGGGTCCTTCCATAGTCCTTCCAGCAACGCTCTATAGCTACACTATAAAACCGCGGGGACAGATTTCAATGCTTCTCACTTGCGGACAGGTACTTATAGACCCGATCACCGCAAGTGACTTACTCGTCGTCTTCTTCCTTGAGGAGATCACGAGTAATCTTGCCTTCGGCGATTTCGCGCAGGGCAATCACCGTCGGCTTATCGTTTTCTTCAGCCACCATCGGCTCGGCACCCTTGGTAGCGAGCTGACGGGCACGCTTGGTAGCCAGCATTACCAGCTGGAAGCGGTTATCAACGTTTTCCAGACAATCTTCAACGGTAACTCGTGCCATAACTTCCCCGACAAATAAAATGACTGATTCAGCAGACCGCACAGTTTACTGTGGCCGGTTCAATTTGTATACAGGAAAACCCCGTATCAGCGCGGCCCTGACAATCCCGCCAACAGCATCCGGTGTCTTGGTTGCTGCACTTCCATCCGCAGGCGCTGGGCCCGGACAATGGCGAGCAGGTCGCCCAGGGCAGCACCAAAGTCGTCATTCACCACCAGGAAATCGAACTCCACCGCATGCCGGCACTCTTCTTCGGCTTCTGCCAGACGACGCTCCACCACCTCGGGTGCATCGGTACCGCGACCCACCAGTCGCTCGCGCAACACCTCGGGCGACGGTGGCACAATGAAAATGCTGACACACTCGGGAATCAGTCGGCGCACCTGTTCGGCACCCTGCCAGTCGATTTCAAGGATGACATCCTGCCCCTTTGCCAGCGTTTCGCGCACCCAGACCTGAGAGGTGCCATAGTAGTTGCCGAAGACATCAGCATGCTCCAGAAAATCGCCTCGAGCGATCATCGCCTCAAACTCGTCCCGACTGACAAAATGGTAGTTCACCCCGTCCTGCTCACCCTCCCGCATGGCGCGCGTGGTATGGGAGACGGAAACACCGAGCTTCTCGTCATTGCGGAGCATTTCCGCCACAAGGCTGGTCTTGCCAGCACCGGATGGCGCGGAAATAACGTACAGAGTGCCGTGTTCAACTGCCTGACCCATAACCCGAGAACTCCAAACCTGGACGAGACGGCCACATATCCGGACCGTTAAAGCACGAAATTATACGGACTTTGAAAAAACACCGCACCCCGGAACGGTGTCAGCTGATACCATTTGGCTATTCCTGTTTTTCATTGACTGCAAGATCCCATGCGAACCACCATCGATATCACCCTGACGCAACCCGGCAAAGCCATCGACGCCCTGGGCGAGGCGTCGCCCGAACTGCTCTCCCGCCAGAAAATCAAGGATGCCATGGCGAAAGGTGCCTGCTGGTGGACTCACAAGGGCAAGCGCCTTCGACTGCGCCGTGCTACCAAGGAGCTGAAGCCGGGCATCCGGCTGCAGCTTTACTACGATGAGAAGGTATTGGCGAGAAAACCGGAAGAGCCGGCTCTTCTGGAAGACCTGGGGCGCTATACGGTCTGGTTCAAACCTCACGGACTGCTGGCCCAGGGGTCGCAGTGGGGGGACCATTGCAGCCTGCTTCGCCTGGCGGAAGTCCGGCTTGAGCGGCCCTGCTATCTGGTGCATCGGCTCGACGCTGACGCCGCCGGGCTGATGCTGATTGCCCACGACCCGAAAGCGGCCGGCGTTCTTTCCCAGTGCTTCTCGGCCCGTGTCATGACCAAACGCTACCTGGCCCGGGTCACCGGTCTGATAGACGCTAGCGAGCAGTTGGTTGATGCGCCAGTTGAAGGCAAACCCGCCAACAGTCGGGTCTCCACACTGGAGACCGATGAAGCCGAGCGAACCTCCCTGGTGCAGGTGAGCATCGAAACCGGGCGAAAGCACCAGATCCGCCGGCATCTCGCGGGCCTGGGGCACCCAATCATCGGTGATCGTCTGTATGGCCGGGCCGCCGGAGTGCCCCTGCAGTTAGTGGCCTGTTACCTCGAATTCGATTGCCCTGTGAGCAAACGAACGGTGGTGTTCGAACTGCCAGCGGAACTGAACAGTCTGATTCGGAACTGAGCAGCGGGGCCGGGCGCCTGTTATTCCAGATTCTGCACCTGCTCCCGCATCTGCTCGATCAGCACCTTCAGATCCACCGCAATGCGGGTGACGCCGGCATCAATGCTTTTACTACTGAGGGTATTGGCCTCACGATTCAACTCCTGCATCAGAAAGTCCAACCGCCGGCCAATGGCATCCCCACTTTTCAGGGTATCGGTCACCTCGCCGACATGGGCATCCAGCCGGTCCAGCTCCTCGGCCACATCGCTTTTCTGGGCCAGCATGACCATCTCCTGGGCCACCCGCTCGGAATCCAGCTCTACCTTTGCTTTCTCGAACCTTTCCCGAAGCGTCTTCTCCTGGGCCTCGAGCAATTCCGGCATGCGCTCTCGTACGTCGGCAACGAGATCGCTCATGGTTTTCAGGCGATCCTCGAACAGCGGCCGCAGCCGCTCGCCTTCGCGCTCCCGCACCGATGCAAGCTCGGCCACGGTCTGCTCGAACAGACTGACGGCAGCGTCCTTGGCAGGGCCGTAATCCTGCTCTGGCACCGACAACACGCCAGGCCAGCGAAGAATATCCAGTGCATTGATGTGGGCGGGGTTATCCAGCATTCGGTTGATGTGATTGGCCGCTTCATTAACCGCCTGAGCCATTTCTTCACTGATTTCGAAGCTCTGGGTCGCCTTATCGGCAGACTGCAATCGCATGGACACATCCACCTTGCCCCGCTTCAGCTGCTTTCGCAGCTCCTCCCGGAACCGGTTCTCAAGTTCCCGAAAAGCCTCCGGCAGTCGGAACGAAGGTTCCAGGTACCGATGATTCACGGTCCGGATCTCACAGGTCAGCGTACCCCAGTCTCCCTGGACGTCCTTCCGGGCAAATGCGGTCATACTTCGGATCATGTCGGCTCCGCTCGTGGTTGGTGATCAACTTCTGAGTCTAACAGGCTCTTGACACCCACGGCGAACCAGACAAAAGCCCAACCCCAACGTGTTATACTGACCGCCCTTTTCGACAAACGTTCGACCGGGACACGTGCCCGGACATTCAATACTGACTTCAGGAAACACTATGCGTCCAAGCGGCAGAACGCCCGAGCAACCGAGAGATGTTCGAATTACCCGAAACTATACTCGCCATGCCGAAGGCTCCGTACTGGTGGAATTCGGGGACACCAAAGTTATCTGCACCGCCTCCGTCGAAAACAAGGTTCCTCCGTTTCTGAGAGGCGAAGGCAAAGGCTGGATCACCGCCGAATACGGCATGCTGCCCCGCTCCACTGGCAGCCGCATGGGCCGGGAAGCCGCCCGCGGCAAACAGGGCGGCCGCACTGTCGAAATCCAACGCCTGATCGGCCGCTCCCTGCGCGCGGCTGTTGATCTGACAGCGCTCGGGGAACACTCCATCACCATCGATTGCGACGTCATCCAGGCCGATGGCGGCACCCGCACCGCTGCCATTACCGGTGGCTGTGTGGCTCTGGTGGATGCCCTGAACCACCTGGTCGCCGAGAAACGCCTGAAGAAATCCCCCCTCAAACAGATGGTTGCCGCTCTGTCAGTGGGCGTTTACAAGGGGACACCGGTGGTGGATCTGGACTACCCGGAAGATTCCGAAGCCGAAACCGACATGAACGTGATCATGACCGACCAGGGTGGCTTCATTGAAATCCAGGGAACGGCGGAAGGTGCGCCCTTTGTTCAGGCAGAACTGGACAGCATGCTGACGCTGGCCAAACAGGGTATTGAGCAGTTGTTTGAGATTCAGAAGGCGGCGCTGGATGGCTGAATTTCAGTCTGGCGCCCGCGTGCCCGGAGGGAGAGGCCTTGCCGGTGCACAGTGTCGGATTACGGCTTACGCCTAATCCGACCTACGGCTACTGTTCGAAAAACCTCACAAG
>NZ_JAWLCH010000001.1:0-845093 GCF_041687235.1 Marinobacter sp. | reverse complement strand
GCCCGCGTGCCCGGAGGGAGAGGCCTTGCCGGTGCACAGTGTCGGATTACGGCTTACGCCTAATCCGACCTACGGCTACTGTTCGAAAAACCTCACAAGTCCGGGGCGCCTGTGTGGCGATGCTTCCCCCAGACTTAAAAGCCGATTTCGATGTCGTAATCCATGATCACCGGGGCGTGATCGGAGAAACGAGTTGAATCGTCGATCCAGCCATCTTCGATGGTCTTGCGGATTCCCGGTGTCAGCAGCTGGTAGTCCACCCGGATGCCAGCGTTCTTGCGGGACCCTTCGGCCTGCTCGGGCCACCAGGTGAACTGGTTGCTCTGCTTGTTGATCTCGCGGAAACCATCAACGCAGCCCATCTCGTCAAACAGGCGATCCAGCCAGGCACGCTCGTGGGGCAGGAAACCGGAGAAGTCCAGCTTGTGGTACAGGGGGCTGGCGTCGGTTACATGGTGTGCGGTCTGGAGGTTGGCGCAGAAGATGAACTGACGCCGCTTGCGCAGTGTTTTCTGCATGTGCAGGCCGAAGGACTCCATAAACTCGTCCTTGTGGTCCAGCACCGTCAGATCGTCGTCGCCGATCAGCTCTTCCTCGCGACCGAGCGCACAGGGGGCAAGCACGCAGGCGACGGAAACCTTGTCAAAATCTGCCTGAATGAACCGGCCTTCGCGATCCGCCTGCTCATTGGCAAAGCCGTACATGATGGCTTTTGGAAAATGACGGGTGTAGATACCAACACCGCCATCCTCGTTTTTCTCGCCATCGATGAAATAGGCTTCGTACCCCTCTGGAATCAGGTTGTAGTCCTCAATCTCGTAGGCCCGCATCCGGTGGTCCTGAACGCAGACCACGTCAGCGTCCTGTTCCGCCAGCCAGTCGAAAAAGCCCTTTTCAACAGCCTGGGCGAGGCCATTGACGCTGATTGATACTACCCGCATACGTGTTCCCTGATTCGGTTTGTGTGTATGATACCGTTTTTACGCGTTAATTAAAGATCAACACCCGCCAGAAGCCTTGCCATGCACGACTATCAGCAACAATTTATCGAATTTGCCATCCGCCGGAATGTACTGCGTTTTGGTGAGTTCACGCTCAAGTCGGGCCGAACCAGCCCCTACTTCTTTAACGCTGGCCTGTTTAATACCGGGGACGACCTGCTTCAGTTAAGCAAGGCCTATGCCGCCGCGATCGCACGCAGCGGGCTGGATTATGACATTATTTTCGGCCCTGCCTATAAGGGCATTCCGTTGGCCACTGTCACAGCAATGGCGCTGGCTACAGACGGTAACAGCAAACCTTTTGCGTTTAACCGGAAGGAAAAGAAAGATCATGGTGAGGGCGGCAACATTGTTGGCGCACCGTTGCAGGGCAAGGTGCTGATTGTCGATGATGTGATTACTGCCGGCACCGCGATCCGTGAATCCATCGACATCATCCGCGCCGCCGGGGCCGAACCAGCCGGTGTCCTGATCGCACTGGATCGCCAGGAGAAAGGCAATGGTGAACTATCCGCCATTCAGGAAGTTGAAAAGGAATTCGGCATTCCGGTGGTCAGCATCATTCGCCTCGAACAGGTTCTGGACTATCTGAAGGCCAACCCGGAGTTCGCCGGGCACGCCGAGAAGGTAGCCAGTTATCGGGATCGTTACGGAGTCTGATTGATGACCAATCGTCTGACCGCATTTTCTGTCAAAGCCACGGCATTGGCGCTCGCCCTGGGCCTATCTGCCCAGGTAGCCGCCAATATGTACCGTTACACGGATGAAAACGGCCAGGTTGTTATCAGCAGCACCATTCCCCAGGAAGCCACCAAACGTGGCTATGACATCCTGAACGACAACGGCCGCGTGATTGACACCATTCCGCCAGCACCAACCGAAGAGGAGATTGCTGCCCGGGAAGCGGAAAAACAGCGCCAGAAGGAACTCGCTGAACAGCGCGAGCAAGACCGGGCGCTGCTGAAGCGCTTCAGCCACCCGGATCAGGCGGTGAAAGCAATGCACCGGAAGATTCAGGAGCTGGAGGGCCTTATTCAGCTCAAACGCGGCAATATTTCGGTGATTTCCAGCCAGCTGGACAACGAACAGAGCCGCGCTGCGGACATGGAGCGGGGCGGGCGCGAGATTCCAGACGCCACCCTCGAAAAAATCCGGCGCCTTGAAGCCCAGATCCGTGACATAGAGCGTGAAATAACCTCACAAACCCAGGAGATCGAAGCACTGCGCAAGGCCTTTGAGGCCGACATCGAACGTCTTGAGGAGGTCACGGGCGAGGCGCGGACCATACCGCTTGATCACACCAAAGCAACAAACTGATCCTTTGCTGCACTGTTGCCAGAGAATGAAAAAAGGCCGCCGGGTTTTGCCTGGCGGCCTTTTCGTTTCGCTCACCTTTTCGGTGAGACGCTATCCGCTGTTCAGGCGGAAGCGGTACTCTTCTTGGCAGTAGAGGTGGTCTTGCGCGCAGTGGTTTTGCGTGCAGCCGGCTTCTTGGCCTCGACAGTCTTCTTGGCATCCTGAGCTGCGTCAGACACATCGTCAGCAACTTCGGAAACCGCATCAGCGCCTTCAGCGGCTTCTTTTTCCAGCTTGGCAACCAGATCACCCGCAAAGCTGCCGAAACGACTGTTCAGGCTGCGCAGTTGCTCGAACAGACTGTCGCTGTAACCGTTATAACGCTTGCGCAGAGTCTTTACGCTGTATTCGCGTGCTTCAGACTCCAGCTTCTCCGCGTAGTCGAACGGCTTCGAAGCCAGCTTCTTCTGCTGCTCTTCAGCGGCATTGATGCCCTTGTCTACGATTTCCTGAAGCTGTTCCTGATAGGACTTGAGTTTACCCATGTTGAATCTCCTTGGTTTCCTGAAAGTTCCAAGACCCTGTCGAAACCAGTGCAACGAGGGCCTTTCTTCAATCTCATGATCCAAACTACGCCTAAAAATTAGAATGTTCATACTAAAAGCAGGAAACAGTTGGATACGGGGTTTTACGGATTATTCACTTGATCCTGAAAACCCCGCTGGCATAATGCCGGGCTGTTAGAGAAGCCCGTCTCCCCGTTTTATTCAGGCTCCATACGTTTTATTCAAGTAATGGCTGCAACCCAGTCCGTATGCGAGTGACCCATGAGTATTGCTGCATCCAGATATCAACGCACTCTCTGGCTTCTATGCCCTTTGGTGTTTGCATCTTTCCTGTTTGCTGGCTGTCAGGAAGATTCCCGGGCGTCAAGGACAAGTTCCGAACGAGCCGCCGAGATCGCAAATGCAAGGCTTGATAACGCCACAGGCGGCTTGCTGGCCACCCTCGGACAATCCCGCGATCCCGAACCAGCGGCATCATCACCCAGGGAATTAAGCTGGACAGCCCCGCTCACTCGAGAAGATGGCTCAGCATTGGCACCGGGACAAATCGCGGGATTCAGGATTTACTATCGACTGAGACACCAGGAAAACTACGAGGTAATACGGATTGAGAGCCCTTCAACCACACGACTCTCTCTGGCAGAGATGGCACCTGGCGCTTATGAGTTCGCCATCACCACTGTGGATACCGAAGGGCTGGAAAGCAGGCGCTCAACGCCCGTCACCGTGGATTTGATCTGATTGCACTTCACCAGCGAAAAATAACCCAGCTCGGCACCAGCATGTCGGAATCGGTTTCACGGATCCAACCGCCGCCATCGGCGGGCACCAGGTAGTATTCCGGCCCCACTTCAGGCACCACTTTGATTTCCATAAGCTGGCCATTGACCCGGTATTCGTAGAACACTTCCTGATCGCCAGGTCGGATCACAATCTCAGGCCCATCACTTGCAGGCTGGTAATCGGAGATCACAATAGGCTCCTGAGGCGTTGTCACCGGGGCCTCGTCCAGAGCACCCTCCTCCTGGGCCATCGCAACCAGAGGCAAACAGGCGAGCAACAAAGCCGGGCAGGCGATTCGTTTCATTTTCGTGATACCCTTTCGTCCATCCAATTAAGTACAGAGTTGCACAAGCCAACCCACGCTTCAATCAGATTCCGGACCTGTTTTGACATGACCAGCAAAAACACACCACCTGTGGTTCTTGTGGACGGATCGTCCTATCTTTTCCGCGCTTATCATGCACTTCCGCCCCTGACCACAAGCAAGAACCACCCTACCGGAGCCATCAAGGGCGTCATCAGCATGATCCGGCGCCTGGAGCAGGACTTCCCTGGATCCAAAATGGTCGTGGTCTTCGATGCCAAGGGCAAAACCTTCCGGCACGACCTTTATGAAGAGTACAAGGCGAACCGTCCACCGATGCCGGAAGATCTGGCTTGCCAGATCGAGCCCATCCACCAGATCGTGAAGGCCATGGGCCTGCCCCTGCTGACCGTGACCGGAGTTGAAGCCGACGATGTGATCGGAACCCTGGCCAACGAAGCAACCAGCAAGGGCATTGATGTAGTGGTCTCCACCGGTGATAAAGATATGGCGCAGCTGGTCAGCGATCATGTCACCCTGATCAACACCATGACCGAAACCCGGATGGATCGGGACGGTGTGGTGGAAAAGTTCGGTGTCACCCCGGAACAGATTGTGGATTATCTGGCCCTGGTAGGCGACAAGGTCGACAACATTCCCGGCGTGAACAAGTGCGGTCCGAAAACCGCGGTCAAATGGCTGCAAAGCTATGACAACCTCGACAACGTCATCGAACATGCCGATGAAATAAAGGGCAAAATCGGTGATTACCTGCGCGAGGCTGCCGAAACCCTGCCCCTGAGCCGTGAGCTGGCCACCATCCGCACCGATGTGGAACTGGATTTCGGACTGGAAGACCTGAAGCTTCGTGAGCAGGATGATCAGCAACTGCTTGAGCTGTTCAGGGAGTACGAGTTCCGGAGCTGGATTGCGGAACTGGAAGACAGCGACGCGTCCTCCTCCGGGGCAGCGCCATCCGGTCACGAGAAGCCCGATCCAATAGCGGAAAAAAACTACAGCGTCATCACCGACCAGAAAGACCTGGATCAATGGCTTGAACGCCTGAAATCGTCCGATCTGTTTGCCTTCGATACCGAAACCACCAGCCTGCGGTACATGGACGCCGAGATTGTCGGCGTCTCCTTCGCCATCAAACCGGGTGAAGCGGCTTACGTGCCTCTGGCCCACGACTACATGGGCGCTCCCGAGCAGCTGGATCGGGACGCAGTCCTGAATCAGCTCAAGCCGCTGCTGGAAGATCCCGGTCTGGCCAAAGTCGGGCAGAACCTCAAGTACGACAAGAACGTGCTGGCCAATCACGGCATTACCCTGGAGGGCATTGCCGAGGACACCATGCTGGAATCCTACGTGCTGAATTCTGTGGCTACCCGCCATGATATGGACAGCCTGGCCATGCACTATCTGGGCGAGAAGACCATCAGCTTTGAGTCCATCGCCGGCAAGGGCGTGAAGCAGCTCACCTTCAACCAGATCGAGCTGGAAAAGGCTGCCCCCTATGCCGCGGAAGATGCGGACATTACCCTGCGCCTTCACCAGACTCTGAGATCGAAGCTGAAAGAAACCGGAAAACTGGCGTCTGTTTACGAAGAAATCGATCTCCCGCTGGTGCCGGTGCTCTCCCGCATGGAACAGCGAGGCACCCTGATCAGCGCCAGCACACTGCGCCAGCACAGCCAGGAGCTGGCCGAGCGCATGGCTGAACTGGAGAAGGAGGCCCACGAGGTTGCCGGGGAGACCTTCAATCTGGGCTCTACCAAGCAGCTGCAGGCAATCTTCTACGACAAGATGGGGCTACCGGTCATCAAGAAAACCCCCAAGGGGGCGCCATCAACGGCGGAACCAGTGCTACAGGAACTGGCTCACGAACACGAGCTGCCGCGCCTGATCCTCGAACACCGCAGCCTGAGCAAACTGAAATCGACCTACACCGATACCCTGCCAGAGCTGATCCACCACCGCACCGGCCGGGTACACACCTCCTACCACCAGGCTGTCACCGCCACCGGCCGACTGTCATCGTCCGAACCCAACCTGCAGAACATCCCCATTCGCAGCGAGCAGGGGCGGCGGATACGGCAGGCTTTTATCGCACCTGAAGGTTACAAACTTGTCGCGGCCGACTACTCCCAGATTGAGCTGCGGATCATGGCGCACCTCTCTGGCGACAAAGGCCTGATCAAGGCGTTTGAGAATGGTGAGGACATCCACAAGGCAACCGCTTCGGAAGTTTTCGGGGTCCGACTGGAAGAAGTCTCTTCTGACCAGCGCCGCAGCGCCAAGGCCATCAACTTCGGCCTGATCTACGGCATGTCCGCCTTCGGCCTGTCCCGACAGCTGGACGTTGAGCGCAAACTCGCCCAGGGATATATCGACCGCTATTTCGAGCGCTATCCCGGGGTTCTGAAATACATGGACAACATCCGCAAGCAGGCTCACGACGACGGCTTTGTGGAAACCCTGTTCGGCCGTCGCCTGTATCTACCCGAAATCAATGCCCGCAACAAGCAGCTACAGCAGGCGGCCGAGCGCACTGCCATCAACGCCCCCATGCAGGGAACCGCAGCAGACATCATCAAGCGAGCGATGGTGGATGTAGAGAACTGGCTACTCAAAGAACACGCCGATGAAGCCCGGATGACCATGCAGGTTCACGATGAACTGATTCTGGAAGTGAAGGAGTCGGCACTCGACAAGATCCGGTCAGGGCTGGAGAAGCGCATGTCGGCGGCAGCTCAACTGGACATCCCTCTGCTGGTGGAAGCCGGTGCCGGCGACAACTGGGACGAAGCGCACTAACCCTCCCCAAAACAGGGCAGGGAGGCCCACGCTCGCACCGAAACAGACCAGACTCGCAAACACTGAACCGGCTCTCACCTCTCGCGGCTCGACGGCAAGCCGCGAGTACTCGCCCAAAATAGAATTCACCACTGTTACGGCACGATATTCGCTAATTAATCAGGGTCGGCGCCCTGCCCCATCAGACACTCCGGGCAGCGCCATGTTGTGACATCCATCTCCGAGGCTCATACCATGACTTCTCTGGCATCTGAACGTAGCTGGCTGCTGGACCCCAGCGTGCTGAAACTGGTTCACCAGTGCCGCCGCCTGATTCACACGGAATTCGGCGTCAAACTGCACCTCACGGAAGAGCATCTGGAACAGCAACTGGCCGATTACGCAGGAAAAACTCGCTCCAGCCAACTTACACGTACATGGCAAACCCTCAAGGAACAGGTTCCACAGCTGAATATCGAACCGGAGGAAGAAGACGACGGCCTGAAGCGGAACTATCGAGGCCAGGTAATCGCCGATGCGCCAACGTCGTCAGCACAGGAACACGAGGGGGGAGAAATCGACCCGCCACGGAAGAAGAAGGTCATCTACCGCGGCCAGGTGGTTGGCTGACCAGCCTGGGGGCTGATCAGCGCGGATTCGCGAGCGATCAGAACGACTTGCTGACCTCAATGGATGCGCTCCAGGCGCTTAGCTCGTATTTGCCCTTGAAATAGCTTGGATCTTCGACGCCCGGGGCCAAATTGGCTACTTCGTCCGGGTTGCTGTGTTGGTAATTGCGCTCTGTGAACGTTGGATCATCGGTAAACAACAGCGTTCCCACTGCTGCGTCCAGCGTCCAGCCGCTTTGAGCATCCTTCCACTGAGCGCCCAATGTCAGCCAATGCCGATCACTGGACGGGATACGGGCTGTAAGATAGTCGTCAACAGGCGACTCGTCCCAGGCATAGCCTGCTTTCAGAGCCCACTCAGGAGTTGCCTGCCAGATTCCGCCCAGGTTGAACTGCCAGGTATTTTGCCATTTTTCAGTTACATGACTGAGAATTTCCCCTTCCCGCGGGGCCTGGGTAATCTCACCATTCGCTTCTCGACTGACAATGTCCAACTCCTCGAAGCGACTCCATTTGGCGTACGTCGCTCCCGCAAGTAACGTGACTTGATCAGAAAGATTGTGCCGGACGCCAAAGGTTGCGCTCTCTGGAATAGCCAACGGTACCCTCACTTTCTCCGAAAGCGTAGTGGTTTGACCAGGCATTCCGGGAACCGGAAAGTCGGAGATAGTGGCATTGCCTTTCAAATCAAGCTCGGTACCAGTCTGTGCGCTCAATCCGATCTGGGTTTTCTCAGAAAATTCGTACAGGAAGCCAACCCGGAAGGTCGCTCCGATATCATCGCCCTCTATATCGGCGTAGGGATCCTGAAAACCGCTCACTGTCTGCCGTGCGGCCTGATCTGCCTCCGCAGGAGATGCTCCTTGGCCAATCGCTGCACCGAATGCATCTGGATAAACCTGGGCTGCTACGTCCTGAAATCGGGTTAGTCGACCCTCTGCATATATGAGGTTAATGCCCGCTCCCATCGAAAGGCCTTTGCCATTATTTACTGAGATCGAGGGAGTGAAGGCAATAGCAGTCAATTCGGTTTCGTCAGCAAAGAAACGACCGACAAAGTCATCGTCGTAATCCGCAGCTAAACCATAGGGCGCATGGATGCCAAAACCTACATCAATGGAGTCACTGACTTCATGAGTCATATAAAAGTTCGGCAGAACTGACGGGCCCGCGATATCGCCTCCCAATGAGCCGTCGGCCATTACTTCTTGACCTGGCACATTGCGGCGCGCTTCGGCCTCCTTGGCCTCGGCATCAATATCCAGAACCGCAGCACCAAAAGAAATATTGGTGCCAGACAGCTGACTCATGCCGGCGGGGTTAAACAGAACGGTGGTGGCATTCTCTGGATTGGCGGCGGCACCGGCATTGGCGGTGCCCATGGCACTGGCGCTCTGTTCATTGAGGGAAAAGCCACCGGCCAGAGCGCCGGCAGGTGCGGCGAGCGCCGCGAGGGTAGTCAGACGTACTGCCCGTGAAAGCGTTGAGGATCTATGGTGCATGGTATCTCCTTATTGACTTGCGCGGAGTATACGCAGCACCAACCATTGGCCTCAAATGCCATCCCTAACAGTTCAGGGCCCTAACTTTCTACCACTAAAGTCTAATAATTGCTTCCAGCTCTAGTCGTCCTGGATTGAAAGCTTATCGACGGAGGACGACAACTTGTCCGCCCCCTGGGCGTCAGCACCCAGCTTGATCATCAGGCGCAGGTCGTTGGCAGAGTCCGCATGGGCAAGGGCATCTTCATAGGTGATGGAGCCCTCTGCATACAGCTGATAGAGCGCCTGATCAAAGGTCTGCATGCCCGATTCGTTGGATTTTGACATCAGCTCTTTCAGCCGGTGCACCTCGCCCTTCCGGATCAGGTCCGCCACCAGCGGGGTATTGATCAACACCTCAATGACCGCCTTACGGCCCTTGCCGTCCGGCGTTGGCACCAGTTGCTGGGCCACGATGGCCTTGAGGTTCAACGACAGGTCCATCCAGATCTGGTTGTGCTGCTCCGGCGGGAAGAACTGGATAATCCTGTCCAGCGCCTGGTTGGCGTTGTTGGCGTGCAAGGTGGCCAGACACAGATGACCGGTCTCGGCGAACTGCACGGAATATTCCATGGTCTGCCGCGTACGAACCTCACCGATCAGGATAACGTCGGGCGCCTGACGCAGGGTATTCTTCAGCGCCACTTCAAAGCTGTCGGTATCGATGCCCACCTCACGCTGGGTAACGATACAACCCTGGTGCTGGTGCACAAATTCGATCGGGTCTTCGATGGAGATGATGTGGCCCCGACTGTTGCGATTGCGATGACCCAGCATGGCTGCCAGCGACGTGGACTTACCGGTACCGGTGGCGCCCACGAACATGATCAGGCCACGTTTGGTCATCGCCAGTTCCTTGATAACTTCCGGCAGCGACAGATCATCGATCTGCGGGATCTTCACTTCGATCCGACGCAACACCATGCCGCACAGGTTGCGCTGGAAGAATGCGGACACCCGGAAACGGCCAATGCCCCGGGCACTGATCGCAAAGTTACACTCGTGGGTTTCCTCGAACTCGGCGCGCTGCTTGTCGTTCATGGCGCCGTAGACAAACTCCCTCGTCTGTTCCGGCGTCAACGCGTTCTTGGTGACCGGAAGCACTTTCCCGTTCACCTTCATGCTCGGTGGCACACCCGCGGTAATAAACAGGTCGGAACCGCCCTTTTCAACCATCAGCCGCAACAGCTTTTCGAATTCCATTTTGCTACCTATGCTCTTTTGTCGACGCTTCGAAGACTCCCCGAACATTGTCCGAGGAGCGGGGCGGGTGGCCTTCCCGGGACTGTCTGCAGCATGGATGCTGCAGTCAAGCGTACAGGGACGTATTCACAGCGTGTCCCGGGAAGGCCACCCGCCCTGCTCCCTGCACCCAAACCGAGGCCAGAGAGCAAGAGAGTTAGAAGTTATCCGGCATTTTCGCCTTGGCCCGCGCTGCTTCGCGGGAAATCAGCCCTTTCTGCAGCAACCGCTCCAGACACTGGTCCAGCGTCTGCATGCCCAGGGAACCGCCGGTCTGGATCGACGAATACATCTGCGCGATCTTGTCTTCCCGGATCAGGTTCCGGATGGCCGAGGTGCCGATCATGATCTCGTGTGCCGCAATCCGGCCACCGCCCATTTTCTTCATCAGGGTCTGGGAAATAACCGCCTGCAGGGATTCGGACAGCATCGACCGCACCATGGATTTCTCTTCCGCCGGGAAAACGTCGACAACCCGGTCAATGGTCTTGGCGGCGGAGGTGGTGTGCAGGGTGCCGAATACAAGGTGACCAGTCTCGGCGGCCGTCAGTGCGAGGCGGATGGTTTCCAGATCCCGGAGCTCACCCACCAGAATAATGTCGGGGTCTTCCCGCAGCGCCGAACGCAATGCTTCGTTGAAGCCCAGAGTATCGCGGTGTACTTCCCGCTGGTTCACCAGGCATTTCTTGGAGTCATGCACGAATTCGATGGGGTCCTCAATAGTGAGGACGTGTTCGTAACGGGTGTCGTTGATATAGTCAATCATCGCCGCCAGCGTGGTGGACTTACCGGAGCCGGTTGGGCCGGTCACCAATACCAGGCCTCGGGGCACCGAGGACACATCCTTGAACACCTGGCCCATACCCAGGTCTTCCATGGTCAGGACCTTGGAGGGGATTGTCCGGAACACGGCACCGGCGCCACGGTTCTGGTTAAAGGCGTTAACACGGAAACGAGCGACCCCCGGAACTTCGAAGGAAAAGTCGGTTTCCAGGAATTCCTCGTAGTCCTTTCGCTGCTTGTCGTTCATGATGTCGTAGATCAGCCCGTGGACTTCTTTGTGCTCCATGGGCGGCAGGTTGATGCGGCGTACATCACCATCAACACGAATCATCGGGGGCAGGCCGGCTGAGAGGTGCAAGTCAGACGCACCCTGTTTCGCCGAAAAGGCAAGCAGTTCAGTAATATCCATAGGAATCCTCGGAAGGCTTTTTCTTTTATCCCGGTAGCTTCAGCCCGGCGGAGCCCCGGCGCGGTTCACTTGGCATTTCAGTGACCTGCGGGTAACGTGTCACCGTACAAGTGACAGACCGAGCATGGCAATTTCACACTATGAGCAGCATAGCAGACAACATCGGGAGCGTAACCCGACGCATACAAAAAGCAACATTGCAGGCTGGCCGCGAGCCACAGGCTGTGCATCTGCTGGCCGTCAGCAAGACCCGCCCGCCCGAAGACCTGCGGGAAGCGTTCGCGGCAGGGCAGCATGCGTTTGGTGAGAACTACCTTCAGGAAGCGCTCGAAAAGATGGAAGCGCTGTCTGACCTTGATGGCATCGAATGGCATTTCATCGGCCCGATCCAATCCAACAAGACCCGGCAAATAGCCTCAGCCTTCGCCTGGGTGCACAGCGTTGATCGCCTGAAGATTGCCCGTCGGCTCAGCGAACAGCGGGATGCCGGGCTGCAACCATTGAATATTTGCCTGCAGGTCAACATAAATGAAGAAGAGAGCAAATCCGGCTGCACTCTGGGCGAGCTGCCGGGTCTGGTGGATGAAATTGGCGAATTGCCCAACCTGAAGCTGAGGGGGCTCATGGCCATTCCAGACCCGGATCAGGCCGAAGCCGGGTTGAGAGCCAGCTTTCGAGTGCTGGCCAACACCCTCAAACAACTGCGATCAGACTATCCTGAGGCCGGCCCGCTGGACACACTGTCCATGGGCATGTCCGATGATCTGGAAATCGCGGTTGCAGAGGGCGCCACCTGGGTAAGAGTGGGCACTGCGCTTTTCGGCCAACGGCCGGTAAAGAGCTGAACCGGACGGTTCCTGTTATCATCAGGGCCGGACGTTTAACCGATCAACCGGGGAGTTAACCTTGAGCACATCACCAACCATTTCTTTTATTGGCGCCGGCAACATGGCCAGCGCCATCATTGGCGGTATGCTGGATAACGGCTACAAGGCCGGCAATATCTGGGTCAGCGCGCCGGACGACGCTCACCTGCAAACGATCCGCAAGCGTTTCGGGGTCAGCGTAACCACAGACAACCGTTACTGTGCCCAGCAGGCCGACATGGTGGTTCTCGCGGTAAAACCCCAGGTTATGGGAGATGTCTGCCGTGACATAGCGCCAGTGGTTCAGAACACCCGCCCTCTCATGGTATCCATTGCCGCCGGCCTGACGGCCGACACTCTGGACGGCTGGCTTGGCGGCGGGCTGCCACTGGTCCGGGTGATGCCCAACACACCGTCCCTGGTTGGCAAGGGGGCCGCCGGTCTGTTCGCCAACAAAGAGGTGAAAGACAAGCAGAAGAAAATGGTGGAATCGATATTTGAAAGCATCGGCTCCGCGCTCTGGGTCGAGGACGAAAACCTTCTGCATGGCGTTACTGCCCTGTCCGGCAGCGGACCCGCCTACTTCTTCCTGATGCTCGAAGCACTTGAGGAAGCGGCAACCGAAGCCGGCATTGCCGCTGGAACAGCGAGGGCGCTGGCAATCCAGACCATGGCAGGGGCCGCCGAAATGGCGGCGCGGAGTGAGCACGATCCGGGCCAGCTGAAGCGAAATGTAATGTCACCTGGCGGGACCACTGAACAGGCCATTAACACCTTTGAAGAAGGTGGTATGCGGGATCTTGTATCCAGGGCTTACAAGGCAGCGTTCACGCGCTCTGAAGAAATGGCCAAAGAACTGGCTGGCAAACAGTAACCGATAACGGAGATACGGCTTCATGCTGGCAGACATTCTGATTACCATCCTGCTGATCGCATCCACCTTCTACATGACCATTGTTCTACTGCGGTTCATGCTTCAACTGGCCAGGGCAGATTTTTATAATCCGATCTCCCAGTTCGTGGTCAAGGCAACCAATCCGCTACTGCGCCCACTCCGCCGTTTCATTCCGGGCTGGGGGGGTGTCGATGGCGCCTCTCTGGTTCTGGCGGTCATCATTCAGGGCATCACCTTCTTCCTGATACTGGTCGCCCTGAACGGCGGCATTCCCGCAATCAATCCAATCACGCTGCTGGTCTGGGCCGTGCTGAACGTGCTGGATCTGATTGTGAAAATCTATTTCTGGTCAGTTATTGCAGTGGTAGTCGTGAGCTGGATCGCCCCCGGAAGCGGCCATCCGGCAATTCAGCTGGTCGCCCAGATCACCGAGCCGGTGATGCGCCCCGTACGCAACATTATGCCCTCCATGGGAGGCCTGGACCTGTCACCGATTATCGTGTTCCTGATTCTGAACGTGATTTCAGTGGTCATTGAGCATATGAAAATGGCCGCCGGCCTCGGCTCCATCGGGCTTGGTATGTAAACCTCGTCTCAAATATACACTTTGTAACACTTAACCACGAAATCCATAATTGCGAGGCTGCAAACTCAGGATACTGATTTTGCAGCTTTTTTATTGGTCCCCCTTCGGTTTCACCGAATCCCGCCGCCACAGCCCAGCCGCAAACATTGATAGAACAGGATAGTATTACCGGTAATTAATCCGTCACCCGTGAGCACCCCGTTTTGCCCGGGATACCCGGAAGTCGCGCAGAAGGAAAATCCGATGAATCAACAGGGAACTCTGTCGCAGCAGGTAGAGGCTTACCACAACTGGAAGAAAGAGCTGATTCGGCAGATCGGCCGTTACCGGTTATGGCTGCAGGATAACAATCTGTTTTCCGACGACATCAGCACCCGCATCCGGCATGGGCTCGAGTTGCTGATTGAGGATGAGCTGACCATTGCCTTTGTCGGGGAATACTCCCGCGGGAAAACCGAGCTGATCAACGCTCTGTTTTTCTCCGAGTACGGCCAGCGCATGCTGCCTTCCCAGGCAGGCCGCACCACCATGTGCCCCACCGAGCTGTTCTTTGATCGCAGTGCCAACGGAAACTACCTGCTCCTGCTGCCGATTGAAACCCGAACCGGTGACCTGTCCCTTCAGCAACTGCGCAAACAACCGGAACGCTGGGTCAAGCATGAACTGGATGAGCGCGACCCTGAAATCATGCGGGAGGTCCTTGCGGAGGTTGCCCGGGTAAAAAGCGTGCCGCCCGAGGAGGCCCGAGGGCTCGGCTTTGACGAAGGCATGCTGGAACATGATCGCAACAACCCAGGCAATGTTCTGGTGCCGGCCTGGCGCAATGCCCAGATCAGTATCCGGCATCCGCTGTTCGAGCGCGGGTTGCGCATCCTCGACACACCGGGCCTGAACGCCCTGGGCTCCGAGCCGGAGCTGACCATCAGCATGCTGCCCCGTGCCCATGCCGTGATCTTTGTCCTCAGTGCCGATACCGGCGTGACCGCCAGCGACATGACCATCTGGAAAGAGCACATCGACACCCAGCACGCGGATCACCGCGCCGGTCGTTTTGCTGTCCTGAACAAGATTGACGTGCTCTGGGACGACCTGCAGGGGGAGCGTCATACCCACGAGGCCATCGAGCGGGTGCGGGGCTACACCGCCGATCATCTGGGCATGCGCCAGCACGATGTGATCCCGGTTTCCGCTAAACAGGGACTGGTCGCCCGAGTCAAGAAGGACAGCGAGCTTTTCGATCGCTCCAACGTTGGCCAGCTCGAACAACTGATCATCCAGCGCATTCTGATGCACAAGGAGCAGTTGATTACCCAGAGCCTGATCAACGATCTGCTTGGCATGCTCCAGAACAGCCAGGCGGCAATGCAATATCGCCTGGAATCCCTGGAAGAGGAACTCCAGGCCTGTGCCGGCGTGACCATGGACAAGGCTGCCCTGGGCCGCCTGGCAGAACGCGCCCAGAAAGACTACGACTTCTACTACAAAAAACTGATCACACTGCGCTCGAGTCGTCGCCTGATGGACTCCCAGGGCGACCTGTTGAAAAAACTGGTTAGCGAGGATCGTTTCGAAGCCCACGCAGAGCGTGTCCGCACGAGCATGTCGAAAAGCTGGACCACCGCAGGCATGAACCGGGCCATGGACCAGTTCTTCGAACTGCTTGAGAGCGACCTGACCAACCTGCTCAGCGAAGGACACCTGGCCGAAAAAATGGTGGGCGCCATCTATCGCCGCTACAACGAAGACAACCGTGCCCGCCATCTGGAACCCATCCCGCTTCGGGCAGGCCGCCACGTCATTGCCATCCGCGAGCTGCGCAAAAAAGCCCGCCGCTTCCGCATCAGCCCGAAAAACCTTCTGACCGAACAGTCCGTTCTGGTTCGCCGCTTCTTCAATGTGATGGTGGGCGAAGCCCGCACGTTGCACGCCCGCGTGCGTCAGGATGTGGAACGCTGGCCTTCAGAGGCGCTTCTGCCGATCATGCAGTACTCCATGGAACAGAAACAACTGCTCGAACATCAGATCCGGCGCCTGCGCGACATGGTCCGCAATGACAGGGACAGCCGGGCCGAGCGCCAGCGCCTGAACCACACCATTACCGATCTTCGCAAACAGCTTGAACTGGCCGATGCCATGCAGCGCCAGATTCGTAAACCGGCCCCGACATTGATCCAGCAAAAAGTGGTGAACATCTCCGGGGCCGTCTGAGCCCCGCGAGAGCAACCATGCAGGCGGTTGCAGCCATCACGCCCCGGCTTTAAACTGCTGGGCTGGCGATGGCTTTGTCATTGCTTTTCCAGACACTTACGGATCGAATCAGGAACCACGCGCGCCGATGCCCGATACCCTGCCTGCGGATTCTGTTGGGATTGTCACCCCGCAGACCTATCATTTCGACGCTCCCATCGATCTGGCCTGCGGCCAGACCCTGGAAAACTATGACCTTGTGGTGGAAACCTACGGCACACTGAATGCCGATGCCAGCAACGCAGTTCTCATCTGCCACGCCTTAAGCGGCCACCACCATGCAGCCGGTTATCATTCGTCCGAAGACCGCAAGCCAGGCTGGTGGGACAGCTGCATTGGCCCGGGGAAACCCATTGACACCGAACGGTTCTTCGTCGTCAGCCTGAATAACCTTGGTGGCTGCCACGGCAGCACCGGCCCGAACAGTATCAACCCCAGGACCGGCAAGCCTTTCGGTCCGGAGTTTCCGGTCATCACTGTCGGCGATTGGGTCAAGAGCCAGGCAGTGCTGGCAGACCGGCTTGGCATCGAATGCTGGGCCGCCGTTGTGGGCGGCTCCCTCGGTGGCATGCAGGCCCTGCAGTGGAGCCTGGACTATCCCGACCGCCTGCGGCATGCCGTGGTCATTGCTTCCACGCCCCGGCTGACCGCGCAGAATATCGCCTTCAATGAAGTGGCGCGACAGGCGATCACGTCAGACCGGGAGTTTCACGACGGCCGTTACTACGACTTTGACACCGTTCCACGCCGAGGCCTGATGCTGGCGCGAATGGTCGGGCACATCACCTACCTGTCTGATGCATCCATGGGGGAGAAGTTCGGCCGCGAACTTCGCGACCAGGCCTACAAGTTCGGATATGACGCGGAATTTCAGGTTGAGAGCTACCTGCGCTATCAGGGCGAACGCTTCTCCGAATCCTTCGACGCCAACACCTATCTGCTGATGACCCGGGCACTGGATTATTTTGATCCGGCGTATGAGTTTGGTGGCGACCTTTCGAAGGCGCTTGCCACGGCCAGCTGCGAATACCTGGTGCTGTCCTTCAGCACCGATTGGCGATTCACCCCCGCCCGTTCGGAGGAAATGGTCAACGCCATGATTGCTGCACGCAGAAAGGTCAGCTATGCCGAAGTGGATGCCCCCTGGGGCCACGATGCCTTTCTGATTCCAACCCCGAGATACACCGATATTTTCAATGCCTACATGGACCGCGTGGCACGGGAGGTCGGCGCATGAGACCGGATCTCGAAATCATTCAGCAGTGGGTTCAGCCCGGCCACCACGTTCTGGATCTGGGTTGCGGCGATGGCACCCTGCTCGACTTTCTCCAGCGGGAACGGGGCGCCAGCGGCTTCGGCCTTGAAATAAACCCGGACCATATCACCACCTGCATGGGCCGGGGAGTCGCGGTCATTGAGCAGAACCTGGACACCCAGGGGCTGGGCAACTTTGATGATGGCAGCTTCGATATCGTCCTGATGACCCAGGCACTCCAAGCAGTTCGGCGACCAGACAAGGTCCTGGATGAGATGCTTCGGGTGGGCAGTGAAGGGATCGTTACCTTCCCGAACTTTGCCCACTGGCGACTGCGTTGGGGGCTGACCCTGAGCGGACGTATGCCCGAATCCGAGGCGCTGCCGTATAAATGGTATAACACGCCCAACATCCGTCTGTGCACCTTCAAGGATTTCGAGGCCCTGTGCCGGCAGAAAGGCATCAGGATCAAAAGCCGACGGGTGGTAGACGGCCAGCATCAGAACAGTTGGCTGGCGCGCCTGTGGCCGAATTTGTTGGGTGAAATTGCCATTTACCGCATCACACGGGAGACCTAGCAATGATCGCAAAAACCGTTTCCGCATTCCGGAACCTTCTGACCATCGCATTGATTGGTCTGTTCAGCCTTCAGGCCCAGGCGGGCTCGCAGGATTTCGGGGATTACAAAGTGCTCTGGAGTGTCCTGCCCAGCACGTTCCTGGACCCTGAAGTGGCCAAAGCCAACAATCTGCAGCGGAGCAAGGGCATTGGCATCATCAATATCTCCATCATGGAAGAAAACGAAGACGGCACCATGTCTCCGGTAAGCGGACAGGTAGAGGGCAAGGTGTCCAACGATGTTCAGCAGGTTCGATTCCTGGCGTTCCGCCGTATTCAGGAAGGTGATTCGGTTTACTTTATTGCCGAGTACCAGTACTCCTCCGGTGAGCTGATGACGTTCAACATCACCGCGCGCCCTACCGGCCACCAACAGGACCTGACCATAAGATTTGCTCACTCACTGTTCAGCGACTAAGCCTTTATGACCAACAGACTTGTCATCGCCAGCAATAACAAAGGCAAAATCGCCGAACTGACTGACCTGCTCGCCCCACTGGGCATGACACCGATTGCCCAGGGGGAACTTGGAGTCAGCGAAGCCGAGGAGCCGGCCGTTACGTTTGTCGAGAATGCGATTCTAAAGGCCCGCCACGCCGCGCGGGCAACCGGGCTTCCAGCTCTGGCGGACGACAGTGGCCTGGCAGTGGATGCCCTCGGGGGCCGACCGGGCGTCCGCTCGGCCCGTTTTGCCGGCGACGATGCCACCGATCAGGATAATGTGAACGCCCTGCTCGCTGCCATGGCCGACATCCCCGACGGGCAACGGGGCGCCCAGTTCCATTGCGTACTGGTGTACCTGCGCCACGCCGACGACCCAACACCCATCATCTGCCATGGCCGCTGGCCGGGTTCGATACTGAGAGCGCCCGCCGGCGACGGCGGTTTTGGCTATGACCCGGTGTTCCTGGCGCCCGAGCATGAGTGCAGCGCCGCCGAGCTGACCCGCTCCGCGAAAAGCGACATCAGCCATCGCGGTCGCGCACTGAGAATTCTGGTGGAACAGCTCAGGGCAGAGGCCTGAGCCGGGTGCAAGACTCTGAGCCGGAGAACGCCCAAAGACCAGCGGCGGTACGCCCGCCCCTGAGCCTGTACATCCACGTGCCCTGGTGCGTGCGCAAGTGTCCCTATTGTGATTTCAACTCCCATGCCTTTACCGGGAGTATTCCCGAATCCGCCTATCTGGAAGCCCTGCTCGAAGACCTTGATCAGGATCTGAACCTGACCACAGAACGTTCCATAGAAACCGTATTCATCGGTGGCGGCACCCCCTCCCTGATGAGCGGCCAATTCTACGATCAACTGTTTCGTGAATTGCGGGCCAGGCTTTCCTTTGCGGTGGATGCCGAGATCACCCTGGAAGCCAACCCGGGGACACTGGAAGCCGGCCGCTTCGACGCCTTCCGAAATGCGGGGATCAACCGGCTGTCCATCGGCGTCCAGAGCTTCAACCCAGGCCACCTGAAAGCACTGGGAAGAATTCATGACGCGGATTCCGCCCACCGGGCCATCGGCGCCGCCCGCAAGGCCGGCTTTGACAATTTCAACATCGACCTGATGCACGGACTGCCGGGCCAGACCCCGGAGCAGGCCATAGAGGATATTCAGACAGCGCTGGAGCACGAGCCACCGCACCTGTCCTGGTATCAACTGACTCTGGAGCCGAATACCGAGTTTTACAGCCGGCCTCCAGATCTGCCGGACGATGATCATCTCTGGGAGATCTATCGTCAGGGTTCAGAGCACCTGTACGAGCGTGGCTTTCGCGACTATGAAGTGTCAGCCTGGTGCCGCGAGGGGATGGCCTCTCGTCACAATCTCAACTACTGGACTTTCGGGGACTATCTGGCACTCGGTGCTGGCGCCCATGGCAAGATCAGTCTGGCCGATGGCAGTATCAAGCGATACTGGAAGACCCGCCAGCCTGAAGCCTACCTGAACCGGATCGGGAGCCGCACCGCTGGAACAGATGCCATAGCCGCAGAAGATCTGCCTCTGGAGTTCCTGATGAATGCTCTCAGGCTCAAAGAAGGAGTGGATGAGAACCTTTTTTCTGAGCGAACGGGTTTACCCCTGACAACAGTTGGGGTAAAACTTGAAATACTGCGGAATGAGAAACTGTTGGTAAAAGATCGGCTCCAGGCAACTGGCCTGGGCCAGCGATACCTGAACAGCCTGTTGGAGCGTTTTCTGTAATGGTCCCTGCACACGGAGTGGCAGCCTTTCCCAAAAGCCTGAAGGCGAGTCTGGTGGTAACGGCGTTGCTGCTGTTCGCCCTGCTTATGCTCAACCAACCGTTGCAGACGGCTTCCGCACCTCAGGGTATCGTCAGCTACCAGCTGGCCGGTTCCGCGGACCAGGCACACGCCATCCTTCGCAGCTGGCGCAGTGAAGGTGTTGCCTGGGCCAGGGTTTCCCTATGGTTGGACTTCCTGTTTATTCCGGCCTACATGCTCGCCCTGATACATCTGACGAGACATTTCACGCGAGATCGCCCCGGAGTGCGTGAGCGGATGGTGGCTAGATGGATTCGTGCCTTGTTCGTCACTGCCGGCTTCAGTGATGCCGCAGAGAACATCCTGTTGCTGAACAATTTCAATCCGCCCACGGATGCGATAAGCCTGTCGGCAACCCTGTGCGCGCTGATCAAGTTCACGGCACTCACGCTTGGCATTGCCGGACTGGTGATTATCCGGGCGTCCCGGCGCCATCCACTGGCTCATCACTAACGCCCTCTCACCAGCGATCAGTTGGTCCGGTAGAACAACAGATCCCAGACGCCGTGACCCAGGCTTTCGCCCCGCTTTTCAAACTTGGTGATGGGGCGGTCGTCGGGCCGTGGTGAATAGCCGCCAGACTGCTGGGTGTTGGCAAAGCCTTCGGACTCTTTCATTACCTCAAGCATGTGTTCAGCGTAGTTTTCCCAGTCCGTAGCCAAGTGCAGTATGCCGCCCACTCTCAGCTTGTGACGGACCCGCTGGACAAACTCGTGCTGGATCAGCCGGCGCTTGTGATGCTTCTTCTTGTGCCAGGGATCCGGGAAAAACACCATCACCCGGTCCAGACAGGCGTCCGGCAAACAAAGATCAATCACATCGTTGGCATCAATGCTGTAAATCCGGACATTCTCCAGGCCGCGATCCTCGACCTCCTTGAGCAGTGCGCCCACACCCGGCTGGTGCACTTCAACGCCAATAAAATCCTGTTCGGGAGCCGCTTCAGCCATTTCCGCCAGCGAACGACCCATGCCGAACCCGATTTCCAGGTTCAACATGTTATCCCGGCCAAACACTTCGCGCGGGTCGATCATGCCGTCTTCCCGAGTCAGGCCGTACTTTGGCCAGCTCCGCTCGAACGCCTTTTTCTGGCCTTCCGTCATCCGGCCCTGACGCAGAACGAAGCTACGTACGCCACGGCGGGTAGTTACCGGCGATTCGGCGCCAGTGTCTTTCGGATCTTGCGGCTCTTTCTGGTCAGTCATCTGCAATCCTTAACCGCAGGTAGCGGGTCTTGTTAAACGGGATTTGGCAACAGTTTACCAGAGTGGCGCCCGTCAGGCGGAGACCGCCGAGTTGCGACCCTGTTGCCGGTCCATCTGCCGATAACCAAGCGCCTCGACCAGATGGCCCTGACGGAGCTCTTCACACCCCTCCAGATCTGCAAGCGTCCGGGCTACGCGCAATATACGATGCAGCGCCCGGGCTGAAAGCCCCAGCTTTTCCATGGCACCCGAGAGCAACAGTTCACCCTGACGGTCCAACCGGCAGGCGGCGTGCAATCCACGCCCTGACAAGGCTGCGTTCAGGCAGCCTCGCTCTGACTGACGAGCCCTGGCCGACAAAACACGATCCCGGACGGTCTCGCTGGTCTCGCCATCCCCGCCCTGCTGCATCAGTATGTCGCCGCCCTGCACAGGCACCTCCACGTGCAGATCGAAACGGTCCAGCAGGGGGCCGGAAATTTTCGACCGGTAGCGCATAACCTGTTGCGGCGTGCACTGGCACTCAATGGTCGGGTGTCCACTGTAGCCACAGGGACACGGATTCATTGCACCCACCACCTGAAACCGGGCCGGAAAGCTCACCTGCCTTGCCGCCCTGCTGATCGAGATCTCGCCGGTTTCCATCGGCTCCCGCAGCACTTCCAGCACCCGGCGCTCAAACTCCGGTAATTCGTCAAGGAAGAGTACGCCCCGGTGCGCCAGCGAGATTTCCCCCGGCCTCGGGCTGCTGCCACCGCCAACCAGGGCAACCGCCGACGCAGTATGATGGGGCGCCCGGAAAGGTGGTTCGCGCCAGCCCCCGGCCCGCACCGGCAGGCCGGCCACCGAATGCACACTGGCCACTTCCATGGCGGCATCATCGTCCAATCCTGGAAGAATGCCGGGCAAACGACTGGCAAGCATGCTCTTGCCGGTTCCCGGAGGCCCGAAAAACAATAGATTGTGACTGCCCGCTGCGGCCACCTCCAGAGCTCTGCGAGGAACCCGCTGGCCGCGGACATCCGACAGATCCGCGACATCACGGCCGCTGCCCGGCGCTGCCTCCAGTGAGGATCTGGGCAAGGGCACCAGTCGGGCCCGACCACTCAGGTGCTCACACACCGCCAAAAGGTGTCCGGCGGCAAGAACGTCGCCGTGGCTGGCCAGAGCCGCCTCGTCTGCATTGGCGTGGGGGACCAGCAAGGCACGCTCGGCCTGCCGCGCCGCCAATACCGCCGGCAACACACCTTTGAGTGGCCGCAATGCACCATCGAGGGACAATTCACCGAGGAATTCGCAATCGGACAGACTCTCGGCAGGAATCTGGCCTGAAGCCGCCAGAATACCGAGAGCAATCGGCAGATCGAACCGACCGCCCTCTTTGGGCAGGTCCGCTGGCGCAAGATTGATGGTTATTCGTCGGGCGGGGAACTCGAAACCGGCGTTCAGAAGCGCACTACGTACGCGCTCCTTGCTTTCACGTACGCCGGTTTCCGGCAGGCCAACAATCGAGAGTGCGGGCAGCCCTCCCGAGAGATGAACTTCAACGGTGACGGCGGGAGCAGACACGCCAACCGTGGCGCGCGAATGAACGATAGCAAGCATGACAACCTTCCGTGGCAATGACCGTAAACACCTGCCCGGCGTCCTGCCAGGCGGGATCCGGGATCTATTTTTCCTGCAGGGAATTTTCCAGTTCGGCAACCCGCTTCTCGAGTGCATCCACCTTTTCCCGGGTTTTCAGCAAGACCGCCTGCTGCGCGTCAAACTCTTCACGCGTTACCAACTCCAGACGGGAAAGGACTGCCATCACGGTTGCCCGGGCCTGGGTTTCAAAATCCTCGCGCGCAGCGCGGGCCATGTCGGGCACAAACTGACCAAACTGCCCCTGCAGCTGAGCAAAAATATCCTGTGGACCTTTCACACATCACCTCACAAATTCCTGAAATATCCGGCTTCGACTAAAAGAGAGGGTCTGTTGCCGGTTTGCGGGAGTGTATCACACCGCAGCCCCTGCCATACTGTAGGCGGTCGGCCCTATAATAACGGTCGAATGGCCAGGGAGCCCGCTCCAATTTAGCTCACTGGCCGGCTACCTGCTCCATTTTGGTGCGCATCCTTGCGCCATTCTGGAACGCGGATATCGTAGCTGTTTGTTTTTAAATTATTTTTTTGCGTTGGCATACCCGATGCTAAAGCTCTCGTACGCAATCCGCACAATTGGTGTGCGAGGTGGCAGCATCCCGAACTCAACAATCGGCCGACGGGCCCTCACTGTTGGGACGGCTTTACCAAGGAGAAAGCAATGAAACTTGTGACAGCGATCATCAAGCCTTTCAAATTGGATGATGTCCGTGAGGCACTATCCGAGATTGGCGTACAAGGCGTAACCGTCACTGAAGTCAAAGGCTTCGGTCGGCAAAAAGGCCACACAGAACTCTATCGTGGCGCGGAATATGTGGTGGATTTTCTGCCCAAGGTGAAAGTGGAAGTTGCCATTGGCGACAACCTGCTGGACCAGGTCATCGAATCTATCACCAAGGCAGCCAACACCGGAAAGATCGGTGACGGCAAGATCTTCGTGACTGAACTGGAGCAGGCCATCCGGATCCGGACTGGCGAAACCGGCGAAGAAGCGGTCTGAACCAGCTCTGATTTTTCGAACAGCCAACGCAAAAAATTTATAACCTGAAAAGCCTCGTGCGGAGGGCTTCATATGGAAAGCAATCTAAATCACATTTTTGAACTCCAGTATGCGCTGGATACCTTCTACTTCCTGATTTGCGGTGCCCTGGTCATGTGGATGGCCGCTGGCTTCGCCATGCTGGAAGCAGGTCTGGTGCGCGCCAAGAACACCACTGAAATCCTGACCAAAAACGTCGCTCTGTTTGCGGTCGCCTGTACCATGTACCTGATTGTCGGTTACGACATCATGTACGATGGCGGGATCTTCCTGAGCGGCATTACCACCGTTGCTGAAATGGACGACGCAGCTGTTGCCGGCGTTATTGCAGCCTCCACTGAAGCCGGATTCGGCGACATGGGCGAATACAGCGGCGCTTCTGATTTCTTCTTCCAGGTTGTCTTCGTTGCTACCGCCATGTCCATCGTCTCTGGTGCCGTGGCTGAGCGCATGAAGCTCTGGGCCTTCCTGGCATTCGCCGTTGTCATGTGCGGTTTCATCTATCCGATGCAGGGTTCCTGGACCTGGAACGGCGACGCCGTATTCGGTATGTACGAGCTGAGCTACAGCGACTACGCCGGTTCCGGTATTGTGCACATGGCTGGTGCAGCTGCAGCCCTGGCAGGCGTCCTTCTCCTCGGCGCCCGTAAAGGCAAATACGGCTCCAAAGGTGAAATCCGCGCCTTCCCGGGTGCCAACCTGCCGCTGGCCACACTTGGCACCTTCATTCTGTGGATGGGCTGGTTCGGCTTCAACGGCGGCTCTACCCTGAAACTGGGCGGTATTGGTGTCGCCAACGAGGTTGCGAACGTGTTCCTGAACACCAACGCTGCTGCAGCCGGCGGCCTGATTGCGGCCCTGATCGTGGCACGCCTGATGTTCGGCAAGGCCGACCTGACCATGGCCCTGAACGGTGCCCTGGCTGGCCTGGTTGCCATCACTGCAGAGCCTGCAGATCCGTCTCCCCTGCTGGCTACCATCATTGGCGCCATCGGCGGTACCCTGGTGGTCTTCTCCATCGTAACCATGGACAAGCTGCGCATTGACGACCCGGTCGGTGCCATCTCTGTGCACGGTGTGGTGGGCATCTGGGGTATCTTCGCGGTTCTCCTGTCCGACGCAGACGCGACCTTCATGGGTCAGCTGGTCGGCATGCTCACCATCTTCATCTGGGTGTTCGTCACCAGCCTGATCGTCTGGAGCATCCTGAAAGCCGTCATGGGCATCAGGGTTTCCGAGGAAGACGAGTACGAAGGCGTGGATCTGTCCGAGTGTGGTATGGAAGCCTATCCGGAGTTTGTCAGCGGTAAGCAGTAAACCCTGACATCACGAACGAAAAAGGGGCGCCAAACGGCGCCCCTTTTTTTGTCAGCCCCTTTCCTCAGCCTTCTTCCGGGCGGACCTCATCCTCGAGCGCATCCACCATGAACTGCGGCATCGCCAGCGCACCACGATGCACGCCGGCATTGTAATAACGGGTCACAAACGGTCGGTTGTTGGCATCCTCCTCGCGGAAGTATTTGACCGGGTTTTCCTTGCTGGCCATGGTGCAGCTCCACCAGCCTGTAGGATAGACCGGTTGCGGGAATGGCAGAGTCTGCACGTGTTCGAAGCCGGCCTTGCGCATGTCCTCGTGAATCCCCTTGATGATGCTGTCGGTATGCAGCAGCGGTGATTCACTCTGCTGGACAATAATGCCGCCCTCGCGCAGCGCCAGCATGGCATCCCGGTAGAAATCCAGGGCAAACAGGCCCTCCGCGGGGCCAACCGGATCTGTGCTGTCTATGATGATGAGGTCGACACTGTTCGGCTCAATGTCCCGCATCCACTGAATACCGTCGCCGAAGAAGAAGTTGGCGCGCGGATCACTGTTGGCCTCACACAGTTCCGGGAAATACTTTTCCGACATGCGGGTAACCCGCTCATCGATTTCCACCTGCCAGGCTTCCTCGATACCCGGGTGCTTCAGCACTTCCTTCAGGGTCCCACAGTCACCACCGCCTACAATAACCACCTTTTTCGGGTCCCGGTGGGTAAACAGGGCCGGATGGGTCATCATCTCGTGGTACAGGAAGTTATCGCGGGTGGTCAGCATCACACAGCCATCCAGAACCATCAGATTGCCGAAGGTCTCGGTTTCATAAATTTCCAGTTTCTGAAACGGTGTCTGCTCTTCGTGGAGCTTCTTTTTTACCTGCAGGGAGAACGCCGTTCCCTGATCCTGGAATACCTCGGTAAACCAGCCATCATTCAGTGTTGTCATGTTTTGCCTCCCGCTGTGGGCCATGGGCTGTGTCAAAAACGCGTATTGTAGGGGTGTGCCATCGTGAGCTAAAGCGATAATCGCGGCAACCGACCACATATTTTCCGCACCCGGTTCTTTTAGCCCGGGGTGGGAATCCATACAATGGCGGCCAGTGTTTCCTGACAGGATAGCAAGCATGAGCGAAGCCATTGCCACCCCCGCCCACAAGGTCTACAACATTGCCCACTGGAGTGATGGTTATATTGGCGTCAATGACAAAGGCCAGGTGCTGATCCGCCCGGACCGGGGCCACAGTCCGGCCAGGATCAATCTGCCGGAACTGACCCGGACGCTGACCGAATCCGGGGTTCAGTTGCCGGTGCTGGTGCGCTTCGTTGATATCCTCCACGACCGGGTCAACAAACTGTGCAACGCCTTTAACAAGGTGGCCAAGGAACACGCTTACCAGGGTCGCTACACGGCGGTCTATCCGATCAAGGTCAACCAGCAGCGCCGGGTGGTCGAGGAACTGCTGGCCGCAGAGCCCGCGGCCTCGAATGGACAGATCGGCCTTGAGGCCGGCAGCAAGCCCGAGCTGATGGCGGTGCTGGCCCTGTCGCAACAACCGGGGTCGGTCATCGTCTGTAATGGTTACAAGGACCGCGAATACATTCGCCTGGCCCTTATTGGCCAGACACTGGGCCACCGGGTGTTCATTGTGGTGGAGAAAAAGTCGGAGCTGCCACTCATCCTGGAGGAAGCAAAAAGCCTCGGTGTATCGCCCCTGATTGGCGTGCGTGCCCGCCTGGCGACCATCGGCAAGGGCAACTGGCAGAACACCGGCGGTGAAAAGTCCAAGTTCGGACTGTCCGCCAGCCAGGTGCTGGATGTGGTTGACACCCTGCGGGAGGCGGAAGCCCTCCATACCCTCCAACTGCTGCATTTCCACCTTGGCTCCCAGATTGCCAATATCCGTGACATCCAGACCGGCCTCAGGGAATGCGCGCGCTTTTACAGCGAGTTGCGTCAGATGGGCGCCCCGATTGGCACGGTGGATATCGGCGGTGGTCTGGGTGTGGACTACGAGGGCACCCGCTCCCGGAGCAGCTGCTCCATGAACTACAGCGTTTACGAATACGCCTACAACGTAGTGCATGTTCTGCAGGCCGAGTGCGATCGACATGGCATTCCCCACCCGGACCTGATCAGCGAATCCGGCCGAGCCCTGACCGCTCACCATTCGGTACTGGTAACCAACGTGATCGACCGTGAAGCACCGGAGAACCGCGCGCCGAAGCAGCCGGACGATATGGCATCCGCCCCGTTACACGATCTCTGGCGCGACCTGGAAAGCCTGCAGGACGCCAATACGCCGCGTTCACTGGCTGAGATCTACCACGACGTACTTCACGCCATGGCCGATGTTCATGCCCAGTTTGCCCACGGCGTACTCTCCCTGCAGGAACGGGCGGATGCCGAAACGCTGTACACCCGCTGCTGCCGGTTGCTTCGGGATCAGCTGGACAGCAGCAACCGGGCCCATCGGGAAATCATCGACGAGCTCAATGAGAAACTGGCCGAGAAGCTGTTCGTGAATTTCTCCCTGTTCCAGTCACTGCCGGACGTCTGGGGCATCGACCAGATCTTCCCCGTCATGCCGGTGAACGGCCTGGACCGCCCCCTGAACAGACGGGCGGTGATACAGGACATTACCTGTGATTCGGACGGCCGAATCGACCGTTACGTGGATGGTCAGGGCACCGAAACCACCCTGCCATTACCTGAGGAGAAAGCGGGCGAGCCGCTGCTGATGGGCTTTTTCATGACCGGGGCCTATCAGGAAATTCTGGGGGACATGCACAATCTGTTCGGAGACACCCATTCTGTGGATGTCCGCCTGACAGCAGCGGGCGGCCACGAGATCAGCAAGCCCATCACCGGCGATACCGTGGCGAAGGTTCTGCGCTACGTAAACTTTGAACCGGGTGCCCTGCTGGAGGCCTATCGGCGCAAATTCGCTGCTTCTGCCCTGACACCAGACACCCAGTCAGCGCTGCTGGCCGAGCTTGCCGCCGGGCTGGATGGCTACACCTACCTGGAAGAATAAATCCTGTCAGCTTTTCTGATGCTCCCGACGCCAGGCGCTGGGAGCGAGGCCCTCCCATTTTCGAAATGCACGCCCGAAGTTGGAAGGGTCACTGTACCCAAGGGCATCTGCAATCTCATCAATGGTCAGCTCATTTCGCCGGAGCAGCCCCAGGGCGCGGCGATGACGCAGGGAATCCTGCAGCTGCTGGAAGCGCACCCCCTCGGCAGCCAACTGACGGCGCAATGTCCGTGTTGACACCCGCAAGTGCTCGGCCACATCCTCCAACGACGGTAAGCGCTGGCTCGGTCCCGTCTCCAGCAGGCGCATCACTCGGTCAGAAACCGACGTTGCACCCTCGATAAATCGCATTTCCTCTTCACACTGGGCCTCGGCAATCCGGCGGGTCACCGGATTGGACAGGGACATGGGCGTACCCAGAAAGTCCCGCTTGAACCGCAGCTGATTTACCCCGCGGCCAAAAAAGATCCGGTTTCCGAACAACTGTCGGTAAGACGATGTGTCCGTTGGCTCCGGAAAGTCCAGCAGACAACAGCCGCCATCCAGAAGTCGGTTGCCGAAAAGCAGAAGATTCACGTCCATCAGCGATGCCATCACGACATCAACGTTGAACCGGTAAAGGTCCTCGATGCCATGAGCCAGGTCCAGCTGGATGACCGCCTCATGGGCGTCCACGAAAAAAGACAGCCTCATGTAGACAAACCGGATCTGGAAGTACTTGATCAAAACCGTCAGTGCCTGCTCCAGGGTATCGCAACTGATTGCAGCCTGGGCCAGCGAGCCGTGGGTGGTAAATTTCAGTCGTTTACCGTACTCCAGCCCCAGGGCTGGATCACCGCTTCGAACCAGGCTTTCACGACACAGGGCACTAAACTGATCGACAGTGATGAAATTGTCCGGATGACCCAGCATGGAAGGGCGGATGCCGGCGGCAGTCAACAACCGGGACCGTTGCAGGCCGCGGTCCTCTGCCAACTGACAGAGGATGTCCGCATAGTGCGCCCGGATAACGGGCAGGTTTCCGGTAATGCCGGGTGCATTCATGGGGCTGGCTGTCTTTCGGTGTCTGGTTATGTCTCAGACTAGACCGCTCGTCAGGTTCCGGCAATTACCTGCGAGACGAGGACAAACCGGCGCTGCTGCCAGCTTTCAGCATTTTTTTCAGCCCGGCTGATCCACCGGGCAAACCAATCCGTAAACCTTGTGACTGACAAACCCGGGACGAGTGCATAGAATGATGACCAGAACAAGCTCAAATCATGCGACTGTCAAGGAGCGTCCGGTGACCACACTGGATCAAAAGCCAGCCAGCTCCGAGGGCCGGAAAGACCCCTGGAGCCAGATGCTGCAGAAAGTGGGCAAGAACCAGGATCGCGAGGCTTACCACGCGCTATTCGAGCATTTTGGCCCGCAAATCAAGTACTACGCCATGGCCAATGGCCTGGCGAGTCATGCTGAAGAGCTGGTTCAGGAAGTGTTTGTGTCGATCTGGAGACGGTCCTGTCTCTACGACTGGCGCAAAGCAGCCGCGTCAACCTGGATTTTTACCATTGCCCGTAACCAGCGCATTGATATGTTGAGAAAGATGCAGCGTACCAGCGCCGAGATGCCGGTTGAGACGGAAGATCTGTGGCAGATCCCGGGTGAGAACGAAAACGAGCCGGTGACGTCGCTGCACCGGCTGATGTCGGAGCGGCGGATCAGGGAATCCCTGAGCCACCTGCCGGAAGAACAGATTACGGTTATTGCCAAGGTCTATATGGAGAATAAGTCGCACCAGATGGTGGCAGACGAACTGGATATTCCGCTTGGCACCGTTAAAAGCCGGGTTCGTCTGGCACTGAACAAACTGAAAGTGATTTTGCAGGACCAGAACGTATGACTCGGCACCATCCCGACAGCCTGAGCCTGATGGAATACAGCGCAGGCAACCTGAGTGAGCCCCACGCCCTGTGCATCAAGCTCCACCTCGACAAGTGTTCCCACTGCCGCAGCCGTGTGGATACCCTGGACAGTCTTGGCGCAGTGATGATGGAGCAACAGCCGAAGGTGAGCGTCTCGGAGAACATGTTCGACAGCATCCTGTCGAAGATTGATAGCGAACCGGCCGACGCTCCTGCGGTCCCACCTGCGCCCAAAATGAGCGCGTTACAGAAATTGCTGGGTGAGGATCTGAACAGCCTCCCTTGGAAACGACAGCTTGGGGATGTGAGTGTGCTGGACATCACCGATCGGTTCCCGGGTCAGAAGGAGCAGGTAGTGCTGCAAAAACTGGCAGCAGGCGGCAAGGCTCCGGCCCACACTCACCGCGGCGAAGAAACCACCATCGTCCTGCAGGGCGCCTTTGCCGACCAGAAAGGGGTCTTCAACCAGTGGGATTTTGTGGTGCTGACTGACCAGGACGAACACAAGCCAGTAGCCGTGGGCTGCGAAGACTGCATCACGCTGTCTGTTCTGAGCGCACCGGTGAAACTCACGGGTACGTTTACCCGGATGCTCAACCCGTTCATCCGATAAGTCTTTCAAGGCTGAGGCAGCTCCTGCTGCCTTGGCATTTCCTCAAAGCGCCGCATCGGCACAATTAAGCAATGGTTTAATTGACCTGGGCACCTTCCGAAACGACACTGGTAGTCAGGGCCGAAACCGTTTGGCCATTCCGTTCCACCAGACTCATCCAACCTGCCATGCCAGACATCATAGTCATGTTTTTTCTGCTCGGCCTGATAGCCGGGACCGTCAAATCTGACCTGTCGATTCCCCGCGAGGCGTACGACATCCTCAGCCTGCTACTGATGTTAACCATCGGCCTGAAAGGAGGGATGGCGCTGTATGGCAACCTTGCGCCCGATCTTCTGCTGGAGATGCTGGCGGTTGCCGCCCTGGGGTTTACGTTGCCATTGCTGATGATACCTTTGCTGCGTTACGTGGTTGGGCTCTCCATTGCCGACACCGCCAGTTTCGCGGCTCACTATGGCTCGGTAAGTGCCGGAACCTTCGCCGTCGCGCTTGCCTGGGTAGAGACACGAGGACTCGCCGCCGGCGGTCAGGTGACCTTGTACCTGGTGTTGCTGGAGTTGCCGGCAATCATGGTTGGACTCTGGTTCTATCGTCGTTTTGGCAAGCCCGGCGGAAACCGCGAGGGCACGCCGCTCTGGCAGGAAACCCTGACCAACCGCAGCGTGGTACTCCTGGTCGGCGGTGTGGTTATCGGCGCGCTCTATGGGCCCGGGCAGGGCACGGGGGTAACGGCACCGCTGACCAGTGCGTTCTCGGTGATTCTGTCACTGTTTCTGCTGGAGATGGGACTGGTGGCCGCCGAAACGCTGCGCAATCTAAGCTGGACGCACTGGCGGGTGGTTCTTTTCGGACTGGCAATGCCTCCCATCCTCGCCATACCGGGACTGGCAGTTGGTACCGCGCTCGACCTGGGGATTGGCTCAACCCTGATTCTGGCCACACTTACCGCAAGTGCCTCCTATATAGCTGCACCAGTCGCGGTCAGGCATGCGATACCCGACGCCAATATTGGTCTTGCCATGCTGGCGTCACTGGGCGTGACCTTCCCCTTCAACGTTCTGATTGGCATCGGCCTCTATCATTCAATGCTGATCTGGGCCTTGCCCGGATGAATGTCGGGGGCCTGATTACCAGGGCAATTCTGAGCCATCCCAGCTCAGGAATTTTCCATTATCACCTTGTTCCACGTTATCAAGGACTTCAAGCAGATTGATGGCTGTTTCCGCTGCGGTATGCACGTTCAGTTTCGCCAGGGATTGGCTGAACGGTTTACTCAGTGCTGATTCGGTGGTGCCTGGATGCAGAGCCAGGCAGGCAATGGGTTTGCATCGGCGTGGCAATTCAATGGACAGGTTACGCACCAGCATATTCAGTGCCGCCTTTGAGCTGCGATAGGCGTACCAGCCCCCGAACCCGTTATCGGTAATCGATCCCACCTTTGCGGAAATCGCCACAACGCTCTTGAACTCCCGATGCCGTAGCCATGGCAGTAACGCCTGCGTCAGCAACCCGAACCCGGTTGCATTCACTGCAAAGGCCCGCGCCATACTCGCCGCCTCCAGATCCTCGAGGCGCTTCTCGGGGAACATATCCGGCCCATGAAGCACTCCAACGGCATAAATGAAACCATCAATGCCCTCCTCTCTGGCCAGCAGCGATTCCAGCGCCTCTGCAACTGCCACTGATGATTCACTGTGCTCCGCGTCCCATGGCAGCACCGTACTGCGCGCGTGGGCCCGCAAGGCTTCCGGTGCCTTTCCCGGGTCACGACACAACCCGATCACGCTGATCTGCGGATCCCGTTCGATCATGACCGTCGCCAAAGCGCCACCAATTGCGCCGGAAACCCCGGCTATCACCACTCGTTTCATCAAAACCTCCTTTGTTGGGGAGGACATACGAAAAATCTATCGTCTGGACCGGCGGAAACGGTGAACCAAGGCATTTAAACGGGCGTATGAAACCAGTGTTCATATTCCCTTCGGAGTTCTGCCTGCCCCGGCGGAGCTCTCATTAAAACAGCACACGTAGGAGAGTATCCATGCAATACCAGGCTCCGGCGAATGACCTTCGCTTTCTGTTGTTTGATGTCTTGGGCGCAGACCGGCTCCATGAGCTGGAGAAATACGCCGATGCCACCCCGGATCTCATTTCCGCGGTCATCGACGAAGCCGGCAAACTGGCAGCCGAAGTCATACAACCCACAAACCAGGCGGGTGACCGTGAAGGCTGTACCTACGACCCTGAAACCCGTTCGGTAAAAACACCGGACTGCTTCAAGGATGCCTACAAGAAGTTTGTCGAAGGCGGCTGGACCGCGTTGGACGCGCCGCTTGAATACGGTGGTCAGGGCCTGCCCCACACCCTGAAGTTCGTGGTGGACGAGATGGTCTGCTCCACCAACCTGTCCCTGGGGATGTACCCGGGCCTGACTCACGGTGCTATCAGTGCCCTGCACGCCCATGGTTCCGACGAGCTGAAAACGATCTATCTGGAAAAACTGATCTCCGGCGAGTGGACCGGCACCATGTGTCTGACCGAACCCCAGTGCGGCACTGACCTGGGCCTGATTCGCACCCGCGCCACTCCGAACGACGACGGCAGCTACGCCATCGAAGGCACAAAGATCTGGATTACCGGGGGTGAGCACGATCTGGTGGACAACATCGTGCATCTGGTTCTGGCCAAATTGCCAGGGGCACCGGATACCACCAAGGGCATTTCGCTGTTCGTGGTTCCCAAGTTCCTGCCGGATTCCGGTGAGCGCAACCCGGCGTTCTGTGGCGGCCTTGAGCACAAGATGGGTATCAAGGGTTCGGCCACCTGCGTCATGAATTTCGAAGGCGCCAAAGGCTGGCTTGTCGGCGAGCCGAACGACGGTATGCGGGCGATGTTCACCATGATGAACGAAGCCCGTCTGATGGTTGGCATGCAGGGCCTGGGATTGGCGGAAATGGCCTACCAGGAAAGCCTTGGCTTTGCCCGGGAGCGTCTGCAAAGCCGGTCCCTGAGTGGTCCGAAGAATCCGGACGGCCCTGCTGATCCGATCATCGTGCACCCGGATGTGCGCCGGATGCTGATGCGCCAGAAAGTCCTGAACGAAGGCATGCGTGCCCTGGCTCTGTTTGCCGGTCATCAGCTGGATCTGTCGGTTGCCCACCCGGATGAAACCGTACGGGAGTCTGCCGATGATCTGGTTCAGCTGCTCACGCCCGTCGTGAAATCCTTCCTGACGGACGAAGGCTTCAACAACGCCAACACCGGGCTGCAGGTGCTGGGTGGCTCCGGATTCACCACCGACTGGCCGCTGGAGCAGCTGGTGCGGGATGGTCGGATTGCCCGGATCTACGAGGGCACCAACGGCATTCAGGCCATGGACCTCGTGGGCCGCAAGCTGAGCCTGAAAGGGGGTCAGCTGGTGCGCACCCTGTTCGGAACCCTGAGCGGATACCTGAAGGACAACCCGGAGGCGCCCCATCGGGAAGAACTCAAGAGCGCCATGAAGGCGCTTGAGACCGCCACCCTATGGCTGGCCAGCAATGCACCGAAGGATCCGGAACAGGCGGGCGCTGCCGCAACACCCTATCTACGTCTGATGGCACTGACTGTGATCGGCTACCTCTGGTCCCGCATGGCCAACGTTGCCAACGAAAAGCTCGCTGCTGACGAGGGCAACAAACCGCTGCTGGAGAGCAAGGTGGTCTCCGCACGCTTCTACTTCGAAAAACTGTTGCCGGAAGTCGATTGGCTGCTGGGTGATATTCAGAGTGGCAAGGACAGCCTGATGGCGTTTTCGGACGATCACTGGGCCGCGTGATCCGGCATACGGCCAGCGTCCAGTCGATCTGGCCGGAAATGACCGAACAATGACAGCTTGTGACCTTCAGAGTCACTCCCTGGACATTGATAATGATCACGTTGATTAGTGTCTCTGAACTAGTCCTGCCCAGATCCCCGTCGGACTGGGTATTTTTGAAAGCCACGCTCTGCGTGGCTTTTTTTATGCGCGTTTTTTGTCTGCGTGATCACTGGGTTACAATGATGCTCTTTGATTCCGTCCGGCTTCTGACCGGATCAGCACGGGGACACCATGAAGGCCGACGATTACGCTTTCCGCTTCGGCGGCATCGAGAGACTCTATGGGCGCCGGGCACTGGAGGCCTTTCGCCACGCCAACATAGCTGTGGTCGGGCTCGGCGGTGTCGGCTCCTGGGCAGCAGAGGCTCTGGCACGTAGCGGCATTGGCACCATTACCCTGATCGACATGGACGACGTCTGTGTATCCAACACGAACCGGCAGCTTCATGCCCTCGAAGGCCAGTACGGCCGCACCAAGACCGATGCCATGGCAGACAGGCTGAGGGCAATCAATCCTGAAGCCGACATACGCGTGCATTTCGGTTTCCTGACCACAAGAAACGTTGCCGAACTGATTACAGAGGATATGACCGGCGTGGTCGACGCCATCGACAGCGTCAAGGCCAAGGCGGCCCTGATTGCCCATTGCCAGCGCCGGAAGATTCCGCTGGTCTGTGCCGGTGGTGCTGGCGGACAGATCGACCCCACCCAGATCCAGGTGGCGGACCTCAGCAAAACCACCCAGGACCCGCTGCTGGCCAAGGTACGCAACCTGCTGCGCCGGGAATACGGTTTTTCCCGGAATCCGAAACGTCGCTTTGGCATTGAAGCCGTATACTCCCTCGAGCAGCTGACGTATCCTGCCGGAGACGGGGAAGTCTGCCTGCAGAAGCCGGCCACCGACGGCCCGGTGCGACTGGATTGCGCCTCCGGCTTTGGCGCTGCCAGTCCGGTGACGGCCAGCTTCGGCCTCTTTGCGGCCTCCCGGCTCCTGAACCGGATTGCCCGGCGAGCCAACCAATAAATCAACGGACCTGAAACCACTATGCCTGTCAGCACTGTCCTGCTTCTTGCCAGCATTGGCGTTCTCTCACTGTTCTGCCAGTGGCTTGCCTGGCGTGTCCGAATGCCGGCTATCCTGTTCCTGCTGGCGGGCGGTATCGCCGCAGGACCTGTGCTGGGCTTTCTGGCGCCGGAAGCAGTGTTCGGCGACCTGCTGTTCCCGGTCATCTCCCTGGCCGTTGCCATCATCCTGTTTGAGGGCAGCCTGACCCTGCGCTACGAGGAAATTCGCGGCCACGGAAAAATGGTCCGCAACCTGATTCCAGTGGGCTCCATTGTTACCTGCATCATCGGCACCCTGGCAGCCCGCTGGATCCTTGACGTTTCCTGGGCTGTGGCCCTGCTGTTCGGCGCCATTTCCATTGTCACCGGCCCGACCGTCATTGCGCCATTGCTCCGTTCCGTGCGCCCGAATTCGAAGCTGGCCAACATACTGCGCTGGGAGGGCATCATTATTGACCCGGTCGGGGCATTGCTGGCAGTGCTGGTGTTCGAAGGGATTGTCTCCTGGGGTCAGGGCAATGTGTTCAGCCACTCGCTGTACATTTTTGGCAAGACACTGGCGGTGGGCTTCCTTATTGGTGCCGTTGCCGGGTATCTCAATGGCATCGTCTTGCGCAAACACTGGATTCCCCAGTACCTGCACAACGCCGGCACCCTTACGTTCATGCTCGGCATGTATGCCATCTCCAATGAACTGGCCCATGAGTCGGGGCTGCTGACGGTAACGGTGATGGGCATCTGGATGGCCAACATGAAACAGGTGCCTATCGACAGCATCCTGGAGTTCAAGGAATCCCTGAGTGTTCTGCTGATTTCCGCTCTGTTCATCATCCTGGCGGCGCGGGTTGAGTTCGCGGCGATTGCCGAGTTGGGCTGGGGGCTTGTGGCCGTATTGGCGTTGCTGATGCTGGTGGCACGGCCCCTGAGTATTTTCCTGTCGGCCATCGGCACCAGCCTGAACTTTCGGGAAAAGCTCTTTCTGAGCTGGATCGCACCCCGGGGCATCGTCGCCGCGGCGGTGTCAGCGCTGTTTGCCTTCCAGCTGCAAAAACTCGGTTACGAAAGCGCCGGCGCCCTGGTACCCCTGGTGTTCATGCTGATCATTGCCACCGTTACCCTGCAGAGCCTCACCGCTCGGCCGGTTGCAAACCTGCTGAAAGTGGCCGAACCCGCCGAATACGGCTTCCTGATTCTGGGGGCCAACCCGGTGGCCCGGATGATCGGCAAAGCCCTGAAAAAGTATGAGGTACCGGTGACCCTGGCCGATACCAACTGGGAGAATGTTCGACAGGCGCGGATGGACAACCTGCAGGTCTATTTTGGCAATCCGGTGTCGGAGCATGCGTCCACCCATCTCGATCTGACGGGCATCGGAAAGCTGCTGGTCATCTCTCCTTATAAACACATGAATTCGCTGGCCACCTACCACTTCCTGGACTGGTTCGGGAACAAGTGTGTGTTCAGCCTGGCTGAGGGTGATCAGGACCAGAAAGCCCGGCACCAGACGGCCGAAAAAATCCAGATGACCCGGGGCCTGTTCGACGGCGTCAGCTACGCGAAACTGGCCAGCCTGGTAAGCCAGGGCTACACCGTGAAAACTACTCAGCTGAGCGAGGAATTCGGTTACGAAGAGTTCCTGAATAAATACCAGAACCAGGCTCTGGTTCTGTTCACGTTCGACAGCAAGGAGCATGTCGCTCCGGTTTGCAGCATGAAAGACCTGAAACCGGAAGACGACTGGATCCTGATCAGCCTGGTACCGCCCCAGGCCAGGAAAGAGCGTAAGGAAAAAGACCCCGTGGAGGAGCCCTCAACGGGCCAAGATCCCTCAGCGACAGTCTAAAACCAGCTTGCCTCGCACATGCCCGCCCTCAAGGAGTTCGTGGGCCTGTGCGACAGCTTCCAGCGGAAACGCCTCCTCGATGTGGACCTTGACGTCGCCGTCTTCAATCAGCTCGGCAATCTCATCCAGGTGAAATACATCCGGGCGAACGGTCATGCCGTGGGCACGTAACCCCATCTCCTCAGCCGCGCTGATAATCTCATCGGCGGTAACCGTGGGGATAGTGACAAGGACACCCTGTTCACCCAGGGTGTGCAGCGAACGCTTGCCGGTTTCTCCCCCAACCAGGTCCAGCACCACGTCCAGCCCGTAGCACTCCTCGCCAATATCCGTGGTGCGGTAATCAATCACTTCGTGAACCCCGAGTTCCGCCAGGAAGTCCCGGTTGCCGGCCGAAGCCGTGGCAATCACGTGGGCACCCCGCTCCAGCGCAAACTGTACCGCGAAGTGCCCGACACCACCGGCTCCGGCGTGGATCAGGATCTTCTGCCCGGACTCCAGTTTCGCCACTTCGAACAGGGCCTGCCAGGCGGTCAGCGCCGCCAGAGGCAAGGCTCCGGCAGACACCAGGTCCAGCTCTTCCGGCACAATGGCCAGTTCATCGGCCGCCGCCAGGGCATATTCGGCATAACCGCCGCCACCAGCAGGGAATCCGATCATGCCCATCACCCGGTCACCGGCAGCGAGGGTGGTGACGTTGTCACCAACGGCAACGACTTCACCGGCTACATCGTATCCAGGCGTCCACGGCAACGAATTTTCGATCTGTCGGGCCGCAAAGCCGAGCCCCTTTCGGGTTTTCCAGTCAATGGGGTTGAGACCGGCCCCGTGCACCCGCACCAGGACCTGATCGTCGCCAGGTGTCGGCACATCAGCCTGGACCACCTGCAGGACATCACGCTCACCGAAGCGATCGTAGATCACATGGCGCATCGGGGCTTCAGCATTCTGATCAGCAGTATTTTCCATGAGGATCTCCGGACAACAGGTTAAACGGGATTGGCTTAGAACAAGACTAGCTGAAGTAAAACACAAAAGGGCTCGGGAAACCTACAGGCCCTTGCCTCCAGCAACAACCGCAGAGCCGAGAATGTCGGCAAATTCTTTCGGCGCGCGGGCGGGGCGCTGGCTTTTCATATCGACACAGGCATGGGTAGATACCGCCCTGACAAGGGTTTTACCATCACACGGCCGCACCAGCTGAAACTGGCGGGCAGAACGGAACCTGCCGTCGTAGTCGGTCAGCCAGGTTCCCAGCACCAGCTGATCCCCGGTGTTCGCAGAGGCCAGGTAATCGATCTCGGTACGGGTAATGGCCATCGCTTTTCCAGTTTTTTCGTGCAGAGCCCAGGTCATGCCCAGACGTTCAATGTGGGCCCAGCTGACGTCTTCCAGCCAACGTACATAAACCACATTGTTGGCGTGCCCGAGCCGGTCGGTATCTTCAGGGCGCACTGTAATATCGATCGTAAAGGGAGCTGGCAGATCCCAGGCAATCTCTTGGTGCCGCATCAGTTGCTCTCTCCGAGGCCCGGAATGGCCTGCAGCGGTAGCCGGCCAATCCGATCGTTGTGAAGTGAACCAAAGTATAGAACCCCCTCGTGAGGATTCACCGAGGTAATTTCCTGCAGGTGGGTTCCCCGGGTGTCATGGAGGCTGGTGATAACCTTGCCGTCCCGATCGAAGGCGATCACCAGGCCATATTCCTGGGGCGCTGGTTTCAGGCTGTCGGGCAGTTTGGCGACCAGATCCTTGAGCCAGGGCCTGGGGTGCATGGCATCAACCCTGGCATTGCGCAGAGTAGGAAAGGCGACCCAGTAGCGCCCTTCATCATCCACCGCCAGGTTGTCAGGGAAACCCGGCAGATTGTCGGCAAACACCTCGGCCTGACCGGCTCTGGGGCCATGAATCCAGTACCTGAGGATACGGTACTTCCAGGTTTCATTGACCAGTACGTAGTCGCCTTCCGGAGATACCGCCACGCCATTGGCAAAATGCAGGTTTCCCAACAGGACTTCGGCCTTGCCGGTTTTTGGCGAATAGCGAAGCAATCGGCCATGGGGGCGCATTTCCAGAAGATCCAGCAGGTAGTCCGGCTGTCGGAACTTCGAGCTGGCATCGGTAAAGTAGATCCGCCCGTCATCGGCAATATCGACATCATCAGTGAATCGGAACAGGGTGCCTTCCGCCTCCCGGGCCAGCACTTCAATCCGGCCCTCCGGACTGATGGACAGCAGCCCTTTCCAGGCATCCGCCACGATCAGGTTACCCTGGCGGTCGAAGACCATACCCAGGGGCCGACCGTCGGTGGACAACCAGTTCTCCACCCGACCATCCGGAAACACCCGGGCGATGTAACCGTCCTGGGTACCGGTATAAAGCACTCCGTCCTGACTGATGGTGGTGTCTTCGGGGCCGTACACCTGGCCCCGGGCCAGCAGGTCCGCCAGCCTCAATCGTTCGTTTGGCGCGGTAGGCCCGGTCAGGGGCGGCGGTGAAGGTGGGGTCCAGGCCTTGCTGTCGACAGGCGAGGGTGTCAGCAGGAAGCTGCCAAGCAGCAGGAAAACAACCAGCAATCCCACCATCCATTTCATACACTCTGCCCGCCTGTTGCCATTTCAGTTCTGTGTATCAGCGAATGACTTACCTTAACAGACGGGCCAGCGGGCAGGAAAATGCCCGGGCCTGTCATTCCCCGGCACTGAGGAAACGCCGGCAAAGAGCGGCGAAGGAATCCGCCTTTTCGGCGTGCAACCAGTGGCCAGTGCCCTGGATAATACGCAGTTGCGCCTGCGGAAACAGTCGCTGAATGGCATCCCTGTGTTTTTCCTGGATGTAGGCCGAATCTGCGCCTTTGAGAAACAGCACCGGTCCTTCGAACGGACCCTCACCTTCCGGTGCCCGGGCAAGATTCTCGTAGCAGGCGTCAATAACCGGCAGGTTGAGGCGCCAGCGAAACACTGGCCCACCCTCCTTCTGCTGCTCCCGGGGAATGCGTTCAAGGTTTTTCAGGAGGAATTGCCTGACACCGGGCTCTTCGACGAATCCGGCCATCAGCTTGTCGGCGTCCTGGCGGGAGCCTACGTCGGACAGATCCATGCCTGTCAGCCCTTCAAGAATGGCGTCGTGTCTGAGCTTGTAGGTGACCGGCGCAATATCGGCTACGATCAGTTTTTCGACGCGCTCCGGCGCTTGCAGGGCAACCTGCATCGCCACCTTGCCGCCCATGGAATGGCCCAGCAAACTGGCCCTGTCGAGGCTCTGCGCATCCATGTAGGTAATCACATCTGCCGCCATGGCCGGATAATCCATGGCGTCCGTGTGGGGGGAACTGCCATGGTTACGCTCATCCAGCGCATGGATCTGCCACTGATCTTCAAGGCGCCGGGCAATACCACCCAGATTGTCGAGGGATCCGAACAAACCGTGTAACAGGATCAGCGGCGGGCCTTCGCCGGTAATGCGGTGATTCAGCGCAACAGTCATGGGCAGTCAGTCTCCGGATTGGTCTGCGTTCTCAAACCGGATACATTACCACTGCCAGTTTTGCGAGCAAGTGCCGGTATCGGCGGCCATTTTCCAGGGACGAAAAAAAGCCGGGCAGAGCCCGGCATGAAGGTCATAGACGTTACGCCTGAGAAATCAGCAATAGAAGATGCTGTTCAGGTACTCGGCGAGCTCAATCACGTTTTTGCGTTCAAGCTCGGTATGGGGTACGAAGATTTCCTGTTCCATAAAACACCTCCTGATTGCTTTTCCATTGCTTCAACCTGATACCCTGATGCTATCGTTAAATTCATGGGTAACCGTTGACAGGCGGTTGCATACACTTGACATTTTGTACCAGCCATCATGACAGGTCGTTAACTATCGGGCCGTATAATGTGACATCTGCTCAAAGAGACCCCGCCAGCGCACCTCTGGTCGCTGCTTCAAGCACGTTGGCACTGGTGAACTACCTCGAGCGCCAGGGCGTGCTGAACCCGCCCCGCGTTGAAAAACTGACTGGGCTGGCAATGTCGGAACTCACCGACCCGGATCGGCGGGTGCCCGCCGACGCCCATTACCGGCTATGGGAGCACGCAGAGCTGGTTACCGGCGACCCCGGAGTCGGGCTGCATGCCGGGCAGGTGGTGGATCCGGAGCGGATGGGGCTGGTCGGCCACGTCTTTTTCAATTGCGATACGCTCGGCGAGGCAGTTACCCAGTATGTGCGGCTGCACCGGCTGATCAATGAGTCGGTCTTCCTGAGCTTCGAGCAGACCGCCGACCAGGCCATACTCTGCTGGCAGCCGGACAGGTCCGAGCATTACTGCCGGCAGGATATGGACCGGACCCTCGCTGCCGCCATCACACGCACCCGGCACTTTATCCACCCCGGCATACGAGCCGACTGGGTAGACATAGCCCACCCTGCCCCGAATTACGCCGACGAGTACGAAAAGCTCCTCGGTGGGCCGGTCCGATTTGACTGTGGCATCACCCGGCTGGCGTTCAGCAGCAGGTATCTCGGGCATCCGATTCCCCGCCGCAATCCTTACGTCTACTCAGCGGTACTGAAACAGGTCAACTCACTTCTGGCACGGCTGCAGACCCGGCGCTCCTTCGGCCGCAAAATCCGCCGGTTGATTTCAAAACAGATGGCAACCGAGAAGATTGATGCCGACAGTCTCGCCCGCCAATGTCACATGAGCCGGCAGACCCTGTACCGGAAGCTCAAGAAGGAAGGCTTGAGTTTCCATGGACTGGTGGAGCAGGTGCGTCAGGACAAGGCTCTCAGATACGTGGCTGCGGACCAGTACTCCCTTGGCGAAATTGCCTTCCTGCTGGGGTTCTCGGAACTCAGCGCTTTCAGCCGCGCGTTCAAGCGCTGGACTGGCACCTCGCCGGCCGAGTACCGGGCCCGGCACCTGCTACCGCTGGCGTCAGACAACTCACGGCCGCCGGTCGGCAACGGAGAACACTGACATGGACGAACTGTCGCTGGTTGCGATTGTTGTGGGCGCCATTTACCTGGGTGCTTTTGCCTGCATTTATCGAATCCTGCTGACCTATCGCACCACCCAGGGTGCCATTGCCTGGGTTGTTGCCCTGCTGGGCCTGCCCTATGTTGCGGTCCCCATGTTCGTGCTGTTCGGGCGCTACCGGTTTGGCGGTTACGTAAAGGCACGCCGCCTGGGAGACGAATCCCTGACCAACCTGTTGAACCGGTTCGAACAGCAGACCACGTCCATCCCGATCCCGACCAGTGACCGGTTCACGGACGAACTTCAGGTGTTGTGCCGGCTGGGCCGCCAGCCGTTTACCGAAGGCAACCGGTGTACCCTGCTCCGGGACGGCGAGGCCACCTTCGAAGCGTTGTTTGAAGCCATGGAAGACGCCGAGCACTATATTCTGATGGAGTTCTACATCGTGCGTTCGGACCGGGTTGGCCGCCGGATCAAGTCCATCCTTGAACGCAAACTGGCCCAGGGCGTGGAGGTCTGGTTCCTGTACGACGATATCGGCAGCGTCTGGCTGCCACGCAACTACCTCAAACAGCTTGCCGCCGCCGGCGCCCGGGTCGCTTCGTTCGGTGACGGCAATATTCGCAGGCGACGGTTCCAGATCAATTTCCGCAACCATCGGAAACTGCTGGTCTGCGACGGAAAAATCGGTTTTGTGGGCGGCATCAACCTGGGGGACGAGTATCTGGGCACCGCCATGGACCAGGAGCCCTGGCGTGATACCCACTGCCGTATAGAAGGGCCTGCGGTAACAGGCCTGCAGCTGGCATGGCTGGAGGACTGGAACTGGGCCAGCAACGATTTCCCCAGCCTCGACTGGACTCCCTACAACAACCAGCCGGGCAGCGACGAGGTGCTGATGCTGCCGACGGGCCCCGCGGACACCTGGGAAACCTGCACCCTGTTTTTCCTGAACTGCATCAATAATGCCCGGACCCGGTTATGGATTGCGTCACCCTACTTCGTGCCAGATTTCCAGATCATGAATGCCCTTCAATTGGCCGCACTTCGAGGGGTGGAGGTAAGGATCCTGATTCCGGAAAAGTCGGACAGCCGCCTGATCGGGCTGGCGGCCTACTCCTATCTTGTCCAGGCCTGCAAGACCGGAATTGAAATCTATCGTTACCAGCCAGGCTTCATGCACCAGAAAGTGATACTGGTGGACGACCGGTACGCGGCGGTCGGGACCGCCAACTTGGACAACCGGTCCATGCGCCTCAATTTCGAGATCACCGCTATCACCACGGCATCGCATTTCATCCGCAGCGTTGAATCCATGCTGGAACAGGATATCGACAACTCCCGCCTGATGACCGAAAGCGATTACAAGGACCGTTCGATCCTGTTCCGCCTGGGCTGCCGTGCGGTCCGGCTGCTGGCACCACTGCTGTAAAATCCCCCGCCACTGGCTCCGGAATACCCGATGTGCGACTATGCCAACACGAATCAGCCAGTACGCAGTAGCGACAGACCACCATGAATGCCTTCAAACCAAGAGAAACACTGACCGAACAGGTCGCTCGCCACATTGAGAACCTGATCGCCTTTGGCCAGCTACGATCCGGTGAGCGGATCTACGAGGGTGCCATGGCCAAGCAAATGGACGTGAGCCACGGGTCCATTCGGGAAGGGCTACTGCTGCTCGAGAAGCGGCACCTGGTTCGCAACGTGCCCCGGAAGGGCGCGTTCGTGACACCACTGGATGAGTATTTCGTCCGCAGTCTCTATGAAACCCTGGAGCTGTATCTGACCCACACGGGACGAAAGCTGGTGCGCAACTGGCAGCCGGATGACATGGCCCGCCTGGAGAGCCTCTACGACCAGATGAAGGCCTGCTATGAAAAGAACGACCTGATGGCATTCCTGGAACTTGGTATTGAGTACACCAAGGCATCACTGGCCTATGCCGATAACTATTTCATCGTCTCGGCTATTGATGACCTCTGGCCGTCAGCGAAACGCTGCGCCTTTGTCGCCTTCCGGCAAGGGGGCAACCAGGTGCTTGAGGACAATCTGTCGCACATGAAGCAGTCCATCAGTGCCATCAAGGACCGGGACGAGGACCGCCTCGCCGATATTCTGCACCGCTACGCGCTCCAGCAGTGCCACCAGGTTCTGGAGGCAATTGACAGGACCGATGGTAAAACAGCGTAGTGGTTTTCAATAGAAGAGCTGCGTGAACGAAAAGCCGATATTCAGGTAGGCGGTCCAGTTATCCTCATTATTGTAGGCCACGGCCAGTTGCACCGGCCCCAGGAACGTATCCACGCCGGCGAACACACTGGAGGATTTCACCGAGCTGTCCCAGCTTGCCGCGTCCAGCGAAGCCCAGGCGTTTCCAGCCTCAAACCCGACACCCACGAACCAGGGCACCAGCGGTCCGCCAAAGGTCTGGCTGGCGTACGCGGAAGCCATCAGGGCGTTATCCCCGGTAATTTCACCCGGCGCATAGGCCGACAAGCGCCGGAACCCGCCCAATCGGACGGCGTTTTCAATGCCGGGGGTCCCTTTCGTAACCGCATGGGCGTACAGCAGGCCGCTGAGGGTCAGGCCCTTCCAGCTTTCGGTACCGAGTGCCAGACCGGTCACTGAATCAAATTCCCTGTCCGACCCCAGGCCCTCCCGCTCGAAGCGCCCCCTGATACCGGCAAAACCACCCTCTCGTGGAAAGAACGTATCGTCCAGCGAGTCATGAACCAGTTGCACGGCCATGCCTCCCTGATGCACGGATTCCTCCGGAGCTACTGGCTGACCGATCTGCTCATCGACCGTCGCATAGCCCCGGGCATAGATCAGCCGGATTTCTGCGTTGCCGCCAATCTCCATACCCAGAGCCAGATCCGCTTTTCGGAAGGTGACATCCACCTCCGCGATGCGGGCCCCGGAGGTATCAAACAGACTGAACGTGTCGCGGGAATACTCACCGCCGAGCACCAGGAATCGCTCATAGCCATAATCCAGAGGCTGATACCACTGGCTGCGCACCCAGGGCTCAGTGCCCAACTGGACGCCAGTCTGCCATTCGCCACCCAGCTCATTCAACTCGGTCATTCGAACAGAGGAGGCGAGATTGAAGCGGGTTTCCCCGTCAAAATTGTCCTCATAGTTGAGGCCGAAAGACAGGTAGTTCGGCCCCCAGCTCTTCTCCTGGACGCGGATGGTCAGGATAGTGCCTTCGGGCGACGACGCAGTGGAGTAAGACACAATTTCGTAGTAGCCCAGACCGTAAATTCGTTTGAGATCCGCCTCCAGCTGTTCCGTATCCAGCGGCTCGCCGGTTTTCTGGCGTATTCTCTCCTTGAGAAAGTCACTGGCCAGTCGACGGCTGTCTTCAATCCTGATTCGTGAAACGGTGTCAGCCTCAGCGTCCCGGGCCACCACATTCTCTCGCCATGCATTCCAGTCTTCCACGGATTCCGAGAGCGGACGCAGTTCGACGCCATGCTCTCTCGCTGCACTGGCACCCAATTCAAACAGCATCGGAGCATCATAAAAGTCGGCCGAACTATAGCCTTCCAGATCGGGACGAATCAGGACATCACCATCAGCAAGCAGATCCAGCTGCTGATCGGTATTGCGTCGGGTCATGATGGTGGTAAGTTGCCCGACTACGGAGAAGGCCCCCCGCAATTCATCGAATTCCATCAAACTGTCGGTAATATCAATGGCGATGATGATGTCGGCGCCCAGATCCCGGGCAACACTGATCGGCAGGTTGTTGGCGACACCACCATCCACCAGCAACCGGCCCTCGCGCTCCACCGGCGCATACACTCCGGGAATGCTCATGCTGGCCCGAATGGCCTCTGACAGGTTGCCGTCACCGATGACCACCTGCTCACCGGTCTCAAGATCCGTGGCAACAGCGCGGAACGGAATCGGCAGGCGGTCAAAGTCTTCAACCAGCGCAGCGTTGCGGGTCAGTTCGTTCAGGATAAAGCCCAGATTCTGGCCGGCAATCAGCCCCCCACCAACATGCAGACCATCGGCACGCACTCCGATACCCGGGACCACCGGAAACCGCCAGTCATCCTGCTTCCTCCGTACCGGTTTGTAGACCCGGCCCGGGTCGTCACGGAAGCTCGACAGCCAGTCCATACTGATAAAGCGTTGTTCGATATCGCTGACCGGCATGCCACTGGCGTAGAGAGCGCCGACCGCGGAACCCGCACTGGTACCCACCACCAGATCAACCGGAATCCGCATTTCTTCGAGAACCCGCAGTACCCCGACATGGGCCATACCCTTGGCACCACCGCCACTGAGCACCAGGCCAACCCGGGGACGCTCTTCACCCGTGGCCAGTGGCGCCATAAGAAACAGTAGCGTGACCATCAGCCACGGGACAGTCCGGGCCCAAAGCGTCTGCCGGTTCACGATCGGGTCATTTCCTCTCGGAGGAATCGTCGTCCGCCAGCGACAGGTGGGAAACGTCAGGCACCACCGGCGGCGGAAGATCACGCTCCACACCAAGGTCACTGCCAGCCGGCGCCAGGCTCCATTCATCCAGATGCTGGAACATGGGCGGTTCCACTTCGGTCTGTTCGGCCAGGGTAACCCCGACCGGGTCCAGACTCAGACCGGAACCGGAGAGGATGGCGTCCACCTTCTCGCCCGCGACCGGCAGTCGATCACCGGGCTCGGTTTCAGGAACCCCGCCCCGCTTCTTTTCCGCCGGCGGGTTAGCGGCCGCCGGTTCCTGGGACGGCTGGCTTGCCGGAGCCGAAGGCGTGGGTTGAGGTGCCGCGCCGGCAGCAGGACGGGCCTCGCCCATGGGTTGAACATACGCCACCATGCCGTGCTTCTTCAGTACCGCCCGGTACTTTTCAGCCTGCACCTCTTCCAGCTTGTTACGAATAACCACTGGCTGGCCACTGAACATGCGGTCAACCTGCTCAAGAGAGGCCTTGAACAGCGTGCGGGCATTGTTGCGCGCCGTTTCCAGATCCGTTCCGGGAACGCATTCCCCTTTAAAGACAAGCTGAAACATGCGTTTTCCTCTTAACGTCCGTCTTTCTCACATCATAGTTGATCGTATCGCGCACCGGGAGCCCAGGCCCCTGCCCGTTACTGTATCGAGAGTGCAAACAATTGAAAAATTAATGTCACATATCACGCAAAATGCGACAGACTCTGCAATAATCCTCCGTAACCAAACTTTACACTTGGTTACAGATTAACCGGATTGTCACCAGGGAGTGGCCTCCAATGACTATCAGACATTTGCTCAGCGCCTCTGTCGCAACCCTGTTGCTGTCGGCACCCCTTGCCCATGGGGAAAACCTCGACGTACTCATGAGTCAGGTCTTCCCGGAAGCCCAGGCGACTTACATCGGATACGAGAGCGTTGAACGGGAAGATATTCCGGCCAGCGCGGCGGTCGACAGAAAATACCTGATAGTGGATTTCCGCCTGGCATCCAATGAAATGGCATCGGAACAGCTTCAGGCCAGCGTGCACAAGGTCTGCATGGCACTGCTGAAAGACCGCGACCTGATCCGTCAACTCTCGGATTCCGGTTACGACATGGTCTCTGTCGCTTTTGACCGTCGCTCCCAGTTCGATTGCCTGTAAATCACCTGGAAACTCATTCCTCGCGGCCGAGCAATTTCGGGAACGCCTCAAGAGCGCTATTGACCGCATCCAGGTTGAACGCCTCAACATCAGCCAGCAGCTTTTCCCCATAACGGGTCACGGACCGGGAGCGGAATCGCTGCCCCCAGGCCAGCACCCGGCGTGCAAAGTCTTTCATCTGCTCCGGATCACCGCTCTCTCTCACGGCCTCCCACTCGTCACCAAAATCCGATGCCAGCTGCTCCCTGAGCCAGCCCCGCTCCTGCATGCTGAGGGTCTGGGCCAGCAGTCGGTCCGATTCTTTCGGAGCACCCTCGTCTTCGGCCTGCTCCACCGTGGCCTCGACCCTCGGCAGCGTTACCGTAAACACTGAACCGGCCCCCGGCTCACTCTCCACTTCCAGTTCACCGCCCATCATCCTGGCCAGCTTCCGGCTGATCGCCAGTCCCAAACCAGTGCCACCGTAACGCCGGGTGTTCTGCCCCTCCTGCTGTTCGAAGGCATCAAAAATTCGCTCGACCTGGTCCTGCGGGATCCCGATGCCGGTATCCCGGACCGTCACGATCAGCTTGTAATACTGGCGTTCCGGTATGTCCGGGCCCTGGGCCACTTCCGGGGACCGGTTCTTGAGCGGTTTTGCTGTGGCCCGAACCGTCACACCACCTTCATGGGTAAACTTGATGGCATTGCCAACCAGGTTGAACAGCACCTGCCGCAAGCGGGTTTCGTCCAGCATCATGGCGCCCGGCATCCTTGAATCGACACTCACTTCCAGGGTGATACCCTGCTCCCGGGCCCGCAGATCGAAGATGTGGCGAACATCGTCCAGAAGACGGCGTACCGACACCGCTGAGTAGTCGAGCCTCATTTTTCCTGCCTCAATCCGGGACAGGTCCAGTATGTCATTGATCAGCATCAACAGGCTGCGGCTCCCGGCGCGGATAGCATCCAGGTAGTTACGCTGCTGTGGATCTGTGACGCTGTTACTGAGCAGGTCACTGTAGCCAATGACCGCATTCATCGGGGTCCGTATTTCGTGGGACATATTGGCCAGGAATTCACTCTTGGCAAGGCTGGCAGCCTCCGCTTCCCGGGCTAGCCGCTCGGCCTCGAGCTTGGCGGCCCGCAGTTCGTCCTCGCTTCGGCGCAGGGCATTTTCAGAACGGATACGCTCATCCACCTCCCTGGACAGTTTCCGGTTCCAGTACAGGAAGATCAGCACCACCAGGATGGCAATCAGGACCACCCGCCGCACCACCGTATAATCGGTTTCCTGCTCGATATCCAGATGGATCCAGCGGTTGTAGATGGATTCGGTTTCGCTGGCCTCGAGACTGCCCAGCGCCTTGTTCAGTACCCGGTGCAGTTCCGGACTGTCCTTGCGCACTGCCAGTCTCAGGTCGTACTGGTAGGGCGTGATACTGGTGATTCTGAGATTCGACAGGCCCAGCCTGGCGACGGTGTAACTGACCGCCGGGATGTGGGTAACCATGACATCCAGATCGCCATTGGAGAGCGCCAGAAGGCCCTCCTCCACGGTATCCATGGGATACAGATCCAGGTTCGGATGGTTAATGAGCAAATAATCGTGAGCCGCATGGCGGTTCACCACACCCACCCGCTCACTGCGAAGCTCTCGAAGATCGCCGATAAAGCGCCCGTCATCACGGATGGCGAGGGCAATGGGCACCGTCAGATAGGCCCGGGTAAACAGAAACGCCTCCTCCGTGCGCGGAGTCCGGGACAATCCCGGCAGTATATCCACTTCACCGGAGCGGAGCTGTTCTTCAGCATCTATCCGACTGCCTGCTACCGAACGGGTAAACCGGACGTTCAACTGAGTCTCAAGCCGGGTCAGCAAATCCGGAACCAGACCCGTTGGCCGACCATCCTGGGTATATTCAAACGGTGGCCAGTCCGAGCGAAACGCGACCTTCAGATCCGGATGCCTTTCGAGCCAGTCGACATCAGAAGCCGACAACTCAATGCCGCTTCGCTCCAGTGCCGGCTGATCAGCCTGCAGCCAGGACTGACGGATGGCCCGATGTTCATTGTGGCTGATCGCGGCAATGGCTTTGTTCAGCACCTGGAAGAGCCGGTCGTTGTCGGTATCCACCTGCAGAACCACATCCACTGGATTGCTATCCAGCAGAACAGACAGGCCGATACCGTTCACCATGGCGGACTGCAGGTAATCGGAAACAACCGGAACCGGCGCCAGAAATGCGTCCGCATGCCCGGAAAGAATCTGCCCGACAGCGTCGCTGACATTGGCCACTGGCACCGGTGTGAATTTTTCAACCGGGTCCAGCATGGGGTATTGGTTGGGATCACCGGCAATCACGGCAATCCGGCTGCCTTCCAGGTCCGATAGGCTCCGAATGGCGGCATCGCCGGCGCTGACGAACAATCCGTAGGTCAGCGACATCAGGGGGTCGGTAAAACGCTTGCCGGGTACCACCGGCATCCCCGGCATACGCGTGGTCAGAATCGCATCGGCTTGCAGCTCACTCTGAACCGGGCCTCGGTCTTGTGCCGTTGCCAGCACAACCGGTTCCATGGTGACACCCAGTTTTTCCGACAGCCGGGCAAGATAGTCAATGTAGGTCCCGGCAAGGACATCATTACCGGTATCAAACACCAGCGGAACCTGATCACTGCGAAGACCGATGCGAAAGCGTTCCTGACCTTCCAGCCAGGTCAATTCCTGTTTGCCAAGTACCGGTGCCGGCGACAGTTGAGGAGGCTCCGCCCGGACCGGGGATTGAAACAGCGCCAACAGGCAGCATAGTAGAAAGGGAAGGGTAACCTTCACTGGATATCCTCAAGGGTTCCGCTACATTTCAGGGAACAATACCTGCAAACGCCATTGATTTCATTCAGGCACATGGCCAACGGGAGATGAATGTCCATGGACACCAGCAAACACAACCTCAGCACCCTGTTCGAACAGCTTGGCCTGGCGTCCGACGCCAAAAGCATCGAGGACTTTGTGGCCAGGTATTCCCCCTTGCCAGGCGAGGTTGCGATCCAGGATGCCCCCTTCTGGTCCGAGAGCCAGTCCCACTTCCTCGAGGAGGGACTGGAGGAAGACAGTGACTGGGCGGAGATCATTGACGAGCTGGACGCAATGATGCGTCACTGAGCTTTGGCGCTTTCGCTGATTATAACCCGGTCGCGACCGGCGTCCTTGGCCTGGTAGAGGGCGCGGTCGGCCCGGTCAAACACCGATTCTTCGGTGTCACCCGTAACAAAGCCCGCCAGACCGGCGGAAAAGGTAACGGTCACCGGTTCACCGCGAAAGTGAAAGGGCAATTTGCCAACGTGCGCTCGCAACTTATCCACCACTGCCCGGGCATCGGAGGGCTCGGTTTCCGGGAACAGCACAACGAATTCCTCACCGCCAAACCGGGCAATAAAGTCAGTGGTGCGCAGACGCTCCCTGAACTCCCTTGCCACCAGCTGCAGCACCCGGTCTCCCGCCTTGTGGCCGTAGCAGTCATTGATCCGCTTGAACAGATCAATGTCCAGCACACCGATGGTCAGAGGGTGGCTGTAGCGTTGCCAGCGGTTGTATTCAAAGGACAGTCTTTCCTGCCAGGCTTCGCGATTGGGCAGTTCGGTCAGCAGATCGGTCATGGCACGCAATCGCTCCTTGCGGACCTGCTCCTGCATCTGCTCCGAATGGGCCTCCATGGCGGCCACTTTCTCCTGCATCGCTTCGAGCTGTTCTGAAAGCGCCCGTTCCCGTTCCGATTCCTGGGTTCGGAAACGGCCAACGGCCTGACCGATAGACGCCAGGTGACGACTGACCGACTGCTTGAGATCCACAAGGTTATCGCTTTCCTGCAAGCGCTGCCCCACCCGTTCAATCTCATCACGGATTTCCCGGTCAAGATGTTCGGACGCACGCAATCGGCCGGACTGGGCTGAAGACTGGGCGGAGAAGTGCTCCCGCAGCAGCTCCAGCCGCTCGTCCAGGCGCCTGAGGAAGTCTTCAAATTCACGCTTGCTACGAGTGACGGCGGCTATTACCAGTTCTGCGACATGATTCAGGCCTTCCCGCAATTCGTCCCAGTCGTTGCTGGCCAACAGGGATTGCTGCAGCGCCCGGGCCCGGGCCTCGGCCGCAGGTTCAAGGGAAACCTGTGACAGCATCTGTCCCAGCAGCTGGCCCACACGGCGGGCGATACGCAACCGCTGGGCATTGTCCTCGATATCCTGTCCATTACCCGGTTCAGGCTGGGTCTGATCCGCGTTTTCCGTCTGTGGTTCTGGCTCGGCCGGCTGCTCGGACTTGTTCCGGGAAAACAGTGAACGCTTCCGGTCATTGCCGGACTGACGTTCATCGAGCAGGGCCACCTGGCGATCGATCTGGTCCTGGAGTTCCTTCCAGGCATCCACATCCACCCGATTTTTTCGCAGGTCTTTCCGGATTCGCGCCAACAAACGGTCCAGTTCCGGCGTCTGGCCCTCGGATGCGAGGCTGGTTCGCACCAGCATACGCTCAAGGGTGTTACGTTCCGCCTTCCACTGCTTTTCCCGGTTATCTGCAGATTCGAGTTCCTGAAGGTACTTTTCCTTCCAGGACTGATCCGATGCCATGGAGCGCTCCCGCTTACCTTTGTTGTCCGGTTATTGACTGAAAAGCCCCGCCTGACCGTTAACAGTCTCAGGAACTCTTGTCGCTGGTTTTTCCATGATACTTATCGCGGCGTGCCCTGGGGTGACTCTGGTCATAAACCCGTGCCAAATGTTGAAAATCAAGATGAGTATAGACCTGCGTGGTGGCAATGTCGGCGTGGCCGAGCAATTCCTGGACCGCCCGCAGGTCACCACTGGATTCGAGCATATGGCTGGCAAAAGAGTGTCTAAGCAGGTGAGGATGGAGCTTCTGGTCAGCACCTCGGCTGATGCCCCACCGGCTCAGCCGGGCCTGAATACTGCGATGACTGAGGCGCTCGCCCCGCTGGCTGACAAACAGGGCCGTTTCACCCTCATTGGCCAGGCCTGCCCTCTGTGGCAGCCACGCCTGAATGGCCGCGATTGCTTTCCGTCCAACCGGCAGCAGCCGCTCCTTGCCTCCCTTGCCCACAACCCGCACGTCGCCACCACGCAGATCGACGGTGTCCAGATCCAGGCTCGCCAGCTCAGCCAGTCGCAATCCGGAAGAGTACATCAGCTCGAACATGCAGAGATCACGGACTTCCAGAGGATCGTCCGGCTGCGCATTCAGCAGGTGATTCAATTGATCAACGTCCGCCACACGGGGCAAACGACGACCACTCTTCGGCGCACGAATATCCAGAGCCGGATTGTCCGAGGCCAGTTTTTCCCGGAGCAGGAACTGGTAGAAACGACGGGTCGCGGAGAGATGCCGGGCAATACTTCGCCCCGACAAACCCTCCCGACTGAGCGTTGCCACATAGCGGCGCAGATCATGATTGGAAACCCGTTGCCAGGTGCCAGGTCCACTGCGGCTCAGCCACGCTGCCAGACGCATCAGATCGCGTTGGTAGCTGTCACAGGTCCTGGGGGAATGGCGTTTTTCCGATGCCAGGTGCCGGATAAAATCCGTCAGCGGCCCGGAAAGTTCGTGGGACACCGCCGGAGCCTCTGACACCTCAGCGGGACTCCGTCGCCATATCGGCTACCGGGGCCGCAGCAGTGTGGCGCTGCACCATGGGCGGCAGCAGACGGCTGAGCGTGTCACTGATGTAGCTCAGGAACAGGGACCCCATGCTCTGGTCAAAATAGCCGGACTGACAGCTGCCGACAGCGAACACGCCCACCAGCTCATCATGCCGCAGCGGCACCAGGGCCACAGAGGCGATCGGCTCCTCCCGGTCGGGGAACAGAAACTCACGCTCACTCTCGCGGAACTGGCCGCACACAGCCCTTTCGCCCTCCAGAAGGCTCCCCAGGCGCTCACGGGCCACGGACGGACTCACCACATGCAACGCACCCTGGGAGGCTTCGGGCAGCTCAACATCGGTGAACAGCAGCACCGACGCTGCGTCGAGACCGAAATCACCACGGATACTGTCATCGATGGCCGCAGCCATATCGTTCAGAGTCCGCGCTTCGATCACCTGCATTAACAGACGCTTGCTCTTCTCGAACAACCGGTCGTTGTGGCGAGCGATGGACACCAGCTCCACCAATTCCCGGCGCAGTGTGTCGCGCTGCTCCCGAAACAGGTGCACCTGGCGTTCCACAAGGGAAATTGCCCGGCCACTGTCATGTGGCAGGGTGAGACTGCGCAGCAGTTCGTCCTGATCGACAAAGAAATCGGGGTTGGCTCGCAGGTAGTCGGCCACCTCTTCCCGGGTGAGCTCACCGGCCTTCTGTCGGGCCGTTTGTTCTGTCATGGAGTACTCCTGGCTGTCAGGATCGTTGTTTATGGGGGCGACCGCTCCTGCGGCGGCGACCACCAGATTCACCTGGCAGCCTTAACTGCCCCTCGAATACGCTGGTTGCAGGCCCTTCCATCATAACAGGCGACCCTTCACCCTGCCATTCGATGACCAGTTTGCCGCCGCGAAGCTCGACTTCTACACGAGAATCCAGCAGGCCACGCAAACCACCGGCAACAACGGCGGCACAGGCGCCACTTCCACAGGCCAGGGTCTCGCCGGAGCCCCGCTCGAACACCCTCAGGCGGACATGCTTGCGATCGAGGATCTGCAGGAAACCGATATTGGCCCGCGCCGGAAACCGCGGGTGTCTCTCCAGCTTTGGACCGAGGGTTTCCACCGGCGCCTGATCCACGTTCTCAACCAGCAGAACACCGTGGGGATTGCCCATGGACAGGGCGCTGAGTTCGACCGTCTGACCATCCACATCCACGGTGTAGACATCCTTGCGACGGTCCGCCGCAAACGGAATAGCCGGCGGATTGAACTCGGGTACGCCCATGTTGACCATGACCATGCCATCACGGCCAACCCGCAGTTCGATAACACCCTTGGCAGTCTGAACCCGGATCACCTTTTTGTTGGTCAGACGCTGGTCACGGACAAACCTGGCAAAACAACGGGCGCCGTTTCCGCACTGCTCCACCTCGGAACCGTCCGCGTTGAAAATACGGTAGCGGAAATCGACGTCCGGCAGCCCGGGAGGCTCCACCACCAACAGCTGATCGAAGCCGATTCCGAAGTTCCGGTTAGCCAGATCCCGAATCATTTCCGGGCGCAGGCGGAACGGTTGGCTGATGGCATCCACCACCATGAAATCGTTCCCCAGCCCGTGCATCTTGGTAAATCGAAGCATCGGGCCCTGACTCCGGCGTTGCTGTGTCATCTCCTCACCCCCGCTCATTCCGGAAGACAGCTCTCGGGCGCGAGCTGGTCTTCAAGAGTTTCGCGGCGACGCACCACATGCACCTGGTCACCATCGACCATCAGTTCCGGAGGCCGGTTCCGGGTGTTGTAGTTGGAGCTCATGACAAAGCCATAGGCGCCGGCAGAGCGAACCGCCAGCAGGTCCCCCGCCTGGAGACGAAGGTGACGATCCTTGCCCAGGAAATCACCGGTTTCACAGACCGGACCCACCAGATCCCAGGCTTTTTCCTCGCCTTCCTGATGCGGCGTAACCGGAATGATCGCCTGCCAGGCACTGTAGAGGGCCGGGCGAATCAGGTCGTTCATGGCGGCATCGATGATGGCAAAATTCCGGTGCTCGGTGCACTTCAGGAACTCGACCCGGGTTACCAGGATACCGGCATTGGCGGCAATGGACCGGCCCGGCTCAAGGATCAGCTCAAGCTTGCGGTCACCCAGCCGTTCGGCCAGCGCCTTTACATAATCCGACGGCTGCGGTGGCTGTTCCTGGTTGTAGGTAACACCCAGGCCACCCCCCATATCGAGGTGATGAACGTGAATTCCCTGATCCGCCAGGGTGTCAATCAGCGCCAGCACCCGATCCAGGGCATCCAGGAACGGAGACACACTGGTCAGCTGGGAGCCTATGTGACAATCCACACCCTTTACCTCGAGGTTCGGCAAGCCGGCAGCGCGGGCATAGACCTCCGGGGCCTCGGCGATATCGATCCCGAACTTGTTCTCTTTCAGGCCCGTGGAGATATACGGGTGGGTACCTGCGTCAACATCCGGGTTCACCCGCAGGGAGATGGGCGCCTTCACGCCCAGCTCGCCCGCCACGGCATTCAGCCTGTCCAGTTCGGTATCGGATTCCACGTTGAAACAGCGCACGCCCACCTCAAGCGCCCGCCTCATCTCCCACTCCTGCTTGCCCACGCCGGAGAAAACAACCCGGGACGGGTCGCCACCGGCCCGCAATACCCGCTCCAGCTCACCGGCTGAAACAATATCGAAGCCTGCACCGAGCCGGGCCAGAACGTTCAGTACCGCAAGATTGCTGTTGGCTTTAACGGCATAGCACACCAGGTGCGGGTGGCCCCTAAGAGCATCGTCATAGGCCCGGTAATGACGCTCAAGCGTGGCCCGGGAATAGACATAGGCCGGCGTACCAAAACGATCGGCGATGGCAGAGACAGGGACATCTTCGGCGTACAGCTCGCCGTCGCGGTAATTGAAATGATCCATGAGTTTCCTGATTCGGTTAACGGGGCCAGGAGGCCAGAGCGCTAGTCTCGGTTGTCTTCGCGCTCCTGCTGGTCCTGAGCGGATTCCTTTTCGGGCGCGGCTGACGCACCCTCACTGTCACGGTACAACGGGCCTTTCTGGCCGCAACCACCCACGACCAAAGTCAGCACCAACACCATGATCGGCAGAGTCCACGCTCGCATACCTGCTACCCCTGAGTTCACTATGGGCGCAGTATACCTGACACCCGCCCCGGGCCGCGAGGTCAGCGCGTTCTGGCAAGGTGTCTGTTGAGGGAATCCTCCAGCACTGACCGGTAATAGAGATACTGACTGGTCTGGATGTCCTGCTGGTAGACTCTCGGGTCGATGTCGTGGGGCAGATGAACGTCGGTCAGATACACCGGGTAAACTTCGTCACTGCGGCGCATGGAGCGGATGTAGTGCGCGACTGCCGGAATCAGTTGATCGCCATACTCCTGAACGCTGAACTCCTGGTCACCACAGAAGATATCGAAACGCAGACGACTGTCGCCCTCGTGAATGCCCACGGCCTGCACCTCAAGCCCCGGCAGGGGCACGCCCGAATCCGGTTCCGGCCGGTACTCGGCACGCCAGGTTCCGTCGCGGCGGACAATTTCGTAACACTGAACGCCGGCGACCACGCCGGCAGTCTCCGTGTGACGGAGCAACCGCCGTTCAATCAGGTTATCCAGAAAGCGCAAAACCGGCACCAGCAAATGCCGCCGACTGGTCACCGCCTGCTCCCAACTAAACACCGAGCCCAGCTCATCGACCACCCAGAGGCGGGCCTGGCCGGCCAGGATACGGTAGAACACCTGGATATTGTCCGGCTCGCTGGCCTGGCACACCGCCCGCAGGGCCGGCTCGTCCTGCAGCGCGTAACGATCGAACACCACCGGCAAGTAACGCTCCTGGGGCAACGCAAGATGCTCCATCAGCGCCTCGAAGCTCTCCAGGGCAACAAAGCCCGGCTCCAGGCCATTGAACTGGAGCATGAAGTAGCGACGGTCCATCTCAATCACGTAGCGAAGCGGGTGCGGGCCGGTACCGCCGGCAAAGAAAGGCCGAAGCACATCGGCAAACAATTCCTGGACCCGTCGGGCGATGGCCGAGCCGTGCCCGCGGTTGTGACAGTGCACCTGAATACCCGGCAGCTCTGCGGGGTTTGCTGCCACCGACGCGAGAATATTCTTCAGGCATTGAATGAGCGTGTCGCCGGCCGCGTAATGCTGCAGGCTCACCTCGTGCCAGCTATTGAACGTGATCTGGTCAATACTGATGACCAGGTTCTCCCGGCCGCCACTGAAACCCAGCGAATCGTGACGGGAACTGAGCTTGTGAAGGCCCTTTTCAGTCAGGTGCGCCTGGGGATCGACACCCACATTGACCAGCAGGAGATTTCTCAGGGGCCGGACACCCCGGGACAGCGCCTCCCGCTCAGCCGGCGCAATCGGAAATGGCAGGAACCCGGACAGGGCATCCAGCATTTCCCGCAACTCACTGACCGAGGCAACACTGCTTCCGGAACGCACGTTCAGGCGGGTCGATCGGGTCAGCAGGCCATTGCAGTAGCACCAGACCATCAGCTCTGCCAGATTACCCGAGCGGCGGATGACCGGCTGCCAGAACGCATCCGCCGGGTCTTCCAGATCCCGATAAAGCAACCAGCCGTCGGCATCCCCGCCCTGCTCCGACTGGTGGTGGAAGGCCAGATTCTCCTCGGCCAGCGAGGGCGCCAGCCCCGGGTTGATCTGCTCGATCTTGCCCGCTTTGCGCTGAAATGCCGCATAGAGCTTGCGGCCCAACAGGTTGATGTCGGTATCACTGATGGCAGCACGCTGGCCATGCTCCCTGGCCATTTTCGAGAGCAGCCGGTAACCATGGGTCAGTTCGTTGACGATGGTACGGCGCAGGGTAGTGACCTCCTCCGCCCGCCAGCGCTGGCGCTCATCCAGCTCGACCAGCGCGCTCTCGGGCCAGCCCCAGCGTGTCACCAGCTGACGTAACAGCCTTGCACGCCATTGCTCGCCGGCGGCTTCGGTCCGGGTCAGTGGCAGACCGGCTTTGAGATACAGGCTCCGGCGGATCAGATCCAGCCTGGACGACACCTCAGGCCCGGACAGCCATGCTTCCAGCCGGTCGTAAAGCATGACATAAGGGTCAAGACTGTCAGCGTCGGTCTCTCCCCGGAAAACGGCCCGCTTGAACTCGCTGGACAACAGGGGCTGCCCGGCCGTGCGCGCATAGCATTCAATCAGGAGCAGTTTGAGGATGGACTTCCAGGGCGCATCAATCCCCTTGTAAAGCTGCCAGACCCCGGCACCGAGAAATTCCGCCTCCGGAATCGCCGGAACCGGTCCAAAATCAATATATTCATCGGCCCGAACGAACCGGAAGTCCACCAGCTTGCGCATGCAATCGTCGTAGCTCTCTTCCTGTTCGGCAGGAATCAGCCACCACATGGGCCAGGCACCGGCAAGATGGATGCTGGTCCGGTAAAACTCATCCAGCAACAGGAAGTGCTGGGCGCTGCCACAGTTCTCGCCGGTGACCTCTGCCCGTTGCCGACCGGCCCGCCAGTCCGAGGCACAGAATACGAATACGTGGAGTTCCACACCCAGTGATTCTGCCCACCGGGCCAGCTTTTCGGCCTTGCGCTCCAGACAGCGGATTCCCCGCTCCGGCAAATCACTGCGGTGGCAGAGCCAGACATCCAGATCACTGGCCACGGAATGCCCCAGGGTCCCGGGACTGCCCATCAGGAACATGGCGTCCAGATCCGGCTTGCGTTTACCTTCATCTTTCACGGTGAAAGTCCGGGCCAGCCGCCGTGCCGCATTGATCGTGGCAAACGACGGCTTGTAATTACTCAGGCCATAGGGACAGTCGCTGTCGAGATACCCGGGCAACGCCGGGTGGTTGAGATGAAAGACCAGAGGCAGGATTTCCAGCACCATTTGCTGACGATAGGACAACGCCGAATGGGCACGGCTCCAGCGCTGCTGATTGACCAGCAGAAACCGGTCCCTCAGACGACGGAGAGTCTTGCGATCTATTCCCTCCTCAAAGTCGAGGGAAATCGGGGCAATATGGGCGGTCAAGGCGGCTCCGCAGAGAGGTTCTTTTCAGGATCAGTATGAGTATGATGTCGGCATCGTGGCAAAACCTTTAGAAAAATAAAAGCTGGAGAACACGCGAGGCTCACCCGCTGTGAAAGAATTCATTATTCGCCGCTATCGTTCGGATCAGGCCCCGGCGTCCGAACGCCAGACCGTTCTGCGCATCGACGATGAAGGCAAAGTCCTGTTCGCAGACCACCAGGCCGAGGCGGTTCTGGGCTATGACGGCAACGAACTGGAGGGCCAACCGGTGCACCGTATCCTGGCATCACGCCAGGATGACCCCTTCGCACCCGCGAACCGCCATCGGATTGAACGGGGCCAGAATGTTCTGGTGACTTTCAGGCACAAGGAAGGTTTTTTCTACACCGCCTGCCTGACTCTGCGGCTCGACATGAGGGATTCCGACAAGGCGGCAAGCGCTACGATAACCTTGCGTGACAGCTCCACCAGAGATTCACGGCTACTGCGCTGGGCAGAGAGCAGCGCCGGTTTCGGAATCTGGGAGCTGGACACCCGAACCAATGAAATGATCTGGACAGAGGGCATGTTCCAGCTTCTGGAGTTGAGACCCGGCGCCGATGTCACACCCGAACAGGCCCTGTTTTACTGCCAGACCGGACAGGCCAGGGTCCGGGCCATGTTCCGGCGCTGCCTGCGCACCGGCGAAGCCTTCTCGCTCGATCTCGACATTGTCACTTCACGCCAGAACCCGCGGCGGGTAACCCTCAGCTGCCGTGCCCTGAAGCAGGGTGGCAGGATTCCCCGACTCGGCGGCACCCTGGTGGACCGGACGGCCGAACTGAAGCTCGACAGCGCTCGTCAGCACGCCATCAGAATGCTGGCGGCGGCCAGCAGCGCCACCGCAGACCTGATTGTTGCCGTGGATGCCTCGTTCAACCTGCTCCACTTCAATGACGCCTGGGCCCGGCAATTTTCCGAAACCTTCGGTCTGCAGCCCCGGCTGGGCAATAACCTGAGCGACCTTCTCCAGGAATTTCCCAACGAACGCAGGTTAATGGAACGCCTGTGGCACCGGGCCTTCGAGCGTGACAATTTCGTGGTTGAAATGCCCATGGCCCAGCAATCCCGTGCATTGCCGGCGCATGAATTCCACTACCAGCGACTGACCAATGAGCAGGGCGAAGTAACCGGCGCGGTACACGTGGCCAGGCGCATCGAACCGAGGCTCAACCACGCCTCAAGCGAGGAATACCGTATCCGCCATGATCCGGTTACCGGGCTCATGAACCGCAAGGCGTTCATCGCCCGCGTAGCCAGGACGCTTGAGCAGAAATCCCATCGCGAATCCTGTGACAGCCTGCTCTATCTCGACCTTGATGAGTTCGAGCGCTTTAACGATCTGGCCGGCAGCGGCACCTGCGACCGATACCTCCGGGAGCTGGCCGGCAATCTGGGCGTGCGCGTGCGTCAGCGAGATGCCCTTGCCCGACTGGCCGGTGACACCTTCGCCCTGCTGATCGAGAATTGTCCGGAAGCACGGGCCCGGAAAATTGCCCAGGAAACCCTCGACCTGATCGGCGAGTTTGTCTTCGACTGGCAGGGCCACAGGCTGCAGACCACCGCCTCCGGCGGCCTTCTGATAATGGATAACGACATTCCCGCAGATCCGGAGCAGCTACTGAGCCAGGCAGCGGACCTGTGCCATACGGCCAAAACCTCCGGACGCAACCGGATCCACGCGGCCAGGGCCTTTGCCCACCAGGCCGACGACTCCATAGCCAGCCAACGGGTCGAGCAGATCCGAGAGGCTCTGGACAACCGGAAGCTGATTCTCGAGTACCAGGCCATGAGGCCGGTGGCCAGCCCTACCTGGGGCGATCACATCGAAATCCTGTGCCGGATTCCTGCAACGCCAGATGGCGAGACAGTACTGAAGCCTGACGACTTTCTGCCCATTGCAGAACGCTTTGACCTGGCCAAACGCCTTGATCGCCAGGTGATCCGTCAAACCCTCGACTGGCTGGACAACCAACCGTTGCTGGAACCGCGATTGAAGTACTGCGGCTTCAACCTGTCACTGGCCAGCGTGCTGGATGACACCTTTTCCGACTTTATGGCCGAAGCCCTGAGTGATTCGGCGTTTAACCCCGGCTGCTTCTGCCTGGAAATCCGTGAAGCCCACGCCACCCAGTATCCGGATGATGTGGCCGTGCTTTGCGATGCGTTGCATCGCGCAGGCTTCCGCGTCGCCCTGGACGGCGCCGGCGCTTCAGTGGAGAGCTACAGCCTGGCGGCCAGATTACCGGTCGACATTATCAAGCTGGATCGGAGAATGGTGCAGCAACTGGAAGAGGACCCGGTGCAGCAGGTCATGCTTGAGGCTCTGCACCGGATTGCCGAGGCCGCCGGCAAGGTCACCGTGGCCACGTTTATTGAGAGCGACGACGCTCTGCGCAAGGTCCGGACTCTGGGCATCCATTACGGCCAGGGGTACCGGCTATTCCGTCCGCAACCGCTGGACGAACTCACCCCTGCGGCGGTGGATCTGACTACGGGGCGGATCGGCGGCTAACCGTTCCGCCCTGCAGTATGCTTCCGGTTCAGCCCAGTTGATTGCGTGCCCGGCCGACCGCCGCGCGCACCTGATCCGGCGCCGTGCCACCGAGGTGATCACGGGCCTGAACCGAGCCTTCAAGCGTCAGCACATCAAAGACATCGGCGCCGATATGATCGGAGAACTGCTGCAACTCTTCCAGTGTCATTTCGGACAGGTCGCGCCCCTCGGCGACACCAAACGCCACCGACTTGCCAACAATTTCGTGGGCATCCCGGAAGGGCACGCCTTTCTTCACCAGGTAATCCGCCAGGTCGGTGGCGGTAGAGAACCCGCGCTTGGCTGCCACGCGCATGTTATCGGCCTTGGAGCGAATGGCCGGAATCATGTCGGCGTAGGCTTTCAGGCAGCCCTTGATGGTATCGACGGTATCGAACAGAGGCTCTTTGTCTTCCTGATTGTCCTTGTTGTAGGCCAGCGGCTGGCTCTTCATCAGGGTCAGCAGGCTGATCAGGTGACCATTGACACGGCCGGTCTTACCCCGGACCAGCTCGGGAACATCCGGGTTCTTCTTCTGGGGCATGATGGACGAGCCGGTGCAGAACCGGTCCGGCAGATCGATGAAATCGAACTGGGCCGAGGTCCAGAGCACCAGCTCCTCGCTGAACCGTGAAAGGTGCGTCATCAGCAGCGCGGCGAAGCTGCAGAACTCAATGGCAAAGTCCCGGTCGCTGACGGAGTCCAGGCTGTTCTCGCTGGCCCGGTCGAAGCCCAGCAGCCTGGCGGTCATCGCCCGATCAATGGGATAGGTGGTGCCAGCCAGGGCCGCTGCGCCCAGGGGCATCACGTTCACCCGCTTGCGGCAATCCTGCAGGCGCTCGGCATCCCGTACCAGCATTTCATACCAGGCCAGCAGGTGGTGCCCGAAGGTGACCGGCTGGGCGGTCTGCAGATGGGTGAAGCCGGGCATGATGGTATCCGCCTCGCGCTCGGCCAGGTCCAGCAGGCCTGCTTGCAGGCGCTTCAGTTCCTCGGCAATGACATCGATTTCATCCCGCAGGTACAGACGGATATCGGTGGCTACCTGGTCATTACGGCTACGGCCGGTGTGCAGTTTCTTGCCGGTGATGCCGATACGGTCAGTCAGGCGCGCCTCAATGTTCATGTGCACGTCTTCGAGGCTGACAGACCACTGGAAATTGCCGGCCTCGATGTCCGCCTTGACCCCTTTCAGGCCTTCGATGATCTGGTCCCGTTCCTCGGTGGTGAGCACGCCGACCTCGGCCAGCATGGTGGCATGGGCGATGGAACCGGTGATGTCGTGGTGGTAAAGGCGCTGGTCAAATCCTACGGATGCGGTAAATTTTTCAACAAAGGCATCGGTGGGTTCACTGAAGCGTCCGCCCCAGGGTTTTTCAGAGCTTGTGGTCTGGTCAGACTTTTTCTGATCCGTCATGGTCTATCTTTCCTGCTGACAGCCCGGCATCATCTGGCGGGAACTGGGTACATTGAACGTGGCGGGAGTATACCATTCTGACCCGGGTAAAGGAGACACCCCGTAACGGGGACAAAGGTGTGACAGATCACGAGTTCTTCGTTCCGGACCTGTGCCGGGTAAGGGCCGTGTTCCTGTTGCTGGTGACCAGTGAGCTGCTGGTTCTGGTACTCGCCATCGTGCAGGCAGACCAGGGCTGGATCGACTGGAATTACTTCGGACTGTTGTCACTGTTTGTCCAGTGGACCACCCTCACCAGCGCTGCTCTCATCTGCCTGTTAAGGAGCAGGCTCGCCCGAATGTCAGTCTCCGGTGCCACCACGACCATTGTGGTCATCGTGCTACTGGATGTACTGGCCTTCAGTCTGTTTGCCGACAGCGTGCTGCACCCCCAGGCTGGCGTAGCCGTGTGGCAGGGCGTGGCCAAGAAAATGCTGCTGGCGCTGCTGATCGTGCTCATGGTGCTTCGCTATTTTTACCTGCAGCACCAGTGGCAACAGCAGCGGGAGGCGGAAATGCAGGCGCACCTGGCATCCCTTCAGGCCCGCATACAGCCTCACTTCCTGTTCAACAGCATGAACACCATTGCCAGCCTGATCGCCGTCAACCCGGAACGGGCGGAAGAGGCGGTGCTGGACCTGTCGGAACTGTTTCGCGCCAGCCTTCGCACCGGCGATCAGCTGATCCCGCTGTCCCGGGAACTGGAGCTGTGCCAGCGCTACCTGGCCATAGAAGCGCTCCGCCTGGGCGATCGCCTGAAGCTGGAATGGCAGATCGAGGATGGCCTTGAGCAGCAGGCGATTCCGCCGCTCACCCTGCAGCCGCTGGTAGAAAATGCCATCTACCACGGCATTCAGCCCCGCCCGGACGGCGGCACCGTGAGGGTTGAGGCCCAGGCCAAAGGCGACTTTGTCTACCTGCTGGTGCAAAACCCCAAACCGGACCAGAACAACCGGCAACATGACGGCAACCGTATGGCTCTGGCCAACATCCAGTCTCGGCTCAGGGCGCTGTTCGGGGAACCGGCGGTACTGAAACACAGCCACCAGAACGATGTGTATACCGTTACCCTCAGGCTGCCCCGACAAAAGGCTGGCGAACAGATAACCCGCAAACCATGAATCCACGGGAGAGGGAACCGAGAACAGCCATGAGTGATATCCGCAGTGTCCTGATTGCCGATGACGAACCCCTGGCCCGGGAACGCATTCGCAGGTTGGTTGAATCACTCCCCGGGTATCGGGTCTGTGGTGAGGCCGCCGACGGCGACAGCTCCCTGAAACAGGTTGCCGAACTTGAGCCGGACATTCTGCTGCTGGACATTCGCATGCCCGGCATGGATGGCATGGAGGCGGCCAGCCGCCTGAGCCAGCTGGCCAATCCGCCCGCCCTGATTTTCTGCACGGCCTACGACCATTACGCCATCCAGGCCTTCGACGTTCAGGCCATCGCCTACCTGCTCAAACCGGTTCGCAAGGAGGCATTGGCGGATGCCCTGGCCAGGGCCGGCAGGGTCAACCGGGTGCAGCTGCAGACTCTGAACGGCCAGACCGGCCGCGACCAGGAACAGCTGGCGGTGCGCAGCCATCGGGGCACCGAGCTGATTGATCTGTCGGAAATCCTCTACTGCGAGGCGGATCAGAAATACGTCACCATCCATCATACCCGCGGTGAAACCGTGTGCGACTATACCCTCAAGGAACTGGAAAGCAGTTACCCGAGCATCCTGCTGCGGATCCATCGGAACACCCTGGTAGGCGTGCGCTTTATTCAGGGACTGAAACGGACACCCGACGGCCACAATCGGGTATTGCTAAGGGACGGCCAGGGCGAACTGCCAGTCAGCCGGCGCCATGCCAGCAACGTGCGCCAATGGCTTCAGGAGCACCAGCCGGGCTGACTTCGTGACGCTCCCGGCTGTGGTAGCCACGGGACTTTTCTGCCGCCACAAGGTAACCTTGGCGGACATTTTTCGAACCGACAGTGAGTGTCATGTCCAAACGTACCCTTCGCATTGCAACCCGCAGCAGCGCCCTGGCGCTGTGGCAAGCGGAATTCATCAAGGCCGAACTGGAAAGGCTGCACGACAACATCACCGTGGAGCTGGTCAAGATCAAGACCCAGGGCGACAAGATTCTGGATGTGCCCCTGGCCAAAATTGGCGGCAAGGGCCTGTTCGTCAAGGAACTGGAAGAAGCCATGCTGGACGGCCGTGCGGACCTCGCCGTGCACTCCATGAAAGACGTGCCTATGGAATTTCCGGAAGGCCTGGGCCTGGTGGCCATCTGCGAGCGGGAAGACCCCACCGATGCGTTTGTCAGCAACCAGTATGACAACGTTGATGCCCTGCCACAGGGTGCCGTAGTTGGCACCGCGAGCCTGCGCCGGGAAGCACAGCTGCGGGCCTACCGCCCGGACCTGCAGATTCGTGTTCTGCGCGGCAACGTCAACACCCGCCTGGCCAAACTTGATGCCGGCGAATACGAGGCCATAGTGCTGGCCAGCTCCGGCCTGAAACGCCTGGGCTTTCACGACCGCATCCGCTACTGCCTGCCGGACACCGTGTCGCTCCCGGCGGTCGGCCAGGGCGCCCTTGGGATTGAATGCCGGCTGGACGACCACGACCTCCTGGCCATGCTTGAGCCTCTCAATCACAAGGACAGCTCGGATCGCGTCAGGGCCGAGCGTGCCCTGAACCGACGTCTTGAGGGCGGCTGCCAGGTTCCGATCGCAGCCTATGCCTTGCTTGAGGATGATGACACGCTCTGGCTTCGTGGCCTGGTGGGCGCCGTGGATGGCACCCAGATCTTCCGGGTTGAGGGCCGTGCGCCCCGGGCGGAAGGTGAACGCCTGGGCAGGGAGTTGGCGGAGGATCTGCTGGCTCTCGGTGCCGACAAGGTTCTGGCTGAAATCTATGGCCATACACCCACCTGAGCCGGACCTGAGCGGCCGGCGGATCCTGATCTGCCGGCCCGAACCCGAGGCTTCGCGGCTTGCCCGCCGGTTTCGTTCAGCCGGTGCCAATGTAAACATCCTGCCACTGATTGGCCGGGAACCTCTGCCGGAAACACCCGAGCGCCGCACACTCATCCTGAGCCTGGATGAGTTTTCCCACGTGATCGCGGTCAGCCCGTTCGCTGCCCGCCTGCTGCTGGAGGAGGTGGACACCTGGTGGCCCCAGGTTCCGATGGGCATCCGCTGGTATGGCGTTGGCGCCGGCACAGCAGCAGTGCTTGCGGAACACGGCCTCAGTCCACGCCGGCCGCCCGAGGGCTGGACCAGCGAAGCGCTTCTGGCACTGCCGTCACTGCAAAAGCTGCAAGGCGAACGGGTTCTGCTCGCCCGTGGCGAAACCGGACGCGAGCTGATCCGGGAAACACTCGAATCCCGTGGCGCCCGGGTCACCCTCCTGCCCCTGTATCGCCGCTTTCGCCCGGACCACGCCCCGGAACAGATCCGGGCCACCCTCGACACCTTTGCTCCGGAGGCCATCGTCGCCCTGTCCGGAGAAACCTTGAACAATCTCATCGCACTATGTGCGAATAGCAGCCATAATCTATACGATAGGTTATTGATTGTTCCCGCAGATCGGGTTGCCGAACAGGCCCGGGCAGCGGGATTCAGAAATCCGTGTATACCAGGAAGCCTTGCCGATAACGACATCGTGGCCACGGTTGCAGCGCAACTTGCCGGCCGGGACGGTGGCTCCGGAAAAGCCAAGTAAGGACGCCCGTGACAGACACAACGAATCAACTGCCCGCACCCGTTTCCAAGGAACCACCGGCACGCCAGAAACTCTGGCCGGTATGGCTGGTCGCCATTGTTGCCCTGATAGTCGCTGTCGCTCTCGCACTGTGGAGCTGGCAACAGTGGAACAACCATCAGGCGGTTATGCAGACACTCCAGAGTCTGCAACAGGACACTGCCCAACTCGAAGACCGCTATGGCGACCGTGGCAGCCAGCAGAGCCAACGCCTCCAATCCCTGGAAGAGAAACTGGCGAGCCAGCGAGAGCTGATTGCCACCCAGCAGCGCCAGATCGACCACAATGCCCGTGAACTGCTGGAAGCCGGAAACCGGACCCGCACAGACTGGCTCCTGGCCGAGGCGGAGTATCTACTGCGCATCGCCAATCAGCGCCTGATGATCGAGAAAGACATTCGCGGCGCCATGTCGGCCCTGGAAGCGGCTGATGAAGTGCTCGCCGAATCCGACGACATCGGCGTCTACCCGGTTCGCCAGCAACTGGCCCGGGAAATCCTGGCGCTCAAAGGGCTCACAGATGTGGACCGGACCGGTCTCTACCTGAAGCTGGAAGCCGCCATCGACAGCATTCACCAGCTCACCGACCAGGCCCTGATCAACGAAAACGCGCCGGGCTTTATTGCCAGCTCCGGCGCGGAAGAAGAACCCGGCGGCGAGCCGGGAGCCCTGGCGCAGGCCTGGAACAAGGTAAAATCGACACTGATGCAGGTTGTGGTCGTGCGCCGTATGGACGAGCCAGTGAAGCCGCTTCTGTCCCCGGATCAGAGCGCCTATGCCAGGCTCAACCTGCAGCTGATGCTGGAAGAGGCAGAGATGGCGGTATTGCGTGGCAACCAGCCGCTGTATGAACGAGCGCTCACTAAAGCCCGAACCACCATTGATGACTGGTACGACGCCAGCAATGCCCGAGTCACCGCACTGACTGAAACCCTGTCCGAACTGGCGCAGAAAAATGTGGATCCGGAACTTCCGGATATCAGCCAGTCGCTGGATTTGCTCAAGGAACGCCTGGCCGGCCGCCTCAATGCCAACAACGGCAGTCGTGAGGATAACGCCGGTGACGATAGTGGAGGCGACGATTCATGATTCGCCTGTTACTGATCATCCTGCTAGCGCTGCTGATTGGCACCGGCCTGTCCCTCGGGTTGCAATACGACCTGGGCTATATCCGCATCAGCCTGGGCAACTATCTGATAGAAACCAACTTCTGGGTAGGACTGGGCCTGATCGCGGCCCTGATCGTGCTGACAGTGCTGACCCTCAACGTTTTCCGCAGGCTCAGGACAAGCACCGGGCTGGTGGCCAGCTGGATTGCGCGCGGCAACGAACGCCGGGCGCGTCGCCGGACCACCCAGGGCCTCCTGGCGCTGGCCGAGGGCAATTGGCCCAGAGCCCGGAAACTGCTCACATCTTCCGCCAGCCATGCCGATACACCTCTGATCAATTACCTGGCCGCTGCCCAGGCGTCGTTCGAGTCAGGCGATCATGAAGCCGTGGACGAACTGCTGCGCAAGGCCTTCGACAGCACGCCCGGCTCCGATATGGCCGTCGGTATCACTCAGGCCCAGCTGCAACTGGCCGGCAACCGCCTTGAGCAGGCCCTCGCCACGCTGGTTCGCCTGCGCAAGCAGTCGCCCCATCACCCGTTTGTGCTGAAGCTCCTGAAAAACACCTACTTGCGCCTGGAAGACTGGCGCGAGCTGTCCAGGCTACTCCCCGAACTGCGTAAGCGCAGCGTTCTGCCCGAAACGGAACTGAATGAGCTGGAGCGGCAAGTGTGGCATAACCTGCTGGAGCGGGCCGCCGAAGATTGCCGACGTCGGCAGAAACAGGACCCCGAAGCGTCGCTGGAACCGCTTACCCGGCTATGGGACGAGCTTCCGGGGTTCCTGCGCCGCGACGAGTACACCATCCGAGACTATGCCCGCCTGCTGGCCAGCCTGGGGGACGAAGTTCAGACCGAAACGCTGTTGCGGAAGGTATTGCGCAATCACTGGAGTGATGAACTGATCAATCTTTATGGACGGGTGAAGGGGCAGAAGCCGGATGAGCAGTTGTTGCTGGCCGAACAATGGCTGAAAGACCGTCCGAACAACCCCGAGCTCCTGCTGGCCCTGGGTCGGCTGAGCCTGCGCAACGAACTGTGGGGCAAAGCCCGGGAATATTTCGAAACCAGTCTCCGGCTGAAGCGTAGCCGCGAGGCACTGGCAGAACTAAGCCGCCTGAATGCCCACATGGGCGAGGAAGAGGCCAGCGTCAAACTGCTGATGCAGGGGCTGGCCAAGGATAATGGATTGCCGGAACTTCCGATGCCGCGGGCCTGAGTCCGCGGTAAATATGGGGTCAGATGAACAGTTCATCTGACCCCTTGTTCACGCCCTTGGGGCGTACTCCAGCACGTCAGAGAAAAACGCGTCTTCAGGCAGACCCGCATCCACCAGGGCATCCATCAAGGTATACACCATGGTCGGCGATCCACTGGCGTGCACCTCTACATTATTCCAGTCCATTCCGGAAGCCAGGACAGCGCGAACGAGCTGATCGTGGTGGCCCGCCCAGTCGTTGTCCTCATCATCCCCTACCACCGGCAGAAACGTGAGAGGTGGCCATTCCTCCTGCCACTGCTGCGCCAGGGCGCGAAGGTACATATCCTCGTGCCGCCGCACCCCCCAGTAGAGTTTCACCGGCTGCTTGTAGGACGTTTCCCGGAGGTAATCCACAAGGCTTTTCATCTGGGCAAAGCCGGTGCCTGCGGCCACTAGCAACAGCGGTTTCGTTGGCGCTGATGCCAGACACGCCTTGCCGTGGGGCAGCTCCACGGTCACTTCACCGCCCGACGTCAGAGCATCAATGACCTTCTGGGCTGATACCCACTCCGGGGTCGCCTGAATGTGCAGCTCGATGGTCTCGGCCGATGGGCTGCTGGCGATGGAAAAGTAACAGGGGTCTGCATCAGGAAGATTGACCGACAGGTACTGCCCGGCGTGAAACGACAGTTCCCGACGCCGCGGAAGCTGAAGCTCAACGCGATAGACATCGTGACTGATGGAACGTACGTCCACGACCTTTGCCTGAAACTTGCCAGGCTGATTGTTTCCAGCTGCCATAACGGCGGATATCTCCAGTTCCAGGTCCGTGAGCGCGATGCTTCGACACATCATCAAGCGCTCGCCGACCTCTATAGTCTGTTGGTTTCGGGTATTAAGGGCGCTTCCGGCCAATAGTCGGGCCTCGCAAATTTCACACACCCCATTGCGACAGGCCGCGGGCACATCAATGCCTGCCTGCGCGGCAGCGCCGAGCAAATCTGCGCCCGCTTCAGCAGTGAAGGCGATACCAGAAGGCAAAAGGCGCACCGCCCTGTGTTCACTGCCCATATCAGTCGGGGCGCGATGCCGGACTTTCAATGCCCAGGGTATCCCACAACTCATCGACGCGCTTTTTAACCTCGTCTGTCATGGCAATGGGCTCACCCCATTCGCGAGTGGTCTCGCCCGGCCACTTGTTGGTGGCGTCCATCCCCATCTTGGAGCCCAGGCCGGAGACCGGGGAGGCGAAATCCAGATAATCGATGGGCGTATTCTCCACCAGCGTTGTATCCCGGACAGGATCCATCCGGGTGGTGATCGCCCAGATCACATCTTCCCAGTTCCGGGCATTCACGTCGTCATCGGTGACAATCACAAACTTGGTGTACATGAACTGCCGCAGGAATGACCATACCCCCATCATCACCCGTTTGGCATGGCCGGGATACTGCTTCTTCATGGTCACCACCGCAAGGCGGTAGGAGCAGCCCTCCGGCGGCAGGTAGAAATCCACAATCTCCGGAAACTGCTTCTGCAGAATCGGGATAAACACCTCGTTCAGCGCCACCCCGAGTATCGCCGGCTCATCGGGTGGACGACCGGTGTAGGTGCTGTGATAGATCGGATCCCTGCGATGGGTGATCCGTTCTACGGTGAACACCGGAAAGTGGTCCACTTCGTTGTAATAACCGGTGTGATCACCAAACGGCCCTTCCGGCGCCATATCGTCCGGGTAGATAAAGCCTTCCAGCACAATCTCGGCACTGGCCGGCACCTGCAGATCACTCAGCCCTGCCTTCACCAGCTCGGTCCGGCTGCCACGGAGCAGCCCGGCAAACGCATATTCAGACAAGGTGTCGGGCACCGGCGTTACCGCTCCGAGAATGGTCGCCGGATCGGCGCCCAGGGCCACGGCAACCGGATAGGGCTGGCCCGGATTGGCCTTCTGGAACTCCTGAAAATCCAGGGCACCACCGCGGTGACTCAGCCAGCGCATGATCAGCCGGTTGCGGCCGATGACCTGCTGCCGGTAGATACCCAGGTTCTGTCGTTCTTTGTGGGGCCCGCGGGTAATCACCAGCGGCCAGGTCACCAGGGGCCCGGCATCGCCGGGCCAGCAGTGCTGCACCGGAATCTGGTACAGGTCCACCTGATCCTTCTCGATCACCACATCCTGGCAGGGCGCAGAGCGAAGTACCTTGGGGCTCATGCGCATTACCTGCCGGAACAGCGGCAGTTTCTCGATGGCGTCCCGGAAGCCTTTGGGGGGATCCGGTTCCTTGAGAAACGCCAGCAGCTTACCGATGTCCCGAAGCGCAGTGACGCTATCCTGTCCCATACCCAGCGCCACCCGTTTCGGTGTTCCGAACAGGTTGGCCAGAACTGGCATGTCATAGCCCCTGGGATTTTCAAACAACAACGCAGGACCACCTGCCCGCAGGGTGCGGTCGCAGATTTCGGTCATTTCCAGGTGAGGGTCGACTTCTACGCTGATACGTTTCAGCTCACCCAGCTTTTCCAGCTGGTCAATGAAGTCTCGCAGGTCGTTGTATTTCATCGGTTACTCCGTTCAGATATGCCAGTACTACGGAGATCGGTGGTCGCTGGACTGCTTTTTCTCGGAGTTAGAACAAGGCGGGGACCTGCGTTCCCAGACACGCCGTAAACCCATCCCTGGGGGCTTGGTCTTGCCATCCATGGCAAGACACAGTCTGGGAACGCAGGTCCCCACCTCGTTCTTCAGATCACCAGTTCTTCTCGAAGCGCTCGTCTCAGTGAAAAATCAACGGCGCTTCATGGACTGGAAGAACTCATCGTTGGTTTTGGTGTCCTTGAGCTTGTCCAGCAGGAACTCGATGGCGGCGGTGTCGTCGTCCATGGAATGCAGGAGCTTGCGCAGGATCCAGACCCGCTGGATATCCGCCTCACTCATCAGCAGATCTTCACGGCGAGTGCCGGAGCTGCGGATGTTGATGGCCGGATAGGTCCGCTTCTCGGCAATCTTGCGATCCAGATGGATCTCCATGTTGCCGGTACCCTTGAATTCCTCGTAAATCACCTCGTCCATCTTGGAACCTGTGTTCACCAGGGCCGTCGCCAGGATGGTCAGGCTGCCGCCCTCCTCCACGTTACGGGCGGCACCGAAGAAACGCTTCGGCTTTTCCAGGGCGTGGGCATCAACACCACCGGTCAGGACCTTGCCTGAAGACGGGATAACCGTGTTGTAGGCACGAGCCAGACGGGTAATGGAATCCAGCAGGATAACCACGTCTTTCTTGTGCTCGACCAGGCGCTTGGCTTTTTCAATCACCATCTCGGCCACCTGAACGTGACGGGCTGGCGGCTCGTCGAAGGTGGAGGCGATGACTTCGCCGCGCACGGTGCGCTGCATCTCGGTCACTTCCTCAGGCCGTTCGTCAATCAGCAGCACCATGACATGGCACTCGGGATTGTTACGGGTGATGGACTGGGCAATGCTCTGCATCAGCAGGGTTTTACCGGCTTTGGGCGGAGACACGATCAGGCCGCGCTGGCCCTTGCCGATGGGCGCCACCAGATCCAGCACTCGGGAGGAGAGATCCTCGGTGCTGCCGTTACCGGCTTCGAGCATCAGACGCTCGTCCGGGAACAGGGGCGTGAGGTTCTCGAAGAGAATCTTGTTTCGGGCGTTGTCCGGCTTGTCGAAATTGATCTCGCTGACCTTCAACAAGGCAAAGTAACGCTCGCCGTCTTTGGGCGGGCGAATCTTGCCGGCAACGGTATCACCCGTGCGCAGGTTAAAACGACGGATCTGGCTGGGTGAGACGTAGATATCGTCAGGTCCGGCCAGGTAGGAGGCATCGGCGGAACGGAGGAAGCCGAAGCCATCCTGCAGAATTTCCAGTACGCCGTCGCCGTAGATGTCTTCGCCGCTTTTTGCGTGCTTCTTCAGGATGGTAAAGATCACATCCTGTTTGCGCGAACGAGCCAGGTTATCGAGGCCCATCTCTTGCGCAATATCGAGCAATTCGGGCACGGATTTCTGCTTGAGTTCAGTAAGATTCATAGTTTGTTGGATTTTCAGGAATGGAAGTAAACGAATATTGGAATGACAGGGGCGCCCCTGAACGTATTGATCAAATAAACGCTGAACTTGGTGCTGGCCAGTTGGAGCAACCGGTGTAGATGGAGTCCGGAATTAAGGTACTGAAGCCAGAGAGTGGGAACAACCGTTCGCCGGGCAAGAGCGATCATCGGCCACCTGACTGGCGAATGTCAAGTGCACTGCACAAATTAACAGCAATTTCACCTCTAACCGGCCACAACAGGCCTCTTGAGCCTCCCCCTGATGGGTTACTCCCTTCCATTGAAAGCCCGTGATGGCGATACTGGCGTATAACCATTTTTCAACGATTCTGGAGCGCCATCCATGAGCAGTGTACCCAGCACCGAACTGAAACCCCTGAACGTTGCCCTGCTAACCGTGTCCGATACACGGGGGCCTGAACAGGATACCTCCGGGCAGTTCCTGGAGGACAGCGTGGTCGAGGCCGGCCACAACCTGGTCGCCCGCCGGATCCTGCCGGACGACGTGTATCTGGTGCGGGCACTGTTGTCCAACTGGATTGCCGATTCACAGGTGCATGTCGTGATCATTACCGGTGGCACCGGCCTGCTTGAGCGGGACAGCACGCCGGAGGCAGTCAGGCCTTTGCTGGACAAAACTGTAGAAGGCTTTGGCGAGGAATTCCGTCGTCTGTCCGCCGCCGAGATCGGATCTTCGACTGTGCAGTCACGGGCGATGGCGGGAATGGCAAACCATACGGTGATCTTCTGCCTGCCCGGCTCAACCGGTGCCTGTCGCACCGGCTGGGAAGGGATACTCCTCAGCCAGCTGGACAGCCGTCATACACCGTGCAATTTCTCGGGCCTGGTCTTGCGCAAACCCGAGAAGCCCATGCAGCGGCTCAGCGAAGTGATTGGACAGCGCGCCCAGCGCTGAGGCGAGAAGACATCCTGATCGGAGTTCAGAATTGATGGCCAACCCAAACCTCACGCCCCTGGAAGATGCCCTGGACCACCTGTTGTCGGAAGCACCGGTGGTTACGCAGATTGAAACCGTCGCCCTGGCCGACTCCCTGGGCCGGGTACTTGCCGAAAACCATTATGTACCGGCCGATGTGCCGCCGGCCGATAACAGTGCGGTGGACGGATACGCCGTGCGCAACCAGGATCTTCAGGCCGATCAGCCCATACCCGTCTCGGCCCGGATTCCGGCCGGTGAAGCACCAAAACCCCTGGAGCCTGGCACTGCCGCGCGCATTTTTACCGGCTCGGAGATTCCCGAGGGCGCCGACTCGGTGGTCATGCAGGAGCGGGTGGAGGTAACAGACGCCGGCATTCTTATCCTGGCAGAGGTAGACGAGGGCCAGAATATTCGCCGCCGGGGCCAGGACCTGGCTCGGGGTGACCTGGCCTTGCCTAAAGGCACCCAGGTGCGCCCTAACGAGATGGGGCTGCTGGCGTCCATGGGCGTTGCCCGGGTTGCCGTTCTGGCGCGGCTGAAGGTCGCCATTCTCTCCACCGGAGATGAGCTGGTGGACCCCGGCACGCCCCTCGGGCCGGGACAGATCTACAACAGCAACCGCTTCACCCTGATGGGGCTACTGACCGAAGCCGGTTGCAACGTCGTGCTTTGCGAGACACTGAAGGACAAACGCGAGGCCACGCGGGAAACGCTGCTGCGTGCAGCGGAGTCTGCCGATCTGATCATCACCAGCGGGGGCGTATCCGTGGGTGAGGAAGACCACGTGCGCGCGGTTCTGGAAGAGTCCGGCAGCCTGTCGCTCTGGAAAATGGCGATCAAACCCGGCAAGCCCGTGGCTTTTGGCGCCATAGGCGGTACGCCGGTGCTGGGATTGCCTGGCAACCCCGGGTCTGTGCTGGTCACGTTTCTGGTGGTGGGCATGCCCTATATCCGGAAACGCCAGGGGCGGAATCCTAAAACGCTTTCCGGAGAGCGGATACCGGCAGATTTTTCCATTTCTTCAACATCGGTTCGCAGGGAATTCGTCAGGGCCCGAAAAGAAGCCCGGGGAGCAGAGCCGGTGGTTGCCGCGTTTCCCAATCAGAGTTCCGGCATCCTGAGCTCTACGTGCTGGGCAGACGGACTGGCCGTGGTACCCGAAAATACCACGGTAAGCCCCGGCGACCTGTTAACCTACTATTCGTTTGCGGAACTGTTGAGCTGATCATGAGTGATAACACAATTACCGTGCGCTTCTTTGCCCGCCTGCGCGAAGAGCTGAAAACCGAACAGCTGGCTGTCGAAGCCAGACCGGGGCTGACGGCGGGCGACGTGCTCGCGGAGCTGGCAAACCAGGGCGGCCCCTGGAGCCAGTTGCAGGGCGACCAGCCGGTGATGATCGCAATCAACCAGGCTATGGCAAAACCGGGTTCTGAGGTGAAGGCCGGTGATGAGCTGGCCTTCTTCCCGCCGGTAACGGGAGGTTGAGATGATCTCGATACAGCCTGATGATTTTGATGTTGCCGCCGAATACGCCGCCCTTCGCGACAGCGGTGCCGGCACGGGCGCTATTGCAACGTTTACCGGGTTGGTGCGCGACAGCGGCGACCTGAAGGATGTTTCAGGACTTTACCTGGAACACTACCCCGGAATGACCGAACAGGTGATCCAGGGCCTGATTGATGACGCATCAAAACGCTGGGATGTGCGAAAAGCCAGGGTGATTCACCGGGTGGGGAGGCTGGCGTTGTGCGACCAGATTGTGTTCGTGGGAGTGTGCAGCGCCCATCGCGGAGACGCATTTGCGGCCTGCGAGTTCATCATGGACGCCCTGAAGACTTCTGCGCCCTTCTGGAAGAAAGAGATCACCGCCGGCGGTGAACACTGGGTGGAACAGAAGGAATCGGATCTGGCGCGATCTCAAGGCTGGGATTGACGGATCATTAAAAAACCGCCCGTGAGCTTCGGCTCAGGGGCGGCTTCTGATGGCCGGATGCAATCAGAGGTTGCTGTCCAGGAAAGCCGCCAGCTGGGATTTGGAGAGCGCGCCGACCTTGGTGGCGTCCACGTTGCCGTTCTTGAACAGCATCAGGGTAGGAATACCACGGATGTTGAACTTCGGCGGGGTCTGCTCGTTTTCGTCAATGTTCAGCTTGCAGACTTTCAGTTTGCCATCGTATTCGTCGGCAATCTCTTCAAGCACCGGCGCAATCATTTTGCACGGACCGCACCACTCGGCCCAATAGTCCACCAACACGGGGACATCGGACTGCAGTACATCCTGCTCAAAAGAAGCGTCGGTTACATTTACGATATTTCCGCTCATTACCTTTTCCTGATTCATGCACTACTGCTACGCAACGGCATTTCCGCATGGGATTGGAATACCGGGCACAGGTGCTGTTGACTGTCGCTGAAGGCTGCCATGATTTCCGAACAGCCTTTCACCCAAATCACGGTACGTCATACTTTACGCGATTGATCAGCCGGATGTGAAGCGGTAGATCCACTACCAACGATCGATCCTCGCCTGATCCCGGTCAAATACCGGGTTTGCGGGTTACTGACAGGCCTGAGCGATTTCGCTTATAGTAGCCCGCACGTTCATATCAAAAGGATTCCGACCACGTGACGGCCGCATCCACCGCCGAAAACGCAGCTCCCTCACCGGAGGTGCTGGCAGCCATCGACATGGGCTCGAACAGCTTCCACATGGTGGTCGCCCGACTAGTGCATGGGGAAATCCGCACCCTCGAAAAGATGGGGGAAAAAGTTCAGCTCGGTGCCGGCCTGGACCAGTACAACCGGCTCACCGAGGAGGCCCAGGAGCGTGCCCTGGCGTGTCTGGGGCGGTTCGCGCAGCGGCTCAAGGGGATGCCCCCGGAGGCGGTGCAGATTGTCGGCACCAACGCGTTGCGGGTGGCCCGCAACGCTCATCAATTCATGACCCGGGCGGAAGACGTCCTCGGCTACCCGGTGGAAATCATTGCCGGTCGGGAGGAAGCCCGCCTGATCTATCTGGGCGTTTCCCACACCCTGTCTGACGATACCGGGCGCCGGCTGGTGATTGACATTGGCGGCGGCAGCACCGAATTCATCATCGGCCAGCGTTTCGAACCCCAGGAACTGGAAAGCCTGCACATGGGCTGCGTTTCCTTCCGGAACCGGTACTTCCCGGACGGCAAGATAACCAAACGGCAGATGGACAGGGCCGTGACCCATGCAGAGCAGGAACTGCTGAATATTCGCCAGCACTATCGCGCAGTGGGCTGGCAGAGTGCCGTGGGCTCATCCGGCTCAATCAAGGCCATCGCCAGCGTACTGGCGACCCTGAAAATCACCGACGGCACCATCACCCTCGCCGCGATGCAGGAGCTCCGCAAACGCCTGGTGGATATGGGCAAAACGGAGAAACTTGGAGATCTCGGCGTGCGCTCCGATCGCCAGAGCATCTTCCCGGCCGGTTTTGCCATCCTGATGGGGGCATTCCAGTCCTTGGGCATCCGGGATATGTCCTTCGCCGACGGCGCGCTGCGGGAAGGCCTGCTCTACGACATCGTCGGACGGATACAGCACGAGGATGTGCGGGAGCGGACGATCTCCGCCCTGCAGGAGCGCTACCACGTTGACCAGAACCACGGTGCCGCGGTCGAGGCGACAGCCGTTGCGGCCTGGCAGCAGGTCGCCGATGCCTGGGGGCTGAATACTGCGGCGGACGAGGAGGTCCTGCGCTGGGCCTGCCGGCTGCATGAGATCGGCCTGACAATTTCCCACAGTCAGTACCACAAACACGGCGCCTACCTGTTGCGCTACTCGGACCTGCCTGGTTTCAGCCAACAGTTCCAGCGGGATCTGGCGACGCTGGTTCGCGGCCACCGTCGCAAGTTTGCCGCCACCATCTTTGAGGGACTGGACCCGGAAGACATCCCGAGGCTCCGATACCTTTGCGTGCTGGTACGCCTGGCTGTTCTGATTCAACACCCGCGAAATATGGAGCCGCCCCCGGCATTTACCCTGACCGCCCAGAAGGACAAGCTGACGCTGGCATTTCCGGCCGGCTGGCTGGATGACAGACCGTTGACCCTGGCCGACCTTGAAAACGAGCGGGACTATCTCGCCAAACAGGATTTCGTGCTGGAGCTGAACGGCGGCTGATCGACATCAGCCCGCCAGTTCCGCCTCCATCGATTCGACTTCCTCACTGACCTCAAGCCACTGCGCCTCCACCTCTTCGAGGCGGGCCGTGGCTGTGGCCTGCTCACCAAGGAGTTCTTTCAGGCGGGCCTTGCCACTGTCCTCGTACAGGCCCGGATCGGATAGCTGCTCTTCCAGCGCCGACAGCTTCTGTTGAAGCTGTTCCATTTCCTTCTCCAGGGCGGTCTGCTTCTTGCGGTAGGGGCTGAGCTTCTGACGAAGGGCTGCCTCTGCCCGTTTGCGGGCCTTCCGGTCCTCGGCACTCTCGCCCACCGCTTCGGCGGCCCCCGCAGCAGACTGTTCCCCGGCCGGTGGCCGCCTGGGCGCTTCAGTTTCGTCTTTCCGGCGGTCCGCCAGCCAGCGTTCGTAGTCCTCCAGGTCACCCTGATACTCTGTCACCCGGCCGTCATTGACCAGCCAGAACTCATCCACCGTATTTCTCAACAGGTGCCGGTCGTGGGACACCACCACAATGGCGCCGTCAAAGTTCTGCAGGGCCATGGTCAGGGCCTGACGCATTTCCAGATCCAGATGGTTGGTGGGCTCGTCCAGCAGAAGCAGGTTCGGTTTCTGCCAGGCAATCACGGCCAGCGCAACCCGCGCTTTTTCGCCGCCTGAGAATGACCGGATGGGGCTCAGGGCTTCATCGCCGTGAAAATCGAAACCACCCAGGAAGTTCCGGATACTCTGTTCCGAGGCTTTCGGCGCCAGCCGCTGCAGGTGCAGGAATGGGCTGGCATCCAGGTCCAGCGACTCCAACTGATGCTGGGCAAAGTAACCAATGGCCAGGTGTTCGCCACAGGTTCGATCTCCGGACAACAGCGTACTCTCACCGCGAAGCGCGTCCATCAGGGTAGACTTGCCGGCACCATTGGGGCCCAGCAGACCAATCCGACTGCCGGGCAGCAGGGTCAGGTTAATACCGTCGAGAATGGTGATGTCGCCATGACCGGCCTTGCCATTGCGTATCGACAACAGCGGATTGGACACCTTTTCTGCCACCGGGAACTCAAAGCTGAAAGGCGAATCAATATGGGCCGGTGCAATACGCTCCATGCGCTCCAGCGCCTTGACCCGGCTCTGGGCCTGACGGGCTTTGGTGGCCTTGGCCTTGAAGCGGTCAATGAAGCGCTGGATTTCGGCAATTCTGGCCTGCTGGCGCTCAAAACCAGCCTGCTGCTGGGCCAGACGTTCACTGCGCTGGCCCTCAAAGGATGAGTAATTACCCGTATAAAGCTCCAGCTTGCGCCGTTCAAAATGCACCACGTGGGTGGCAACCCGATCCATGAAATCGCGATCGTGAGAAATAAACAGCAATGTCCCGGGGTAGCGGCGCAGCCAGTTTTCCAGCCACAGACAGGCATCCAGATCCAGGTGGTTGGTTGGCTCATCCAGAAGCAGCAGGTCGGATGGCCGCATCAGGGCCTGGGCCAGGTTCAGCCGGATTCGCCAGCCACCGGAAAACGCCGACACCGGCCGGTTGGCATCTTCATCAGAGAAGCCCAGCCCCCGCAACAACGCCTCGGCACGACGTGCCGCAGACCAGGCCTCGTGTACATCCAGCTCTCCGTGTATACGAGCAATGGCATGGTCATCTCCGGCAGCTTCTGCCTTCGCCAGCTCCCGCTCCAGACGACGCAGATCAAGATCGCCATCAAGCACAAAATCTCGGGCACTCCGCCCGGAGGCTTCGACTTCCTGCGCCATATGGGCGATGCGGCAACCACCGGGCAATGAGACGGCGCCCTGCTCTGGCGCCAACTGGCCCAGCAAGAGCTGGAACAGGCTGGATTTGCCTGCACCATTGGCACCAACGATGGCAACACGCTGGCCGGGCTGCACCGTCAGGTTGACGGATTCTAGCAACCAGACGCCGCCCCGTTGTAAACTGAGATCGGTTATCGTTAACATGTTTTCATTTTATCAACGTAAAGTGTTCAGGGAAGGCACAGCGCCTATGTCGGTCCGCTCGGCTACCATCCCGGATTTATCGACAGTGCCGCTGGAATTACCGGCAGATCTGGAACCGGAGAACCCACTCTGGCGTTTTGCACTGACGTTCTGGACGCTTCCGGACGTTCAGGACAGTTGCCTGGCGCTTCAGAACCAGGGCTGGAGCGTGACGCGGATTTTGTGCGCAGCCTGGCTCGCACTGTCTGGCCGGGCCTTCACCGGGGTCGAGGACGCTACGGTAACAGAGTGGCGCGACCGTGTAACCGGTGCGCTGCGCAGCGCGAGGAAATCGCTGCCCAGCCGCACAGAAAACTATCAGAAGCTTCGCACCGGCATCGCCGGCCTGGAGCTGGAAGCCGAACAGATCGAACTGGCGCTGAGCTGGCGAACGCTAATGACCAACAATCCGGAACAGGCTGACATGCAGGGACGCGACACGCTGATTACAACCAATCTTGTTGCGGCTGCGCCGACATCATCCGTTGATGACCGTGCCAGCGCCCTGCTGAATACACTGGCCACCACCCTGGCCGACTTTCCCAAGGGAGACCACCAGCCATGATGATGAAATGGCTTATACGGCTCTCGTTTCCAGCCCTGGGCTTGCTGTTGCTGCTGATTTTCTTCGGCCTGAACGACCCGGAGCAGGTATCCGAACCCGCGGCAAACGACGAACAGCCGGAGATCCCGGCATTTGAAGGGTTGGTGCCGTCACCCATACCCACCGAGGGCCCCGAGATCGTGTTCAAGTGGCAGGATACCGATGGCAACTGGCACTACGCCGACCAACCGCCAGAACAGGGCCGCTGGAATACCCTGGCCATCGAACGGCGGGACAAGCCCTTCCCTCAGGCTCGGCCGCCTGAGCCTGAAACCGACTGGCAATCCCCTTACAGCGCGCCATTCTCTCTGGGGCCATCCGCAGCCGGTTCCAATGGCAGCTGATGCTGATACGTCTGGTTTCTTAACACATGTTCAGTGGCATCTGACGCCGGAACCCGTTACCTTCTCGATTCTGACAAACACAACGCGGGGCCCTGCCCCGAGCACCGACGTTAAAGGATAATGCAATGAAAAAGACGCTCCTTGCACTGGCAGTGACCGGCCTCATCGCTGGCTGCTCCACCCCCCCTGAAAGCCCGGAACAACCAGAACTGGATTCCACCGACCAGAAAGTCAGCTACGGCATGGGCCTGGTCCTCGGTGAGCGCATGGGCAATGACCTGCCAAACCTGCAGATGGATCAGTTTCTTCAGGGTATCCAGCACGGCCACGCCGGCGATGAAGATGCCAAGCGCATGAGCCGCGAGGAGATCCAGCAGGCCCTGATGGCTTTCCAGCAGCAGATGCAGGAAGAACAGGGGAAGCAGATGGAAGAACTGGCCCAGAAAAATCTGGAGGCCGGAGAGGAGTTCCTGGCACAGAACGCCGAGCGTGAAGGGGTTGAAACCACCGAGTCCGGCCTGCAGTACGAAGTACTTGAGCAGGGCGAAGGGGAAAAGCCCTCAGAAACCGACACGGTTCAGGTTCACTACACCGGTGAGCTTTTGTCTGGTGAGGTCTTCGACAGCTCCCGCGAGCGCGGCGAGCCGGTAACCTTTGCACTGAACCAGGTAATTCCGGGCTGGACAGAGGGCCTGCAGCTCATGAGCGAAGGTTCCCGCTACAAACTCTACATTCCCTCTGACCTGGCTTATGGCCCGGGCGGCAATCAGGCCATCGGTCCGAATGAAACCCTGGTGTTCGAGGTCGAGCTTCTCGACATTAACCCAGGCTCCGGCGACTGATCGTGCAATCCAGCCGCGCCAGTTTCGGCGCGGTCACAAAAAAGCCCCAGCCCGGCAATGCCGACTGGGGCTTTTTTTGATTCAGGCGTTTTTCAGGCAGAGGCCACTTTGCCAGCGTGGGCATTGTGAAGGTGCTCTATCAGGAAATCCTCCATCTCGAACCGGGTCTCCAGCGTTTCACCCAGCTTCGACAACTCCCCGAACAGCTCTTTGACGTCTTCTTCCGTCAGCTCACGGCCGTCCAGACGATCATTAAAATTCAGGGCAACTTCGGTGGTTTCCTCAATCCGGGGATAGACTTTGGCAGCCAGTTCCAGGCCACCATCATTGAACTCCCTGGCTTCACGGACCAGCTGCTCATAGATCTCGAAGTGGCCGGTAGACACATAGTCCACCAACACCTCACACAGGCGTACAAACTTCTCTCTCAGGGCTTCTGTCTGCGAGAAGTCGTTCTCCCCGGACAGATCGCAGTAATGGACCAGCAGCTCCTGACGCTCCTTGAGCCAGCGATCAATCAGTTCGCTGACGCCACCCCAACGCTCCCTGGCATTCCGGCAATTTTCCAACATGACGCCTGTTCTCCGCTTGTAATCGGTACTTCTGTTTCAGTTTTGATTTTTATTAGGTTTGGATCAAGTTACCCCATGGCTGCCGTCCCCCGCAACCGTTTCAGCTCCGAATCCATTCCCGGCTTTTTTGCCGGCGAAATAACAGAACGAGCCCGGCAACGACCAGCAGCGAGAAAAACACCGCGGTCCAGCCGGGTATGCTCAATCCCAGGAACCGCCACACCACCTCGGCGCAGTCTCCGGTGCCCTGGAGGGCCGTGGAAAGCACTTCAAACCAGGGCAGAACATCCAGCATGTAATCAACCGACGGGCCGCAGGCAGGCACCTGATCCGCAGGCAGACTCTGCAACCACAACTGCCGCCCTGCCACACCAAGCCCCGCCCCGGCGGTCAGTACCAGCAGAAAACCATAGATGCGAACTCCGAATCCGGTGGGACCTTGCAGAAAGGCCAGGAAGCTTACGAGGCCAGCCCCCATAAATCCGAAACGCTGTAGCCAGCATAGCGGGCAGGGCTCCAGCCCCATCACATGCTCCATATAGAAGGCCACACCCAGAAGTGCGGCGCAAACAAGGAAAATAAGCCCGAAAACCCATCTGCTGGTCAAAAGAACACCTCAAATTGTGAATTGAAACTGCAACCGGCCACCAGGCCTGTTATTCTCGTCACTTAACCCTAAACCACGATCAACTTCAAGCCTATGACACGCCAGCCAAAATCTGTCCTGACGCTACTATTTCTAGTGTTTGCAATGATCCCTTTGCCCGCCACTTCCCAGGATCAGGAAAATGCCAACGAGGAAGTCGCTGAAGAAGAGAATGGCGTTACCGACTACATCAGCATGGATCCTGCGTTTGTTACCCACGTGGGTGCGCCCGGTAACAAGCCAACCTACCTGAAAGCCGCTGTCAGCCTGAGGGCGGGAAATGCCAGCACGCGGCCGGCGGTGGAAGCTCACATGCCAAGACTCAGGCACGAGTTGGTGATACTGTTCGGTGAGCAGACCGATACCGACCGGCTGACCTCGATGGAAGGTCAGGAGGCGCTTCGGGAGGAAGCCAGAAAAAGGATAAATGCGGTACTTGAGGAGCAGCAAACCGGCGAGCGCATTGCCGGTGTCCTGTTTACGGAGTTCGTGGTGCAGAAATAAGAACTGAGCCGGCCAAAGGATCAGGCGATTCGTGAAAACAGATCGTCTGCCGGCTCCCGGTCGTCCCGGGCAACCTGATCGGCATCATCCCATCCGGCTTCCCAGGCCGCGATGACTACGTCACCACGATAAGGGCAGCGGGTTTTATCCATACCCATGTTGGCAGCCATATAGCCCTGACGGTAAGCTTTGTTCAGCGCCTCGACATCCCACCCGAGTTTGATATCCCTTGCCATAGTCGTGTCTCCCGATCCTGATGTTACAAAAATTAACAGCCGGATCGGAGGGAGACAACTCTTTGTTCGGTTTCTGTGCGTCAGGTCCGCAACGATCTGCGATCGTGGCCCGACCCAACACTCAGGAGCGCAGGTACTGCTCCAGAAACTCACTGAACGGCAGGGTATCGGCGCGCTCCATCTGCGCCTGCTCGGCCAGGGACTCCGCCGTCATGGCATCAAACGCCTGGCGTACCTGGGGATCGAGACCTTCCTTTCTGAGGGTCTGCTGATGCTGCTGCGCCATTTCCATGCCCCATTCCCGATGCCCCATTCCGGAAGAGCGCATGGCGTCCAGAACCCGGGCGGAGGGCACCGTCCAGTCACCGGTCAACACCTTGCGCTGGGCAGCCAGGGCACTGCGGTAGGTGTCGTCACCGCGCCAGCTGTCCAGCAGCTCCGCCAGCGGCTCGAGCTGCTCCAGTATATCGGTCGCTGCCTCTGACACCGGCGTACGCTGCCCGCCCCGGCATAGTTTCAACTCGCGGTAACGTCCACTGGCCACCACATCCTTGTAGTTGTCATCCAGGCGTTCGCACTCTTCATCACCGATACGGGGCGAGTCGGACAACAGGCAGTCGAGCAGGAACAGGTCGAGGAAATCGATCTGGGCCTGATTCACACCCACCGGTGAGAAGGGGTCAAGATCCAGACACCTGACCTCAATGTATTCCACACCACGGGCTTCGAGCGCCTGAATCGGTTTTTCTTCCCGCTGCGTCGTGCGCTTGGGTCGCACCGCGCTGTAGTACTCGTTCTCGATCTGCAGCACGCTGGTGTTAATCTGGATAAACTGGTCGCCCCGGCGGATGCCAATATCTTCATACGCCGGCCAGGTGGTGTGGATGGCACGGTCCAGGGTCTGGGTGTAGGTGCTGAGTTCATTAAAACAGATGTTCAGGGATGCCTGGGCATTGTTGTGGTAACCCAGATCCCCCATACGCAGGGAGGTGGCGTATTCGCCGTACCAGGTGCGTTCGTCGAACCGGCTGAGGTCATGGCTGACCCCCGCAACAAAGCTGGCATCCAGCGCTGGCGAAGCACCAAACAACAGCATCAGCAGCCAGCTGCGGCGGCGGAAATTCCGGATCAACCAGAAATACTGGTCCGATTTGAAGTCTTTCAGGCTTTGCTCATTGCCCAGCAATTCCTGCCACTTGTGCCAGAAACTGTCCGGTAGCGAGAGGTTGTAGTGGGCACCGGCGATACTCTGCATCATCCGACCGTAGCGAACGGCCAGCCCCTGCCGATAGACATGCTTCAGCCGACCGATGTTGGAGCTGCCGTACTCGGCAATGGGAATGCTCTGGTCGCCATCCAGTTCACAGGGCATGCTGGCCGCCCAGAACACCTCATCGCCAAGGTTCTGCTGCACGAAGGCGTGGATATCCCGAAGCGATTTCAGCATGCCTGCGGTGCTGCTGAACACCGGGGTAATCAACTCCAGAAGGGCTTCTGAATAGTCGGTGGTAATCCTCGGATGGGTCAGCGCCGAACCCAGGGCCTCAGGGTGCGGGGTCTGCGCAATGAACCCGTTACGATCCACCCGCAGACCTTCTTTTTCCACACCCTTGAGAAAACCGTCCCAGTCGCTGGCGGCGAACTGACGAAATACGGAATGGCGGGATTCAGCCATGGTCGACTCCTGCTGCGGCCGGTCCCGCCTTGTGAGCAAAACCGACCGGTGAAAAGATTGTTAACCCGTCAGCTGTCCTTGCGCGCCGAGGCCAGTGCCTGGGCCAGTGCACCAGCCATGGCGCCCTGCGGGGATTTTTGACCAGAACCACTGGCGCTATTCCGGTTGCCTGCTTTGCGACTGCCCCCGGTGCGATTGGCGGCCATCGGCTTGCCCTCATTTTTTTCGCCGGGCTGATCATCCATACGCATGGTCAGGGCAATTCGCTTGCGCGGGATATCCACATCCATCACCTTGACCTTGACGATATCCCCGGCCTTGACCACTTCACGGGGATCTTTGACAAACGTATGGGACAACGCAGAAATATGCACAAGACCGTCCTGATGCACGCCAATATCCACGAACGCGCCGAAATTGGTAACGTTGGTCACCGAACCCTCCAGCACCATGCCAGGCTTGAGATCACTGAGGGTCTCAACGCCTTCCTCGAAGCTGGCGAACCGGAATTCAGGTCGCGGATCCCGCCCCGGCTTCTCCAGTTCCGAGATAATGTCCTTGATCGTCGGCAAACCGAACTGCTCTGTTACGTAATCCTGGGGATTCAGACCACGCAGGAACGCGGAATCGCCGATGATATCTTCCACATTGCGTTTATTCTGCTTGGCGATGGCCTCGACCACGCCATAGGCTTCCGGGTGCACGGATGACCGGTCCAGAGGGTTTTCACCACCGGCAATGCGCAGAAAGCCTGCGGCCTGTTCAAAGGTCCGATCGCCGAGCCGGGTAACCTTGAGCAACTGCTTTCGATTACGGAACATGCCGTTCTGATTGCGGAACTCGATGATGTTCTGGGCGATGGCCTGGTTCAGGCCGGAGACCCGGGCCAGCAAGGGTGCAGAGGCCGTATTCAGATCCACACCCACGCCGTTTACACAGTCTTCCACAACGGCATCCAGGCTGCGGGACAACTGCACCTGGGAGACATCATGCTGATACTGCCCTACCCCGATGGATTTCGGCTCGATCTTGACCAGCTCCGCCAGTGGATCCTGCAGCCGACGGGCGATGGATACTGCACCACGGATGGTGACATCCAGATCGGGCAATTCTTTGGAGGCAAACTCGGACGCGGAATAGACCGACGCACCGGACTCGCTCACCACGATCCTGGCCAGCTTCAGTTCCGGATAACGCTTGCTGAGGTCGGCGACCAGCTTCTCGGTCTCCCGGGACGCGGTGCCGTTACCAATGGCGACCAGCTCGATCTTGTATTCCCGACACCAGGCCGCCAGTTGCTCGATGGAACGGTCCCACTGGTTCTGGGGGGCGTGGGGGAAAATGGCACCGTGGCCAGCCACCTGACCCGTGCCATCAATCACAGCCACTTTCACTCCGGTGCGCAGCCCGGGATCCAGGCCCAGAGTCGGGCGTGGGCCAGCCGGAGCCAGCAACAAAAGATCCTTGAGATTGGCGGCAAAGACGTTGATGGCTTCGGTTTCAGCCGCCTCCCGCACCTGCGCCATGAGATCGGTTTCAATCTGGGTGGAGAGTTTCACCCTCCAGGTCCAGCGCACCACTTCCGAGAGCCATTTGTCGGCGGCGCGGCCGTTGTCCCGGATATTCCAGCGAGCGGCAATGCGCTGCTCGGCCGGATGGGGCGCACGGCGGTCGTCATCGGCATCGCCGACCACAATTGTATAACCGAGAATACCCTCGTTCCGCCCCCGAAGGATGGCCAGGGCACGATGGGACGGGACCTTTTTTAAGGGCTCAACGTGGTCGAAATAATCCCGGAACTTGGCGCCTTCGTTTTCCTTGCCTTCCACCACGGTCACTTTCAGCTGGCCTTCCTGCCAGATGAAATCACGCAGGTTGCCCAGCAATTCCGCGTCTTCGGCAAAACGCTCCATCAGAATGTAGCGGGCACCGTCCAGCGCGGACTTGGAGTCTTCTACCCCTGCTTCTTTATTCAGATAAGCCTGCGCGGTGACTTCCGGGTCCAGCGTGGGATCATTGTAGAGAGCCTCAGCCAGAGGTTCGAGGCCAGCTTCCCTGGCGATCTGGGCCTTGGCCCGGCGCTTGGGCTTATAGGGCAGGTAAAGGTCTTCCAGGCGGTTCTTGGTGTCCGCATCGTCAATACTTGCCTTGAGCTCAGCAGTCAGCTTGCCCTGTTCCTCGATACTTTTAAGGATGGTGGCACGACGGTCTTCCAGTTCCCGCAAATAGCGCAAACGCTCTTCCAGGTTCCTCAACTGGCTGTCATCCAGTGAGCCTGTGATCTCTTTACGGTAGCGGGCGATAAACGGGACTGTGGCACCTTCGTCGAGCAGGGCGACGGTGGCATTTACCTGTTGCTCGCGGACACCGAGCTCATCGGCGATACGCCTGGAGATACTGTTCATGCAACCTCTGTCTGATGCTTTGCCAATAAACCAGCAAAGGTACAGCGGCTTACTGCTGCAGGCAAGCGGCCTGGCCCCGCTTGTTCAGGAATTGCACAAGATCGGCCCAGGGCATGGGTCGTGCGTAGTAATAGCCCTGGATTTCGTCACAATGCTGCTGGCGCAGGAACTCCAGTTGGCCTTCGGTTTCCACACCTTCGGCGACCACGCTGATCTGAAGACTGTGGGCCAGGCTGATAATAGCCCGGATAATGTGCTCTGCATCGGCGGAATTACCCAGCTCCTGAACGAACGATTTATCGATTTTAACCAGGGAAATGGGCAGATGCTGGAGGTTGCTCAGAGAGGAAAAACCGGTCCCGAAGTCGTCCAGCGCAAAGCTGATTCCCAACTGGTTCAATTCCCGCAGGCAGCGTTGGGCATACTCCGGGTCGTGCATCATGGCGCTTTCGGTGAGTTCCAGCTCCAGAAGGCTGGTATCCACGTTGGCGTTGAAGATAATACGGAAAATGGTCTCGGTCATCTTGCGGTCGTGGAACTGTCGGAACGACAGGTTGACGGCAAACACCAGGCCGGGAAAGCCAAGCTCTGCGGATTCCTGCAGACGCTTGCAGGCCTGCTCGATAACCCAGTAACCGATGGGCACAATCAGCCCGCTGCGCTCGGCGACCGGGATGAATTCATCAGGCCCCACCAGCCCACGCTCCGGATGATTCCAGCGCAACAGGCATTCGACACCCCGGACTTCCTCGGTGGCCAGATCAATCCGTGGCTGATAATACAGCTCCAGTTCCTTGCCCCTGAGGGCATTGCGCAGATCCGCCTCAAGCCGAAGCTGGTAGCCGGCGGAGATATGCAACTGCCGATCATAGAAGCGATAGCTCGTGCCCGGGTCCCGCTTGGCCTCGAACATTGCCCGGTTGGCCCTGCGTAAGAGATTTTCGGCGCTGTCGCCGGCTTCCGGATACGTTGCCACGCCAAGGCTGGCGTTGACCACAACACTCTGGCCATCAATGGTAACCGGCTCGTCGAGGGCATTGACCACCTTGCGGATGATCTGGGTGATATCCAGTGAGTCTTCGACCTTTTCGATGATGATGGCCAGCTCGTCACCACCAATACGCATCAGCGAATCCACCCGTCTGAGGGAGTGTCGAAGCCGCTCCGCCAGCTTCATCATTAACTGATCGCTTTTCTGGTAGCCGAAGGATTCGTTGATGCTGCGAAAATCGTCGATATTGAGATGCAGAAGCGCCAGCCGGTGGCTGGCCCGCTCGGCTCTGAGCAATGCCTGCTGGAGGCGGTCAAAGAACAGATCGCGGTTGATAAAACCGGTGGCCACCTCACGCCCCAACTGGCCATGGGCCGACTCGGACAACTGCTCCCGGTACCAGAGGCACTTGACCGCCCGGCGAAAATTCCAGTGGTCCAGATCCTGACGGCAGAGATAGTCAGCAGCGCCGGCCGCAAGCAGTTCCGGCGCCCGCGCCCCGGGAAGCTCGGAACTCAGGGCCAGCACAGGCTTTTCATTGCTGGCGACAGCCAGATACTGGAGGAAGGAAGCTTCGGAACCGCCGTGAAATACGCAATCCCAGACAATGACATCAAAGCTGGCATTGCGGATAAGATCATCACAATCCACCAGATCCGGGCACCAGGTTGCGTCCGCGCTGATTTCGACGTCACCCGCCAGAAGAGCATTCAGCCAGAGAAAATCAGCATAATCTGGTGTCAGAACCAACAGGCGCAACTGTCCGGGCCTCATGGTTTCCAGTGGCAGTGTCATCAAGCAGGATCCATCTATGCGTGAACAACCGAGTCCGTTCTATCAATCATAGTCGATAGATCGTCAAGGTACAGCAACTCTGTCTGGTGTAGAATAAGCCCACGCCCGTTATCCCCATTTCGTTCCATTCTGGCCACTTATTTGTGAACAAGCTCAACCCCAGACAAAGCGAAGCAGTCCGCTATGCCGACGGCCCCATGCTGGTACTCGCCGGTGCCGGCAGCGGCAAGACCAGCGTGATCACCCGCAAGATTGCCTACCTGATTGAGCATCTGGGCATTCCGGGGCGTCATATTGCCGCAGTCACCTTCACCAACAAAGCTGCCCGGGAAATGAAAGAGCGGGTTGGCCGGATCGTTGACCGGAAGCTGACCCGGGGCCTGATTGTATCCACTTTTCATAATCTTGGCCTCAATATGATTCGGGAGGAACACGCCCACCTTGGCTACCACCCGGGCTTTTCCATTTTTGATGCCGAGGATGCCAAGGCCCTGTTACAGGATCTCATGCTCCGGGAAGCCAGTGCCGAGGCCGGCGACGAGCTCAACGACATCCAGATGACCATCTCGTCCTGGAAAAACGCCATGCGCGGGCCGGCGGAGGCCCTGAGCAAGGCCGCGGATGAGCGGGAGCAGCGCATCGCCATCATCTACAAGAAGTACAACGAGTATCTCAAAGCCTACAACGCGGTGGATTTCGACGACCTGATCCTGCTGCCGGTAATGCTGTTCCGTTCACACCCGGACGTGCTGGCCAAATGGCGCCGGAAGATCCGCTACATGCTGGTGGATGAATACCAGGACACGAACGTGTGCCAGTACGAACTGGTCAAACTGCTGGTGGCCGAACGCGCCGCCTTCACGGTAGTCGGGGACGATGACCAGTCGATCTACGCCTGGCGCGGCGCCCGGCCGGAAAACCTCGCGCAACTGAAAGAAGACTTCCCCAGCCTGAAGATCGTCAAGCTGGAGCAGAATTACCGATCCACGGCCAGGATCCTGCGCAGCGCCAACACCGTGATCGCCAACAATCCTCACGTGTTTGAAAAAGCTCTGTGGAGTGATCACACCATCGGCGAGGAGATCCGGATTGTCCGGTGTCGCAATGAAGACGCGGAAACCGACCGGGTCGCCGCCGAGATTCTTGATCAAAAGCTGAAAAAAGGCCTGGAGTTCCGGGACTTTGCTGTGCTGTACCGGGGTAACCACCAGGCCCGGCTGCTGGAAATGAAACTGCAGGCCTACCAGATTCCCTACCGCATCTCCGGCGGCCAGTCCTTTTTCTCGAAAAACGAGATCAAGGACGCCATGTCCTACCTGCGCCTGCTGATCAATCCCGATGACGATGCCGCGTTCCTGAGGGTGGTCAATGTGCCGCGCCGGGAAATCGGACCGCGCACTCTCGAGCAGCTCAGCCACTATGCCCGATCGAGGAATGTCAGCCTGTTCAAGGCGCTCGGTGACATGGGCGCAGAGACCCACGTGACCGAGAAAGGCCTCGACCGTCTCCGGCGATTCGCCCACTGGGTGGACGCCACCTGCGAGCGGCTGCACAGCGAGAACCCGGTTCCCGTCATCAAGCAGCTGTTCACAGACATCGAATACGAAGAATGGCTGCACCAGCACTCCGGCACCCCAAAGCAGGCCGAGCGCCGGATGGAGAACATCTGGTACCTGGTGGAGTCCATCCAGCGCATGCTTGACGACGGCAAGGGCACGGCCGATGAGCTGGGCATCGAGGACGCCATCACCAAACTGATTCTCCGGGACATGATGGAACAGCGGGAGGAAGAGGATGACAGTGACAAAGTCCAACTGCTGACCCTTCATGCTTCAAAAGGTCTGGAGTTCCCCCACGTATTCATCATGGGGCTTGAGGAAGAGATCCTGCCCCACCGCAGCAGCATCGAGGAAGGGAACATCGAGGAGGAGCGGCGATTGATGTACGTGGGCATCACCCGCGCCCGGGAAACTCTGACGCTGACCTACGCAGCCACTCGCAAACAATATGGCGAAAAACTGGAAACCATTCCGAGCCGGTTTCTGGATGAACTGCCCGAAGAAGATCTGAAGTGGGAGGGAACCGGCGATCTTGATGCCGAAGCCAACCAGAAGAAGGGCAAGGCGACCTTATCCGCCTTACTGGGCGACCTCGGTCTTTGATGGCCGCCAGAACGCAAGAAAGCCCCCGTGGGGGCTTTCTTCAGAAGAGCAAACTCGGCCGCTTACTGGCTCTCTTCGACGATATACTCAACAGACGCCTGGATCTCTTCATCAGGACAGTCTGAACAACCGCCTTTTGCCGGCATCGCATTGAAGCCATTGATGGCATGATCCACCAGGGTATCGAGCCCCTTCTCGATACGAGGTGCCCATGCATCGGTATCGCCAATCACCGGAGCGCCGGCAGCGCCAGAGGTGTGACAAGCCATGCACACAGCATCGTACACTTCGCTGCCCGAGCGCGGGCCGGAGCTGGCCGATTCGGAGGCAGCTGCAGCTTCACCACAGTCTTCACCCTGCAGACATACTTCGCCGACGGGTTGGATACGTGCACGGATTTCATCTTCGACACTTGCCATAACGGCGCCGGCTGTCAGGCCAAGACCGACCAGTACAGCAGCCAGGACTCTCTTCATCTTCACAATGCACCTCGCATTTGAGCGTTATAATCTTCGGTCGCCGCATTATAGCGACTGAAACCTGGCAAAAAAACCAAACAGCAAAATCATAAATTGATTTCAACCATTTTAATTGCGGTTTCGTAAGTCAGAGGGTGTTTCAAGAACAATCCGGTTACCATGGTGTTCGCCGACGTTTTACCATTCAGGACCTGTTTCCATGACAAATACGGAACCAACTTCACCTCACCCGTTGCGCAAACCGCTGCTTGTTGCAGAATTTACGGCACTTGCTGTTCTGCTCGCATCCATGGGGTGGTTTTCCAGCCAGACGAGTGACGGCCAATCCATCAGCGCAGCCTGGCTCCTGATTCCCGCCGTCGCCAGCCTGGGAGTATTTCTCAGCTTCATCGGGCTGATGTACCTGCGCTGGGTTGCAACGGCAGACAGCGGCAACCGGTTCAAGCACAAGCTTATATTCTCGCTTCTGGCCGTCACCCTGATCGGCGTCTGGATCTATGGCATTGCCAACACCTGGTTCAGCCTGACTGCCAGCTAGGAGGCTCCCCACAATGACATCTTCACATGCGCCGACTCCTTCAAAAATTGCGCTTTCAATATCGGCGATACTTCTGGTCCCAACTGGCGTCCAGGCCGAACCCGGGGAAGAAAGCCAGATCGAGTCGCCGGAAAAGTGTGCACTGATCGAAGATGGCGTGCAGCGCCTGGCCTGCTTCGACAGCCTCTACAAGCCGGCAGAGCGTCAGGCCCGGGCTTCTGAAAGTGCCAAGGAACAAGCCGAGAACGACGTGGAGCGTCTTGCGCCAGACGGGGAAGATCTTGAAAACGTTGCCGGCGAAGCCCGGGAAGGCGCGACCGACGCGGGCGTCATGTCTGCGCTTGTGGATCGCTATGTCGCTGCCGAAAAGGCAGTGTTTTCGTTTTCCGGAAGCTTCGTGGGTCACCGGCCTACCTACATCCTGCCGGCGACCTGGGTAAAAGACCCCAACCCGGTTCCATCCAGCCCCAGGCTGGGGACCGTTGGCTACGATTATGATCTGGAGCGGGAAGAGGCCAAATACCAGATCAGCTTCAAGGTGCCGCTGCTGACAGGGCTTCTGGATGATCGCACAACAATGTGGTTTGGCTACACCCAGACATCCTTCTGGCAGGTTTATAACAAGGACGATTCCGCCCCGTTCCGGGAGACCAATTACGAACCGGAGATTTTCCTGAGGTATCAGACCAAGCTGGATCTGGGCCCCGGCAGGCTCGATGGCGTGACGATTGGTTTCAATCACCAGTCAAACGGACAGTCGGAGCCCAGATCCCGGAGCTGGAACCGGATTATGGGGTCAGCGGCCTACAGTTATGATCGCTGGCTGTTCATGGTCCAGCCCTGGTATCGCATTCCGGAAAACAACGACGATGACAATGCAGATATCGAGCGCTATCTGGGGCATGCCAACTATTATGCGGTCTACAAGCTGACCGAAGACCGGACGTTTTCGTTAAAGCTGATGAATAATCTGCGATCGGAGGATAACAAGACCTCGGTGGAGTTCGGGTACAGTTTTCCGATGGGGGATACGGTTAAGGGATTTTTCCAGTACTACAACGGGTACGGAGAGAGCCTGATCGATTACAACCACCGGATTCAGCGGTTTGGTATCGGGATCATGCTGAATGACTGGCTCTGACTTTGCCTTGACGCTTCGGCACAAGACCACTCGTCACGGGGTCTTGTGCCGATCGGCCCCGAGCTGCAGTGCTAACCCTCTTCGTTCAATCTCCCCATTTCAGCCAGCAATTCTTCCGTCTTCTCTTCCATCAACGGAATATCCGCCCTTGATTCCACGTTCAAGCGCACAACCGGCTCGGTGTTGGACATCCGGAGGTTGAAGCGCCAGTCGTCGAATTCGATGCTTACGCCGTCCACGTGGCTGACGCTTTTGGCGCCGACGCTGTATTTGGCTTCAATCGCGGCGATGACCTTGGGGGGATCATTGATGGTGCGGTTGATTTCGCCGCTGGCCGGGTAGGCTTCGATTCGGGCGTCGATGAGGGACGAAAGAGTCTGGCCGGACTGGCAGAGCCGTTCGGCGATCAACAGCCAGGGGATCATACCGCTGTCGCAGTAGGCGAAGTCCCGAAAATAGTGGTGGGCGCTCATTTCGCCACCGTAGACGGCGTCTTCGTCGCGCATTCTCTGTTTGATGAAGGCGTGGCCGGTTTTACTTTCGATGGCTTCGCCGCCGGCGGCTTTGACGAGGTCGAGGGTATTCCAGGTCAGCCTCGGATCGTGGATGACTTTGCCGCCGCCGGTTTTACGCAGGAACTGGTCTGCCAGCAAGCCGACGATGTAGTAGCCCTCGATGAAACGGCCGTTTTCGTCAAAGAAGAAGCACCGGTCGTAGTCGCCGTCCCAGGCGATGCCCATGGCGGCGCCTTCTGCGATGACGGCGTCGGCGGTGGCGGCGCGGTTTTCCGGCAGGATCGGATTGGGTACGCCATTGGGAAAGTGGCCATCCGGTTGGTGGTGCACTTTTACGAATTCGAAGGGCAAGTGCTGTTCGAGTTCGTCGATGACCAGGCCGGCGCCACCATTACCGGCATTGACGGCAATGGTCATTGGCGTCAATGAGGCCGCATCAACGTAGCCCAGCAGGTGGTCAATGTAGGCGCTCATGACCTCCAGAGGCTCATATCGACCCTGCTCCGGGGCATCACCGAACGGCTCCAGAACCCGATCGCGGATGTCGTTCAAACCGTTGTCGGAGCTGATCGGCCGGGATTCGGGGCCGACCATTTTCATGCCGTTGTGGTCTTTGGGATTGTGGCTGGCAGTCACCATGATGCCGCCGTCCATCTTGTAATGGCTGGTGGCAAAATACACCTGCTCGGTGCCGCACAGACCGATATCAAACACATCCGCACCGGCCGCCATCAGACCGGAGCTGAGGGCTTCGGCGATGTCCGGGCTGGAAAGGCGAATGTCGTAGCCTACGATGACTTTTTTGGCGCCGGTGATTTCCACATAGGCGCGCCCGATTTTCTCGGCCAGGTTCGGATTCAACTGATCCGGCACCCGGCCACGCAGGTCGTAAGCTTTAAAACAGGACAGGTCCATTGTCGTGTGTTACTCCGCAGAGGATGACTGAAGCTGGATGTAGTTCTGGATTCCCATCTGGGAAATCATTTCAAGCTGGGTTTCCAGCCAGTCGATGTGCTCTTCTTCGCTGTCCAGAATGCTGCGGAACAGTTCACGGCTGGTGAAGTCCTGCACCTCTTCGCAGTAAAGGATGGCCTCTTTCAGGTCGGTATGGGCAATTTCCTCCAGCTTGAGATCGCAGGAGATCATTTCCTCGACATTCTCGCCGATCAGCAGTTTGTTGAGATCTTGCAGGTTGGGCAGGCCCTCGAGAAACAGGATCCGCTCAATGAGCTGGTCTGCGTGCTTCATTTCGTCGATGGATTCTTCGTATTCCTTGGCCGCCAGTTTGGTGATACCCCAATCCTTGTACATGCGGGAATGGAGAAAGTACTGGTTGATCGCAGTCAGCTCGTTGCCGAGGACCTTGTTCAGATGCTGGATGACCTTTTTATCGCCTTTCATAGTCTGGCTCCCTGATGGCCGAATGAATCAGTCTCTTAGGATAGCCGCTTATCAGACAGGAGAAAAATAGAGCCAGACAATCAGGCCAGTCAGGCAGGCTGGGCCAGCATATTAGCCATTGCCATATAATCGGGTGAGCGACTCTCGCGCAGTATCTCACGTGCCGTGCAGGCGCAGCGTCCGCACTGGGTTCCAACACCCAGCTCCTTCCCAAGCTGGCGCATGGACGAAATGCCGTTATCAGCAGCTTCGCGAATTTCCCGGTCGGTTACGCCGTGGCAAAGGCAAACATACATAACAGTGACTCACCAATGACAATAAAGAATAATGATAATTATTGTCATTAGAATCCAAGAATGCAAGCCTGTTGTCTTAATTTTGTGCAACTATTTGTTGCCGGCTCAGCCATGCCAGAGCCTCCTACAAACGGAAAACCAATGGCAGCATCAGGGCAGTAAAAACACCAGTGAGCCCCATTCCGAGGGAGGCAAATGCACCGGCTGTATGGCTGATTTCGAAGGCCCGTGCCGTTCCTATGGCATGTCCATTCAGCCCCAGCGCAAAACCGAGAATACGTTCGTCTGTAACCGGCAAAAGCCGGGCGAGCAGGTCGACGAAGAGGGTTGCCACCACGCCGGTGATCAACAGACCGCCCATCATCAACGGCACCGAACCACCCAACTGCTCGGTTATACCGATGGCGATCGGGGCCGTCACTGACTTGGGCGCAAGAGACGCCAACACCTCCGGCGTGGCGCCGAGAGCCCAGCCAATGACCACGGCGTAAACCGCGGCCATGGTGGCAGCAATTGGCAGAGTGACCACAATCGGACGCCACATGGCACGGATATGGTGCATCTGTTGATACAGGGGGATGCCCAGGGCCACCGTGGCCGGGCCCAGTAGCACGGTGAGCCAGCGGGCGCCCTGCTGATAATCGTGATAGTCCACCGCCAGAATCGCAATAACACCGGACAACAGACACGCCGACAGAACCACAGGCGGTAGCCACAAGGGCCGGCCAACCCGGGAGAACAGCCAGTTACCGACAAAAAACGCGCCCAGGGTCAAACCGATAGCCAGAATCGGGGTGGTTGCCAGCGTATCCGGCAACGCCTGGAAACGAATGAGGAGTTCACTCACGATCACTGACTCCCCTGGTGGTCACCAGCTTCATCAGCACGAGCGTGGTCAACACACTCAGGAAGGTACCAACCAGCAAGGCGGCCGCGACTGCCAGCCACTGTCCGGAGAATTGATCAGCGGTAAAAAACACACCCACGACGCCTGGCATGATCAGCAACACCAGCACCGAAATCAGCCCCTGGCTGGCCAAAGCCAGATCATCGCTCACACTGCCCTTGAGCATCAGCGTGAACGTAATGACCACCATCCCCAGCACACCGCCACTCACCGGCAGCGCCAGCAGCAGGCGCACAGACTCGCCGAGAATAAAGAACAAGACCAGAACCAGAAAACCACGCAACATCGACATGCGCTTACACTCACCCGGGAAAGAATTGCATTACACTAGCCCAAACCACCACTTCGATACCAATGCAGGAAGCCCATGGCGCTCAAAGCAACCATCCTCAAGGCGACGCTCAACATTGCCGATATGGACCGCCACTACTACGCGGACCATCACATGACCATCGCCCAGCACCCGTCTGAAACCGACCTGCGCGTAATGATCCGGCTGCTCGCCTTTGCCCTGAACGCCAGCGACGCCCTGGAATTCACCAAGGGCCTGAGCACCGACGACGAACCGGAGCTGTGGCAGAAAGACCTGACCGGCGAGATTGAATTGTGGATTGAACTTGGTCTGCCCGAGGAAGACCGAATAAGGAAGGCCTGCAACCGCGCAGAAAAAGTGATCCTTTACACCTATGGCGACCGCGCCTTTCCGGTCTGGTGGGACAAACATCATGGCAAGCTGGAACGTTTCGACAACCTCACCATCATCCACCTGCCCGGCGATGACACGGAGGCGCTGGCCGCACTCGCGGACCGGTCCATGAGCTTCCAGGTGACCATCCAGGACGGCGAGGTAACCTTCAGCAACGACAACAACCTGGTAACCATTACCCCCGAGCAGCGACTGCCCCAAAACTGATGGCAGGACTTGGCCTCAGGGGCTGGACAGCGACCCGCTTCGCACGTAAGATTGCGCACTCGAAATCGGCGAGCCATCGTCGAGCTCGAAGCGCCCGTAGCTCAGCTGGATAGAGCGTTGCCCTCCGGAGGCAAAGGTCATAGGTTCGAATCCTATCGGGCGCGCCATTATTTTCAAAGGCTTGCGTGAAAACGCAGGCCTTTTTTATTTGGCTGTGTCCAAATTGTGTCCACTGTGTGTCCGTACAAATTCGGAAGGAAATTGGGGCGATCGCAATCTGACCTTTGCACTGAACGAAACCAAAGCGCCTCCGGAAAAAAAGATTCATTGAGGTCGCTACGGTCGCAAAGCGAACGTTCAGATTTTTGGAAATGCTAGCAGTGAACGGTGCCCTCGCTGCCATCGACGTCAAACCAGATCAGGCGATGGCCGAGGAGCAAAAAGCCGCTCGACCAAAGCGGCAACCCCAAAAGACCCCGCCGCCGGACTTCCTAGAATCTAGATCCACCACGAACCGGACAATCCCCAGTGCTGACCCAGCCACCGATGTTGCGTCAGCGTGTCAATATTCTAGGCCGTCATCCCAGACTGTAGAACCAAATGGGGCTTTTCCCGGCTTGGCAATGCCTCACTCGTCCTCACCGTTCAGGGATTGAAGAGCATCGGCAAGGGCGCGGACGCGCTGATTGGTTTGGTCAACCAGACGACGTATCTCAGAGGCAGATTCACCAGAGCGTTTCGCCAACTGCCGAACCTCGTCCGCGACAACCGCAAAACCGCGCCCAGCGTCGCCTGCCCGTGCAGCTTCGATCGCCGCATTGAGAGCCAGCAGGTTCGTTTGTTCGGCGATGCCATTGATAACTCCAATTATCTGCTGAATCTCGCTGCTGGAGGCCTCTACCTTGTCCATTTCTAGTTCCGTGACCTCAACGGCTTTGGCGCGGCTAGTCACGTCGATGCCGTAGGACACGAGATATTTGATTTTGCCTTCCGAATTGAATATCGGAGCGACGACCGTATCGAAGCGTTTCTGTTCTCTGTTCGCGCCTTTAAAGACCAGTAAATTCTTTACCTGTTCTCCATTCAAAACTCTGGCGAAATCCTCCTCGCCAAGCATCACTTTCAGATTGTTTGAACGGATTTCAGCGTTATTCGGATCCTCAGATCCAAGATGCGTGAGCATATAGCTATTGAAAGATTCCGGTTCTCCTGTAAGGCTCCATTGCATGATGCCGTTACTGACGCTGATAGCCTCAAACCGTCTTTCCGCTTCCAAGGCCCTTTGTTTTGACTCTGTTATGTCGGCCTGAATAGAGATGAAACTTGATAGCTTGCCCTCGTCATCGAAGACAGGGTTTATTGACACTGAAATCCAGTAAGCCTCGCCATGCTTGTTATAGTTCAGCAGCTCATCGTAAAAGGGTTCGCGATTTTTGAGTCTCTGGGAGATCTTTTCAACTGTTTCCGGGTTTGTGCCTGGGCCTTGCAACAACTCGCCCGGTTTCCTTCCCCGCATCTCCTCCGGCGAATAACCGGTTAGTTTTTCGAAGCCCTGGTTTACGTATCTTGTCCGGCCTGCAGCATCAGTTATGATGACAGCGTTATCCGTTTCATCAGCAACCATCGACAGCATTTTGAACTCTTCACGACGCTCAACCTCCTCGGTCACGTCTTTTACAAAAGCTGTGTACTGAATCTCTCCTTCAGGAAGCCGGATTTTCGAGATGGCAAAGCTGCCCCATCGGTGCTCACCATTTTTACGTACTACCGGGACCTCACGAGTAGAACCGACGATCTTGTTCTCGCCCGTTTCGCGGTTGCGGTTCACAAAACTATCATGGTTGCTGCGATACTCTTCGGGCACCAGCATTTTCACGTTTTTACCAAGCATCTCCTGACGGCTGTAACCCCAGAGTTTCTCCGCGGATGCATTGGCAAATGTGATCAGGTTATCACCATCGATCGTCACTACTGCGTCAAGCGCTTGTTCAAGCGTTTGATTAACAATTTCCTGGGCTCTCTTTTGAGCGGAGATGTCATGGACAAAGGCTGTGTATGTTGACTTACCCCGGTGCAGTACATGGGTTAAAGCGATATTTACCCAGGCTTTGCTCCCGTCCTTGCACTCCATCAGAACATCCCGCGAAGTGCCAACAATCCGGTTTTGGCCCGTTGAGCGATGATGCTCTATGAAACCATCATGCTTGCTTCTGATTTCTGCAGGCACCAGCATTTTTACGTTTCGCCCGAGGACCTCGCTCCTCTGAAACCCCCAAAGCTGCTCCGCCGCATCATTGAAATATATGACCCGGTTCTGCGCATCGATACTTACAACCGCGTGTATGGACTGATCCAGCGTTTTCTTGTAACGGCCATCAACGACCAAATCATTTAACATCTTGAAATCCCGAATTCGCGGTGAAGCTCATCACCAAATTTAAATCGCAATCGTAAAGTCTCGGTCCAATTCAACGGCTTTTGCTACAAAACCTTGAGCGCTTGCCTGCATCGCATCAGACAATGTCCGATAGGGCCAAGGGTAAACGCTCAAGTGCACGGGCCTCCATCGGCCTTGCCAGCAGAAAACCCTGTACGGCATCACAGCCCAACTCAGTTAGCGTTTTCAGCTGTACAGCATTCTCCACACCTTCGGCAATCACTCGCAGATTCAAGGATTTGGCGAGCGCAATGATACTGCGGCAGACAATATCGCCATCCACGGATTCGCCAAGCTGGTTGACAAAGCTTTTGTCGACTTTCAATGCGTCAAGCGGGAGTTGATGAAGTTGGCTCAGATTTGAAAAACCTGTGCCGAAGTCGTCGATATGGAAGGTGATCCCCAGTTTTTTCAAAGCCATCATGTTCTGCTTTGCTTGTTCAATGTCCTCTACGAGGCTGCTCTCCGTAATCTCAAACACGACTGAATCGCCAGAGAGGTTATGCCACCTCAAGGCACGTTCTACCCACTCAGGGAACGCCGGTTTAAGAAGATCCTGGGCAGAGAGATTAATCGCCACCGCAATGTTTTCTGTTTTCAGATACTGCCTGAGCTCCGGAACCTGTTGCCATGCCCGCTCCATCACCCAAGAAGTTATTTCATGAATCAGGCCCGTTTTCTCGGCGACTGGAATGAATTCGTCTGGCCCGATGCGCCCAAGCGATGGATCGTGCCAGCGCAACAGGGCTTCCACGCCGCAGATCTTTCCATCGGCAAGACAGTATTTCGGCTGATAGCAGAGGGTCAGAGACTCGTTGCGGGTTGCTTCTCTGAGTCTAGTCTCAATGTCTACCGAACGTTGATGTAGCGCAGCAGTTTCGGAACAGTAGAACGAAACAGTGCCGGGCAACGCCCGCTTCGGCCTGGCCAGATCTGACTTGATCAGCAACTGTTCTGGATTTTCACCATCGCCAGGATAAAGGCTGATGCCCACGGTCGGGATAATGCTTCTCCCGTCCAGAGTGAAAGGCTGTGAGAAAGCAACTTGAAGTTCCTGAAGGTATCTTTGGTGCTGCAGGTTATCGGTAGATTCAGTTTCCGGGTTTGTAATGGCTATCAGCGCGCAATAGCGACCATCGCCCAAATCGCCCGAAACACTCGCATTATCGAATAGACTGCGGATGTGGTCTGCAATCTCGCGATTCAGTAACGTTTGTTCTTCCAGAGACAGGTCAAGCGCGGAGATCGCGTAATTGTTGATTCTCACGACGACCATCGCAGCCTGCTGAATACTGCTCATCAGGGCACGGCTTTGCTCCAGAAAGAGCCGCCTGCCGGGGAGCTCAGAGCACGGGTCGAACAGCGTTTGCTGGAACAGTTGATTGCGCCAGCTTTCGAGGCGTGTGCCCTCATTCAGCTCCCTTTCAACAAGCTGGGCAAATTGAAGCAAAAAGTCCAGTTCCTGATCGGAGAATTCTCTGGGCTTAGTATCCAAGATGCAAAGCGTTCCAACGGCATAACCGCTCGTACTTCGCAACACTGCGCCGGCATAAAAACGCATCCCCTGATCCTTCACGAACGGGTTATCGTGAAATCTTGGGTCGCGCGATAAGTCATTTACTACAAGAAATCGTTTTTCCTCAATCGCATAATGGCACACCGCGATATTTCTGGAGGTCTCGCAGGCGTCCATGCCAACCCTTGACTTAAACCACTGGCGATTCTGATCGACAAGGCTCACCAACGCTGTTGGAGCTTTGAAAAAAGCTGATGCCAGGCGAGTTATACGGTCGAACCGGTCCTCGTCAGGCGTGTCAAGAATGTCCAGGCTTTGAAGTTCAAAGAGTCTTCGACTCTCGATTTCCGACAATTCTTGCGAGGTGTGTCCCCTATGCATAAGACTGTTTTCCTGGAAAGCCCTGGACCTAACAATTGGTTATATCGATATGATATTGCTCAGCGTTATTATGTTACTTCCCAAGCTTGAATTTTGATCACTCAAAAATGACCTGCGACAACATTTAACAATTTCCCAGAAGTGGTTTTCCGGGCTTGCCTACGAAGTTGTCGGGTTGGCGATGGTTCCTGAACTTAATCAGTTTAGGTCGGCATAGGAGCATTCACGCCCCAGTCGCCGATGAAGGTGAGAACTGATAAACATGCATCCTTACTAACAAAACATTGGTAAGGTCGCAAAGCGAACATTCAGACGGATAGGCAACGACTCTCCTTCGGCGAAATTCAGCCTCTTTTAAGGAATGTCCGCAGCAATGGGGTAGAACCCAAGCGAAAATTCAGGCGGATAAACCAACACTCACCTTTGGAGAAATTCAGCTTTGGATTTCCCCCAATTCCCGAACCTGAAGCCACCCAGGTTTCATATCAAACTACGATCCATGCCCTGGGTCAGGCGTTCCTCTATTTGCCTGACGAAATGGCGCTTCACTCGCGTCCAAACTGTCTGGACAATGAACTTTGCAACTTGCCCCGTAACAAACTCGTAACAGGCCTGAAGTACACTCTGGTATATACCAAAGGAGTGCTGCATGCTTGCAATTTTCGACCTGGACGAAACCCTGATTCGGGGCGACAGTTCTCAATTGTTCACCGAATTCCTCCGCGCTGAAGCTATAGATGCCGCCCCCGAGTCTGAGGCAAGGAATCGCGCGTTCATGAGTGCCTATACCAACGGCGACCTGGATCTCCAGGAATACATGGAATACAGCCTTGCACCTATTCAGGGTTGGCAGCGGGACCAGGTGGAGGCGCTGATTGATCGATTCGTAAAGGAGGTGATCCCTCCACGCGTGCTTCCAACAGGCCGGGAGCGCGTAGCCTGGCACAAAGCCCAAGGGCACGATCTGCTCATTATCTCGGCAACGGGAGAGCATCTGGTCTCGCCCATCGCCCGACACCTCGGCGTTGATGACGACATCGGCGTACAGGTGGAATGGCAGGACGACAACCTCAAAGGCACCATCGGAACCCGGCGCCCATTCAGGGATGGCAAAGTGACTGCCTTCAAGGAGTGGATCTCGACGCGCAACGACGTCCCTGAGAAGGTCTGGTTCTACTCAGACTCCCATAACGACCTTCCCCTTTTGAGATCTGTGGACTATCCCGTTGCCGTGAATCCGGATCCGATTCTGGAGCGCTACGCAAGGCGAAAAGGCTGGCGTGTGCTCATTGATGAGGTGGTACAGGCATGACCCTTCGTTACCTCAATCTAGCAAAAGCGACGCTTTGCCTCTCCCAAACGGAATCAAGGCGAACCATCACCCCAGAACCACCAGCAGCAATCCCGCAAGAATGGTCAGCACGCCGAATAATTTGGGCGCGTGCAGAGGTTCTTCAAGGAAATACCAGCCCAGTGCAACGCCGATAGGAATGCTGACTTGCCTGAAGGCTACCACGTAGCTGACGTCATCCGCATAGGCCATGGCCCACACAACCAGTACGTAGGTGCCGAGGATCAATACTCCCGCTGCCATGGTGCTGCGCCAGTTCGAGACCAGTTCCGTTAAAAGCCGTCGTTCGGTTGCCTGCAGGATCAGGCCAAGACTGAGCCATATCAGGGCCGACCAAGCCTGGAGGATGACAAAAACAAACGCCACCTCCCCATCCAACGCGATACCATCAAGTAGGTCTCGCATCTGATCCGTGGCGTTGTCGTCGACGAGCGAGTATCCGGCGGTGCTGGCAGCAGCGAGAAGGGCGAACAGGGTGGCGAGGTTGCGGTAGTTAGTTAGACGGAAATCCCGGAACCGGTGCATAGGCAAGATGATGCACCCCGCCACAATCAGAATAATACCGGCGACGGCGGCGGCGGTAATGGTTTCGGCCGTGCCCAGGAACAGAGTGCCGACCAACAGGATCAACAGGGGCGATGAGCGCGCCAGGGGGTACACCACCGACAGTTCGCCATGGCGGTAGGCCGCAGCCAAAAAGCTGAGATAGGTTGCCTGGAAAAAACCGGTGGCAACCACCAAACACCAGATACCCGAATCCAGTTCATGCAACAACGGGCGGTAGTACACCAGTACCGGCAGGGTCAGGAGTGCACCCCACAGGGTGCTGTACCAGAAGAACGCGCCGCTGGGGCTCACCTTCTTGCCAAACAGGTTCCAGCCGGCGTGGGCAAGGGCGGACACCAGAACAATAACAATCGCCGTAATGGTCATGGGGTTTGAGGCTGCTGACTCATTCCGTGCCCTGCCGCCACGCCCGGGTAGAACGGTCCACCCAGAACCGCAGTACCCCCTGGATGAGTTTCGCCACTGCACAGGTTGCCGTGATCAGGATGGCCATGGCCGCCGCCGGGGCGATATCACCGGCCTCGTCCATGTTCAGCACAGCCACCGAGGCCAATTGGGAGTCGTGGCCGTAAAGGAATACAACTGCTGAGACTGTGGTCATGGCATTCACAAACAGGTACAGGGCGACATCCAGGATGGCTGGCAGGCACAGGGGCAGCGTGACCGTGAACAGCACCCGCCATCGGGAAGCATTGAGCGACTCCCCCACCGCCTCGAACTCCTGGTCCAGTTGCTTCAGCGCCGTGACTGCCGTGAGGTGGGAAACCGCGTAGAAGTGCGTGACAGTGCAGAGAATCAGGATGAACAGGGTCCCGTAAATGCCGTTGATCGGGTTGTCCGGGTGGTTGAAGAAAAAGATGTAGGACAGCCCCAGCACAAGGCCGGGAACCGCCAGCGGCAGCAGCGAAAGAAACTGGAATACCCCGGTCAGCAGCCTCGACTGTGGTGTGCGTTCCATCAGCCAGGCGTTGAAGAAGACCAGTACAGTTCCGAGTACCATGGTGCCCAGCGCCATCTGCAGGCTGTTGGTGTAAGCCCCCCAACCACCGCCATCCATACGGCCGAATTGGTAGTTGTTCAGGCTAAGGTCGAGGTTGTAGGGCCAGAAGGTCACGAATGATGCGTAGATAGCCATGCCAATGATGGCGAAAATGAACATCACGGTCGGTGTCAGCATCAGTGCTCCCAGGGCGTCCCGCTTGCGATCCTGGCGGGGCCTGTAGGGCACGGATCTGGCCGTAAAGCTTGCGGATTGTTTGCGCTGCACATAGCGGTCAGCGATGAACGCCAGCATGGCCGGCAACAGCAACAGCACGCTGACCACCGCGCCCATCTCGAATTTCTGCTGCCCGATCACCTGCTTGTAGATGTCCGTGGCGAGGACATCGAACTGTCCACCAATCACCTTGGGCACGCCGAAATCCGTAATCACCAGCGTAAACACGACGAACCCCGCGCTCACTAGCCCATAGCGGGCACCGGGCACCGTTACAGTCCAGAAGGTGCGCCATGGGCTGGCTTTCAAGGCGGTAGCTGCTTCGTAATGGCGCCCATCGGCGTTGTCCATCGCCGTCAGCAAGATCATCAGGGCGTGGGGAAAGGTCCAGAAGCAGGAGCCCATGATAATGCCAATCGGCCCATAGATTTCAGCGCCGAACAGCCAACTTTTTAGTACGCCCTGATTGCCGAACAGGTACACCAGGCTGATCGCCGGCAACAGCGACGGCGCCAGGATCGGTAACACCAGGACACCACGAACCCAGCCGGTGAATGGCAAGCGCGTGCGGGTCAGTGCCCAGGCCGCCATGAAGGCCAGCGAAACTACAATCACAGTGCTGAGCCCGGCCACCCAGAGGGAATTGAAGAATGCAGATTCGATACCGCCGGAACTCAGGTAGTGGGCAAAGTTTTCCAGCCCGACAAATTCACCGGCCTTGTTCTCGACACTTTTCGAAAGCAGTGTGTAGAGGGGTGCGAGCACCAGCAGGGTCAGAACCAGACAACCGGTTACCAGCAACACTGCAAACACCCAACGGCCGGCGAGCCTCCGGCGTAATTCCGCCAGGGTCGGCCAATTGCGTGTGGTCGATGTCGAAAGCGTGGGAGTATCAATCATGGAAAACTTACCGGGGTCGGACTCAGACATTCGGAACTCCGCAGCCCGTCACGCAGCGAAGCAGTGCAGGGCGTCGGAAGGCAAATTGAGGCAGATACATCCGCCAACGCGCAGATCAAGCCGACGCGCGGAACGTGGGTCCACATCCACCACCAGGTCCAGCTCAATGTCCCTCAGGCGAATGTGTGTCCGGATGAAGGCGCCCAGATAATCCAGGGCCTGAACCTCCCCTTCCCATTCGCCATCCCCCTTGGGTAAGAGGTGAACATCTTCTGGCCGGATGGCCAGCTGGATACAACCCTCGGCTGTGGGCAATGGCCGGACCAGTTCCAGCTCGCGGTTTCCGACCTTCACGCGCTGCCCATTCAGAGGAGCGCTGTCGATAAAATTCATGGCACCAATAAAAGAGGCCGCAAAGGCGGACGCAGGTTGCTGGTATATGTCCAGTGGCGTACCGACCTGCTCAATCACGCCATTGTTCATAACCACCACCCGGTCGGCCATCGCCAGGGCTTCTTCCTGATCGTGGGTTACCATGATGGTAGTGACACCCAGTTGCTTCTGGAGGCTACGGATTTCACTGCGCAGGTGATGTCGCACTTTGGCATCCAGCGCCGACAATGGCTCATCAAGTAGCAGCAGGCCTGGCGACGGCGCCAGGGCGCGTGCCAGGGCAACCCGTTGCTGTTGGCCACCGGATAACTGCGCGGGGTATTTGCTGGCCTGGTCTTCAAGCCCGACAAGAGCCAGTAGTTCATCGACCCGGCTGCGGACTTGGGCCCTCGGCATGCCGATACTGCGTAATCCGTAGGCGATGTTGTCGGTGACCGTCATGTTCGGAAACAGGGCGTAGGACTGGAACACAATGCCAAAGTCACGCTCCCGGGGCGGCTTCAGGGAGATGTCCGTCTCGCCCTGGTGGAGCAGCCCTCCACTCTGGTGCTCAAGCCCCGCAATGATGCGAAGCAGGGTGGTCTTTCCACATCCGGATGGCCCGAGGAAACACACCAGCTCACCCGGTTCAATGGTGAGATTGATATCCTTCAGCGCGCAAAAATCGCCAAAGAACTTGTTGACGCCCTGGATTTCCAGGCGGCTTCCCTGGGTTTTCTGGTTCATGGTACCCCCTGCTCTTGAATAATCTGGCGCGGCGCCCGAAACCGGGCACCGCCTTGGCTTACCGGGCTAGCGCCCGACCCGCCAACTCACTTTGCTTCGGATTTGCCGTCGTAACGACGCGCCCATTCAGCCAGGATGGCCTCACGGTTACTGGCCGCCCAACCAAAGTCGTTGTTGATGATCAGCTCGTCCGCGTTTTCCGGAAAATACTTTACCGGCTGTGCCACACCCGGCATGCCCACGATGGCGTAGCCTTCGTTGTACATTTCCATGGCCTTGCGGGTGATGGACCAGTCAACCAGCGTTTGGGCGGCTTCCATCTTGTCCGTCCCGTCGACAATCGCAGTCGCTTCCACTTCCCAACCCAGGCCTTCTTCAGGAAACACCAGTTCAAGCGGCGCGCCCTGTTCCTTTAGGCGGGCACCACGGAAAGCGAAGGAAACGCCTATAGTGGTCTCTCCGGAAGCCGCCATCTTGCAAGGCTTGGAACCGGAGTGGGTGTAACGGCTGATGTTCTGGTGCAGCCCGTCCATGAACTCCCAGCCTTTGTCCTCACCCATCATCTGAAGCCATGCAGAGACGTCCAGGAAGCCGGTACCGGAGGAATTCGGGTTCGGCATAACCACATGGCCCTCGTATACCGGCTTGGTCAGATCATCCCAGCTGGAGGGCATTGGCAGGTTGTTTTTCTCAGCTTCGATGGTGTTCACACAGATGGCGGCCATCCACGCATCCATACCCACCCAGGAAGGTGTTTCATCGCGGTCGCGAAATTTCGGAGACAATTTTTCCAGCCCTTCCGGCGCATAGGGAACCAACATACCTTCATTTTTCAGCAGCAGCAGGCTGGTGCCTGCCAGTCCCCAGACCACATCCGCCTGGGAGTTCTGCTTTTCTGCCAGCAGGCGCGCGGTGACAACGCCGGTGGAATCGCGAACCCAGTTGATCTTGATGTCCGGATGGTCTTCGTTGAAACGCTCGGCGTATTTTTGGAGGTCCTCTGCTTCAACCGCTGTGTACACGGTCAGTTCGGTCTGGGCATTGGCATTCATGGCGACAGCCAGTGTGGTCAGGGCAAGGGCTTTTTTGAGGTGTTTCACGCAAGTCTCCTTATTACGAGGTCAGGTTGAGGCGCTCTCTTTCTGGTCTATACCAGTTTCGATCACCACTACCTTAGAGCTATTTGATTGCAAGGACGTGACAGCGATGTGACGTTTCCTTGGCCATCGCTTACGGATGTTCACCGGCTTGCAACCGCCGTCCAATATCGGCGAGCACATTCGGCAAATCCATAATGGAGTCAATCACATAGTGGGCCGCTGACTGCGCCATCACACGATGCCCGCGAACCAGAATGTCCGCTCGTTCAGCCTCGCTAAGGGCGGAAAGCTGCTCCTCGCTGAGCCCTACCGCATTCCCGGACGCCACAACCGCCACTGTCCACATACCGGCGTTCAAGCCCTCTTCAATACCTGTAGTCGTGTCGTCAACTTTCACGCAGCCCTGCACGGCGGTGATTCCCAGTTCGAGCGCATTTTTAAAACTCATATGAGGCGCCGGCCTTCCCTGAGGTACTTCCGTTGCCACAACGACGCTTTCCGGCTCAAAGCCCTGGGCAGCCAGCCCTGGCAGCATTACGTTCACCATTTCGCGGCTGTATCCGGTATTCACACCGAGTTTGATGCCCTGTTCACGGAGTTGCTCCTGCAGAGCCAGGGCCCCAGGGACCAACTTGGTGCGTTCAGCAATGGCCGCTGTCTGCAGCGGCAGAAAGGCGTTATAGAGTCGATCAATATCCGGGCGTTCAGGCTCACTGCCGAAAGCATTGCGCCACTGGTTTCGGATTCGTGGCATCGCCAGTATGCGGCGGATGTGTTCGCGTTTTTCAGTGCCCATGGGCTCACGGGCTTCCGCTTCGGACAGGTCGATGCCTTCTGCTTCGAACAGCTTCATAAAAGCCTGGATGGGCGCCAGTGATCCAAAGTCCACGCAGGTGCCGGCGAGGTCCATAATCACCGCCTGGAGCGGCCCAGTGTAACGACGGGTATAGGTATGCATAACGTTCTCCCTTCAGAATTCAGACGGTTTCGAGGTTGTCGGGTGCAACAGCGGGCGCCGCAACGGGTATCGACAGGCCGAGCTCCTGGCAGGCCTCGGCAACTGCGGTAATAACGGCGTCAATCTGTTCATCGTGGAGCTGGCCAATGCAGCCCACCCGAAAACTGTCCGCAACGGTGAGTTTGCCGGGGTAAATGAGGAAACCACGAGCTTTGATCGCGTCGTAGAAGCGACGGAATTCAAATGCCGGGCTGTTCGGAGACAGAAAGGTGGTGATGATCGGCGACAGCCACTCATCCGCCAGCAATGTCCGGAAGCCGATCTCACGAAGGCCACTCACCAGACGATCCCGATTGCGGCTGTAGCGGGCCAGACGTCCGTCCACACCACCCTCGGCTTCGTGTTCGCGCATGGCCTGGAGAAAGGCGCCCACCACATGGGTGGGCGGGGTGTAGCGCCACTGCCCGGTTTTCTCCATGTATTGCCACTGGTCATGGAGATCGAGGGACAGGCTATGGCACTGGCCGGCTGATGCCGATAGCAATTCCCGTTCAACAATGGCGAAGCCGAAACCCGGCACACCCTCGAAGCACTTGTTGGCTGACGACACGAGGGCCGCACAGGGCAGCTCGACCACATTGATCGGCAAGGCGCCAAAGGCGCTCATGCTGTCGATGATCAGGCGCTTGCGTGCCTGTCGGCACACTTCGGCAATCTCTTCGATCGGATTAAGAATGCCGGAGCTGGTTTCACAGTGAACCACCACAACCTGTTCAATCTCGGGATGCTCTTGTAAGGCAACGGCAACCTCGTCGCCGCGCGGCGGGTGGTAATCCCCCTTATCAATGGCCAGATACGGGCGCCCCAGCGTGTCGAGAATTTTGCCGATCCGCTGCCCGTAGGCTCCGTTCATCAATACCAGGGTTGTACTGGCTGGAGGAATCACCGTACCAAGCGTGGCTTCCACCGCAAATGTGCCGCTGCCCTGCATGGGCACGCAGACATGGCTGGCACTGCCGCCTGCTACGTTCAATAATCGCTCACACATTTCGGCTGTTAGGCCGTTGAAGTCGCTATCCCAGGAGCCCCAATCGTGCAACATGGCCTGTTTCACGGAGAGGCTGGTGGTCAATGGACCGGGAGTGAGCAGATACGGATCTTTCTGGGTCATGGAGATCTCCATCAGATTTAGCCGGTGCGCTTGCGGGCGCGAGCCTCGGCGCAGCGGCGGATGAAATCGGGGCTGTAGGCATCAATGGCGCCGAAGCGATCCAGGCGGAACGGTTCGGGGGTTACGAAGGTGCTCTGGTTGGTTGCCAGCTCAGCGACTAACCGGCCGATACCACCGGACATGCCGATACCCGCGCCGGAGCAGCCGGTGGCGGCCATGAAACCCTCGACACCCGGCATTGGGCCCAGCAGGGCAAAACCATCCGGCGTGTAACTAGAGACATTGCTGACGTAGTGAGCCAGTTGTAACTCGTCCAGCACGGGAAGCTGTGAGCGAAGTGCCTCGTAGCCGCTTTCAAGGGCCAGGTCGCCCGTCGGGTCCGTATCGAAACGAAAACCCTGGAGGTTGTCCGGTAAAGCATTGGGATGAGCCACGACCGATTGCGGGTCTCGTAGCCCGAATAACAATCCGCCCACTTCCGGGCGGGCGTAGGCGCCGCTATCGGGCAGAATCGTCATCGGGCCGTCGGTGGTCACACGTGAGTGTGGTGCGGATATCCAGTAATGGCTGCGAACCGGTGCCATGCCAAGGTGAATTCCCGCCTGCATTGCCAGCGCCGTGCTCCAGGGACCGGCAGCATCAATGACAGTTCCGGCAAAGATCGTCTCGCCATTTGCGAGGCGCACGCCCGTGACCTTCGAACCGTTCCTCAGGAGTTCGCAGACCGTCCGGTTCAAAAGAATCCGGGCGCCATTGCGCCTGGCGTCGGCGGCATAGGCCTGGCAGAGAGTATAGGGGTCAATGTAACCGTCGTCTGGCAACCATAGGGCAGACGTATCTGATGCCAGCTCAAGCCAGGGGGCAAGTCGCATTGCATCGGAGCTGCCGATCCGTTCAGCGGACACTCCTGCCTCATCGGCTCGCTGGGCAGTTTGTTCAATCTGACGCTGTCCACCGGGGTACTCCGAGACCTGCAGACTACCCACTTTTCTCAGGGGCAGCGGCTCATTCCGATCCTCGCCCAGCTCTTCAATGGCCCGGAAGGTTTCCATCACCATATCCGTCAGTGCGCGATGCGGTCGAATACGGGTCAGAAGTGCCGCAGCGTGGCTGGTCGTCTGCTCACCCAGACCATGGCGCTCAATAACGACAGCGCTGAGGCCGGGCACCCGACTGAGATAACGGGCTATGGCGCACCCAAGGATGCCGCCTCCAATGATAACGACATCCGGGTGATTGACTGTGGGCATGATTGCTCCTCGCTAATCTGGTATAGACCAGTTTGGCGAGGAACTATGACGATTTAATGAAGGCCTGATGACAGTCCAGCGGCAAGGTCGGCTCGGATCAGCTCACGTCGACCTGGATGCTCAACGCATCGTGCAACCAGAACTCTTCATCAAACTCTACGAAACAGCCGTCGGCATCCCGACTGCAGCGGGTAACATAGAGACCGGCTGTACCCGCTGTCACCCCAATTGCACTGGCTTGCGGATCCACCAACGCCGTCGGATACATTTCGATCTGTTTACCGCGTAACTCCACGCCATACTGCTCTCGCAGCAACTTCCAGAGGGAGCGGTCGAAGTTGTAGGTTTCAATACCTGGCAGACGCTTGGGATTCAGGTAAATGTTCTCGACCAATACCGGTCGATCATCAATCTGCCGGCGGCGCCGAAGCCAGACAATCGGGTCACCAACCGTAAGGCCGGTCCGGGCAGCCAACCAGGTGCCAGCCTGCGTGGGTGTCACGTCTAGCGTTTCGGTTGCAGGAACTCGGCCTTGCGCTGTTACATTCTCCGAGAAGCTGTAGTCATGTGTGGGTTTGTAGATCAATCTGGGAGGCGACACAAACCAACCTCGCCGGTTTGAACGGTAGATACGGCCTTCCGCTTCAAGCTGAGCCAGTGCCAGTCGGGCCGTGACCCGAGTCGTGTTGTGCTCTTCCGCGAGAATACGCTCGGAGGGCAACCGGGTATTGGGCGTTAAAAGCCCTTTCTCGATCCGCGCAGCCAATTGGTCTCGCACTCTAAGATAGAGAGGCGCAGCGCCTTCCCCATCGACCCGATCCTGCATGCTCTCGCTCCTTAGCCCAACAAAACCATCCAATATAGACCAGACAGGTCACGCCATTATGACAACCACTCGGTGCTTTTTGCTCCGCTGTCCTGATTCCGACCACCCATTTCCCAACAGTTGCGCACCTGTTTCCGGGGAGTGACATCTACCGATGCATCACCTGAAGCAAGGTACCAATCTATCAGCGACTGCCATCAAACCGGCTCAAACCGCTCCTGCAACCACGCCTTGATCTCATCAGACTCGTAAAGCCAACGCTCACTGCCATCCTCCTGTTGAATCTTCAGGCAGGGCACTTTGATGCGGCCGCCGCCAGCCTCCAGCGCCGCACGATGCTCCGGATCATGCTGGGCATCGCGGGTTTCGATGTTGAGGCCAAGCCGGGCGATTTCCTTTCTTACCTTGATGCAGAACGGGCAGGCCTTGAACTGGTAAAGAGCGAGGTCCTTGCTGGCCTCGTCGGCGCGGGCCTGCTCTTCAGCAGAGCGGGTAACGCTTTCGGGCGTGCTGAGCTTTTCACTGAGCAGCATGAAGGGCGTCAGTACCAGACGCAGGGTGCGAAAAAAATAACGAATAATAACTCTCATGGATAAGGCTCTAACTCCTCGTTGAAGGTGGCCTGGAAGATATCAGCCTTCAGGGAAGATTTGCGTCCCTGATAACCGTGTACGAGGATATCATTTCAAAAGATGAAGTGTTCAGAGTAACGGGGCATAACCCTCATTGATGGAGAATCCGATGTCTGAATCCGGCACAAAGTCACTTCGCAAACCCCTGAGATTCTGGGGCTGGGGCTATGCAGATGAGGATCTGCACCCTGAAGAACACGCCATGATCGAGACCGTTACGAACATGTTCGTGCCGGAAGGCGTGGTGGAGATTGAGCCGCCAAAGGTTGAAGACTTTGACCTCCCGGCATCCCGGTTATCGTCAGTCCCCGGACATCTCTCAGACATTGTTTCCACCACCACCTACGACCGCCTGGTGCATAGCTACGGAAAGTCCTACGCCGATATGGCCAGGATGCTGATGCGGGAAGTGCCCAACCCGCCCGATGCCGTTGCTTTTCCCAAGGCGGAAGACGATATCCAGCAGCTGTTCCGCTATGCCTCCGAAAACAACATCGCACTTATTCCGTTCGGTGGCGGCACCAGTGTCTGTGGCGGCGTGGAGCCCGATGTTGGCGACACCTACCAGGCGACGATCAGTGTCGACATGGAGAACCTGAACCGGATTCTGGAGATTGATCCTGTCAGTCGTCGCGCACGCATTCAGGCCGGCATCAAAGGCCCCGACCTTGAACAGCAGTTGAAACAGCACGGTTTGACACTGCGCCATTATCCCCAGAGCTTTCCATTCGTGAGCCTCGGCGGAATGCTCGCAACGCGCGCTGGCGGCCATTTTGCCACCGTATACACGCACATCGAAGACATGGTGGAAGCAACCCGGCTGATCACGCCAAAAGGCATCATCGAGACCCGCGCGTTACCCGGATCAGGCGCGGGACCTTCGGCAGACCGCATGATCTGTGGTTCGGAAGGCATGCTGGGAATCATTACCGAAGCCACCATGCGACTGCAGCATCGCCCGACCTGGCGGGCCACTGCGTCACTGCGTTTTGATCGATTCATGAAGGGTGTCGACGCGGTCAGACAGATCGCTCAATCGGGCTTATTTCCCTCGAACTGCCGCCTGCTGGATGAGGCGGAAGTGATGATCAACAGGATCGCCGACAGGCCTTGCGCCATACTGGTTCTTGGTTTCGAATCCGCGGACCAATCCCAGGAGAACAAAATTGAGCGGGCCGTGGCGATTGCCGAGGAACACGGCGGCGTTTTGCAAAAAGATGGCATTGCCTACAATTCCGATCATTCAGGGAAAGGATCAAACGAAGCCGAGTCCTGGCGGAACGCTTTCATTCGCATGCCGTACTGGCGCAACCGATTAACCGCCATGGGCATGATTGCCGACACTTTCGAAACTGCGATCACTTGGGATAAGTTCCCGAGCCTCTACAAGGCGGTAAAATCGACCATGGAGTCTGCGCTTCGCGACATCACCCAACGGCCGTTTTCATTTTCCTGCCGCTTTACCCACGTCTACCCGGACGGCCCGGCGCCCTATTTCACCTTTTACTGCGTGGGCGACACGACCGGCAATCTGGGCAAGGCCCTGGAAAAGTGGAAACAGCTCAAGCGCATCTCGATGGAAGTGCTGGCTGAGCAGGGTGCGACCGTTACTCACCACCATGCGGTCGGCCGGGATCACCGTTATGGCTATGAACAGCAGACGTCACCGCTGTTCCGCCAAACCCTGGCTGCCGGCAAACAGTTTCTGGACCCCCACGGCATCCTCAACCCGGGGGTACTGATTGATACGCAGGATAAACACATGGGTATTACGGGTGTTTTTTCCGACGTCGAGTTTTAACCCGACGTCAGCCCTGCCTGTGGATCAAAACCCGACCATCACGAACCGAGGCCAGAACCGGCAACTGCCCCAACAGCACCTCATAAGGTGACTGGCCCTGAAGGACAACACAACGAGCGGGCAGCCCCTCGCCAATACCGTATTCTTTCAGATCCAGTGCCGCTGCACCGTTATCGGTAATGAGTTCCAGGGATCGATCAATCCAGCCCATGCCCAGCATGTGGCAGGCATGCAGGCCCACATCCAGAGTCCTCAGCAGGTTGCCGTTGCCCAGCGGGTACCAGGGGTCGCGGATGGAATCCTGTCCGAACGCCACCTTCAGCCCTGCATCGAGCAGCTCAGGCACGCGGGTCAGGCCGCGTCGTTTGGGATATCCGTCAAATCGCCCCTGCAGATGCAGGCTCTCGGTGGGCATTGACAGGAAGCGCAGGTCGGATTTCTTCAACAGTCGGAATAACCGGCTGCAGTAATGGTCGTTGTAGGAACCCATGGCACAGGTGTGGCTGGCAGTGACCCTGGAGCCATAATCCAGCCTGAGGGCTTCGGCCGCCAGAACTTCCAGAAAGCGGGATTCAGGGTCGTCGATCTCATCGCAGTGGACATCGACCAGACGGTCGTGTTTATGGGCCAACTCCACCAGCCAGCGCACCGATTCGACGCCATAATCCCTGGTGAATTCAAAATGGGGAATACCACCGACGACGTCTGCTCCCAGACGCACCGACTCCTCCATCAATTCCTTACCCTGAGGAAACGACCAGAGCCCCTCCTGGGGAAACGCCACGATCTGGAGATCCACCGTTTCAGCCATGCGCTCGCGCACCTCAAGCATCGCCTTCAGTCCCGTCAGCGTCGGGTCTGTCACATCCACATGGGTGCGGACATGCTGGATACCGTTGTCTGCAAACAGTTTCAGCGTCTGCTCCGCCCGGCCGATCACATCGTCGCGCGTCAGGCTGGCCTTGCGCTCAGACCAGCATTCAATACCCTCAAACAGCGTACCGCTCTGGTTCCAGCGTGGCTCGCCGGCGGTCATGGCCGCATCCAGATGAATGTGCGGCTCCACAAAAGGAGGCGCGACCAGATTTCCGCCGGCGTCCAGCTCGTTTTCTGCAGTCCTTTCAGGTGCATTCTGGGCGGTAATTTCACTGAACCGACCGTCGGCAAGAGACAACCGGTATAAACCCTCCTGGCCCTGCAGGCGGGCGTTAACAATCGCACTCAAACGTTCACTCATGACATCTCCACACAGAATTCCACTGGCGAATCATGGCCTCGACAACAAATGGGCCAGCACCAGGGTTTTGAAGTATTCGTTCGGGTCTGCCTCCGGAGGCATCTCCTCAGCCAACCGATTCATCCGGTTACGGATGGTATTCCTGTGACAATCCAGCGCCTCGGCCATAGCGCTCTGGTTGCCTTTCTCAGTGAACCAGGCGTCGAGCAGATCACGGCTTTCCTCCAGTGTGGCTGCCGCCCCGGGCAGATACTGTCCGATGAGCCGATCCAGCTGATGGCGACCAATACCAGCCACCAAAGCTTCGGCCAGCCCTTCATCCGGCGATTCCTTAGCCCGCTCTGATGCGAGGATCGCCCTTGCAATGGTTTCGGTCACCTCGACCATTGGCAGCGAATAGGGCTGCTCGAACAATGGAATGGCAAGTTCATCCGCCAGACGGCTCAACATGGCGGGTAACTGCCCGATGTAGGCATCGCCCGTCAGCACGACCAACCCCGATATACCGCATTCTCTGCCCTCGTACAGGCATTCAGCGAGGTTGGCCGGACTCCGGTGCCGACTGATGCCGGTGACAAAAACCAGCTCACCGCCTTTGACCCAGTGACTGAACGACCGGTTCTCGGCGACATAAGGCCAGCGTACCGTGTTATCCGAGCCGAAACCCCCGCCCCGCATCTGAATGCTCTCAAGGCCCGGGAGTTCCGGAATATCCCGGCATTTCAGTGCCACTTACGCCGCTCCCAGAACCTGGGCTCGGCGATCACGCACGGCCTCACTGACCACCAGCACTACGGCGTAACTTGCTGCGGCAACCAGAACGCCCACGATCGGTGCGATCCATGGTGAGGTATAAGCCGCCGCGGAACCGATGGCATAAGCCGCCAGACCGGGAAAGTTGAATGCCGGCAGAGTCACAGAATCCAGCGACGGGTACTTGCGTTTGTAGCCAACGAAATAGCTTGCCATGATGACGCCGCCAATGGGTGGAATGAAGGTTCCAAGCAGCACCAGGAACGGAATGAGCCACTCATACATCCCCAGAACGGCCAACAATGTGCCAATGGCTGCACCACAGACTGTGACCAGCTTTCGCCGGCGGGTACGGATCATATTGCAGCCGGCCACGGCGAAGTTGTATACGGTATTATCCTGCGTTGTCCAAAGGTTCAGGAACAGCATGAGAATACCCAGGGTCGCCAGCCCCTGTGCCACCATGATGTCGACAATATCCGCCTGCTGGTATACCAATGCACCGAACGCGCCGATCAGGGTCATCAGGCCGTTGCCAAGGAAGAACGCCAAGAGGGTCGCGATCACCGCCGTTTTTCCGGATTTGGCAAAACGGGTCCAGTTAGTGGCCTGGGTGCCACCACTGACGAAGGTACCAAATACCATGGTAATGGCGGCAGCCACTGTCATCTCGTCAGAGGGCGTAATGGCGAGCAGCCCGGCAAAGCCTCCGGCATCCGACGTGGCGATGGTCATGCTCACAGCCACCAGGATAATCATGGCCGGCACCGCAAAGCGGGACAGCATTTCCAGCCCCTTGTAACCAATGAACGCGGTAATACAGAAGCCGAAACCGAACACCACCATCAGCGGCGTGGTCCAGCTCTCGGGCAAGCCTGTCAGCTTGACAAGAAGAATGGCCATGGTCGCCGTGCCCCAGGCGTACCAGCCAATCTGGGTGAAGCCCAGGATGAAATCCGAGAGCTTGCTACCCAGCTCACCGAAGGTAAAGCGGGACATCAGTGCTGTATTCAGCCCCGATTTGGCAGCGATGTAGCCAAGAATGGCTGCGTAGGTACCCAGAAGAAGGTTACCGACTGCCAACACCAGCAGCATTGTTGAAAAATCGAATGCAACACCGATGCTGCCACCCGCCCACATGGTGGCGGTGAAGAAGGTGAAGCCGAGCAGAACCAGGCCCATGGACCAGATACTGCGGCGCTGGTCCATGGGCACCGGGCTGAGCGGGTAGTCCTGTTCCTGAGGCGTTACTTGTGTGGTCATTGCCATATCTCTCTTTGATGAAAACACGAGAGAAAGATCGCAACGTCTGTGCCATGTGGTTCTCAAGGCCATGGATTTAGAGGGTGGATGACACCTGGCCTGTGCACTTTGCACAATCAAACCAGATCAGGATGTGGTCACATCCCGGGTTCGCCCTGACCTGGTGCAAAAAAGCAGGCCAACGTTCATTTCAGTGCAGGACTACCCAAAGACCAGACCCTGCAATACCGACAATCCTGGCTGGGAATGATCAAAAGAACGCCTGAATCCCGGTCTGGGCTCGACCCAGAATCAGGGCGTGAACATCTTGGGTGCCTTCATAGGTGTTCACCACTTCCAGATTCACCAGGTGTCGCGCCACCCCGAACTCATCACTGATACCGTTACCCCCGAGCATATCCCTGGCCAGGCGGGCAACATCCAGAGCCTTGCCGCAGGAATTGCGCTTCATGATGGAAGTGATCTCGACGGCAGCCGTGCCCTCATCCTTCATCCGAGCAGGGCCAGGGTGATGTCCGTCTGCATGTCTGCCAGCTTTATATTTTGAAGAGGCGTATGTTGAAACTGACAAGGCAACTGCGCAGATTAACGGTGCTTCCACTCGGGCTGACGTTTCTCGAGAAAAGCAGTCATACCCTCGTTGCGATCCTCGCTGGCAAAACTGGACCACAGCCTCGTGCTTTTCAAGCAATATGTTGCTGTACTCCATAACCATCTCCACTAACAGGTGCTTTCTTATTACTTTCATTGAAAGCCATGAAAGCTTACTTATCCGATTTTCAGAGGCCACACCGGAACGCTTTTAAGGCAACATATTGACATATTATTTTGAGAAGGCGTATGTTGAAACCGACAAGGCAACGACCTGCTTTTACGGTCAGGCCATCCAACAAAAACAAACCGGACACAACAGGTGAATCAGATGGATACAGGCATCACTCTCAATCCGGAACGCCGTGCCGCCATGCTCGAAAGCGGCGCCTGGAACGACAAGCTCATTACTGACTACCTGGATCAGGCAGTCGCCAGCACCCCGGACCGGGAAGCCATCGTCGGCTACCAGTTCACCAGCGACACCCGCACCGCCCTCACTTATCGGGAACTCAATGACAAAGTCACCCGCATGGCGGCGGGCCTTGTGGCACTGGGTATCGGGAAAGGTGAGGTGGTGGCCTGCCAGCTACCGAACTGGTGGCAGACCACCGCCCTGCACCTGGCCTGCATGCGCATCGGCGCGATTCTGAATCCGCTCATGCCCATCTTCAGGGAGCGGGAACTGCGCTTCATGCTAAAGCATGGCGAGGCCAAACTGCTGGTCATTCCAAAGGTCTTTCGTGGCTTTGATTACGAGGCCATGGTTGACGGCATTCGCGGGGAGCTGCCGGATCTCGAAACCCTTCTGGTCATCGGCGGAGAGGGCGAGCGCAGCTTTGAACAACGCCTGGTGGAGACCCCCTGGGAAGAAAAGCAAGACACCAAGGCCCTGTTTGCCGAGCGCCAACTTACTGCCGACGACGCCATCCAGATCCTCTACACCTCCGGTACCACCGGCGAACCCAAGGGGGTCATGCACACTTCCAACACCCTGTTTTCCAATGTGCGTCCTTACGCCGACCGCCTGCACCTGAGCTCGGACGACAAGGTGTTGATGGCCTCTCCGGTGGCCCACCAGACCGGATTCATGTACGGCATCATGATGCCGGTTTACCTGGGGACCACCGCTATCCTTCAGGACATCTGGGACGCGGACTATGTCTGCAAGGTGATTGCCGCCGAGAAACCGGCTTTCACCATGGCCGCCACGCCGTTCCTGGCGGATCTGGTGAAAACCGCACCCAAGCACGAGGGCGAACTGGAATCCCTGCGGATCTTCGTCTCTGCCGGCGCACCGATCCCAAGTGCCGTGGTGGAACAGGCCGGCAATGTCCTGAAGGCAAAGATTGTCTCAGCCTGGGGCATGACCGAAAACGGCGCTGTCACCATGACCTGCCCGGAAGATCCCGCCGAGCGGGCCAGTCAGTCCGACGGCAAGGCCATGCCCTTCATGGACGTGAAAGTCACCGACTTCCAGGGCAGTGAACTGCCCGCCGGAGAAGAAGGTAGCCTGCTGGTAAGGGGCTCCAGCCTGTTTGTCGGCTATCTCAAACGGCCCGAACTCTATGGCGTGGACGAGAATGGCTGGTTCAACACCGGCGACCTCGCGCGCATGGACAAGGACGGCTACATCCGCATCACCGGCCGCACCAAGGATGTGGTCATCCGAGGCGGTGAGAACATCCCCGTGGTTGAGGTGGAGAACCTGCTCTACAAGTTCCCCGGCATTGTCGATGTCGCCCTGGTTGGGTGCCCGGACGAACGCCTGGGTGAGCGCCTGTGCGCCTATGTCACGCTCGACGAGAACGCCACCGACCTTACCCTGGACCAGGTCAAGGCCTATCTGACCGAACAGCAACTGTCCAAAAACTACCTGCCCGAATACCTGGAAGTGATCGAGGCCATGCCCCGCACTGCCTCCGGCAAGATCCAGAAATTCAAACTGCGCGAGCAGGCCAAAGAAGTTCGTCTGGAGCCGGCCACGCGCGGTTAATCCCATTGATCTAACAGCTACAGGAGCAAGTCATCATGAGAGGCCTTAACGGAAAAACAGTCATCGTGACCGGCGGCGGTGGCGGCATTGGCCGCGCCGTGTGTCAGCGCTTTGCCGAAGAGGGCAGCCTCGTGGCCGTGTTGGATCGTGACGAAAACACGGCCCAGGCCACGGTAGACCTGATCACCGAGGCCGGTGGTACCGCCCGCGCCTACGCCGCCGACATTACCGATTACGCTGCGATTACTGACACCGTAGCGGCCATCGAGAACGACCTTGGCGTGCCCACAGTGCTGGTGAATAACGCCGGCTTCGACCGCTTCATGCCGTTCCTGAAAACCGAGCCCAAACTCTGGGACCAGCTGATTGCAGTGAACCTGACCGGTGCGCTGAACATGCATCATGTGGTACTGCCGAAGATGATTGCCGCCGGTGGCGGCAAGGTCATCAACATTGCCTCCGACGCGGCACGGGTCGGCTCTTCCGGCGAATCCGTCTACGCCGCCTGCAAGGCTGGCCTGGTTGGCTTCAGCAAGACAGTGGCGCGGGAACTGGCCACCAAGAACGTGTGCCTGAACGTGGTCTGCCCCGGCCCCACCGATACCGCACTGCTCAAGGGCGTAGCGGAAACCGCCCCAAATCCAGAGAAGCTACTGGAAGCCTTCCGCAACGCGGTGCCCATGAAGCGCCTGGCCCAACCCGAAGACTACCCCGGCGTCATCGCCCTGCTCGCCAGTGACGATGCCAACTTCATTACCGGCCAGGTGATCAGTGTGTCCGGCGGCCTGACCATGGCCGGCTAAGCGACCAGTTAAACGATCTAGGAGAACGCACCATGAATTACGAAGACATCCTGTACGACGAAAACAACGGCGTCGCCACCATCACCATTAACCGGCCGGACCGTTACAACGCTTTCCGCGGCCAGACCTGCATGGAGCTGCTGGACGCCTTCAACCGCGCCGGCTGGAACAAGGACATCGGCGTCATCGTGTTCACCGGCGCAGGTGAAAAAGCCTTCTGCACCGGCGGCGACCAGGGCGCCCACGAAGGCCAGTACGATGGCCGCGGCCTGATCGGCCTGCCGGTAGAAGAGCTGCAGCGCACCATCCGCGAAGTGCCCAAGCCGGTGATTGCCCGGGTCAACGGTTTCGCCATCGGTGGCGGCCACGTGCTGCACGTGATCTGTGATCTGAGCATTGCCTCGGAAACCGCTGTCTTTGGCCAGGTCGGCCCGAAAGTCGGCTCGGTGGATCCCGGCTTCGGCACCGCTTACCTGGCGCGGGTTGTCGGTGAGAAGCGCGCCCGGGAAATCTGGTACCTGTGCCGCAAGTACAGTGCACAGCAGGCACTGGATTGGGGCCTGGTTAACGCAGTGGTGCCACAGGAGCAGCTGGATGAGGAAGTACAGAAGTGGTGCGAGGAAATCCTTGAGAAGAGCCCCACCGCTCTGACCATCGCCAAGCGCTCGTTCAATGCCGACAGCGACAACATTGCCGGCATCGGTGCACTAGGCATGCAGGCCCTGAGCCTTTACTACGACACCGAGGAATCCAAAGAAGGCGTGAAAGCCTTCAAGGAAAAGCGCAAGCCGGACTTCCGGAAATTCTACAAGTAAGCAGATCGACCCGGCGGCCTCATGCCGTCGGGTCAAAAACAATGCCCGGAGAACACCATGAATTTCGGATTCAATGAAGAACAGAACGCGATTCGCGAGGTTGTGGCCCGCTTCAGTGCCGAGGTGCTGGCTCCGGGCTACCGTATGCGGGATCAGGAAGGCGTCATCGAAAAGGACATCATCCGCCAGCTCGGCGAGATGGGCCTGCTCGGCGGCGAGCTGCCCGAGGAATTCGGTGGCAGCGGCATGGACTGTGTTACCAGTGGCCTGATCATCGAGGAAATCTCCAAAGGGGATTTCAATGTCGGTTATATCCCGCTGCTGACTTCCCTGAACGGTCAGATCATTGCCAGCCACGCGGCACCGGACCTGGCGAAGGAGTGGCTGCACGGCATGACCACCGGCCAGAAAGTGGCCTGCATCGCCCTGACCGAACCCCACGGCGGTTCCGACGCCGCCAACCTGCGCCTCAAAGCAGAGAAGAAGGGCGACGTTTACGTGCTCAACGGTGAGAAAACGTCCATCTCCATGGCCGACCAGGCCGATGTAGCGGTGGTGTTTGCCAGAACCGGCACGGTGGAACAACGGGCCTCCGGTATCAGCGCGTTCCTGGTGCCCATGGACAGCCCGGGCCTCACCACGACCCGTTTTGAGGACAACGGCCAGCGTGCTATCGGTCGCGGCTCGATTTTCTTCGATAACGTGGAAGTGCCCGCCGTCAACATGATGGGCGACGAGGGTAAAGGCTTCAAACAGGTCATGCAGGGCTTTGATTATAGCCGCGCCCTGATTGGCCTGCAGTGCCTGGCCGTGGCGCAACAATCCCTGGATGAAACCTGGCAATGGCTGACCGAGCGAACCGCCTTCGGCCAGAACCTGTCCGCTTTCCAGGGTCTGACTCATCCGCTGGCTGAATACCAGACCTATGTTCATGCAGCCAGGATGCAGTGCTACCATGCGCTCTGGCTCAAGGACAACAATCTGCCCCACAACGCTGAAGCCGCTATGAACAAGTGGTGGGGCCCGAAACTCGCTTTCGATGTGGTAAAACAGTGCCTGCTGGCCCACGGTCACACCGGTTGGGGTGAGGATTTACCGTTTGCCCAGCGATTGCGGGATGTTCTTGGCCTTCAGATAGGTGACGGTACCGCGCAGATTATGAAGAACATCATCGCCCGCGAATACCTGCCAAAGTGACGCGTCCCATGCCTTCCGTGATTCAGGACGCCGAAAGCCGCCCTCGCCGGCCCAGCCGCCAGCGGCGCACTATAGGAGCACAGATGATCGTCAACGAATCCGGAGGCATTCCCAACCGGCTATTTTTTCGCCTGTTCCAGACTGGAAACATTCTGCAGCGCCAGGTTCAGAATGAGATGGGCATCAGTGCTGTGCAGTGGGCAGTACTGGGTGCATTGTCTCGAGAAGGATTCGAAGACGGCACCTCATTCAATCAGCTGAAAGAGTACCTTTACGTCAGTCGCCAAAACCTCGATGGCGTCCTCAAACGAATGGAAAGAGATGGACACGTCCTTCGGATACCGGATCCCCAGGACCGCCGGGCTCGACTGGTGGTACTTACCGAATCTGGTCGAAATTTCTGGGATCAACTGCAAGACACTATTGCGGAGTTTTACAAACAGGCTATGCAAGGAATGAGCTTCGACGACAGCGTCAGCCTTCTGCACCTCTTGAAAAAGCTTCAGCATGAGCTTGTCGATATTTCGCTCGGCCAGAATGTAAACCAGGACTGAATGGTGGTGTTCGGTCGCAAAGACCACCCACGCCACTTCTTTTCGGAGGGATTCTTTTACTCACTGTTTTACTGCCAGTTTTCGCCCACGCATCCAGGCAGCGCGAACCGTTTCCGAAGCAACCCCGGCCAGAACCCCGAAAAACGGATCAATCCAGAGGGTCACCAACGCTGTTATTGCAATGACAGGCCAGCAGGACGGTTTGGCCGTCCATAGGCGCTTTGAAAAGGCAAGCTCCACCGCAGCCACAAACAGCAGGGCCCCGAGACCGGCCATCGGTATCGCCGCAATCATTGCAAGGCCGCCCGGCAGGAACGCCACCAGAAGCAACCCTGTGCCCAGTAAAACAGGCGCCATGCCGGTCCGCGCACCAAAGCGATAGTGCGCCGCCACACCACCCGCGCCATGGCACATTGGCAAAGCGCCGAGGGGGACCATCAAGAGATTGGCCAGGCCGGTGGACACCGACAAACGGGCAGGCGTGACACGATGCGATTGCTCGCCGAAGTAATCGCCAACCACCAGTGCCGTCAGAACGACGGCGTTGGTTAACGTCAGGGCCAACTGCGGTAAAACCAGCGAAGAAACCGCTTTCTGCACGTCGTCGACGCCTGGCAGTTCAGGCAGTGAAAATACCACGGATTCGGCCACCGGAAGCATGAGACCCGGCGCCCCCAGCAGGGTTCCGACCGCTACAGCGCCAACGAGCCCGATCAGCGCGGCGGGCCAATGTGGCAGGAGCTTCAGAGTCATACCCAGCATTGCCAGTGTGACAATGCCCACAGGAAGTGACGTGGCCATCAAACCAAAACTCATGGTGGCCAGCATCAATCCCAGACCCAACTGAAGGCCGCTTAACACTGATCTGGGTATGAGCCGGGCCGCCTTGTTGATCCATCCGGTTGAACCCAACACCAACAGTATCGCCCCGATCAGCACGCCGCTGGCAACCAGGCTGTTAGAGCTGACCTCGGTGGTCAGCAACAGCGCGGCAACCGCTTTCATGGGCTGAACCGGAACAGGTAAACGGTAATAAAGCCCCGTTGCTATGTAGAAAACAGCAAATCCTGCCAGCACCGGTACCGGGGCCAGGCCCGCCAGCCCGATAGCCCCCAGACCCAGTGGAATCAGGGTACCAAGGTCGCCCAGCGCGCCACTGGCATCCCTGACCAGGTTATTTTGTACGGAAGGCATGATTATCCGCCTGTTTGTTGTTATTGGTGCGGCTCAAGCGTTGTAGACAACGCTCCCCAGCTCACGGATGTCGTAACCACCCAGCGCGTCGGCGCGCTGAACAAAACGCTCGCTGCCGGCAAACGCCAGCAGCCGCTGAATCGCCGGCTCAAAGTAATGGCGCCGGCGCATGGCCAGGTCAAAGTGCTCATGCTGCAACGGAATGAAAGCAAGCCCCTGGCGCCGCGCCGCTGCCTCGATTCCCACGCCAACGTCCGCCTCGCCCTGGCGAATGGCCAAAGCAAGATCGTCCTCGCTGAGTGACGGATGCGTTGCCCAGGTCAGTTGCCTCCCATCAATACGTTGACTGGCTAGCAGACTCTGGAGTAAATGGCTGACGCCGGCATCCGGTTGGCGATGCGCCAACCGGATGCCTGGGCGCGCAATATCCTGAAGGCCTGATAACCTATGAGGATTATTCGCTGCCAGTAAAAGCCCCTGCTGGCGCTTTGCCCACCGGATCAGCACCAGGTCTCGCATGCCGTTCAACCCCAGTGTCGCCGGATCATTGTAGCGCTGATTTTCTGCGTGCCATATGTGCATTCCGGCAAGCATCGCACGCCCGTCAACCAACCTTTGTACGCCATCGCCACTTCCCTGACAGAGCAAAGCCAGTTCAGCTCCGCTCTCTTTCACCGCCCATTCCAGCAGCGGGTCCTGGCTACCCGCCAGCACTGGCGGGATTGGAGAGCTCACGGCGTCGTCGCCCTCCAGATGGTTCATCAGCCACAGATCTATACGCTGGCGAGGGAACAACAGCTTTCCTGTTACCCGCACGCACGGAATAACGCCCTGGCTGACCAGATCGTAAACCTTTCGCTCTTTCAGGCGTAGATATTCTGCGGCTTCGGCCGTGGTGAGATACGTGGGAAGAGGCATCCGTTTATCCTGCTGACCGGGGAAGAAGTATTAGGCTGTTTATCGCTGCATAATTTCCAGAAGCCTGTGCAAAGCGTAGCCAGAAACGCCACGATGCTCAATATCAAGGAGACGCAGCTGTGGAAAATAATGCGTTTTATGTGGCGCTGTCGCTACTGTTAAATCTCGACGCTTCGCTCGTTCAGATCGTGGCGCTTTCGCTGCAGGTTTCCCTGCTGGCCGTCCTGATCGCGGCGGTACTGGGGTTTCCGCTCGGTGCAGCGGTGGCGTTGTGGCGCTTCCCCGGGCGCGGCGGGATGATTGTTGTGCTCAATGCCCTGATGGGCCTGCCTCCGGTGGTTGCCGGGCTTCTGGTGTATTTACTGCTCTCGCGCGCCGGGCCTCTGGGCGAGTGGGGGCTCCTGTTTACGCCGGGCGCTATGGTCATTGCCCAGGTGGTGCTGGTGTTGCCTATTCTTGCCGCGCTCTCGCGCCAGAAAGTGGAAGAGCTTCTGGGAGAATACCAGGAGCAGTTTGTTTCGTTGGGCATGTCGCGCTCGCGGATGATGCCCACCCTGTTGTGGGATGCCCGCTTTGCGCTGTTGACCATCCTGCTTGCCGGGTTTGGCCGCGCCAGTGCCGAGGTAGGTGCCGTTATGATGGTTGGCGGCAACATTGAGGGGGTCACGCGGGTAATGACAACCTCCATTGTGCTAGAAACCGGAAAGGGCAACCTCCCCCTGGCACTGGGGCTCGGAATTGTCCTTCTGGCGCTGGTCATGCTCGTTAACGCAGGCGTGTATTGGGTAGGTGAACTGACCAGGAGGCGAACCGGATGACCTCATTTAACGCGCCCCTCCTGGCCTCCTCGGCCCTCTGCCCGCCACCGGCACTGTGTTTTGACAGCGTCCTATTCAGTCACGAAGGCAAGGTGTTACTCGGCCCGTGCTCATTCACCCTTGACGGCACCGGCCCCACCCTGGTGATGGGACCTAACGGGGCAGGCAAAAGTCTGCTGCTGCGGCTCGCCCACGGCCTGCTCGCCCCGACACAAGGGCGGGTAGCCTGGTCAAGTGAAGACCGCCCCCGCCAGGCGATGGTGTTCCAGCAACCGGTGCTTTTGCGCCGATCGGCCGTGGCCAATCTCATTCATGCCCTGGCGGTGAATAATGTTCCGCGCAGGGCACGGGCAAAGCTCGCGGTTGATGCCCTTGAGCGTTTTGGCCTTTCAGCCAGCAGCCATACCCCCGCGCGCGTGCTCTCGGGTGGCGAGCAACAACGCCTGGCTCTGGCGCGCGCCTGGGTGCTTTCGCCCCAGGTACTGTTTCTGGATGAGCCCACCTCCGCCCTCGACCCTGCGGCCATTAAAGCCGTCGAAGCCGCCGTGCGTGAATTCCATCAGCGGGGAACCCGTGTTGTGATGACCACCCACGATCTGCATCAGGCCAGACGTCTCGCCGGGGATGTGCTGTTTCTCTCCGGCGGAAAAGTGCGGGAACACACGCCCGCTGAAGGCTTCTTCAGAAGGCCTGTCTCGCGAGAGGCGCAAGCGTACATTGCCGGCGAGCTGGTAGAGTAATGGAGAAAAGCAACATGCTAAAACCGCTAACCCTTGTGCTCGCCGGTGCAACCAGCATGGGGCTGGCATTCAGCGCTTGCGCTGGAGACTTCATCACCCTGGCCTCAACCACATCGACAGAGAATTCGGGACTCTTCGGCTCCATTTTGCCCAGGTTTGAAGACGCCACCGGCATCGAAGTACGGGTTGTTGCCGTGGGTACCGGACAGGCATTTGAGATTGCCCGACGTGGCGATGCAGACAGCCTTCTGGTGCACGACACTGGTGGCGAAATACGATTTGTCGAAAACGGCTTCGCCAGCGAGCGGTCTGATGTCATGTACAACGACTTCGTGTTGATTGGTCCTGCTGATGATCCGGCTGACATCCGCAAAGCGCAGAGCGCCGCCGAAGCCTTCGCGGCCATCGCCAGTGCCGAGGCGCCGTTCACGTCACGGGGCGACGACAGCGGCACCAATCGCGCCGAATTGCGCTTCTGGGAAAACGCCGGCATCGAGCCCGACGGCGACTGGTACCGCGAACTGGGCAGCGGCATGGGGCCCACCCTTAATACGGCGGCGGCGATGGATGCCTACGTGATGTCGGATCGAGCCACCTGGGCGGCCTTTGGCAACCGTCAGAATCTCACACTGCTTTTTGAAGGCGACGAGGTGTTGTTCAACCAGTACGGCAGCCTGCTGCTCTCTGAAGAGAAGCACCCGCACCTTAAACACGAACTGGCACAACAATGGCACAACTGGCTTCTCTCGGAGGATGGCCAGCAGGCAATTGCCGACTTCAAGGTGGACGGACAACAGTTGTTTTTCCCGAATGCCAAATAAGCTAATCTCTGCCGATCTCCGTAAATATTCCATTCTGCGGTTTCCTTGGAGCGGCTATAACAAAAATGATGATTGACCCAATACTTCCCGACCCGAAAGATCCTCGACTGTCCCGCGCAGTGGAGGGTGTCGATGAAACCGGTCAGGACAAATCGATCAGCGTGATCGAAGAACGCCCACTGACCATCTACCTGAACAGCCAGGAGATCGTCACGGCCATGACCATTGGCGATCACCCGGAGTATCTGGCCCTCGGTTTCCTGCTGAACCAGGGCATGCTGAAAGAGAGCGATCAGGTCACCGGAATCGATTTCGACGAAGAGCTTGAAGTCGCTGTGGTTCGCACGGCCAACGTCACCGATGTCGAAGACAAGCTGGAAAAGAAAACCCGCACGTCAGGCTGCGCCGTGGGCACGGTTTTTGGCGACATGATGGCTGGCCTCGAGGGGCTTTCACTTCCGGACACCCCGGTGCACACCAGCACCTTTTACGACCTCTCCTTTCAGATCAACCACACGCCCAGCCTTTACATGGAAACCGGTGCCATTCATGGCACCGCCCTGTGCCAGGGGCGGAACATCCTCGCTTACATGGAGGATGTCGGACGGCACAACGCAGTTGATAAAATTGCCGGCTGGATGTACCTGAACAACATTCCGGCAGCCGACAAGGTTCTCTACACCACCGGCCGGCTGACGTCTGAAATGGTCATCAAGACATCGCTGATGGGCATTCCCACCCTGATCAGCCGCTCGGGCTTTACCGCCTGGGGCGTCGATATTGCCCGGCACGTCGGGTTGACCCTGATCGGACGGATGCGGGGCAAGAAATTCACCTGCCTGAGCGGCCAACATCGTCTGGTGTTCGATCAGGACTTGTCGCAGGTACCCGATGAAGACAAGAAGCTGCGTCGCAAAGGTGCTCAGAATGATTAACGGAGGCACTGCATGACTGATTGTGCAGTCATCCTGGCGGGCGGCCAGGCAAACCGCATGGGCGGCGGCGACAAGGGCCGGCTCATGCTCGGAGACCAGTCGCTGATCGAGCGGGTGATTGAGCGGATCGGGCCTCAGGTCGATGCCGTGGTGTTGAATGCCAACGGCGATCTGACCCGGTTTGACGACCTGGGGTTGCCCGTGGTGGCCGATTCCATCGAGGGTTTTCCGGGGCCCCTGGCGGGCGTGCTCGCGGGCATGGACTGGGCCGCCGAACAGGGCCATGACTGGCTGATCAGCGTCGCCGCCGACACTCCGTCCTTTCCCAGGGATCTGGCTGTCAGGCTGGCTGAACATGACACCCCGGTGGTGCTGGCGGCCACACCGGACCCCGAACGGGGCCGGCTGCCCCAGCCGACCTTCGGCCGCTGGCAGGTCGCTTTGCGGCATGATCTGCGAGCCGCCCTGAACGATGGGGTACGCAAGATTCGCCAGTGGACACAGGCCCAGGGAGAGACACTGGTGATTTTTGGCGAGGACGATTTTTTCAACATCAATACACCGGAAGACCTGGCCTGGGCGGAGAAACATCTCAAGTGAACGTTATAGGCATTGTAGGCTGGAAAAACTCCGGGAAAACCACGCTGGCCGCAGCCCTGATTCGCGAGCTTTCCAGCAGGGGGCTGACGGTTAACTCAATCAAGCATGCCCACCACATGGTGGATGTCGACCAGCCTGGAACCGACAGCTACAAACACCGTGACGCCGGTGCCCGTGAGGTCATCCTGGCCGGCGGTCAGCGCTTCGCCATCATGCACGAACTTCGAGGCGCGAAAGAGCCAACGCTGGACGAATTGCTGGCACGGCTGAGCCCCTGCGATTGGGTGGTGGTGGAAGGATTCAAGACCCACACCCACGCCAAGATCGAGGTGCACCGGCGGGAGGGTTCACGGTCGCCGCTGTTCACCGAGGATCCAAGCATTGTTGCCGTGGCGTCAGACTACGCTGCCGAGTTCTCGGGCCCCGTGTTCGACATCAACGATATCCCCGCCATCGCGGATTTTATTCTGAACCGTCAGCAAGCCTGAACAGCCTAACCAGGAGCCGAAGATCCATGAGACCGCTTCGCAACGACTGCTTTGCCCTGCCCCCCGGCGTCAACTGGACCCCGGTTGAAGAGGCCCTTGAGCGTTTGCGTTCTCGGTTACATCCTGTGGTGGAGATTGAGCGCGCCGTTCCGCTCTCTCAGGTAAACGGCCGCATCCTGGCAAGCGATGTCTATGCGCCTCGGGCTCATCCCCCAAGTAACAATTCGGCCGTCGACGGCTATGCCCTGGCCGGACCGGTGACAGACGTGCCCTGCACACTGCCGCTGGTAGATGGCCGCAGCGCCGCCGGTGAGCCTTACATGGGACAGGTGCCGGAAGGCCATGCGATCCGGATTCTGACCGGGGCGGTCATTCCAGCCGGCACGGATACCGTGGTTCTGGAGGAAGACTGCGACGTCAGGGATGGTCAGCTGCATTTGAACGGCACGCTAAAAGCAGGCGCCAATGCCCGCAAAGCCGGTGAAGACATAAAAGCACAGGACAGGATCCTCACAGCCGGAACCCGCCTGAGCCCGACCCAGATTTCCGTGCTGGCCAGCGTGGGCGTGGAATCCGTCGACGTCTATCAACGACTGCGGGTTGGTGTGCTGTCCACGGGTGATGAGGTGAAACCGGTCGGCGCAACGGTTACCGACTGGCAGATCTACGACGCCAACCGGCCGATGCTCAGCGCCCTGATCTCGCAACTGGGCTACGAACTCGTGGATCTTGGCCACGTGCTTGACCGGGCCGAAGAGGTGAAAGCGGCGCTTGAGCGCGGCGCGGAACACTGCGACCTGATCCTGACCAGCGGCGGCGTGTCCGCCGGCGACGAAGATCACGTGTCAAAAACATTGAAAGCACATGGCGAGATCAGTAACTGGCGCATTGCCATCAAACCGGGCCGACCATTGGCCCTCGCCATGTTCCAGGGAACACCGGTGGTGGGCTTGCCGGGCAACCCGGTGGCCGCCTGGGTTTGCGCCCTGAGGTTTGGCGCCCCGGCCATGGCGCTGTTAGCGGGAGCGGAATGGTTCGAGCCCCAGAGCTATGAAATGCCGGCTAACTTTTCCAAAAACAAAAAGCCCGGGCGCAGCGAGATGCTGCGAGCGCGGGTCCGGGACGGAAAAGTCGAGGTATTCGGCTCGGAGGGCTCCGGCAGGGTAACCGGTCTGGCCTGGTCCGAGGGGCTGGTGGAACTGGATGAGAGTGCCCAACAGATAGAGCCGGGTACCTCCGTGCGGTTTATTCCTTACGGCAGCTTCGGACTGTAATCAGTCAACGCTGCCGTGAACCGCAAAGGCCTCCAGTGAGGCATCCTGCGGACCCCGGGAACGATAGGTTTCCTCGACACCCAGCTCGGTCAACGTGCGGCTGACCATTAGCAAGGTGTTGTCCTCGAAATCTTCACACATGTTGCGCATCTGATCGATTTCTTCACAGGCCACCGGATAGGCAGCCTCGATATCCGGTGCGCCGTAATGGTCAACAAAGGTTTGCGCGAGGGTCCGGCGCACCTGCTCCAGTTCCGGTTCAGTGATATTGCATACACCCACGAAACTGGCGCGGCCGCCAGACTCAATGCTGTACCAGCCATTCGTAAATGCCTGGCGGGCTTTCCCCTTCAGGTCTGATTCGGTCCAGTTGGAAAATTCGAAGCCACCGGAAATCGCCCATTCGCCGCTGGGCGCAGGCTTTTCAAATACGTTTTCGTCCGATATGTCCAATTGCAGGGTTCGGGCCAGCTTCATACATGCTCCGCGAATTCAATCAGGCTCAATGTCTCGGTCATCACATCCTGGCGCAACAGCATCCGGCCTTTTTCATCCAGGCCAACAAAAATGCCGGGCCGGGGCCGCTCGATTGTCTTGCCCAAGGTGTCACAACGGGGCCGCCACTCGTTATGCACTCGCTCGAAGCCGCTGTCCATATAATAGGTCAGCCACAACAGCGTGTGTTTGGACCAGCTTTCCAACAACGCCATAGGCGTGATTTCAACGCAGCCTTCTTCGTACAGACAGGTTTCGTCCGGATTTTCTCCCGGCTGGTCCGTCATCGGAATGAAAGGCACCTCAATGCCGATGGCCAGCCAGTTGGGCCTCGCCTTCGGGTCAGAAACATCCGCAGCGAAACGAACGCTTCCGCAAAGGGCACCATTGACTTTGATACGGTCGGGCCATTGAAAGTGCACAGGGACTTCGGGCGGGGCCAGAGCGCCAAGACTCTCAGCCAGGCCAACCTGGGCGACATAAACCGCCTGGATGGCTTCTTCCAGGGGTGTTTCCGGCGCCAGAACCAGGGCCGCACGCAGGCTGTCGCCTTGCTCGGAGTAGAACACCGTGCCGGAATCGACACCGGCAATTGCCCGGCTCACAGCCTTGTCAAAAGGGTCGGTGTGCCGGGGCACCACCTCTCCGGTCAGTAACGGTGGGAACTGGGGTGAATCGATCATTGGATGGCCCGGGCGTAGACGTCAGAGGCAACGATTTCGTCAGCGATGCGCTGGAAAGCCTGCGCCTGAGGGCTGTCCGGCTTGGACACCACAATCGGGACACCACCGTCCGAACCGATACGGATATCGAGATCGAGCGGGATCTCACCCAGGAACGGCGCGCCCAGTTTTTCAGCCTCTGCCCGCGCACCACCGTGTCCGAACGGATGGTGCTCTTTACCGCAACCATCGCAAATAAACGAGGCCATGTTTTCAATAATTCCAAACAGGGGCACATCCATACGTTTGAACATATCAATACCCTTGCGGGCATCCATCAGGGCGATGTCCTGAGGCGTCGAAACCACAACCGCGCCGGCGACGAAGAATTTCTGGCTCAGGGTCATCTGGACATCACCGGTACCCGGCGGCAGATCCACCAGCAGTACATCCAGCCTCCCCCATTCCACCTGGTTCATCATCTGTTGCAGGGCGCCCATCAGCATCGGCCCGCGCCAGACAATAGCCTCATCATCCGGTGTCATCAGGCCCAGGGACATCAGGGTTACGCCATGGTTTCTCAGCGGCAGGATAGTGCTTCCATCCGGACTGGACGGACGACCGGAAACCCCCAACATGCGAGGCTGGCTCGGGCCATAGACGTCGGCATCCAGCAGGCCGACCTTGAGTCCTTTCGAGGCCAGGGCAACGGCCAGGTTAGACGACACAGTCGATTTACCAACACCGCCCTTACCCGAGGCGATGGCGATGATCCGGTCAACGCCCCTGGGGTTCTTGTCCTGAGGCCGCGGGGCGTCAGTTCCGATCAGGTTCGGCTTTTTTCCTACTTCGGTGTACTCAACCATGGTGTGTCCTGTTGTTGTTAGCTGTCCAGATAGTCATCACTGGTGCGGACCCGCGGGCGTTCACCGGCCGCCATGGGGGCGGAATCCCCGTGGAACTGGGCCTTGACCCGACAGTCGTCACACATCTTGATGAGCTGCACGTTATCAGAGTTCTTGTACATCCAGTGCTGGTTTTCCAGTTTCTCGACGATTCGGTTAATGGTACTGGCAACGCCAAACGGCGTTCCGCACTTGATGCACTCGAACGGCTCTTCGCCATGCAATGCCCGCGCACTCAGCGCCGCCTTGGACACATCCAGCTGGGGCTTGAGGGTGATGGCGGTTTCAGGACAGGTGCTCTCGCAGATGCCGCACTGGACACAGGCGTTTTCCGTGAACTGGACCTCCGGACGATCCGGATGGTCACCAAGGGCACCCGTCGGGCATAGTGATACACAAGCCAGACAGAGCGTGCACTTGTCGGAATCAATTTCGATGGCACCGTATGGCGCGCCCACAGGCAGCGGAATCGGCTCTTCGATCTTGTCGGACATGGCGGCCACGGTCACCCGGGTGATATCCCGGCGGCCACCTACCAGCAGAACGGGATCGCTCACGCGACCGGCATTGTCGCCTGCATCACAAAGCTCAATGGCGGAAATAACCCGAACCCGGCTCGGCGAGTTGTGGGTACCCTTGAGCATGGCCCGGGCCAGCTCCACTTCGGCAGTTACCGCCCGACGGTCTATCTCGTTGTCCGCAAGGATCAGGACCTCGGCGTAGCCGGCGCCGAACGCCGCCATGATTTCCGCGTGGCCGATCCGGTCGACATGCTCCAGACCCATCGGGATCAGATCATCCGCGAGGCCATTATCGTAGCGGGCCAGGTTGGCGATGGCTTCGGTACCCGCACCCAGGGTGTGGAACACCAGGCGAGGAGACTCGTGGGTGTGCTCACGGTAAACCCTGGCCATCACTTCCACGGCCTTGGTCAGCGCCTCAAACGGGGTTTCATTCATGGTGACCGCAGAGGTGGGGCAGACAGCAGCGCAGGAGCCGCAGCCGGCGCAGATATCGGAATCAATCTGGATATGATCCCCGAGAGAAAAAATAGCCTCTGTCGGGCAGACATCCAGGCAGCGGGTGCAGCCCGGCTTGTTGGCCCGGGAGTGCGCGCAAAGAGACTCTTCCAGACGGAAATACACGGTTTTCTCGAACTCACCCACCATTTCCCTGGCCGTCAGGGCGATGCGCTCCAACTCACCGCTTTTGTTCGGGTCGGCCCAGAAATAACCGTTGCGCTTCTCGTGACTGGGAAACGCCGGGGCGCCGCCACGAAGGTCGATGAAGACATCGCACTCGCTGCGAGCGGTGGGCTTTGCTGCTTCATAACCGAGCTCACCGCGCCCGGCAGGATGCAGTGCTTGAAGGTGCGCAAACTCCAGTTTGAAGTTGCCCAGCGCCCCATAGGCTCCGGTCAGCTGTCCCTTGGCCACATCGTAAGCGGCTGATGGCAGCTGGATGGGGCCTGCATCATTAACAACGCAGGTCACGCCCAGTTCGTCCTGCACCAGTCCGGCCATCCTTATAGCCTGTTCGGTGGGACCCACAATGCAGCACACGCCGCTGGACTGGATGGTTTTCGCAGGTGCCATGGGCGCGGGCAGCTGGGCGGCAGCAATCAGGGCGGCCTGCTTGGCGTGCAAGCGCTCGGGCTTCGCATCGGGCGCGCTCCAGCCGGCGCGATCCCGGATATCAATGGACTGGAGTGGCGCTGAATGCTGGGTCTCAGCGTAAACGTCCTCCGCAAGGCGCTCGAACAGAGCCGCCTGCTGACCGCAGGCTATGAGAACGTCATTGCTGGCGCCAAGATGTTCGGCGGCAACACTCATTTCGGTGCCACACAGTTGATCAACTGCAATCACCTGCTCAGCGGCCGCGGCTTTACGCAAGGCCTCTGAATCGAAGGTCTGTGATTTATCGCAGCTGCATAATAGTAGGGTCTTGTATACCGTCATCAGGAGTTTGACTCTTTCGTTGTTTTTATACGTATACGTAACTGTATCGCTTTTCGAGCATGCCACAGGCATTTACTTTTGGACAATTGGATAATTGTTTTGGCCCTGCTAGCTTTACGCTATAACAAAAAAGAGACACACCATGAGCAGTCGTACAGATCAATGGAAACGTGAATTAAAGGTCGGCGCTGTCGTTCGCCGGTCTCCAGGCGTTACCCGCTGGGCAAAACATATCTGGAAGCCGGTTGCCGTTATACCAGGGGCACCTGAAGCGTTCTGGAAAGAGATGGTTCACGAAGGCGAGGTCATCGATTACCACGCGGCCACCGTGACGATGGAACTGTTCCGGGCCGATGTTGAGGGCTATCTGGTTTCTCTCAACATGGCCGTACCTTCGGTGTGGATTATCATGGACAGAGATGTAACGGGCCTGTCGCCCTCCGGCTGGGTCGTCAGCACCGTCACAGCCAGCGCCCATGAAGCGCTGGATGCCCTTGATAGCGGCGAGAGCATTGTCGAGGCAGTTCCTATACCCGAGTCCCTGGCGGCCTGGATCAAAGAGTTCATCGACATGCATTACATCGAAGAGCCATTCAAGAAACGCCGTCGCGACGAGATTCGCGTTGATGGTGTTGAGGACGCCAAGGGCGATCCCCGCATACGTCAGGAAAGCGACGTTTTCCGTGCTCCCACGACCATCAAAAAACCGAGAATTCAGTGATGACCGAATCACGTCTTCAGCGCTGGGCGCGCAAAAAAGCCGAAGCCGGCAAACAAACCGATCAGTCCCCGCCTCCTGCTGTTGAGTCAGAACCGACTCCAGAGGAACAGGAACTGGCCATCAACGAAGCATTGCCTGAACAGGAGTTGCTGGAAAAATACGGCCTGCCAAACCCGGAAAAGATTGAACTGGGCACCGACATCACCGGATTCATGCGCAAAGAAATTCCGGAGTTCCTTCGCCGGAAGGCGCTACGGGGGCTTTGGAAGTCCAACCCGGTACTCGCGGTTCTGGATGGACTCAACGATTACGACGAGGACTACACACTGGCCTCGACGGCGGGCCAGACGGTGACAACCCTGTACAAGGTTGGTGAGGGACTCGTCGACAAAGCCAAAAAAGCCGCTGACGTAGTGGATGATCAGTCAGAAAAACAGGCAATCTCATCAATGGCAGAGCCTGGTTCGACAATCGCCGAGGAGCCGGAACCTGAGGCCAGCCCCGAGCTGGAGGAGCAGGCAACGCCGACGAAACCTCCCGAGCAACAACTTGCTCAAGAAGAAACCAGCCAGTCAGAAGAGGAACCGGAACCACGATTCCGCCCTCGGATGCGCTTTGACTATTAGCTGAATACATTTCAGCTATTAGCGAAATGAAGCCCGTTTACCCCACTATTCAGAAACGTGTACTAGAATAGTGTGACAGACCGCAAATAATAATTAGAAGGAACATGAATTGAGTAACACTGCGGAAATCCAGTGCCCCCGTTCGATCTCCGAAGAAGATCGTGCCCGGGCCCAGATCTACCAACTGCTGAGCGTCCTGCTCGCAGAGCCTCCCTCGAGCGAATTGTTAAAGGGGTTGGCGTCGTTGCAGGGTGATGAGACCCCTCTGGGCGCCGCCTGCAAGAACCTCGCTGCTCTCGCCGAACGAACCAACCCCTACGATGCCGAGCGGGAGTACAACAACCTGTTTGTCGGTCTTGGTCGTGGCGAACTGCTGCCTTACGCCAGCTATTACCTCACCGGCTTCCTGAACGAGAAGCCCCTGGCGGAGCTTAGAACCGACCTCAGGTCCCGGGGCATCAAAGCCCGTAGTGATGTCAAAGAGCCAGAGGACCATATCGGGACCCTCTGTGAAATCATGGCGGGCATCATTACCGGCGAATTTCCCTGCGATAGCGGACTGGCGTCGCAAAAAGCGTTTTTTGACGCCCACATGGCGAAGTGGGCGGCCTTGTTTTTTACTGATTTGGAAGAAGCGCAAAGCGCCGTGTTATACGCGCCCGTCGGCTCGCTTGGGCGAGCCTTCATGGCCGTGGAAGCCGATGCCTTTGCAATTCAGTAACCGGGATCTGACGATCCCTTAACCCAGGGGGAGGTGTCCTATGGACAACCCGAAGCGTGAAAACAGCCGTCGCCGTTTCCTGCAAATGGCCGCAATCGCAGCGCCAGCTGCCGTTGCCATGACGGTTGCACCGAACGCCGCAGCCGAGGTCGTCAGAACAGACGTTCCGAAAAGCCGCGGTTTACGGGATACCGAACATACACGTAAGTATTTCGAATCGGCTCGCTTTTAACGGGGATTTGAGTTGATCGAGGTTGCGAAAGGCCCTTGAGAGACTCAGCTTTCCGAAAAAACGAGAATAATAAAAGAGAGAGGTATACGACATGTTAAGGAAGAAGACCAACGGGGTAGCGAAAGGCCCCCGTGCAGGCTCTTTGCTTTCTTCTCTCGCTGCCAAGACTCTGGACCGTCGTCAGTTCCTGACAACGTCTGGCGTGGCAGTGGGTGGTCTGGCGGCACTGTCGCTGACATCGGGACGGGTTGAAGCCGCAGCCCCGGCAACCGGTGGCGGGGAAGTGGTCGTCAAGAAATCCGTCTGTACGCACTGCTCGGTAGGCTGCACCGTGGAAGCCGAAGTTCAGAATGGCGTGTGGACCGGCCAGGAACCGGGCTGGGACAGCCCCTTCAACATGGGTGCGCACTGCGCCAAAGGCGCTTCGGTGCGGGAGCATGCCCACGGCGAACGTCGTCTCAAGTCGCCCATGAAATTGGTTAACGGTCAGTGGCAGAAGATTACCTGGGACACCGCCATCAACGAAATCGGCGACAAAATGCTGGAGATCCGCGAGCAAAGCGGTCCCGATTCGGTCTACTGGCTTGGCAGCGCAAAGTTCAACAACGAGCAGGCCTACCTGTTCCGTAAATTCGCGGCCTACTGGGGCACCAACAACGTGGACCACCAGGCCCGTATCTGTCACTCCACCACCGTAGCCGGTGTAGCCAATACCTGGGGCTACGGCGCGATGACCAACTCCTACAACGACATTCACAAGTCCAAGGCGATCTTCATTATCGGGGGCAACCCCGCCGAAGCGCACCCGGTGTCGCTGTTACATGTGCTGAAAGCGAAGGAAGAGAATAACGCCCCGCTGATCGTTTGCGACCCGCGTTTCACACGGACAGCCGCCCATGCCGACGAGTTCGTGCGTTTCCGCCCGGGCTCGGATGTTGCACTGGTGTGGGGAATTCTCTGGCACATCTTCGAAAACGGCTGGGAAGACAAAGAGTTCATCCGGACCCGTGTATACGGCATGGAGGACATTCGCGAAGAAGTGAAGCGGTGGAACCCCGAGGAAGTTGAACGCGTGACCGGCGCACCGGGCGCGCAGCTTGAGCGGGTTGCCCGCACTCTGGCCAACAACCGGCCCGGCACGGTTATCTGGTGTATGGGTGGTACCCAGCACACCAACGGGAACAACAACACCCGGGCTTACTGTGTGCTCCAGCTGGCCCTTGGCAACATGGGCGTAGCCGGTGGTGGCACCAACATTTTCCGGGGCCACGACAACGTTCAGGGCGCTACCGACCTCGGCGTCCTCGCCGATACCCTGCCCGGTTACTATGGTCTGGCCGCTGGTTCCTGGGCCCACTGGGCGCGAGTCTGGGAGGAAGACCTGGACTACCTGAAAGGTCGCTTTGCCGTGTGGGACAAAGACGGCAAGTCCCGGGCCATGATGAACGAGAAGGGCATTCCCGTATCCCGCTGGATTGACGGTGTTCTGGAAGCCAAGGAAAACCTGGAGCAGCCGGACAACACCCGGGCTATGGTGCTATGGGGCCACGCGCCCAACTCCCAGACCCGGATGACGGAAATGAAGGAAGCCATGGAGAAGCTCGACCTGCTGGTTGTAGTGGATCCCTTCCCGACCGTTTCCGCCGTGCTGCATGATCGCAAAGAAGGCGCCTACCTGCTGCCGACAACCACCCAGTTCGAGACGACAGGTTCAGTAACCGCATCAAACCGGTCTCTCCAGTGGCGTGAAAAGGTGATAGAGCCCCTGTTCGACTCCAAGGTCGATCACGAAATCATGAAGCTGTTTGCCGACAAATTCGGCTTCACTGATCGCATGTTCCGCAACATCGCCATTGAAGGCGATGAGCCGTCGATTGAGGACATTACCCGCGAGTTCAACAAAGGCATGTGGACCATCGGCTACACCGGCCAGTCCCCTGAACGCCTCCAGAAGCACATGAAGTACCAGCACCACTTCGACAAGACCACGCTGCGAGCAGTTGGTGGACCTTGTGATGGTGATTTCTACGGCCTGCCGTGGCCCTGCTGGGGCACAGCGGAGATGAACCATCCGGGCACAGCCAATCTGTACGACATGTCGCTTCCGGTCTCCAAAGGCGGTCTGACGTTCCGTGCCCGCTTCGGTGTTGAGCACAACGGCCAGAACATTCTGGCGGATGGTGTTTACTCCAAGGATTCCGAGATCAAGGACGGCTACCCGGAATTCACCATGCAGATGCTGATGGATCTGGGCTGGGAGGGCGACCTGACCGCGGAGGAGCGCGCCAGTATTGATGCAGTGGCCGGTCCGGCAACCAACTGGAAGACCGACCTGTCTGGTGGTATCCAGCGTGTTGCCATCAAACACGAGTGTGCACCCTTTGGTAACGCCAAGGCCCGCGCCATAGTCTGGAACTTCCCGGATCCGGTGCCCCTGCACCGCGAACCGCTGTACACCAATCGCCGTGATCTTGTTGAGGATTATCCGACCTACGAAGACAAGACCTTCTGGCGGGTGCCGACGCTGTACGAGTCAATCCAGAAGAACGACTTCAGCAAGGAGTTCCCGATCATCCTCACCTCCGGTCGTCTGGTCGAGTATGAGGGTGGTGGTGATGAAACGCGCTCCAACCCCTGGCTGGCGGAATTGCAGCAGGACATGTTCATTGAGGTGAACCCCCGGGATGCCAACAACCTGAACATCCGTGACGGCAATGACGTCTGGGTTTCCGGTCCTGAAGGCGCGCGGATCAAGGTCAAGGCCATGGTGACAGAACGTGTCGGAGAAGGTGTGGCGTTCATGCCGTTCCACTTCGGCGGGCATTATCAGGGCAAGGACCTTCGGGACAAGTATCCCAAGGGCGCCGACCCCATCGTTCTGGGCGAATCCACCAACACAGTTCAAACATACGGGTATGACTCGGTCACGCAGATGCAAGAGACCAAAGCCACCCTGTGTTCGATTATGCCGGCATAACAAGAGGTGTAGACCATGGCACTTGAAGGACAAGCACGCGCAAAATTCCTTTGCGATGCCGAACGCTGCATCGAATGCAATGCTTGCGTGACGGCCTGTAAGAATGAAAACGAAGTCCCCTGGGGTATCAACCGTCGCCGCGTGGTTACCATCGAAGATGGCAAGCCAGGCGAGCGCTCGATCTCGGTAGCCTGCATGCACTGTTCAGATGCGCCTTGTATGGCCGTCTGCCCGGTGGATTGCTTCTACCAGACCGAGGACGGCATCGTACTGCACTCCAAGGACCTGTGTATCGGCTGTGGGTACTGCTTCTACGCTTGCCCCTTCGGCGCGCCCCAGTTCCCGCAAGCGGGCAACTTTGGCAGCCGGGGCAAGATGGACAAATGCACCTTCTGTGCAGGTGGCCCCGAAGAAGACAATTCAACAGCCGAGTTTTCCAAATACGGACGCAACCGTATTGCCGAGGGCAAATTGCCCCTCTGTGCGGAAATGTGCTCGACCAAAGCCCTGTTGGCCGGTGACGGCAACGAGGTGGCGGACATCTATCGCCAGCGTATTGTGAACCGCGGTTTCGGTTCCGGCGCCTGGGGATGGGGCACAGCTTACGAGAAGAAGGGTGCATAAGCTGACCTGACTGTTCCGGGGTCCCTCGGGGCCCCGGAGCGCATTGAGGCAACGAACTCTTCTTGGTGATTCCGTTGGAGCGCTCTAATGAACAAAAAACTATTGGGTGCCGCCACTCTGGTACTGGCGACACTGCTGTTCAATCCTGCCTGGGCGCAAGAGGCCCCGGAGGTTGATCGTACAGCAACCGGGGGAGCTCAAACCCTCGAAGATATCATGCGGCGCCAGAAACAACTGGAGATGGACGATTCCTTCCGGTCTGAGAACCTGGGAGATCCGTCCCGCGCAGCACCAATCACTGACCAACTGGGCACCAGAGGCGGGGTTTCTGACTCCGAAAACTGGCGCGCTATCCGCTACAACGAGATTGACCCCAGAACCCAAGTGAGGGGGCCGGCGGCTGATGTCCTTATCCAGGATGCCGGGATGCCCTGGTGGAAACTGCGGGAAGGCCCCATCATCACGTACGGCGGCGGCGCAATTCTGGGATTCATAGCGTTGTTGGTGGTGTTCTACTTAGTTCGCGGCAAAATCATGATCGATGGTGGCCCTGCCGGCACCACGATTCAGCGATTCAAAGCCATTGAACGATTCGGCCATTGGCTCCTGGCAGGCTCCTTTATTGCGCTTGGTCTCACCGGGCTGATAACCCTCATGGGCAGAAGCTTCCTGATTCCTGTCATGGGGCCTGATGCCTTCGCGACACTCGCCGCCGGATCAAAGTGGTTGCATAACAATGTAGCCTGGGCCTTTATGCTGGGTCTGGTGATGACATTCGTGATGTGGGTTGCCCACAACATCCCCAACAAGCTGGACTGGCAGTGGCTGAAGGCAGGTGGCGGTATTTTTACCAAATCCCACCCGTCTTCAAAGAAGTTCAATGCCGGTCAGAAAATCATCTTCTGGACGGTAATGATACTGGGGGCCTCGGTGTCTCTTTCCGGGCTGTCACTGCTGTTCCCGTTCCAGATGCCGATGTTTGCCGACACCTTCGGAGTGATCAACAGCGTCCTGGGAACCAGCTTCCCGACCGATCTCGCGCCCCATGAAGAGATGCAATATGCCAATATCTGGCACTCAATCGTGGCGTTCGTGATGATGCTGGCCATTATTGCCCACATCTATATCGGCTCGGTCGGTATGGAAGGGGCGTTTGACGCGATGGGCAACGGCCAGGTTGATCTCGAGTGGGCCCGCCAGCACCATGATCTTTGGGTTGCCGAGGTTGAGGCCAAACAAGGCAAAGGAGAGTCACCGTGAAGGTCATGATTTCCGCATTTGTCGCAGCTCTGGTCATTGCCTTTGCGGCACCGGTTGTTCTGAACCAGTTCGGCTGGTCTTCAGCCGAACAAACCAGCGCCGAGAGTGTGCGTCTTGACTGATCAGTCCGAGGTATACCAGATCGACGCCGTCGGTCTGGTATGCCCGCTTCCTATTCTGCGTTTCAAAAAACGGATCCGGGATTTACCCAGCGGAACAGAGGTCGAGTTTCTCGCCGATGACCCCAGCGGTCGAAAGGATTTGCAGGCTCTGTGCGAGATCACGGGCCACCAGGTCAAATGGATCCGTGAAGAAAACGCGGGTGTGCTCCGCTATCGGATTCGTCTGGCTTAACAAGACATCGGACAAGAAACCACATTCAGTGCCCAACCCCTCCTCTTTTTCGATCATTAAAACTGGAATAATCGATTTTTACCGCGAGCCATCGGGGGTAGATTGCCGGGCCTGGATTGGAATCGTTCGAGTCTGACGATTTTTGTCTCTTTAAGGAAACGCCATGCCCGCGACAATCAAACTGGATGCGACAAGAGCAGACCATCTTCAGCAGGCCGCCAGCCTCCTGCTTGCCGGCCAGCTCGTGGCTGTACCGACAGAAACTGTTTATGGCCTGGCGGCCGACGCGAGTAACGAACAAGCCGTAAGAAAGGTCTTTGAAGCGAAACAACGCCCGGTCGGACACCCTCTTATTGTCCATGTTGCTTCACCGGACAGAATCAGGCTCTGGGTCGATCACCTCCCGCAGACAGCCGTCCAGTTGATCAAGGTATTCTGGCCCGGGCCGCTCACGCTGCTGCTGCCAAAGAAAAGCGGCGTCAGCGATTTCATTACCGGCGGTAATCCGGGCGTGGCGGTCAGGATGCCGGCGCACCCGGCAACGCTGGCAACCATGGAGCGGCTTGGACGAGATCTGGTTGCCCCATCCGCAAATCCTTACGGCAGGATCAGCCCGACAAACGCAGAGCACGTGCTCGCGGGCCTGTCCGGGAAAATCGAGGCGGTACTGGATGGCGGGAACTGTTCGGTAGGCATTGAATCCACCATTATCGACCTGACCGGCGACACCCCGGTCATCGCCCGACCCGGGCAGATAGCACAGAGCGATATCGAAGCCTGCCTGGGGATCACGCTCGCGCCAGGCAAAGCTGCCAGTCAGGCCGTGCCGGGAAGCGTAAAGCGCCACTACCAGCCGGTCACACCCACCGTTGGAGTGGCCAATGATCGCTTCGCCGCGCTACTGCCGGAAGTCACCCCGGCAGGCGAAAAGATTGGCGTTATCTGGTGGCGATCTCCTCCGGGCGAACTGGCCTCCGAGTCCATCATGCTCAGCGCCGACTCCAACGAGTACGCCCGCATGCTCTACACCGCAATGCACTCCATGGATGAGGCAAACGTCGATCGAATCGTGATCGAACTACCGCCCAGGGAAAACCAGTGGCTGGCGGTCCACGATCGTTTGGGACGGGCCTGTACCGAACAATTCGGTTAAGCCGGCACGCCCTGGCACACAGGGCAATAATACAGCCGCCGGCTGGCCATCATGGTTTTCACAAGAGGCGACGCGCAATCGTGGCAGCGTTCGCCATCGCGGTTAAACACCATGTGCCGGCGCTGCCCGAACGTCCATCCTTCCTGCTTGAGCCGGTCCGCCCGCTCGGGCGAATTGGTGATGCCCTTTAACTGATAGGTTCGCTGTACCAGGGTCAGAATCGCCCCGGCCAATTTCGACTGCTGATCGGCATCCAGATCACGCGGTCGTGCCCAGGGCGAAATCCCTGCTTCGAAGAGGATTTCCGAGCGCAGATAATTGCCGATTCCGGCAACAAATCCCTGATCCAGAAGCAGACCGCCCAGGTTTCGGCCACGGAAACGCTTTTCTCCGAACACGGCTAAAAGCTGATCTATTCCAACTGCTTGATTGAGAGGATCCGGTCCCAGCCGGGAGAGGTAGGGAACCTCGTTCAGTTCATCCGGCCGAACCAGTTGAATGTCCGAGGCACTGTATAGCCGGGCGGCTTTCTTCGGACCAAAAACCGCAAACCGCAGCTGCCGATTGGTCTTCGGCTCCGCATCAGGCCTTCCGATCCGCCACTTTCCGTAGAGCTGGTTATGACTGTAAACACACCAGGGCCCGTCTTCGTCCGTGGCTTCGAAAAACACCAGGACGGCTTTACTCCGAGCTTCCACTCGCTCCACTCTGCGTCCGCAAAGGGCGTTTTCGAAAGCTTTCAGGTGTTCAAAGGCAAAGAACACGGATTGCACTGTCTTGCCGCCCACGGCTTTATCGATGTCATCGACCATGCGGCGTATTTCCGGACCCTCGGGCATACTCTCAACCGCTCCAGACCAGTCTCGTTGTTTTACAAATGAATCATGTCGTACGTTGTTTTCAGCAGTTCGGAGTTTTCAGGTCACAAAGTTTTGTCCGGATCCGGGTAAGCCCTTTGCCCAACCTGCTCGTAGGTTCTGGAGTATTCAACGCACGAGCAAGGTGGGTCATGATGGAATCAGTCGCACTTCTTCTTACCGCCGCCCTATTCGGCGGCATGGTGCTTTATTCCGCAGGTTTTGCCGGCTTCCTGTTTACAGTATTGCCGCCGGACACCGCTGGCGCGTCGATACGAAGAGCCTTCCCGGTGTTCTACTTGCTGGTAATGGGCACCTCGCTGCTGGCCGCCATCTTCGTCTGGCGGAGCGATCTATGGAGCGCCATCTGGCTGGCCATTATTGCACTCTCAACACTACCCACTCGCCAGATTCTGATGCCCGCCATCAATCGGGCGAATGACATGAAGACGCAACCGCTTTTGCTGCTGAGCGCGACAGTTGTTCTTGCCATAGGCTTGCTTATTGGAACCGGAGAATCGCAGTCGGCCAGCAAAGAGACCGCTCAGCTGGTACCTCTGGCGTACGCCGAGAAATGGGGTGCTGCTCGATGGGACGATGGGCTTCGGGAACAGTTTCTGAACGATCCAGATAATATGGTTCGGTTGTCCCGAGAAGACATGCAGAAACGTAACAATCGAGGGCTGGAGGAGTGGCTGCCGGCTTCAGGTCAGTGCGACTACCTCGGCAAACTCATGTCTGTGATGGAGCAATATGAACTCCACCACAGACATGAACAATGGCAGGATTTACTGGTCAAACGACAGCGTTGCTACACCCAGTTTCAATAACCTTAACGCTTGTCTCCCGGACCGACCAGATCAGAGAGTTTTTCGCGCAGTGAATCGATATTGTCTTCTCCACTTTGCTTCAGCTCATCCAGTTTTTTGCGGCCATCCGAGATTTTATCTTCGACCGAACGCAACGCATCCGAGGCGCTCTGCTGGATATCCGCGCTGGCCTTCTCGTTCTCGGCTTCCGCTTCTTTGGCTTTAGCCTGGGCTTTCAGGGAATCGGCTTGCTTTTCCCACTCTTCAAGTTGTGCTTCTGCTTTTCTGATCAGTTCGTCTTTCAATGACATGGAGCGCCTCCTTTGCTGTATCAGCGAATGTCGACCCTCATACTCAAGAAAGAGGATCGCAAACGCAACCCGTAGGCCTGCCATATGACTGATTCAGCGACAGTTATTTCGGAAAACCAGTAACAAATGTCAACTGAAAGTGTTCATTTTGCCGAGTATCCTCGCGGCTCGATTTCATCAGTGACAGATCAGGCAAGGACACTTACTGCAAATGAACAAAACGGACCTCGTCTTTCAGAGCTACGGACGCTGCTGCAACCGAGATGCCTTCTTCGTCGACTTCTATGACTCCTTCATGGCCAGTTCGAGCATTATCAAGGATCGGTTCGCGAATACGGATATGGGCGCGCAACGTCATCTCCTGCGCAACGGCATCATGCAGTTAATCCTTCACGCTCGCGGCATGTCAGACCGAAAGCTGAAAGCGCTTGGCGAGAGCCACAACCGCTCGCAATACAACATCAAGCCTGAGTGGTACTCCCTATGGCTGGATTCGCTCATGAAGACTGTGCGCCTTCATGATCCGGAGTACACCCCTGAACTGGATTCAGCGTGGCGGGAGGTTCTGACGCCGGGGATTGATCTTATACGCGGGGCGTACTGAGCTACGTCGCGGCATACGCCACAATCTCCACCAGCATTTCTTCCCGCGCAAACCCCGAGACAATAATTGCAGCCCGATTCGGATAAGGCGAAGCCACGTACTCGGCATAAACCTGGTTTACCGTGGCAAGATGAGCCCTATCGGTCACGTAGATGAGCGCCTGAGTCAGGCTGGCCATGCCGCCGCCGGCGCATTCAAGGGTATGTTTGAGGTTTTCCATGGTTTGCCTGGCCTGGGATTCGATGCCGCCTGCCACCACCTGACCACTGGCGTCGATTGGAATCTGAGCGGTAAAGAGAATGCCATTGGCGGTAACGGCCCATTCGAGGGGAGCCTTGGAGCGCGGCAGTTGTGTAGCAACTGGGGTAATTGTGCTGGCTGCGGTCATGTTGTGTTTCTCTATTCAGTCGTTATCACTGGTGCCTGCACCGGCACCGCTTCGGGAAGCATCGGTTGCCTCAACCAGAAGCCGATCGGCCAGGGATTTCAGGTTGTGCCAGAGCTCATCGTCAACATCCATGCCCTCGACCAGCGCTCTGTCTCTCTGCCTTTCGAGATCCTCTTCGGTCTGTCGCATCAGGTTGGTCAACTCGTATTCCGAGCGCAGGCTTGGCAGTAAATCAACGTGGTTCGCCATGATCAGGGTGATGCCATCGTTTTTCTCGGTGTCGTCGGGCGTATTCTCCAGACTGTAGAGGCAGATCTCGGGAACCGGGTGCCCCGCCTTGAACCCGACCACCAGTTCTGTGAGCGGGTCATGAGCATTGCGCCAGAAGGCCGTGACATTCATGCCCCGGCGCGCAAGCCGCGAAAGATAGCCAATAATCAGAATGCGATTGTGGCAGTGGCGAATCTTGGTGACCGACAGACCTCGCCCGCGGGCCCTGGCATACCCCAGTTCCACAGCAAGGCTCGCGTTGCCGAGAATACTATGGCTGTGGGCATCAAGAACGCTGAAGTCTTCATCCTGGTAGACCAGGGTTGGCGACTCGTTATGATCCTCAGCCAAAAGAAACCTGAGACCTTTTTTCAGCGCTTCGACCCCGCCCAGGCCATGGGCTTCCATCCAGGCGACCATTTCAGCGGCGTCGATGGCATCACCCTCGGCAAAACCGATTCCGATAAACGCTTTCCTGCCTATACCCTGAAGTTCATTGAAGGAGACTTTCATGGCAGGTCCAGCTCCGGTTCCACGGGAAAGCTCCAGTCGTCCAGCTCGGCGAGTCGCGCCTTGTCGGTGCCGTGATCACTGAAAAGCTCACAGAACAGGGGCGCACCCTGGAACATGGTCACTCTCACCCAACGGTCGGATTTAGGATCAAACCGGCTGGCCCCGAAGAACGACAATTTCGTTCTCAGAAGATGCATGGGCTTCATGTCCCGGTGCCAGAGATTTGCCTGGATTTCACCATAAGGCGTAGCGGCCATGGTCTGGATCCGGCGCACACACTCTTTCTGCCGGGGATGCGCCATCAGAAACTCGACTACAGAACCCCGGGGGGATCGGTCGAGAAAGGCATCCAGCAATTGATGGGTACGATAAATCCGGGGCCCGATCGCAAGCGGCATTTCTTTTTCCGCGCCCGGTTCGCGTGCGCGCACCCCGAGCCTCGGTTCTTCTTTCTCGATAGAGCGGTACCAGAACCAGTACTGGTGGTCCGGGTTTTTAGGATCATAGTCCAGTGCCCAGGCAAACCGGGCTTCAATTTCCTGCTTCAGCGTTGCTGCCCGCATTTCCGGTTGTAGTTCCAGTATTTCCTCACAGCCGAGTTCATCCTCCACGGCATCAATCAGATCCGGATACAGTTCGATAAGCAGGGTATTGATCAGTTCCTGGGCCTCCAGTGAACACTGCTTGTCTGCCCAGGCCAGCAGATCGCTCCACAGGGTCGGAGTGGCCGGGGTTCTTTCCAGCCATTCGATAACTGAATCAATGGAGACAACGGTCGCCTCATTGCGCCGGGTCTGCTCGGGATCCTCGGTGACAGTCTCCAGAAAGTGCCTGTGGGCCCTTTTTAGCAACGCCAAAAGTTCACGCCGGCTGGCGTCATCGGGCAATTGTTCACGGGCATAGGCCAGAGCCCGCTCACGACAGTACACCCATTGCTGGATCAGTTGAGGGTGATTGATCAGAAACGGCGCCATGCCAAGCCCTGTGGAATTTCCGATGCCCAGATAACGCTGCAAGGATGGATGCAGGGCAACCGCCCGCTCCGGCGAAAGATTCCTGGCAAGATGCTCAACCTGCTGCACTGAAAAGTGGCGCAACAGGTAGACCGCAAACATCTGCGCCGAGAAGGGCCGATTGAAATCCGGGTTGTTCTGCAGGCGTGCATAATCCGCGATACCGAACTTGCCGTTACCGTAGACCGCGGTTGTGCGGTAAAGGTAACCGACCCGTGTCAGCCAGGCCGGATCAGGCTGGCGGCCGGCGGCCAGCGCATCAACAAAGTGACCAAAGTTCCTGAGGCTCTTGTTGGCGCGCGATAAAACCAGCAATCGAGGATGTTGACGACCCGCCTCCTGCAGCGGCACATTGGCCGCCATTTGCTCAAGAAGACTGTCTTCCACTTCACCTTCCAACAGCGCAAAGGTGACATCCCAGGCCTCCGCAATCACCCGGTCAGACCGGAGTTCCGGATCCAGATGCTGTGAGAACACCACGCCATGATAGGTGTGGTTCGGGGTATTCAGGCGGTAAATCACAACCCCATGACCATCGGCATCAAGGTCAAAACGAACCGTGGTGACTGTCCAGTCCTCCCTTGCCATCTGGCGAACCAGACTGCGACAAAAGCTCAAACGACTGGCGTGGAGGCTTCCAAGCCGGACCAGATTCATCACCTGGCCGGGCGGGCGGAGCTGGAGCTCGGGCTGTGCATCTAAGGGAGTTGCCATGCTTCAGACTCCTGAACTCTCGGACGAGCCCGTGGTGGCGCCAACCAGCGCCACTTCACCCTTGGGCGGGACGATGCCCTGCTCCCGAGCCATGGCGTAGGCAGATTTGGGCCCTATGTAGAGCGATGGCAGCAGGATCAGTGAAACCGGGATCGCCGTAATCACGATAAACTGCTGCAGAGCACTGATCTGCCCTGCCCCCATGTACAACAACACTGCCGCCATCAAGGCCATGGCAACGCCCCAGAAAGCGCGAACGATCGGCTCGGGCTCGTCATGACCGGCGCTCACCACGGCGATGGCATAGCTCATGGAATCGCCGGTGGTAGCGACAAAGATAGTCGTCAGCAGCAGAATCGCCAGCGCCATCATGGCTCCGCCCGGCAGGGCTTCCGCAATGGTGAGTGTGGCAACATCGAACTGGAAGTTGTTTAGAGCCTCGGTGAGATCGATCACCCCGGTAATCTGATAGAAGATGCCGGAACCACCAAGCAGAGTGAACCAGATTGTGGTGGCGACCGGCGCCATGACACCAACCGCGAGAATCATTTGCCGGATGGTGCGTCCCCGGGAGATCCGCGCAACAAAAATGGCCATCAACGGCCCATAACCCAGGAACCAGGCAAAGAAGAACACCGTCCACCACTGCATCCACCAGCCTTCAGCGGTACCCGCCGTTACGGTAGCCATTGCGAAAAAGGAAGTGATGTATTCGCCAAAGCCCTGAGTGTAAGCATTGGTCAGAAACAGTGTCGGACCAAAGATGAAGATAACGGCGGCAATGGCCAGGGCGAGAAACACGTTGAAACGGCTCAGCAGCTGAATTCCCCGGTGAATGCCGGTCATCGCCGAGGTCACGTACACACCGGCAAGCACCGCGAGAATGATCAGCTGGGTGCCATAACCCTCGGAAAAGCCAAACAGCTCGTGCAAACCAAAGCTGACCTGGGTCGCAAGGAACCCGATGGGCCCGACCGTGCCCGCAACCACGGCAATCACACAGGCTGCGTCAACGCAGCCGCCAAACCAGCCCTTCATTACCCGATCACCAAAAACGGGATACAACAGAGTACGGGGCTGTAACGGCTGACCTTTTACGTAATGAGCATGGGCCAGAACGATGGCTGACAGAGTGCCGAGAATGGCCCAGGCCAGAAAGCCCCAGTGCATGAAGGACTGGGCCAGCGCAGGCGCTACAGCCTCTGCCGTACCCGCTTCGGTGTTGAATACCGGCGGCGTGACAACAAAGTGGTACACCGGCTCACCCGCCGCAAAGAAAACGCCACCACCGGCAAGAAGGGTGCACATGATAATAGAGAGCCATTTGAAGGTGCTGAGCTCAGGCGTATCCCGGTTGCCGACCTTGGCACTGCCCGCCGGCGAGATCGCCACCCCCATTCCGATCAGAAAGGTGAGCAGCAACAGCAGCTGGAAATAGGACCCCAGGGATTTGGCAGTCCATGCAAAGCCGTCGCTGATCAGTCCGGCCGTCCACTGAATGTCATACAGTGAAAGACCCAGAAAAAGCAGTATGAAGCCGACGCTCAGGCCTAATACAATTGGATCGCCGAAGCGTCTTACACCCGTTTCCGGGATAGCGATGGAGCTGGCTGAGTTTGTCATGACGATTACCTGTTTTTGTTTTTGGAACAGTGTGTAATCAGAACGCGGCGTTTACAGCGGGCCGCGTGCCCTCGGTTAATTGTCTGAGCCAGTTTCGGCCGATGATCTTTTCGATTTCCTCGTGGTTAAATCCCTTCTGGCGCAGACCTTCCACGATATTCGGGAAGTGACGGTTATCGCTGAACCAGGCCAGCGGGGAGGGCCAGCCGGCGTTCGACTGGCTGCCTTCGCCGTAGTCCATGGCCTTACTCCAGCGCCCGTTTCGCATCCAGGTCAGCACCGATTCGGGCTGGGCCTGGCAGAGATCCGTACCCATGCCGATGTGATCAATCCCCATCAGCTCGGCGGTATCGGCCACCATGCCGCAGAACTCATCCAGCGTGCAGTCGGGCCCATTTTTAAGATGAAATGGATACACTGAAAAACCGAGAATGCCGCCGCTTTCGGCGATGGCGCGCAACACCGTATCGGATTTGTTGCGCTTGGCAGGATGAAAGCTGGCAGGATTTGCATGGGAGATGATGACCGGCCGCTCCGACAGCTCAATAGCCTCAAGCGTGGAACGCTCAGCGCTATGGGACATATCGATCAGCATCCCGACCCGGTTCATCTCCCGGATCGCCTGCCGACCAAATCGGGTAATGCCGCTGTCTTCCGCTTCGTAACAACCACAGGCCAGAAGGCTCTGGTTATTGTAGGTAAGCTGCATGATCAACAATCCCAACCGGCGCATGATGGCCACCAGGTCGATATCATCCTCAATGGGCGAGCAGTTCTGGGCTCCGAAGAAAACGCCGACCCGGTTCGTTTCTCTGGCCAGTTCGATATCGCTAGCCTCAAAGACCGGCATAATCAGGTCTGCATGTTCCTCGAAACGACGCTGCCACTCGCCAAAACGCAGAAGGGTTTCGCGACAGTTCTCGTGGTACACAAGCGTGGCGTGGACTGCATCCACACCACCCTCTCGCATTTGTTCGAAAATGGCTCTCGACCAGTTGGAATACTGCAGGCCGTCAATGGTAAGCACAGACTTTGACATGGCGTCAGACCTCAGGCCTTGGTGTAGCAGGTTTTGATCACGGTGTAGAACTCCCGGGCATACTGGCCCTGCTCCCGGGGCCCGAAGCTGGAGTCCTTTCTGCCACCGAATGGCACGTGGTAATCGGTGCCGGCGGTCGCCAGGTTAACCATCACGCAACCGGTCTCGGCCCGGGCCTTGAAGTCAGAGGCACGTTGCAGTGAACGGGTAATCAGACCGGCGGTCAGTCCATAGTTGGTATCGTTCAGGGTGGCCAGGGCAGTTTCGTAGTCGGGCACACGGATGACACAGGCCACCGGGCCAAACACTTCGTCGCGGTTGATGCTCATGTCGTTGGTGGTATTGGTGAACAGCACCGGCTGCATGTAGTAACCGTCTGCATCCACGTTGACGTGGTCGCCACCGAAGGCCATGGTCGCACCCTCTTCCAGCGCCACGCCAACCCAGCGTTGATTGGCTTCCAGCTGGCTCTTGCTGGCTATCGGGCCGATAGCAGTGCCCTCGGACAGAGCCGGGCCAACTTTTGCACCGGCCAGCTTCGCCGTCAGCTTCTGAACGAACTCGTCATGCACCGAATCCACAACGATCAATCGGGAGGATGCCGTACACTTTTGCCCGGAGCCGGAGTAGGCGCCGGCAAAAGCCGCTTCGACCGCCAGATCCACATCGGCATCGTCGAGCACGATCAGGGCATTCTTCGACCCCATTTCCAGCTGACATTTCACCAGGTTGGCGGCTGTGGCTGACGCCACCCGTCGACCGACGTCCAGGGACCCTGTAAAGGTAATTGCCTGTACATCGGGGCTGGTGATCAAGGCCTCGCCGGCCTCACGACCGCTACCGGTAATCAGATTAAACGTGCCGGCCGGCAGGTTCTGGCGGCTGATGATTTCAGTCAGTGCCCAAGCACTGGCCGGCACCAGATTCGCAGGCTTGAACACCACTGCATTGCCAAAGGCCAGGGCGGGCGCAATTTTCCAGACTGCCGTGGCCATCGGGAAATTCCAGGGGCTGATGACGCCAACCACGCCAAGCGGCTCACGACGGGTTTCTATTTCGACGCCAGGCCGCACAGACGCAACCCGATCGTCGATCTGTCGAAGCACTTCAGCTGCGTAGTACTGGAAAAACTGCCCGGAGCGATAAACCTCACCCCTGCCTTCCGCCAGGGGCTTGCCCTCTTCTCTGGACAAAAGCTCACCGAGCTCGTCCTTGCGGGCGATCAGCTCATTGCCAATTGCCATCAACACGCTGTAGCGGGTCTCAAGACCGGTTTCTGCCCAGATTTTCTGGCCAGCCTGTGCGGCACTGATGGCTTGCTTTACCTGCTCGGCACTTGCCTGGTCATAGTGGCCGATAATGTCGCTGAGATCTGAAGGGTTCTGATTGGGCTGGGCGTCATGGGCGCCTGCAACCCACTCGCCGCCGATGTAAAGTGCGTGTGAATTTGGCATGGGTTCCTCCTTATATGATCCCCCAAGCCTAGACGCTCCAGATAAATAAGGATAATCAAAAATATCGTGTTTTTAGTAAGTTTTTCTTATATTTTTAAGAAGAAACAGACTGAGGCGAGTGCACATGTCAATCGAACTCAAGATTCAGCCTCTACGCTACGTATTGGCGGTGCGGGAAGAAGGCAGCTTTCACGGCGCAGCGCTGAAACTCCATCGGAGCCAGCCGGCGCTATCCATGGCCATTCGTGATCTGGAAGAAAAGCTGGGGCAGCCGCTGTTCGAAAAAACCCACAAAGGGCAGCTCACTCCGTTCGGCGAGTATTGCCTGCCCAGATTCCGGGAGCTGATCAACCAGCACGACAGGCTGGCAAGCGAACTTCAACAGATGGCCAAGGGGCACCAGGGGCGGGTGACGCTGGCCACGGTACCCTCGGTTGCCAGCCGGTTGATGCCTGAATTTCTCGCAACCTTCGTCGCCCGGTACCCGGACATCAACATCAATCTCCATGACGAAAATGCAGAGTTTGTCTGCCGGCTCGTAGCCAATGGAGAGGTGGATCTGGGAATCAGCAGTATGTGGGTCCAGGATGAGACTCTGTCCTTCAACCCGCTGTTCGAAGACAACGTCGGCGTCGTCATGCGCAAGGACCATCCCCTGGCCGGACGGCGCAGCCTGAAATGGCAGGAATTGACGGAAGAGCGTTTTATTGCCAACGGCACATCCCGGCTTCTGAAGCATACGGCCGCCGCGAGCCTGGTCGATAACAACGATTTCTTTATCTCCAACATGATCTCCCTGCTCGCCATGCTGGAAGCCGGCAGTGGCATCACCACACTCCCGCGACTCGCCTTCCCGGTAAACAACGACAAGCTGTGTTTTGTTCCGCTGAGCGAACCAAAACTGGTGCGCCAGATAGGTATCATCAAACAGGCTTCCCGCTCGCTGTCACCCTCCGCCCAGGCTCTGGAAAAGATGATTCATGCCGAATTGGCAGGCATGGCGATTTCCTGAAGCCAGAGTGCAGTTCAGCCCGTTGTCACTGTGAACAGGAGCTTCTCCTGGCTCGCTTTACCTGATTTTTACACCCCGTTGACGGAGCCATCCGTAAAACCCTGCAATCATTCCGGACAACAGGATCCGATTCAGGAGTGGTTTATGGCAACCAGCAAAACGGTGCTGATACTCAGTGTTCTCGTAATGGCTCTGACCGGCTGCAAGGTCACCACCACAGACAGCCGCCATTATCATCCGGATTCTGACAGCTTCATTTCCGGCCTGTTCTATGACGCAAGGGATACAGGCCGACACTATCCGATCACCTCGTGGGCACTCAACAGCGACACCGAAGCCTGCCGGAATGAGACTCTGTACTTCGAGACCAACAGCGGTCGGGTTCGAGTCTATGGTTCGCCGGCCTATAGCGAAACCTCGTTCCGGGCTGCCGCCTCGGAGCTTGAACGCCGGGTCGACGGAGTCCTGGGCCGGTTCCAGTTGCGCTGGTCCGATTTTGTCGAAGACCGCAGCGCTGCAGCACCCTATCCACGGAAAGTAATCGGTTGTCTCAGCCCGAAAGTGTCGCGCAGTGAGTTTGTATCGGCCTCAATGGCCGCGGTGGCATTCAACCCATATTACGGCCAGTGGCCCTACGAGACCGGCCAGATTGTTACCCATGAACTGGCCCATTTTGTTCAGGAAAACCTGTCCCGGTATGACGCCAGTTACAGCCTTTTGCCCTACTGGTTCGCCGAAGGCCAGGCTGTTGTTGTGGCGGGCGAGCCGGTTGCCCCGGTCTATCAGCACTATGACTACGATCCGCTGTGGGACGTCACACCCCATGACGCTGCAGACATCCCGTATCGATTCGAGCATTACGGTCTGGCTTACCGCTATCTGGAAAAGGCCAATGGCACTCTGGCGATGACGGTCCTGCTGGAAATGGTGCAAATACTGGACTGGGATGGTGGGTTTCTTGGTGAGGTCAGCACCGGAGAATCCCGCGCCTTTGTCGAAGCGTTCAATTCAGCCGGTCTTGTGGACCATCGGAATAACTCACTGACTTTTCAACGATTCCGGAGCGAATACCACGATCTTCTCAACAGCAGTTATTAAGCAACACCAGCGCGGACTGGATAAAGGTTGCCCAATCGGGGATAATTCCGCCCGCTTTTTAACCAGTAGTGTGGTTGGTAGTCTCTGGTCATGACCATTTACAGCATTATTCAGCTCGTTATTTTTTCTGTCCTGTTGCTCAACACGGTGCACCTGATGCCGGCCTTCGGCCGTTTGCTCAAGGGTGCGGAATCGGCCTTCCAGTCCGGGTATCTCTGCGCCATGCTCACCATGCGCCTGGGTCGCAATATCCTGGGGCTGATTCTGGTAACCGCCAGCACCGCCCCTAATCCGGAGATTCACGCCCTGGTACCCAAGGGTATTCTTCTGTTTCTGGTACTGGCGGCACTCAATGCCGCGCTGACCCAGTACATGGAAAGGGGCCGGGTGGAAGAAGGTGCCCGTTTCTAGGTCGCCTTACTCTCAGGCGTAAAGCGACTCGATCACGTCGGTGTATTTCTCATAGATATTGCTCCGGCGTACCTTCATGGTAGCCGTTACCTCATCATCGTCGTGGTCCAGTTCCTTGGTAAGCAGGTGGAAACGCTTGATCTGGGCCACCTGGGGTAATTGCTCGTTGCCCTTGTTCACTTCTGCCTGGATCAGTTCGTTCACGCGCTCCTGCTCGGTCAGGCTCCGGAAGGTGGTGTAGGCAATCCGCTCCTGCTCCGCCCATTTGGCCACCGTGTCGAAGTCAATCTGGATCAGCGCAGACACGTATTTCCGGGCCTCACCAATCACAATGCACTCCTTGATGTAGGGACTGGCCTTGATGGTGTTCTCGATTTCCGTGGGCGAGAGGTTCTTGCCACCGGCGGTGATCATGATGTCTTTCAGACGGTCGACAATCTTGAGCTGGCCATCCCGCCACTCCCCCACATCGCCGGTATGCAGCCAGCCATCTTTCAGGGTTGAAGCCGTGGCTTCATCGTTCTTGTAGTAACCCTTGAACATGCTGCCACCGCGCATGATGATCTCGTTCTGCTCACCGAGTTTCACCTCAACACCGGAAACTGCCACACCGACCGTCCCCAGCTGCACATCGTCAGGCTGTTGGGCCGTAGCAACGCCGGTGGTTTCTGTCTGTCCATAGACCTCCACCAGGGGAATGCCGATGGTCCGGAAGAATTCGAGAATCCCGGTGGAAATGGGGGCCGCACCGGTGAGGGCAATCGTGCAGCGGCGCAGGCCAATAAAGTTCTGCAAAGCGCGAAGCACCAGCCAATAGCTCACGCTGTACAGCCCTCGCTCCTTGAGACTCCACTGCGACCTGGGTTTCATGGCCATGGGTGAACACACACGGATGGCCCAGTTAAACAGAGCTTGCCGAAACCGTCCGGTTTCCTGGATCTTGATATAGATCGAAGAGTGCAGCTTCTCCCAAATCCTCGGCACCCCCAGGAAAAAGGTCGGCGCAATTTCCCGTAAATCCTCCTGGACGGTTCGCAGGCTTTCGCCAAAGCTGACTGAACTGCCGACGTAAACCGGCGCAATGTTGGTAAAGGCCTGCTCAGCAACATGGCACAGCGGCAGGTAAGAAAGGCTGGATCCGTGTTCGTCGGCCTGCAAGAGTTCAATCAGCCCCGGGGCCGCCGCATAAAGGTTGTGCCAGCTGATCATGGCACCCTTGGGTCGACCCGTTGACCCGGAGGTGTAGATCATCAGGGCGGTGTCATCCATCTGCTGGCCATCCAGCAGCTCATCTACCAGCCCGGGGTGCTGCTCTTCAAATTTCCGTCCACGGGTTTCAATAGCCTCGAATGCCGATGGCGGCTCCGGGTAATAACGCAGCCCCTTCATATCGATGGCGATGCAATGCTTGAGTTTAGGCAGCTCTGGCCAGGCTTCCATCACCTTGTCGGTTTGCTCCTGGTCTTCGCAGACCACAAACTCCGCGTCACTGTGCTCAAGAACGTAGGCCACCTCGTTCCAGGGGCTGGTGGGATAGACACCGACACAGATACCCCGCACCAGGCCAATGCCCATCTGGGCGATGACCCACTCCACCCGGTTTTCCGAGATGATCGCCACATGGCCGCCTTCCTGCAGTCCCATGGCCCGTAGCCCCAGCCCGAAATGCCGGGCCCGCTGGTAGTAATCCTGCCAGGAGTAGGCCTGCCAGATACCAAAGTCTTTCTGGCGCAGGGCCAGGGCATCGGGCCGCTCTCTGGCATGGGCCCTCAACATTTGCGTGAGTGTCAGGTCAGGTATGGAAGGTGTTGTCATGACAGCCACCGTTTACGGCGTTTGTAGTGCTTGATGTCGCGATAGCTGCGGGCTTCGCCTTCCTTGCCGCCCACACCCAGATAGAATTCCTGCACATCCTCGTTGGCCGTGAGCTTTTCCGCCGGCCCATCGATCACGATCTTGCCGTTCTCCATAATGTAGCCGTAGGAGGCGATCGCCAGTGATACCGCCGCATTCTGCTCCACCAGCAGAATGGCAGTACCCTGCTCCCGGTTGATCCTCGCCACGATGGTGAAAATTTCCTCCACCAGCAGGGGCGCAAGCCCCAGTGATGGCTCATCCAGCATGATCAGGTCCGGCTGGGCAATCAGCGCCCGTCCCAGGGCCAGCATCTGCTGCTCGCCACCGGACAGGTATCCGGCCAACTGCTTTCGGCGTTCCCTGAGGCGTGGGAAGTAGTTGTAGACCAGCTCGTAGCTGTCACTGAGCGACGGCTTGCTGCCGCTAAGGGCATAGGTGGCGGCAATCAGGTTTTCCTCCACGGTGAGGTCTTCGAACACCCGCCGCCCTTCCATCACGTGGAAGAGCCCGTTGCGCACGAGCTTTTCCGGGGGTGTGCCCTTGACATCCTGGCCCCGGAAACGAACCTCACCGGCGGTCACCTCGCCGTCTTCCAGGGTCAGCAGCCCGGAGACGCTTTTCAGGGTGGTGGATTTGCCGGCACCGTTGGAGCCGAGGAGCGCCACGATGGCACCCTTCGGCACCCGCAGTGACAGGCCCCGAAGGACCTGCACTGACTTGTTGTAAACCACCTCGATGTTATCGATTTCCAGTAAGGCTTCCATACAGCCCCTCAGTCGAGGTGAATCCAGTCCGATACCGGCTCATAGCGGCCTTCTGCGGCATTCACCCGCCAGATACGGCCCACCGGGAAGGACATGTCCCGCACTGTCACCGGAATGCCGATAATACCGCCGGTGTCCCAGTCCTCGATGGAGGCCAGAGCCTCCGCCATGTTATCCCCGGTCAACTCCTTACCGGCATCCAGGGTGCGTTTGACCACTTCGGTCCACACCATGGCGTTGAACCAGCCCTGCATGTAGCCAGTGGGGCGGTAGCCGGCTTCCGGGTCGCTCTCCTCGGCCTGTGCCCGGAGGGCATCCAGCATCGGCCCGCTTTCCTCGCTGTCGTAGTAGTTGTAAGGCATTACACCCATGTAGCCGTCGGCATCCTCACCCATCTTGTCGATAATCAGCTTGTCCGAGGACCAGAAGGTACCCATGAACTGGGTATCCAGTCCCATCTGGCGCATCTGCACCATGAACTCGTTGATCGGTGACAACACATAACCGTGGAACACCACATAATCCGGGCGCACCCGGCGCAGCTTCAGCACCTCGGCCGAGACGTCCACGCTGCCGGGCTTGGTAACAATTTCTTCTACCACTTCAATGCCCAGCTCAGCGGCGCGGGCTTTGCCATTCTCGATCGGGTCCTTGCCGAACTCGGTGTCACTGTAGACAAACGCAACGTTCGGCATGTCCCCGCCTTCACCCTGGGAGGCGATGTACTCGAGGATGATGCCAAACATCTGGCTGTAGTTGGGCCCCGGAATAAACTGGTACGGATAGGTTTCGTTGTCAGTCAGGACGGTGGCAAATGACGCACCGCTCATGAGGGTATTACCCTGGCTGTTAAGTTCCGAGGCAATGGACTTCATGAAACCGGTGCTATCACCGTAATAGGTGGCCGGAGAGCTGCTGCCCGAAATCTTTTTGAAGGCGGCGACCGAACGGTCCACCTCGTAGGCGGTATCTTCCATCACATATTTCACCGGATGGCCATTGATACCGCCCTGGCTGTTGATCCAGTTGGTGTAATCGGTCAGACCGGCATGAATGTGAATGCCGGCAAAAGCAAAGACGCCGGAGAGCGGAATGGAGCCGCCAAATACGATGGGCTCCTTATCCTGTGCCATTGCCGGGGCGGCGACTGTCAGCGCAGCGACCAGGCTACCAAGCCCGGCAAGCCGGCGACCTTTTTCGAGGATGTTTCTGAACATGTTTCTTCTCCTTGCTGCTTCTTGTTGTTGGTGATGCATGGGTTCTCCATGAAAACCCGTTGAAACACGATTAATTCCGGAACGGCCACAGGCGAAAGAAACGGCGAATGCGGTGCCAGATTTCTGCCAGACCATGAGGCTCAAAAATCAGGAAACCCACGATCAATGCGCCAAAAATGATCTCCAGCATCGGCGACATGAACACGGGCGCATTGGGGTAGAACGGCGTGAGTGCCGCGGTTAGCAGTTTCAGGGCTTCCGGGACCAGGGTCATGAAAGCCGCACCAAGAATGCCGCCCAGCAAGTTGCCCATACCGCCCACGATCACAGCCGCCAGATAGAAAATAGACATGGAGAGTGGAAAACTCTCCGGTGTGACCACCCGATAGAAGTAGGCGAACAATCCACCAGCCACACCGGCATAAAAGGAGCTCAGCGCAAAGGACATCAGTTTGTAGCGCAAAAGGTTGATTCCGAGAATTTCGGCGGAAATATCCCGGTCTCGAATGGCGATAAAAGCCCGACCGATTCTCGTCCTGAACACGTTACGGGCCGCCAGCACCATCAGCACCGCCAGGGGCACAATGATGAAATACATCATGAAATCGCTCTGGAAGGTCAGCCCGAACAGGCTCGCCGGCTTGAGGCTCAGGCCGCCCATGCCCCCGGTAACCGATTCCCACTCGGCAAAAATGAAATGCAGGAACACACTCGCCGCCAGGGTGGCAATGGCCAGATACAGGCCTTTGACTCGAAGCGAAGGGAGACCCACCAGAATACCAACCGCGGCGGCCATCAACCCGGCCAGGACCAGAGTCACCGGAAACGGCAGCCCGGTGTTAATCGACAACCAGGCAACAGTGTAGGCACCGACGCCCATGAACCCGGCCTGTCCCAGGGAAATCAGCCCGGTAAAACCGGTCAGAATGTTCAGTCCCGTCGTACTGATCACGGCAATCCCCACCAGACATCCGAGATAGAGCAGGTAGGAATTCACAACAAATGGAAAGACCAGCAGAATCAGCAGAAACAGACCCAACCACATTTTCTGGGTCTGGCTGGTCCAGATTGCCTCATCGGCCTCGTAACTCTGTTTCGCGTCACCGATGCGCATCTTACACTCGCTCTATTTCGTGGGTGCCGAAAAGGCCATAAGGACGGATCACGAGGATGACCGCCAGCACCAGGAAGGTTGCCGGCATCCGGTACTCGCCGCCGAGGTAGGCGCCCGCGACGGTCTCCAGCCAGCCGATGAACACGCCGGCGATCAGGGCGCCCAGAATGCTGTCCAGTCCTCCAACGATAACCACCACCAGCACGCTCAGACCGATGATCCCGAACTGCGGGCTGAGCCCTCCGGTAGCGGCCACCAGAACACCGGCAAGGGAGGCCGCCAGAGAGCCGAACACCCAGGCCATATTGAACACCCGGCGCACGTTGATGCCCATGGAATAGGCGGCCGCCTGATCCGAGGCGGTTGCCCTGAGGGCCACGCCGCCCCGGGAGAATCGGAAGTACAACAGGTAGATGATCAGCAAGGCGGAACCAATGAGAAAGCCATAGGCTATTTTGGGCGCCAGATACAGTTCACCGATGAATACCGGTTCCCGGGGCAGGAAGTTGGGCAATAACTGTGGGTCCGCCGTCCAGATGAACTCGACCAGCCCCACCAGGATGCTGGCGATCCCGATGGTCACCATCACCACCGAAATCGGCGATTCCCCCAACATGGTCCGGATCATGGTCTTTTCGATGACCCCGCCAAGAATACTGCCGCCGATCACGGCCATGGGCAGAGCAATCCAGGGTGACAGCTCCATACCTCCGGCAAAGGCCAGGAACAGGTAAGCCGCGAACATCATGATCTCGCCGATGGCGAAATTGATGACCCTCGTTGCCTTATAGATAATCACGAAACCCAGTGCGATCAGGGCATACAGCCCCCCCATAGCCAGACCGGCCAGACTGATTTCACCGAAGAACAACCAATCCATCAGGCCGCCTCCCCTTCCGGATTGAGCTTCTTCCGCAGGCTGTCGATGTCACTGTTCCCAAGGTACGCCTTGATCACCTCGGGATTGCCCTGAACCTCTGCCGGCAGGCCTTCAGCAATCACCTGACCAAAGTTCAGCACGGCGATATGGTCTGAAATATCCATCACCATGCCCATATCGTGCTCCACCATCAGCACGGTAATACCCCACTCTTCGCGGATATCGAGGATGAACCTGGCCATGTCTTCCTTCTCTTCCCGATTCATGCCTGCCACTGGCTCGTCCAGCATCAACACCTTCGGTCGCATCGCCAGTGCCCGGGCCAGTTCAACCCGTTTCTGAAGGCCATAGGAAAGGCTCGCCACCGGTTGGCGGCGGATGTGATCGATCTCCAGAAAATCGATAATTCGCTCTTCCACCTCCTTACGGACGTCCATTTCCTCACGCCGGGCAGGACCGAAATAGGCCAGTGCGCTGAGCAGACCGCTCTTCATGTGCACATGAGCGCCCAGTTTTATGTTATCGAGTACGGTCATGCCCCGGAAAAGGGCAATGTTCTGGAAGGTTCGGGCCAGGCCCAATGCAGCCCGTTTCGGCGGCTTGATACTGCCAGGCAGCGGCTGCCCCTGATAGCGGATGGTGCCCTGCTGGGGTTTGTAGAAGCCGGAGATGCAATTGAATAGCGAGGTTTTACCGGCGCCATTGGGGCCGATAACGGTCGTTACGGTGTTCTCAGGCACCCGAAAACTCACGTCCTGCAGCGCCTTCACACCACCAAACGACAGAGACAGGTTGCTGATTTCAAGGATGCTCACACTACCTCCCGGCACCCCTGGCGCCGGGTACACAGGCACGCGAACACGTCCTGACAATACCCATCTCACGCCCGAAGATGATTGTAATTTTTGTTTTTTCTTGTCGTCGGGGTTAGCCCCGATCCAGATTTAAAGTAGTCCATTCAGGCAACATTAGGCAAACCGCTCTATCCTGTTACCCCACAGACAACAATGATCAGTACGCAGGTTTCGGATCTTCAGACCTGCAGTATCGAGAGGGCAATTGACCATGGCGGACACACTGGTAACCACCGCGTTTGATACCGAAACCGGGGTGGCCCGATTAACCTTCAATCGCCCTGAAGCCCTGAACGCCATCAATGTGCCGCTGGCGGAAGCCTTTCTCGAGGCGGTTCAGGAAATCAATAAGCTTTCCGGTGTTCGGTGTATTGTTCTGACAGGCGCGGGACGAGCGTTCATGGCCGGTGGCGATGTATCCAGCATGGCCGGCACGTCGGAGCAGGCAGGCGCAGCCATCAACGCCATCCTGGATGCTGTAAATCCTGCCATCCTGCTCCTGCGCGGCATGGATGCCCCGGTGATCGCTGCGGTCAGGGGCGTCGCCGCCGGCGCAGGGCTCAGCCTCACACTGATGGCCGATCTGGTAATCGCCGAGGAGAACGCGAAGTTTCTGGTGGCCTACAACGGTATTGGTGCGGTTCCGGATTGTGGAGGCAGCTGGGCCCTGGCTCACAAACTCGGCGCTGGCCGGGCGGCGGAGCTGATGTTGCTCGGGCGCACCCTGAGTGCAGCGGAAGCGAGGGACTGGGGCATGGTCAACGACATTGCCCCTGACGGCGAATTCGAGAACCGGCTGAATCGTATGATCGGAAAAGTAGCCCAGGGACCAACCCGTGCCTACGGGGCCTTTCGCCAACTGATTGATCGGGCCAACGGTGATCGGTTGGCCGACCATCTGGAGGCAGAGCGCACGGCGTTCCTTGAAATGACCCGGACTGAGGATTTCGCCGAAGGCGTGTCGGCGTTTCTGGCCAAGCGGACTGCAGCATTTCGGGGGCAATGAACGCGGGGCGGGCTTCTGTTTTTGCGTTCAGCGCTGAAAAGATCGTAATCTCCACGCTTTGACTTTCTACTGGTCACAGGCCTGAACCGAGTGCGAGACCCCATGAATCCAACCATTGAACTGCTTAAATCCCACCGCTCCATCCGCAAATTCACCGGTGAGAAAATTCCGCACGAGCTGCTCAGGGAACTGATTCGAGCCGGCCAGTGCGCCGCCACCTCGAACCATGTTCAAGCCTACTCGATCATTCACGTGATTGATCCGGACAACCGACAGAAAATCGCACAGCTTGCCGGTGGCCAGGGCTACATTGCCGACTGCTCGGACTTTCTGGTGTTCTGTGCCGACATGCGGCGCTCAACCGATGCCGCAGGACGGGCCGGGGCTGAAGTTGTGCGAGGGATGACGGAACAGTTACTGGTGGCCACCATCGACACCAGTCTGATGGCCCAGAACGTGGCCATCGCAGCAGAATCCGAGGGGCTCGGGCTTTGCTATATCGGGGGCATACGGAACAACCCGGCAGAGATCAGCGAAATACTGCGGCTGCCAGAGCATGTCTATCCGGTATTCGGCATGTGCCTGGGCTATCCGGACCAGGACCCCGAGGTAAAGCCCCGCCTGCCGGTGGAGGCGATTCTCAAGGAAGACTACTACTCCGATGCCCGTGACGAGGAACTGGTCGCCGGATTCGACCGCACCATGAACCAGTACTACCGAGAGCGGACCGGCGGCAACAAGGACACCACCTGGTCCGAGCAGCTCAAGCCGCTGTTCACCTCGAAACTGCGGCCGCACATGCGCGATTTTCTGCGCAAATGCGGCTTCGAGATGAAATGAGCACTAGGCGTCGGCTTTCGGCCTGGTAACCCGATCCACCAGATACACCAGGCCGTGGTAGTCGATACCGCTATGCCGGCTCAGTCCTATTTCGCAGGTACGGCTGGTGGATATGCCTTCCTCACAGCCGGCCGTCTGTTCTGCCAGTGTTTTCAGAGAATGGGCATTCAGCTCGGGCACGTCGAAGCCTTTGTCCCCGGCGAAGCCGCAGCAGTGGATGCCTTCGGGCACCACCACCTGGGTGCTGCACCGCCGGGCGATATCGATCAGTCCCTGTGACTCCCCAAGGTGCTGGGTACTGCAGGTGACGTGCACCGCCAGCGGGGTCTGCTCCGGCTCGAAATCCAGACGCTCGTAGAGATGATCACGAATGAACCGGACCGGATCAAACAGCGTCAGACCGGCTTCTTCGGCGGCCTCGCGGATCTGCAGGGTGCAGGGGCTGGTGTCGCAGTAGATCGGATCAACGCCGTTCCGGCTGGCCCGCAACAGCGCCGCAATCAGTTCGTCTTTTTTGATCGCCGCCTGGTCGGGATAGCCTTTGGAGGCAAACGGCTGGCCACAACACAGGCTGTCCAACGCCTCTGGATACACCACCTGGTAGCCGCCTTTCTCCAGAAGCCGCCGGGTGACCTGTATCAGCGGTTCCTGCACCTTATCGCCCCGGGCCGGACCCATGGTTCGGGACACACAGGCGGCCAGATAAACCACCCGTGGCCGGCCATCGGACGGATCCTGCGCCGCGGGTGAAACAAAACGCACCGGCTGGGGCAGGCTTGGATCCCACTGGGCCACCCGGCCACCAGACACCTTGCGAACACCGCCACTGAGACGGGTCAGCAGTGGCGCACCCAGCAGTCTCTCAGCCATTGATGCGCCGGCCAGGACAAAACGGGTCGCCTTGAGTGCGCCGGCAAAGTGCCGTGCCAGCTGGTTGGCTACTGAATGGCCGGTGGCCTTCTCGCTGCGCAGCTTGCGCACCAGATCGCCGGTATTGATACCCACCGGACAGCGCTGGGCACAGAGGCCGGTCGCGGCACAGGTATCGAGACCGTGGTACTGATACGCCTTTTCCAGTTCGACAGTGTCTTCACCGGCACGCCGGCGGGCCTGGATGTCCCGCCAGATGACGATGCGTTGGCGGGGCGACAGGGTAAGCCCTTCCGAAGGACACACCGGCTCACAGAAGCCACATTCAATGCACTTGTCCACCAGCGGATCGGCTTCCGGCAGCGGCTTCAGATTTTTGAGATGAATCTGCGGATCCTCCGAGAGCACCACGTCCGGATTGAGCAGGTTTTCGGGGTCCAGAAGCCGCTTGATCTGCCACATCAACTGCCAGGCATCATGGCCCCATTCCAGTTCCACGAACGGCGCCATGTTGCGGCCTGTACCGTGCTCCGCCTTCAGAGAACCGCCGAATTCCACCGCCACCAGCTGGGCCACATCCTGCATGAACGCTTCATAACGGGCGACTTCCGCGGGGTCGTCAAAACCCTGGGGGAACACGAAGTGCAGGTTGCCCTCGAGGGCGTGGCCAAAGATGATTGCGTCGTCATAGCCATGCTTCACGAACAGCGCCTGGAGGCGGGTGACGCCTTCGGATAGCTGATCAATGGGGAAGGTCACATCCTCGATGATCACGGTGGTTCCGTTTGGTCTTACTGCCCCCACGGCGGGGAAAGTGCCCTTACGGATAGCCCACAGCTGATCGGACACTCTGGCGTCGCGGGTAAAGTCCACCTGCTGCTCCAGAGGGAACTCAGCGAGGGCCTGCCTGATTCGGGCCAGTTGCTCATCCAGAATCTCCGGGGATGACGCACGAGTCTCCACCAGCAGCGCGCAGGCGTCTTCCGACACATCATGAATCCAGGACGGCAGGCCTGGCTTGTCCTGAACCGAGCGCAGGCTGCGCCGGTCCAGCAGCTCCACGGCCGCGACCGGCTGTGACCGCAGCACCGATGCCGCCCGACAGCAGCTCTCCGCATTTCGGAACACCAGCAGGGCCGTGGCCTTGTCCGGATACTCGGGTACCGTGTTGTAGGTCACCGCGCTCACAAAACCCAGGGTACCTTCGGAGCCCACCATCAGATGGATCAGAATATCGATCGGGTCCTCAAAATCCACCAGAGCATTCAACGACAACCCCGTGGTATTTTTCAGCCGGTATTTATGGCGAATGCGCTCCGCCAGTTCCGGATTCTCCCGGGTGTTAATGGCCAGCTTTTTCAGGGCCGCCAACAAATCACCGTGGCTGTTGCGAAATGCCGAGACGCTCGCCGGCGCCTCGGTATCGAGCACCGCGCCGTCCGCCAGCACCAGGCGCATACCGGCCAGGGTGTGGTAGCTGTTCTGGGCGGTGCCGCAACACATGCCGCTCGCGTTGTTGGCGACAATGCCGCCGATCTTGCAGGCGTTGATGGACGCCGGATCCGGGCCGATCTTGTAGCCCCTGGGCGCCAGCCAGGCGTTGGCCTGTGCGCCGATCACACCGGGTTGCAGCCGAATTTGGCGGCCTTCGTCACGGATATCGTGATCGTTCCACTGATCGCCCAGAACAATCAGGATCGAGTCGCTGATGGCCTGGCCAGACAGGCTGGTTCCGGCGGCCCGGAAAGTCACCGGCACCTTGTGGTTGCGGGCGATGGCCAGAAGACCGACAACCTCCGCCTCATCCTGAACCCGCACCACCACCTTTGGGATCAGCCGATAGAAACTGGCGTCCGTTCCGAACGCAAGGGTGGAAACCGGATCATCAAAAACCCGGCTTTCCGGAATCCGTTGTCGGATCTCTGCCAGCACCGCCGAAGTAAAGGTCATGCGTCCTCCAGAACCAGCACTATGAGCTCACGGGGGCCGTGGGCGCCATAGGCCAGCACCTGTTCGATGTCCGCGGTCTTGGATGGGCCGGACACCAGCAAGACGTTTGTGGGCAGCCCGGCCGACCAGTCCTGAGCCACCATCATGTCATACAGATTGTCATGAATCTCGCTGGCGTTGAGCAGGGCAATGTGTACCGGCGGCACCAGGCTCATCAGCCGCGGTTCAAGGCGATCCGGCCAGAGCACCAGCGTGCCGGTGGCGGCAATACCCCCAAGAGCGCCGGTCAGGCTGGCATCCACGTTCCAGAACAGCTCTTCTTTCCAGGCTTCCACCGGCTGATCATAGGCCAGTAACTCGACCTTCTGCTCCTTGGCCTCGAAGTGAGCCTCCAGAGCCCGGCCATGTTCCTTGGCTGGCGCGCACAACAGGTTGGTAAGATTGCGTTTGTTCAGCAGCCCGGCCACCAATTCCGGCCAGTCGTCAGAACGGCACTGGTGCACTTCGGTGTGAACGGCTTCCATCAGGCTGCGCAACCGGGCAATCCGCTCTTCTGGCGCGTACCGCCAGGGCCGGGTCACCAGCCGCTCATCGAACTCGTCGGGACGGGGCGTTGTGCCGGCAAGGCTGCTTCTCAGTTTTCCAAGAATATTACTGCGGGCGCTCATGATGGCCGCCCTCCGTTCTGATCAAGATGCCCGGCCGCCAGGTCATGCAGAGACCGGCGGGCGGGCACCGGTGCGCTGTGATTCGCGGTCCAGGGGCCGACCTTCTTCGGAGCCAGCGCCCGGAAGCGGGTCGCGGCCCAGAGAAAGCTGCGATACAGCCCCGGCCGGGTATTGAGCATCTGCCAGCCGCGCCAGATCCAGCGTTCCGTTCGCGAGAACTTGGCCCCTCCGCCCCTCACCTGTTGCGTCTGCCCCGGATCCTTTACGTTCTCCTGGCGCAAACGCTGAAGCAGCTCAGGGATCGGAATCTTGACGGGGCATACCTCACCGCATGCCCCGCAAAGAGAGGAGGCGCTGGGATGGTCCGGCACTTTGTCCAGGCCGGCCATATGCGGGGTGATGATCTTACCGATAGGGCCGGGATAGACCTCGCCGTAGGTGTGGCCACCCACTCGGGTGTACACCGGGCAATGGTTCATACAGGCGCCACAGCGAATGCAGTTCAGGGTCTGGCGCATCTGGGCATCAGCGAAGGCGCCGGTACGACCGTTATCCAGAAGCACCAGATGCACCTCTTCCGGGCCGTCCAGTTCGTCCGCCTTGCGGGGGCCGGAAATCAGGTTCACGTAGGTGGTGATGGGCTGGCCCAGGGCCGAGCGGGTCAGCAAGGACACCAGTGGCACCACATCCCTCAGGTTCGGAACCACCTTTTCGATGCCCGTTACTGCGATGTGCACCGGTGGCACCGTGGTGCTCATGCGGCCGTTGCCCTCGTTCTCCACCAGCAACAAGGTTCCGGTTTCGGCGATGGCAAAGTTCACCCCGGAAACGCCGACATCCGCTTCCATGAATTTCTGGCGCAGGGTCCGTCGACCGATCTGTATCAGTTGATTGACGTCTTCGGTTTCCGGCTCGCCCAACTTGTCGTGGAACAGCCTGGATACCTGCCGGGCGTTTTTGTGGATCGCCGGCATGATGATATGGGAGGGCTTTTCGTTATCGAGCTGGACAATGTACTCACCCATGTCGGATTCCAGGCATTCAATGCCCTGCTCCGCCAGGTAGTCGTTCATCTCCATCTCTTCGCTTACCATGGACTTGCCTTTCACCACCTGGCGGCCCTTGCGGGCTTCGATGATGCCGTGCACCAGGTTGTTGGCTTCCTCCACGGTCTCCGCCCAGTGGACCTTGACGCCGTTTTCAGTGAGCTTCTGTTCAAGCTGCTCCAGCAAGTCCGGCAGACGGGACAGCGCGCCCGCCTTGATGCGGTTACCCAGCTCCCTGAGGCCTTCGCGTTCGTCCGCATCCGGAAAGGCGTTGGCCCGCTTGGTCATCAGCGAGTCCATTGCCACCCGGAAATTGTTACGCAGCTGTCCGTCTGCCAGGGCTTCTTCTGCCCGGCCCCGGAAATCCGGGGTCAGTTCAGTAACCGGAATACGCTGGCTCATGCCACCTCCCCTGCACTGGCACCATTGATCCGCTCCCATAGGAAACTGGCCAGATGCCGACCCCGGAAGCTCTCTTTCTGTTTCTCCAGGGAACCGTTGATGTTCATCAGGCAGCCGCCATCGGCGGTGACCATTTCCACCGCACCGGAGTCCATCAGCGAGCGGGTCTTGTCTTTGACCATGGCCCCTGAGACTTCCGGCATCCGCACCGAGAAGGTGCCGCCGAACCCGCAGCATTCGCTTTCATGGTCGTGATCGACGCGCTCGACCCCTTCAAGCTGCTGCAGAAGCTCGCGGGCATGAAGGTGGGTGTTCATTTCCCGGCGCGCTGAGCAGGAGGTGTGCAGGGCGATCTTGCTGGCCGCGCCCCGGTCTGCCAGCTGCACCCGGCATACTTTCAGCAGGAATTCGGTCAGCTCGAAGGTGCGTTCGGCCAGCGCTTCCACTCGCTTGAGTGTGCCTGGCTCATCGGCAAACAGCGCCCGGTAATGATGCCGGAACATGCCAGCGCAGGAGCCGGACGGCACCACCACCGGCAGACCGGAGCGGTCCAGGATATCCAGCTGGGCACGGGCCACAGCTTTGGCTTCCTCCCGGTACCCGGAGGTCCAGGCGGGCTGCCCGCAACAACTCTGCGCCTGGGGAAAATCCACGCGAACTCCCTCCCGTTCCAGCAGGCGGATGGCGTCCAGCCCCGCCTCCGGGAAAAACAGATCGACCACGCAGGTGCCGAACAGGGTGACCGCCTCCGGCTTTTCCGGGTAATGTCGTTCGGAGTCTCGCTCGGGCGCGACCCGGGTAGCATTGGGGGCCGCATCGTAAAACAGTTCGCTCATGAATCTGTACCTCCGGGAGGCCTCGGCGCCGGCGTCAGCCCGCGCCCATCAATGGATCAGTCAGGCCCAGGCCGTAGGCCGCAATCAGGGCCAGCAGTCCAGCCATCAACAGGTAATACAGCGTCGGCCAGATGGTCTTGCGCAGTGTCTGGCCTTCCCGGCCCAGCAGCCCAACCGTGGCCGAGGCTGCGACGACGTTGTGGATCGCCACCATATTGCCGGCGGCAGCACCCACGGCCTGGACAGCAACGATCAGAGCGGTTGAGAGACCGAGGGATTCCGCGACACCGAACTGGAACTGACTGAACATCATGTTGGAGACGGTGTTGGAACCGGCCAGGAACGCACCCATGCCACCAACGGCCGGCGCCAGCAAAGGATAAATGCCCCCTACCGCATCGGCCACCCAGGTGGCCATGGCGATCGGCATGCTGGGAAGATCCGATAGATTGACGCCGGAGTTAATGAGTATCCGAACCATAGGCACGGTAAACAGCAGCACAAAACCAGCGCTGAGCAGCACACTGCTGGATTCTTTCACGGCCGCAGTCAGTTCACGCACCTGCATGCGATGGATAAAGAAGGTCGCAAGCACCACCATCACCAGGATACCGCCCGGCAGATACAGGGGCTGGACACCGGCGCTTATACCGGCTTCTCCGAGAATGCTGGAGAAGCTGACCGCCACCGAGGTGAATGCCTCTTTGACCGGTGCCACCGTGCGGCTGATTACCAGCACAACGCCAACCAGCACATAGGGCAGCCAGGCCCGGAAACTGCTCATTGGCCTGGCGGTCAGGTCTTCCAGTTTCATTTCGATGGTGCCCAGCCACTCCGAAGGCCAGTCCTTGCGATCCGCGAAATCCCAGCTGGTTTTCGGCATCAGGAAGCCTCTTCTCGCGGCGGTAGTCACAATTGCAAGACCGATAAGACCACCGAGTAGAGACGGAAATTCCGGCCCGAGCACAACGCCGGTGATGACATAGGGAATCACAAAGGCAAGGCCCGCAAACAGGGCAAAAGGCAGCACTTCCAGACCCTCACGCCAGCTGCGGTTACGGCCGAAGAAACGGGTCATCATCATCACCATGAACAAGGGCATCAGAACACCGATGATCCCGTGCACGATGGCCACTTCCGAGGTAATCAGCTGCAGGTAGGCGTCCCAGTTGGAGCCCAGTTCCTCAAGCCGTCCGGAGATCGTATTGCGATCAAGCCCGGTGGTAACGCCCACGACAATCGGTGTACCAACAGCGCCGAAAGATACCGGCGTACTCTGCACCATCATGCCAAGCATGACCGCTGCCATGGCCGGAAAACCCACCGCAACCAGCAATGGCGCGGCAATCGCTGCCGGCGTTCCGAAACCGGAGGCGCCCTCAATGAAGCAGCCAAACAGCCAGACGATGATAATCGCCTGAACACGGCGGTCCGGGCTGATGTTGGTGAAACCGGCGCGAATGGCGGCGATGCCGCCGGAATGCTTGAGGGTATTCAGCAGCAGAATGGCGCCGAAGATGATCCACAGCAGCCCGATGGTGATCACCAGCCCCTGCAGAGACGAGGCCAGAATCCGGTTCAGGCTCATATCCCAGCCGGCGTAGCCAATGAAGGCGGTAATCAGAAATACCACCGGCATGGCCCTGCGAGCGGGCCAGCGCAGACCGATCAGCAGAATGCCGGCAAGGAGAATGGGGGTAAACGCCAGCAGGGCAAGAATACCGGACGACATAAATCTCTCCTGACTTTTATTGTTGGAGTGGTTGACGGGTTTCGGATAATTGGTATTACCAATTTACAAATTCATTTGACTAAGGTATTTGAGACAGGATCCCGGTGTCAAAAGCACAAACTACGACATTAGTCGTATTGATTCAGCCGTCTGCTTTAAAAACAGGAAGAAGGAGATGTATCCTGATATTGGTAAGACCAATAATTCAAAACGGAAAAGAAACACAGGCCGTCAATGGACATCGGACAGATCGCACCCCGCAGACTTGCAGACACAATCGTTGAACAGCTGGAAACCATGATTCTGGAGGGCACCCTCCAACCGGGAGAACGACTGCCCCCCGAGCGGGTGTTGGCGGAGCAGTTCGGCGTGTCCCGCCCCTCCTTGAGGGAGGCCATTCAACGGTTGACCGCCCGGGGCCTGCTGGTGAGCCGCCAGGGTGGTGGCAATTTCGTGACCGAATCCCTGGGGGGCAGCTTCAGCGACCCGTTGATCCCGCTGCTTGAGAACCGACCCGATGCGCAACGGGACCTTCTGGAATTCCGACGCACCCTGGAGGCAGATTGTGCCTATTACGCGGCATTGCGGGCCACCGAAGTGGACAAGGCACACCTGAAAACTGCCTACGAGGCGCTTCAGGCCTGCTACAGCAAGGATACCGACAGGGATCTCGAAGCAGAAGGCGCCGCCGATGCCCGCTTCCATCTTGCGATTGCCGAAGCCAGCCACAACGTGATTCTCCTGCATACCATTCGCAACCTCTTCAACATGCTCAAAAGCAATGTGGTCACCAACATTGGCGGCATGTATCAGAGAGAGGCAGAAACCCGGCAGGGCCTGGTAGAGCAGCACCGCTTGCTCTTTGAGGCCATTATGGAGAGCCGTGCGGACGATGCCCGGGAGCTGGCCGGCAAGCATATTCTGTACGTTCAGAAGGTGCTGTCGGAACGAAGCGAGAACCATCGCCGACTGGAACGGTCCTTGCGGCGGGACAAACTGTCGCGAACCTGAAAACCGACGTTCCTGCGTCAGAGCAGGCGATTGATCTCTTTCCAGAGCCGGCGGTAAGCATCCGCCGCCACAGAGCTGGGCGCAAGTAACTCCACCGGGGTGCCTTCCTCGCCCATTTTCTCTACCACACTGGCGTTGGGGATGATGGTTTTCAGGCCTTTGGGCAAAATCTCATCCTGGGCATTGATCAGTTCCCGATGCAGACCTTTCCGACGATCCGCCATGGAATAGAAGGGGTGCAGCTTGCCCGGCTTCAGCTTCTTGTCCCTGGCAAACTCCAGCAACTGCTTCCAGCTGTTCAGGGACAACCAGGTAGGAATCACGGGCACAAACACCTCGTCTGCCGCTTTCAACACCTGCTCGGACAGCCGTGACAGCGAAGGCGGACAATCCAGCACCACCAGGCTGGTTTCTTCGGAGAGCGGCGCCAACCACTGCTTGATCAGGTTGCTGTCTTCTTCCTGGTCCAGCTTCACATCCAGGTTCCGAAAACTGGTGTGGGAAGGGATGAAATCCAGGTTGTCATAGCCGCTTTCGTGGATAAATTCGGCGATAGGCGTTTTGCCCTTGAGCAAATGGGCCAGCTTGTGCCCTTTAACCTCGTCAGCACCCCCGAGATACCAACTGGAGGCGCCCTGGGGGTCAAGGTCCCAGAGCAGGGTCGAATACCCGGCCTGGCTCGCGAGATAGGCGATGTTCACGGCGGCAGCGGTTTTACCAACGCCGCCCTTCAGGCTATAAAACGCAATGGTCCTCATCCTGTCAGATCCTTTTCTCCAGGCATAAAAAAACCGGGGAAGTCCCCGGTCAAAGCATTCACACGATGCACAACACAATGCATGTCGTCCTGATGAGTTCTCAGGCTAAGCTTTTCCGGTGACAGTTTGATGACAGCCGCCAGGCCATCCTCATAACTTTTGCATCCCTACTGACTCACTTTTTCCCAGACCGTCAGCTCGGAGAAGCTGTGCTGGAACTTGTTCCGGGTTTCCCGAATGACAAACGGCAGGCTGCGAGGCTCAAACAGGAGGCGGAAATGGGGCGCCAGCATCTCTTTCAGACCATCAAACGTCGAGAAATCCTCACCGCCTTTTTTGAAACCACCAACCCAATGTTCCTTTGGCGTGTACTCCTCCAACCAGGTATAGGGCGAAGCAATCACCAGCAGCCCAAGCTCGTTGATCCGTTCGTGAATGCTGGTCAGGAACAGCGATGGCTGGTACAGCCTGTCGATCAGGTTACCTGCAACCACCAGATCATACCCGGTGAACGGTGACTGCAGGTCGCAGGCATCGCCCTGGTGAAACGCCACACGGTCAGCGGCCTCCTCCAGCCCGAGGGAAGCGAGGCTCTGGTCCTGAAAGCTCACCAGCTCGCCCTCTTCTGGACGGGCATAGCGCACTCGTTTGTCACGGGCCACTTCCTGACACTTGTTGACGAAGGCGTTGGAAAAATCGATGCCGTCCACATGCCGGAAGTGCCGGGCCAGTTCGAAACTGGTGCGGCCAACGGCACAGCCAATATCCAGCGCACGTTCAAGGGGCCGGCCATCCATCGCACTCATGGCAGCATCCGCCAGAGCCTTGGGAAAGTTGGCCTCGCCATGCCACCGTTCGCCAAAGTGAAATTCCAGGTATTGGGCGAGGGTGGTGTCGTTTTCGTAAAACGCGCTCTGCTGCAAGGGATTTCTCCTTCGGAATGTTGTTCTGCTGATACGCCTCATCGTAACAGGAAGTTGCCAATACCCTGATCAATAACCGTTTGATCCGACCGGTCCTTGAGCGCAACTCCGGACACTCTCTTGTTCCGGGCCTCCCTGAGCAGATACATCAGGCGCCTGCTTGCCTCTTCGGGAGAGAGCCCCGCTGGCCGTATGTTCGATATACAGTTTCGACTGGCATCGGTCAGCCCTGGTCCGGGTTGCCAGGTCAGGTAAAGCCCGAGACTGTCCGGCGAACTCAGACCGGGGCGTTCGCCAATCAGCACCACCACGCAGCGGGCGTTGAGCCGATGGCCAACGGCGTCCCCGATGGCGACCCTCCCCTGAGAGACAACAACCAGCGGCGCCAGTTCCCACGACTGACCATCGGCTTCGATGTCCGTCAGCAGTGCCTCCAGAAGAGCAATGGCGTTCTCCTGAACTCCGCAGGACGAAAGGCCATCTGCAACCACCAGAGCCAAATCAACGGGTGAAGCGCCGGTGTGGCCCCGCCGATCCAGCTCCTCACAGGACTGGGGGCTGAGACTGCGGCCAAGATCGGGGCGCTGAAGATACGTGATTCGGTCGCAGGCCTGACTGTGCAGGTGAACCGGATCGTGTCGTAAAAGCGTTTTCCTGCTCCCGGTCAGTTCTTCCAGATCAGCCATCAGCCGATCCGTGTCCAGCGGCAGGTGCACCGCATCGCGGGCCTGGGCATGGGCCAGCTGAAACGCCAGCATCTCCCGGGTGGGCAAGCTCACGCCCGCGCGGCCGAGTCCTATACGGGCATCCGTCCAGGCCGACAACCGGCGCCAGGGATTCTCGGTTACGACCGGCTTACGCTCAGTCATGGCTCTGGCCCTCCGGTAACCGGGCCAGGCTTTCCCGGAAGGCGTCCGGCAAGGCATCTGCGGGCTCCTTGCCCTCGGCATCCCGGAAAATCTGCATCCTGGTCAGCCACTGCTCAAATTCCGGCGCCGGTCGCTTGTCCAGAACCCGGCGCAGGTACAGGGCATCGTGAAACGAGGTGGTCTGGTAGTTCAGCATAATGTCGTCCGAGCCGGGTATGCCCATGATGAAGTTACAGCCAGCCACGCCCAGCAGTGTGAGCAGATTGTCCATATCGTTCTGGTCCGCCTCGGCATGGTTGGTGTAACAGATATCACACCCCATGGGCAGGCCCAGCAACTTGCCGCAAAAATGATCCTCCAGCCCGGCGCGGGTGATTTCCTTGCCGTCAAACAGGTACTCCGGGCCAATAAACCCGACCACCGTATTTACCAGAAGCGGCTCGAACTTGCGGGCCACGGCATAGGCCCGGGCTTCGCAGGTCTGCTGATCAATACCATGATGGGCATCGGCCGACAGCGCACTGCCCTGGCCGGTCTCGAAATACATCACGTTGTTACCAACAGAGCCCCGGTTGAGCGAAAGCGCCGCATCCCGGGCCTCGGCCAGAGTAGTCAGATCAAACCCGAAACTGCGGTTAGTGGCCTCTGTACCGCCAATGGACTGGAACACCAGGTCCACCGGCGCCTTCTGTTCGATGGCTTCCAGGGTATTGGTCACATGGGTCAGCACACAGGACTGGGTCGGGATATCGTATTTTCGAATAACCTCGTCCATCAGGTGCAACAACCGGATACTCTGGGCCACGTTGTCCGTAGCGGGGTTGATCCCGATAACGGCGTCGCCACTGCCGTAAAGCAAGCCGTCCAGAATACTGGCGGCAATGCCGGTAATGTCATCCGTCGGATGATTGGGCTGAAGCCGGGTCGACATACGGCCAGGCAGGCCTATGGTGCTGCGAAATGCAGTCTGAACCCGGCATTTGGCCGCCACCAGTATCAGGTCCTGATTGCGCATGATCTTGGACACAGCCGCAACCATTTCCGGGGTAATCCCGGCACGGACGCTGGCGAGCATATCTGGCGTGGCATGGTCGCTGAGCAGCCAGTTACGGAAATCACCGACAGTAAGATGGGAAACGGGCTCGAACGCCCCGGGATCATGGTCATCCAGGATCAGGCGGGTGACTTCATCCTGCTCGTAAGGGATGAGCGCTTCGTTCAGAAAAGTCTTCAGGGGCAGATCCGCCAGGGCCATCTGGGCGACCACCCGCTCCTCGGCGGTGTGCGCGATGACACCCGCCAGGCGATCACCGGAGCGCGCAGGCGTGGCCTTGGCCATCAACTCCGCCAGCGTTGCGAACTGCCATCGCCGGTCACCCAGACTGTACCGATACATTGCCCTCTCCCTGAGACCGTTGTTCTTTTATCTTAGGCGAATATCACCCAGACAGATCAACTGCCGGATTCTGAACCGCTGCCACGGCCAGTTCTGAGCAACCCCGCGAGCCAGTCAGTCAGCTCAGGATAGGCGTCCAGATCCAGCACGAATTCCTGCCCCCGGGCGGCACAGATCAGATAACACCAAGGCGGCTTCAGATACCAACGGTCCGGTTTGGTGTGATAGCTCAGGGGCGGGCGGTCGTCGCCCGGATAAAACGCGGCGGGCAGACGCCATTGGGTGGGCAGCCGGCTTTGCGGATCGGTCAGGATCAACTCATCCCGACATTCCGGAAACACACCGCTGCCGGGAAAGACCTCCGGCCCGGTCAGCAGCTGGCAGGTCTGGGAAGATTCGTACAGCGTGTTGCCAACGTCCGGCTGGCGATGAAAATGGGGATGGTAACGGGCCCAGGGCAAGCTGCCCGGCGCCAGCTCATCAATGGTGTGGATCCGGCCAATATGCAGCCAGCCCCACAGGGCATGAAACGGTCGTGATCCGGGCACAAACCGCCAGCGCCGGTTATGCAGCTCAGCGCGGCGAAAAACTCCGAAGAACAGGAACAGATCGCCAGGCTCAACGCCCTGATTGCGCAAATGCCCCTGGGCTGAACCGGTCTGCCCCAAAACCGGCCGCCAGCCCTCTTGTCGCGGGTAGGCATCAGCCACCAGATCCGGGTCCAGGTGGGCGCCATACCCCCCGCGAATTCGGCCGCCGGTAAGATCCCGGGCGATCTTGCCCAGCCTGCGTTCTTCGAAGCGGACCTCGTCATAGCGGATTCGGGACTGGGGATCTGGAATGGGTAAAACACACAGGGAGTCATCGGGTAGAACCGGGCTGGGGCAACCGCCGGCGGAAGAATCGAATCCCTTTCGGCTCAGAATCAGTCGCATGGCATCACTCGAAAAGCATGAAGGCTGAACGGGCGGTAAATGCTATCTTAGAACCAACAAGAATGCGCGTATGCCACACAGCGGAACCGCCAACACCATGAGAATTGTCTGCATTTCCGACACCCACAGCATGCACCGCCAGATCCAGGTACCGGAGGGGGACCTGCTTATCCACGCCGGCGACAGCCTGGGTGTCGGCACCCTGGACGAGCTGGAGGATCTGGACTTGTGGTTCTCCGAACTGCCCCACCGGAACAAGATCCTGATTGCCGGTAACCACGACTGGTGCTTCCAGGACGAGCCCGCCGAAGCCCGGGAGCTGGTTCGCCACGCCCATTACCTGCAGGACAGCCCGCTGGAACTGGAAGGTCTCACATTCTGGGGCAGCCCCTGGACCCCCGTGTTCTTCAACTGGGCATTCAACCTCGAGCGGGGCGACGCCATTGCCGAACGCTGGGCCCGCATTCCCGAGGACACCGACGTATTGATCACCCACGGTCCTCCGGCGAACATTCTGGACATGATCGATTCACCTACCGGCATCGTGCGTCCCGGCTGTGAAGCACTCGCAGAACGGATAGCCAGGCTTTCACTGAAGCTTCACATCTTCGGTCACATCCATGAGGGTTACGGCCAGGCTCAGATTGGCAACAGCCTTTTTGTGAATGCCAGCACCTGCACCGGACGCTTTCAACCGCTGAATCCGCCGATTGTAATCGATCTGTAGGCCCCACCTCAGCCTTTCTACAACTCACATCCCCTTCGTTCTTCTCTTGGAAACAAAACCATCACAGGGTTGCAATCAAAGTCAGCGACGCTTCTCGGGATAATTCAAAAAGGAGTAAGGACATGTTCCGTAAAACAGCCTGGCTAGCCATCCCTGTTGTCGTACTCGTGGGTTGCAACAGTGATAACGACAACTCCAGCGGCCCGGAAAACGCCGCTTTCACCATGAACATCCTTCATATCAACGACCACCACTCGAACGTGGAAGAAGGATCACAGGCCCTGACCATTGCCGGCCAGGAGACAGAATTCTCCGCCGGCGGCTTCCCGAGGGTTTCTGCCAAAATTGCGGAACGCGAAGCCGAGCTGGACAACGTTCTCAAGCTGCACGCCGGGGACGCCATCACCGGCACCCTGTACTTTACGTCGTTCGAGGGCGAGGCCGATGCTGAACTGATGAACCAGGTGTGTTTCGATGCCTTCGCCCTTGGCAATCACGAATTCGACCGTGGCGACGAAGGACTCAAAAAATTCCTGGACCTGTTGGACAGCGGCGGCTGTAACACCCCTGTTCTGGCTGCCAACGTAAAGCCCCAGGTCGGTACACCGCTGGCTCCGTTTGCCGAAGGCGATTACATCCAGCCCTACATCATCAAGGAAATGGATGGTGAGAAGGTGGGCATTATCGGCATCGACATCGCCAACAAGACCCGCAACAGCTCCAGCCCAGCAGATACCACCGAGTTTCTGGACGAAACTGAAACTGCCCAGACCATGATCGACGAACTGGAAGCTGCCGGCGTCAACAAGATCATTCTCCTGACTCATTACCAGTACAGCAATGATCTGGTTCTGGCAGAGAACCTGACCGGCGTCGATGTCATCATTGGCGGCGACTCGCACACCCTGCTGGGTGATTTCGCCGATTACGGCCTGACTGCTGGCGGCCCCTACCCGACCGAGCGCACCAACGCCGATGGCGACAAAGTCTGTGTCGCCCAGGCCTGGCAGTATTCGCGAGTGGTGGGCGAGTTGAACGTAACCTGGAACGCAGATGGCACTGTTGAGTCCTGCTCCGGCACGCCCCACCTGCTTCTGGGCGATACGATTGTCCGCGAGGATACCAATGGCGATGACTACACTCCGGAAGGCTCCGAGGCTCAGGCCATCCTGGATGCTGTTGCCGCGGACCCTCAGTTGAGTATTGTACAGCCTGATACCACGTCAGCACAGATACTGGCTTACTATACAAATCAACTCGACAACTTCCGCAATGAGGTGGTCGGCACCGCCACTGAAGACTTGTGCCTCGAACGCATCCCGGGCCAGGGCCTCAGCAACCTGCCCAGCTGCGTTGACACCAGCACCAATGGCGGCGACATTGCCAACCTTGTGGCCCAGGCATTCCTCTTCCTCAGCAAGAACGCAGACGTCTCGATCCAGAATGCTGGCGGCGTTCGCACCGATATTGCCGCCGGAAACATCACCATCGGTGACGCCTACACACTCCTGCCCTTCGCCAACACTCTGGTTGATCTGACCATGACCGGTGAGGAGATCCGCCAGGTGCTGAACGAAGCCGTGAATTTCGCCCACGCCCCGGACGGCTCTTCAGGCGCATACCCCTATGCGGCCGGCCTGCGCTGGGACGTTGATATGACCCGTGCAATTGGCGAGCGCCTGTTCAACATTGAGGTGAAATCTCGCGACGAAACCCAATGGCGCCCACTGGATGACACTGAAACCCTGAACGTCGTGACCAACAGCTTTACCGCTGGCGGGCGCGATGGTTACATCACCTTCGGAACTGTCTCGGACGATGGTCGCGCAGTCGACACCTTCCTCGACTACGCCCAGTCATTCGTGGATTACGTTGTTGAGCGGGGCACCTTGAGCAAGCCTGCGATTGGGGAGTACTCAACCCAGTCCTATATTGCTCCCGCCAACTGATCGTCACCCGATCACAAAGAAAATCCGGCGACCGGCGCCGGATTTTCTTTTCCTCATTTACCCGCTAATCTTGAAACACCCGCCATCCGGCGCCATCGTTGCACTCTCGTGAAATCACTTCTCCAACGGGAGCCCCATGCCTGACTGTCCTGATTACTCACTGCTCGAACTGGCCTCCGTCCGCGAAGGCGACTCCGTAGGCACCACGCTGGCTAACAGCGTGGCCTACGCTCAACGGGCGGAAAAGCTCGGGTTCAAACGGTTCTGGTTGGCCGAGCACCACAACATGGAAGGCATCAGTAGCTCCGCCACATCGGTACTGATCGGGCATATTGCGGGGAAGACCGAAACTATCCGGGTCGGTTCCGGGGGTGTCATGCTGCCAAACCACCCGCCATTGGTGATCGCCGAGCAGTTTGGCACCCTGGAAAGCCTGTATCCCGGGCGGATTGACCTTGGATTGGGGCGGGCGCCCGGCACCGATCCGGTGACTGCCCGGGCTTTAAGAAGGGATGGCCTGGGCGCGGAGCAGTTTCCGGAGGATGTCGCCCGGTTGCAATCACTGCTGGGCCCTCTGAAGCCAGGCCAGCCAGTGAAGGCGATACCCGGCGCTGGGACCAGGGTCCCCATCTGGTTGCTGGGTTCAAGCCTGTACAGCGCCCAGCTTGCTGCCATGCGCGGCCTGCCCTATGCCTTTGCGGGGCATTTTGCTCCCCGTCTTTACCGGGAAGCCCTTCGGGTGTATCGCGATAACTTTCAGCCCTCGGATCAGCTTGACCAGCCTTACGCCATTCTCGCGGTTCCTGCGGTTCCCGCAGACTCGATGGAAGAAGCGCAACACCTGGCAACCACCAGTTATCAGCGCATTCTTGCGCTGTTCAGGGGACAGCCCCTCTGGATGAAACCACCGGTAGCATCCATGGACGGCCTGTGGAATGCTGGCGAAAAGGCCAGCGTCAAGGATTTCCTGGGGCTTCAGTTACTGGGCGATGCCAAAGCAATCAGCCAGCAGCTGAGAGAGCTTCTGTCGACAGTTGAAGTGGACGAGCTGATGTTCACAGTGGACATTTATGATCCGGCTAAACGTCAGCACGCCCTCGACATTCTCGCAGACACCAGAAAGGCCTGAGCCTCACGGCTAGAGCACAGACTCCACCGTCCGGATCAGTTCCCGGTCGTCCGGACGCACCCTGCTCGGGAATGACTGCACCACCTTCCCCTCACGATCGATAACGTACTTGGTGAAATTCCATCGTGGCGGCTGACTCTGCTCATTGATTTCCCGGAAGACCGGATTGGCATCACCACCAGTGACGGCTCCGGGTGCGATCATCGTGAAGGTTACCCCGAAGTTCTTGAAACAAACCGTAGCAGCCTCCTCCTCCGAATCCGCCTCCTGTCGGAAGTCGTCACTGGCAAATCCGACGACCACCAATCCATCATCGGCGTAACGCTTATGCAACGCCTCCAGCCCTTCGAACTGGCCCGTGAATCCACAACGACTTGCCGTATTGACCACCAAGAGGGGCTTGCCCGCAGCAAGATCGCACAGGTTAACCGTCTCACTGGAGTGCAGCTTACGCTGCTCGTGGTCAAGAAACGCGGGGCAACTCTGTGCCAGCGCAACAGGGGCGCTCGCCAGACCGGCGACGAGGGCCGATATCATCAGAACTCGCTTAAGACCTTTCATAGCTTCCGCTTCCGTGTTCAATGTTGTCGATACTATACGCCGGAACCAGACCTGTGGCTCAGCCTCAGCGCTGGACAGAACGGGCCAGGCTGCCCATCATCCGGTCAGATGCAGAGGACAACTCCGGAGCAACAACACCGATGACTGACGCCACAACCCATATCTTTCTCTCTCACGGACTGGAAAGTGGACCGGGCAGTACCAAGATCCAGGCCATGAAGGCCGAAGCCGAGACCTTCCTGAACGTCCAGGCCCATGCCGTCGACCATCGCAGCAGCAAGGACCCGGCAACACGCCTGGCCCAAATGCGCGATGCAATGACCCATGCCGGTGCCAGGCCCGAGAAAACGATTCTGGCCGGCTCCAGTATGGGAGGGTGGGTGTGCGCCCAGACCAGCTCAGAGACCCCTGTACTTGGCTGCTTCCTGTTGGCCCCGGCGCTTGCCCTGCCTCGCTACCCACAGTCCAGCCCTGTGATCAGGGCAACACAGGTTCAGATTATTCATGGCTGGCATGACGATGTGGTACCGGCAATGCCGGTGATCACCCTGGCCCGCGAACAGTCCCTGCCGGTTCTGGCGCTTGCTGACGGCCACAGACTCGAGAGCAGCCTGGACCGGGTGATTGAGGAGTTCCGGGCCTTCCTGACAAGAGCCGGCCTTACACGACCGTAATTTGATCAGAGTCATCCAGGTAGGGATTCACCTCGAACATCATTGATACAGTGTGTCTGCTGTACGGACAATGTGTCCGGAAGCTGGCCGGCAGCAGCACTCTGGCGTTTCAAAGTCAGTCCACTCCGGCCTTGATAAACAGAAACAGATGATGAGAGAGGAGTTACCAATGAGCGATGTCAATAAGAGCCGTCGGGTATTCCTGCGTACCGCAGCCCTCGGCGTGGCTGCCGTTCCCCTGGCCCGGTTTGCAACGCATTCGCCTGCAGCGCGCGCCGAAATGCCCAAAGCCGAAGACGGGCACGCCCTGGATTACGTGAATGACGCCACTACCAGCGACCATTCGAAATACCAGGAAGGTCAGAAGTGCGAAGGCTGCGCTTTCTGGGCCGGGGAAGAGTCCGATGGCTGGGGCAAATGCCGTCACCCGGAATTCAGCGACGTGCTGGTCAACGCCAATGGCTGGTGCAACACCTGGGTTCCAGGTGGCTGATCCCCGAGAAGAGGCGGCAAGTATGTCGCCTCTTTTTATGTGTCCAATTGTTTGCCAGCCCTTTTGAACCGGCAGTTTCCCGCTATTCCAGATAGTTACCCCGAATAACCCGACCTGCCAATTTCTTGCGAAAACCGCTTTGTTTTGCCAGTCTTTATTAATGTAACAATAAATTTCAGCAAAAAAACGAACGGAGAAAACCCGATGAGCAGCATGAGTAAGTTCAAGAAACTGGCCGGAATTTCAGCGTTCGCATTCGCGGCCATGACCGCAGCAAACTCCGTGAACGCCGCGAACTGGCGTTACGCACACGAGGAGTATGAAGGCGACGTACAGGATGTATTCGCATACAAGTTCAAGGAATACATCGAGGAAAATTCCGACCATACCCTGCAAGTCTATCGCTTTGGTGAGCTGGGTGAGTCTGATGACATCATGGAGCAGACCCAGGCAGGCATCCTGAACTTCGTTAACCAGTCTCCCGGCTTTACCGGTTCCCTGATTCCGGAAGCCCAGATCTTCTTCATTCCGTACCTGATGCCGACCGAGATGGACACGGTTATCGAGTTCTTCCGTCAGAGTGAAGCCATCAACGAAGATTTCCCGGAGCTGTACTCCGAAAAAGGCCTGGAACTTCTGAAGATGTATCCGGAAGGGGAAATGGTTGTCACCGTGGACGAGAAGGTCACCAAGCCTGAGGACTTCAACAACAAGAAGATCCGGGTTATGACCAACCCGCTGCTGTCAGAGACCTATTCCGCCTTTGGCGCAACGCCTACGCCGCTGCCCTGGGGTGAAGTTTACGGCGCCCTGCAGACCAACATGATCCAAGGTCAGGAAAACCCCATTTTCTGGATCGAATCCGGCGGTCTGTACGAAGTGTCTCCGAACCTGGTCTTCACCAGCCATGGCTGGTTCACCACGGCCATGATGGCCAACCAGGATTTCTACAACGGCCTGTCCGACGAAGACAAGAAGCTTGTTCGCGATGCTGCGGACTACGCTTTTGAGGAAATCATTGTTCACATCGATGGTCTGGCCGATGAAGCTCTGGCCAAGATTCAGGAAGCGAGCGATGAAGTAACGGTCACCCGCCTGAACGACGAACAGATCGAAGCCTTCAAGGCCCGCGCGCCTCAGGTGGAAGAGAAGTTTATCGAAATGACTGGCGAGCGCGGTAAAGAGCTGCTGAACCAGTTCAAGGAAGACTTGAAAGAAGTTCAGAACAACTGAACCTGGGAAGACAGATTCCTGCCCCTGCTGGCAGGAATCTGCATAAACTCTGCCCCGCCGGGAAGCTCAACGGCGGGGTAAGACATGTTCTGGAGCACACCCCATGTCCGAGAACACCCCGGAAACCCCGGAACTGGAAGAAGTACTGGACGATACCGGAACCTACGAGTCCGGCCTGCCCGGGTTCCTGGGCACTATCGACGAAATCATTGCCAAGGTAGAAGCCATCATGCTCGCGATGGGCGTGATTCTCATGGCTCTCAACACCTGCGCGAATGTTATTGCCCGCTTCGTATTTGGCGAAGGTTTTTTCTTCTCCGGCGAGATCAACCGAATATTGATCATACTGATCACCTTCGCAGGCATAGGCTACGCTGCCCGGCACGGGCGTCACATACGCATGTCTGCAATTTACGATGCTGTTCCACCAAAGGGGCGAAAAGTGCTGATGATTTTCATCGCCTTGTTCACCTCCGTGGTTATGTTCTTTCTGTGTTACTACTCCTTCGAATACGTCCAGACCCTATACAGTCGCGGTCGCATCCTGCCGGCACTTGGTTTCGAGATCTGGTGGATTTACATCTGGGCCCCGGTCGGCTTTGCCATTACCGGCATCCAGTACTTTCTGACCGCCATCAAGAACCTCACCAGCAAGGACGTGTACCTCTCGACCGGAGTGGTGGACGGCTACGCCGATACCGAATCGGAAGTATGAACCCTGCAGCTGACGTTAAGGAAGGATAGGAAATCATGGCAACTATAATGATGTTGGTCATGATCGGGTTGCTGCTGCTGGGCTTCCCGATGATGGTACCGCTGATCACCGGCGCGGTGGTCGGCTTTGTAATGATGTTTGACGGCTTCAGCCAGATGGGCACATTTGTTCAGCAGATGATGGGCGGCATACGGCCTGCCTCGCTCATTGCCGTTCCCATGTTTATTCTTGCTGCGGACATCATGACCCGGGGCCAGTCGGCGGACCGGCTGATTAATATGGTGATGGCCTTCATCGGCCACGTTAAGGGTGGCCTGGCGATCAGTACCGCCACTTCCTGCACCCTGTTCGGCGCCGTGTCCGGCTCGACCCAGGCGACAGTCGTCGCCGTAGGTTCACCGTTGCGTCCGAAGATGCTGAAGGCCGGCTACTCCGATCCCTTCACACTGGCACTGATTATCAACGCCAGCGATATTGCCTTCCTGATCCCGCCCAGCATCGGGATGATTATCTACGGGGTTATCTCCGAAACCTCCATCGCCGAGCTATTTATCGCCGGTATCGGCCCGGGCATCATGATTCTGTTCATGTTTTCGATCTACTGCCTGATTTACGCCCACAAGAACAAAGTGCCTACGGAAGAGAAGGCTACCTGGAAACAGAGAGCCCTATCCGTTCGAGATGCTTCCTGGCCATTGATGTTTCCTGTGATCATCGTTGGCGGCATCTACGGGGGCATCTTCAGCCCGACCGAAGCGGCCGCCGTCTGCGTACTGTATGCGTTCCTGCTTGAGTTCGTTGTCTTCCGGTCGCTGAAACTGAATGACATATACAAGATCGCCAAATCCACCGGCCTGATCACCGCTGTCGTGTTTATCCTGGTGGCAGTTGGCAACGGCTTCTCCTGGATTATTTCTTTTGCCCAAATCCCCCAGACTATCCTTGAAGCGGTCGGGGTTAACGAGGCCGGTCCGGTCGGTGTACTGATCGCAATCTGCATCTCGTTCTTCATTGCCTGCATGTTTGTCGATCCGATTGTGGTCATTCTGGTACTGACACCGATCTTTGCTCCGGCAATCGCATCCACCGGCCTGGACCCGGTTCTTGTTGGTGTGTTGATCACACTGCAGGTAGCCATCGGCTCCGCCACACCGCCATTCGGTTGTGACATATTCACGGCGATAGCAATTTTCAAGCGCCCGTATTGGGAAGTGATAAGAGGCACACCGCCATTCATCTTTATGCTGGTCGCCGCAGCGGGGCTGATCATTGCCTTCCCGGACATCGCCCTGTTCTTGCGTGACGTGGCCTTCAGAGATTGATGAACCGACCGGAGTTTGAGGGAGAAAATCATGTTTAAGAAAATCCTGGTCGCGGTGGACGGCTCCAAGACTTCACTCAGGGCGCTGGACAAAGCCATTGATCTTCAAAAGCTTATTCCTGACGCCGAGATCTATATTATCTGCGTATACAAACACCACAGCCTGTTCGAAGCCTCCCTCTCCATTGGGCGGCCTTCCGACATGGATATTCCTGACAAGGTGCTGTCGGAATACGCCAAGGAAGTCGTCAATCACGCGAAGGAACTGGCAAAAGAGCATGGTGCGACCAAGGTCCGGGGCTTTGTCAAAGCAGGAAAGCCGTCGAAGGTAATCGTCAAGTTTGCCCAGGACAAGGAAGCGGATCTGATTGTTGTCGGTACCAAAGGCACCAACAGTGACAAGGATGGCATGTTCCTCGGCAGTGTTTCCCACCGGGTGGCTTCCAATGCCAAATGCCCGGTTCTGGTGGTATAACCGTTTAACCTGAGACTTCGACCCGATTTCGGCCGGCGGCCTTGGCGCGGTAGAGCGCCTTGTCGGCCAGGGTCAGAATCTGTGACGGTTTTTCACTGTGGTCCGGCCAGCTGGCAACACCTACAGAGACCGTTAATGCGCCGAGATCCAGTTCCCGATGGACGATAGGCACCTCCCGGACCGCTTCACAAAGCTGGTCCGCCTTGTCCCTGGCAGCTTCGGATGTCGCCCCCGGCATAACAACCACAAACTCCTCTCCACCATACCGACAAACAATATCACTCTCCCGGAACTGCTTCTGAAGTATGCCCGCCACGATCTTCAGAGCCTCGTCTCCTGCCTCATGGCCGTGGGTATCGTTGAACTGCTTGAAATGATCGATATCGACAATGAGGAGTGATAGCGGCAAGTCGTTACGATGCGCGACGGCGCTCTCATGCTCGAAAAGCTGATCAAAGTAACGGCGGTTCTTGAGTCCGGTGAGCGCATCCTCGTAGGAAAACTTCTGAAGCTCTTCCCGCAGAGCAATACTGGACAAGGTGATACTGATCCTCTGGATTGCCTGCTCCAGCGCCGCGAACAGGCGGGCAGAACCATACTCGCTCTCGGCCCTTTCAAAAACGCCATCTTCCTCCAGCAGGAGGATGCCCTCGGTCACGTTGCCCGCACTGGCCGACTCGACATTCACCCAGAAGGTCAAAGTGGCTCTTGCTGACTCTTTACCGCCCCCCGCCGGGACGGGCCACTGTTGCAGTTCCGGCAGTCTGGAGGGTTCCGGGAGGCCCTTGCGTGCATCCAGCAACACAGGCAGGGGAACCGGGCGGCTGAACCCCCACACGGCCACCCGATCATACCGATCGCCCGAGCCCCGTTGATAAAAGGCGCCTTTCAGGGGGCTGCAAATGTCAGGAAAAACCCGAACAAGCAGGCCAAAAGCTTGCTTGAGGCCCAGACAGTCCTGGAGCTCGGTTATCACATCGCCAAGAATCCGGTTCTTCTCGTTTTCGAAGGTCAGCATGCGAACCCGCGCCTGCTCTCGGCGGGCCAGGGCCTCGGCCTTGGCAGTACGCTCGGCAACCTTTTCTTCCAGTGACACGTTCAATCGCTTGAGGGCCTCCTGGGTACCCGCATAGTGCCAAAGCGAGATGACCACGACGGCCAGAGAAAACAGGAGCATACCCCAACTCACCGGAACCCGTCCCCAGGGAAGCACGCCATGAGCCACCGCCATATCCACAATCAGCAGCACACAAAAAAAGCCGAATGCCAGCAGCAGAACCTGTTGCTCCCGCAACATCCGACGAATACGACGCAGCACCACGGCAAAAATGATAACCAGAGAGGCAAGAAACAGGGCATCGAAGGGCGGGAAGGTGGAGGAGAGGTCAAACACGCCCGCCAGCGCGCCGAGCAATGCCCCCACCAGGTATACAAGATGGACTTTCCAGATCAGGTTGATCACCCAGGGGCGATGATTGGTCAGCCATTGCTCAAGCAGCAGTGCCAGGGCCACCGGCAGCATGTAATAGGAACCGGCGGCCAGGTAATCCCACATCAACGGCTGGTAGGCAATCAGCAGACTGGCCTGGCTTTCCGAGACCAGCATCAGGGCGGAAGCCAGTGTGAACAGTGAGATAGTCGCAAAGGTTTTCTTTTCTGCCTGCAGTAACGCAAAAATGATCGAAAGCAGCGCAATCAGGGTGGCAAAGCCTGCAATCACCAGGGCTTCCAGGGAATTCTTGAGGATATACAACACCAGATCCGGGTGGTCCATGATGGAGACCTCACCCCACAGACCGATATCCGTGTAGTTGGAGAAGATCCGGAAATACACCGGCTTGCCTTCGTAGTTCTCGGGCAGGACGATTTCATGCCAGGGCCAGCCTTCAAACCTGCCCCTGCCCTGGGCATCAAACTCCCCGTACTGGTAGATTTTCTCGCCCTCTACCCAAACCTGAACGATCAGATCGACACTGAAGATGTAGAGGACAGGCTCCTGCCACTCGCCGGCAGGAAGGGTTACCCGGAACCAGACGTTTTCACGTCCTTCACGACCGGGTGGATTGGAGGGGAAACCAATGCTGTTCCATTTTTCAGGTGCATCCTGCAACACCCACTCCGGAATACCATCGTCGTTGAAGGGCGAATCACCCCAGCGGTACTCCCAGCCTTCGGTTACCGGCTGCGATGCACCATGAGCCAATACGGGCATCAGTACGACCAGGAGCAGCGCGGTAATCAGGCGTGGCAGGCTAATCTGTGGCATCAAGGAGGCAAACCTGCGTTTTGTAACGATCAGCCTGAATTATAGCCCAGTCCCTGCTAAATCCGGAGGGCTAATGTCATTGCGGCGGCACCACCCATTCCGGGTCCTCAAACTCACCAATGGGTTTGATATCCACAAACGGCGCAGCACTTCGAATGATAGCGGCCACCTCGGGGTTATGCTGCCCTTCCATGGCATCCCGCTGTTCCTTGCTCTCCCAGGACGCGATAGCAATCAAGGTATTCGGATCACCAATCTTGCGGTGCAGTTCGGTGCCCCGGGCCCCGGGCGCCTGCTGGATGATTTCGCTGGCTCTTACCCAGGCATCCGCGTATTCCTCAGCGGTGTGGCCGTCCCGGATGTGCACTTCGAAAATAAACTTCATGAGACCTCCTGGCGGCCGCCGGTCCAATCCGGTCGCGTTATCCCGTGATTGCGGCGAACACCGTTAACGTGAGGAGCGGCCCATCACCACCAGGGCCAACAGCGCAGAGCCCACCATCAGCAACAGTGCCACCGCATTGAGCACGGGCGTCGACCCTTCCCGAAGGCGATTGAACAGGGCCACCGTCAACGGTGTATCACTACCTGTCAGCATAACGGTGGTATTGAAGTTTTCAAATGACATCAGGAAGGCCATGGCGGCCGCTCCGAAAATAGATGGCAGTAGCCAGGGCAAGGTAACGGTGAACCAGGCCACCAGGGGCGTGGCACCCAGGTTCAGGGCAGCCTCTTCCAACTGGGGATCAAACTTGCGCAGGCGGGCCGCGATCACCAAAGTGCTCAGAGTCGCGATGAAGGTCACCTGCCCCATCACCACCAGCGTCATACCGGGCCGGAACAGATCCAGCTCGATTCCCCAAGCTGCCGACATATCGTTGGCCATGCCGCTGTAGAACACCAGTATGGACACCCCCAGAATGACACCGGGAATCACCAACGGCAGCAGCATGAGCAGGTACAGGAATTCCTTGCCCCGGAAATGCACCCGTTCAAACAACACGGCGTTGACACACCCCAGGGCAACGCTCACCAGAGTCACCCAGAAAGCAATCTTGGCACTGACCCAGAGCGCCGTAAGAAGCCCATCGTCGTGGAAGAGCCCGGTACGGCCCTCACTGCCATCCGCGAAATACCAGTCCAGGGTGAAGCCTTTCCATGGCAGCGACGGGAAAGGCGCGTCATTGAACGCAAACACGGCCGTGACCAGCAAGGGCAGAGCCAGGTATACGAAAAAGGCCACCAGATACGCCAGATAGAGGCTATCGAACAGCCGGGACCGGGGAACCGAACGAATCATGACCTCACCCTCACCTTCACCCCATCACCTTGCGCAACGACTGACCGGAGATTTTCAGCCCGAGCCAGACGATGACCGACGACAGTACCAACAGCAGAACACCGAGTGCGGCGCCCTGCTCCCAGTTAAAACGAGTAATGAACTGGGTGAAGATCTGCTCGGTAAACCAGGCACTGTCCTTCCCGCCCATGAGCACCGGGGTCAGATAGCTGCCCAGGGTGAGCATGAATACGACGATGCAGCCGGACACAATACCGGGCATGGCCCAGGGCACAACGATTTCGCGCAGCACGGTACCGTGGCCGCCACCCAGGTCATAGCCGGCTTCCACCAGGTTCTCATCCATGCCATCGAGGGTTGTTACCAGTGGCACCACCATGAACAGAAGGCCGTTGTAGACCAGACCGATGATGACCGCGACGTCGTTGTAGAGCATTTCCACCGGTCCATCCACCCAGCCCAGTGCCTGTAGCCAGGAGCTGAACAGGCCGCTCTCACGCAGCAGAATCATCCAGCCGTAAGTACGTACCAACTCACTGGCCCAGAATGGAATCAGGCAGGCCAGAAACAGAATGCCCTTGGAGCGGCCCCTGGCAAGACGAGCTATGTACCAGGCAATGGGGAAGGCGATGATCAGCGTCAGAAAGGTGGTGAACAGCGACATCACCCCCGTGCGTACAAACGTCCGCCAATAATAGGACTCGGTAAAGAAGTTCTGGTACTGCTCGATGCCCCAGGCAATGGTGTCCCAGCTTTCCCGGACCTGGAACGAGACCCGGAGCATCTGAAGATGGGGCAAGAGCACCAGCAATACGATCCAGAGCAGGAACGGAGTGAGCAGCAACCAGAGGGATAATCGACTGACTGACGAATTCACAGACTGTCGGCCCCAAAAACCCTGGCCAGGGCCGGATTCCAGGCCAGCCGGATGGAACTGGCTGCAGACAGCCTGGGTGCCGAGCCATCCTGAGGCAGGCGGGCGTATACCAGTTGCCCACAGTTCTCTGCCTCGACCCGGCTGTTGGCGCCATCAAACAGGGTGGTGCGTACGTTTGCCTGCATCGATGAGAAGCCGGCACTGAGCGCCTCTCCTGAAAGAACCAGAGATTCGGGCCGGATATACAGCTCGGCCCGATGGCCGGTTCGAAGGTTGTCCGATGCCACTCTGCCCTGAACCAGGACACCATCATCCAGACGGATTTCGGCCAGGTTGTCCCGAACAGAAACGAGCTCTCCGGAGAGGCGATTGTTATCGCCGACGAATCCCGCAACAAACGGTGTGGCCGGCTCCCGGTAGAGCTCCTCCGGTGGCGCCACCTGATCAAATCGGCCGTCCCGCATAACGGCCACCTGATCGGACATCACCATGGCCTCGGACTGGTCGTGGGTAATGTACACGAAGGTGGTCCCGAACTTCTTCTGGAGGTGTTTGAGCTCCACCTTCATCTGCTCACGGAGTTTAAGATCGAGGGCGCCCAGGGGTTCGTCCAGCAGCAGGAGCGTGGGCTCCAGAACCAGGCAGCGTGCCAGGGCCACCCGCTGTCGCTGACCACCGGACAATTCCTGTGGATTGCGGTGCTCAAGATCTGGCAAGCCGACCTGCTCCAGCACCCGGGCAATGCGCTTTCGGCGCTCGGCCAGTGGCATTTTCCGGCGTTTCAGCCCATAGCCGATGTTTTCACCGACCGTCATGGTAGGAAACAGAGCCAGATGCTGGAACACCATGTTCACCGGTCGGCGGTTCGGTGGCACATCATTCATGCGCTGGCCGCGGATGTGGATATCACCTTCGTCGGGCTTGTCAAAACCGGCCAACAGACGCAACAGGGTGGTTTTGCCGCAACCCGAGGGGCCCAGAATGGAGAAAAACGTGCCCGCAGGCACGTCCAGGGACACGTGGTCCACCGCGGCATTGCTGCCAAAACGGCGAACCAGCCCCTCACAGAACAGGTCCGAATCCATTCCCATGGGGATCAGTTCGCGGCCTGGACGCGATCCAGCACCTGACCTTCCATGGTCTCCAGCCCCGGGGGAACCGGTGGATACCACTTGATATTGTTGATGGCAGCTTGGTCGAAGCTCGCGCGGTAGGCGTCCCGAAGATCGGCCTTCACAAACTCATCGGCGCCTTTTGATGCGGTAAAGTTGCCCGAGGCGTTGGTAATACGGGCGGCGATTTCCGGCTGCATCACGAAATTGATCCACTTGTAGGCGGCTTCTTCGTTTTCGCTGCGACGGGGAATCGCAAAGGTATCGATCCAGCCCAGGGCGCCGGACTCAGGAGCAACAAACCGGATGTCCGGATTCTCGGCATTCAGTTTCCAGCCGCCGGCATCCCAGGCCATGGCGGCTTTGACTTCACCGGTACGCAGCAGGGACAAAAGCTGATCACCACCGGTCCAGTAGGTTTTTACATTGCTCTTGCAGTCGATCAGCTTGTCCTGGACCTTCGCCATGATCGACTCGTACTCCTCACGGTTATCGTAAGCCGAAAACGGATCCATACCCATGGCGAAGGCAAAACCAATCAGTGTGGGTCGCTTGAGGCGGTAACTGACCTGACCCTCGACACCGGAATCACAGAGATCGGTGTAATCGGTGACGATATCCGCCACAGAGCTGTGAACGATCAGACCACTGGTTCCCCACACCGAGGGCACGCCGTAGTGTTTGCCGTCCAGTTCGGTGGAATCCTGGGTGGCCTTGACCATGGATGACTGCAACTGATCCGTGTCTACGCGGCTGAAATCAATGGGCTTATAGATGTTGAACTGGCGCTGGACGCCGACAATGCGGTCCTGGCTGGGCTGGGCCAGATCAAACCCCGCACCTCCGGTGGCACGAAGTTTGGAAATCATGTCTTCGTTATTGGAGAGGGTCACCTTCACATCAATGCCGGTCTCTTCCTCAAATTGGGCCACCACATCATCCGGAGCGTAGCCACCCCAGGTAATCAGGCGCAGCTCATCGGCGCCAACCCCACCGGAGGTTCCCAGTGCCGTTACCAACGCAGCCGCAATAAACGGCGTTCTACCCTGCGTACCCTTCATATCAAAGTCCCTGTAAAAAAGAGTGATGGAAATCCGTCGCAATCTAACGTTCACACGAAGTTATAGCCTACTGATGACACTTTTGTGAAACGGGATGCTCCGTCACCTTTGTCACAAAACCATCATAAACCTGCCTTAGTGTCGTGCCAGACACATCCAAAAACGACCTGAGGATACGGACGATGAACAAGCTTCTGACCCTGGCCTGTGCAACCATGCTCACGCCGGTTCTGGCCCATGGCGCTTTCCAGTTAGACAGCCGCTACCAGGATGCCGACGGTGATCTGATTGCCGACATTCCTGCGGATGAATCAAAACAGGTTGATCCGTCAACCCTCGTCTTCGCCTACACCCCGGTGGAAGATCCGGCCGTGTATAAGGAAGTCTGGTCAGAGTTTCTGGACCACCTTGCAGAAACCACGGGCAAGAAAGTCCAGTTTTTCCCGGTACAGTCCAATGCGGCCCAGATTGAAGCCATGCGTGCCGGTCGCTTGCATATCGCCGGCTTCAATACCGGCTCCAACCCATTGGCTGTCGCCTGTGCCGGGTTCCGCCCCTTTACCATGATGGCCGCCGCAGACGGCTCCTTTGGCTATGAAATGGAAATCATCAGCTACCCGGATTCCGGTATTGATAAGGTCGAGGACATCCGCGGTGGCGAGCTGGCCTTCACCTCACAGACCTCAAACTCGGGCTTCAAGGCACCGTCTGCCATCCTGAAAGCCGACTACAACATGGTGGCAGGTGAGGATTTCGAGCCAGTATTCTCTGGCAAGCACGACAACTCTATCCTCGGCGTGGCCAACAGGGACTACAAGGCCGCGGCCGTTGCCAACTCCGTGCTCAACCGCATGCTGAGCCGGGACGTCGTGAGCGAAGACCAGATTGTCAGCCTGTACAAGTCCCAGACCTTTCCTACCACAGGGTACGGTATTGCCCACAATCTGAAGCCGGAACTGCAGCAGAAAATCCAAGACGCGTTCTTCTCCTTCAACTGGGAAGGCACAGCCCTGGAAGAAGAATTCTCAAAGTCCGGAGAAGCCCAGTTTGTGCCCATCACCTTCCAGAACCACTGGGAAGTGATCCGGAAAATCGACGACGCCAACGGCGTAGCCTACAACTGTCGATAAGCGACCGGGCGGAACCACGTGTTAAAACTGGACAAGGTCTCGAAAACCTACAAGACCGGCGACAAGGCTCTCCACAATGCCTGCTTTGAAGTTCCGGCAGGCCAGGTGGTGGGCCTGATCGGCCCCTCCGGGGCTGGCAAATCCACTTTGATTCGTTGCATCAATCGACTGGTGGAGCCCACTCAGGGCTCCATCACCCTGGGTGACACGGAGCTGACCGGACTGAACCGCCGGGAGCTCCGTCGCGCCCGCCGACGGATCGGCATGATCTTCCAGGAATACGCCCTGGTGGAACGCCTCACAGTGATGGAAAACGTGCTGTCGGGGAGGCTGGGCTATGTGCCGGCCTGGCGCTCCTACCTGCGAAAATTCAGCCCGGACGATATCGCCCAGGCGTTTTCCCTGCTGGACCGTGTGGGTCTTGCCGATCATTACAACAAGCGGGCCGATGCGCTCTCGGGTGGCCAGCGCCAGCGCGTCGGTATCGCTCGCGCTCTGGAGCAGAACCCGGAGCTGTTGCTGGTGGATGAACCCACAGCCTCCCTCGATCCGAAGACGTCCCGGCAGATCATGCGACTGATCCGCACCGCCTGCCAGGAACGCAACCTGCCCGCGATCATCAACATTCACGATGTAATGCTCGCACAACAGTTCTCGGATCGGATTATTGGTCTGAAGGCTGGCGAAATCGTGTTTGACGGTACGCCGGATGCCCTCACCGATCAGGTGTTGACCACCATCTACGGGGATGAGGACTGGACCCAGCTGCGCGGTGAAAGCGCTGACCACCCAACGGACCCGGAGACACCCACGGTCGACCTTGCGGAGGGGGTGTAAGTGACTGAGCAGCCAACTGCGCAATCCTATCCAACCCGCTGGAAACGACCTCCGGTGTTACTGACCAACCCACTGTGGCGGAAGATCATCCTGCTCGGTGGTCTGGTGTACCTGGTGCTGGCCATCCAGACCGTGGAGGTGGACTGGCAACGGGTCTATCTGGGGCTTGAACGTGGCTGGCGTTTTGTTCAGGGCTTTCTGGTTCCGGACTTCACATCGCGCTGGAATGATATCTACGCCGGTCTGATGGAAAGCCTGACCATGACCGTGACGTCCACGGTGGCCGGCATCCTGATTTCCGTGCCGATTGGCATTGGCGCGGCCCGAAACCTTGCGCCAGCCCCGGTATATCTGGCCTGCCGTGGCATTATCACAGTCTCTCGATCCTTTCAGGAAGTGATCATTGCCATTCTGCTGGTAGCCATGTTCGGGTTCGGGCCCTTCGCCGGTTTCCTGACCCTGGCGTTCGCGACCATCGGCTTCCTTTCCAAACTGCTTGCTGAAGAAATAGAGGATTGCGACCGCAGCCAGCTCGAAGCCATCCGGGCCACCGGCGCCAGCTGGTGGCAGGTGGTCAATTACGCGGTTCAACCTCAGGTGATGCCCCGACTGGTTGGGCTATCCCTCTATCGGCTGGACATCAACTTCCGGGAATCGGCTGTGATCGGCATCGTCGGTGCCGGTGGTATAGGGGCAACCCTCAACACCGCCATCGACCGCTATGAGTACGACTCGGCCGGTGCCGTCCTGATCATCATTATCGCCATTGTTCTGGTGGTGGAATACTCATCGTCATACATCCGCAGGTGGGTACAGTGAACCCCCAACTCTCCGAACAACAAACACCCTGGCAGTTCCGGACCCCGAAGCAGACCCTGCTGCGGTGGCTCGGCTGGTTCTGGCTCGTCGCCCTTACCATTGTCTGCTGGCAGGTCATGAACGAGAACACCATCTGGGCCTTTGTCAGCGATGCCCCAGACCAGGCGGCCGACATCGGCGACCGTATGTTCCCCCCCGCCTGGGGCTATATCAACAATCTCTGGGAACCGCTGTGGGACACCATCAACATAGCTACCCTGGGCACTCTGCTGGGCATCCTGTTCGCCATACCGGTGGCGTTTCTCGCAGCCACCAACACCACCCCGAGCACCCGGTTTGTGCGACCGCTGGCGCTGCTGATTATTGTCGCCTCCCGTTCCATCAACTCTCTGATCTGGGCCCTGCTGCTGGTGGCGATTATTGGCCCTGGTCTGCTCGCGGGCATCGTCGCCATCGGGCTACGCTCTATCGGGTTTATTGCCAAACTGCTGTATGAGGCCATTGAGGAAATCGACGAGAAACAGGTTGAAGCCGTGCGCGCCACTGGCGCATCCGGTGCGCAGGTCATTGATTACGCGGTGGTACCACAGATTCTGCCGGCGTTCTGGGGCATCAGCGTGTTTCGCTGGGACATCAACATCCGGGAATCCACCATCCTCGGCCTGGTGGGCGCTGGCGGGCTGGGCATTCAGCTCAACGCCTCATTGAGCACCTTGGCCTGGAATCAGGTGGCCATGATTTTCATTGTTATTCTCGGCACCGTTGTCATTTCAGAGTGGGTTTCCGCAAAAGTACGCGAAGCGGTACTCTAGAGCGATGATTGATACCCACCCAACCTCGTTTGCCGGGGTAACACCCTCCCCTGCATGGGCGTTTGCTCAATACCAGCACATTCGCGGCGCTCTGCCGAAAGGGTTGCCCCCGGAGCACCAACCTCCGACCCGCGAGCTGACTTCACTGGCGCCGCTGCTTGATCGCTTTCAGGCCTTCGTCTTTGACGCCTTCGGCGTATTGAATGCCGGCCCCCGGGCGTTTCCTGAGGCCGTAGCGCGTATCAGACAGCTCCAGAAACTGGGCAAGACCGTTATGGTTCTCTCCAACGCGGCCACGGCCAGCCACGGCGCACTCGCGACCAAATACCAGACCATGGGTTTTGATCTCAGGCCAGACCAGCTTGTTTCCAGTCGCCGGGTCCTTGAGCAGGTGCTATGCCGCCACCCCAGGCCAGGCCGGTTTGGCGTTCTCTCGCCGGCTTCGTCCGCTCCAGAGAGCCTGGGTCTGGACTGGGTGCCGGTGCGACCAGGCATTCGGTCCGGTGCACTGGACCCGTTGGATGGCTTTGTCTTCCTTAGCAGCGAAGGCTGGAATGAGGAGATTCAGGAGGCAATGGCCCAGAGCCTGGGCCGCCATCCTCGCCCGTTATTGGTGGCCAACCCCGACCTGGTAGCGCCCAGGGGCGATTGCCTGACAATGGAACCCGGCTACTTTGCCCACCTGTTGATGGACCAGTGTCCCGTACAACCGGAGTTCTTCGGAAAGCCGTATCAACCCGCCTTCGATGCGGTACTGGAAAAACTGACAGGTATAGACCCGGCCGATATCCTGATGGTGGGCGATACGCTGCACACGGACATCCTCGGTGGGCAGGCTGCAGGTATGAAAACCATGCTGATAACGGCAGAAGGCGCCTTGCAGGGCATGAACATTCCGGACTGCATTGCACAGTCCGGAATCGCACCGGATTATTCCGCTCCGGCCATCTGAGCCGGCCTTAACGCCCGGACTTCAACATTTCCCAGTACTTGGCATAGACCTGCAGGGCGTCGTCGCCGATGTCGGTCTGGAACTCGGCATTGATCATGTCCGTGGCGTTAGGATAGCTTGCCCGGTTATTCGCCACTTCGTCCGGCAGCAGTTCCCGAGCCGCCAGGTTCGGAGTGGCATAGCCAATCTCCTCACTGATCAGAGCGGAGATTTCAGGCTTCAGCACAAAGCTGATGAACTGGTGTGCGGCCTCCGGGTTCTTGGCGTTCTTCGGAATCACGAAACTGTCCAGCCAGGCAATGATGCCTTCCTCCGGATAGACGTACTCGAGGGACTCCATTGTGTCCTTGCCCATCACGGCCTCACCGTTCCAGATCATGCCCACATCGGCCTCCCCCTCCAGATAGGGCATGCGCGGCGCATCAGAGTTGAAGGTCCGAACCGAGGGCATCAGTTCAGCGAGCTTTTCGTAGGCAGCCTCGATTTCCTCAGGGTTGGTGCTGTTACCGGAGTAACCCAGTACCCGCAGACCCACGTGGAAAACTTCCCGCATGTCGTTGGTGAGCATCACCCGGCCTTCGAAACGATCCTCCCAGAGGTCTTCCCAGGCGCTGACGGACTCGCCGTCAATGTCTGCCGTATCCACCGCCAGGCCTGTGGTCCCCCAGAGGTAGGGTACAGAGAATTTGTTCTCCGGATCGATATCCAGATTCACCAGTTCCGGATCCAGTTGCTCAAAACCCTCGATCTTGCTGCGATCAATGGGCATCAACAGGTCTTCCTGGCGCATCTTGCTGACGTAGTAGGTAGACGGTACCGCCAGATCATAGGCTGCACTGTCATCCAGCAATTTCAGACGGGCATACATGGCCTCGTTACTGTCATAGGTGGTGTAGACCACCTGGATGCCGGTCTCCTCGGTGAAACGGTCGAGCACTTCCTGGGGCATGTATTCAGACCAGTTGTAGAGGTTGAGAACCTGGGGCTCCTCGGAACTGCACCCCGTTAATCCCACTGCCAGCAAACCAGCCAGTGCCAGTTTCTTCATCGTTTGCTCCTTATCAGAATCCATTGAGACAACATCAGCATAACCAGTGAAAACACCAGCAACAGTGTGCCCAGGGCATTCACTTCGGGTTTCAGGCCCACACGCACCATGGAATAGATGCGCAGGGGCAGAATTTCATAGCTGGGCCCACCAACAAAGGTACTAACCACCACATCATCGAGAGACAGTGTAAACCCTAGCAGCCAGCCCGCCAGTAATGCCGGCATGATTACCGGGATCAGCACGGTGCGGGTCATGGTGAAATCCGAGGCACCGAGATCCCGGGCGGCTTCCGGCAGGCTCTCATCGAAGCCGCTTAACCGGGCCATCACAGTAATCACCACAAAGGGCAGGCAGAAGGTGACATGGGCCAGCAACAGGGACACATAGCCCAGTTGCAAGCCCACCAGCAGGAACAACGCCAGCAACGAAATAGCCAGCACGATTTCCGGCGACATCATCACCACGAACAGCATGCCGTTCAGTAATTTCTTGCCACGAAACCGGTAACGGTGGAGGGCAAGGGCGGTGAGAGCGCCTATCACTGTGGACACCGTGGCGGCGGACAGCGCCAACCAAAGGGAATTCCACATGGCATTGACCATGGCCCGGTTGTTGAATAGAGCCTCATACCATCTGAGGCTGAACCCGCCCCAACCATACCCGGTACGGGATTCGTTGAACGAGAACACCACCAGCACCACGATGGGCACGTAAAGCAGGATGTAGACCAGTGTCAGATAGGTACGGGGAAGCCAGCGTGTCATCACGTGCCCTCCTCGCCGATGCGCCGTTTACTCAACCGGTGCGCGAACATGAGGAAAGCCATGGTTACCGTGAGCACAATGCTGGCGGCAGCACCGAAAGGCCAGTTCCGGGCATCAAGGAACTGGTTCTTGATGACATTGCCCACCAACAGGTTTCTGGAACCACCAAGAATGTCCGGAACGAAGAACAGCCCCATGGCGGGCAGCAGCACCAGCATCACGCCGGCCAGAACACCTGGCAGGGTGAGAGGAACGATCACGTGAATAAACGTAGACAGCCGGCCCGCACCCAGGTCGTGGGAGGCCAGCAGCAGTTCCTGTTTCAAATCCTCAAACACCGAATACAGCGGCAGAATCATGAACGGCAGTAGCAGATACACAAGGCCAATGATCACCGCGCCTTCGGTGTAGAGCAACTGCATCGGTTCATCAATAAGCCCGAGTGACATCAGGGCGCTATTCAACAGCCCGTTGGTGGCCAGGATCAGCTTCAGGGCGTAGGTACGCACCAGGGAATTAGTCCAGAAGGGCACGATCAGCAGGAATATCAGTATCAGCTGCCGCTGCTTGCCTACTTTCGACAATGCCCATGCAAAGGGATAGCCAATCAGAAGACACACCAGAGTGGTCATGGACGCCATGTAGAGGGAGTGCAGGAACACATCCAGGTAAAGCGGATTCAAGAGCTGCCGATAGGCGTCCAGATTCAGGGGCAGCGAGAGGAAAGACACCGAGTCGCGGGTCATTACGCTAGCGCCCACCACCAGAAGATTCGGCGCCAGCACCAGGAACAACAGCCAGCCCCAGACAAGAATCAGAACAGCGGTTTTGAACGGCTGCTGCATAACACTATGCATCGGCCGAGAGTTCCTCTACCGATTCCGGTTCGTCCGATTCCTCGGGAAGCAACCATTCCCAGCCATCGACCCAACTGACCTTTACAGGTTCACCCAGCCGGTAATCGAAGGCGGGATCATCCTCATCGAAGAATTCGCTGGCCAGGACCTCAGTGCCGTCGGAAAGATGGATCACAGAATCCAGGGTACTGCCTTTGTAGTTTCGCTCAACAATCTTGCCCGCCACACCTTGCTCATCTGCAGGGTCCAGCACCCGGATATCTTCCGGCCTGAGCAGGACATGCAACCGCTGGTGGTTCTGAACCGGAAAATCCGGCCGACGCAGGGTTCGCTTCAGTCCAAAAACATCCACCGTGATAGAACGGTCGTTGACCGATTCAACCCTGCCCGGAAAGAAATTGGTTTCACCCACAAACCGGGCGGTAAACAGATTTGCCGGCCGCTCGTAGACTTCCCGGGGCGTACCCAACTGCTGCACCAGGCCATCCTTCAGCACCACCACCCGATCCGACATCGACAGCGCCTCTTCCTGATCGTGGGTTACAAACACGAAGGTGATGCCGAGTTCCCGCTGAAGGCGTTTCAGTTCAACCTGCATGGTGCGGCGCAGCTTGTAGTCCAGGGCGGAGAGCGGTTCATCCAGGAGCAGCAGTCGCGGCCGCTTGACCACCGCGCGGGCAATGGCAACCCGCTGCTGCTGGCCACCGGACAGCTGATGGGGCTTACGGCGGGCGAAATCCTGCAACTGGACCATGGCCAGCGCTTCATCCACACGCTGGCGAATCTCGTCCTTTGGACGTTTCTCCATTTTCAGGCCGTAGGCCACATTATCGAAGACCGACATATGGGGAAACAGGGCGTAGTGCTGAAAGACCGTATTAAGCGGGCGATTCTCCGGGGCGGTATGGGTGAGATCCTCTCCCGCCAGGGTGATGGAGCCCCCGTCCGGATGCTCAAAACCTGCCATCAGGCGCAGCAAGGTTGTTTTGCCACAGCCGGAAGGACCCAGAAGGGTAATAAACTCGCCGTCGTAGATCTCCAGATCCAGACCGTCGAGCACGGTTTTGCCACCGAATTGCTTGGAAAGGTTGCTCAGGGATAGCAGTGTCTGTTTCATCGGCGCTGCCCAAAGAATGAGCGGCCTATTTTTCCAGAAAGCGAGACAAACAGAAAGAGGCGTCGGGGTAATCCGAACCCCGACGCCTCTCCGGATACTGGCCTTTCACGAGCCAGTCCGTTAGTCAGGCTCAGTCATCAGCAACACTGTTGAGATACGCCTTGTCTGAGATGTTGGTCCACTGGCGGACCTGACGCAGGTATTCACGCTGTGAGTTGATGATTTCCTTCGCCAGCTCATCCTTCTCGGCGGCCTCTGCCAGCAGCTTGTTGGTGGTACTGCGCAGAGCCTCAATGACCTCCGGCGGGAACACCTTATGGGTCACATCCGGATAGTCTTCCTTCATACGATCCCAGGCCACACCACTTTCGTGGGTGCTCTGGATGTACATGTCGTAGGCAGCGGTGCGCATGGCCACCCGCAGGATTTCCTGAAGGTCCTTCGGCAGAGCGTCCCAGGTTTTCTTGTTGATCAGGAACTGAACTTCCGCGCCCGGCTCCTGCCAGCCCGAGTAGTAGTATTTTGCGATCTGATGGAAGCCCATCTGGAAGTCCAGAGCCGGACCGACCCATTCAACAGCATCCACCGTGCCTCGCTCCAGAGCGGTATACAGTTCGCCCGGCGGCAGGTTGGTGACCGCAACACCCAGCTCGGACATGACTTCGCCGGCAAAGCCCGGTGTACGCATTTTCAGGCCCTTCAGGTCCTCCAGCGAGTTGATTTCCTCGCGGAACCAGCCACCCATCTGGTTGCCCGTATTACCACCGGGGAAAGAGAGCATGCCGTATGGCTCGTACACCTTCTGCATCAGCTCCATACCCTCGCCGTGGTAGAACCAGGCGTACATTTCAGGCGCGATAAGCCCGAAGGGAATAGTCGTGAAGTACATGGCGTTGGGAATGGTGCCCTTGTAGTAATAGGACGCGGTATGCCCCATGTCGTACTGGCCATTACGTACCAGATCGAAGATTCCGAAAGGCGCCTTGTGCTTGTTGGCGGGATCAATGCGAACCTTCAGCCGGCCATCCGACATGGTTTCCGCCATATCCGCCATATGCTGAACAGCCTCTCCCAGTACCGGAGAGTTGGGGCCCCAGGTTTGCGCAAGGCGCAAGGTGAAGTTTTCCTCGGCAACCGAGGACACACTGAACACAGTGGCTGCAGCGGCGACGGCCGCAAGCAGTGTTTTCCGGATTGTCATTGTGTTGGCTTCCGTTATTGTTGGTATGAAAACAGGTATTTCTGTCGCGCAACCATCATAGCTTGCTCACGGTGTTCCGCCAATCGGCAGAACACCATAGACCGGACTCAGACCTTGAACTGCCCGACCAGATCCCGGAGATTCTCGCCCAGGCGGGCCAGTTCATGGCTCGCTTCGTTCGTCTGGGTGACGCCGGTGTCGCTGCGCTGGGCGGCATCGACAATGCGGACCACGTTCTGGTTGATCTCCTCGGCAACCTGGCTTTGCTGTTCAGCTGCAGTGGCAATCTGGGTAACCTGGTCGTGGATCTGACCCACGGACGATTCGATGGTCCGCAGGGCATCCGTGGCGTGGTTGATTCTTTCCACGGTTTCGCTTGAACGTTTACGGGACTTGTTCATCCGCTCAACCGATGCCTTCGATTCGGTCACGAAACCATCAATCATTTCGCGAATCTGGTCGGCAGACTCGGCACTGCGCTTGGCCAACTGACGCACCTCATCGGCAACCACCGAAAAACCCCGACCATGCTCACCGGCCCGGGCAGCCTCGATCGCCGCATTCAGGGCCAGCAGGTTGGTCTGTTCAGTCACCGCGTGGATGACATCCAGAACCTGCTGGATATCGTCGGATTTCTCGGCAAGGGCATCTATGCTCTTCGCGGTATCCTGGATCTCCTCGGAAAGCTGATTCACCGCACCCTGGGCACTGCTGATGGTTTCGCCACCCTCGCGGGCCATACGATCAGCGTCAGAGGCTGCACTTTCCACCTCATTGGCGTTGCCGGAAATCTGCTGGATGGTCGCGGCCATTTCATTGATTGCAGAGGCAATCTGATCGGTCTCGGAGCCCTGTTCCTGAACCGATGTCCGGGTTTCATTGGCAACCCGACTCAGTTCCTCGGCAGCGGAGGCCACCTGATCCGTGGTCGCGCCAACCTCGCGCATGGTGTCCTGAATCTTGATGACAAAGGCGTTGAAGCGTCGGCCGAGCTCGGCCAACTCGTCATTACCCTCATCCGGCAGGCGCTGACGCAAATCGCCCTCGCCATCGGCGATTTCCTGCATCATATTGCTGACACTCTTCAGCGGCGTGGTCACACTACGTCCGACGAAAATACCGATCACCAGGGCAATCACAACCACCACGACCGTGACCAACAGGATAAAGCCAAGGGTTTCCGCCATACCGGCCTCTATTTTCTCACGAGCGGCCGCGACCTGCCGATCAATGTCGGTAATGTAGACACCGGCACCAATCATCCAGTCCCAATCAGGGATGAGGGTGGAATAGGACATCTTCGGCTCCTCGTTGCCGGAGGCCGGGTTCATCCAGTCGTAGCCGTAAAAGCCATCGTCTTCAGCCGCAGCAAAAAGATCACCCACAAGGCGCTTCAAAGTCGGGTTATTGGTCGGACCTTCTTTGGAAGGATCCGGGGCGTAGGCCAGGTTGTAGACATCACGGGTGTAGGCAAACACATAGTTGGTTTCATCGAAACGGATCGTACGAAGACGCGCTGCCGCGGCCTCCTTCGCTTCTTCCTCACTCAGAGACGGGTCATTCTTGGCCTCAAGCACCACGGCTTCGGCAGCATCAACGAGGTTCTGAAGGCCCGCCTTCCGGGCTTCCAGAAGGCTGCTTTCAAGGCGTTTGAGCTCGGCTTCACCATTGGCCTGAATCTGGCTGGCGGTAATCCAGGCGAGAGTCGCCGCCGTAATGAGTACCGGCACCATTACGGCCACAAGCAAGCGCGTTCTTATTTTCAAACGACTCAAAACATTCATTTTTCCAGACTCCCAGGGAATTACCGTTGTTGCGGATTATCCACAGACCACTCCAGGTGATCTGTTCCAGTTTGTTAAGAGAGGTTTCAGTGGGCGCCTCGCCGTCCCTGCTGCCCCATGACCAAACTGTGCTTCCGCCAATGTTTTCATATGGGTAGAGTAACGGCAGTAGCGTATACATCTTGAGGAAGCTTTAGACTAAAGGACCACTACGAAGGTAGACCAATGAAGCACCTGTTTCTGGTACGCCACGCCAAATCCAGTTGGGCCGATGAAGCACTCGGTGATCGCGAGCGTCCGCTCAATGCACGGGGCGAAAGCCAACTGTCGCCTTTGGGAAATGCCCTTAAATCCGCCGGTGCCTTCGAGGGTGAGATCTACAGCAGCGATGCCAATCGCGCCATCGCTACACTTGAGGGGGCTCTGCCTGACACGGTCGCTCCCGAGCGCTGCCAGCAGCTTGGCGAGCTGTACACCTTTGACTACCAGCGCCTGCTCGCCTGGCTGGAAACACGTGACGATGATTCCAGGATCACGCTTGTAGGCCACAATCCCGCCTTGCTTGAACTGGCCCAGTGGTTGCTGAAACAACCTCCGGAGCAGCTACCTACTGCGAGCTTCATCCACATCCGGCTTTCGATCAAGCACTGGAGCCAGCTTGATCGCGGCAAGGGCAAACTGGTGGCGCTGATGACGCCACAGGATTACAGCTACGCCCACTTCGAACGAAAACTGAAAAAGAAAGCCAGAACCGCGGGAGACGATCCGGCAAAGGACATCCCCAAGGCCCTTCACCACCAACATAATCGGCTGAGGCAACTGGAGCGTGGCGTTATCCTCGGACTGGATGACGAATTCCTGCACCAGTACCGGATTGCGATTCGACGCAGCCGAGCCATTGCCGAATCGGTGCAGGAAGTGACTGGTGACAAGGCGCTGGCAAAGGCGGTTAAAACCCTGAAACGTCATGCCCGGGCCACCGGACCGTTACGCGATTTGCATGTATTTCTCAAGGACTTGCCCGAATTGTGTGGCGACAACTCGGAAATCCGGGCAGCCCTGCAGATCTGGTTCGAGCGGGAAGCCGCCAACCGCCACAGCAAACTGGTAAAGCGCCTGCAGAGCAAGCGTTATCACGACAGCATGGAGCACTGGCTGAATCTCATCGACTCCCGGAAGTTCCAGAAACTGGCCGGAACGCTGAGGGCAAAAGACATCCGAACGGCAGTAGAACATCGTATAGCAACATTCAACAAACTGACTGCCGAGCTGATGCACACATCTCCGGATGAAGATGTTCATCGGCTTCGCAAACAACTCAAGCGAATCCGTTACCTGATGGAACTGGACCCGAAAACCTGGAAGCCCGAGCTGAAAACGCTTAAGTCACGGCAGCAACTTTACGGCCAGTTCCAGGATCTGCATGTTCAGATCGAGCTACTCGACCAGTTCCGCAAGGCAGCTCCGGAGGTTTTGCCCGCCGCCCTCGACGGCATCCTGAAAACCCTGGAAGAGCGCAAAGCGGACGCCCGGAAACAGATTCTGACCCTTGGAGGACTCGATGGAGCCCCGTTATGACACCCTGTTTTACGACGGACAATGCCCTCTGTGCGCCAAGGAGATCCGCACCCTCCGCAAACTCCAGCGTGGCAATCTGATCTTCGCGGACATCCACGAACAGCGTGACGGCAGCACAACTCTGCCAAGCCATGAAGCCCTGCTCCGACGCCTGCACCTGATGAGCTGGACCGGCGAGTGGGTCATTGGCTTGCCCGCAAACGTTCGCGCCTGGTCCCACACACCCTTTGGCTTTCTGTTCAAACCCCTGCTGTGGCCCGGTATCTTACAGATCGCCTCGCGTATCTACGGGAGATGGGCAGACAAACGGTATGAGCGGAAGTACGCCTGTGCCATTGGCAACAACAAGGCGGCCTAGCCGGTAAAACCAATGTTTTCCAGATTGGGTGGGCGGTAGTGGGCATCGGGCCGCTTGAGAATGCCACAGTTGTTGATCAGCCCGCACAGGGAGCGCACGGTGTATGCTCCGCGGCTGAAACCAAACAGGTAAATGTCAGTGCCGGGCGTGAAGTTCTGAACGATATAGCGGTAGGCATCCATGATGTTCTTGTGGATGCCCTGTCCTGTCACGCCGCCAACCACCGCATTATGGTAGGAGCCAATTCCCCAGTCATAGAACACGTGGCTGGGGCCGGTCATCCGGCGGCGCGCCCTCCTCACATTTCCGGCGATTAAGCTCAAACCCGATCATCGATGCCCTGCCCTGTTCCGTCGTTACCCATGGGCGATTCACCCAGGGCGGCGTGTGGCGCACATGCTGATTGTGCCCACAGGCCAACTGGGCAACCCAGTGGTTTTCTTCGTCCTTGTGATAGCCGATGATGGGTTGTTTCATTTGATCTCCTTCGTACATATGCGGGGTGACTCGCTGCAGCCAAATCACTTATCCTCGGGAATAACCTTATTCCATAAGTTTGAGGAGCTCAGCCATGAAAACTGCCCATGACCTTGTCGAAGCCGCCAAGAAAGACATTCAGGAAGTGCCCCTGGATCAGGCGAACGATGCCATCAAGAATGCCGATCTTCTGCTGGATGTGCGTGATGCGGATGAGTATCGGGCCGGTCATATACCCGGCGCCGTGAATATTTCCCGCGGTTTGCTGGAGTTCAAGTTTACCAATGATCCGGCGTTTGAAAGCCGCGACATGAACATCGTGTGTTACTGCAAGAATTCGGGGCGGGCCGCTCTGAGCGCCAAGGCCCTGAAGGAGATGGGCTACATGCATGTGCAGTCCATTGCCGGCGGGTTTGACGCCTGGCAGGAAGCGGACAAACCCGTGGCCAAGCCGGAACTGCCGTCGTTCGAGTAATTGACGCCTACAGGCAGCAGGCCTTGTATTTTCTGCCGCTGCCACAGGGGCAGGGGTCGTTACGACCGGGCTTTAACTGGCCCTCGCTGGTGTCTCCCCGAAGGTAATACCAGCGACCCTGCTCCCGAACGAAATCGGAGTTTTCCTCGAGAAATCCCCAGCCCTTGCCCAGGCGGTAGAGCGCACGGAAATGAACCGTCCCGCTATCGCCCGACTCATTGGTGTCCAGGATCTGCAAACCGGTCCAGTTCGGCGCGTCTTCCAGTGTCAGCGTCTCCGGTCTTGTACTCTGATGCCACGTGGTCTGCAGATAATCCGGAAGACTGAGAACGAAGGCTGCGTAACGGGACCGCATCAGTGCCTCCGGCGATGGTGCCGGTTCGCCCTGATGGAAGGGCCGGCAGCATTCAAGGTAGGATTTGCCGCTGCCACAAGGGCAACTTTGGTGTTCAGGCTGCTGCGTCATCGGACATCAATCTTTTCGACTATGCTCGTAGTCCGGCAGTGTATCAATATCGAACCGGTGTTGCTCCGGCCTTCTCCACTGACTTCCTGGTGAATTCCTTTGACGGATGTATCGCTGTTACAGATTTTTCTGGCCAACCTCGCCATTCTTGCCGGAGCCTGCCTGCAAGGTGTGGCCGGCTATGGCATTGGCACGCTGGCCGCGCCGTTGCTGTTTCTGATCAGCCCGGTGTTAGTCCCCGGGCCGTTGATCCTGAATGCCACTCTGCTCACCGTCTTCATGCTGATACGCAATCGTGGCGCGTTGCAGGTCCGGGAAGTGCGCTTTGCCATCGTCGGCGGCGTTGCCGGCGCAATTCTGGCAGCATTGACGTTGCTGGTGATCTCCACAAAAGGCTTCGAGCTGATTTTCGGAGTGCTGATTCTCGCCGGTGTAGCGCTCAGCATTGGTGGACTCAAGCCCGCGCTGAACGCCCGGAACAGCGTGATGGCCGGAGCCGCCTCGACCTACATGGGCACAATCACCGCTGTAGGCGGACCGCCGATCGCGCTGATCTACCAGAACGAAAAAGGACCGCTGGTCAGGGCCAATATGTCCGCGTTCTTTCTGGCGGCCAGTGTCCTCAGCCTGTCAGGTCTGTTTGCCTCGGGCTACCTGGGCACCCGGGAGCTGTTCCTGTTCGCAGTTACCTTCCCGGGGGTGTTCCTGGGCTTCTGGCTCTCCGGCAAACTGGTTAACCGCATGCCCTTTGAGGGACTTCGTCCGGTGATTCTGGGTATTGCCGCCATTGCCGGAACTGCCGCGCTTATCCGCGGCCTGCTTTCGCTTTAGGAATCCGCCCAGAGTCTCACGCGGAACCGGCTTTTCCGCCACAGGAAAGCCAGCCAGAGCGCGTGCCCGTTGATCAGGAACGCGAGGACCCACTCGAACGCGTCGTCCTTACGACTATAGAACTCCGGCGCCACGCCATTGAGTATCACCGAGAGAATCCCGACCGCCAGGATCAGCTGGCAAAGATTAAGCAGTCTCATGCCGGTGTGCTTCCACAATGGATGGCTGCGCAAGCCGGCACTCACCAGCAGTTCACAGATAAAGGTGAGCGAAAAATACAGAACTACGCCAATACGCCGGATCAGATTGAACCCGTCGCCGGCGTGGCCCAGCGCCAGGGTATAGGCGCCGAGGGAGACACTGGCCACCAGGCCCAGCCAGGGTATCCAGGCGACCCCCGACGAATGGACGCCCAGTTGGCGCAGCCAACGGCCGTTTAGCCACCAGAACAGGATGCCCAGCAGGGCCGCGGGCAGCATGGTGCCCTTGAAAATGAAATAGGAAGTGCCGTGGCGACCAGTGCGGCTGATGCTGGTGCAGCTGTCCCAGTAAGGCATGCAGAGCTCAACATGGCCCTCCAGCACCGAAACCGTAAATGTCAGGTGAATGGTTATCAGGGGCACCAGGGCAGCAGCAAGTGCCAGCCACCAGAGGTGAAAAAAGCGATGGTCAGCCATGGGAAATACCTCTGAGCTACTCTCTGCCGGGAAACGGAAAATCGTAAAAACCGCCGGCAACGTCTTGAATGAACATTATTTGACCAGATTTTGCAATCCGGTCCATCCTGTTCCAGAGGTTTTGTCGCAAAATAGGTCTCCAGGGATTCGGGATCAGTGTATGAGTGCACCGCACCAGGAAATTGTTGAAAGCCAGGTCGATGTGTCCGAGCTTGCCATCGGGATGCATGTCATTCGCCTCGACCGCCCCTGGGAGGATACGAACTTCCTGATTCAGGGGTTCGTCATTCGTAATCAGGCGGACATCGATTCACTTCGAGCCCAGTGCGAGTTCGTTTTTATTGAAGGGCGTATCGAGGGGGCACCGTTTCCGCAGGACGCAAACGGCAACGGCCGGAAGTCCTCCGGTCTGATGGGTTTTTTCCGCAAAAAACCAACCACCGAACCTGTCCAGACTACCCACAGACCTGTACCGCCTCGAAAGCGCGTCCGCTATATCAACAAGATCGACGCCGGCCGGGAAATGGAAACCGCGGTCATACGGTTCGAGGAGGCTCAGCAAACCGCCAAGTCGATCATGTCTGGGCTGCGGGTGGGCCGCACACTGGACCTGAACAATGCCCGCACGGTGGTGAACAACTGCGTGGAGAGCGTGCTTCGCAATGAAAACGCGCTCTTGCTGCTAACCAAGATCAAGCACCAGGACGAATACACCGCCGAGCACTGTATCAACGTGTCCATTCTGGCCGCCGCTTTCGGCAAGCATCTGGGACTGTTGGAGGGGGAGATCCGGAATCTGGCCCTCTGCGGTTTGCTCCACGATGTCGGAAAGACCCGTATTCCCGATGAGATCCTCAACAAGCCGGGGGCACTGACACCGAAAGAATTCGAGGTCATGCGCCACCACACCACCCACGGCCGCACCATTCTGATGGGGACCAGCAGTTCCCTGAACACCGCTGTGGATGTCGCGTTCAGCCACCATGAACGGATGGATGGCTCAGGCTACCCCCGGGGCCTCCATGCCCGGCAGATTCCCTACTTTGCCAAGATCATTGGCCTGGTGGACACCTACGACGCGATCACCAGTAACCGGGTCTACGACAAGGGCCGGGCCTCCATGCAGGCCCTGGAGATCATCCACAAACACCGTGGCACCCAGTTCGATGAGGAGCTGGCGGACGCTTTTATCCAGATGATTGGCGTATACCCGCCGGGCTCCATCGTTGAAATGGTGAATGGCGAGGTTGGCATTGTTGTCGAGAGTCGGCCAGAGCATAAACTGAAGCCCTGTGTCCTGCTGGTGAGGGAGGCCGACAAAAGCCTGATGGCGCCGTACCGGACGGTCGATCTGAAAACCGCCCCTGAAGACGCGGTGGGTAATGTCTATCGTATCGCCCGGGAGGTTCCGGACGGAACCTACGGCATCGTGCTGCAGGAGTTTGTGGACGAGGGTCTGATCGTAACAAAATCCAACAGGGGCGCTGATCCGATATGAAACGGAACAGCCTGTTACTTTCCCTCGAGGATTACGCTGCTATACTGCTCGCAAACAAATCCCGGCATGACGCCACATGAGCTCCGGTATTCCCTTAATCAACATCACAGACGCCGCCGCAGGCGCTGACTCTTCGAAGGCCACCCCTGTCGAGGGCCTACGGGCTGTGCTCGATAATCTGGACGCGCTGGTTTACGTCTCTGATTTCGAAACCCATGAGCTCCTTTACATGAACGCCTACGGCCATAAAATCTGGGGTTCGTTTGAGGGCAGAAAGTGTTGGGAAGTGCTGCAGGACAATGACAGCCCGTGCGATTTCTGCACCAACCACCTGTTGATCGACTCCGAAGGTGCTCCCTCCCCGCCGTATGTCTGGGAATTCCAGAACACTCTGGACAAACACTGGTATCAATGCCGGGACCAGGCAATTCCCTGGACGGATGGCAGGCTGGTCCGCCTCGAAATTGCCACCGACATCACCGACCGCAAAGAAATGGAACTGGCCCTTCAGGAAGCCCATGAAAAGGCCCGGGCTGCCGCGCTGGAAGACGACCTGACCGGCCTTCACAACCGGAGGGCCTTTTTTGAGCTGGGCAACCAGCTTCTAAAGCAGTCCCGGCGAAATCGCTCTGCCCTTGCGATCATCATGTTTGACCTCGACCACTTCAAACAGATCAATGACAACCACGGCCACGAGGCGGGGGATGAGGTGTTGCGGCAAATCGGGCAGATTCTGGCAAGCAAAGTCCGGGAGGCGGATATTGCCGCCCGCATTGGCGGCGAAGAGTTCGCGATCCTTCTGTCAGAAGCGGACGTGGCGGACGCGTCAGAATTGGCAGAACGGTTGCTTGGCCTGATGCGGGAAACCCCGGTTCGGTTCCGGGAGGCCGGTATCCTGGCAACAGCCAGTTTCGGCGTTTCGGCTCTTCGAACCGAAGAGCAAAACCTCGAGACCCTGCTCGCCCGGGCGGACGAAGCCATGTATGAGTCAAAGGCTCTGGGCAGGAGTCGGGTGCGCATCAAGGCCTGAGCCGCACCCGTATTCATTCACCCGGGCCGCTTTGTCACCGCCATGGTCAATCGGGAAATGCAGGTGGTTTTGCCCTCTTCGTTCTCAAGGAGAATTTCCCACACCTGGGTCGCACTGCCGATATGTATGGGCCTGGCCGTGCCGTACACCCAGCCTTTGGTAACCGGACGGATGTGGTTGGCGTTGATGTCCAGCCCAACCGCCACCGTTTCCGGGTCTTTCAGACAGCAGTTCGCTGCCATACTTCCCAGGGTTTCCGCCAACAGCACGGAGGAACCACCGTGGAGAATACCAAAAGGCTGAACCGTCCGTTCGTCAACGGGCATACGGCCCTTCACATAGTCATCGCCAATCTCAAGGTACTCAATGCCCATGTAGCTGACCGCGGTGTTTTCACTGGCTTTGGCGAGATGTTCAAGGTTCAGGGTTCGGGTCCAGATTGCCATAGAGGGACTGCTCTCGATGTTATTTGAAATGGGAGAAAAGCAAAGCACCCAGTTTATACAGATAGGATGCGAACTACCAAGCCCTTCTTTGCTCGCCGCCCTCGGACGTTTCGATCAGCCTCTCAAACTCCAACGCAGGCAGTGGGCGGCTGAAATAAAAGCCCTGGAAACGGGTGCACCCCAGGCTCACAAGACGTTCGAGTTGTCCTTTGGTTTCCACACCTTCCGCCACTGCCGACAACTTGAGGGCAGAGGCGAGGGCCAGTATGGTCTCGGCGATGGCAGCGTCATTGGGATCGTCAAGAATATCCCGCACAAATCCCTGGTCAATTTTAAGCTCATCCAGGGAGAGACGCTTGAGGTAGCCAAGGGATGAATAGCCCGTGCCGAAATCGTCCAGGGAGATGCGTACACCCATGCTCCTCAAGGTCCGAAGTGTCTCTTCCACCAGTTCAAGATCGTAGGCCAGCGCGCTTTCGGTAATTTCCACTTTCAGATTTCTCGGTGATGCACCGGTTTTTCTCAGCAATGCCATCACGGTCGAACAGAAAGACGGCAGGTGGAACTGCCTGGCACTCACGTTTACCGAAACCTGAAGCTGCGAAAACGCATCGCCCCGCTTTTTCCAGCTGGCAACCCGGCAGAGAACTTCCTCCAGCACCCAATAACCAATCGATTCAATGAGCCCTGTTTCCTCTGCCAGCGGAATGAATTCGGCCGGAGAGACCATTCCGCGGCCCGGGCAATGCCAGCGAAGCAAGGCCTCGGCACCCACCGGGGCACCTGTCTCATTGACCAGAACCTGGTAATGAACTGATAGCTGACTTTTCCGTATCGCTAACCTGAGATCCGACTCCAGAGTCAGGCGCTCAGAGACTTTCCTCTGCATCATGCAGTCATAAAAACGGATGCAGTTGCGGCCATCTTCCTTGGCGCGAAACATAGCCATGTCGGCCTGGCCGAGGAGCTCTTCCAGGGAGGTTTCGTGATCATAGAACAAGGTGACACCGATGCTGGGGCTGCCCGTGTATTCGGTGCCGTTAAGATCATAGGGTTCGTTCAGGGCGTCCCGGACTTTTTCGCAGACCTTCTCCACTCTGGCAGCGGCATTGGCAGTATCGGCCGGAAACCCCTTCAGAATGAGAACGAACTCGTCACCACCAAGTCTGGCGACGGTATCCCATTCACGAACCGTCTGTTTCAGCCTCTGCCCTACCTGAATCAACAACTCATCGCCCGTCAGATGCCCCGCAGAATCATTGATGTTCTTGAAGTTATCAAGATCGATAAACACCAGAGCACCATGGTTCTGATCTCGAGTGCTTCCGGTTAACGCCTGCGCCAGCCGGTCCCTCAGCAGCCTGCGATTTGGAAGACCGGTGAGCGGATCATAGAAAGCAAGTTTCTCGATCTCAAATTCCGACTGCTTGCGGTCAGTCACGTCGTAGAAGTAGCCGTGCCAGATCGTGCTGGCATCCGCCAAACGGGCAGGCACTGACCGGGCTTCGATCCATGCCGCACTCCCATCTTTTCTGAACGCGCGAAAATCGGTTTCGAACGGAGTCATCCTCAGGCGAGATTCTTCCACCTTTTCAAGAAAGCCTGACTTGTCATCATTATGAATGAGTTCCAGCAAGGGTCTGGCGTCTGGCCTGAGCGCGTCCACCGTCAAGCCAAACATTTTCTCAACTTTTTTGCTGATGAAAGGAAACGTGACCCGCCCATCCGGGTACATCCTGAACTGGAAGACGACACCCGGGAACTGATCGGAATACCGATAGAGGCTGTTCTCATACCGCGCGTTGCGGCCAGCCAATACCTGGCGATGCACCGAGGAACCCAGTACCTCGCCAAGCTCGACCAGGAATTCTCTCATTGTGGCAGCCGGAGCCTCAGAGCGATCGAGAAAATCAAAGCCTAGTATGCCGGCCAACTGTCCTTCCAGTTTTATCCCGACCAGAATCAGGCTTCGAATTCCCTGCCGCCGGAATTCGAGCTTTTCTTCGTTTGCATCTTCGGGGAGGTTTTCAATTTCGGGAATGGCAACAACCGGCACGGCATCAAGCTGCCCTGTCAGCCAGGGAAATCTGGCCAGGGGCGCATTCTGGATGGCATTTCGTTGGGGTGGCGTTCCCGGAGTGCAGATTTCGTGGGTAATTGAGGCAGTCTGGGTGGCTTCTTCAAGCATGATCAGATAGCTGCGATCCGCCAGAAGATGGGTGCCGATTTCGGCAATGAAATTATGGATGCACGCATCCAGTTCGTCGATCCTCGACCGGGCCAGGCTCAGAGACAGCCTGTAAACAAATTCTCGTTGATCCCGGGTAACTGCGTCTGCCATTCCTACGGACTCCTTCCCTAGAAAGCCACTTTATTGTTAATCATAGCTATAGAGAGCTTACGTTCACACTTACGAAGCGAAGCTTCGGTAAGTTCATGCTCATATGTACCCTTTAATTACGTATTACATTTTTTTAGATTTTTGCTACAAAAAAAACCGCTGCAACCTGTGCCACCAATATAACGAAGCCGTATGATTGACTACGGGTAACCAGGTTAATTGGTATGCGATACGAAACAGTCGAGCTTGAAATTGACGTCTCAGAACTGCGGATCGGCATGCATGTGGTCAGGCTCGACCGTCCATGGGAAGAGACCGACTTTCTGATCCAGGGATTTGTCGTCCAAGGGCAAGACGATATCGATGCCCTGCAGTCCCAGTGTCGAAAGGTCGTCATTGAAGGTAAGGTAAAAAACACCGAGCCAGACGTGCTTCCTGAGCCCTATCTTAAAAAGCGCGAAAAGACCCGCTTCTCCGTTTTTCATGGCCACAAGAAGCAATACGACAAAGGGAAAGCCCACCGCCCGGACCGGGTTAGCGAAAGAAAGTCTCCCGCCCACAAACGAATAACCTACATCAACAAAGTGGGCGTAGGACAGGAGATACGCCTGGCCCAGGGACACTACGCAGAAGCCAGGTCGGTGGCTACAGGTATCATGTCCGGGCTGCGTGTTGGCAGAGCCCTGGACCTCAACAAAGCAAGGGAAGTCGTCGACGATTGCGTGGACAGCATTCTCAGGAACGACGATGCCCTCTTGCTGCTTACAAAACTCAAGAACAAGGACGAGTACACGGCCGAACATTGCCTGAACGTTTCAATCCTGTCAGCCGCTTTTGGCAAGAAGCTGGGATTGCTGGAAGAAGAGATTCGCACACTTGGCCTTTGCGGCCTGCTCCACGACATCGGCAAAGCCAAGGTGCCTGTCGACATTCTGCAAAAGCCCGGCGGCCTGACCCCGGAGGAGTACGGGATCATGCAGAACCATGCAAACTGGGGCCGGGACATGCTGATGGCCATGCCCAAGGTGGTTCACGCCGCCGTGGACGTTGCCTACAACCATCACGAACGGCTGGATGGCAAGGGCTATCCCCGCGCCCTGGTCGACTACCAGATTCCCTACTTTGCCAAGATTGTCGCCATTGTTGATACCTACGATGCCATCACCAGCAACCGAGCCTACGATCGCGCGCGGTCATCCATGGAAGCATTGGAAATCATCCATCGATTCCGGGGCAGCCAGTTTGATCCTGACCTGACGCGCGAGTTCGTGCTGATGATCGGGATCTATCCGCCGGGTTCCATCGTTGAGATGAAATCGGGTGAGGTAGCTATTGTTATTGCCTCTAATCCTAGAAATCGTCGAAAACCAAAAGTGATGCTGGTAAGAGATGAGAAAAAGCAGCGACCGGCAAAATACCGACTTCTGGATCTGAGCAGAACCCCGCGCAATAGCGCCGGCGAGCCATTCGAAATTGCGAAGGAGGTGCCGGATGGGACTTACGGCATTGTTTTGCAGCGCTTCATCGACAACGGTCTGCCACTGGGTCACCAGACGGTTGATGAAATATCAACCTGACAACTGCCCGTCCACCTTGTCATCTACTCCACTCGGAATAAGTCGACTTGTATTGCCTGATCAACTCATTGGCCCGGCCAGAATTCACGAGCTCATAAAGCCTTTCGGCAATAAGCTCCCTGAGCTCAAAGGAGTTGCAGGATGAGGCTTTGGAAAAGGTAAAAAACAGGCCCTCACGGCTCACCGGAGTTGGGAGGGGAACGAATTGATCGGCAATGCCCAGATACTCAAGCTTCACCTCCCCTTGCAGGACTTCATAGAGGACATAATCGACCCGGTCAACCAGTGCCATCTGAAAGGATTGCTCAATCGACCTGACGCCCTCGATGCTGAGATTCTGCTCCGCGTACCGGTCGAAATTCTGCCCGAAGCTGTTGTTTATCAGGGTGCTACCCCGTTTGCCCACAAGGTCCGGCCAGTGGCGGTAGGCAAACTCCTGGCCCTTTCGAACCCAGACGGCGGTTGGCAGATGCGTAATCGGGGGCAGCAGATAATCCATGTAGCCAATGCGTTCGGAGGTGATGAACGCACCTGCAACCATGTCAATTTCACCCTGACGGGCCATGTGCTGAACCCGAGCCCAGGAGCCGATATCTCTCACCTCTACGGCAATGCCCAAGGGCTCGGTAATTTCTTTGAGCAAAGAAGGCACTGCGCCAATCAGATAGCCCGGATTGTCTTCATCTCGCCAGAGAAGCGGCGGATATTCCGGGTTGCCACTCACGGTGAGCGTCGAACATCGGCGTTCCTCTGAGGCCCCCGCATGCAACGGCGTCGCCAGAACAAGGGTACAGGCGAACAGCCCGGGAATTACAGACAACAAGACATTATTCAACTCTGACAAGCCCCTCTTTCTGCCAGCCCAGCCGGCCGGTTTCCACTATCTGGCGACGTATACCCGGCACCGGCCGGATCATGAAGAGATCGCCGTTTCGGCCCACCATGGCACGGGGTACACCAGTTGCTTTGGCTATGTCAGCGTGTGTTTCCATGTGTTCAGCCTCGCCATGGACCGGAATGGCAATGGCGGGCCTTACCCACTGATACATTAACTCCAGTTCTTCCTGCGCGGGATGACCTGAAGCATGAATTGGCAAATCGGCGTCCTCAGCGGTGATTACCTTGACCCCCAGCTCTTTCAGCCTGACCACCAGTGCCTCGATGGCTTCCTCGTTGCCGGGAATAGCACGGGCGCTGAAAATCACCGTATCCCCTGCCTCCAGTTCGAAATCAGGATGGCTCCCGGCCGCCAGCCTGCGCAGCGCCGTTCTGGGCTCTCCCTGGCTGCCGGTTGCCACCGCCAGGACTTCATGCCGGGGCAGATAACCAAGGTGGGAAGGGCTGATCAACTGGTCAGCCGAATTCCAAAGCCCGGCAGCCCTGGCCGCACCACTCATATTGATCAGCGAGCGACCCAGAAGTCCCATGTAACGCCCGGTTTCCCTCCCAATCGAAGCCAGCGTATGCAGGCGGGCAATATTGCTACCAAAACAGGTCACGACAACGCGGCCTTCTGCGGAACGGATAGCCTGCAGCAATCCTGCATGCAAGGCCGCTTCGGACACCGAGTGGCCTGAGACCGTGGCATTGGTGGAATCGCAAACCATGGCATGTACACCTTCTTCGGCCAGGCCGGTAAAGGTTTTTGGCGAATAGCCATGGCCCACCAGCGGCTGCTCATCGAGCTTCCAGTCACCACTGTGGAAGATGTTGCCTGCGGCGGTTCGAATCATCAGCGCGTTGGGATCCGGAATGGAGTGGGTCAGCGCCAGCCACTGCACGCTGAATGGTCCGATCTGTTTGCTCTGGCCGGTCTCCACTTCAATGATCGGCACCCGATGCAGCAGGTCGAACTCCGCCAGTTTGCGGCGCAGGATTTCCGCGGTGAACCGGCTGGTGTATATCGGGCACTGCAGCAGCGGCCAGAGATAGGGCACCGCCCCGACGTGATCTTCATGGGCATGGGTGATCACCATACCTGCCAGACGGTCACGGCGGTCGGCAATGAAGGCCGGGTCCGCCATCTGCACCGGCGGCTCGCCCCGGTGATGGACGGTGCCATCAGCCGCAATGCGGCCGGGCTTCGGGAAGGTCACGCCACAATCCACCATCAACCAGGCACCGTCGTGGCCATAGAGATTGAGGTTCATACCAATTTCGCCGGTGCCACCCAGCGGCAGGAACCAGAGATCCGACTGCTCGGGAATCATTCAGCAGCCCGGTCCAGATATTTCAACACCAGGTCCTCGTGTATGCCTTCAATCTCAATCAGTTTCAGCGCCGCCCGGATATCATCGGCGTACTGCAGTACCGGCGAGTTTTTCGCAATGGCGATGTAGGATCGTTCTCCAGGCACAAAAAACGGCCAAACCTCAACATCCAGACCAAGTTTGTCAACCGTATACATACCAACCAGCTCCGGCGCTATAACCACATCGACCCGGCCTTTCTGCATCATCAGCATCAGGTTTTCGTAGCGAGGGGCGGATTCTTTGAGCAGCTTCTCATCACCGTCAAACCTGGAGAAATACGAGGCACCCTCAAGTACACCGATGGCCTTGCCGTACAGATCCCCGTAACGCTCGATGCTGTGTTCTTCATGGAGGTAGAAGAACAACCGGCGCTCCGGGGGAAAGGCCGGCGCCACGAACTCCATCAATTCGGCCCGTTCTTCGGTCTCCAGAGGGCCGAGCATGACATCCACCTCGCCCTGCTGGACCATTCTCAGCACCCGCCGGAAAGGGGCCTCACGATAATTCACTTTCCACCCCAGGCGGTCGGCGATTTCCTCGAAAATCTCCACGTAAAGACCGGTTCGCTCACCACCCTGGATAATCCGGTACGGTGGCGCATGGTTGGCCCCCACGGTGACGGTCAATGCTTCCACGGTTTCTGTGCCCTGCTGGGCCGAAACCGGAAACACCAGCACCATCATAAGGGCAGCTGTGAGAACTCGCATTCCTGTCATCCTTGCCAGTGAGCTTTTCAGGTTCTTATACAGTCTGGTCATCTGTCTCCAGTATAGACGGTTCAAGATCCGGGATCGTCGGATTTACGTACTCACGGTTGAATTCAGTCACCCATGGCACAAGGTCATTGATCAGACCAGTCAAGAAGTGATTAACCAAATCAGTTAACCCGTTAAAAAGTGCCATTCATTCGTCAATCAATAAGGACGGACACCATGAAGATTCTGATGGTTCTTACCTCCCATGACCAGATGGGCGACACCGGCCATAAGACCGGCTTCTGGCTCGAAGAGTTCACCGCGCCTTACTATGTTTTCCGGGATGCCGGTGCAGACATCACCATTGCTTCGCCAAAAGGCGGCCAGCCGCCTGTAGACCCGAACAGCGAGGCAGAGGAAGCACTGACTGAGACGACCCGTCGTTTCCAGCAGGATGCCCACGCCAGGGAATCCCTGGCCAGCACCAAGAGGCTGAGCGATGTGGATATGAACGAGTACGACGCGATTTTCTATCCTGGAGGCCACGGTCCGCTCTGGGACCTGGTCAATGACGACAAGTCCATTGCCCTTATCAAGACCGCCTACGAGCAGGACAAGGTAATCGGTGCCGTCTGCCATGCGCCTGCCGTATTCAAGAATGTGGAAGTGAAGCCCGGCCAGAACATTGTTGGCGGCCGGGAAGTCACGGGCTTCAGCAACAGCGAGGAAGACGCGGTAGGCCTGAACGGCGTGGTGCCTTTCCTGCTGGAAGACATGCTGAAGGAGAACACCGCCACCTACACCCGCGGCGACGACTGGGCACCGCATATCGTGGTGGACGGCAAGCTGATTACCGGGCAGAACCCGGCATCCTCCGAGGGTGCGGCAAAGGCCGTCGTACAGGCACTGCAAGACGCCTGATTCGAGAGAAACGGCTTGATAACCCCGGGGTCAGATGAAATTTTCATCTGACCCCATTCTCACGCGACTTCCCCCGCATGACTGATCAACTCACCAGGAGCGCCCTGCTCCAGCAATTCACGAATGTGATCCGGTATCGCCACCTTCCCCATCACTGAAGGCTGAATCACCACGTAGGTAACATCTGCATCGGCGATAAATGCCCCATCCCCGTACCGGAAGAACTCCAGATGCAATGTGAACGAGGTATTGCCGATCCTTCCCGCGCGGATGCGAGCCTCCAGCACGTCGTCAAATTTTGCCGGAGCTTTCCAGTTTACCGTGAGGCTCACCACCTGAATGTCCAGATCCTGATCCAGCAGGTGCTGGTAGTCGCCAAACAGTGTGCGGATGTATTCATTCACTGAAATATCAACGAAATCCGCATAACGGGCGTTGAATACCACACCCTGGGCATCGCATTCGCCGTAGCGAACCCGGAAGCAAAAGCGGAAAGGCAGTTCACCAACCATGAAGTGCTCCGATTAAAGTTCAGTTACTGTCGCCAACAGCTTCTCACATCTGTGCTAACGTTTTGAGGAATATCTCAAAAAAGCTGGCCATCGCTATGAGCAATCCCAAGCACACCCTTTTCTGGATGACACTGTTCCTTGGCGTGGTCGCCATCGTCGGCGCCCTGATCCACAAGCCCCTGATCTCGGCCTTTATGGCCAACTGGGTTTTCAATCTGCTGATTCTCGGGGTTCTGATTGTCGGCATTGCCCTCACTTACCGACAGGTGTTTGTGCTGTTTCCGGAACTGAAATGGATAGCCCAGTTCCGCACCGGCCACGCCGGACTCTCTGTGGTGCAGGAGCCCCGGTTGCTGAAGCCTCTGGCCAGGCAACTGGGGGAAGACGCCAAGCGGGACCGGTTCACGCTCTCCACCCTGTCCCTGAGAACGGTGCTGGACGGCATCCATTCCCGCATGGACGAACAGCGGGAAATCACCCGTTATTTCATCAGCCTGCTGGTGTTCCTGGGCCTGCTCGGCACCTTCTGGGGCCTGCTGGGCACCATCAACTCGGTCGGCCAGGTGATCACAGGCCTGGACATGAGTCAGGAAGACTTCGGTAAAGTGTTTGCGGAACTTCAGGAAGGCCTGCTAACGCCCCTTGAGGGCATGGGCACGGCGTTCAGCTCCTCCCTGCTGGGCCTTGGCGGCTCGCTGATCCTTGGCTTCCTGGACATCCAGGCCGGCCATGCCCAGAACCGCTTCTACGACGGTCTGGAAGAGTGGCTGACGGGCGTAACCAACCTTGTAGACCGGGTAGACGACGAGAAAGACCTGTCATGATTGGCTCCAGGCGTCGAAGCCGAAGCACCACCAACGTCTGGCCGGGCTATGTCGATGCCCTGTCCGCCTTGCTGATGCTGGTGATCTTCATGCTGCTGGTCTACGTGGTCAGCCAGCTTTATTTATCCCAGACACTGTCTGACCGGGATACCCAGCTCGCACGCCTGAATGCCCAGCTGAACGAACTCTCGGAGTTGCTGGGCCTGGAAGAGAGCAGAAACGAGGCCCTGGAAGATCAGTTGACCGGCCTCCAGGACCGGAACAGCAATCTGGTCGGCCAACTGGAATCGACCCGTGAGCAACTGATGCAACAAACGGCCATGGCCGATGCACAGGCGGAGCGGTTGGCCAGCATGGAAGAGTCCATCGACAAGAAAGACGAGGTGTCCGCCAGCCAGCAGGCCATGATCCTGAGGCTATCCAATCAGATCGCTTCATTGCGGGAGCAGCTCAGGCAGATTGCCTCTGCGCTGGAGCTGCAGGAACAGATGACAGCGGAAAAAGAGCAGGAACTGGAACAGGTCAGCCGACGGCTGAACACCCTGCTGGCCGAACGGGTCAACCAGCTTCAGCAGTATCAGTCTGAATTCTTTGCCCGTCTGCGGGACATTCTTGCCGATAACGAGAATGTGCGGATCGTCGGCGACCGCTTTTTGCTGCCGTCTGAACTGCTGTTTGCTTCCGCCTCGGCGGAACTGGGCGAGGAAGGCCAGCGGGAACTGGACAAGCTTGCCGAGCTGCTGCTGGATGTTTCCGCAAAGATTCCCGAGGATGTGGACTGGATCCTGAGGATTGATGGGCACACCGATGTTTTGCCCATCAATACCGCGAGATTCCCCTCTAACTGGGAGCTGTCCACCGCCCGGGCCGTCGCAGTAGTCCGCTATCTCGCCGCTCAGGGTGTGCCTGAACGGCGTATGGCAGCTGCCGGCTTTGGCGAGTTCTTCCCGGTGGCCGAAGGCGCCTCGCCGGAAGCCCTGCAGAGAAACCGACGGATTGAATTAAAGCTCACAGATCGCTAATCGAAGGGGTGGCAGCCGGTCTGCCACCTCTTATCCGTATTCCGGTCAGAAATGAATAACCGTCCGAATACTCTTGCCCTCATGCATCAGGTCAAACGCCTTGTTGATGTCTTCCAGGGGCATTTCATGGGTAATGAACACATCCAGCGGAATCTCGCCCTTCTCGGCTTTCTCCACGTAGCCCGGCAGCTCGGTGCGGCCTTTCACGCCGCCAAAGGCTGAGCCACGCCAGACCCGACCGGTCACCAGCTGGAACGGACGGGTGCTGATTTCCTCACCAGCGCCGGCAACACCAATGATGGTGGATTCGCCCCAGCCTTTGTGGCACGCCTCGAGCGCGGCACGCATCAGTTTAACGTTGCCCACGCACTCGAAGGTGTAGTCGGCGCCGCCATCGGTCATCTCGACAATGACTTCCTGAATTGGCTTATCGTAGTCGTTGGGATTGACCACGTCGGTGGCGCCCAGCTGTCTGGCGATGTCGAATTTGCCCGGGTTGATGTCGACCCCGATGATCCGGCCCGCCTTGGCCATTTTGGCGCCAATGATCGCCGCCAGGCCGATACCGCCCAGGCCGAAGATGGCCACGGTTGCGCCTTCCTCAACCTTGGCGGTGTTCAGTACCGCGCCAATACCGGTGGTCACACCGCAGCCGAGCAGGCAGACCTTGTCCAGGGGCGCTTCCTTGGGGATCTTGGCCAGGGAGATTTCCGGCAGCACGGTGTATTCGGAAAAGGTGGAGCAACCCATGTAGTGATACAGTGGCTTACCGTTGTAGGAAAAACGGGAAGTACCATCCGGCATCACACCCTTGCCCTGGGTGGCACGCACGGCACCACAGAGGTTGGTCTTGCCAGAAGTGCAGAACTTGCACTCACCGCACTCAGCGGTATAGAGCGGAATCACATGATCCCCGACTTCCAGGTTTTTAACGCCCGGCCCAACCGCTTCAACAATGCCACCACCCTCATGGCCCAGAATCGTCGGGAACAGGCCTTCCGGATCGGCACCGGAGAGCGTGTAGGCGTCAGTATGGCAAACACCGGTTGCAACAATGCGCACCAGAACCTCGCCCTCCTGAGGTGGTGCAACGTCGACTTCAACAATTTCGAGCGGCTTGTTGGCTTCGAAAGCCACCGCGGCGCGGGATTTAATCACTTTCAGGCTCCTTGGATGCTAGGCATTGTGATTCGGTTGCGACAGACCAACCGCTACGTGTTTGAATCATTCTAGCTGACTTGGCCCTGGCCATGTTGCTCAAAATCTTTTCTGGATCTGGAGCGTATCTAGAAAGCAGAATCAAAAGGTTGAGGAGCATTTACGTTGCATACGCTTTACTGGTTTACACGGGATCTTCGCCTGCACGACAACGCCGCCCTGCTGGCCGCGTCCAGGTCCGACATGCTGCTTTGCGTCTATGTCGTAGATCCGCGCTGGTTTGCACCCGGCCCACTGCAGAGCAAGGCAATGGGTGACCACCGCTGGCGCTTTCTCTGGCAGAGCCTGATGGCACTGGAGCGAAGCCTGCGGCCTCTGGGGCAACGTCTGCATATCGCTTATGGTGAGCCGGAAACAGTCGTCCCCGAGCTCGCACACGCCCACCGCATTGAGCGCATTGTCCGCTCGCGGCTACCGGGCACCCAGGAGGCCAGCCAGTGGCGGGCCATCAAGGATCGACTGCCCGGTACCCTGTTCCAGCAGTTTGAAACCCTGAGCCTGTTTACCGAAGGCTCCCTACCCATGGAACTGCCGGATCTGCCGGATACCTTTTCCCAGTTCCGAAAGCTGGTGGAGAAAACCGGTGAGCGCTGTTCCGAACGCCTGAGAATCCGCACACTCACGGCCCTGCCCCCACCACCGGGCTTTCCGGAGGACAACCGGGGCGACTGCCCGCCCATACCGGAACCGGTACACCCTTTGCAGTTCATGGGCGGTGAAGCGGCAGGCCTGGAAAGGCTTAAAGCGTTCACCTACGGTAATCACAGCATTGATCGATACAAGGAAACCCGCAACGCTCTGGATAGCTGGGATGCCTCCTCCAAGTTCTCGCCCTGGCTGGCCAACGGTTGTCTGTCCGTTCGGGAGGCGGCGGAAACCATCACCGACTACGAAGCCAGTGAGACCAAAAACGAGTCCACCTACTGGCTCTGGTTTGAACTGCTCTGGCGCGAATACTTCTACTGGTACGCCCTGAAGCACGGTGCCAACCTGTTCCGGCGGGACGGCGTCCAGCGCAAACACCGACACGGCACCTTTTACGGCCATCGTTTCAAGGCCTGGTGCCAGGGCAACACCGAGTACCCGATCGTGAATGCCGCCATGAACCAGCTACGGGAAACCGGCTATATGAGCAACCGGGCCCGGCAACTGGTGGCAAGCTGCTTTATCAACGAACTCGGGCTGGACTGGCGTTACGGCGCAGCATGGTTCGAAGAGCAGTTGATCGACTATGATGTGGGAAGCAACTACGGCAACTGGCAATACCTGGCTGGCGTAGGGGCAGACCCCAGAGGCCTGCGGCAATTCAACCTGGAGAAACAGACGCAACAGTACGATCCCACCGGCACCTTTATCGACCGCTGGGGCGGACACGCGGAGCAGCCCGTAGGTTTACACACAGTAGATGCGGCAGACTGGCCCCTGTAGCAAAAGGCAACGAGCCATGACGGATACGAAGGATAACGGCAACACAGCACGGGAAACCCTGGCCCGCATCATCGACACCTGCTCGCCGGCGACCCTGCTAAGCTGCGGCGACCTGGCCACCGAGGTGTCACGGATCTGGCAGAAACACCAGAAAGGTGTGGACGTCCACACCCTGGACACGATCGATCCCAATGCCAATCTGCTTCTCGACCGGGTGGCAGACCTGGCATTGGTTACCGGCACTCTTGAACATCTGCCCCACGACGAAGGCGCCCTGCTCCTGGGTCAGCTCAGGAACTATGGCACCCATCAGATTGCGGTTCTGGTGGGAGAGACCCCGGACTGGGCCTTTACCGATTTCATCGGCCTTGGCTTTCGACGCCATGCCGAACTGGAAAATGATAACGGCGTACTCACGCTGTATACCTACAATCTGGATACTTACAACCACAAGCGGGCCTGGAATAATCCAGAGAACTGGGCCAATCCGGAAATGTGGGGCAAAGCATGGTGGTAGCAAATACAGCAGTGAACAATTCGTCTTCCAAGACACTCAAACCAAGCACGATCCGGATCGGTACCCGATACCGGGCCAATCGCCTGAAAGGCCCCTACGACGCCATTGTAATCGGCTCCGGCATTGGCGGCCTGACCACCGCAGCCTGCCTGGCAAAAGCCGGCAAGAAAATCCTGGTGCTTGAACAGCATTACACCGCCGGGGGTTATACCCACAGCTATGCCCGCAACGGCTACGAATGGGACGTAGGTGTTCACTACATCGGCGATATGGGCTCACCCCACACCCTGGGCCGTCGGCTGTTCGATTACATCACCGACGGCAAGCTGGAATGGGCACCCATGGACGAGAACTACGATCGGTTCTTCCTGGGTGACAAAATAGTGAATCTGCGCGCCGGCAAGGAGGGGTTGCGTCTTTCTCTGCTCAACGCCTTCCCGGACGAGCAGGAGGCTATCGACCAGTACGTGAAACTATTGGGCAAGGTGGCTGACGGGATGCAGTGGTACACCCTGTCCAAGCTTACCCCGGGTCTTCTCGGCCCGATTGTTCACAAGGGCCTGGATCTGGCCCTGCCAGACTGCTTCAACAAAACCACCTGGGAGGTATTGAGCGAGCTCACCGACAACCAGGAGCTGATCGGCGCTATCACCGGCCAGTGGGGGGACTGCGGGGTCACCCCGAAGCAATCAAGCTTTATGGTCCATGCGCTGATTGCCAAACACTACCTTTACGGCGGTTTCTACCCTGTCGGCGGTGCCTCGGAGATCGCCAAAACCATTATCCCGGTGATTCAACAACCCGGCGGCGAAGTATTCACCTACGCCGACGTCACCGACATCCTGGTGGAGAAAGGCAAGGCAACCGGGGTGCGCATGGCCGATGGCGAGGAAATCCGGGCACCACTGGTCATCAGCAACGCCGGGGTGATCAATACCTTCGAAAGATTGCTGCCAGCCGATGCTGCTGAAAAGATTGGCTACAAGAGCAAGCGCCAGCACATCATTCCCTCCATGCCCCACATCGGGCTCTATATCGGCCTGAAAGGCACACCGGAGGCGCTCGGGCTGCCCCGCACCAATTTCTGGATCTATCCCAGCGCCGATCACGACGACAACGTTCAACAGTTCCTGGATGACCCGGAAAACACCGAGTTTCCGGTGGTGTATATCTCCTTTCCGGCGGCCAAGGATCCGGATTACCAGAACCGCTGGCCGGGCACCTCCACCATCGAGATTGTTGCGCCGACCACCTGGGAGATGTTCGAACCCTGGCAGGACACCATCTGGGGCAAGCGGGGCGAGGATTACGAAGCCCTGAAACAGAAGATCACCGAGCAGTTGCTGGACGTGATGTACGAGAAACTGCCCCAACTTAGGGGCAAAGTGGATTACGTGGAAACCTCCACGCCGCTCTCCACCGCCTGGTTCTGCCGCTATGGCCGGGGCGAACTCTACGGCCTGGACCACAACCCGGAGCGGTTCGAGCAGGACTGGCTGAAACCGAAAACCGACATTCCCGGGTTGTATCTCACTGGTCAGGATATTCTGACCTGCGGGGTAGTGGGTGCCATGATCGGTGGCCTGGTAACAACTCTGGCCATTCAGGGTTGGCGCGGGGCGGGTCTGGCCAAACGCATTTTTGTTGGGTAAGGCGAGAGGAGAGAAACAATGTCGACCAGCTTCCATGAGGCGGATCTCTCCCGAATTATCGAAATGGCCTGGGAAGATCGTACCCCCTTCGAGGCCATCGAAACTCTTTATGGCCTCAGGGAAAAGGACGTTATTGGCCTTATGCGCAGGGAACTCAAGCCGGCCAGCTTTCGGCTCTGGCGACAACGGGTAACCGGGCGCAACACCAAACATCGCCAGTTGCGCCCTGAAGGAGTGAGCCGGGGCTATTGCCCGACCCAGTACAAGCATCGATAAGCGCTTCACCATTGGCATTGCCGGCACGGCTGCGAGATCATAGATACTCAGGCACCAGGCAAGGAACCCTTTAGATGGCATTGTTCAACCAGAAAGACGCCAGAAAACAGCTGGACAACGAGGCGGGCAAGGTGCATCGGGCAGACCTGGAGACACTGCTGGACCGCCAACGCAGCATTGAAGAGAAAGTGAAAGGCAGCGGCAAGCTAGCGCGTTTTCGAACCGATATCAAACTGATGTTTTCGTTGATCCGGGATTACTGGTATGGCAACTACCGGAGCGTTCCCTGGAAAACCATCGCGGCCGTGGCGGGCGCGCTGTTGTACGTCATGAACCCGCTGGACGTGATTCCTGACCTGATATTTGGAATCGGCTTTGTGGACGATGCCGGGGTGGTCGCCCTGTGCCTGAAACTGGTGGAGTCAGACCTTCATCGCTATGCCGCCTGGAAAGAACACCAGGAAGACATGAAAACGGCCCCTCAGTCGAATTGATTAAATTCTGAACTGAAGGTAATCTCTCAACCCCGTTTTCCGACTACCTCAAACCACATCTGGAGATATCGTGGATTTCGCCACTCTCATAGGTCTTGTTGGCGCAATTTTGCTCATTGCTTCGGCAGTTATTCTCGGCGTCTCTCCCGCTGTCTTTATCAACCCTGCTTCGCTCCTGATCGTTGTGGGCGGAACCATGCTTGTGGTTCTGGCCAAGTTCAGCTTCGCGCAGTTTTTCGGTGCCTTCAAAGCAGCCGCCCGAGCGTTCAAATTCAAGCTGCCGGAAACCCAGGCCAGCATCGAAGAGCTGGTGGAAATCGCCAACATTGCGAGAAAGGAAGGCGTTCTTGGGCTGGAAGATCGGGAAGTCAGCAGCCTTTTTCTGGGCCAGGGCATCCAGATGCTGGTAGACGGACAGGACGGCAACACCATCAAACAGCTCCTCAGCAAGGAGCGCCTGATGACCCTGGATCACAACCGCTCCGGCGCCAAGGTCTTTACCGCCATGGCGGATGTGGCACCCGCCATGGGGATGATCGGTACCCTGATTGGTCTTGTCCAGATGCTTTCCAACATGGAAGACCCCAAATCCATTGGCCCCGCCATGGCTGTCGCACTTCTGACAACCCTCTACGGCGCCATGATTGCCACCATGATCGCAACCCCCATTGCCGATAAGCTGTCCCTGCGGATGACAGAGGAGGCCCGAATGCAGTCGCTTTATATCGATGCCCTCGTTGCCATCCAGGAAGGCACCAACCCCCGGATTATCGAGCAGATGCTTTCAAGTTACCTGCCGCCCAAGGAACGCGAAAAAGTGGCGGAAGCAGAAGGCGCGTAATCATGGACGAGCTTCCAGAGGAGGAAAAGCCGGGAATTCCCGCCTGGGTCGTTACCTTTGCCGACCTGATGTCCCTGCTGATGTGCTTCTTCGTACTGCTGCTCTCGTTCTCGGAGATTGACGCCCAGAAATTCAAGCAGATCGCCGGGGAACTTTCCAAAGCTTTTGGTGTTCAGCGCGACGTGCCCTCCCTGGAAATTCCCAAGGGCACCAGCCCCATCTTCGACAAATTTTCGCCCGCGCCGCCCGAGCCCACCGTGGTTAACGAGGTCAAACAGACCACCACGGAAGAAGACCCGGAACTCCAGACCCTGAAAAGTCCCACCGATATGGCCGTTGAAGCCGCCGTAGAGGAAGAGATGCAGGAAACCATGGACGAAATCCTGCAAGTTCTGGAACCTGCCATTGCCGATGGCCGAATCAACGTGAGCGAGGATCAGCGTCGAATCGTGATCCGGGTGGAAGAAAAAGGCTCTTTCCCCTCCGGTTCGGCCCAACTGACCTGGGAATTTGAAGGCCTGCTGCTGGACATGGCGGAGGTTATTGAAGGCATTCCTGGTGATCTGACCATTGAGGGGCACACCGACAACGTACCCATCCGCACCGATCGTTTCTACAGCAACTGGGACCTGTCTGCCGCCCGCGCCGCCGCTGTGGCCAACGTTCTGGTAGCCCGGGACCAGGTTGAACCCACCCGCCTGTCCGTCACAGGACTGGCAGATACCGAGCCCAGGGTTGCCAACACCTCAGCCGAGAACCGTGCCAGGAATCGGCGCGTGGAAATCATCATCGACCTCTCCGGCCCGATGCAGGAACAGGAGGTTCGCCTCCGGGAGCTGATTCAGTCCGAATCAGACGATGCAGAGTCAATCCTGGGTATCGAATCCGACAGTTCGACATCGAACGAAATCAGCTGGTAGACGCTCTCTAATTTGGTGCATCTGGTGCCAAAACGCACACTCATAGTGCGCTTTTCCTCTTGAATCCCCTTCCATCAGCCCTTCGATATCCCTCAACCGCCTTACCGCTCTTGAATTGCCTCGTTTTGGAACAGCTCTTGCTTTAGCTGCACCTCAACAATGCACACCCTAACGTAAAACGGCCCGACAGAGGCCGGACAAACAACATCAGGAGCGAAAACCCGTGGACATCACGAGTGCAGTACACACCCTGACCGAAAGCGCCAACACGCTGTTCATTCTTATCGGCGCCATAATGGTGCTGGCCATGCATGCCGGCTTTGCCTTCCTGGAAGTGGGCACCGTCCGCCACAAGAACCAGGTCAACGCCCTGGTCAAGATCATGACCGACTTCGGCATCTCCGCCGTGGCCTACTTCTTTATTGGCTATTACATCGCCTACGGTAGCCATTTCATGAGCGGTGCCGCCGAGCTGACCGCGGCCAACGGCTATGATCTGGTGAAGTTTTTCTTCCTGATGACCTTTGCCGCCGCGATTCCCGCCATCGTTTCCGGCGGCATCGCCGAACGCGCAAAATTCTATCCGATGCTTATCGCCTCCGGCCTGATTGTCGCCTTCATCTATCCGTTCTTTGAAGGGCTGATCTGGAATGGCAACTATGGTTTCCAGGGCTGGCTGGAGAACCAGTTTGGTGCATCCTTCCACGACTTCGCCGGCTCTGTTGTGGTGCATGCCGTGGGCGGCTGGATCGCCCTGGCGGCCGTCCTTGTTCTGGGTGCCCGAAACGGGCGCTACCGCAACGGCAAGGTAGTAGCCTTTGCCCCCTCCAACATTCCCTTCCTGGCCCTCGGCGCCTGGATCCTGACCGTTGGCTGGTTTGGCTTCAACGTTATGTCCGCCCAGACTCTGGACGGCATCAGCGGCCTGGTCGCCGTGAACAGCCTGATGGCGATGGTGGGCGGTATCCTGGTATCCATGCTGTTGGGCCGAAAGGACCCGGGTTTTATTCACAACGGGCCTCTGGCCGGGCTGGTAGCCGTGTGTGCCGGCTCTGACCTGATGCATCCGGTTGGCGCCCTGGTCACCGGGGGCGTGGCCGGCGCCATCTTCGTGTACCTGTTCGAATGGGCCCAGGCCAAAATCGAACGCCTGGACGATGTGCTCGGTGTCTGGCCCTTGCACGGCGTTTGTGGGGTCTGGGGCGCGATTGCGTGCGGCATTTTCGGTCAGGAAGCACTCGGTGGTCTGGGCGGCGTCAGCCTGATGTCACAGATTATCGGCTCTGTCGCCGGCGTCATCGTGGCCTTTATCGGCGGTCTGGTGGTTTACAGTGTTATTCATGCGATCTCCGGTCTGCGACTGACCGAAGAAGAAGAGTTCAATGGTGCGGATCTGAGCATTCACCGGATCGGTGCTACTGCCATCGAGTGACACTCGGTTGCCCGAAGTTCATTCGCCATATCCGGTCAGCTCCATGTAACCCACGCCGTCGTGGCTGCCGGATACAGAGACCGGGCTCTCCCAGTACGGGAACAGCCCGGTGTTTCGATAATCCCCCGCCGGCGCTGCCACCTCCAGGTTCAGTCCGAAGTCTGGCACCGCCAGTTGCCACGCACGCGGATACCCGTCGCCCTCGGTTAATGGCGCAATTCTGAGTTGATCGGCGCCAAGCGCCACGGGTTTGCCATTGTCAGCTATCCAGGTACCGGCCCGAAAAGCACCATCCGACTCCCGCAGCCGAAAGGCCATCAGCTTGTCCCCTGAATCCAGATGCAGGGCGAACCAGTCCCAGCCCTGCTGGCCGGCCTTGAGAAACTGGCTGCTCCACTCCCGATCAAACCAGCCCTTCCCTGTAACCTCCAATGTCTGATCGCCCAGGGTGACCGTGCCGTCTATCTGCAGATCGACCAGGCTGAAATACATCGAACCCTCGCCATCGGCGGACTTGGCGCTGAAGCCGTTGTCGCCGTGCGCAACAGGCTCACCCTTGACCCGTAGGGACAGATCGTAGGACCAGCCGTCCGCCGCTACCTGCAACCGCCATGATTCATTCCCCGACGCTGCCTCAAGCCGCCAGTCGTCCAGCCAGACAGTCAAAGGTTCTGCGCTTGCGCCAGCATGGCCGATATCGCCCCGGGCCAGTCTCTCGCCAAAGTAATGCTGGCTATCAAAACTCACTGCAGCGTGAGCCATCCAGGCGGCTTCCAGGGGCCAGGTGTTCGCCTCGGGAGGCTCAGCGTTCGTCGGCCTCGGTGTAATTGCCTGCCGGAACTGGGTCCATTGCAGCCCCAGGGGCTCACCGCCTTCCGTCTGCAGGTTGGCGGTCAGATACCACCATTCAATCCGGTGTTGGGGATGGGGGCCGAAATCTTCGGGAAAACTCAGACGGTCTCCCGGTCCGGGCTGCAAAAATGGCACCCCGGACTCATTTTCTGCGACACCGGCCAGTCCGGCAAATCCAGCCTGTTGCTCCGGCTCCGAACACCCTGCCAGAGCCAGCAGCATCAATAGGAACCAACGTCTCATCGTTCACCTCCTGCCGGTGCATTGGCGTTCACTGGTGCGGACTTGGGCGATTTGAGCTGGCGACTCATCAGTAGAGCAATGCTGAGGCCAATCAGCAGGCTCAAAACCCCAAGCTCCAGCCAGAAACCCGGGTAGACGGCCATGGGCAGGGACCAGCCAAACGCCAGTGGGTTGATGCGATGCACCAAAACCCAGGTCAGCCAGACACCCAACGGCAGCGCCAACAAGGCGATAATGCTGCTGAGAGACACTGCCAGACGGATCAGTTGCGCCGATGCCTGCCGGCGTGACAGTCCCCACACCATCAGCAACCGGAAATACCAGGCCCGGGTCGAGAAAAACACCCAGCCCATCATCAGCAGGGCAACAGCCGCCAGAATCAAGGTCAGGGCTGTCATCGCCCGGGTCAGCAAAAAGGTCTGGTCAAAGATGGCGGAGGCGAGATCCTCTATAGCCCGGTTGTCCCGCACGGTGAGTTCCTCAACCTGCCATAACGCCTTTAACTGGTGGGTAACCGCCTCCATCGACAGATCCCCGGGAGAGACCGACAGGCTCTGGAAGCCGCGAACAAACTCGGGCGGCAGGACGGAAACATTCAACAGTATCTCACCGGCCGGGCGACCGTAGTCGGGGTAAATGGCCAATACCGGGAAATTGAGCTCCTCCCCCCCGAGTGTCACCGTCAGGGTCTGGCCAACGGTCACATCCTGCCGACGGGCAAGCTGTTCATTCACCATCATACCCTTGCCCTGTTGCAATGCCCGCCAGGGCTCGTCCGTCGACTCGAACAGCTGCCACCCGGTGACCAGCGGGCCAACAGGTCCCAGGGCAAATACGTCCACTGCCGGGCCTGTTTCACCAGAGGTCTTCACGAGTGTCGCTTCCCCCCTGGCCACCCGGTGCCACATTCCGGAGGCGGCAAGTTCCGGCTGTTCCGATAACCACTCAAGCGCCGGGCCTGGATCAACGGTTTCGGGTATTTCAATGTAAAAATCCGCCTCCAGCCTCTGGCCAAGCCATCGGTCAAACGTGCTTTCGAAGGTGGTAACCAGGGCCTGCACCGCCAGCACCATAGCCATGGCAAACTGCAGGGCCACCAGCGGCAGGGCCAGACGTCGGGCGAGCACCGAAAGCTCCCGATGGCGCCAACGTGCCAGAGGGTTGCTATCCGCCCGCGCCCGCCCGTCTGCAAGCCTGGAAATCAGGATCGGAGCCAACGTGCCTGCCGCCACGAAAACAATCGCCACGGCAACGAAAAGCCAGGCCAGCCCCGGGGCCCAGATTGACAAAGCGACACCGAACACCAGCACCAGAACCGGGAACCCACCATACCGGCGGCCATTCCCGAAAAGCCGACGGGCCATTGGCCGGAGCAGATCCGCCAGGCAAGCGACCAGCACCACTGCCAACATGATCGCAAGGGGCACCAGCCAACCACCGTCCTGCCCCGCGTAAAGAGGCTGATCGAACAGCCCTTCCAGCGCCCGTCCGAATCCGCCGCCGAGGCCGGTGGCCAGCCAACGACCAAACCAGATCCCGGGCACAATGCATACCAGGGCCAACAACAGGATTTCAGCCACCAACAGGCGATTGATACGTCCCGGGCCAACCCCAAACCGGTGCAGAAGAGCAAAGCTGTCACGGCGCTGGGCCAAACCGAGCAGGTAAACACTGCGCACCAACAGGGCGGTGATCAGCAGCACCAGGACCCCGAGGGCATCCAGATTCAGCAGAAAGCTGTCACCCAGTTCCCCGGTATCCGGCCCGACCCGGAAAGGCGCCAGCCGGTAACCGGCCGGGAGCACGCCAGCGCTGTCGCTGTCGGACACCAACAGTGACAGCTCGCCTGTCTTCCCTCGGGCCAGCTCTGCTGCCTCACTGATATCCACAAAGGGCCGGCCGTCCAGTTCACCCCGCCAGGGTTCATCGTCCTGGTCCGTACTCCCGAAGCACCCTGCTGCGAGCGGATCAACACCCACCACACGCCCGGTTTCCGGCGAGGCCACTTCCAGCCAGGGCATCACACACAGCCCCCCGCGCCGGAGTTCAACAAAGTCCTCCACCGTAACCTGCTTACCGTCGGTGCGCCTCACCTGCTGACGCTCGGCCACTGCCGACTCGCTCTGCTCAAGACTGGCCCGGGCCTGACTGGTAAGGTGATGGACACCGGTCCAGAGCATGGTGGCCAGTACAATCATGGCAGCCAGCGCCAACAGCTGAAGGGGATGGCGGCGATAATGGCTGAACAGGGCGGCCAGAAGGGTCATATTGCGCTCAGGGGACGGGCAGATGCCCGAGATCCAGGTGCCGGTTGCAGCGAGAGGCCAGGTCGGGGTCGTGGGTGGCCAGGATCAGGCCGCAACCATGGCGGGCCTGCAGCTCGAACAGTTGTTCGATAACCGACTCGGCGGTCTGTCGGTCGAGGCTGCCGGTCGGCTCATCGGCGAGAATCAGAGCGGGTTTCATGGCAAACACCATGGCCAGTGCCGCACGCTGTCGCTGGCCGCCAGAGACCTGATCCGGGTATCGGTTCGCAAGCTCGCCGATGCCCAAACGTTCAAGCCAGTCCTGGCAATCCTGCTCATCCTGGCCGGCAAGCCGGGCCCGTAAACGGACATTATCGAGCAGTGACAGGGCCGGCATCAGGTTGGCTTCCTGAAACACCACACCAATCTGCTGTCGACGGAGATTGCCCCAGCGGGCTTCAGCCTTTTTCAGCGCCTCGGGGTTTCGAGTGTCAAAGGTCTCGCCAAGGACCCCCACACTCCCCGCATCGGGCCTTTCCAGACCACAGAGGATGTTCAGCAAGGTGCTCTTGCCCGAACCGGAACGACCGGTCAGGGCCAGTGACTGCCCCGGCTCCAGCTGCAGAGACAGATCCTGCAGCACCGATACCGGTTCATTTCCGCTGCTGAACTGCTTTTTCAGGCCTCGGGCCCAAAGCAAAGAACCCACCATGTCGTTCCTGTCTGATTGATCGGGGCAACCATGTCAAAGCCGGCTCCCTGGGTCAGTCAGGGGCCCCGAGGGGCTCGGCCGACGAACCATGCCGTCGTGCACGCCAATCGCGAAACTGCTCCAGCCAGGACAGCAACGCAGGCACCACGAGCAAGACCAGCAAGGTCGATAACCCGAGGCCAAAGGCAATAGAGGTGGCCATGGGAATCAGGAACTGGGCCTGCAGGGACGTCTCGAACAGCAGGGGCAGAAGGCCGCCAATGGTTGTCAGTGACGTCAGCATGACCGCCCGCACCCGCTGCACAGCGGCTTCGTTGAGCGCATCGGTAATACCCAGCCCTTTCTTCCGTTGCTGGTTATAGAAAGCTACGAGAATAATGGCGTTATTGACCACTATCCCGGACAAACCGAACAAACCAAACAGGGACAGTATGGTCAGTTGCAGCCCCATCAGCCAGTGACCAAGTAACGCGCCCACCAGGGCAAAGGGAATGATGGCCATGACGATCAGGGGCAGGCTCCAGGAAGCAAATACCCAGGCGAGTACCACGTACATCAGCGCCAGGCCGATCACCAGGCCGGTTTGCATATCCCCCAGTGTTTCCCGCTGATCGGCTGACCGACCCTCGAAGCTGTAGCGTACATTGTAGCGGCTGGCGATATCCGGCAATGCCTCTGCCTGGAGGCTGGTGAGAACCTGATCGGTGGTGCTGACCCGGGTGTTCAGACCCGAGGTTACCTCAACCGCCAACCGGCCCTCGGCATGCCGCAAGGCCTGGAATCCCTGGCGGTGGTCCAGATTCATCACCTGGGTCAGCGGTACGAACCGCCCGTCCGGAACGCGGACCGTCACCCGTGAGAGGGTGGATAAACGCTCACGCTGATCCCGGGGCAACTGCACCCGGACTTCGACTTCGTCACGACCATCCTGGTATATCTGGGCAACCCGTCCATCGAAGGCTGCCCTTAACTGACTTCCGAGATCCGAGGTGGTCAGCCCGAGCGCCTCGCCGTATGCGCTGACCTGGTAAATCAGCTGTTCCCGACCCCAGGGCATGTCGTCTTCAACGTCCAGCACTCCGGGCAACGTGGAGAGCGCCTGGCTCAATTCATCGGCTGCACGCTTCAGATTCTCGGCATTCTCGCCGGTCAGGCGCACGTTCACATCCCGGCCCGGCGGCCCGGCCTGACGTTCGGAGATGGTCAGGTTGTCCAGCCCTGCCGGCGTCTCCAGCCGGCTGCGCCACTCGGTAATAAACTCCGGGTTACGAACCGAGCGGCGATCGGAAGGCACCAGTTCAATCATCATCGATCCCAGTTCGTCACCACTGCGCGAACTCCCCTCGGCACCCTGGGTGGCGCCCCGGGTGGTTACGGCGTGTAGGATGAAATCACCGCCCAGTGCCTCTTCGGTGTCATTGAGCGTTCGCTGCATCTGGTTCAGGAAGTCCTCCACCGTTCCACGGTCGGTGCCGGCCACGAAACTGGCGTTGGCGTAGAACACCGAGGGTTCGGGTGTCGGGAAAAAGTTGAACCCGAGCCGACCACCAGCCAGCAGACCCACGGTAATGATGGCCAGGGCCAGCGCGCTGGCAACCGTCGCGCCCCGGTGTTCCAGACTGTAACGGGAAAACCGGCGAAACCGGCCTTCCCGGAATCGGTCGAAGCGTTGCTCGAAACCCTGCCGGAATCGCTCCACCGGGCCCGGCTTTTTCGGCTCTGGCTCAACCGCTTTTTTCTTGCGCCGGGGCACAAAGGCGTGACGCAGATGCGCCGGCAGTACGATGAAACATTCCAGCAGTGAGGCGATCAGGACACAGATCATCACCAGTGGAATATCCCCAAGGATATTGCCGATGACCCCGCCAACCACCAGCAGTGGCATGAAGGCGGCAACCGTGGTCAGGGAGGAGGCCAGAACAGGCCAGACCATGCGTTTGGCGGCACCCTCAGAGGCATAGATGGATTCCTCGCCCATTCGCGCATGGGCATCGGCATCCTCACCCACCACAATGGCATCGTCGACGATTACCCCCAGAGCCATAATCAGGGCAAACAGGGAAATCATGTTGATGGAGCCACCGATCAGCCAGAGCACCGCCATGGCGGCCAGAAACGCTGTCGGAATACCAATGGCCACCCACAGGGCAACACGGCCCGGTAGAAACAGGTAGAGCAGGCACACCACCAGTACCAGCCCGCCCAGACCGTTCTTCACCAACAACGAAATACGATCGTCCAGCAGCTGCCAGGTCTCGTCGTAGACCTCCAGTTCCACCGTCGGCGGGAGCACCGGCCGCGTATCCGCCAGCCAGTTTTCAAGTACCTTGGCCGCTTCCAGCGAATTGCCGTTTTCAGAACGCTGCAGCTGCAACTCAACTGCCGGCTTGCCGTCCTTTTCGAGAGTAACCTGGCTTTCTCGGGCCTCCTGTCGGATGATCGCCACATCACCCAGATTGAGTTGGATCCGCTCACCACTGAGTACCGGAACGTTCTCGAATTCCTGGGGGCTACGGCGCTGCTCCACGGCCCGCAGTTCCCGGGTCGCATCCTGTTGAGCCATCATTCCCGCGGGCAGATCTCTTGAAACAGAGGCGACACGATCGGCAATCTGGTCCAGTGACAGCCCCAGCGTCTCAAGCCGTTCAACCGGTACGTCAATGCTGATCTGCTGCTCTGGCAGGCCGCGAATGGACACCCGGTCGATACCGCGCTGGAGCAGTTCGTCCTCAAACCGGTAAGCCAGCTGCCGCAACTCGCTGCGGTCCATATCCCCGAACATCAGCAGCCGGGCCACCGGCTCGTAGCGCTCGATGCGGGTCACCTGGGGTTCTTCCGCCTCGGCGGGGAAGTTGGTGAATTCGTCCACTTGCTGGCGCACGTCGTCCAGGGCCTGAATCGGGTTGGTGCCTTCTTCGAATTCCAGGGTAATGGACGACACACTCTGAGCCGAGGTGGAGGTCATTTTCTTCAGGCCATCCACGCTGCGCAGGCGTTGTTCCAGCGGATTGGTAATTCCCTGCTCCACGTCTTCGGCGGACGCGCCACTCCAGACCACGCGAACACTGACCACATCCAGTGCAAACGTTGGAAAGAACTGGATGTTCATTCGGGTCAGGGCCAGCACTCCGCCGAGCAGCATCACCAACATCACCAGATTGGCTGCAACCCGATGATGGACAAAAAAACCGATGACGCCCTTTCTACGCCTCATTGCTCCGCTGCTCCGGAATCCGCGACATCCACCTTGAGGCCGGTGACGGCATTAGGCAGGTGCGTGGTAATCAGTTGCGCGCCAGGCACAAGAGCATCGCCGGATACCAGCAGACGACGCTCACCGTTGCTGCCCCGCGCTTCGCCAATTCGCTCAATCCTGGCCCGCTCCATGCGGCCATCGGATGACAACAGATAAACACTGTCTGCGCCGTAGAGTGCGCTGAACGGAATGGCAATGGTGTTGCTGCGCGCCGCCCGTTCAAGCGTGACCGGCATCAGGCCACCGGGGCGGATGCCTCTGGGGTTTCCTTCCAGCTCAAGAATGGCTTCGGTTCCGGAAGGATCACTGGTGCCGGCAAAGCGGGCCAGACGGAACCGGTGTTGACCGCCGGCGCTGGTTGCCGTGAGGGTTTCGCCCCGTTCCAGAGCATCCAGAAGCTCACCCCGGAACATCTCCGGCACCCGTGCCCGGAGTTCAAGGCCGTCCACGGGATAAAGTGAAAGCAGGGGTTCATTGCGGCTCACCTGATCACCTTTGGCCACCTGAATGTCGGTGACAACACCATCGAAGGGCGCGATCATCCGGGCCCGTTGGGCATCCCGCCGGGTGCTGATCAGGTTAGCCTCCGCCTGGGCCAGTTTTGCTTCCAGACTCTGCAACCGCGCCGGATGCTCTTCGATCGCCCGCTGCCGGGTATTCTCCGTCAGCTCCGCCCTTGCGGCGGCATCCGTGGCCGCTTCCAGTGCCTCTCGGGACGCCAGGTTGCGTTCAACCAGCGACCGGGTACGCTCAAGCTGTCGACGGGCGTTTGCCACAATGGCCTGCTCGCTGGCCAGAGCCGTCTGATCGTTCCGGTAACGCACCTGCTCTGATCGGATCTGGGCTTCCAGGTCTTTGACCTGCGCCTTGGCCTGGGCCAGCGCGGGTTGGATATCCGCATCGTCCAGAGCCACCAGAAGGTCACCCTCGCGGACCCGCTGACCTTCGGTCACCGGCCTGGCACCGATTCGGCCGGCAAGGGTTGCCGTCACCGTCAGTTGCTCCGGTGCCAGGACTTCTCCGTAAAGGGGTAGTACCGGCGTATGGGTGCCCGGCTCAACCTGCTGAACCTGGACGCGCCAGCTGCGTTCCTTGGCACTCACTTCGGCAGGCTCAGGACGGGTCATCTTCAGAATCATGAAGCCGGCGATACCGACGGCGAGGATCAATAGGGGAATCAGTCGTTTGGACATTACGTGCTGGCCAGCTAAGGTAAAAAAAGCCCTTCGGGCTGTTAGGTTAAGACTACTATACAATCAACGCTCGTTTTCGGATCGGACAAGCCTGGATCCTGCGTCAATTTTACGCAGTGCATCCTCCATTTATGGCAACGGAGAGTATCTATCTTGGCAGTAGAGCATCATGTCAATCTCCTGAACGCAACGCTGATTAATGGGTTGATCGTTGCCGTCGTGGTCCTGATCCACCACGAAGTGCTGATTAATTTGAGCGGACTCCTATCAAAAATGCGGCAGAGCTATAGGTTCCGGCTGGTTGCCGCCGTATTCGGCATTCTCGCCGCACACACCCTGCAAGTCTGGATCTTTGCCGGTGCTTTTTATCTCATGCACCATACCGAAGGCTGGGGTGAACTTGGCGGCAATTTCAGCGGCAGCATCCTGGACTGCGTCTACTTCTCCTTCACCACATTTACCACCGTCGGTTACGGGGATGTCGAACCCTTCGGAATCCTGCGTTTCCTCACCGGCATAGAAGCACTGTCCGGGCTGGTTCTGATCACCTGGAGTGCCTCCTTCCTGTTCGTGGAAATGCAGCGCTACTGGCCCACCCGCTAGACTTTAGTCGAAGATCAACGGTTACTTTGCGTGAATTCTGATCTAATACCGGCATCTCGCAAAAAGTGCATCGTCTTTGTACATATCGACCCAGCGCTCCGGATACCCAGACCAGACCAGACCCATGGAAAACTACAGGGAATCACAGAAGCAGCTCGCCCGACCGTATCGCAAAGCGGTGCTGAAAACACTGCTGATCCTTACTGCCATCAGTGGTCTCCTGTTCTTCACGCTCAATTTCCAAAGGCAGAACTACCCCCTGGCCTTTGCCGAACTTGGCATGGCGCTCTACTCGGTTTTTATTCTCTGGGCAGTGGGCAAAACCAGACACCTTGAGCGCTGGATTCTCGCCTTTATCCTGCCCTTCTGCCTCACCATGATGTTCGCACTGACATCACCCCGGGCCACCACCACCGTCTTCGCCTGGGTTCTTTTGATCCCCATCCTTTCCCACCTGCTGATGGGCCGACGCCTCGGCCTACTGGTCTCGTCTGTTTTCATGGGTACGGCGGCCGTCATTTTCTTCTTCAAGTACCACGATAACCCGGACATGATGCAGCCTTTGCCCATTGCCAATATGGGGCTGATGTCACTGACCATTCTGGCTTTCTCGCACATCTACGAGATCACCCGGGAGCAATCCGAATCACGGCTGCTGAAAATGGCCCAGACCGATGCTCTCACCGGCCTCGCCAACCGGGCGCGCCTGAGCGATGTGTTCGAACAGGAGCGCAAACGCAGCCTCCGGAGCGGAACCCCGCTTTCGATGCTGGTGCTGGATCTCGACCACTTCAAACAGGTCAATGATCAGCATGGCCACGAGGCCGGCGACCTCGCGCTCAGGCATGTGGCCAGCACACTCCGCGCGTCACTCAGAGCGACCGATCTGGCCACCCGGCTGGGCGGCGAGGAATTCGCCATTCTGCTCACCAACACCACCGCAAACCAGGCACTTCGGGTGGCCGACAAGATCCGCCACGCCATTGAAGCAACCCCCATCCCCTATCAGGACCAGTCCATCCGGCTTACCGTCAGCGGAGGCATTGCCCAGTTTGGTCCTGACGGCGCTGACCTGCGCAGTCTGATCGGCCGGGCGGACCAGTATCTCTATCACGCCAAGGAGTCGGGGCGTAACCAGATCATCAGTTCCAACGAGGCTCTGACCCCATGCCAGGCGTAACAGCCCCGGCTCAAACCCACTTGCAACGCGCCAGGGTGTAATACAGCAGAGGCACCACCAGAACCGTCAGCAGGGTGGACATGGCCAGGCCAAAGACCAGCGATATTGCCAGCCCGTTGAAAATAGGATCGTTCAGAATAAAGTAAGCACCCACCATCGCCGAAATGGCCGTCAGCGCAATGGGTTTGATCCTTACCGCGCCCGCCAGAACCACCGCTTCATCCAGTTCCACACCCTCATCGATCAGTTGCCGGATAAACACCACCAGCAGGATGGAATTGCGCACGATGATGCCGGCCAGGGCAATCATGCCGATCATGCTGGTAGCGGTGAATTCCCGCCCCAGCAGGGCATGGCCGGGCATGATGCCGATCAGGGTCAGCGGAATCGGTGCCATTATCACCAGTGGCAGCATGTAGGAACGGAACTGCGCCACCAGCAGCACGAAAATCATGAAGATGCCTACACTGTAGGCGGCGCCCATGTCCCTGAAGGTTTCGTAGGTAATCTGCCACTCACCGTCCCATTTGAGGGTGCCCTTCTCCGGCAAGGGTGGCTGATCAATAAAGTATTGCTCCGGAGCGCCTTCCTGCTTCTTCAGGCGGTCCACCATGGCAAACATGCCATACAGGGGTGAATCGGTCTCTCCGGCCATGTCCGCCGTCACGTAGGTCACCGGCAGCAGATCCTTGTGATAGATAGCCCCCATCCAGTCCGCTTCCCGCACGTCGGCAATGCTTGCCAACGGCACCAGGTTTCCATCACGGCTGCGCACGTTGAGGGACAGCAGCACCGATGGCTGGGCCTTGTCCCCCTCGCCCAGGATCACCCGGATCGGCACCGGGTACTTGGCGTGATCGTCGTGCAGGAAGCTGACGCCGGCGCCACCCAGGGCTGTCTGCAACGCATCGACCACCTGCGCCTGGGACACGCCCAGCCGCGCCGCCCGGTCGCGGTCCACCACCACTTCCCATTGCCTGGTAGGTGCTTCGAGGGTGGTGTCGATATCCACCAGCCCGTCTATCTGTGTCATCCCCTCTGCCACGCTTCGGGCCAGCTCGGCCCGGCGTGATTCATCCACCGCATAAATCTCGGCCACTACCGGAGACAGCACCGGTGGCCCGGGGGGCACCTCCACGATTTTCACGCTCGCCCCGTATTGTTCGCCAATCTCCGTCAGCGGTGCCCGCAAAGACTGGGCGATGTCGTGAGACTGGCGCTCCCGGTTCTCCTCGTGGCTCAGGTTGATCTGGATATCGCCATGGTATGGGTCGCCCCGCAGGTAATACTGGCGCACCAGACCGTTGAAGTTGATGGGGGATGCGGTGCCCGCGTAGGTCTGCCAGTTGGCCACCTCCTCGACCGTCTCCAGGTAGCTGCCCATCTCTGTCAGCACCCGCTGGGTCTGTTCCATCGGGGTGCGCTCGGGCATATCCACCACCACCTGCAGCTCGGATTTGTTGTCGAACGGCAGCATTTTCAGAATGACAGCCTGAAACACCGGCAAGGAGCTGGCCGCGAGTGTCAGACCAACCACACCCAGTGCCAGCAGACGGCGGCGCCACGGATGATCACCCAGGAATGGGCCCAGCACCGTACGGAATATTCGCAGGGAAAACGGGCTCACGCCGTCTGCCGAATTGGAGGCCTCATCGGCTTCGGCAGCCAGCTCCCCTTTCTTGTGTTTCAGCAACCGGAACGCCAGCCAGGGTGCCACCACAAAAGCCACGATCTGCGACAACACCATACCCGCCGAGGCATTGATGGGAATCGGGCTCATGTAGGGCCCCATCAGACCACTGACAAACGCCATGGGAATCAGCGCTGCCATGATGGTCAGGCTCGCCATGATGGTGGGCGTGCCCACCTCGTCCACGGCGACGGGAATGATGTCCTTCACCGCTTGCCGGGAATTCTGGATCCGGCGGTTGATGTTCTCGGTGATCACAATGCCGTCGTCCACCAGGATGCCGATGGAGAAAATCAGCGCGAACAGCGAGACCCGGTTTAGGGTGAAGCCCCAGGCCCAGGAAAACACCAGGGTCAGCAACAGGGTGATCAGCACCGCCAGGCCTACAATCAAAGCCTGGCGCCAGCCCATGGCCGCCAGCACCAGCAACACCACACAGAGGGTGGCGGAAATCAGGTCGGTGATCAGTTTGCGGGCTTTCTGGGAGGCGGTGACGCCATAGTCACGGGTGACCAGCACCTCCACATCATCCGGTAACGCCCGGTTGCGTAACTGGGCCAGCCGCTCCTCAATGGCGGTGGTGATATCGACGGCGTTTTCACCGGGTTTCTTGGCGATCGCCAGGGTGACGGCCGGGTAAACCTCCCCCGGCTGGCCTGCTTTGTCGTCAGCATGGGCCGGCCCGAAACCGGTCATCACGCTCTGGTCCGGCACCGTGCCACCACGACGGATCTCAGCCACATCGTCCAGGTACACCGCAGCGCCATTGTGCATTCCCACCACCAGCCGGCGTACGTCGGCCACCGTTTCCAGCAGGGTGCCGGCCTGTACCGGTATGGACACGTTGTCCCGGGTTACCCTGGCTTCCTGGCTGCTGGTATTGGCCGCGGACAGGGCATTGCGGATATCGTCGACGGTCAGGTTGAAGCCCGCCAGCAAGGCCGGATCAAAGTGAACATCAACCCGATCCGGGATGCCACCGGTGGTGTAGACATCCCGGGTGCCCGGGACCCGTTTCAGGGCCACTTCCAGCATATGGGCCAGGCGGGTGAGTTCCTCGCCGGTGTGACCATTGGCCGGATCGTAGAGCGTCAGGGTCATGACCGGAACGTCATCAATGCCTTTGGGCTTGATCACCGGCTGGCTTGCGCCAAGGTTGGCCGGCAGCCAGTCCTGATTCGAATACACCTGGTTGTAGAGCCGCACCAGGGCTTCCTGGCGCGGGATACCCACCTCGAACTGGACCGTAATCACCGCCTGGCCCTGGCGCGACACGGAATAGACATGCTCCACGCCCTCGATCTCGCTCATCACCTGTTCGGCGGGCGTGGCGATGGCGCTTTCCACCTCGCGGGTGCTGGCGCCTGGAAACGCCACCATGATATCGGCCATGGTGACGTCGATCTGGGGTTCTTCCTCTTTCGGCGTGACCACCACCGCCAGCACGCCAAGAATGATCGCCAGAATGGCCAGCAGTGGCGTAAGGTGATTATTCTGGAAAACCCGGGCAATAGCCCCGGATGGACCGACAGGGGGTAAATCGCGGCTCACTGAGGCGACTCCTCACCCGATCCTTTAACCAGATTAAGGCGGTCACTGCCCACCAGCCCGGAAGGGTTTGTGACGACGCGTTCGCCTTCGCTCAGGCCCGCCAGGACCTCGAGCCTGTCGGTATCCCTCACCCCGGTGCGTACCTGACGCAATCGCGGCCGGTCCTGATCATCCATTACGAACACCGCCCTCAACTCGCTGCGCTGAACCAGGCTGCTGGCTGGCACCCAGAGCGCCTCACGGCTGGCGACCGGCACGCCGACTTTCACCAACATGCCGGGAAACAGTGAGCCGTTGGGTTCGTTCAGCCGCATCCGCAGGCGAAAGGTGTGGGTTTGCGGGTTGGCATAGGGGTAGAACGTCATCTCACCGGTTTCCAGCACCCGGCCATCGGCCAGGGTAACCCGGGCCTGTCGCTCGGTGCGGGCCAGTTCGGCGTACTTCTGTGGCAGGTCCACCACCACACGAAGCTGCTCCAGGGACAATCCGCTGAGCAGAGGCTGACCGGGGCTAACGGACTCGCCCAGCTCCACGTGACGTTCTGTGAGGATGCCACCGTAAGGCGCCAGTACCCGGGTATAGGACAACTGCTCCTCAGCCTCTGAAACCGCTGCGCCGGCACGCTCCACCCTGGCTCTGGCAGAGGCAAGGCTGTTACGGGCCTGATCAAACTCCTGGCGAGATACCAGCCCCCGCTCGTGTACCGCCTCGATTCGCTCGAATCGTTGTCTGGCATCGGAGAGCCCGGCCTCCGCCTCTTCCAGAGCCGCCTCTGCCTGACGCAACCGGGAGCGCTGTTCGCTGTTCTCGAGCTGGACGATCAGGTCACCGGCCGCGACCGAATCGTCCACGTCAAATGGCAAATCCGTTACCGTGCCGCTGGTCTGGGCGGAAACCGTGCTTTGCTGCACGGCTTCAATCACGCCGTCCAGATGAACGGTCTCATGGAACACGCTGCGCTCTGCAACGGCCGTCGGAACGTTCCGGGAAAACTCTGCCTGCTCCCCGTGTGCGGCCAGGGTCATAAACCCCAGAGTTACGATCAATCCTGTGGCAGCTATTCGCCCCATGAGGCACCTCCGGGAACAAAATTCGGTTATTACCTAATAACCCAAGATTATCAGAATTCACACCCGGATAACACGAGAGGAGATGCTACCCGACAGACACACGCGTGCCCGCCGAGCCGTCAAGGATGGCCACGGCATCCTGCAACCGGCCAATGCCACTGAGCCCTCCGGCTGCGGCAAAATCACAGGCGGCCTGGAGCTTCGGGCCCATGGAGCCGGCAGGCATATCCAGTGCCCGCGCCTCCGCCACTGTCAGTTCGGAAAGCGGCGTCGACTGGTCGGTACCGAACCCCCGGTAGACAGCATCCACATCTGTTAACAGGAGCAACGCGTCCGCCCCCAGTTGCCTGGCCAGCAATGCGCTGGCAGCGTCCTTGTCGATGACCGCTTCAATACCCACCATGCTGCCGTCTTCACGACGCAACACCGGTATTCCACCTCCGCCGGCACACACCACTACCACGCCCTGGTCGAGCAACAATTTCAGTACCCGCATGTCCGGTATTTCCAGCGGTTTCGGGGAGGGTACTACCCGGCGCCATTTGTCGCCGTCCGGCGCAATACTCCAGCCTGCGCCGGCTGCCCGGCGCTCAGCCTCTTCGCGGTCATAGACGGGCCCCACAAACTTGGTCGGTTTTTCGAAAGCAGGGTCCTTGGGGTCGACTACGACTTGCGTCAGCAGCGTCGCGACCGGCCGGTCATGGCCGAGAGCATTTTCCAGTTCCTGCTCGATCATATATCCGATCATGCCCTCGGTTTCTGCGCCCAGGACGTCCAGCGGGTAGGCCTCATCCGGCTTGTAGGAGGCGCCCTGCAAGGCCAGCAACCCCACCTGCGGACCGTTGCCATGGGTAACAACCAGGTCGTGGCCGGCACGGACAATGCCTGCCAGCGAGAGCGCCGCCGTTTTCACGTTTTTGCGCTGAACCTCGGCCGTCATTGGTTCTCCGCGTTTCAGGAGGGCGTTACCGCCCAAAGCAGCCACGACCAGCATGTCAGCCTCCCAGGGTCGCCACGAGGACGGCCTTGATGGTGTGCATGCGATTCTCGGCCTGGTCAAACACAATGGAGGCCGGGCTTTCGAACACCTCGTCAGTCACTTCCATGGCATCAATGCCATGGCTCTCCTGAATCTCTTTGCCCACCACCGTCTCGGTATTGTGGAAGGCTGGTAGGCAGTGCATGAACCGCACCCGGGGGTTGCCGGTTTTCACCATCAGGGCTGCGTTGACCTGGTAAGGCATCAGCAGTTTGATGCGCTCGGCCCATTTTTCCTTTGGCTCGCCCATCGACACCCAGACATCGGTATAGACGAAATCGACACCGGCAACGGCACTATCAACATCATCGGTAATGGTGATGCGGGCACCGGTTTCTGCAGCCAACGCTCTTGCCTCGTCCTGCACCACCTGATTCGGCCAGCAGGCCTTCGGCGCGCACAGGCGCACGTCCATACCCATTTTGGCGCCGCCGATCAGCAGGCTGTCACCCATGTTGTTGGCGGCATCGCCGATGAACACGTAGGCCACCTCCCGCAACGGTTTTTCCACGTGCTCCTGCATGGTCAGGAAGTCCGCCAGGATCTGGGTGGGGTGAAATTCGTTGGTCAGTCCGTTGTACACCGGCACGCCTGCATACTGGGCCAGTTCCTCCACAACGGATTGTCCGAACCCCCGATACTCGATGGCATCGTAGACCCGGCCAAGCACCCGCGCAGTGTCCTTCACCGATTCCTTGTGACCTATGTGGGTGCCGGTCGGCCCCAGATAGGTTACCCGTGCCCCCTGGTCAAAGGCGGCAACTTCGAACCCGACCCGGGTTCGCGTGGAGTTCTTCTCGAAGATCAGCGCGATGTCCTTGCCCTCGAGTTTCGGCACTTCCGTGCCAGCGTACTTGGCGGTTTTCAGGTCCGCAGACAGCTTCAGCAAAAAGGCGATTTCCCTGGGGCTAAAATCCCGCAGGGTGAGAAAATGTCGGTTCTTGAGATTGAATGCCATAACGTTTCTCCTTGGCTGTCAGACGGCATCCCGGATAGTCGGGCAACTCATGCAACGACCGCCGCCCCGACCCCGACCCAGCTCGGCACCGGGTATTGCCAGAACCTCGATGCCGGCGGCCGAAAGCGCCGCGTTGGTATCGTCGTTGCGGTCATAGGCGACGACCACACCAGGGCTCAGGGCCAGCACGTTGTTGCCGTCGTTCCACTGTTCCCGCTCACGCTCTTCGGGAGTGTCGCCACCGGTTGGCACCACCTCCAGGGCCGGGTAGCCGAGAATCTCCGCGACCACCTCGAACAGATGCCGGGAGTCCTGATTGAAGGCCAGCGTTTTGGCCCCTTCGCCGGGTCGCAGGTCGTAGCAGATCACGGCATCCGCCACCTCTTTGAAGGCGGTAACCACATTGCCGCCACAAAAGGTAAAGACCGTATCCAGATGCATGGCGGAACGGGATTTCGGCAGCTGGCAGGCAATCACCCGATCCACCATCCCGCCATCAAACAGAGCTTTTGACAGCTGGCCGATGGCCTGGGGCGAGGATCGTTCGCCCATGCCCACCAGCACCGTGCGGTTACCCAGGGGCATGACATCCCCACCCTCCAGGGTAGCCAGGCCATGATCTTTCAGAGGGTCGCCCCAGTGCACGTTCACCTTGCCGGCAAATTTCGGATGGAACTGGTAGATAGCGGCCATCAGCAGGGTTTCCGGTTTGCGTGCCACCCAGTACATGGGGTTCAGGGTGACCCCACCATACACCCAGGCGCTGTTGTCCCGGGTGAACAGAAAATTGGGCAGTGGCGGCAACACAAACCCGAAACGTCCGAGGTGGTTGCCGAAAAGTCCGACCGGATCGAAAGGCAGATCTCCCACCTCCAGCCCACCGATCAGAAATTCGGCGAGCGCCTTCTCGGGCAGCTCATCCATCCAGGCCCGAAGATCCGACACCATGCCCACGCCAATGTGGTTCCAGTTAATCCGGTGGTCCAGAATCCAGGCCCGCCCCTCAGGAATCGCCAGGGTTTCCGCCAGCAACTCGTTAACATCCAGGACCTCCACGCCCCGGCCCCGCATGATAGCGGCAAACACATCATGATCTTTCTGGGCCTGCTTGACCCAGAACACATCATCAAACAACAGGGCATCGCAGTTCGACGGTGTCAGCCGCCGGTGGGCCAGGCCAGGTCGACAAACAATGACCTGGCGCAGGGTGCCGGTTTCAGAATGCACTCCAAGATTGGGTTCAGACATGGCACAACTCCTTTTGTCCGGGTTCAGAGCATCGCACCGACGCTGATGATCACGGTGATAAAGACCGTCAGGATGAGCAGCAAAGGCCAGATAAACGCCAGCCAGCGGTCGTAGGACACCCGGCCGATGGCCAGGCCGCCAACCACAACGGCAAAGGTGGGATTGATCAGGTTTACCAGACCGTTGGCAGCCTGGTAGGCGGTGACCACAAGGTCACGCCCCACATCCGCGAAATCCGCCAGCGGTGCCAGGATCGGCATGGACAGAACCGCCAGACCGGAGGAGGAAGGCACAAAGAAGCTCATGCCGACCTCAATCCAGAACATGAGGTTGATAAATGCCAGCTCCGGCAGGCCGCCCAGGGACGTCTCCGCGCTGTGCAGAATGGTGTCGGCGATCATGCCCTGCTCCATGATCACGACAATGCCACGGGCAAGGCCAACCACCAGGGCCACCCCGAGAAGATCCCGGGCGCCATCGACAAAGCTCCCGGTCAATTTCTTCTCGCCCAGGCGGGCGATGAGGCCGATTACAATCGCGGCACCGAAGAACAGCGCCCCCATCTGCGCCATCCACCATCCCTGGGACGACACTCCCCAGATCATGACGATAAAGGTCAGCGTAAAAATGATCAGCGAGATGATCTGAATGGTGGTGAGTTGTGCGCTGGGAATATTTTCATCCTGCCCCTGCAGGAACAGCTTGCGGTGCGCGGGCCATTGCTTTGCCACCACCGAACGGGAGGGATCCGCTTTAACCCGGTGGGCATAGCGCATGACATAGCCAATACAGATCAGCAAGCCGCCAATCAGAAGGATAAAACGCAGCACAATACCGTCGGTGAACGGTATACCGGCGGCATTCGCCGCAATCACGGTGGCAAAAGGATTGATGGTGGAGCCAAGCACGCCGATCCCGGCACCGACCAGAATAATGGCGACGCCGGTGACGGCGTCATACCCCGCCGCCAGGATGACAGGGATCAGAATGGCATAGAAAGCGAGGGTCTCCTCGGCCATGCCATAGGTTGTCCCGCCCAGGGCAAACAGCGTCATCAGGATAGGAATCATCCAGATTTCATGGCCTTTAAGATGGCGCATGGCACTGCGAATGCCGGTATCAATGGCACCGGTTGCATTCATCACGCCCAGGAAGCCCCCCAGAAACAATATGAACAGGGCAACATCAATGGCATTGGCGGCGTAGCTGTCGGGATCATAGAACCCGGCCGTCGGTGCCAGCATCACATCGACAAAGCCCTGGGGGTTGGGGTCAACGGTTTGATAGGTGCCTGGAACAGCAACTTCTCGACCCACTTCCTCATTCATTTCACGCTCATATTGCCCTGCCGGGATAACCCAGGTCAGGGCTGCGACCAGGGCAATCAGGCAAAACAGAATGGTGTACGCAGTGGGAAATCGCGAAGCAAGGTCGTTTTCGGGATTTTCTGGCGGTTGTTCGTCTTCAGTCACGATGCGTCTCCTTTCCTGAATCGCATTGTGCAGACAGGTTCTTTCCGGGAACCTCAGTGGCTGAGCACCTCCTCAGTGGTTGCGCACCACCGGCTCAGATCTGCATGGCTACAGCATAGTTCATGAACCGGGATCCGGAGTTGAGACAGAGCAATTTTTGATCAGCCATAAAAAAGCCCCGGGTGGAGGAGTTGGTTCCACCCGGGGCAAGAATGTCACCCGCCGGCTATGAGAAGCGGGTAACCGCCATACAAGGACTTACCACCTGGCTGTCAGTGCGGCACGCAGGGTCCGGCCAGGCTCATTGACCCGGAACACGCCACTATCGGCCAGGTTGTCCTTACTGACGTGATAGGCCCAGGTATTATCGAACAAGTTGTCTACAGCCCAGGTCAGACTCAGATTGGCCATCAGCGGGTGAGTCCCGGACAGATTGAATACGCCGTAACCCGGTGACGTGCTGGGATCCAGGCCGGATTCCAGGTCTACCCGATCCTGACGACGGGCCAGGTGCCATTCGGCTTCCAGAGTATGCCCCTGATAATGCCAGCCCAGCGTCTGGATAAACTGGATAGGGGGAATCCTTGGTAGTGCCTTGTCAGCATCGCGGTTTTCGCCGCGCACGGAAGCCAGCTTGCTGGTGCTGCTCCAGGTACCATTGTTCCATCCCAGAACACCCTCAACGCCGAACAGGCGGGCGCTGATATTTTCGTAGCGTGTGTCCGTGGTGTTATTTGGGTTCCGGATGTCAAAGCGGTAAACATAGTCATCCACCTGGTCCACCCAGACAGCCGGGCGCCAGCTCCACTCACCTTGATTACCGGGCAGGCTGACTTCCAGCTTATGGTGTTTTTCGGTGTCCAGGCCCGGATTCCCGATCCAACTGCCTTTCATGGTTTTGCGGGCAACGTAGCGTTCATTGACGCCAGGTGAACGCACGCTGTGGCTGACGGTGGCCTCGAGAGCCTGAACCGGAGAGAAACGCCACTCCCCGGTCAGGAAGCCACTCACGTTGTCATCATTGGCTTCGGTATCGGCTGCACCGTAGGCTGATGCGTATAATCCGGCCGGGGAGAACGTCATCATCCCCCCTGGCATAGTGGTAAACGTCTGATTTGCACGAGTGGCATCCATTTCCACCCGGTCATAACGGATGCCGGCACCAAGCCGGGCATTGGCGCGGATCTGGTGGAAAGCTTCCACAAACACACCGACCCGGTCTCGCTCGACGCCGGGCCACATCAGTGAGGCCTCATTGCCGAGATTCATACCGTTAAAGAGGGTGGCATCCCACTCATTACTTTCCACATCCACACCCACGGCGATGTCCTTGGTGTAGTTGATGGTCTGATCCAGCACCAGCCGGGCACCCCGAGTACGAGTCTCCGAATTGGTCTGCATTTTCATCATCGAATCACGCAGGCTGAAGTTATCCATCACGTGATCCACATCTGCTTGCCAGGCCATCAGGTTCCAGCCACCGCTGGCGACCGGCGCCCCCAACTCCAGACGGTACAGGTCGGTATCGGTTTTCGGCGCATCCATTCCCCGGCCCGGGAACTTGACATCCCTCTCTTCCTGCCGACTAACCAGGCCCTTGATGTAGAGGCCATTGTCGGCCGTCCAGGCAGCATCTACCCTACCCTCAGAGTTTTTATAAGCACTGCGGACGTCGTTACCGTCGCCGTCTTCATAGTCGTCGGCTTCGTCGTAGCCGCCGGCGAGGCGGATAAACCTATCCTTGCTGCCGGCCGCCACGCTGCCATTCACCAGCTTGCCATCACCGTTATCAGAAGCACCAATGGTCAGGTGGCCAGCCGTCACATTGTCATCCGCAAATTCCGGCGCCGCAGTGGTGGCCACCACCTGACCACCGGCAATGGGGCCCCAGCGCAGTGTGCGGTTGCTGGTGCGCACTTCGAGCACCGGCGCCAGCGCCGTGCTCAATCGGCTGGTAGGCGGGTCCATCCGGCTTGGACAGGCACCTTCCACCCGCATGCCGTCGAGCAGCACCTCAACCCGCTCTTCATTCTGGCCTCGGATCACCGGGTCCAGACCACGGCCGCCCATGCGTGACAGAGAAACCCCGGCATCTGACGACAGCCGTTGTACCGGTTCGGTCTGAACGGCCGCGGCAGACAGCCGAGCCGCTTCAGCAGACTGACCCTCGGTCACCCGGATCAATATCGGGCTATCCGTTTCAGGCTGGGCATTGGCAAGGGGTGCGACAGCATAGCCGGCCATCACAAGGCTAATACAGCAAGCCAGGTGGGTCTTTCTCATCATAGGATGGTGGTCCTTCAGGCTTTATGGTTGGGTGTTTTGCTAATTAGCCGAAATTGTATGCCGCTTCTTTTTGACTGGCCTGAGACACAATGCCGCACCCAGTTGGAGGTACTCCCATGTGCAAGAACCACTGCTCAATGAGCTCACTTGCCCTGATACGCACCTTTGTGGTGCAATCAGATCCCTTTTTTTGAGAGGCCGTTTTCTACGGCGTTCAATACGTGTATCCCGAGGGCTTGACTGACATGACTGCAAAACTCGACGAGAAGCTGGAACCCATCTTCCAGGACGTACTGCACCGCAATCCGGGTGAAAGTGAATTCCACCAGGCCGTCCATGAGGTTCTTGAAACCCTGGGGCCTGTATTGGTCAAGTACCCGGAGTTCGCCGACAAAAAGATCATCCAGCGCATCTGCGAGCCAGAGCGCCAGATTATCTTCCGGGTACCCTGGCAGGACGATAATGGTGAGATCCATATCAACCGGGCGTTCCGTGTCGAGTTCAACAGTGCCCTGGGCCCCTACAAGGGCGGTATGCGCTTCCACCCCTCCGTTTATCTGGGCATTATCAAATTCCTTGGCTTCGAGCAGATCTTCAAGAACGCACTGACTGGCCTGCCCATCGGCGGCGGCAAAGGCGGCAGTGACTTTGACCCGAAGGGTCGATCAGACGACGAAGTCATGCGCTTCTGCCAGAGCCTGATGACAGAACTGTATCGCCACCTGGGCGAGTACACCGACGTACCCGCGGGGGACATTGGTGTGGGTGGCCGCGAGATTGGCTATCTCTTTGGCCAGTACAAGCGCATCACCAACCGCTATGAGTCCGGCGTGTTCACCGGCAAGGGACTGGAGTGGGGCGGCAGCCGCGCCCGTACCGAAGCAACCGGCTACGGTACGGTGTTCTTCACCCATGAAATGCTCAAAGCCCGGGGCGACTCCCTGGATGGCAAGACCGTTGTTGTTTCTGGCTCCGGCAATGTTGCGATCTACGCTATCGAAAAGGCACATGAGCTTGGCGCAAAGGTCATTGCGTGCTCCGATTCGGGCGGCATGATCGTGCATGAGAAAGGCATCGACCTGCAGACGCTCAGACGCATTAAAGAGGTAGAGCGTCGTCGCATCAGTGCCTACACTGAGTTCCACAAAGACGCGAAATATGTGGAGGGCGGCAATATCTGGAGTGTGCCCTGTGACGTGGCCCTGCCCTGCGCAACCCAGAATGAACTCAACGGCAAAGATGCCAAAACACTGGTCGAGAACGGCTGCATTGCCGTTGCCGAAGGTGCCAACATGCCCACCACACCCGAGGGAATCGACATCTTCCAGAGCGCAAAGCTGGCCTATGGCCCGGGTAAGGCGGCCAACGCCGGCGGGGTTGCTACGTCTGCCCTGGAAATGCAGCAGAACGCCAGCCGCGACTCCTGGACCTTTGACTACACCCAGAAGCGCCTTGAGGAAATCATGATCGATATCCACAAGAACTGCTACGCAACCGCCGCCGAGTTCGGCTCCGAGGGCAACTATGTGCTCGGAGCCAACATCACCGGCTTCCTCCGCGTTGCCAGGGCGATGAACGCTATGGGCGTTATCTGATCCAGCCATGAGCAATCAGGAACCTCTCCAGCCTGAAGACCGGATCTCCACCGGGCTCCTCGGGCTGGATGAGGTTCTGGATGGCCTCCGGATTGGCGACAACGTGGTCTGGCGAGTGTCAGACCTCGATGACTATCGCCGGTTCGTACGGCCTTTTCTGGAAACAGCCGCCGATACCGGTCGGCAAATCATCTACCTTCGCTTTGGCGACCACCCGCCTGTCATCGAACAGCATCCCGCCGTTCGCACCATTGAAATCGACGCTCTGGGCGGTTTTGAAAGCTTTACCAGCCGGGTATGGCACCTGATTGAGCAGCATGGCCGGGGCGCGTTTTACGTGTGCGACAGCCTGAGCGAACTACTGAACGCCTGGGCCACTGATGCCATGGTGGGGAATTTCTTCCGGGTGGTGTGCCCGTTCCTGTTTGAACTGGATACCGTTGCCTGGTTCGCCCTGCACCCGGACCGGCACTCCCGGATGACCCTGGACCGCATTCGCGAAACCACTCAGGTGATGATTGACGTGCATCGCCACGGCGACAATGTCCAGATTCACCCCATAAAAGCCTGGCGCCGACAATCGCCCACCATGTTCCTGCCCCACAGAGAGAGCGAGGGCCGGTTCCAGCCGATCACGGACAGCAGCGATGCGACCCGCTTGCAGGCCAGCCTCGAACTGGAACACCTTCATCGACAGCCGCTCCTGGACTACTGGGACCGTCTGTTCCAGGACGCCAGCCGGGCGCTGTCCGAAAAGGACGAAGGCAGCATTGCCGAGTTGCAGGACCAGGTTCTGCAGGTGCTGATCAGCCGGGATCCACAGATTCTGGAACTGGCAAGACATTATCTGTCGCTGGAAGATCTGCTCGGTATTCGCAGTCGCCTGATCGGCAGTGGGTCCATCGGTGGCAAGGCAACCGGGATGCTGATTGCCCGAAACCTCCTGCTGAAAGAAAACCCGGCGTTGTGGCAACACTACCTGGAGCCCCACGATTCCAGCTATCTCGGCACCGACGCCTACTACGCGTTTCTGGTTCACAACGGCCTGTGGCCGGCGATCATGCGCCAGCGGTCAGAAGCCGGCTACCTGGCAGAGGCACCCGCCTTGAAAGAGGGCATTCTCGCAGGTCAGTTCCCTGATGAAATCCGGCCCGAACTGGAGCGGCTATTGGATCATTATGGCCAGTATCCAATTCTGGTGCGCTCATCAAGCCTGCAGGAGGATGGGTTCGGCAACGCGTTTGCCGGCAAGTACGAGAGCGTATTCCTGGTCAATCAGGGGTCGCCGGAACATCGGCTGGCAGCGCTGGAAAACGCCATCCGTCAGGTTTATGCCTCGTCGATGAGCGACGAGGCGTTGCACTATCGTAAACAGCGGGGCCTGCATCAGCGAGAAGAACCCATGGCTCTGTTGATCCAGAGGGTGAACGGCCGTTTCCACGGCCGCTATTATCTTCCGGATGCGGCGGGCGTTGGGGTATCGCGCAACACCTTCGCCTGGGACAGCAGCATGGATCCGAAAGCCGGCATGGTGCGACTGGTAATGGGATTGGGCACTCGCGCAGTGGACCGGATCGAGGGCGATCACGCCTGTGTCATGGCGCTGGACCACCCACTTCGCCAACCCTTTCGCAACCAGGACGAGTCCTACCGATTTTCCCAGCATCTGGTCGATCTTCTGGACCTGGAGGCCGGTACACTGGATACCCGGCCACTCAGCCAGGTGCTGGAAAGCGCCACGGAACTGCCGATGTCACATCTGGCAGAAGTGGACCGGGCGGCTACCACCCGGGCCGAACAGATTGGACTGGAAGGCCCGGTCTGGCGCCTGACATTCCGGCCACTGGTACAGAAGGGCTGTTTCATTGCACGGCTTTCCAGCCTGCTGAAAACCCTGGAAGCCGGTTACCGGCACCCGGTGGATGTGGAATTCACGCTGCATCTCGACGACCAGGGCGATCCATCGTTCAACCTGGTTCAGTGCCGACCTCTGGCGACCGTGGGCGAAACCGGACCGGTGAACCTGCCCGACCACATAGCGGCGGAAAAGCTGCTTTTCCGCACCGACGGTCACTTCATGGGCGGCAACATCAATCTGACCATTCGACGAGTTATCCGTGTGGATGCCGGCATCTACAGTGAACTCTCAACCAGCGAACGCTACGAGGTAGCCCGGCTCGTCGGTGAGCAGGTTCGATCAAGCGACACTCCGACCCTGCTTATCGGGCCCGGTCGATGGGGCACGACAAGCCCCGAACTGGGCGTTCCCGTGCGCTTTTCGGACATTGCCGGGGTAGCCGCCCTGGTGGAAGTGTCGGAAAAAGCCGGCCATATGGTGCCAGACCTGTCCTATGGCTCACACTTCTTCCAGGATCTCGTTGAAACCGGCATTGCCTTTGCCGCCCTATTCCCCGAAACCGACCACTGCCGCTATTTTCCGGAAATTCTTGCCAACACTCACGTATCCGGAGTGTCATCACCCTCGCCGGAAACCGCCGTCTGCGTCCACAACCTCAACAACCGACCGCTTCAGTTACGGGGAGACGTTGTTCGTCAGCAATTGATCTGCTTTTTTAGCGATTGACGCCGGACAACCCGGCGCACAATTTCCCACCGATTTCCAGGCTCTGCTGATAGAATCCGATCCATGGAATGGCTGACCCACTCACAAACCGGTTTTCAACAGGCTGCCCGCTACCTTCTGGGCATGAGGTTGACCATTGCGGCTCTGCAACTGGTTGCGATTGCCGTGGCGGAAACCATGGTGACCCTGGCGCACCGGGCCGAAGCGGTGATCCTGCCTTTAGCCTACGGTGTTCTGGCAACGCTGGCCTGGCTCTGGTTTACCCGACGCCCGCCTGACTCCACACGGGCGGTCAGCCTGGCGCTGATGTTCGATCTGCTGATCATCGGAGCCTGGCTGTATCTGACGGGCGGCTACACCAACCCCCTGGTTTCCCTGTTGCTACTGCCCATTGCCGTTGCCATTGTGCTGGTACCGCTGGGCCAGAGCATTGCGGTAACCGTCGCGGGGGTGGCGGTCTACACCTCGCTGGTTATCTGGCATACCCCGGTTACCCATGAACATCACAGTGCCAACCTGGCCCAGCTGCACCTGGTGGGCATGTGGGTGACCTTCGCCACAACCGCCGCCATTCTGCTTCTCGTTGTCGGCGCCCTGGCCCGACGGCTGCGCCAGCAACAGTCACAGCTTGCCCGGATACGGGAAACCCGGTTGCGGGATGAACAGATCATCGCGCTGGGGCTCTCCGCTGCGGCCGTTGCCCATCGTCTTGGCACGCCGCTGAACACCATGACCCTGTTGGTGGAGGAAATGAAATCCGGTGTATCTGAAGACGACGCGGTATCGGATGACCTTGCATTGATGGAAAACCAGTTGAGCCTGTGCAGCGGGCATCTTCAACAGCTGTCCAGGGCCGCCATGCAGGCCAAAACCGCCCAACTGGAAACCCTGACTGCCCGCGAATGGGTTGCCCGGCTCCGGGAGTCAGCCACCTTGCTCTGGCCGGGGGCGGCCATTGAATGGCGGCAGCCGGTTCCGGACTGCCCTGTCGCGGTGGATGCCACCCTTGATCAGGCGGTGCTGAATGTACTGGCCAATGCGGTCACCGCCAGCCCGTCCTGGGTTGCCGTCGCTGCCCGTGAGAGCAACGATGCCCGCCTGGAACTGGTCGTCGAAGACCGCGGCGATGGTCTGGAATCCACCCCGGAGGGTACCCTCGGTGACCAGATTGTGAGCTCGGAAAACGGCCTTGGGGTAGGCCTGTTCCTGTCGAACGCCACCATCCAGCGCCTCGGCGGCACGCTGAAAGCCCGCGCCAGTGCCGAGGGCACAACCATGATTATTGACCTGCCGATTGCGGCAACCAGCAACCACCGAAAGGGAGACCAGGCGTGATCGAACATCGGGCATGGCTGCTTATTGATGACGACGATGCCTTCCTGCAGGTGCTTCAGCGTTCCCTGAGCCGACAGGGCATTGAATCCCGGCTTGCCACCAGTCATCAGGAAGCAAAAGCGGCACTGGACGAGGGCCACTTTCACCGATGCGTGCTGGATCTGAACCTGGCGGGCGAGAGCGGTCTGAGACTGCTTCCGGAGCTCCTGGACATGCATCCGGATCTCGAGGTTCTCGTGCTCACGGGATACGGCAGCATCGCCACCGCCGTTGAAGCCATGCGCCGGGGCGCGGTGAATTACCTCTGCAAGCCGGTAACGGTGAATCAACTGATAGCCGGGTTCGAGCCGCTCGATGGATTACCGGAGCTCCGCAACGAGCCGCCCTCGGTCGAAGAAATGGAGTGGGAACACATCCAGCGGGTTCTCAACGAGAACGACGGCAATGTATCCGCCACCGCCCGGGCCCTGAATATGCACCGACGTACCCTGCAACGAAAACTCCAGAAACATTCACGCTGGCGATAACCTCTGCCGATAGGTATTTGGCGCAAAACTGACATCCATCAAGTCCCTTCGACCATTTACCCATGGTTTTCCTGGGGTATTCCGGTAGCATGCTCTGCCATCAACTCCGATTGCAGAATCCGGACAGAACCTGACTGACCACCGTCCGTTACGAGAACTACGGACGGCTCCTGTCGAGTCAGCTGCTAGACTGTTGTCCATTCTCACAGGGAAGAGAGTTCGCACATTCATCAGCGGGAATTTCAGACACTGACTCTCATGCCCAGACCCCCGAAAACGCTTCAACCGCCCCCAGACATCGACCCCAATCGGCTTGCCCTGATTGCAGCGGTAACGCCGAACTTCCTCGTGATGCTGGATGATGCGGGGCGCATCGAATGGGTGAATCCCAGCTTCGAGCAACACACGGGTTACCAACTTGACGAGATCCGGGGACGCTTTCCCAGGGAAGTGCTGTACGGGCCGGATACCGACCCGAAAACCATCAAGCGCATCAACCAGAAGCTGCACCGGGCCGAGGTCATTGAAGAGGATATCCTTCACTACACCAAAAGCGGTGAGCCTTACTGGGTGCATACCTATTGCGTTCCGATCGGCGACAATCAAGGCGTTGCACCGGGTTTTATCGCCATTCAGAACAACATATCGGACCGTAAACACAGCGAACGGGGCCTGCGCATAGCAGCCAGCGTGTTCGATCGCAGCCACGAGGCCATCCTGATTACCGACCAGTCCAACCGGATCCTGGATGTTAACCCGTCGTTTTCACGGATTACCGGCTACAGCCGCCAGGAAGTGCTGGGCCTGAACCCGGCCATCCTCAGTTCCGGCCGGCATTCCGGGGAATACTACCGCTCCATGTGGCGGACCATCGAGAAAACCGACCACTGGCGGGGCGAAATCTGGAACCGTCGGAAAAACGGTGAAGAGTATGTGGAACTGCTCTCCATCAGCCGCGTGCACCTGGAGGAACCCGGGCAGTATTACCATGTGGCGGCGTTCTCTGATATCACCGCCCTCAAGAACCACGCCAGAGAACTGGACCGGGCCGCCAACTACGACGATCTGACCGGACTGCCGAATCGTCAGCTTCTTGAAGAACGACTGCGCACGGCCCGAAATCACGCCGACCGGCAACATCGCAGCGTATCGGTGTGCTATCTCGACCTGGACGGCTTCAAGGCGATCAATGACAAATGGGGCCATTCAGCAGGCGACCAGACTCTGCGCACCCTGGCCGAGCGCCTGACCCGCGCCCTGCGCAGCGGCGACACCGTCGCCAGGATTGGTGGCGACGAATTCGTCCTCCTGCTGCAGGGCGACGACAATCACGAAGCGGTTTACCAGCGTGTTCTGGCCACCGTTGGCGATCCGGTGACCGTGGGCGACCAGAGCGTCACCCTGACAGCAAGCCTGGGCATTACCCGCTACCCGGAAGACGGATCCGACGCTGAAGCGCTGATTCGTCACGCCGACCAGGCTATGTACTCGGCCAAGGAAAAAGGCCGCAACCAGTACCACTTTTTCGATCCTGGGCTGGATGAACATCGCCGGAACCGACGCAACCAGTTGATGGAAATCACCCGGGCGTTGGAAAACGAGGAATTCGAGCTGTATTTTCAGCCCCAGATCCGGGCGAATGATTGCGCACTGGTTGGCTTCGAAGCGCTGATCCGCTGGAATCATCCGGAAAAAGGCCTGGTCTCGCCCGGCGAGTTCCTGCCCATTGTTGAGAACAGCCATCTCGAAGTTCCGCTGGGACAGTGGGTGCTGAAAGAGGCCATTTACCAGATGAACGCATGGCGGGAATCGGGAGAAGATCTGGCGGTCAGCATCAACATCAGCGCACCGCACCTGATGGACCGGAGTTTTGCCGACTACCTGGAAAGCTATCTTCACAGCCATCCGGACGTTACACCGGGACAAATCACCCTGGAGGTTCTGGAATCAACGGCGCTGGAAGATACCCAGCGTGCCAGCAATGTCCTGGCACGTTGCCAGAGCCTTGGCCTGCAGGTCGCGCTGGATGATTTTGGCACAGGCTTTTCATCGCTCACGTACCTGCGCACCCTTCCGGTGGACATCATCAAGATCGACCAGAGCTTTGTGCGCAACATGCTTGAGGACGCCAGCGACCACGCCATCGTGGAAAGTGTGATCTTCCTGGCCCAACGGTTTGCCCACCCGGTTCTGGCGGAGGGGGTAGAAACCATGGAACACGCCCGGACACTTCGGAAGATGGGATGCAATTTCGTGCAGGGCTACGGCATTGCCCGCCCGATGCCAGCGACCGAGGTACTTGGTTGGGCCCGGAAATGGCAGGCAAAGGCCCGCGCCGGAGCACCCGGGGCCCTGCTCAATCCGGCTATTGCCAGCGGTGAGGGTATCTGAGCCCGGGCCTCCCTACCGATACCGCCGCTGGTCCAGGGTGGTCAGCCGGTCCGGATGAAACACCATCAGGCCGGTTACGAACGCCCCGTTCACAAATCCCTCCGGAATCATGAACAGTGGCAGGTAACGGATGTATTCATGCACCAGTTGGTCGAACGTGTAGACGCCACTGGTCCACAGCATCAGGCACATGACAATACCCGCTGCCGCCACCGAAATGCCCGCGCCAAAGAACCCGCAGAAAAAGATGTAGGCGAAAAAGTTCCGGAAATCCCGCCGGCGCTCCCATCGCATGATTGCCTGGCTGACCAGAGCCGGGACCATCACCGTGATCAGCCCGTTGGCGGCGAACATCAGCAACGGCTCCCGGCCGGTGATGACCGTGATCACCAGGGCCAGCATGCCCGCCAGCACCGCCAACCCCCACCCCAACATCAGGGTTATCACTGTGACGCCAAATACGTGGATCGCCAGCCCCGGGGAAATGCCCGCCCGCAACTGCCAGACAAAACCCAGCACCACGGCCGCACCGAAAAACGAGTGCTGGAGCGCGTTGTCCTTGCGAAACGCCTGCCAGTCAATCGAACGCACCGCCTGGACCAGAATCACCAGAAAGACCAGGAGAGTGATGAGCCACTGGCTGGTGGATAGCAGATTTTCAGTCATACCCATAGTGAACGTACCGCAGTAACGGGGCCGGGAATGACATCTTAATGGCCCGCCCCACCCCCGGTGCAAGCGAGCCCTGAATAATCAGGCGACCTGTTTTTCGAGTTTGCCAAGGTCAGTCAGGCGCCGCCAGGCTTCGTAGGTGCTCAGGAAAACCTCGCCACCCAGGTGGGAGAGCAGTTCTGTGCCTTTCAATTTGTCCATTACCGGGCCTTTCACTTCCGCCAGATGCAATCTGACCCCTGCATCCTTCATACGCTCGTTGATCGCCTCCAGACTTTCGAGTGCCGATGCATCCACCAGATTCACTGCCGGGCACACCAGCACCAGATCCTTCAGCTCCGGTTCCCGAATGATCAGATCCATCACCGTCTCCTCGAGAAACCGGGCATTGGCGAAGTACAGGCTTTCATCCACACGCAGGAAGGTGACTTTCGGGCACAGCTCCACATCGTGACGAAGGACATTCCGGAAATGCTCGGTGCCGGGCACCCGGCCCACCACGGCGCTATGGGGACGACTGGTGCGATACAGGAACAGACCGATGGAAAGCGCCACCCCGGCGATTATGCCGGCCTCGACACTGTGCACCAGGGTCAGCACGATGGTGGCGAGCATGGCGCCGAAGTCGGTGCGGGAGTAGCGCCAGGTGCGGCCCAGGGCCGGCAGATCAATCAGGGTGGACACGGCCACAATAATGGTCGCCGCCAGGGTCGCCTGGGGTAGATAGGCAATGGCCGGCGTCAGGAAAAGGGTCGCCAAGGCAATACCAACCGCCGCATAGGCTCCGGCAGCCGGGGTTTCAGCACCGGCATCGAAGTTGACCACAGAGCGGGAGAAACCACCGGTGACCGGCATACCGCCGGAGAAACCTGCACCCAGGTTAGCAGTGCCCAGACCAATCAGCTCCTGGTCGGGATCGATTCGTTGGCGCCGCTTGGCTGCCAGGGTCTGCCCCACCGAGACGGACTCCACAAAACCCACAACACTGATGAGCAAAGCGCTGACCGCGAGCTGTTGCCACAACCCCATGTCCAGGCTGGGCATGGTGAACTCCGGGAGCCCCCGGGGCACATCCCCCACCAGGCGCACACCCTGGCCATCAAGCTGGAACTGCCAGGCCACCAGAGTGGTCACCAGAACCGCCAGAATCGGCGCTGTTTTGGTCAGGATATCTGCCATCCTCGGGGCCAGTCCCATTGCCATGAGGAGCGGTTTGAGGCGTTTGCGGGCAAGCACCAGGAACACCAGGGCCCCGGCACCCACGGCCAGTGTTGCCAGGTTGGTTTCGTCAATCGACAACAACAGGGACTGACCAATTTCCAGCAAGTTATGGCCGGAAGCCTGAATCCCGAAAATATGCTTGAGCTGGCTCGCGGCAATGACAATACCGGAAGCCGTGATAAAGCCGGAAATTACCGGGTGGCTCAGGAAATTTGCCAGAAAGCCCAGGCGAAGAACACCCATCAGCGTCAGCATCAGGCCCGACATAACCGCCAGCAGGACAGCACCGGCGATGTATTCCGGAGTGCCTGCCTCTGCCAATGGCGCCAGGGCCGCCGCTGTCATCAGCGAGGCCACGGCCACCGGCCCGACAGAGAGTGTCCGGCTGGTGCCGAACACGGCGTAAATCACCAGGGGCAGGATGCTGGCGTATAAGCCGACGTGGGCAGGTAAACCCGCCAGCAAGGCGTAGGCCAGCGACTGGGGGATGAGCATGACGGTAACGATGATCGCGGCCACCAGATCGCTGGTGGCCTGATCCCGGCCGTATTGTGGCGCCCACTGAAGGATAGGCAGATAGCGTTTAAGATTCATCGGGAATCTCAGAACAGGTTAACCGGTACTTTCAGGTACACCTGACCATTGTCTTCGGCCGGCGGCATGTGCCCTGCCCGCATGTTGACCTGAACCGACGGCAGAATCAGCCGGGGCATATCCAGGGTTGCATCCCGCTCGGTCCGCATTTTCACGAACTCCTCCTCGGAAATGCCCTCGTGGACATGAATGTTCGCTTCCCGCTGCTCCGCTACCGTGGTCATGTGCTGGTATTCATCCCGGCCCGGTGCTTTGTAGTCGTGGCACAGGAAGATCCGGGTTTCCGCAGGCAGGCTCAGCACCTTCTGGATAGACTGGTACAGGGTGCGGGCGTCGCCACCAGGAAAATCACAGCGGGCGGTACCGAAGTCCGGCATAAACAATGTGTCACCAACGAAGGCGGCATCGCCAACCACATAAGTGAGGCAGGCAGGGGTATGCCCCGGTGTATGCAGAACACGCCCTTCGAGACCACCAATGGCGAAGGTGTCGCCTTCCCGGAACAACTGATCGAACTGGCTGCCGTCGCGCTGGAACTCGGTGCCGGCGTTGAACGCCTTTCCAAATATTTCCTGAACGTCGCGAATGTGCGCACCAATTCCGGTCTTGCCGCCGAGCTTCTCATGCAGATAAGGCGCCGCAGACAGGTGATCCGCGTGGACGTGGGTTTCCAGAATCCATTCGACCTTCAGGTCGTTGCTGCGGATGTACTCGATAATCTCATCGGCAGAGCGCACATCGGTGGTACCCGCGGCGTAATCAAAGTCCAGGACCGAATCAAGAATGGCGCAGGCCTGGCTGTCCGGGTCACGCACCACATAGCTGAATGTGTTGGTGGGTTCATCAAAAAAATGCTGAACGATCGGGTTGCTCATGACAGTCACCTCTGAATGATCCAAATATCAATTTTAATCTAAGGATATACTATTTGGTAATATGAGGTGAAATGATCTTTTTTTATATGCGCAATGTTCCTGATGCATCAACAAGACAGTCCCGCCCCGCCTGTTTTGCCAGGTAAAGCCGGTAATCCGCCCCGGCGATGAGGGCATCCGGTGTCGCCGGGCGGTCAACGAACTCCTCAATCCCGGCCACACCTGCACTGACAGTCAGCGGAATATCCTCGTCACCAAAAACAAAGGCTTCGTCATGCACCGATTCCAGAATTCGTTGCACCAGTTGGCGAACATCCCCGTGCTCAACCGCACTGAATACAACAATGAATTCCTCCCCGCCAAAACGGGCAACCACATCCATGGACCGGGTCTGGCGAACGAGAATGTCGGCAAAACGCTGGAGGATGTAATCGCCACCCAGGTGGCCAATGGAGTCGTTAATGCTTTTGAAGTGATCAATGTCGAACATGGCCAGGGCGAAACGCTCACCGCGACGATTGCTCCTGCCCAGCATTTCATCCAGCCTTGGCATCAGGTAGCGGCGATTGTGCAGGCCGGTCAGCGGGTCTCGAATGGACTGGTTCAGCAGTTCCTCTTCCAGCCGATGACGCTCTAAGGCACCCGACAACAGCCCTGAAACAATGATCAGCAGATCGGCCTGATCCAGACGCCAGGTTCTGCGGCGCAGGGAGTCCACACCAAAAAATCCGGTCACCTTTCCCCGCACCCGGATAGGCACGCAGAACATGGAGGACACCCCATGCTCCTGCAGCAACGCCCGCTCTCGGGCAGCATCCTGGGGCAGCCGGTCCACATCCTCGATAAACACCACACGGCTGCCACTGACCATGCCCTCAATCTGTTCCTGCCACCACCGAAAATCCTCAATCAATACCTGATGCTGCGTGTCTATCAACGCCGGCACGCCCTCCCTGCACCACTCATGGGTATTGGTCATAAACCCATAATCATCAGAGAAGCTATAGAGGTAGGCCCGATCTACCCGGAAAAATTCCCCGATGGACTTGAGGAGTTCGTCAATACACTGGTCAATAGTCCCAAAACCGAGATTGATGAATTCAGTGGACAGGCGGGCAATCAGCCGCTGGAATCCGGCCTGGAAGGAAAACTCCGCCTCGCTCTCGCGCAGGCTCTGCTCCAGGTTCTTGTAATGCTGGATATTGTGGAACTGGCCGTACCAGAGCGTGCTGCCATCAAGCTGGCGTTCGGGCTCTGCGTTCACCTCGAACCACTCGTAATCACCGTTCTGCAGCTTGAGCCGGGCCCGATAGCTCCAGGTTCTCAACGTATCCGCGGAGGCACGGATACTTTCCATGACGGCATCAACATCGTCGGGATGGATCATTGCGAAGATCGGATCCGCGTTATCGCTCAGATCCGCGGGATCAATGCCAAAGAGCGCCTGCACCTGTTCACTGATGAAGGGACAGCGGTGGGCATTTCCGTCCGAGCTCACCCAATAAATAAACAGGACTCCAGGAACACCTGAGGCCAGTTTCTGGAAAAACCGGGCAGGCATGGCAATTTGCTGCCCCTGATTGGACCTGGTCGCCATGAACGGCACTACCCCTGACGGACGATTCACCCCTGTTCATCAATGAGTGTAGCCCAGCCTGGCAGGAAGCAGCCAACCTGTCCGAAGCAAATCGTCGGAGTAGCCGGCTTTCCCTCAGAATAACCCGCCCGAATTCAGAAACTGCCGGATAACCGGCAATTGCTTCAGCATCGCCTTATCAACAATTCTGGGCAGGATGCCATTGATCACCACAAACAGCTTTTCCGGCCAACCCAGGAAACGCCGGCGATCGTCATTTTCCATGGCAGAAAGAATTTGCGAAGCCACTGCTTCAGGCGCGTCCATGGTATTGCCGAGGGCCCGGTTAAGCTCGTTTACTGCCTCTGGATTCATGTCCGTGGCGGTGGCCCGCGGTGCTACATAGATCACCTGGACCGGGGTATCGGCCAGTTCCCGTCGCAGCGCTTCGGTAAAGCCACGCAGCCCGAACTTGCTGGCGCAATAGGCGGTGTAACCGGGGAAACCGATGCTGCCAAAGGTGGAGCCCACGAACACAAGTGCGCCCTGGCCGGCTTTTTCAAACCTGGGTGTAAAGTGCCTGGCCACAATCATCGCTGACCGGAGATTGACGGTAATCTGGGCGTCCAGTTCGCTGACTGCCATAGTCTCCAGGCTGGCAAAGCGATTCTGGCCGGCACAGTGGATCACACCATCGATACCCGGGTAGGCGTCACTGAGACGAACCAGCTGTTGGTCAAGATCCGGCGCTGCCAGATCCAGGTGAACGAGCGAGACACCTTCACGGTGCTCAAGCTTTTCCGGATGCCGGGAGGCGACAATCACCCGGGCGCCGGCCCTGACCAACGGCTCCACCAGCGCCTTGCCAATACCGCCGGTGCCACCCAGCAGCAGGAAAATCCGGTCATGCAGCCTCATGGCGCTGCTCCTTGCGGTTCGCCGGCACAGGAATGAGAGGAATGCTGTGCAGCATATCGCCATAGAGCCGATAGACCATGCGCGCGGAATCGATGATCGCCTGCTGGTCATCGGCGTCGGTGATCTCGTTCATCAGGTTGCGGAAAAATTCGAAATGCTCCTGATCCAGAGCACCATGGGAGTATAGATAGCTGAAGGCCTCATCCGGCAGCCCGAGCTGTTTCTGGATCGCCTCTCCGAGCGGCGTCGCCAGCTCAATCGACGTGCCTTCAAGCACTTGAACCATGCCGAAAAACGCCGCCGGGTTTCCACGGTTAATGCGGTCGTAAAGGTAAGCGACCATCAGTTCGATGGAGGTATCGGGGGCGCCATGACGGATGGCCTCCTTATCTTCCCCGCAGGCCGCAAGGTCGTTGAGGATCCACTCATGGTGGCCGTATTCCTCCTCGATGTATTCCACCAGCGCCTTGCGTACGAATTCCAGACGCTCAGGCAGGCGGCCACCGCAGGCCATCATCAGAGGCACGGTGTGCTTTACATGGTGGTAAGCCTGGGTAAGAAACCAGGTATAGCCAGTCAGGTCGAAACGCCCCTCACGGATAGCCTCAATAACGGGCGCACCGGTTACGTGTGCGCGGGCTTGCGCAGTTTCGGACTGCAGTCGATCGAAAAATGCCATGAAAGATCCTCCTGGCGTGTGTGAGAAATCGGATTTGGATACGGAAAGATTCATGAAAACCGGAAACCCGCCAGCAAGCAGCGTCGGCAGGTCGGCCTGAATCTGCTGGCGTACAGGCCGTCCATTTGCCGTTACGTAGCCTTCAGCCTGACTCAGGGGCTGCCGCCGGATATAAACCCCTGACAGCCGGGCATAGTCCGGCAAGGTGTCATTCAGCAAGTCCAGCTGTGAGCGCAGCGCTTCTGGTGAGCGGCCATCAAGGACAACCACCAGGGCCGAGGGGCGGGGATCGCCATCGCCAAACACCACGGCCTGGCGCGCACCGAGCGCCTGAATCAGCTCACTCTCCAGCCACTCCGGGCTGATGTTGCGGCCGAAACTGGTAATCAGCAGGTTCTTGGCACGACCGCTCACTGACAGGAAACCCTCCGGATCCCGGGCACCCAGGTCACCGGTATCCAGCCACTCATCCCCAGCAGGTTCATCACCCAGATAGCCAAGATGGGTGTTGCCTCCGACCAGGATGTGGCCGCGTTCGTCCACCCGGACCCGAACATGGGAAAGTGGCTTGCCGACAGACCCTTCGCGTTCGGCCCCGGGTACGTTCAGTGCAACCACCGAACTGCACTCCGAAAGGCCATAACCCTCGTAAAGTGGCAGGCCGGCAACGCGGCCCCGGGCCAGCAAATCCCATGAAACCCGTCCACCGCCAACCGCCAGGAACCGGAAAGAATCGCTCTGAAGGTGTTGCTGCTCGGCCGCAGCGACCAGGGCCATGGCCAGTTCCGGCACCAGAATCAGGGATTGGGGCTGATGCTTGTTGATACCCTGCACCAGCCGTTCGATGTCCAGGCCACTGCTGCCGGTCATCCCAAGATCATGCAGGGGCGCGACTATCACCGTGCTGCCCATCAGCAATGGCAGATAAACCCCGGCGATATTTTCCAGCAGTGTGGCCAGCGGCAAGATGCAAAGATGCCGCTCAAGCTCAACGCCCTCCAGGCGCTCCTGCAATGCCAGCGTAGTGGCCGTCATCTGAGCCACCGACAAACAAACGCCCTTTGGGTTGCCGGTACTGCCCGAGGTGAAGGTGATTTTGGCAGTCTGCTCCGGCATCCAGGCCCCTGCAGCCGACACCGGCAGATGCTTTAACCAGACGCCATAGCCTATATGCTCACCGCCGTTGGGTGAGGCCGCAGACAGCAGGCAATCCAGGCCTGCCCGCTCAGTCAGGTGTTCCGTCTGGGAACGTGAGAAAAACACGGGCACGGGCACACACACCACATCGGCCATCAAACAGGCCAGATCCGCAAGAATCCAGGCCGCGGAATTGTCTCCGCACAAACCAACCCGGCGCACACCCAGTCGCGTCAGTTGGTCGGCCAGGGCACCTGCCGCGTGCATCATCTGGGCATAACTGAAGGCCGACTCCGGTCCCTGGAGCGCTGTACGGGAAGGATGGATATTCGCCCGGCGCGTCAGGAGTTCAGGCAATGTGGCCATAGGAACCTCCTGCCATCATCCCTGCTCCGAGAGTTCTCGGCTCAACCGGGGTGACCAGTCTGAGCAAGCCCGCTTCCCGAAGGGCAGCCAGGCTATCGGTGACACGAATGGCCATCACCACAGGATGATGATCGTAGTAGCGCCCCCAGCCCGCGCCTCCATCGGGCAACCGGGAAGGGTCAGCCGCGGCCAGAACCTTGGTGGCAATACCAAGGCGATGAAAACTGTTGCGCAACTGATCGGTACCAGTGCAAACCACCCAGTCATAGCCGGCCCCATCCAGCCACACCGACAACGAGGCAAACAGAAAGCGGCTGATACCGGCCTCGACGCCGGCCAGATGGGCAATCTCCGCAATCCGGTGACGCTCGACACCCGCAACCGGCATCACCGATTCCACCGGCACCGACAGGTAATCTTCCAGGAACAATGTCTCCAGCGCGGCATTTCGAACCCCCACAGCGGCCAGCAGACTGCCCTGGGCCGTGGTCAGGGCCAGAAGCGCCGGTATGCGCAGAGAAGGCTCGGCGCCATAGGCCTGCTGAAAGCGCCGACGGATAAACCCCGAGACGGTCTCGGCCATGGCCGTCCCCGGCCGGATCTCGTTAAACCAGCGACCGGCGCAACGGATGACCGGAACCACCTCCCCGGAATCCGGGGGACAACACGTGGACATCGTCATTGGGTCTGTCATAGAGGGCCTCCCTTAAGGAACGCCTCCCAGACTAGTGCGCCGGCCTTAACCGAGGCTTAAGAACAGCACGGAGTTTTCTTAAGCTGACCTTAAGGTTTCTGTGCCAGAATGTTCGCCAGATCAGTGACAGGAACTGCCATGCGGATATTGCTTGTAGAAGACGACCATCACCTGGCCAACACCATGCTGGGGATGCTCCGCAACGAACAGAATACGGTGGACTGGCTGGACGACGGCCAGCAGGCACTGAGTGCCCTGACCAGCGAACACTTCGACCTGGCGATTCTGGATCTCACCCTGCCGCGCGTTGACGGCCTGGACATACTCAAGGGTGCCCGCAGGCAGGGCGTTCAAACGCCGGTAATCATCCTGACGGCCCGGGCCGGCCTGGATGAAAAACTCACCGGCCTGGATGCCGGCGCCGATGACTACCTCACCAAACCCTTCGCCATGGCGGAGCTCAAGGCCAGAATCCGGGCAGTCACCCGGCGAGGCTCGCCGGTGCCGCAGAATGGGCTGACGGTGGGCCACCTGGTCCTCAACCCCGATTCCGGGCAACTTATCATTGGTGAGGAGACCACCACGTTACCCCGCAGCGAGTATCAGATCCTGCACTATCTGATGCGTCACCCCGATCAGGTTGCCACTCGCCGGCGTCTCGAAGAACAGCTCTACGGCTGGGACCACGGTGCCGAAAGCAACGCCCTGGAAGTGCATATCCATCACCTCCGTCGTCGTGTAGGCAAGGCCACCATTCGCACCATTCGAGGCGTCGGCTACCTGCTCGACAGCCAGGCTGCCGCCGGGGTAACGGAATGTCCCTGACCCGCACACTGACCCTGCTGGTTACCTCTACCGTTCTTCTGATCGCCCTGATTGCCGCGGCCTGGAGCTATATCGAGAGCAACCACGAACTTGAGGAGCTGTTTGACGCCGAGCTGGCACAGAGCACCCGCATTGTTCAGGGTCTGGTGCAGCACCTGGCCGACACCCAATCCATGGAGCAGCTTCCAAAAACCCTGAGGGAAACCCTGGAGCTACCCCTGGCCAATACCGGCACGATTGATTTTGAAGCCGATAGCAATGAAATCCTCCCGGGCGGTACGGGGCACAAGTACGAGAAAAAACTGGCGTTTGAAGTCTGGACCCCGGATCGTGAACCGTTGCTCGATACGCTCAAGGCCGATGATACCAAGGGGCTGACACCGGGCTATTCCTGGGCCGAGTCCAGCGGGCATCGATGGCGCGTGTTTACGCTTCAGGACCCGGCCACGGGATTCTGGATCCGAACCGCACAGCGGGAGGACATTCGCGAGGAGCTCAGCCAGGAGCTGGCCCTGGGCAACATCCTGCCGCTGCTGATTGCTCTGCCGCTGTTGCTGATTGCCGCCAGCGCCGCCATCCAGCTCGGATTCAGGCCGCTTTTAAAACTCGAGCGCCCGATCCGCAACATGGCCCCGGAAAACATCCACCCCCTGGACGATCGACAGGCACCTAGAGAGGTGGTCGGTCTGGTGCAGGCGGTCAATGGACTTCTGAGGCGCCTCAATCAGGCCCTTGAGCGGGAACGGCGCTTCTCGGCGGACGCAGCCCATGAACTGAGAACACCGCTGGCTGCGCTGCGACTGAATCTGGAAAAAGTCTGTGAGGACAATCCCGAGCAGTACCAGGACCTGATTCTGTCAGTGGACCGAATGGTCCATCTGGTAGAGCAGATGCTGCTGTTGAACCGGGTCGATTCCGGTGCCGATTTCACCCCGGACTACCACAACCTGTCCGAGATTGTGGAGCAGAGCATCGCCGATGTGGCACCGCTGGCCCTGAAAAAGAACATCGACCCTATGCTCCAGGACGATGCCGGCCAGGCTCTGGTGTGCTGTCACAGCGCGCTGATCAACACCCTGATGCGTTCCCTGCTGGCGAACGCCATCCAGTACAGCCCGGAGCACACGGTTATTGAGACCCGCCTGAAGCCTTCCGGCGAGGGTTACCAGATCACCCTGTGCGATCAGGGCCCCGGCATTCCCGCCGAGGAACGGGAACGGGCATTGAGCCGCTTCGTACGCCTGGATCAGCGCCTAGGCGGCGGTGCCGGCCTTGGACTCGCCATCGCCCGGCGCATCGCGGAACTTCATGGTGGCCAGCTAACCCTCAGCGACCGGCCGGATGGCAACTCAGGCCTGTGCGTCAGTATCTGGCTGCCGGCCCGTGCGACTTCCCGTCGCAAGCAGGCTTAAGGTTGCTTTAAGGTTTGAGGATGATACTCCGGCCCAGTTGAACAGGGCCATAAAACGGCCCGATTGATATTCCGTTTTGAGGATGTCGTTACATGGGTCAGGAAAGAACTCTGTCGCTGGTTATCCCGGCCAAGGATGAAGAAGCCAACATTGCCACCCTGCTGACCGAGGCTTACGGGGTAATGCGGGACTACCACGGTTTTGAGGTGGTGCTGGTGGATGATGGCAGCACCGACAGCACGCTGGATACCGCGGTGAGGACAGCCCGGGCCCTCGGTGGCCGGTTGTTAACGATCCGCCACGAGCGCAGCATCGGCCAGAGCGGCGCCCTGGCTTCGGGTATCCGCCGGGCCCGGAGCAGGCTGATCGTTACCATGGATGGCGATGGCCAGAACGATCCGGCCGACATTCCCGCCATGCTGCAGAAAGCAAACACCATGCGGAACCCGGATTTTTGCATTGCGGGCTATCGCAAAAATCGCAAGGACACCGCCTGGAAACGTTTCCAGTCCCGCCTTGCGAATCGCGTGCGGGATGCATTGCTTCATGATGGCGTGCCCGATACCGGCTGCGGCCTGAAGCTGTTTCCCCGGGAAACCTTTCTGAAGCTGCCCTGGTTCGACCACGGGCACCGGTTCATTCCAGCCCTGGTTCGGGGTGTCGGTGGCGATATCGCCATCGTGGAGGTGAACCACCGGCCACGCATTGCTGGCATATCCAAGTACAACGCCTGGAACCGGACCTGGGCCGGCATTCTGGATCTACTCGGTGTGCTCTGGTTGCTGCACCGTACCCGGGTTCCTGTCATCAGTACTGCGGCGCAGACTGATCCCAAGGCGGCGTCAGCGGAGCGCTCCTGATATGTTCAAGGGGGCCCGCTGGCTGGCCTTCGCCGCGCTGGTTCTGGCCAGCTATTTAACCATCCACAACGGCTGGCTCGACTTCATTGCCAACCAGAACGAAGTGGCGAACTATCTTCATAGCCATGGTTTTGGCGGATTAGTGATGATTACCCTCGCCGGTGCATTGTTTACCGGCCTTGGTGCTCCACGCCAGTTGCTCGCCTTCGTGCTGGGTTTCGCCCTGGGCGGGCTCAACGGGACGCTGCTGTCGACTCTGGCTGCCGCCATTGGCGCCACTGGCTGCTTCCTGACCGCCCGCTGGCTGCTGCGAACCCCGTTGAGCCGGCGGTTCAACCACCGGATGCAGCAGTTTGATCGCCTGTTCCGGGAACAGACGCTGCTAAAAGTCCTCATGGTACGTTTGCTGCCGGTGGGCAGTAACCTGGTAACCAACCTTGTGGCAGGCTGCTCCGGGATCCGCTTCTCACCGTTCCTGTTCGGCAGCACCCTGGGCTACCTGCCCCAGATGCTGGTGTTTTCCCTGGCCGGTGCCGGTATCGGCAATGCCAATGCCTATCAGCTTGCCGTGAGTATCGGCTTTTTTATTCTCGCCTCGCTGATTGGCGCCTTTCTCTATCACAACCAGAGGGCCAGAACGCTGGCCGATTCCGTTTCCGACTCTCTCTGAGACCGACCCATGCCTGCATCACCTTTCGTTCGCCACTTGCCGGACACCGTGTTCAACCTGTCCCGCAACCAACTCCTGCTAGTGTTACTGGCCTTCGCCGCGGTCGTGATTTTTACCGGGATCGGATTACGTTCTCCCTGGCCTGCCGACGAACCGCGATTCGCAGAAGTGGCCCGCGAAATGGTGGCCTCCGGCCAATGGCTGATCCCCATGCGGGGCGGCGAGTTCTACCCGGACAAGCCACCGATGTTCATGTGGAGTATCGCGTTTTTCTACTGGCTGACCGACAACCTCAAGATTGCGTTCCTGCTGCCCAATGCGCTTTGCAGCCTCCTGACACTGGGGCTGGTCTTTGATCTGGGCACCCGCCTGTGGAACCAGCGAACCGGTGCCATTGCAGTCATGTTGCTGATGCTTGCACCACAGTTCGTGATCCAGGCGCAGAAAGCCCAGATCGACGCCATGGTCGCCTGCTGGATTGCCGTTGCCTGCTACGGCCTGATCCGGCACTTTTTCACCGGGCCCGCCTGGGGCTGGTACTTCATCGGCTGGGCGTTTATGGGGCTCGGAATCATCACCAAAGGGGTCGGCTTCCTGCCGGCGCTGATGCTCATTCCCATTGTGGTCATGAAGCTTCGCGATCGCACACTGTTCAATGGAACACTCACCTGGCGCTGCGCACTGGGTCCGCTGGCCATGCTTGCCGTGGTTGCCGCCTGGCTGATTCCCATGGTGCTGTATGTCAACCATCTCGGCACCGAAGAGGCCCTGGCCTATCGGAACAATATCCTGTTCAAGCAGACCGGCGAGCGCTATGCCGACTCATGGGGCCATATCCAGCCCTGGTACTATTACCTCACCAGCGTGATCCCATCGCTCTGGTTTCCTCTTCCGCTGTTGCTGCTGGCCTTGATCCGGCCCCTGGCCGAGACCGCGCGTTACCGCCCGATTATTCCGGCGCTTCTGGGCTGGATAGTCCTGGTTGTTGTGTTTTTCAGCCTCAGCCCCGGCAAGCGCGGTGTTTACCTGTTGCCAGCGTTGCCCATGCTGGCGCTCATCCTGGCCCCGCTGCTCAGCAGCCAGAAACCGGCAGGCTGGTTTCCGCCGCTTCTGACAGGGTTGCAGTTCCTGCTCGGCATCGCGTTGATGGCGGTTGGCATCCTGGCCTGGAACGACCACCCCAAACTGGTTGAAAAATTGGCCGACTACAGCACCGATCCGGCCAAACTGCATGAGGCGGGGAGCTTTGTATTCGTCATCGGTCTGGTCTGGCTGATCAGTCTGTTCGGGTTCTGGCGCTCACGTGCGCTGGGGCGCATGTTCCTCGCCATGATGCTCACCTGGCTGCTTCTGAGCACCTGGGGCTATCAAATTCTTGAACCGCTTCGAACCCCTCGCAACATTCTGGCCGCCACAGAACAGCAGATCCCGCCTGGCGGGCAGCTCGGCATGATGGACTTCCGGGAACAGTTCCTGCTGTTTTCCAGGCGGGACTTCACCCATTTCAGCTTCTTTACCGGTCGGGAACAGGAAAACCGGAATGCCTGGCTATGGATGCAAGAAACCGCTAACAGCTATCTGCTTGTCGCCGATCAGATTGAGTTATCCTGTTTCACAAAAGAGGGTGCTGTTCAACTGGGTACAGCCCACCGCGACAGCTATCTTTTACTGGCCGATGAACAAATGAACCCCAGCTGTGCGTCGCCAGATAAGGTTAAGCGTTTTACCACGCCCAAGCCTGGCAGTTGGCAAGACTGAGCTGGCAATGCATTAAGGCCGATCAATGCCGTTAGCAGAAGAATGAACGATGAAAGAACATGAAATTAGGGCACGTCGGGAAGAAAACCGCGTTGATTCCGTAAAAATCGTGCGATCTCCCTCTAATGCGCACGAATGGGTCATACTCTTCAAAGATATTGAAGGGAAAACCTTTTTCCTGGTCTCTGAAGACGATCATGTCTGCAGCTACGCAAATCTGGATGCGACCGTCGAGGCACTGGACGCCCTGGGATTTGCACGGGCGGAAGTGCTGTTCTGAAAGGCCTTATCCGGTTTTGGGCAGGGTCACCGAGACCTGCAGTCCCTGCCCTCCCGGGCCAGCACCCAGCCGGACTTCGCCACCCATACCCCGAATCAGAGTACGTGCAATGGCCAGGCCCAGTCCTGCGCCACCGGTTTCCCGATTGCGCGACTGTTCCAGCCGATAAAATGGCTCGAAAACCCGCTCCCGTTCCGCTTCGGGAATACCAGGCCCCTGATCAACAATCGCGACAACCGCTTCTGTGTCTGTGGTTGCCAGCGTTACTTCCGCCTGCTCGCCATAATTCACTGCGTTCTCAATAAGATTGCGCAGGGCACGTTTGACGGCTTCGGGTTGCCCCTGGAGCACACATCTCGGACTGTCCTGGCAGTGAACCGCCAGACCCATCTCCTGGAGATCGCCGCATAGGCTGTCCAGCAAGGTCGCCAGATCATACCGTCGGTGCTGTTCCGTGGTGCTACCCCGGATGAAATCGAGAGTAGCTTCGGCAAGGTGCTGCATTTCCCTGAGGGAATCGAGAAGACGGTCCCTGTCCTCGCCCTCCGGCAGCATCTCCACCCGCAGCCGCATGGAGGTGATGGGGGTTCTGAGGTCATGGGCCAGGGCCGCCAGCAGCCTTGCCCGGTCTTCCTGGGCCCGGCCAACCTGATCCTGCATCTGGTTGAAGGCGCGGGTAACCTCACGAACATCCTCCGGTCCCTTTTCCGGAATCCGGACTTTCTCACCCCGCCCGAAAGCGTGGGCTGCCCGGCTCAACTCATTCATTGGCCGCAAGATTCGACGGACCGCCAGCAACAGGGTCAGCGTAAGCAGCACTGCAGTAATCCCAACGCTGGTCAGCGTGGCCTTTAACCACAACCAGGAGGGCGCCGGTGGCCGGGCCCGGGCGTTGAACCATTGGCCGGAGGACAAGGCCAGGGAAACACCCAGGACCGGGGGGCATTCGTGCCGGTCATCCCGATGGTCGTCCTCGTCATGGCGTTCTTCATCCTCGTGGTGCTCATCATCCTCATCGTCGTGCCGCTCACGGTCCCGATGGTCATCGCGATCCGGCAGGCAGTCGTCTTCGTCAGCTTCCATGGCCGTTCGAACCTGCTCCACGGGCAGATCCAGTTCCTCGGCCAGCCGGCGCGTCATGCCGGAAGCCCGATCCTCGGTCAGATAGGGCGCGGGATCGATGGAAAGCCGCAGGGTCGGGCTGGAGAGTGCCCGCAGGATACGCTCCTGCCGCTCCGGGTCCGTGGTATCGGCCAGAGTGTAGCCATCGGCCACCCGCTGTAGGACGTGTTCCAGACTGGCACTGCGCAACGCTCCCTGGCGCTCGCCAGCCAGAATAACGATGGTGATAATCTGGGCCACCAGCAGCACCAGAATCAGCAACAGCGCCAGCTGCCCACCGGCGCGCCGTGGCCACAGTCTCATTGTTCAGCCCCTTCGACCGCAGCAATCCACTGGTAGCCCCCGCCCCAGATGGTCTTGATCAGCCTGGGACTGCGGGCATCCGGATCGATCTTACGGCGCAGGCGGCTGACATGATTATCAATGCTTCGATCGAAGGCATCCGCCTCTCTGCCGAGGGTCAGGTCCATCAGCTGATCCCGGGACAGCACGCGGCCGGCGTGCTCCAGGAAGGCGAGCAAAAGTTTGTATTCCGCGGTACTCAGTGAGACCTCCACGCCTTCGGGATCCACCAGTTGATGGCGGTCGACGTCGAGCGTCCAGCCCTCAAACGTCAGAGACTGCCCGGCCATGGGGCTGCGTTGCGGTGGCAGCGCTGTGGTCCTGCGCAGAACCGCTTTTATCCGTGCCAACAACTCCCGGGGGTTGAAAGGTTTGGTGAGGTAATCGTCGGCGCCCATTTCCAGACCGACAATGCGATCGGTTTCCTCGCTCATGGCGGTCAGCAGAATCACTGGCAACTCGGTGTGCTCACGAAGATACCGGCAGAGGGTGAGGCCATCGTCGCCGGGCATCATGATGTCCAGCACAACCAGGTCGACAGAGTGCTGTCGCAACTGCCGCCTCATGGCATCGCCACCATCAGCCAGGAGCACGCGCAGGCCATGCTCCTGAAGATAGCGGCCGACCAGATCGCGAATGTCTCTGTGGTCATCAACCACCAGGATTGTGGGAGAGTCGCTCACTCGTTACTCCGTAGGATTACCGTCTGCCGTGATTATAGGGGAGTCGACTTCCCGCTTGGGCGCGATCTTGTCAAAAACCGTCGCAATTCCCGGCCTTGCGACAAGTTGCGACAAAGTCGGCGTATCACCGAGACAATTCTGCGACGTTTCCTTGGTGCAATAACTCCCGACCAACGATGACATTCAATCATGAGTGTCACCAACCAAGGAGTTCAACCATGAAGAAAACCACCACCATTGCCGCCCTTTCTGTAGCCGCTTTACTCAGTGCCACGCCCCTACTTGTCTCGGCAGATGATGACTACTGGGATGATGACCGCTACGAAGATCGCTACGAGAAACGCCGTGACGGCAAACCTATGGGTGCCGACCTCAAACAGTACAGCACCGAAGAAATGCGCATCATGGCCTATGGCCAGGCACTCAGACGCTTTGGCCCGGGCGTGAAGGTTTCCGTTGACGAGACCCCGGATGGCACCTATCGGGTGCAACTCCGGGATGCCGAACAGAACCTGATCCGGGAGCAGGAATTCAACCATTACGGCGCTCCGGTCCGCGGCGGCCGCCGGGACTGATAGCCAGCAGCCAGCGCGGGGCCCACACGTGCGCCCCGCCCCCCCCGTTAATCAAGGAGAATCACAATGACATTAATGGACGCTGACAACCGCTATGGTGCCGTTTCGCGGGCTGTGCACTGGATAATGGCGGTTCTGCTGCTGGTAATGCTTGCCAGCGAAGTCTGGTTTGAAGCTCTGGAGCATACCCTCTCGGAAGCCTCTCTTATGGTCTGGCACCAGACCCTGGGCCTGACCATTTTCGGGCTGGTGATCTTTCGCGGTCTCTGGCGCTGGCTTAACCGCGCACGACTGTCACCACCGGCGCACTGGGCCACCATGGCGAGACTGGGGCACATTGCACTTTACGCCCTGATGATTCTGATGCCGCTTTCAGGGCTGGCAACGTCTCTCGGCGAGGGCGATCCCGTCACCTTTTTCGGCTGGACAGTCTTTGGCTACGGCCCGGAAGTGGAGTGGCTGGAAGAGAGCGGCGAAGACGTGCACGAAATACTGGCCAACGTGTTGTGGGTAATGATTGGCTTACACGTGGCGGCCGCCCTGGCGCATCAGTATGTGCTGGGAGACCGGATCATGAAGCGCATGGCCTGACAGCCCGTAGTCGCGTTAAAAGCCCGTCTTCAGTCTCAAGCCACCGGCAGCGATTTGTCGCTGCCCCAGTCCGCCCAGGAACCATCGTAAAGAGACAGCTGGTCATACCCGGCCAGCTCCGCCGCCAGCAGAACAATGCAGGCGGTGATGCCGGAACCGCAGGAAAACACCAGTTGCTGCCCGTTTCCGGGCTGAAGGTTCGGAGCGAGCTGTTTGAACGTTGCCGCCAGATCACTGGCCGGTTTGAACCGATAACCGTCCAACACCTCGGTAAACGGAAGGTTGAGCGAATTCGGTATATGGCCACCACGCACACCCGGACGGGGTTCCGGGGCCTGGGCCAGGAACCTCGCCCGGGATCGCGCATCAATCACCGCTACCTGCTCGTCGTCCAGATGTTGAAAAACATACGCTGAATCCCGAACGCGGCTGCGGTCCAGACGGCCTGCCATATGGCCGGCGGAACCCGCACCCTGAACCGGAGCCGAAACCGTTTCTCGCCCCTCCGCTAGCCACTGCGGCAGGCCACCATCCAGAACGAAAACCCGTTCAAGACCCATCGACCGCAGAATCCACCAGGCCCGGGGAGCGGAATAGATCCCCTGGTTGTCGTAAAGCACCACCAGGCTGTCAGGCGTTATGCCCAGCCTGCGAATTTCCTGCGTGAACTGTTCCTCGGTGGGAAACGCATGGAGCTGGGACGATCCGGTATTGCAGAGTGTTCCCTCCAGATCGATCCGGTAACTCCCCGGTATCCACACCGGATGGTCATAAACGATCGGCTCCTTGCCAATAACCGTGGCCATACTAGCGTCGATCAGAACCAACCCTTCGTTATCGAGGTTTTCCTGCAGCCAGTCGGTGGTTACGAGTGGGGAAGCCATGGCGTGCTCCTGTCCATACCAGAAATAAACGGCGGACTGCGCAGCCCGCCGAATCGCCAGATCTTTCCAATTGCCCTCAGGAGGTAGCGGCGATCACCGAAATTTCCACCAGCAACTCCGGAGACGCCATCTGAGCCTGCACGCAGGCCCTGGCCGGCGCCGTACCTTCGGGCACCCAGTTGTCCCACACCTCGTTCAGAGCCTGGAAATCGGCCATGTCTGCCAGGTAGATCGTTGCCGACAGGATTCTGTTGCGGCTGGAACCGGCGGTCTCGAGCAGCTCGTCCACTTTCTCCAGCATCCCGGTTACCTGGGTATGAATGTCGCCGTTCCGGTCCTTGGCAACCTGACCGCAAAGGTAAGCGGTGCCGTTGTGTTTTACGATCTTGCTCATTCGGCTGTTGGTGGAAATACGTTCAATGGTCATTGTGATGGCCCTTTGGCTGGAAGTTAGCTGTTGCCAAGCATGTACGCACGAAGCTGCCGCTCCTCTCGCATAACATAGAGAACGAGAACCCGCTGCTCATCCTCACGATAAAATATGCGACACGGCTGAACCACTACCTCCCGGTATACCGAATCAGGGAGCTCTGGAGGAATCCTTCCGGATTGGGGAAAATCTTCCAAGCGCTCGGTCTTATCGAAAACTTCTTGGACCAGATGACTTGCGGCAGCAGGATTATCCAGAGCAATGTACTCGGCGATGGCATCCAGTTCTTGAAGGGCGGGCTCCGTCCAGATTACTTCAGCCATTTACTCATTTTCTCCCTGGCCTCACTCTGGCTGTACGTTCTTCCCTCAAGTACAGCACGCTCTCCCCGTGAGAGCCCCTCAAGCAGCTCAAGTCGACGCTGCATAAATTCGTAATCCTGCACATCAACAAGATAAGCCGATGGCTGGCCATGTTCAGTGATCAGTACCGGTTCTTTAGACCGGTGCAGGTCTGCCAGGATTTTGGTGGCTTGGCGCTTAAGGTTTGTAACAAGCTCAACTTTCATGGGCTCACCCTGATCCAAATTGGTAGTGATACTATAGTATCACTTTGTGGGTGAGACAATCACAGCTGACGCCAGGCTTTGCGGCGTGCCGGAGCGCCAGCGCAGGCGCGTCCGACAACAGCCACTTGTATGCCAGACGTGCAGCCGTTGGTTATGCCCTGGGCCCGATTTCAGATACAGAACTCCACGGACGAATATTCTTTAACTGATCCTCAAGGGCATCTTCCGCAATCTCAGTGTCGTAGGCTGCCTGAGCTCGCAACCAGTAGCCATTGGACAAACCAAAAAAGCGACAAAGTCGCAGGTCCGTGTCTGCGGTTATCGAACGCTTTCCAGCAATAATCTGGCCTATCCTCTGAGCAGGCACCCCAATCTCTTTGGCCAAGCGGTACTGAGAAATACCCATCGGCTCAAGAAACTCTTCCTTCAGTAACTCGCCTGGCGTTACAGCTTCAATGTTGCGCATGAGTTACCTCCTAATGGTAATCAACAATTTCGACATCTTCCGCGCCAGCCTTGGTCCATCGGAAGCAAACCCGGAACTGGCTGTTGATTCGGATGCTGTGCTGACCTTGGCGATCACCAAGCAATGGCTCCAACATATTCCCGGGCGGTACTTTAAGATCATCCAACTGGCTTGCAGCCTGGAGTTGCCGAATTTTCCTCAAAGCAACTCGCTCAAAATTGACGAAGCGTCTGACTCGGCGTCCGCTTGCCAGCTTCTCGGTATCCTTACACTTGAACGATATGATCATATGGGAATGATGACGCAGAGCGTTAATAACGTCAAGCGTTATTATGCGGCAAAGTAGGCTGAGAGCGGGGCATAACGCCACTCAGCACGCGCGGTTTCGGAATGGAGGCGCAGCCGCAATGCAGTAACCGTCGCCGTGGCCGGTATGGTTAGGCATTACTTTCAGCCTTGTACGAGCTTTCGAAGCTTTTCCACTTCGTCTACCAAAGGGTCTCGCTCACCTTCCGTGCCAATATACGGGCGTAAGTCAATGTGATTAGTTTCGTGAAACTCCTTGGTCCCAACAGACCGAAGATTTCTTGCAGGCTGATTTGTTTCTCCGAACTGAAAAAAGTCTTTGTCCATAGAAAGCCTCAGATTCTCTGCGGCAGTTTTCCCTGCGTTTTCAATTTTCAAGTAAAGAACAGTGGTGTGTGGTCTGACATAAGGAGTAACAGTGACATATGGCCTGAGCATGGCCTCAGATTGCTCTCTCATTGCAGTAACGGAAGCATCACTCGCCTTAGCCATTCTATGCGTCAAATATGCATAAATGGCAGTGATGAAGACCAGAATAGCCGTCAGGTAGTCGATTACTTACATAGGTTTCTCTCTATTGCCTAACAGCTAATTCAACGACAAATGACATCTATCCCAGCTTCACCTTTCCACCACTCGGCAGCATTAGATTTCGACGCTGTATCAAACAATTACCAGTTTTAAACCGTAGACGGGCCAGGGATAGGCGTCAATTTTCAACTTTTCGCCCGATCCCCTAATCGTGTATTCCCAAGCTCTTTGTGGTCCGTGATTTTGGCCTTCAGCCCGGCACAAACACCGGAAAACCATCCAGTTCAGCAGATAGCAAACGCTGGCCAAACAGGCTCTCAAGCGCCGAGGTAACGAGCATGTCGCGGGCGGGGCCCCAGCAGGCCTGGCCGTCGGGGTAAAGGAGGAGGATCTGATCGCACCATCGGGCGGCCAGATTCAGGTCGTGGAGGCACATGAAGACAGCCCGGTCGCAGGCTGCCTGTTGTCGCAGCAGCTTCATAACGGCAGTCTGGTGCTGTAAATCCAGATGATTGGTTGGTTCGTCCAGTAGCCAGATTTCCGGACTTTGGGTCATCAGGGTGGCAATGGCTACCCGCTGGCGTTCACCGCCGGAGAGTGTGTTCACCAGACGATCTTTCAGGTGGATCACGTCTAGCGCTTCCAGGGCCCGTTCCGCAATCGCCAGATCCTCACCACTCTCCATCTGCCAGGGTGACAGCCAGGGGTGGCGACCGATCAGGGCGGTTTCCAGCGCCGTTGCCGGGAATCCATCCTGCCGGTCCTGAAATACCAGGCCCATCCGTTGCGAGACGATCTTGCGGCGCATGTCGCGCAGCGGCGTGCCGTCGAGCAGCAGCTGTCCGCTTCGGGGCTCTCGCAATCCCGCCAGGGTATGTAGCAAGGTGGTTTTGCCCACACCGTTAGGACCAAGTACCCCCCAGACCTGTCCCGGTTCGATGGCCAGATTCAGGGGAACGCCGGAGGCACGCCCCGGAATGTCGATGATCAGCGCTTCGGTGGTCAGGCGTGTCATCATCTGCTCCTATACAGCAGGTACAGGAAGGTCGGGACGCCGATCAGCGCGGTGATAACCCCAACCGGCAACTGCTCCGGCGCAATCACCACCCGCGCCAGGGTGTCTGCCAGCACCAGCAGCGTGCCGCCCGCCAGTGCGCAGGCCGGCAGAATCAGTCGCTGATCGTTGCCCAGCACCAGCCGTAACATGTGCGGCACCACCAGGCCAACGAAACCCACCGAACCGGCCATGGTAACGGCGGTTGCAGTCAGCAGGCTGGCCATCAGGTAGATCGACCATTCCAGTGGCCGCACCGAAACGCCCAGCGCCGCTGCCTGCAGGGAACCCCGGGCCAACACGTTCAGGGCTCGGCCCAGCGGAAACACCATCAGGCATACCAGCACAAGTATGATCAGTCCCGGCCACGGGGTGGCCGCGTGGGAAAGGTCGCCCATCAGCCAGTACAGCATGCCCGGCAATCGGCTGGCCGGGGTCATCGCGAGGATCAGGGTAATGACGGCGCCCCAGCCGGCGGCGACCACCACACCGGTAAGCAACAGCCGCGAGGGCGTCCAGCTGCCACTGCCGTGGGCCAGACCAAAGACCAGCAAAGTCGCCAGCATGGCACCGGCGAATGCAGAACCTGACACCAGGAATCCGGCAGCACCGGCCAGCATGGCCAGTAACGCCCCAACGGCGGCACCACCGGACAACCCCAACACGTAGGGATCGGCCAGGGGGTTTCGTAACAACACCTGCATCAGCGCCCCAGCCACGGCCAGCAAACCGCCGGTCGCGAACGCGCTCAGGGTGCGGGGCAGCCGGAGCTCCAGAATCAGCGTTTGCTGTAACTCGGTGCCACTGCCGGTTATCACCCGCAAAGTGTCTTCAAAGCCGATGGTCGTGCTGCCGATGCTGACGGAGAGCAGAGCCGCCAGAAATCCTGCCAGCAACAGAACGAGGAGTGGTTTGTGAGGGCTAGAGATTGGCACGGGCCTGCTCCAGGGTCTGGCACAGGTGTCTGGCGCCGTCTGCCATACGTAGCGTAGGGCGCGCCAGCAGGTCAGGCGGCTCGAGGAAGAGGTTATCCGCGGCTACCGCTGCCAGGCCCGAGAACTCGCGCCAGGCTTCCAGCCACTGCCTGTTATCCGACGATCCGGCGGTGATAATGGCTTCGGGGTTGGCTTCCAGAACCGCCTCCCGGCTGATCCGTGGCACCAGTCTTGGTAGATCACCGAACACATTAACGCCGCCGCACAGGGTAATGGCCTTGCTGATCAGCTCGTTCCGGTTCACGGTCATCAGTGGCTGGTCCCATATTTGGTAGAACACCTTGACCGGTCTGGCATCGGCATACTGAGCGTTCAGCGTGGCCATTTCTGCGCGAAACACTTCGGCCCGCTCAGCGCCGAGCTCCGGTGAACCCGTCAGAAACGCCAGATCCGACACCGCCACGGCAATGTCGTCAAACGTTCGCGGAGCAAGCCAGAAAACGGGAATGCCAAGACCGGACAGCCGTTCCAACTGGCTGCGGGAATTGCCATCCACCCAGGCCACCACCAGGTCCGGTGCCAGCGAGACGATTGCCTCAAGGTCGAGGCGGTTGCTGTCGCCCACCTGCGGTAACTCCGCCGCCTCTGCCGGATAGTCGCTCCAGGCACTTACCGCCACCACCCTGTCACCGGCGCCTGCAGAGAACAACAGTTCGGTGGCGCCCGGTGACAAGGAGACAACGCGTCGGGCGGGTTCCGCCAGGCATACGCTCTGATCCAGCGCGTCGCTTACACAGTGCCCCTCCGCCTGTGCCAACAAGGGCGCAAGCAGAGACAGCACATACAATGCAGCGAGCCCGGGGTGTTTCATAGAGGGCGGGAGCCTCTCAGATCGGTGACTTTACTGCTGGAAATCATAGCGCACCGAAGCCATGAAGGTTCGGCCGGCGGCCAGATAATCGAAAGGCTCGAAGGTACCACTGTCAAAACCAATGCTGGTGGCGTATCGGCGGTCCAGCACATTATCCACCTTGAACGATGCCGACCAGCCTGGCTGGAAGTTCCAGGCGGCCCTCAGATCTACTGTGCCATAGCCGGGCAGCAGACTGGTATTCGCCGGGTCATTGTAGCGGTCGCTCTCGGCAATGAGGCTGGCTCCAACAGACCACTGCGCGAACAGGCGATCAATATCCAAACGTACATTCTTTTCCGCGCGGCGTGGTAAGCGTGCGCCGGTATCACGGTTCTCGGTATCCGCGTAGGTTACCGCTGCCGCCAGATTCCAGTCAGCCGTTTCAATGCCGGACGAGACCTCGACACCGCGGATTCTGGCGGTTTCGACGTTTTCCATGGTGCCCTCAAATGTCACTGGGTCAGAGACATAGGTAATCAGGTCTTTCACATCGTTCTGGTAGAGCGCGATGTCCCAGAACCAGTGGTCATATCGGCCGGAGAAACCCGCTTCGACCATCTGCCCCTCTTCCGCATCAAGGTCCGGATTACCGGTGTAGAACGGCACCGTCAGGTAGAGGTCATTAAAGGTTGGTGCCCGGAATGACGTGGCATAGCTGAGGCGAAAACGATGGGCCCCATCTAACTGATGGCCAAAAGCGATACCGCCCGTCTCTTCTTTGCCATAGGCTTCGTTGTCATCCAGGCGAAGGCTGACCATCAGGTCGGTGGCTCCGAAGTTCAGGCGGCCCTGACCAAAAACCGCGCTGTTGGTTCGGCTGTCTTCTGTGAAATTGCTGGTGCCGTCCACTTCATCCATCATGACTTCCGAGCCCAGAACCAGCTCATGAACACCGGCAGTCAGGGTATTTTCCCAGCGCGCTGAGCGAGACAGCGTGTCGAACGTGCTTGGATTGGCCCCGAACGTGTCCTGTTCATCGCGGGCTTCCGAGAACTGGATCCGTGTACGCCAGTAGTCACTGGCAACGGCTTCCAGATGAAGGCCCATGGCACGAATGGTGAAATCGGTATCACCGCCTTCATACTCGGTGTTGCCCTCGGACTGGAACACCGTGAGCCCGGCTCCGCCACCCTGATCAAAACGGTGACTCAGTTTCGCCAGTCCACCGGCATTGCGAAAACCCTTGTCTTCACCGCCAGCTCTCAGATTGGTGCCATCGGTGTCCGAATAGACGCCACTGGCGAGGAATGAGGAACGACCCTCCCGACCGGCCAAGCCTGCCGTAACCTCGCGGGTTTCATGGGAACCGCCTTTGATCTCGCCCCAGCCCTGGCGTCCGGCTTCCGGTTCCAGGGTAAACGCCTGGATCACACCACCCACGGCATCTGCGCCATAGAGGGAGCTTTTAGCGCCACGCACCAGTTCCACCCGTTCCATCAACTCCGGAGGCAAAAACTGCCAGGGCGGGATGCCGGCGGAGGCAGAACGCAGGCGGATACCATCGAGAAGAAGCACGGTACCTGAGCTTCCAGCGCCACGCAGGAATACGCTGGTGGTCTTGCCATAGCTGCCATCCGACACCACATTGATCCCCGGCTGCGCCCGCAGCAGGTCGCGGAATTCCGCGGGCTGTTGCCGATCAATATCCTCTTTCTCGATGACCGTAACCGAAGACAGACTCTCACCAACGGTTTTCGGCCCCAGTGTCGCGGTAACCACGATCGGATCCAGAGCATCGGATTCTGGGGCAGACTGGGCCGAAACGGCCAAAGGCAGGGCGGCCATGGAAAGGCCGGCCAGTAAAACAGGGCATTGAATTCTGAACATGAAGCTTGCTCCGCACTCCGCGCGCACCCGCACGGGAATCTGGTTTTCGTTGCGGAACAGGAAAAGGGCAGGCGGTAGACTGGTGTCAGGGAAGCGGAACCGGCATATCACCCACCCAGGTTGCCCACCGCAACATCGGGTGTTTTTCCAGGCCGGTCTCCGGGCTGGCAGGCGGAACCTGGGGTTCCCGGGCAATCACCTTCCCATGTCATGGCGACACAGTGGCGCACAGATTGCCGTTATCCTGCTTACCGTTGCGGGGGCAGCATCGGACTTGCGCTGGCAAAGCCAGGCTCACCGATTTCCCGTTTCACCCGTCGCGCTTTGCGACGGACACCTGAAAAAAGTGTGGCAAGGCTAGCAACACCCGTGAAAGCGGTCAATGAGATCCGTCAAAGGTCGGCATGGCCGCAGGCTTCTCCCACTGCTATATTCCTGTACTGACAATTACTTTCCTTCGCCAAAACAGGGAGTTTTATGCAGGCCGAGCTCATCGACATTCGCAATCACATGGCACAGCACCCGCCATTTGACGAGATGGCCGAAGAGCTGCTCGACAGGGTTGTGAGTGGCATCGAGGTGGTGTATTTCAAGGCAGGCTCGCCAATCCTCGAATTCGGCGAGGACAACCCCTGGCTCTTTTACGTCCGCAGCGGTGCGGTGGAGATCTACCGCCGGACCGGCGAGCTGTATAACCGGATCAGCGAAGGGGAGATCTTCGGGCAGTTTGGCCTGCTGATGAACAAGAAGGTCCGCTTTCCGGCAAAGGCTCTGGAAGACACCCTGGTCTACAAGATTCCGGCGGAAACCTTCCAGTACCTGTGGGAAAACGACGACAACTTCGCCGATTTCGTGGAAATTGAAGACCGCAGCCGACTCCGCTCTGCCCTCTCCCGACGGGAAAAATCCAACGAACTGATGACCTCCAAGGTCACCCGGCTGATTTCCCGGGAACCGGTTTCGGCGCCCTGTACCGTCCGGCTTCAGGAAGCGGCAAGGATCATGACCGAACACGGTGTCTCTGCCCTGTTATTGATGGATGAGGACGGCGAAAAGCCGAAGCTCAAGGGCATCATCACCGACCGGGATCTGCGTACCCGTGCGCTCAGCGAAGCACTGGCCTCGGAAACCCCCATCAGTGACATCATGTCGGAAGACCTGATCACCATTCGATCGAATATGTTCATATTCGAGGCGATGCTCACCATGCTGCACAACAACGTGCACCATCTTCCGGTGATGGATCGGGACGAGGTTCGGGGTGTGATTGCGCTGTCTGATATCGTGAAATACGAGAGCCAGAGCAGCCTCTACCTGGTCAGCAATATCTACCACCAGCAGGACGTGAAAGGCCTGAAGAAAATCAGCCGTGATGTTCGGGACAGCTTTGTCCGCATGGTCAACGAGGACGCCAACTCGCACATGATCGGCAGTGCCATGGCTGGAATCGGGCGCAGCTTTACCCAGCGCCTGTTGGAGCTGGGCGAGGAAAAGTTCGGGCCACCCCCCGTGCCGTACTGTTTCATGGCCCTTGGCTCCATGGCCCGGGACGAACAGCTGGTGGTCACCGACCAGGACAACGCGATGATCCTGGACGACAGCTTCGTGCCGCAGGAGCACGATGAGTACTTCCTGGCGCTTGCGAAGTTCGTCAGCGATGGGCTGGCCGAGTGTGGCTACACCTACTGCACCGGCGACATCATGGCCACCAACCAGAAATGGCGACAGCCATTGAGCGTCTGGAAGGCTTATTTCACCGACTGGATCGATAACCCGAAGGCCGAGGCTCTGCTTAACAGCAACATTTTCTTCGATCTGGACGGTATTTACGGGCAAACCGAATTTGCCGAACAACTGAAGACCCTGGTGGCCGACAAGGCCAGCAACAGCCAGCGGTTCCTGGCCATGCTGGCCCGCAATGCCCTGAACCGGACCCCTCCGATTGGTTTCTTCCGTACCTTTGTGCTGGAAGAGGATGGCAAACACCAGAAAACCTTCAACCTGAAACGCCGTGGCACCGCGCCACTTTCAGACCTGATCCGGGTTCACGCCCTGGCCTGCGGCTCACGGGCACAGAATTCCTTCGAGCGCCTGAAAGCCATCGGCAACACCAAGCTGCTGCTCGAGGATGACCTTGGCAACCTGAGGGATGCCCTCGAGTTCATTTCCATTGTTCGCATCCGGCATCAGGCACTGGCGATCGAAGCCGGGCGGGAGCCGGATAACAATGTCCGGCCCGAGGACCTCTCGCCGTTTGAACGCAGCCACCTCAAGGATGCATTCCAGGTTGTCAGCAACGCCCAGAAATTCCTGAAATTCCGTTACAACGCCCAGGTGGCCCGTAATGTCTGATGCCTCTGCTGGCGAGTCGTCCGTTCACAGCTTGCCCTGGCCTGAACAGTACCAGGCCCTGGCCGACCAGAGTAAATCGCCGATCCTGAAAGCCTTCTACGAGAGCGGATGCCCCTCGCCGGACACGCCGATCTCAGAGGTCCGGATGCTGGCTATTGATTTCGAGACCACGGGGCTTGATGCCAGCCAGCACTCCATTGTCAGCATCGGTCTGGTGCCCTTCACCCTGGATGGCATCCAGCTGGCCGACGCCCGGCACTGGGTGGTACGCCCGAAGCTGCCACTGCACCAGACTTCCGTGACCATCCACGGCATCACCCACAGCGACATCGACAAGGCACCGGATCTTGAGGAGATCCTTGAGGATTTGTTCAGCTATCTGAACGGTCGAATACCGGTGGTTCATTACCGGAACATCGAGCGGTCGTTCCTGGATGTCGCCTTGCGTTGGCGGCTGGGAGAAGGCATCCGGTTTCCGGTCCTTGATACCATGGCCATCGAAGCCCACCTCTATCCGGATCGCAACCCTTCCCGCTGGCAACGCCTGATGGGCAAGAAACCGGTATCGATCCGGTTGGCCGACAGCCGGCTGCGTTATGGTCTGCCCCATTATGCCGCCCATAATGCCCTGATTGATGCCATTGCCACGGCGGAGCTGTTGCAGGCGCAGGTGTTGCACCATTTCAGTCCGGCAACGGCCATCGGGGATTTGTGGATCTGACCTGGCAGTGAACTACCGGAAAGTCTGCCCCCGATAACGTCCCTTCACGCATACGCGGATAATGTCATGAACGTCCGCCCCTGCACCCCGGCGCTTGCGTGGCGACGTTGCGGTTTAGCCGTTAGAATGAATCCAAATTCCGGCACGAGGTTTCAGTGGCAGACAAGACCGTAACCAGGGCAACACCCGCCGACGCCTTCAAGCGGGCACGCCGCATGTGGCTCAAGGGTGAGCGCATTCACCTGGCGCCGCTGGCTGATGAACTCGGAATTGGCCGGGCTACCCTGTTTCGCTGGGTGGGCAACAAGGATCTGCTGATCGGCGAGATTCTCTGGTCCCTGTATGAACCCCTCTGGCGCCAGGCCATGGCGGAAACCCCTGGCGTGGGTGTGGACTACATCGTCGGTGTGTACCGGCGCACCAATTCAACCATTCTGCGCTTCGAGCCGCTCCGGCGATTCATCAACCAGGACCCGGAATACGCCCTGAAGATCCTCACCTCGTCCCAGTCCATCCTGCACACTCGCACGGTGGAAACCAATACTCGGATGCTGAAAGACCAGGTAGCAGCCGGGCACATCAAGCCGCCGATGAACATCTTCAGCCTGTCCTACTTCATGATCCGACTTGCGGAATCCTGCCTTTACAGCGACATCATCGCCGGGCGTGAACCCAGGGAGGCAGAATTGGAGGATGCCTGCACGGCCGTGCGGATTTTGCTTGGGGGAAAGGCCTAAGGCTTACTTACTTTGGTGGCTGGCCCCGAGGCGGGGTGTCTTTGGAGGATCTGTCGGATTACGGCTTCGCCTAATCCGACCTACATTTTAAACCTTACAGTAGGTCGGGTTAGGCAAAGCCGTAACCCGACACCAATCCGACCCACATTCTGGACCTTACAGTAGGTCGGGTTAGGCAAAGCCGTAACCCGACACCGAACTCCAGCAATTACAACTGAAGCGACCGAATCTCCAGAAACTCCTCCAGGCCCCATTTACCGAACTCGCGGCCGATACCGGAGTGACCGAAGCCGCCGAACGGTGCCATGGGATTGAACGCGCCACCGTTAACGAATACCTGACCGGTGCGCAGCTTGCTGGCAATTTTCTTCGCCTTGGCATCATCACCGGACCAGACCGCACCGGAAAGCCCGTACTGGGTACCGTTGGCGATTTTCACGGCCTCGGCTTCGTCGTTGTAGGGAATCACACACAGCACCGGACCAAAGATCTCTTCCTGGGCAATACGGCTGTCCGGCTTGACGTTGCCAAACACGGTAGCCTTCACGAAGTAGCCCTTCTCGCATCCTTCGGGCGCTTCCGGCCCTCCGGCGATGAGCTTGGCACCTTCCTGGATACCCAGTTTGATGTAGTCGATGACCTTGTCACGCTGTTGGGCAGACGATAGCGGTCCCAGGCGGGTGGTTTCTTCCAGCGGGTTGCCCGGGGTCATTTTTGCCACGGCTGCGGCGGCCAGTTCGCAGGCTTCATCGTGCTTGTCGGCCGGAACCAGCATGCGGGTGAGTGCGGTGCAGGTTTGACCGGAGTTCAGCAGGCAGTTGTTCACAGTGCCTTTAACGGCGGCCGCCAGGTCGGCGTCCGGGAGGATCACGGAGGCGGATTTGCCACCCATCTCCAGGGCGATCCGTTTGAAATCGTCTGCCGCGGCGTGGGCAATCAGGTTGCCGGTGCGGGTAGAACCGGTGAAGGACACCATGCGCACATCGGGGTGCTTGATCAGGGTATCACCCACGGTGTGGCCATAACCGCATACCATGTTGAACACGCCCTTGGGCAGGTCGGTGCCATCGAGGATCTCGGCAAGGATAAACGCCGTCTGGGGCGCAATCTCGGAAGGCTTGAGCACCACGGTGCAACCGGCCGCAATCGCCGGAACGATTTTCAGGATGACCTGATGCAGCGGGTAGTTCCAGGGGGTAATGCAGCCAACCACCCCCACCGGGGCGTATTGCACCTCGGAGTTGCCGGACTGTTCGGTGAACGGGAAGTCGGGCAGCAGCTTCAGGTAACTCTTGGTCACTGCAGCCGGCATACCAGCCTGGATCGGCGTCGCCAGTTTGATGGGCATGCCCACTTCCCGGCAGACGGTTTCGGCAATTTCCGACGCGCGTTCTTTCAGTCCTGCGTGCAGTTGTTCCAGAACCTTGGTTCGTTCTTCCAGGGTGCTTTCAGACCAGCTTTCAAATGCAGCGTCGGCGGCGGCAATGGCCTGTTCCATCTCATCCGCGCCGGCGGCGGGCACGCGGGCAATCACATCACCGGTGCCAGCTTCGTGAACGTCGATCATGTCACCGGCCCAGCTAACCCATTGGCCGTTGATGTAGTTCCTGTTCAGTTCGTTCATGCTTCCCCCTTCATTCAAATACGATAACGCCACGGGCGTTCTTGCCTGCCACCATATCATCGAACGCCTGTGCGGCTTCTTCTATGGGGTAGGTCCGGGTAACCAGTTCGTCCAGCTTGAGTTTACCAGCCTTGTAAAGACCCAGGATTCTGGGGAAATCGTGCTGCGGCCGGGCCGAGCCCAGCCAACTGCCCTTCAGGGTGCGTTCATCTGCTGGCAAAGTCAGGGTGGTCAGCGTGGTCTTGTCCTTCGGATCCGCCACACCCACGACCACGGCAGTTCCCCCACGCCCCAGACTTTTATAGGCCTGCTCGACCACCGGCCCGGCACCGACGCATTCGAAGGCGTAGTCAACGCCGCCGGTCAGTTTCTTTACGGCTTTGGCTGCGTCTTCCACCTCGTTGATATTCACGGTGTGGGTGGCACCAAACTCTTTCGCCATCTCCAGCTTTTTGGGGTTGCTGTCCACCGCCACGATCATCTCGGCGCCAGCGGTGACACAGCCCTGGATGGCATTGAGACCAACGCCGCCGATACCAAACACGGCGGCGCGGGAGCCAGGTTCAAGCTTCGCGGTGTTAAACACGGCGCCCACGCCAGTCATCACGGCACAGCCCACCAGGGCGGCGTTTTGCATGGGCACCGTTTCATCCACCTTGACGCAATTATCCACGTGCATGGTGGCAAACTCGGCCATCACGCCGCACGCGCCAAAGACGTTCAGGGGCTCGCCGTCTGCACCCTTGGTTCTGACGGTGCCATCGGGCAGGTTGAACATAGCTTTTCTGGCGTTCTCACACAGCACCGGGCGGCCGCGGACACACTGGCTGCACTTGCCGCACATGGAGATAAACGTGCTCACGACATGGTCGCCTTCCTTGAAGGCAGTGACGCCCTCACCGACTTCGACAACCACTCCGGCGGCTTCATGCCCCAGTACCAGGGGAGGCGGATAGGGAATCTTGCCCGTGGTGGCGGACAGATCGCTGTGGCAGACGCCGCAGGCCGCGATCTTGACGGTAATTTCATCCCGCTTGGGGCCTTCCACCGTGATGGTTTCCACCTGAACGGGCTGCCCCCATTCCCGGCAGACGACTGCTTTGGCTTGTCTGTCCATGCTGATCCCCTCTTGGTGAACAAGGGGTCAGATGAAAGCCTTCATCTAACCCCGGTAATCCGATGAAGAAGGGGTCAGAAGAACGCTTTCTTCTGACCCCAATTTCATACTACCTCGAACAAGCCGGCAGCACCCTGGCCGCCACCGATGCACATGGTAATCACCACGTATTTCGCACCACGGCGTTTGCCTTCAATCAGGGCATGGCCTGTCTGGCGGGAGCCGGTGACACCAAAGGGGTGGCCGATGGAAATAGAGCCACCGTTTACGTTCAGCTTCTCCATGGGAATGCCAAGGCGGTCACGGCAGTAAACCACCTGGGAGGCAAAGGCTTCATTCAGCTCCCACAGATCAATATCGTCCATGGTCAGGCCCGCACGCTCCAGCAGCCGGGGAACAGCGAAGACCGGGCCGATGCCCATCTCATCCGGCTCACAACCGGCGACGGCAAAGCCCCGGAAAATCCCCATGGGTTCGATGTTGTGCTTCTCAGCGTAGGTGCTGTTCATCACCGTGCACACAGAGGCACCGTCCGACAACTGGCTGGCATTACCCGCCGTGATGAACTGCTCCGGGCCGCGTACCGGCTCCAGACCGGCCAGGCCCTCGAGGGTGGTGTTCGGGCGGTTACATTCATCGCTGGTCAGGGTCACCTGTTTTTCACTGACCTCACCGGTTTCCTTGTCCTTGATCAGCATGGTGGCGTCGAACGGCACAATCTCATCGTCAAACTTGCCCGCCTGCTGGGCAGCGGCCGTGCGCTGCTGGGAAATCAGGGAATACTCATCCTGGGCTTCACGGCTGACGTTGTAGCGCCTGGCCACGATATCCGCCGTCTCGATCATCGAAAGGTACAGCTCAGGCTTGTGCTTCATCAGCCACTCGTTGGTGGCGTGGAAACTGTTGATCTTCTCGTTCTGCACCAGGGAAATGGACTCAACGCCCCCGGCCACCATGGCTGGGACCTTCTCGGACACAACCCGCTGGGCAGCCAGGGCAATGGACTGCAGACCCGAGCTGCAGAACCGGTTAATGGAAAATCCGGCGGTGGTTACCGGAAGCCCTGCGCGGATAGCCGCCAGACGGGCAATGTTCCGGCCCTGGGCGCCTTCCTGGAAAGCTGCACCCATAATCACATCTTCAACAATGGCCGGATCAATACCAGCACGATCAACGGCGTGTTTGATCACATGCCCCGCCAGATCGACACTGTGGGTATTGTTCAAAGAGCCCCGGTAGGATTTACCCAGGCCAGTACGGGCGGTGGAAACGATGACTGCATCAGACATAACAATGCCCTCATTCTTCGAAACATGTAGGTCGGATTAGGCGAAGCCGTAATCCGACAACCTGAGGTTAACAATCAACTGAATGTCGGATTACGGCTTTGCCTAATCCGACCTACGGGCTTAGAGATCGCCGAATTTATTGCGTTCGCTCACCAGCTTCTCAAGCAAAGCCGCCGGCTCCCACTGCTCACCACCAACGGTGCTTTGGTACTTCTTCACCGCTGAAAGAATCGTGTCCAGCCCTTCCTGATCGGCCCAGAACATGGGGCCACCCCGGTAGGCCGGGAAGCCGTAGCCGTAAATCCAGACAATGTCGATATCCAGCGGCCGATCGGCAATGCCTTCCTCGAGGATCTTGGCACCCTCGTTGATCATCACGTACATGCAGCGCTCGAGGATTTCCTGGTCGGTAATCTCCCTGGGCGTGATCCCCTGCTCCTTGCGGAACTGCTCGATCAGCTGCTCCACTTCCGGATCCGGAATCGGCTTGCGGCTGCCTTCCTCATACTTGTATACACCCGCCTGGGTCTTCTGGCCAAGGCGACCCTGCTCCGCGAGCTTGTCCATCCAGCTGGCGGGAATGTCCTCGCCGGCCTTGCGCCGTTCTTCCCGGATGCGATAGCCAACATCGATCCCTGCCAGGTCGGACATCGCGAACTGGCCCATGGGGAAACCAAGATCGGTCAGCACCTTGTCGACCTGCTGCGGGGTAGCCCCCTCATCCACCAGGGACATGGCTTCGGTGCCGCGCTTGTGAAGCATCCGGTTCCCGACAAAGCCGTAGCAGTTACCCACCATGACACCGACTTTCTTGATCTTCTTGGCGACTGCCATCACCGTGGCTTTGACCTCGTCGGAGGTCTTGCTACCACGCACGTTCTCCAGCAGCCTCATCACGTTGGCCGGGCTGAAGAAGTGCATACCGACCACGTCTTCCGGGCGCTTGGTGGCAGACGCAATCTCGTCGATATCGAGGGTTGAGGTATTGGACGCCAGAATCGCACCCGGCTTGCAGACCTCATCAAGCCTGGCAAAGATGTCTTTCTTGATAGCCATGTCCTCGAACACCGCCTCGATCACCAGGTCAACGTCCCGGAAATCGTCGTAGGTGAGGCTCGTGGTGATCAGCGCCATCCGCTGCTCCACCTGCTCCTGGGTCAGTTTGCCCTTCTTGGCGGAGTTCTCGTAGTTGCGGCGGATAATGGCCAGGCCTTTGTCCAGAGCGTCCTGCTTTACTTCGACGATGGTGACCGGAATGCCCACATTGACGAAGTTCATGGCAATACCGCCACCCATGGTGCCGGCGCCAATGATGCCGACACTCTTCACGTCACGAACCGGCGTATCCTTCGGCAGCCCCTTGACCTTGGAGACCTCGCGCTCGCCAAAGAACGAATGGATCAGGCCGGCGCGCTGGGGTGATTCCATGCATTCCATGAACAGTTCCCGCTCGCGCTTCATGCCCTCGTCAAACGGCAGGTTGAAGGCCGCTTCCACAGCGTCGACACACTTGAACGGAGAGAACAGACCCCGGGCGCGCTTCTTCAGCTCGTCACGGAACTGGTCAAAGACATCGCTGCCCTTGTCCGCCTCGATTTTGTCGGTGATATCGCGAACACGACGTACCGGCTTGCCTTCGTCGACCACTTTCTGCGCAAAGGCCATGCCCACTGCGCGGATATCGTCGCCTTCTTCCACGGCATCGAGAATGCCCAGGGCCAGGGCATCGTTGGCGCCGACAAACTCACCGGTGGTGATCATTTCCAGCGCTTTCTGGGCACCGGTCAGGCGCGGCAGCCGCTGTGTGCCGCCAGCGCCAGGCAAAAGGCCCAACTTCACTTCCGGCAGGCCCACCTTGGCGCTGCTGACCGCAACCCGGTAGTGACAGCTCAGTGCGGTTTCCAGACCACCACCCAGGGCGGTGCCATGGATCGCGGCAACCAGCGGCTTGTCGCTGTTTTCAAAGGTGTTGACCAGTGTCGGCAGGGTGGGCTCCTGCATGGGTTTGCCGAACTCACGGATGTCGGCACCGGCAATAAAGGTGCGCCCTTCGCAAACCAGCAGCAGCGCCCTGGCCTCTGCATCCTTCTGGCCCTGCTCCAGGGCTGCGAGCAGACCGGAACGAACAGCCTGGCCGAGGGCGTTTACCGGCGGGTAGTTCACGGTAATAACGCCGATGTTGCCTTCCCGGTTGTAGCTAACGACCTCAGACATGATTTCTCCTCGCATTCGTTCTGAAATGTGGTTTTAACTAGCGAAACATGCGTACGATTTAATACAAGTTCGTTGGTGGTTTCAACCACCCATTAAACTACAGGTATAAAAAAACCGCAGGGGTTCCTCTGCGGTCTCTTGGTTTGGAGTTTGTCGGGAGGTGGCGTTTAAACCCCCAGGGATTCTATATCACCGGCTAGCATGGCCAGCTGGTGGGCAATGGAACCGCGAAGCTTTTCAGCCGGCACCAGGTAGGACGGTGCGGCGCAGGTCAGGGCCATGATGGTGCCGTCTTGCAGGTGAATGGGCACGCCGGCGGAGTTGATGTTGCGGTCCCACTCGCCGATGGACAGGCAAAAGCCGTGTTCCTTGTAATCCTTCATGGCCTGGTCGAGGCCGGCCTTTTTCTCTGGCCAGTCGTCACCGTATTTGGCGGACATGGCGTCGTCGATTACCAGGCGGGCCTTGTCGCTGATGGCGCAGTAATAGGCGCGGCCTGCAGAGGTGGTGGCCATGGGCAGTTTCAGGCCGATATCCATGCGCAACAGGGAGGCTTCCGGTGGCAGGCGGTTTTCCACGTAGATCATGTGCAGCCGGTCCCGGCAGGTCAGGCCAACCGACATGTTGGTCTGGCGGGCGAACTCGTCCATGTAGGGCTTGGCCAGCTGGCGCACCTTGAGGTTGGACACGTAGGCATAACCGAGTGCCAGCACCCCCGAACTCAACTGGTATTTCTCCAGCTGGGTGTTGTAGCTGAGGTAACCGAGCTTGGTGAGGGTGTAGGTCATCCGCGACACGGTCGGCTTTGGCAACCCGGTGATGCGGGCGATGTCCTGGTTCCCCAGGATGACAGGACCCTGGCTGAAGGCGCGGAGCACGTCCAGGCCGCGGGACAGGGCCTCGACAAACTTGCGGTCTTTTTCCGGCTTTACGGGCTCACCGTCAGTGGATGCCACTTTCAGTTCGGGTGAGATCTGTTTTATTCCTGCCATAATGGGACGTCCTCCAACCGCGTCGCCCGCTCTGGTAACCGGTGTATTAATTTGATGAATAGCTAACAATGAACCATTTTAATCGCTGCAGAAATCAAGTACCAGAAAGTCTTTTCAAAGTTCGCGCCAAATATGAAACACTCATCACATATGTTTCAAAACATGAATCGCATGGCGGTACATGATACCGACTTAAAACTATTTATCCGATACCTTATTCTGCATTGCAAAACAAATTAACAGCCAACGCCCCCTGTGGCGACCCCCGGAGGCAAAATGAAGATTCTTTTTGTGGCAGGCGACCCGAAACCGGAACGCTGGACAGTGCCCATCCAGGAGCAGTTACCGGATGCAGAGATTTTCGTCTGGGATCCGGAGGGGCCCGCTGTTGACGCCGACTACGCCATCGTATGGCAGCCACCTGAGGCGCTGTTCGAGCGGGAAAAACATCTGAAAGCCGTGTTCAACCTGGGTGCCGGCATTGACGGCCTGCTCAAGATTGCCAATCTGCCGAAAAACCTCACGATTGTGCGCCTGGAGGACGCGGGCATGTCGGTACAGATGGCGGAGTACGTGCTGCACCAGCTACTGGAGGCCAGCCGCGGAATGGAAACCTATCGGGAGCAGCAGCGCCAGGGCGTCTGGAAGATTCATCGCCCGATCAAGCGCAGCGAATGGCCGGTGGGTGTCATGGGGCTGGGTCATATCGGTAAACGGGTCGCCCGCACACTGGCCGATCTGGATTATCAGGTGAGTGGCTGGGCGCGAGGCCAACACAGCCTTGAGGGCGTCAGTACCTACGCCGGACCGGATCAGCTCGGCGAATTTCTGCAATCCACCCGGGTTCTGGTCAACACACTGCCCCTGACCGACGAAACCCGGGACATCATCGACTATGATCTGCTGAGCCAGCTCCAGCCGGGTGCCGTGCTGATCAACGTTGGCCGGGGTGAACACCTGGTGGAGGATGACCTGCTGCGGGCGCTGGACGAGGGCAAACTGCTGCGTGCCTCGCTCGACGTGTTCCGCAAGGAACCCCTGCCGGAAGGGCACCCGTTCTGGCAACGGAAGGAGATCACCATCACTCCGCACATCTCGGCCCGGACCCTTCGGGACGCCACCATTGAGCAGATCACCGGCAAAATCCGGGATCATGCCGCCGGGCGAACTATTTCAGGAATCGTGGATACAGACCGGGGTTATTGACCCGGTGCCAGCCAGGCCACCAGCGCTGTCAGCACCAGAAGCACTGGCAGCGCGATCAGCGCAAACAGACCATTCCATCGAAACGCCACAACCCACCGGGAGATCTGCCCGAACCGGGACAGCAGCATGACCGAGGGGCCAAAAGGCGACAGCATCATGGCCAGGGAAAAGCCAATCACCAGAGCCACAGCAACCGGCAGCAGCTCCATTCCCTCAGCCACCAGCTGGGGCAGCAAACCGGCCTGGACACTCAGAACCGTGATGGGAATGATCCCGATCATGGAGAACATGGGCAGCATCAGCATGCCAACAACGGCTACCAGAAAAACGCCGCCACCAGTCGCAACCAGGCCCGCCAGGGCATTTGCCGGAATGACCGCCGACAGAGCCACTCCCAGGATCGCGGAGGCGGCGAAAATGGCCATTTCATTCTGCATGGCCCATATCTGGCCGGCACCTTCCTCAAGAACCGGCATCAGTCGCCGTTCCTGCCACAGCATGTAAAACAGTGTCACGGTAGGCACCGACAGCATGGCTGCCACCGACACCTTGAAGCCGGTCGCCGCCACCAGGCCCGCCATCACCGTGAATACCAGCAGGATAAGGAACACAAGACGCCCGGTACCCGGGAGCCAGCCTTCAACGGCGATGCGTTCACTGCTGACCTTGCGGAACCGACGCTGTTCCAGCACCCAGCCAATGAGCACCATCAGAATCGCTGCAACCACTCCGAATGGCAGCAGCTGAGACCAGCTCAGCTGGGGGAGCTCCCGGGTAAGGATCGCTACAGCCACACTGGTAGGCGCCACCAGAGGCACCAGGGCAAACCCTCTCAGTGCACTGATCAGAACACTGCGCAACCACTGGAGACGGGACTCGCCGGTAATTCCTCGCTCACGCAGGGTTTCGGAGAGGCTTCCACACAGAAGGTTCATCATGCCAAAGCTGAGAACCGTAGCAACGCCACAACTGACCAGGGCGTACTTGGGATAGAGCAGAAAGGGCTTGCCGCCAAGCAGCACATCGTGAATCCGCCGCAAGACTTCGAACCGACGCACCAGGCACTGCATCATGCCCAGGCTGCCCAAAAACGCGGAATAGAAGGCTGCGTCGGACGCAGCCTTCAGCAGCTGCCCGGTGTCCAGAGAACCACGCCAGGCGAGGCCAGCCAGCACCACAAGGGCGACAATCAGGAGCATGCGGGCATACCCCTGCAAGCGCCCGGCACCCACCAGAAAGGCGGTAACGAACATCACACCCGCCAGGGCACTCAGTTCCCGGCTATCGAGACAGATGGCCACCAGCTCGGTGACCACCGCCAGGGACACAAGCCACTGCAGCATACCATTCACCCCGCACGGACCCAGTCAGGCTTGAACACTGCTTGCATTTCCATATCACCCGGATTAGTCTTTCAACAACGAATTACAAAACTGTGTTTCGCTTAATGAAACACCATTAACACAAAGATAGCACAGATTGGTCCGCAGCCCCTATAACCGGACTGTCGATATTCGCTTTCAGGAGAGTACAAAATGGCTTCCGCACCCTGGAATGATCTGCTGGGTTTTGATTCGCAACTGGACGAAACCGAACGTCAGGTTCGAGACAGCATCCGCAGCTTCTGTGATGAGCAACTGATGCCTGGCATCACCGAGGCCAACCGGCATGAAACGTTCGATCGCACCATCTTCAACCAGATGGGTGAACTCGGCATGCTGGGCGCGACCCTGCCTGAAGAATACGGCGGCCCGGGTCTGAACCATGTCTGCTACGGACTGATTGCCCGGGAAGTAGAGCGAGTGGACTCGGCCTACCGCTCGGCCCTCAGCGTCCAGTCGTCCCTGGTGATGTACCCGATCCACTCCTACGGCAAGGAAGCGATGAAAAAACGCATCCTGCCCAAGCTGGCCTCCGGCGAATACGTTGGCTGTTTCGGCCTGACTGAACCCAACCACGGTTCCGACCCGGGCGGCATGGAAACCCGGGCCAGCAAAGTGGATGGCGGCTACCTGCTGAGTGGTTCCAAAACCTGGATCACCAACTCACCGATTGCCGACGTCTTTGTGGTCTGGGCCAAACTGGACGGTAAGGTGAACGGCTTTGTCATCGAGCGCGAGGGCGCCAAGGGCCTGGACACGCCAAAGATCCAGGGCAAATTCTCCCTGCGCGCATCGGAAACCGGCTCCATCTTTATGGACGAGGTGTTCGTTCCGGAAGAAAACCATCTCGAGGTGGAGGGACTGAAAGGGCCCTTCAGCTGCCTCAACAAAGCCCGCTTCGGCATCAGCTGGGGCTCTCTGGGCGCCGCTGAATTCTGCTGGCACGCGGCCCGCAACTACACCCTTGAGCGCAAGCAGTTCGGCAAGCCCCTGGCGGCCAACCAGCTGATCCAGAAAAAGCTGGTGGATATGCAGACCGAGATCACCATCGGCCTTCAGTCGGTTCTTCAATTGGGCCGCATGATGGATGATGGCACGGCAACGCCGGATGCCATCTCCCTGCTGAAACGCAACAACTGCGGCAAGGCCCTGGACATCGCCCGGGTGGCGCGGGACATGCACGGCGGCAACGGCATTTCTGACGAGTACCACGTGATTCGCCACGTGATGAACCTTGAAGCCGTGAACACCTATGAGGGTACCCACGACGTCCACGCCCTGATCCTGGGTCGCGGACAAACCGGCATTCAGGCTTTTAGCTGACTGACAGATCAACGCGAACGAGGTTTTCCCATGAACTTGAACTACACCGCCGAGGAACTCGCTTTCCGTGACGAAGTCCGCGCGTTCCTGGATGAGAAGTTGCCGGCGGATATCGCCGCCAAGGTGAAAGGGTTCCGTCGGCTGTCCAAGGAGGACCATCAGCGCTGGCAGAAAATCCTCAATGCACAGGGCTGGTATGCCACTCACTGGCCGGAAGCCTATGGCGGCGTGAACTGGAGCCCGGTACAGAAGCACATCTGGGATGAAGAGTCCTCCCGCTACGGAGCGCCCCGCTCTGTACCCTTTGGGGTCAACATGGTGGCGCCGGTCATTATCAAGTTTGGCACCGAAGAGCAGAAACAGAGATACCTGCCAAGAATCCTTAGTGGCGAAGACTGGTGGTGCCAGGGTTATTCCGAGCCCGGCGCCGGTTCCGACCTGGCGTCGCTCAAGACCCGGGCCGTTCGCGACGGTGACCATTATATTGTGAATGGCCAGAAAACCTGGACCACCCTGGGCCAGCACGCCAACATGATTTTCTGCCTGGTGCGCACCAATACCGAGGTGAAAGCCCAGGAGGGCATTTCCTTCCTGCTGATCGACATGGAAACGCCGGGCATTACGGTGCGCCCGATCATCACCCTGGATGGCGAACACGAGGTCAACGAAGTGTTCTTCGAGGATGTAAAAGTCCCCGCAGAGAACCTGGTGGGTGAAGAAGACAAGGGCTGGACCTACGCCAAGTACCTGCTGACTTATGAACGCACCGGGCTCGCCGGCATTGGTATTTCCAAAGCCGCCCTGCAGCACCTGAAAGAACTGGCCACCCGCCGGATCAAGAACGGTCGCCCGCTGATCGAGGATGCGTCGTTCAGCCAGCGCATTGCCCAGGTGGAAATTGACCTGATGGCTGCCGCCATCAGCAACCTGCGCATCATCGCCTCCGTGGAAGGCGGAGGCATGCCGGGGGCGGAAAGCTCCATGCTGAAAGTGCGCGGCACCGAGATTCGCCAGACCATCAACGACCTGGCTCGCCGTGCCATTGGCCCCTATGCCATTCCGTTTGTGGAAGAGGAACTGGATCTGGATTACGACGGCGACTTCCTCTCTGACGAGAACGCCGCACCGGTGACGCCCCAGTACTTCAATAACCGCAAGCTGTCGATTTTCGGCGGATCCAACGAGATCCAGAAAAACATCGTGTCGAAAATGATTCTCGGGCTTTAAGGAGGCGACCATGGATTTCCGACTCAACGAAGAGCAGCAGATGCTGCAGGACACCGTGGCTCGCCTGGTTCGCGGTGAATACAGTTTTGAGAAACGGCTGGAATACAGCGAATCGGAGCTGGGTTTCAGCGCCGATTTCTGGAAACAGCTGGGTGAGCTGGGCCTCACCGCCGTGCCCTTCCCGGAAGAACTGGGCGGTTTTGGCGGCAGCGGCGTTGAAGTACAGAGCGTGATGACCGAACTGGGCCGAGGCCTTTGCATTGAGCCCTACCTTCAGTCTGTTGTTCTGGGTGGCGGGCTGATCAGCCAGGCCGGCAACAGCGAGCAGCAGGAACAGTGGCTTGGCGGTATCGCCAGCGGCGAGGTGCGGGCAGCCGTGGGTCTGCAGGAACCCCAGAGTTTCTACAACCTGAACGACGTAGAAACCCGGGCGGAGAAATCCGGTGAGGGCTATACCCTGAACGGACGAAAGGCCGTGGTGATCAGTGGCCATTGCGCCGATGTCCTGGTGGTGTCTGCCCGTACCTCTGGCGACAGCCGAGATGCCGAAGGCATCAGCCTGTTCCTGGTACCCGCAGACGCGGAAGGCCTGGAACGCCGCACCTACCCGACGATTGATGGCTCCAAGGGCTGTGACCTCTTCCTGAACAACCTCCAACTAAGCTCCGACGCCCTGCTCGGCGAGGAAGGCAAGGCTGCAGAGATCATTGAGTACCAGACCGGACGCGCCATCTCCGCACTGTGCGGTGAGGCGGTAGGCGCCATGGAAGTGGCCTGTGACCTGACTCTGGAATACCTGAAACAACGCAAGCAGTTCGGCGTGCCCATCGGCAAATTCCAGGTGCTCCAGCACCGGATGGTGGACATGATGTCAGAGCTGGAACAGGCTCGCTCCATGGCGATCCTGGCGGCCAGCGTTGCCGACGAGCCCCAGAGCGACGAGCGGCGCCGGATCCTGGCTGCCGCCAAGAACGTCATCGGCCGCAGTGGCCAGTTCATTTCCGAGCAAGGTATCCAGTCCCATGGCGGCATCGGCATGACCTGGGAGTACAACTTTGCCCACTATGCCAAGCGCCTGATCATGATCAATCATCAGCTCGGTGATGATGAGTTTCATCTTGAGCGTTACGCCGCGTTACTGCAGTGAAACCCGGACGGCTGCGATAACGTGCAGACCGGAATTCGCACCAGAATGGCCTGCCTGATCAATCATCGGGCAGGCCATTTAACCGCCCACCGACCTTCCCATCAGTATTCGAATCCAACCCCCACCAAATACCCCTTTCATATAGATAAATGTTCACAGATCGCACATTTATTTATGCATTTTACTCTCAATGAAAACCCGACACTAAAAACAACGCAAAGCCTCGACTTAAAATTTTAAAAGCTTTAGTGTCAGGTATTGTCGATTCAGATAAAACACTGAAATAAAATTAAATTTAAATCGATTAAACAACAACTTAATTTTATTTCGACAATGGCTTAGTGCTTTTAAAAGGCAATTGAAATGAGGCACCTTTCATTGATTGCTCTTCCCGCCTTGCCCCCCTATTCCATATGCCAGAACCACCTTTGGCGGAATGAAAATATCGTGAATAATTTACCGGATATCCATGCATGAATCGGACATCGGAGTGTCATACCGATAGCGCTTCCCAGGCACCATCTCCGCTTATCGCTGTGATGGTGGATCAGATAACCGGGTTGTCGTTCCAGGAACATCTGACGAGCTACAGCTGCATCGAGACCGATATCCAGGCTTTGGGGAACACACCATTCAATCTTGCCATCTTTGATGTCGCCACGCTGGCGAGATACGAAAACGAGGTGCGCGACATCAGGCTCATGACAGGGCCACTTGCCGTCCCCATTCTGCTTCTCGTGTCCAGTGAGGAGCTACCAACGGCGGGCCGCTTCATCGGGAACCTTGCGGACGATGTCATCCGAACGCCCATATCAACGATTGAGCTGAAGGCAAGGATCGACAGCCTGGTGCGGCTGACCCAGCTTGCCGCCAACCCCGGACAGACTCCCAAAATGCCCCCGGCGCAATCCACAAATGCGTTGCAGGCATTGATCGCCTGCAACGAGCGCATTGTGAGCGCCTGCACTGAACAGGACGTTTTGTCCGGTATCTGCAAAAGTCTGACCCGAGAGGGAGGCTACCCGCTGGCCTGGGTTGGCAAAAAGCCCGACAAGGACATCCGATCCATCAGGCCCATCGCTATTTCCGGCATCGCCAACAACCCGGGCTCCATAACGGGGGAGGACACATTCACGCAGCTGATGGAGCACACCTTCGAAAGCGGCAGACGCTTTCTGGATAATCAACAACCGGCCGCCAACCAGATCGAATCCGGAGTTGCCTCCACAGACCGCTATGCCGTGATTGCTTTTCCACTCACCAAAGCTGAAGAAGGTGCCGATACCTGTCTGGCCGTTTACTCTCACTCACCTGGCGGTTTTGATAACCGTGAGATCGACCTGTTACAGCAGATGGTGGATTACGCCGTCTACGCCATCGAGGCTCTCCGCGAGAAATCACGCAGAATCCGGAGTGAACAGGAAGCCGAAAGAGTGGCCTACCGGGACCTGCTGACTGGCCTAGCAAACCGACGGGCCGCGATCGAAACCCTGAATCAGCACCTGCGATCCACAGGCCCCCATGCTCCTGCCACTGGCCTCCTGTGCCTTGATCTGGACGGCTTCAAGCTGATCAATGACACCCTGGGACATGACATAGGGGACCAGGTTCTCCGGGAAGTCGGCAGCCGACTCCAGGCAGCTGTGCGGGAAAGGGATCTGGTCGCACGCCAGGGGGGTGATGAATTCATCATTGTTGCGCTTCACGACGACGGCTTCAGCAAACCAGCTCACCTTAGATCGACCATGGCCAGGCTGGCTCATCGGGTGCTGGAATCCATCGAAACGCCAATACCGATACGGGGCCGTGATTATCGCATTGAGGCAAGCATCGGCATCAGTCTGTGTCCCCTGCACGGCAAAGACGCCTTGTCATTGCTGATAAAAGCAGACAGCGCAATGTATGAGGCCAAGAAACTCGGCGGCAACAGCTTTCAGTTCTTCTCCTGTGAGCAGTCTGAGCGTCAGCAGCACCGCCTCGAGCTCGGGAATCGATTGTACCGGGCCAGTGAAGCGAAAGCCTTTCAACTCGCGTTCCAGCCCATCGTTGATCTGACAAACGGTCATATTACCGGTGCGGAAGCACTGCTTCGGTGGCCGCAATCCGACGGGGCCAACCTATCGCCAACAGAGTTCATACCCATTGCTGAAGAGACCGGACTCATCGTGAGCATCGGCGAGTGGGTCATTGACGAGTCACTGAACGCCGCAAGGCGTCTGCGGGACCAGGGGTTCCAGGATTTCAGGATAGCGATCAACCTGGCCATCAGCCAGCTCTGGCAAAGTCAGCTTGTTGAAAAAATCCTGGCCCGCCTGCACTCACTGGACCTCCCCCCGGCTACATTAACGGTGGAACTCACCGAAAGCTCGCTGATGAGCGATGTCGACCGGATGGAAGGCGTCGTAAACGAATTCCGTGCTGCAGGAATAGGGGTGGCTATCGATGATTTTGGCACCGGTTTTTCGTCCCTCGCCAGACTCCGATCATTGCCCATTAACACCCTTAAAATTGATCGAAGTTTTCTGATGGGGACACCGGGCAATGAAAACGCGGTGAATATGGTTCGCGCCATCGCCCATATGGCCGAGAGCTTTGGCATTCCCTGCGTGGCAGAGGGCATTGAAACTGAAGAGCAATGGCGCCTTCTGCGGGGCTTGGGCTGCCAGTTCGGACAGGGTTTCTACTTCGCCAGACCCATGCCTGAAGCCGATCTTCTTGCCTTGTTGGCGAGACAGGAGTCGGCGAACCGCAGATCGTCATGACCCCTTCAAGGCCGAGGAAAACAGGTTACAACCCGAGGCGATAGGAATAGGATAATAAATGACCACTCATTGAGACCGAACAGGCCCGAATTAATGCCCTGAAAGCTTATTTAGAAGCTATTTTATGTGCATTTAGAAACTTTGTCTGTTCGGAATTTTGTCTGTAATATCATCGTCTTGGAAACCGAGGCACGCGATGAGTTTAGGTCAGGCAATCAGGCGTTTAAGAAAAGAACGGGGAATGACACTTGCGGATCTGGCGGAGCGCTGTGACTCTCATGTCGGCAACCTTTCCCGTATTGAACGAGACCAGGCAAGACCCAGCCTCGAGCTGCTCTATCGCCTGGCACAGGCGTTAAGCCTTTCGCTGACCGATATTTTCTCAGTCGCTGAGAAGAAACAGCTGGATTCTGAGCAGGTCGCGCTGAACGCAACCTTCATTTCTCTGCTGGAGCAGGACCGTCAGTTGCTCCTGGAATTTGCTCAACTGCTTCAGCGCCGGGCTTCTCATCCAATGGGTTCAGTGTATGTTAACCGGGACCCACTGCCCGCAGATAGCGCCCGCTCCGACGCAACTGAAAGTGATGAAGAACAACCCCTGAGCTGACGGCGTCACCGCCAGAACTGTCAGCTCTTCCCCTTCCACTCTTCCTCCTGCAGGGCCCGCCACATCAGTTTGCCTGTGGGCGACTTCGGCAACTGGTCTACGAATTCAATTATTGTCGGCACTTTGTAGGTGGCCATCTGTTCCCTGCACCAGGCGGTGATGTCTTCGGCTGTCGTCTGGCCCTCGGCCTCCGGTGTGAGAACAATGCAGGCCTTGACTGTCTCACCGCGTTTGGGATCCGGCGAGGAAATAATACAAACCTCATGTATCGCCGGGTGTCGGTACATCAAGCCCTCGACTTCCGATGGCCAGACCTTGTAGCCCGAGGCGTTGATCATCCGTTTGACCCGGTCGACCATGAAGAAATAACCGTCTTCGTCGTAATAGCCCAGATCCCCGGTACGGAAGAATCGTTTGCCGTCGATCTCCACGAACGCTGCCTCGGTTTCTGCCGGGCGATTCCAGTATCCCCTGGTGACCTGGGGCCCACAGGAAACAATCTCCCCGGTCTCGCCGGGCCCCTTTTCTTCAAGCGTATCTACATCAATGATCCGGCTGTCCACATCAAACACCGGAATGCCCAGACACTGGGATTTGGGATGGGCATTGGGATTGATGTGGGTGGCCGCCATGGTTTCCGAGAGGCCATAGCCCTCAATGTAGTCCAGCCCGGTCATGCGCTTGAGCTTTTCAGCCACGGCCGAGGGCATGGTGGCACCGCCCCCGCCAATCATGTTGAGGCTGCTCAGGTCGTACTTGCCGATATCCGGGTTGGAGAGAAAATCCACCGCCATGGTGACAATGTTGGTCCAGCCAGTGACTTTGTAGCGCTCAATCAGTCTTGAGGCGGTGGTCCGGTCCCAGCGGGTCATGATCACCGAGGCCGAGCCAGCAAAGATGGGGCCGTTCATGGAGCCGGTCATACCGGTAACGTGGAAAAACGGAAGCGTGGAAAGCTGAACACTGTCGGGCGTGGTGAGGTTCCAGAATACCCGGTGCACAGCCGTGGCCATCACCGAGCGATGGGTATGCATACAGCCTTTGGGCGCACCGGTGGTACCGGAGCTGTAGGGAATCACCGCGAGATCGTCCGGGGTGGCCGTGTGAGGCCCCGGGGCGTGCCCGGCCGCCATGGCGTGCTCCCAGGTGACCACTCCCGGCATATCCCGGGACCAGGCTGGCGCCGCCACCTCGGCGGGCAGGTCCAGATCCGTCTCGGGAGAGATGTAGGTGCGGTAAGAAGCCACCACCACCTGTTCAAGATGGCTGTCACCAATCATCGGTGCAATAAAGCCCGCCAGTTCCTGGCCGGCCAGGCAAACCGTAGCACCGGTATCGGCAATGAAATGCTCCAGCTCCGCCGCCCGGTTCATCGGATTGACCGGGATCACCACCGCATCGGCCCTGAGAATGGCGTAATAGGAGATGACGTACTGGGGAGAGTTCTGCATGTACAGCAGCACCCGATCGCCCTTCTTCACGCCTTGCGCCTGCAGGTAGCCCGCCATGATTTCCACCTCTTCGTTGAGGCGCCGGTAGGTAATGGGCGCGTCGTAGAAGATAATGGCGGTGTGGTCCGGGTAGCGCCGCGCCGAGATTTCCAGGTTGGTGTAAACGCTGGTTTTCGGCAGAGTCATGGTTTTCGGCAGCTCTTTGGGCCAGACCTTGTAGTGACGATCAAACATGGTGTTATTCTCCACGGTGAATCTGATATCTCAGGGCTTCGCACCTTCGCAGGCAATCTTCCAGCCAGTGTCCGCCAGCAGGCTTGCTCGCTTGCCCACCTCCAGGGCGTTGGCATTGGCGGCATTGCCATCCAGAGCCCGCTTGTAGACTCCCTGCAGGATGGCCGCGAGACGGAATAATGAGAACGCCAGGAACACGTGCCAGTCCTCGATGCCTTTTCGGCCCGTCTTCTCGCAGTAGCGGCGGATAATAGCCTGCTCGTCCGGAAGACCCAGCGCCTCCAGGTTTTCACCTTGTAATCCGCGCATGCCCTCCATATCGGCAGGCAAGTAGAAGGGCAGGCAGAAATAGGCCAGATCCGCCAGCGGGTGGCCCAGGGTGGAGAGCTCCCAGTCCAGAATCGCGATCACCTCCGGGCGATCCGGTGCCAGCATCAGGTTGCCGAAACGATAATCGCCGTGGGCGATAGCCGTTTCATCCCTCGCTGGCAGATGCTCGGGCAACCAGGCCATGAGTTTATCCATGGCCGGCAAGTCATCGGTTTTCGAGGCCAGGTACTGTTTGCTCCAACGAGCCACCTGGCGGGCCACGTAGCCCTCCGGCCGACCAAAATCACCCAGACCAACGGCGTTTGCGTCCACCGAATGCAGCGCTGCAAGGGTATCGACGGCTGAGTGGTAAGCGGCCATCCGGTCGCGACGTTTCATATCCCTCAACGCCGAATGGGTGATGATCCGCCCGTCCAGAAAGTTCATCACGTAGAAGGGCGTGCCAATCACATCGGCGTCTTCACACAGCACCCTGACGTTGGGCACCGGCACGTCTGTATGTTCACCCAGCGCGCGCATGACCTTGTATTCCCGCTCGACCATGTGAGCCGAGGGGAGCGTTTTGCCGGGCGGCTTCTTGCGAAGAACATACCGACCACTGTCGGTGTCCAGCAGGAACGTGGGGTTGGACTGGCCACCCTGGAATTGCCTGACCTCCATTCGGCGACCAAATCCCGGCAGCGAGTGCTGAAGCCACTCCAGCAATCGGGACTCGTCAAATGTGTGGGCCGGGAGGACATCGACCAGTTCCGGACTTGTTGTCATAACGCTTAGGCCTTCATTTCTGTGGCGGCGGTTTTCGATTCAGCGATACTGCCGAAGCTCCATCTTGGCGACGGCATCCATATGCACCTCATCCGGCCCGTCCGCCAGCCGCAATGTCCTTACTTTGGCCCAGGCTTCGGCCAGGAAGGTGTCCTGGGAAACGCCGGCGCCGCCGTGTACCTGAATGGCGCGGTCGATCACATTCAGCGCCATACTCGGGGCAATCACCTTGATCATGGCGATTTCCTGGCGGGCTACCTTGTTGCCGACGGTGTCCATCATGTGCGCGGCTTTCAGAGTCATCAGGCGGGCCTGCTCGATCTCCATACGGCTGCGGGCGATGTCCTTGCGGATCGAATCAAACTCCGACAGCTTCCGGCCAAAGGCCTCCCGGGCGTTGGCGCGCTTGCACATAAGCTCCAATGCCCGTTCGGCCACGCCGATGGTGCGCATGCAATGATGGATTCGGCCCGGCCCAAGACGGCCCTGGGCAATCTCGAAACCACGGCCTTCCCCCAGCAGCATATTGCTGGCTGGCACCCGTACATTGTCGTAATGGATTTCGGCATGGCCGTGAGGGGCGTGGTCGTAGCCAAACACGTGCAGGGGGCGGATCATCTTCACGCCGGGAGCGTCCAGGGGCACCAGGATCATGGACTGCTGCTTGTGTTTCTCGGCAGTTGGGTCGGTCTTGCCCATCACGATGGCGATCTTCGAGTTCCGGGTCATGGCGCCGGAGGACCACCACTTGCGGCCGTTGACGATGTATTCGTCGCCCTCACGGCGGATCTCGCAGGCAATGTTGGTGGCGTCGGAAGAGGCTACGTCCGGCTCGGTCATGGAGAAGCAGGATCGGATCTCGCCATTCAGAAGGGGCTTCAGCCATTGGTCCTGCTGCTCTTTACTCCCATACCGTGCAATGGTCTCCATGTTGCCGGTATCCGGCGCGGAGCAGTTGAACACCTCGGGGGCCATGGCGGAGCGGCCCATGATTTCGCAGAGGTGGGCGTACTCGAAGTTGCTGAGGCCCGCGCCGAATTCGCTGTCAGGCAGGAACAGGTTCCACAGACCGGCGGCTCTTGCCTTCTGCTTCAGCTCTTCAATAATGGGCACCGGCGCCCAGCGGTCCTCGGCATCTTCGATCTGTCGATGGTGGGTTTCTTCATTCGGATAGATGTGGGCAGCCATAAACTCGTTTAACTCAGACTGCAGCTGTTTCGCTCTGTCAGACAGCTCGAACATTGCCGTTTCCTCTTTTTGTTTTGTGTCGTGACTGCCATAAAACCGGCAATCACCTGTTCAGACTGCGCCTTTCAGATCGGCACGCCCTCCGGCTTTTCGCTGCCGGAGCGAATGCGGAACGTGGCTTCGGCAATGGCCAGAAGGTTGCCCTGATCGTCATGTACCTCGCCCGTGCTGTTGAAGATCCGGCTGCCACCGGCGCGTTTGCGTCCGGTTACCCGGATCACACCTTCCGAACACTGGCCGGTAAACGTGGTGGTGAGGGACAGGGTGATGGCCTTGCGCATTCTGCCTGGATACGGGCAGTAAGTGCCCGCTTGCGCCATGGCAATGTCCAGCAGGGAGGTCAGCACCCCGCCATGGATCACGCCGCCCAGGTTCAGATGCCCGGGCCGAAGCTCAAGCTCGATGACCGCTTCGTTTTCTTCCCAGGACGCCTGGCGGTAGCCAAGCAGACTGTGGAAGCCCGGCAGATTCTGCCCTTGGGTAATGTGGCGGTTTTCCTCATTCATCAGACGCTCGTTCCAGGTGGGCCAGGGGCCTCGCGTTGTATTTGTCATCCTGTGGTTTTCGTAATTTGTCACGCCTTACGGTTTTGAGTCAATATATTTGAAAGATGGTTTCATCTAGTAAAACTGGATTGACCAAGGACGCATAAAAATGAAAAAGACAACGAGTAGCGGGCCGAACTTTCTGGTTATCATTGCGGCTGAATACCCCTAGTGAGTAGGCGTCAGGCGCTGATACTGCATGTCCGGGGGGGTCGGTAGGAACCAGTCTTATGAACTACCTTTACGATGAGACCGACTACAAGTTCGAACGACAAACATCCTATTGCAAAGCACCAATGTTGTGATAGATTCAGAGAATAAAATTCACCCTGCAGTTATTAGTTCTGCACAGTGAAACACAAAGCAAAGCCACTACAACAATGAACGAGGCACGCTCATGAAACTCTTTGCTACTGCTCGCAAGACTCTGACGGTATATGCGTCAGCCCTTACCCTTGGTATTACCGCCGCGCTATCAGCAGCGCCCGTTGCAGCCCAGGACTCTTTTACCTGGAAACTCCAGTCCCACTTCCCGGGCTCTAGCAGCTCATACACAGACAGCGTGGGCCGAATCAAACGGGTCCTGGAAGAACGTACCGACGGCCGCCTCAAGCTGCAGCTCTACGAAGCCGGTGCCTTGTTCAAAGCCAAGGAAACCTTCAACGCGGTCAGCCGCGGCATCCTGGAAATGGGAACGATCTCTCCGTCCTATGCCCAGGACAAGATTTCCCTGGCTGGCATCGCTTCCGGCCTGCCTTTCGCTTTCCGTAATGTCTGGGAAGCTGCCTACTTCCACCAGAACATGGGCTTCGAGCAGATGCTGCGTGATGAAGCCGCCGAGCACGGCGTTTACTGGGCCACTGACAAGGTTTATCCGACGGAAATGGTCGTCAAGAAGCCCATCGAAAGCTGGGAGGACTTCACCAGCCTGAAGATCCGGTCTTCCGGCGCCCTGCAAACCTTCCTGACCGAAGCCGGCGCTGCCGCTTCCTACATCCCGGGCAGCGAACTCTATTCCGCCCTGGATTCCGGCATTGTTGACGGTGCCCATTGGGGCGCGGCCCAGGGCGCCTTCAGCATGGGCCTGTATGAAGTAGCCAAATACCATGTCCAGCCCGCCCTGAACATTGCCGGCACCGATGTGATCATCGTCAGCCAGAAGGCGATGGACAAATTACCGGAGGACATGCAGGAAATCGTCAAGAATGCGCTGGACGAGCAGTTCTGGGTCCGCACCAACGAGTACCAGTACAAGGAGCGCATTACCCTGGCCAAGGCTATCGAGGAGCAAGGCGTGGAACTTAATGTCCTGCCGGATGAAGTACAGGACAAGCTGGTCGCCACGGCCCAGGCCATGTGGGATGAAGAAGGCAAGCGCAGCGAAAATGCCAGGAAAGCGCTCGACATGCTGAAGAGCTATCTGGCCGACCTGGGTTACCTCTGATCCGCCATTGCTCTGAACAGGGCCGGGGTCCTTGACTCCGGCCTTTCTGTCCCGGAACCAAACCAACATCCCGTGGGAGAGTGCCATGAGTGTGATGATCGGCGCATTCATGAGAGGGGTTACCCGTCTCAATGATTTCATCGGCCGGTGGGTAGCCCTTCTGATTTTCGCGATGTTCGCGTTCCTGCTGCTTGAGGTCGGGTTCCGGTATTTGTTCAACTCCCCCACTGTCTGGACCAATGAACTGACCCAGATGCTGTTTGGTGTCTACGCGGTCATGTCCGGCGGTTACATCATGGCTCATCGTGGCCACGTCAATGTGGACCTGCTGCACTCGCATCTGAAACCCCGGAAGCGGGCAGCCCTGGACATTGTCACATCACTGGTGTTCTTCATTTTTACGCTTGCCCTGCTGTGGTTCGGGATCGATATGGCGCAGGAGTCCATTTCCAGCTGGGAAACCTCCTACTCAGCCTGGAACCCGCCTATCTGGCCGGTAAAGCTGGCCATTCCTGTTGGTACCGCGCTGCTTGTTCTGCAGGGGCTGGTAAAACTGCTCGAAGACATCGCCGTGGCTTTCAACCTGGACTACTACACGCCTCAAGAGTCCGGATCTGAAGGAGATCAGCTGTGAGCATTGAAGCCCTGACCCTTCTGTTCTTCGGTGCCCTGCTGTTTTTCCTGCTGCTTGGCCTGCCCCTGGCATTTGTTCTGGGCGGCGTTTCGGTGGTCTTCCTGTACTTCACCTGGGGATTCGATTCCTTCTATATGGTGGCCTCACAGATCTGGGGCACCATGGAAAGCTTCACCCTGGTCGCCATTCCACTGTTTGTCTTCATGGCCATGATTCTGGAGCGCACTGGCGTGGCCCGGGATCTGTACCGGATGATGCATCTTTGGTGTGGCGGCCTGAGGGGCGGCCTCGCCCTGGGCACCCTGGGCATCTGCGCCGTATTCGCCGCCATGGTCGGTATCAGCGGTGCGGCCGTGGTCGCCATGGGCACCATTGCCCTGCCATCCATGCTTGAGCGGGGCTACGACAAGAACATGGCCCTGGGGGTCATCAACACTGGTGGAGGCTGGGGCATCCTGATTCCGCCCAGCATCCTGATGATTCTCTACGCGCTGATCACCGGCGTTTCCGTGGGCAAGATGTTCGCTGCCGGCATCATGCCCGGCATCCTGCTGATGGTCCTGACCGCCATCTACATCATTGTTCGCTGCCATCTGCAACCGGAACTGGCACCCGCCCTGCCGAAGGAGGAACGGGGCACCTGGCCTGAGAAATTCCGGGCGCTGCGTGCGGTGCTGCTGCCAATCGGTGTTGTGGTCATGGTGCTGGGCTCCATCATTGGCGGCATCACCACTCCGACTGAAGCCGCAGCCATGGGCGTCTTCGGCGCCCTGATCTCGGCCGCGGTCTACAAGCAGTTCAAGTGGCACATTCTGAAAGAAGCCGCCATCCGCACCTTCAAGCTCACCGGCATGATCATGTGGATCCTGTTCGCTGCCCACGCCTTCAGTGCGGCCTACCAAAGCATGGGCGCCCAGGAACTGATCGAGGGATTGATGAACATGGTTCCCGGTGGCCCCTGGGGCATCATTATCGCCATGATGGTGATCGTGTTCCTGCTCGCCATGGTGCTGGACCCGGTGGGCATCATGCTGATCACCCTGCCGGTATTCATGCCGATCGTGGAATCCCTGGGCTTCGATCCGATCTGGTTCGGCATCCTGTTCGTGATCAACATGGAAATCGGCTACATGACGCCACCCTTCGGCTTCAACCTGTTCTACCTGAAGGGCATCGTGCCGCCGTCGATCACCATGAAAGATATCTACAAGTCGATCATTCCCTTTGTAATTGTGGAGATCATCGGCATCATTCTGATCATGATCTTCCCGGAGATTGCCACTTGGCTGCCGGATCTGTTTTTCTGAACCTGACTCCGCCAAGAATTTGCCAGTGAATCTTTCTAAGCGCTACTCTCATAGGGCTCCCGGCATAAGGAACCCGGGACCCAACACAAGGAGAGACGTTTATGCACGGCCCATTATCTGCATCAATCCAGACTGCAGTGCTCACTACACTGTTCACTCTGCTCGCACTGTTTTCTGCGGGCACACAGGCCCAGGGCCTGTCCAACCAGACGATCTCATCGTTCATCGATAGCTTGAAGGCCGCAGAGCAACTAAGTTCCGAATTTGAGGATCTTGGCAATGAAATGGACTCGCCCAATGGCGGCTCAATGCCAGACTTTTCAAGCATGCTCTCTGATTCACTGAGCGAGCTGGAGGGTCACCAGGCCTATGGCAAGCTTGAAGACCTGGTACAGGACCACGGTTTCAAGAGCCTTGAAGAATGGGCTGCCACCGGCGACCGGATCTTTCAGGCCTGGATGGCCATCGAGATGGAACAGCAAAATCCGGCAGCCCGCCAGGAGATGGACGCCGCCATGGCCGAGATTGAAAACAATCCCAATATGACCGCCGAGCAGAAGGCCCAGATGCGGGCGATGATGGAGGGAGCCATGGGCGCGATGGAGACAGCCAGCAATGCACCGCCCGCAGATGTGGACGCGGTGCGCCCCCATGTCGATGCTCTGAGGGAAGCTGGCAACTACTGAAACCATAAATGCCTGGAAAACAAAAGCCCGACGGAGTCACCCGCCGGGCTTTTTCTGCACTACCCGAGGTCAGGCCGGTCTGAGGGCCATCACGCTATCAGGTTGTATACAAACACAATCGCAACCGCGATGGGCGTAACAAACCGGATCAGGTTGTACCACAGGGTGAAGGCTCCACCCTGAAGGGCCAGATCGGTTTTCAGCGATTCTTTCGCCACAAACCAGCCGACGAACACCGCCGTCAGCAAGCCGGAAAGCGGCAGCAGTACGTTTGCGGTAAAGAAGTCCAGCAGGTCGAAGATGGTCTTGCCTTCAAAGCGCTCGAACATGGCCAGCGGAGCCACATCGGCCCAGACGTTGAGCGACAGGATTGAAGCAATACCCAGGCCCCAGCAGAGCACACCCACGAGGATGGCACTGCCGGTGCGGGCGAAGCTGGTTTTTTCTTCCACCCATTCAACCACCGGTTCCAGCAGGGAAATACCGGAAGTCCAGGCAGCAAACAGCAGCAGGATGAAGAACAGAGTGCCGAACAGGCCGCCCATGGGCATGTTGCCGAAAGCGAGCGGCAGGGTCTGGAAGATCAGCCCGGGGCCGGCGCCGGCTTCCAGGCCATTGGCAAACACCACCGGGAAGATGGCCAGTCCAGCCAGCAGCGCAACTACAGTATCCATGATTGCCACGCTGACCGCCGTGCGACCGATGGAGACATCGCTACCAAGGTAAGACCCATAGGCCATCATGATGGCCATACCCAGACTCAGGGTGAAGAAGGCGTGGCCAAGGGCGATCAGAACTCCGTTAATAGTCAGGGCGCCAAAATCCGGCGTGAACAGGAAGCTGACCGCCTCACCGAAGTGGCCAGTGGTGGTGGCATAGCCTACCGCCACCAGCAGCAGAATGAACAGCGCCGGCATCAGGATGGTGACAGCCCGCTCCAGACCACCTTTCAGTCCCTGGGAAACCACCAGGATAACCAGCGCCATAAAGAGGGTATGCCACAGCAGCAGTTGGCCGGGGCTGGCCAGCAGGCCGCCGAATAGCTCGCCAATGGAATCCGCGGTGCCGCCGGTAAAATCACCCATGGCGGCATGTCCTACATAGGACGCGGCCCAGCCACCAATCACCGAATAGAAGGAGAGGATCACGAAGGCCGCGATCATCCCGATGATGGCAGAAATGCGCCAGCCCGGGGCACTGAGGTTGCGCTCTGCCACCAGGCGCATACTGGTGATCGGGTTATGACGACCGTTCCGGCCGATAAACACTTCCGCCATCATGATGGGAATACCGATCACTGCGATACAGAGCAGGTAAACCAGTACGAAGGCACCGCCGCCGTTCTCGCCGGTAACGTAGGGAAACTTCCAGATATTACCGAGACCAACGGCAGAACCGGTTGCCGCCAGAATAAACGCCAACCGGGAAGACCAGAGACCGCGGGCGGCCCCTGCACCGTTACCCGAAACCGAGTTGGACTGAGTCATGTTGTGTTCCTGTGCTTTTGGCTGAGGAATGTCTGTAAAAAGGGAAAGCCACGGCGTTGCCGGGACAATTGGGGCAGGATTCTGCCAGCACTGGCGCGGCGATGCCAGTGCCGGGGCCCTCCGGAACCGGGTGGATCCGGAAGGCGGGGAAGGAAGGGAAAGCTAACTAGCCGTTTTTGCTGATAAACCGGGTGACCAGGTCTTTCAGGCCACGGGACATGGTGCTGAGTCGGTCACTGCTCTGTTTTGCAGAATCAGCCTGGGCATCACTGTGGTCGGCCAGTTCGGCGATGTTGGTAATCTGGCGATTGATCTCGTCCGACACCTGGCTCTGCTCTTCAAAGGCCGCAGACATGCTGATAAAGCTGTCGGAAATGGTCTGGATGGACGTTACGATATCCTTGAGGGAGTTCTCGGCTTCCCGCACCTTCTCAAGCCCCTGACCGGCTACGGCCTCGCCGTCCCGGGTTGCCTGAACCGCCGAGTCCACCTGCTGGCGGAAGTCATCGATGACGTTCTGGATGCGCACGGTGGATTCCCGCGTGCGGCGGGCGAGGGAGCGCACTTCGTCCGCCACCACGGCAAAGCCACGACCCTGTTCTCCCGCGCGGGCCGCTTCAATGGCCGCGTTCAGTGCCAGCAGATTGGTCTGTTCGGCTATCTCTGAAATCAGGTTGGCCGCTTCACCAATGCTGTTGGTGGACTCACCCAACTTGCTGATGGTGGCGCCAATGCCGTTTACGCGGGTAACCAGCTCCTCAATGGCCACCAGTGCCTCGGCACTGCGGTCACTGCCAACATCCGCCAGACGGTTGGCTTCCTCGGCTTCCCGGGCATTGCTGGTGACCGACTCGGCCACTTCCTGGATCGACGCGGTCATTTCATTGATGGCAGAGGCGGTCTGATCGGTCTCTGCCCGCTGACGAGCAATAGCAGACGCCCCTTCGCTGATGTACTGATGGGAAGCCCTGGCCTGCTCATAGAGCAGTTCCGCCTGGTCATCAATCCGCGCCAGAGCGGTGCGAACCCGAGCCTCTTCACTGACCAGCAACAACGACAGCTGCGAGAACAGTCCGCGCTCGTCACTGTAGGTGCGGGCAACAATCGGATCGCGGAAGGCATCCGGCCGCAGGTCCAGCAACGCGCGCAAACGGGCCGCCAGGGAACGGAACACCAGGCCAAAACCCAGAGCGTGCCCGACGATGATCAGGGCTGCCGCCAACCAGGGTTGATTGATCTGCAGCGCGCCAAGACTCAGCACCAGGGACACCAGGAACGGCCAACCGGAACGCAGCATCGACAGGGCGCGGTTGCTGAAGGATGAAGTCATTCTGCCCGCAGAGATCTTGCCGTAAAGCCTCTCGGCCCGTGCGATCTGGTCACGGGTTGGTTCGACCCGTACCGATTCGAAGCCCACCATCTGACCATTCTCGCGAATGGGCGTCACATAGGCGCTGACCCAGTAGTGATCGCCGCTCTTTGCACGGTTCTTGACCACACCCATCCACGCCTTGCCGGCTTTCAGATAGTCCCACATATCCTTGAACACGGCCTGGGGCATGTCCGGATGGCGGATAAGGTTGTGGGCCTGGCCAATCAGCTCTTCCCGGGAGAACCCGCTGATCTCCACAAATTCTTCGTTGCAGTAGGTAATCACCCCTTTCAGGTTCGTGGTGGTAATCAAGCGCCCGCCTTTCCGCATTTTGACTTCACGCTGGGTGACCGGGAGATTTTTGCGCATACACAAACCTTATTATTCAGAGCTGACTACGGAAATAGAAACAGGCGCACAAGAGTAGCCTCTGACGACAATCATTGATATTCGTCAAAAGTTACCCTGCGTGTAGGAGTGTAACGGCACAGATTCGAATAACCTTAGTTCGAGTAGCTATTTATACTTATGCTGAAACCGCCAGCCGGGCCCGGGGATGGAAACGCGCGTTGACCCAGAGGGAGAAGGCAATCACGCCGCCCCCGATTGTCAGCCTCAGCAGGTCGGCATCGCGGTTCCAGATCAGCAGGTTCACGATCAGGCCCGCCGGCACCAGCGCATTGTTCATGATGGCCAGGGTGCCGGCATCAACCACACAGGCACCACGATTCCACAGGAACAGACCCAGGCCGGAGGCAGCAAGCCCCAGCCACGCCAGGATGCCCCACTGCACAGGGGTGGTGGGTAGTTTGTCGGCATTGCCGAAAATCAGGAAGGATGGCAGGGCGATGATCAGGGCGCCAAAAAAGAAATAGCCAAATGTCCGGTAGGCCGGCAATTCGGTCGGGTAGTGTTGCATCACATGCTTGTAACCCACCTGACCGGCCGCAAAGGTAAAATTCGCCACCTGGAGCAACAGAAAGCCGGTAATGAAGTCCTCACTGAGCCCGTCGTAGCGTATGATACCCGCCCCGATGGTAGCGATGGCTGCGGCCAGAAGCGCAATTGGCGAGAACCGCCGGAACAGGGCGTCATCCAGCAGGGTCACGTACAGTGGGGTGAAAATGGTGAACAGCAGCACTTCCGGGACGGTCAGATAGCTGAAGGACCGGTAGAGGCACAGATAGGTAATACCGAACTGCAACATGCCGGTGACCAGAATGCCCAGTTTCTGTCCGGACGCCACACCACGCCAGCGGGTGAACGGCAGGAATACCAGAGCACCGAGCAGAACACGACTGAGTACCGCAAAATCGCTGTCCACCTGGCCGGCCAGAAATTCGCCGATCAGGCTGAATGAAAACGCCCACAGAACGGTAACAAAAACCAGAAGTCCCATCGCCACTGCCATCTGTTGTGATCAAGGCGCGTACTTTAACGGTTTTGGGAGAAACTTGCAGTGCAGAACCACCGGATAAAACCCCATGGATGAAATCCACCAGCCTTTACCGGAGACCCGACAGCCGCTGGTTGCCAGAACCCTGACGGAATGGCGAACCCTCGCCATCCTGGGTGGGCCGATTCTGATCGCCCAGGTGGCCCAGATGGCCAATGGTGTAATCGATACCATCATGGCCGGTCACGCCAGTGCCGAAGATCTGGCGGCGGTGGGAATCGGCAGCAGCCTCTGGATGCCCCTGTTCCTGTTTTTCATGGGTATGCTGGGGGCCTTGCAACCCATCATTTCCGGTTACAACGGTGCCCGGGAGGTTGAGAAAATCATGCCCGCCACCTGGCAGGGCCTGTATCTTGCTGCCGCCGGGTCCGTCATCATGATTCTACTGCTTACCCATGTGCATCCGGTACTGGCGCTTCTGAACCTGGAGGCCAACACAGCACGCATTACCCAGGGCTACCTGGATGCCTTTGCCTGGGGCATACCGGCGCTGCTTCTTATCACAGCGCTTCGGGGCTTGACCGATGGTCTCGGACACACCCGTGTGATCATGGCATTTTCTGTTCTCAGCACACTGATCAACCTGCCCATGAACTACATCTTCATTTACGGCAAGCTGGGGTTGCCCGCCATGGGCGGGGTCGGTTGCGGCTGGGCGACATCCATATCCAATGGTGTCGCGGCAGCAGCCTTGCTGGTGTATCTGAACCGCAGCCGGGTTTACCGTCAGTTTCATCTGATTTCTGATTGGGTAAAGCCGGACCTTGCGGGCATTCGTTACATACTCGGCATCGGCGTGCCGATTGGCTTCACCATTTTCGTGGAGGCCAGCTTGTTCTCGGTGATCGCCCTGTTCCTGGCGCCGCTTGGCCCGGTTGTGGTGGCGGGCCATCAGATCGCCCTGAACGTGGTGTCGTTACTGTTCATGCTGCCGTTGAGCATCGGTATGGCATTAACACTGCGGGTCAGTTTCCTGATGGGGGCGAGGGCGCCGGCCACTGCACGCCTGATCTCTCGCAGCTCGCTGATTCTCGCAGCCGCTACAGCGCTGGTCTTCGCAGTGTTGCTGTTCGTATTCTCACGGGAGATCGCATCACTTTATACCAGCGACCGCGACGTTCAGGCGGTTACCGTCAGGCTCCTGATGTTCGCGGCACTGTTCCAGATTGCCGATGTTATCCAGGTCACCTGCATCAGCGCATTGCGGGGCTACAAGGATACCCGCATTCCGATGTTCATCATGCTGTTTTCATTCTGGGGCGTCGGTATGCCACTGGGGTATCTGCTGACCTTCACGGACTGGCTGGTGCCGGCCATGGGAGCCGCCGGCTTCTGGGTGGGCCTGACCGGCGGTCTGGCATCAGCCAGCATTCTGCTGGGCTGGAGACTCTTCCTCTACGCACCAGAGGGCGATCAGGCAGTACCTGCGACCGGTTCCGGGGCCCGGTGAGGGTCCGCAAACACGATCCGGTCCCGCCCCGTTTCCTTGGCTTCATAAAGCGCAGTGTCCGCCCGAGCGAGCCAGCTATCGACACTTTCGCCGTGCCGGAGCAATGCAACACCGAACGAGGCAGTCACGGAACCGCCCGGGTGCCTCATGTATTTGCGCAGAACCTGCTGCAAATTGTTCATCACCGCTTTCAGGCCAACGCCATCGACGCCCGGCAATAACAATACAAACTCTTCACCGCCATAGCGGAACAGCTGGTCTGACTTGCGCGTATTCTGTTTCAGCAGGGCAACAAGATTGGTCAGAACCTCATCGCCCACACCATGGCCATGCTCATCGTTGATCTTCTTGAAATGATCGATATCCAGCAGAACCAGGGCATAGGGCAACCCGGTACGCTCGGCATCCGATGCGGCCAGGTCCAGCTCCTGATCCATGGAACGCCGGTTCTTGATGCCGGTCAGCGGATCAATGGTTGCCAGGTGCTCCAGACGTTCCCGTTGATCGTGATTCCTGTGGGCAAATACGTAGGCGCAGGCGCTGACCACAAATGCGGTTGAGGCGAACGACCACATCTGGACGTCAGAGCGGAAGGCACCGCCGTGGACCATCAAGGCAACGACGGAAGCAACGTTCAGAAATACGGCGATACGGGGATTGGCCAGGAAGAACGTGGTCACCAGGCAGGGGTATAACCAGAACAGCCCCGGTTCCCCGACAACGGCACCAACAGCCACCGCTCCGCTGCAGGCAATAACCGCCAGCACAAGGCCGCTTCTTCGGGTGTCACCTGTTACCCAGGCGTAAACCAGGGTTGCCAGGATGCCAAGAAGAATGGCCGTATCGACAACACCCGCAAGGGTATTGCCCTGCAAAAAGCGCATGGCGGCAAAGGGCGTAATGCCCAGTATGGCACTGGCGCCCAGCAGGGTAATGATCGACAACCTGAAATCGGTCTGAAGGCGATGGAACATTTGGTGTTCTCGTCCAAGAAAGTACTATTCCGAATTCCAGAATAGCGCAAGCAACTTGAATGATCGTTATGGGGCAACGATTCTTTACATATTCCCTATCAGAACAGACAAAGTGTGAACGCACGCTCATTTTTTATCAAGAGAAGTCGGGACAGCGGTAAAATCCGGTAAAACCACACCGTTTTACCGCCAGAGAGCCAGGCACTCCAGTAGAGACGCACGGGCATTCAGGGTTACACTTGCCACATAACTAACCTGTACCCGAGACACCTGATTTGACCGAACTTGTCCGAATTGCACCCGGCGCACTGACCATCGGCCGGCCCCTGCCCTGGAACGTCTACGATGCAGACGGCAACGTCCTTCTGCGCCAGGGCTATGTAATTCAGACCAATTCCCAGCTGGAGCAACTGTTCGAGCGGGGCCGGTTCAAGCCCCGCAAGATCGAACGCCCCCAGGAAGAAGTCGTCGAGGACAACCGGGAGCGCAATCCGTTTGCCGACTACCCGGATCTGCTCCACTCCCTTGAGGCAACTCTGAACGCCATTACCGAATCGGATCCGGCAGCGCAGAAACGCCTGTTGGGACTGGCCCGGATGATCGAGCGTACCTGCACCGAATCCCCGGAAGCCAGCCTGGCGCTGGTCCACCTATACTCCATCGGGCCAGTGATCCACGAGCAGATTCTGTTTTACGCCATTCTGTGTCAGTTCATCGGTCGACAGTTCGGACTGGAAGACAAGCGGGTGGCCGTGCTCACCGCCGCCGCCCTGACTGCCAACCTGGCCCTGGTACCGATTGCCGATAAGCTGAATGCGTCGAATACCGTCCTGAACGATGAGCAGCGGGGGGTGATTCGCAAACACCCGGAACGCAGCATTCAGGCCCTCAAGGCGGCAGGTATCGACAACAAGCTGCTGTTGACCATCATTGCCCAGCATCACGAGCAGGCCGATGGCACCGGTTATCCAAAAGGGCTCAGTGGCACGGAAATACGGCCGGAAGCGGAAATTCTGGCCCTGGCAGAACGCTATGTGGCCATGATCACCAAACGAGCCTACCGACAGCGCATGAACGTGGCCAACGCCCGGAAGCTGATTGCCAATCTGGCCGACGGCAAATTCCGCCCAGCCATACCCAAGGCGTTGCTGCAGGTTCTGGGGGAGTACCCTCCCGGCATTCTGGTACGTCTGGAAAACAATGAGGTAGGCGTGGTTACCCGCCGGCCGGTAAGGGCCCGGGGGCCCTTCGTGAAGGCCATTTTCGGTCCCCGCGGCAACCGCTATACCGGCACCTTCGAGCGGGACACCAGCGAGCCGGACTTCGGCATCCAGTCTCTCGAAGAGCCGGAAATCATGCCCTCCATGGACTTCAGCCTGGTCTGGGGTTTCCGCTCGTAATCCTCTTACAGGCCCAGCGCTTTGGCGTGGTGGTCCAGATGATCATCAATGAACGAGGCAATGAAGAAATAGCTGTGGTCATAGCCCCGATGCATGCGCAAATTGATGTGATGATGAAACTTCTCACAGGCATCCGCCAACACATCCGGGTTCAGTTGGCTATCCAGAAACTCATCCGCAGTTCCCTGATCCACCAATAGCGGCAGGCGCTCCCGGGCAGTCGGAATCAGGAGTGTGGCATCCCATTCTTCCCAACTGCGGGTATTGTCACCGAGATACCCTTTGAACGCTTTCTGGCCCCAGGGGCATTCGGTGGGGTTGGCAATGGGGGCAAATGCCGACACCGACGCATAGCGGCCCGGATTCTTCAGGGCACAGATCAGGGCACCGTGGCCACCCATGGAATGGCCGCTGACCGAGCGCTTATCGGTGACCGGCAATTCGTTCTCGACCAACTGTGGCAGCTCTTTTACCACGTAGTCGTACATCCGGTAATGGGGCGCCCAGGGCTGCTGGGTAGCGTTGATGTAAAAGCCGGCCCCTGTCCCGAAATCGTAGCTTTCATCTTCGCCCGGCAGGTTCAGGCCACGGGGGCTGGTATCCGGACACACAATGGCCATGCCCAGCTTGGCGGCCCGCTTCTGGGCGCCGGCTTTCTGCATGAAGTTCTGGTCTGTACAGGTCAGCCCTGACAGCCAGTAGAGGACCGGCACCTTTTTCGGGTTGGAGCCCACGGCCACTGGCGGCAAATACACCGCAAATTCCATGTCGCATTCGAGGGTAGCGGAGGTGTGCCGGTAACGGCGGTGCTCTCCTTCGAAACTGACGTTCGTGGATAGGAGTTCCATAATGTCCTCGATCTTTGAAAAGGATGTGGATCAGTCTTCGGCGCTGGCGTACTTTGGCAGTTCCAGCCCGCAACCGGTCCGCGCCAGCTCTGCAAGAATGGCAGTACGTGTGACTATACCAATCAGTTTGCCGTGGTCCACCACCGGATACACCTTGGGCTTGCCAGCTCCCAGATTCTGGGCGAGATCCACAACGGACATTTCGGGCGAAATGGTCACCGGCTTCCGGAACATGACATCATCCACGATCGGGTCGCCCTCGCAGTGATAGTTGCTCACCAGCAGGGCGTGAATGCAATCCTGCTCGGAAATGAACCCGAGCACGTGTCGGTGCTCATCAACAACCGGCAGGCCGGTCACGTGATTGTGAAGCAGTGTCTTCACTACCTTGGTGAGCTGGGTGCCACAACGGATTGGCTCAATGTGGTTCCACATGACATCAGACACTTTGAGTGAACGCATGGGCAGAATCCCTCCCCTTGTTGGATGGTCGCCTTTGCTATGAGCATAGGCAATCACACCCGAATCCACCACTTTTCCCGCGCTATCGGTTTACACAGAACAATATCTGACTAAACTCAATCGGTTATACCCAACCCGGGTCAAAAACTTAAACCAATCCATGGCATACAAAGGGAGATCCCATGGAAGCTATTTCTGAATTCGTAGGTCAGATAAACGGACTGGTCTGGGGCCCACCCATGCTGGTGCTGATACTTGGTGTCGGGCTGTTCCTCAGCCTCGGCCTCAAGCTGATGCCGGTGCTGAAGCTGGGCGCCGGCTTCCGGCTTATGTGGAAAGGCCGCAGTGCCGCCGGTGCTGAATCCGAAGGTGAGATTCCACCCTTCCAGGCCTTGATGACGGCGCTGTCCGCCACTGTTGGCACCGGCAACATCGCCGGCGTTGCCACCGCGGTGTTCCTCGGGGGCCCTGGCGCCCTGTTCTGGATGTGGCTCACGGCCCTGGTGGGTATGGCCACCAAGTACTCCGAAGCAGTCCTGGCAGTACGTTACCGGGAAGTGGATGAGCGCGGCGCTCACGTCGGTGGCCCCATGTACTACATCCGCAACGGACTGGGCAGCAAGTGGACCTGGCTCGGGGTCCTGTTTGCCATATTCGCTGCTATTGCCGGTTTCGGTATCGGTAATACCGTTCAGGCCAACTCGGTGGCTGATGTCATGGAAACCAATTTCGGTCTGCCCCACTGGGTAACCGGCCTGATCCTTATGGTTCTGGTGGGCATGGTCCTGATCGGCGGTATCCGCCGGATCGGCCACGTGGCCAGCGCACTGGTGCCCTTGATGGCGGTGTCCTACCTGATCGCAGGGCTTGTAGTGCTCGCCATCAACGCAACCGATATTCCTGCAGCCTTTGCCCTGGTGTTCAAGCACGCGTTCAGTCCCATCGCCGCGGAAGGCGGCTTTGCCGGCGCCGCTGTCTGGGCCGCAATCCGCTTCGGGGTGGCCCGGGGCATCTTCTCCAACGAGGCCGGTCTGGGCTCTGCCCCCATCGCACATGCGGCCGCGCAAACCCGGAACCCGATCAACCAGGGCATGGTTGCGATGCTCGGCACCTTCATCGATACCATCATCATCTGCACCATCACCGGGCTGGTGATTATCACCTCCGGGACCTGGACCTCCGGGGAATCCGGTGCGGCCCTGACGTCCATGGCCTTCCAGGAGGCACTGCCCGGCGTTGGCAACTATCTTGTAGCCATTGCCCTGGCCGTTTTTGCGTTCACAACCATTCTGGGCTGGTCGTTCTATGGTGAGCGCTGTGTCGAGTTCCTGTTTGGCGTAAAAGCCATCGTGCCGTACCGGATTGCGTGGATACTCGCCATCCCCGTGGGCGCCACCCTGAACCTGGGCTTTGTCTGGCTGGTGGCAGATACCCTCAATGCCATGATGGCGCTGCCGAACCTGATCGCTCTGCTGCTGCTCAGCCCGGTGGTGTTCAAGCTCACCCGAGAGCACTTCGAGAAAGAAAAATCGCTGGGGGTCTGACCCCCTTGTAATTGCTTCATCCGGCACAAAGGTTTGTCGTATACACTCAAAACACAGCCCGCGATTTTCGGGCCGGAACAGCAAACGAAATTGTCACAACCATGATCAAAGGAGAGTAAACATGACTTTACGTCTTGGAGACACCGCCCCTGATTTTGAACAGGACTCCAGTGAAGGGAAAATTTCGTTTTACGACTGGCTGGGCGACAGCTGGGGTGTCCTGTTTTCGCACCCGGCGGATTTCACCCCGGTCTGCACCACCGAACTGGGCCTGACTGCCAAGCTGAAGGATGAATTCGCCAAGCGCAGCGTCAAGGCCATCGCCCTGAGCGTCGATCCGGTCGACTCCCACCAGGAGTGGATCAAGGACATCAACGAAACCCAGGGTTGCTCGGTGAACTTCCCGATCATCGCCGACCATGATCGCAAGGTGTCCCAGCTGTACGACATGATTCACCCGAATGCCGACAGCAGCCTCACCGTGCGCTCTCTGTTCGTGATTGATCCGAACAAGAAAGTTCGGTTGATCATCACCTACCCGGCCAGCACCGGCCGCAACTTCAACGAAGTTCTGCGAGTGATCGACTCACTGCAACTGACCGACGAGCACAAGGTTGCCACACCGGGCAACTGGGAGCGCGGCGGTGACGTGGTCATCGTTCCGTCCCTGCAGGATGAGGATGAGATCAAGCAGCGCTTCCCGAAAGGCTACAAGGCCGTGAAATCCTACCTGCGAATGACACCGGACCCGAAAGCCAACTGGAGCGGTGACTGATCACCAGCCTCTGAGCCAAATAAAAAAGGCCGGGCAGCATAGGCTGTCCGGCCTTTTTTGTGAAATTGGGGTCAGATGAACGCGTTCATCTGACCCCGATACTTCAATGATCAGAAGGCGGGAACCACCGCACCCTCATACTTTTCCATGATGAAGTCACGAACCGCATCAGACTTCAGCGCCTCGGCCAGCTTCTGCATGGCTTCGCTGTCCTTGTTGTCCGGGCGGGCAACGAGAATGTTCACGTAGGGTGACTCGGAGCCCTCGATCACCAGCGCGTCTTCAGACGGGTTCAAACCGGCTTCCAGCGCATAGTTGGTGTTGATCAGCGCCAGGTCCACCTGGTTCAGGATGCGGGGCAGGGTGGCTGCTTCCAGTTCCTTGAAATCCAGGTCTTTCGGGTTATCGGCAATATCACGGGGTGTTGCGGTGATTTTGCTTTCGTCCTTCAGGGTGATCAGACCGGCTTTCTGCAGCAACAGCAGTGCACGGCCACCGTTGGTGGGGTCGTTCGGAATGGCAACGACGGCACCTTCTTTCAGCTCGTCCAGCGAATCGATCTTGCTGGAGTAGGCGCCAAACGGTTCAACGTGAACGCCGGTTACGGTTACCAGGTTGGTACCACGGCCGTCGTTGAACTCGTCCAGGTACGGTTGGTGCTGGAAGAAGTTGGCGTCCATCCGCTTCTGGTCCACCTGGATGTTCGGCTGGACATAATCAGTGAATACCTTCACGTCCAGCTCCACGCCCTGCTCCGCCAGCTGAGGCTTCACGAATTCCAGGATCTCTGCGTGGGGAACCGGTGTGGCTGCTACGGAGAGCTCTTCGGCAGCGACTGCGCCGGAGAAAGTGGCTGCTGCAGCCACTGCTGCGAGTGTTTTCTTCAGATTCATAGATCGATACTCCTGTTTGGACATCTTGAACGAATGAATTCGGGTTGGGAGTACGGCCTGCGGTCGGTCGGAACCCCCTTCCGAAAAACGCCCGTGAATACGTCCCTGTAGGGCTCGGTCGCGCCATCCCTGGCGCTCCACGTTTTCGGAAGGGGGTTCCGACCGCCCACCGGCCTATATCCAGCTTTTCTACTTTCTGCTGAAGTACAGAACCAGACGGTCGCCGACCATCTGTAAGACTTGGACAAAAATAACCAGTAGCGCGACTGTAATGACCATCACGTCGGTCTGGAATCGCTGATAGCCAAAGCGGATGGCCAGGTCGCCGAGGCCCCCGCCACCAATAACGCCGGACATGGCCGCGTAAGAAACCAGAGTAATCGCGGTAACCGTGATACCGGCGATGATGCCGGGAAGCGCTTCCGGTAACAGAGCACCGAAGATGATCTGTTTAACGCTGGCGCCCATGGCCTGGGTCGCTTCGATGATGCCCCGGTCCACTTCCCTGAGGGAGGTTTCGACCAGTCTTGCAAAGAACGGCGCACCGCCAGCCACCAGCGGCGGGATTGCACCGGCAACGCCCAGGGATGTGCCGATGAGCATTACGGTGAACGGGATCATGACGATCAGCAGGATGATGAACGGTACGGAACGGAGCACATTCACTACGAACGACAGCACCGCATAAGCCACCGGCTGTTCCAGCAGCTGGCGTTTGCCGAAGAGGAACAGCAGGACACCAATTGGCAGACCGATGAGCACACTGAACAGCAAAGACATACCCACCATCACCAGGGTGTCCCAGCTGGCCCAGCCAATTTCGGTCCAGTCTACATTGCTTAACAGGGCTTCCATCAGCGCAGCACCTCCACGTGAACGTCGGCGGCTTTCAGGGCCTGCATGGCGACATCGAGATCACCGCCCACCAGTGACAGGGTCAGCTGGCCATAGGGCGTATCCTTGATATGGTCGATACGGCCGGAGAGGATGCTGAAATCCACGCCGGATTCACGGGCGACGCTCCCCAGCAAAGGCTTGTAGGTGGATTCGCCTTTGAACGTCAGGCGCAGGATCCGACCGTCGGCTTTGCTCAGGTCTTCCTGAAGCTCCTCACGATCAATGCTTTCGCTCTCGAACACAAAGTCCCGGGTGGTCGGATGCTTCGGGTGCAGGAACACCTCGCTGACCGGACCCATTTCCACTACCTCACCGGCGTCCATTACCGCGACTCGGTCGCAGACACGGCGCACCACGTCCATTTCATGGGTGATCAGGACGATGGTCAGGCCCAGTTCGCGGTTGATGTCCGCCAGCAGCTTCAGCACCGACTGGGTGGTTTGCGGGTCCAGGGCACTGGTAGCCTCGTCGCAGAGCAGGATCGTAGGCCTGCAAGCCAGGGCACGGGCAATGCCTACCCGCTGTTTCTGACCCCCAGAAAGCTGAGACGGATACTTGTTGGCGTGATCGGTGAGGCCGACACGGGCCAGCAGTTCCTCAACCCGGTCCCGGATTTCGGTTTTCGAGTAGATACCCGCCAGTTTCATGGGAAACGCGATGTTGTCGGCCACGGTTTTCGACGACAGCAAATTGAAGTGCTGGAAGATCATTCCGACTTTACGGCGGAAAGCGCGAAGTTCGGCGGCATCGTAGTCGGTGATGTTTTCATCGTCGATCAGAATGCGGCCGCCGGTGGGTGGTTCCAGCAGGTTGATCAGACGTACCAGCGTCGATTTACCCGCGCCGGAATGGCCAACGATGCCGAATACCTCACCGGTTTCAATGGTCATATTGGTGGGATGCAGCGCGGGGATCGCCCGGCCGCCCACCTGATACGACTTCTGTACCTGGTCAAATACAATCACGGTCAGCGCCTTGTGGGTGCAGCGTTAAAACCGGCGATTATAGCCCATACCGCCGCCAAACCCGAATTCCGGAATGATTCTCAGTGTGGGTAGATATCCCTATCCCTACGCGACACAAACAGTTACCTGACACCGTACACCGCCCTGAACTAAACTTGGATGTCAGAAGAACCTTACATTTCCCAGAGGCGCGCTGCCCAGAGATCCACAAACGTGACCAACGAAAAACAACCAACGCCCTCACGGATGAACTCCACCCAGGCATGGGTAACCTATCTCAGCAAAGTCGAGCTGCCGGTACTGGCCAATACTCTGCGACGCATCAATGAGCTGACCGACAGCCAGAACAGCACGGTCAACGAGCTGGCCAACGTGATTCTCAACGATGCCCAGCTCACCTCACAGGTGCTGCGGCTGTCCAATACCGTGTTCTATAACCAGACGCGGACCCAGGTCAGCACAGTAAGCCGCGCGATCACCCTGATCGGCTTCGATGCGGTGAAATCCATGGCGATTTCCTCGCTGATTGTCGACACCTTGCTGAAACGCAACGACCGTCCTCATCTGTTGCGCTGCCTGGCCCGGGCGATTCACGCTGCGGTCCAGGCCCGGTGTCTGATGCCGAAACGCAACGAGACCGCGCTTGAAGAGGTGTTTATCGGGGCGCTGCTGATGAACATCGGCGAGCTGGCCTTCTGGTCCTGTGAAACTGAACAGGCCACGGAGCTGGAAGAGCGCCTGCGGCTTGAAGAGCCACCGGTTGAAGCCCAGAAGGCCGTGCTGCACTCAACCTTTACCGAAATTACCCGGGGTCTGGTGGATGCCTGGTCACTCGGGCCCTTCATCCGGGATGTTGTATCACCAGGGAAGGCCAACTCCATGGCCTCCAGCCTGGTACGTAATTCCGTGGAAATGGCACGACTGTCTGAAAAGGGCTGGAGTGGCCCGGACATGGACAAGGTACTGGAGCGTCTGGGCAAGGACATTGGCGAAAGCCCGGCGGTGGTCCGTGATCAGCTGAAAGTGAACGCCTCAGAAGCCACCCGGGTTGCCGTTTCCCTGGGCATTCCCCAGGTTACCGCCATGATGCCAGGCGCCGAGGGCAGCGCCGGTGACTCCGCCGTCAGGGCGCCTGCCATGGATCCCGAACTGCAGCTGGAAATCCTGCGCGAATTGAGCCACTGCCTGGCAGAAAAACCGGACATCAACGAAGTGTGTCAGTTGGTGATCGAAGGAATCCACAGGGCCATCGGCATGCAAAGGGTGGCGCTGCTGATGGGGGACCGGGCGGGTAACGAACTGGTGCCACGAAAGCTCGGTGGCCGCGGCACCGACGCCTGGCGACAGAGCTTCGTGATCCGTAAGGATGGCACCGGGCCACTGGGTTCGCTTCTGCCCCATGCCCATTGCAGTATCTACGAGCCCAAACCAAACGCCGAAGGCGTACCCTATGATCGATGGCTCGGCAAGGTACCGGCGCTGATTGGACCAATAAAGGCAAATGGCCGGCTGATTGGCCTGTTCTATGCGGATAATGCGGCTGACGCCTATGTGCCCTCCAGGGAACAGCTGTCCGCGTTCGGGCATTTCATCCAGAACGCACAGCTTTGCCTGACGTTGTTATCCACACACTGACAGCCGGAGCGCATTGGTTCCGGCTGTCAGTTACGTCCTAGTGAAGGGCTCGCATCTGCCGAGGATAGAGCGCTGCGCTGACTTCCGGTTCTTCAAGCAGGTCGGCCAACTCACGGTCTACGGTGGTCTCCTCACCTTCTTCCGGCAGAGGCTCGAACAGGGTGCTCAGCCAGGAGGCGACGGAGGGCGCTTCGTCTCGCTTGTAATCGGTGGACAGCGCCTTGATCCGGCGGAAGCCGATGATGCGCTGGTGTTTGGGATCCCGAATCTGCTCGAACCCCCTCCAGTACACATGATCTCGGGTGTGCAACTGCACGAACAGGGTATCGATGGGGCCATCTGAATCGTCAGTACCTTCGGCTTCGTCCGCAACAGTCTCCGGGGCAGCCTCGGCTTCGATCTCTGGCTTCTTGTGACGGATAGTCGTCCAGGCCGGGTAGAGCACGGCCACGGCATCCGCTTCAACATGCTCGCGGGCGGCGCGGAGGATTAAACCCCAGCGGGCCTTGTCGGCATCGGTTTCAAGAGAATTGATGGGCAAGTCGTAGCTTTGTTCGCTGGACAGGACGATGGCCATCATCGGGGCGTCTAATTCCCCCATGGCCTCGGCCTGTGCTACTGATACCAGTTCGTCGATTGCCATCGGTTGGTTCATAATACGCTCGCCTCCTCGATGCCATCAGGGTCGTTCAGGAAGAAGGGGTCTTCCTGCCTAACAGCATAGCCTGTTCCGGCTACAAAGATAAACGTGGAGTTTTACCAGCCGGATCACAACCCCGGACGACTCAGAACGCGTCCTCAAGCTTTTCGTAGTTGCTGAACCAGGGATTGGCCTCTTCCAGTTGCGCAGCCAACTGCAGCAACGTGGCCTCGGCGCCATGAGGCGCCCCGAACTGGACACCGACCGGCAAACCATTGGCGGTCCAGTGCATGGGCACAGACATGGCCGGCGTTCCGGTGAGATTGGCCAGTTGGGTAAACGGCGTCCTCGCCAGGCTTTCGAGCGCCATCTGATCCACCTGACCGGAGCGATGCACCAGCTTGCCGGCCTTGAGCTTCAGCATCAGGCGGGCGGCGAATTTGATGTGGGCGGGTGTTTCCAGCTCCCCGATGGCTGCGGGCAACTGGCCGGTCGTGGGGGTGAGGTAAAGATCGTAGCTTCCGAAGAAGGCGCCCAATGCCCTGGCGAACTCGTTCCATTGCTGGCGACGGCGCACATAGTCGGACAACGGCATGGTTTCACCCAGCATCCCGATCAACCGGGTATCGAGCTCGAAATCACTGTCCGTGGCACCGAACTGCTCTTTCGCCTTCGCCATCAGGGCGGACACTTCGCCGAAATACAGCCCCAGATAACACCGGGCCAGTGCCATGCCATCGAACTCCGGCGCAGCGTATTCAACCTGGTGCCCGAGGTTTTCAAGGACCCGGGCGGTTTCCTCTACGGCAGCAACACACTCCGGCGCCACCTCCGTGTTGTAGGGTGAAGACGTAAACACACCAATCCGCAGAGTACCCGGCGACCGTTGCATGAGCTCGGCGTAGGCCGCCGGCGGGGCAGGAATCACAAACGGATCGCCCGGTGCGGGGCCACTGAGTACATCCAGCATCGCCGCACTGTCTCTGACCGTTCGGCTGACCACATGATCGGTGGAAGCGCCCGTCCAGGCCTCACCCATGAAAGGACCTGAGGAGATGCGACCGCGGGACGGCTTCAGGCCAAACAAACCGTTATAGGCCGCGGGAATCCGGATAGACCCGCCGCCGTCATTGGCGCCAGCCATGGGCACAATCCCGGCTGCCACCGCTGCACCGGACCCACCACTGGAGCCGCCCGGGGTAAGCTGTGTATTCCAGGGGTTGCGCGTTGGCCCCCAGAGTTCCGATTCGGTGACCGCTTTCAGGCCAAACTCGGGAGTCGCGGTTCGCCCCAGGAAAACCAGGCCGCCGTCCCGGGCCCGACGGACAAATTCCGAATCCTGGGGCGCCACATTCTTTGTCATGCCCCGGCTGCCATACGTACAGGGGTGCCCCGCCTGTTCCTGGGCAAGGTCCTTGAGCAACAGAGGAACGCCAGCAAAAACCGCCTGTTCCGGAAAGCGCTGGGCGGGTGCCTCAGAGAACTGGGGATAGCAGATCGCGTTGAGGGTGCCGTTGACACGAGTTGCCCTTTCCACAGCGGCCTCGCACACTTCCCTTGAGGTGACTTCGCCCCGGCGGACAAGATCAGCGAGTGCAGTGGCATCGTAACGAAGGTATTCGGATTGTTTCATGGCAGGTTCCATTTGTTATTCTGTTCTCAGGAAGGTCACGGGTATAACGTCTATGGTCAGATTTCTCAAGAGCTTACGCCAGCTTGCCGTGATTTTCATCCTGGCAGCATCGTTTGCAGTGACGGCCCAGGAGGCTCAGACAGCCACCGATGAAGACAACGACTGGACCCGCATCGTCCGGACGTCACCCTATTGGGTCAGTCAGGGCGTGTTTGAAAACATTCTCACCATAAGACGTTGGGTGCTTAAGGAATCCGGCTACTGTTCCAGTGCCGATCGCCACATCCTTTTCGACATGCGTGGCCAGTTTCTCGCCTGGATCAACGACGGTGAGGACCGCGAGGCTACCCAGAACCGTCTGAACGAAACCCGACAGTCCCTGCACGAGAAAGGCCGGGTTGAAGACTGGGTTGCCGGAGGCTCCGGCCAGACCGGCTATCCGTTCGCGCTATCCTGCGACCAGCCGCACGTGAACGTTGATGAGGCGGTTGCCCGCTATCTTGGCACCTTGCCCGCGGACCGGATCTGGGGCGCCTGGGATGACCTTTCATTTGCCACAAGCGGAGCTCCAGGGAGCCTTCACGATGCGCTGATGTATGTTTACGGTCACCGAAGTAGCCAGAACCGCCTGACTCTGCCCACGGCCCTGCCGCGGTATCTGGCGGGCCAGATCCTGATTGAGAGCGGCGCCCAGGCCCGGGCCCATTCCCGGGCAAATGCCAAGGGAATCCTGCAGCTGTCACCCTCCGCACTGTCCGACTGCGAGATTGCCCCGGGTAATTTCTGGCACCGGCTGGCGCAGATAGACTGTGCCCTGCGTTTGATGAACCAGAACGCCCGCAATCTGGCCCCGGTTTTCCAACAACGTTTTGGCCATCTGCCCGAGGCAAAAAGGGACCGACTGTTCACCCTGCTTCTGGTTCAGGCGTATCATGGCGGCGCCGGACGGGTTCAGGCGTTACTGGACGATCCGGTTCTGGCACAGCCAGCGGAATACTTTGCCGCCAAACACGAACGCTTCAGCGCTGGCGACATTGCCTTTGGCCTGATTTTCCACAATCTGGGCCGGGAACGCCTTGGTCTCGCCTCACTCTACTATGTTGCCGATGTCCAGCTGGCAACCGAGGCCCTGTGCCGCACGGCGAAACTGACCGCAACGGAATTCTGTGAATGGAAGTACTCAACCAACTGATACCCGACAGCCTGAGCCTTCCTGTTGCCGTTTTCCTGCTTGCCAGCTCCACCATTACTTCATTGATCACCGCCAGCCTCGGCGCCGGCGGAGGTGTTCTGCTGCTTGTTCTGATGGCCAGCTGGATGCCGCCGGCAGCCATTATCCCGGTTCATGGCATGATCCAGCTGGGCTCCAATGTTGGTCGGGCAGCACTGACCTGGCGGCATATCGACTGGCGGGTGATCGCGGCGTTCCTGCCCGGGGTCATTGCAGGCGCTGCATTGGGAGCCTGGTTGCTGGTGAATCTCCCGACCCACATCTGGCAACTGACCATCGCCCTGTTCGTTCTTTACCTTTGCTGGGGACCGGCGCTACCAAAGGGCGCATTCGGTGCCCCGGGTGTGTTTCTGGCGTCAGCGCTCACCAGTTTTGTCAGCCTGTTCGTGGGCGCCACCGGGCCGCTGGTCGCCGCGTTTATCAAGCAGATTCACACCGACCGGTTCAAGACCGTCGCCACCTTCGCCACCGCCATGACATTGCAGCACGCACCCAAGGCGCTGGTATTCGGAGCGGCGGGCTTCATGTTCTTCGAGTGGTTGCCGTTTATTCTTGCCATGATTGGTTGTGGCTTTGCCGGCACCTGGCTCGGACTCCATGTGCTCAGAACCCTGAGCAACCGGAAGTTCACACTGATCTTCAACATCGTGCTGACCGCGCTCGCGATCCGCCTGCTATGGCAGGCCAGTCTTTCAGCCGGCTGGTGGTGACGGTACCACGACAACCCTGTTACGACCCCGGGACTTGGCGATATAGCTACCCTCATCCGCCCGGGCCATAACCTCTCTGGGGCCGCTGTCTTCCGGTGTCAGTTCTGTCAGGCCGATACTCGTGGTTACACCGAATAACCGGCCGTCATGTTCAATACGAAGAGCCTCGACATCGGCGCGGATCCGTTCCGCCAATGCCTCGGCCCTGGCCATGCCGCAAGCAGGCAGAATAATGCCAAACTCATCCCCTCCGAGCCTGGCCACGGTATCGGACTGGCGAACCGATTCCTTGAACAATTCTGCCAGCCGTTTGAGCAGATCGTCACCAAGCAGGTGACCGCCCTCATCGTTTACCGGTTTGAAGTAGTCGAGATCAATGAGCATCAGTACCGACCGGACTTCCTGGCGATCGGCCTCTCCCAGACACCGGACCAGCGAGGCATTGAAAGCCCGTCGGTTCAGCAACTGCGTCAGACTGTCGTGGGTTGCTTCCCAGGACAGCCGTTCTTGCTGTCGGCGGCGGTCGCTGTCATCCCGCAGCACAAATACCAGGCGTTCATCCTCACGCCCCTGACGAATGTGGAGCATGGTGAGGTCGATGGGAAACGACACGCCAAGCGAGTTCCGCAGGGTCACATAGACGCTGTCCAGATCGTCTCCGGACAGGAACTCCTGATGCGTGATCTCCCGTTCTTCGGTCTCAATGGTGACCAGTTGGAAAAAGTTCCTGAGGACACATTCGCCTTCGGTTCCCAGCAATCGACAGGCGGCGTCGTTGGCGTAACGGATAACACCCTCGACATCTACCATGAGCACCCCTTCCTGGAGCACGCCGAGAATGGTCTCCGCTCGCTGTTGTTCCGCCCTCAACGCTTCTTCCACTTCCAGCTCATGGGAAATATCCCGAACCACCGTAATGGTACCCAGAGCCTTCTCCGGCGTCTGGATTGCCGCTGTCATGACATCGCCCCAGATAACCTGCTCCGGTGCCGGGGGTTCCAGCCTTAACCGGCCCCGGAAAATACTCTGGTTTCGAATCGCCTGTTTCCAGCCGGCAATTGCACTGGGCCGGTCCACCTTGAGCACGCGATTTGCCAGATAAGTGTGGGTAAGCTCTTCCGCCGGCCGCCCGACGATGGCTTCAAAGGCCGGGTTGGCAAATTCAATTCGACCCAGAACGTCGGTCTGAACAATGCCAATGGGCGCGCTGTGAGTGAGGGAACGGAAAAACGCCTCCCGCTCTGCCAGCGACACCAGAACCTCGTCGCGCTCGTCCATAACCGTATTGAAAATCTCGGCAACCTTTCGGATTTCCTGACCGCCGGACACATCCACCGGGTCCGAACGCATACCCAGATGGCGTTCGCGAATCTGGCCTCCAAGCGTCTTCAGCGGCGCCATCAGACGCCGGAAGCGCCAGAGTGCCAGGGGAGCAATCAACAGAATTACCAGCAACAGAATCCAGACAAAGGCATCAACCGTCCGGGTGATCGGTGCCAAAGCTTCGCGAGCCGGCCAGGCGGCGGAGACAAACCAGGGCACCTGGGTCAGTTGCTGCACCGACATGATGGTCTGTTCTCCCGCACCGTTGCGGGTCTCCACGGTGCCTTCAAACCCCTCCATGGCGTCCCGCAACACCGGGTTGGCCACCCGTACCGGCGCCATGGCCTCTTCATCCCGTTGATTGACAATCACGAAACCGCTTCGTGTGGAAACCCCGAGATAGCCGGTGGTGCCAATCCGGACATTGATGAACTGATCAAGAAAATTATTTCCGTCGAGGGCGATCGCACCGCCGATTACGCCAATGAACCGTCGGCGATGATCAAAGATTGGCGCAGCGACCATGATCGCCGGCTTGTCCTGGTAGTTCGAAATATAGGGTTCGCTGATCACCGGGGTAAGCGTGGAGGAAACCTGCCGAAAGTACTCACGCTCGCTGACATCCAGCCCCGCTTGCTTATAGTCCTCAGGGTACTCGGCAACAACCCGGCCATTTTCATCAATGAGGTAGACCGCATCGAACAGATGCTGCAGGGCCGTTTGCCGCCGAATCAGTAACCGGGCCCGCACATCCAGAACGTGACGAGACATGGTGAGGCTCTGAGCCACGTGATTCAGGGTTTCAAGCCGGAGCGCCAGCTTGTCGTCAAGCTCCCCGGCAATCAGGGTAGCGATGGTTTCCACCTGGTTGCGGGCCTGTTGTTCCAGCTCGGAACGGCTCAACAGGAAACCGGCAATCGTCACCAGCAACGCCGAGACGATGATCACGCCGACCACAAGGGCAACCGCCCGATTCACCAGGCTGCCAAACCATCGCTTGATCAGCACGACATCCTCACTCCCGGGCGGGTTCGACGACCAGTAATGACCAAACCTCCAATCCCACGCTCTGTTTTCGGTTCTTATTTCTGGCTTAAGTCTAACAGAGGGCGATTTAATGTCAGATTACACACTTGCAAATCTAATGATAATCGCTATCATTTAGATCCAATTTTCTTGTTTGAGAGCGTCACATGACGGACATCGCCTCGCCTCTGAGTACCGGCCCGGTCGCCCAGATCATCGAGATGGGCGGGCCAGTGATGGTAGTCCTTCTGGCACTTGCCGTGTTCGGCGTAGTTACCTTCGTCTACCTTATGCTGCTGGGCACACTATACGCACCTCGCCTGCCAGGCAGACTTAAAAAAACCGTAATGGCCTGGCAACAGCAGCCAGGCTCCATCTCCCCATCCGAGGTTCGTGCTCAGGCAGGGCGTTGGGGAAGGCTGAACCCGTTGCTTCATCTGGTCACGAATACCATTGAGGCGTTGCAGAACCGCCAGGATGACCGGCAGATCCGCGAGACTGCAGCGCGGGATGCCCAGCACGCGCTGGAGCCTTTCGAAGCACCCCTGAAGATTATTGAAGTCATTGCTGCTCTGGCACCACTGCTCGGCCTGCTCGGCACAGTGCTGGGCATGATGGAAGCCTTCAGTGCCATGGCGGCCAGCGAGGGGCGCGCCAACGCAACCCAGCTCAGCGGTGGTATCTACGAGGCACTGACAACGACCGCAGCCGGTCTTGTGGTCGCCATACCTTTCGCCGCCCTGGCGGCCTGGGTGGAGTTCCGCCTTCGCCGCATCCACAAAACCATCAACAGCACGCTGGTTTCGATTCTGAACGTCACGCCTGAGACTGGTACCGAGACGCCTGCCGCAACCTCTGAACCGGAAGGAGACTTGCAAAGGAATCAGGTAGCCGAACTGGAGGAGGACACCAAACACAGCTACGCAACAGGCCGAGGCCAGCGATTCGCCCATGCAACTGGTTGAGCCGCGACCGAATCGCCCTATCCCGATCCGCATCACGCCCCTGATTGATGTGGTCTTCATTCTGCTGGTGTTCTTTATGCTCACCAGCCGGCTGTTGCCCGTGGACTACCTCGAGCTGGCCAACAACTCCACCAGTGGAAGCCCGGTGACGGGCGACCCCTTACCGGAATTGACGGTGACCGCCAGCGGCCAGGTTCAATGGCAAGAGCAGACCCTGACACTGGACCAACTCCTGCCGGAACTGGCACAGGCCGGCATCCGTGAGGTCAACCTTGCCACTACCCCAGATACCAGCCTTGGCGCGTTCACGCTGGCCCTCAGCAAATTAACCGGCAATGGTATAGAAGCGCACTGGAAACGGGCAGACGACAAAACACCATGACCGATCTGGTTCCACCACCGTCTACCTCTGGCAAGACCCTCATGGAGCGTGTGGAAGACGCGCTACTGCCGTTGATCAACCTGGTGTTCCTGCTGTTGATGTTTTTTATCGTCGCCGGCCAGCTTGCCGATGACCCCCTGCCCGAGCTGCCTGCCGCAGCACAGGCCAGGGACCAACAATCTCCTCACGCCGATCTGATCGTGAACGCCGAGGGCGACTGGCGAGTGGCGGGAGAGATTCTCGAGGAGGATTCACTGCTCTCACACCTGCCCGAACCCACCGACAAGCAGCCCCTCAGGATCGGGGCGGACGAAACCATAACCATGGCAGACCTTGAAACCCTTCTCCGGCTTCTTGAGGAGGGCGGCTATGAAGACGTCCTGCTACTGACGGAGCCCGGGGCATGAATCCGCAACACCGGTTTGCACGGTTCACCCTTCTGGTTATGGCTGTTGCGATTACCGTCACCGCCCTTGTGGTGGCGGCCCCTGAAGAGACGGTGAAACTGAACACGCTGGGCGAATCCGCAATCAATACAGCCCCGGCCGTACGCATCAAACTTGCAGGCGAACCCACGCCAGAGCCTGAGGCTGCGCCGAAGCCCGAACCACAACCGACGCCAGAGCCAGAGCCAGAGCCAGAGCCAGAGCCAGAGCCAGAGCCAGAGCCAGAGCCAGAGCCAGAGCCAGAGCCAGAGCCAGAGCCAGAGCCAGAGCCAGAGAGTATGGCGGATGCCCCCAAGGAGACGTCAACCCCCGTTGAGCCGGAAGTCAGTCAGCCTGAAACAGAGTCCGATGCCCCATCCGGACAACCGGAAACCGCAGAGAACAACGAAGCGGAATCCCAGGCCACGGTTCCGCTGCAGAACGCCGGTGAGCGCTCGGAAGTCGACACCTATCTGAGCCAGCTCAGCCGCCACCTTGCCCGATTTTATGAATACCCGAGACGGGCCAGGCGGCTCGGCCAGGAGGGCACACCCGTTGTTGTGTTTGAGTTTCGTCGGGACGGATCCCTGGTTGCCCATAGTCTGAGGACCAGCTCTGGCCACCAGCTGCTGGACGACTCCGCCCTTGCTATGCTGGAACAGGCCGCACCACTGCCACCGGTACCCGAAGAGATTTCCGGCCAGCGGTTCAACTACGCACTGCCGGTTCGGTTCAGACTTCGCTGAAAATCCCGCAGCAACTGCGCCAGGGTGCAGCAAAGCGTCCCTGGTGCGCACTGTTGAAGTGCAGAATAGTGGGCAACCGGATCATCGATCGCTTACCCCACCAAAACCTGAAAGCCCCATCACGCTGAAATATCTAGGATTTTATCAAAGCCAGGCACTCTGGCACGGTCTCTGCACCTGCCGGTATTAACAGAACCAGTGTGGGTTCTGTTCACATTGACAGATTCATTCAGACGACGGCGTCTACTTGCACCTGCTCTCAGCAGGGCCGCAGGTAACGCCGTTTTTTTTGGCCGTTCCAAAATCCGGCCACCCGATAGAAGTCAGAGGAAAACACTATGTCTTACATCGTGCCTTCGGAATTCGTGACCAAAATGGTCGACGCGGGCGAATCCAAGATCTACATGTCAACCCGGGATACCCTAATCCGGGCCTTCATGGCCGGCGCCATTCTTGCACTGGCTGCGGTTTTCGCAATTACCGTGGCGGTGCAGACTGGCAGCCTGCTGGTAGGTGCCATTCTGTTTCCGGTGGGTTTCTGCATGCTCTACCTCATGGGCTTTGATCTGCTGACCGGGGTATTCATGCTGACACCGTTGGCTTTGCTGGATAAGCGTCCGGGCGTCACCCCGAGAGGAATCCTGCGGAACTGGGGCTGGGTGTTCCTGGGTAATTTCGGAGGCGCTCTCACGGTCGCCGTCATAATGGCGTTCGTGTTCACCTATGGCTTCAACACCGACCCCGGTGCCGTTGGTGACAAGATTGCCAGTGTTGGCAAGGAACGAACTCTCGGTTATGCCGAGTATGGCGCCGCAGGCTGGATGACGATTTTCCTGCGGGGCATGCTGTGTAACTGGATGGTGTCCATGGGCGTGGTTGGCGCCATGATTTCAACCACGGTCCCTGGCAAGGTTCTGGCCATGTGGATGCCGATCATGCTGTTCTTTTTCATGGGCTTCGAGCACTCCATCGTGAACATGTTCCTGTTCCCCTTTGCGATCATGATGGGCGGTGAGTTCTCGATCATGGATTACTTCATCTGGAATGAGATTCCGACCGTTCTGGGCAATCTGGTAGGGGGACTTTCCTTTACCGGCCTCACCCTCTATGCGACCCACGTGCGCACCGCCCCCAAGCGCAAGATTGCAGCAGCCTACAGCGACGCTGCCCTGGCACGAACCAACTAAGCCGGGTCTTCCTGCAACTCCGGCTGCCGCACCCGCCGGAGTTGCTTTTTCCTTTTCGGAAACTCTGCCTCTCCATGACCAGACCCCTTTCCATCACCGCTGGCCAGTATTCTGACGCTGGCAAAAAGCCCGTAAACCAGGACTTCCACGGTTTATTGGTGCCGACGGGCCATCAGCTGGTTACCAAGGGCATCGCCGTTGCCATCGCCGACGGCATCAGTTCCAGCAATGTCAGTCAGATTGCCAGCGAGTCCGCCGTTGCGAGCTTTCTCAGCGACTACTTTTCCACCCCGGAAAGCTGGTCGGTCAAACAGTCCGCCCAGCGTGTGCTCCGGGCAACCAACGCCTGGCTCCACGCCCAGACCCGGCAAAGCCAATACCGCTATGACCGCGACCGTGGGTATGTCTGTACCCTGAGTGTGATGGTGCTCAGGTCCGCCACCGCGCATCTGTTTCACATTGGCGATGCCCGTATTTACCGGGTTCACCACGACCAGCTGGAACAGCTCAGCACCGATCACCGGCTCTGGCTCTCCCGGGAAGACAGCTGCCTGACCCGCGCCATGGGCATCGGACATCAACTGGACATCGACTATCAAAGCCTGGCGGTACAGCCCGGCGACATCTTCCTCCTGACCACCGATGGCATCCATGAGCATCTGGACGAGCGAACCATGGCCCGCATCGTTCGGGAATCCGGGGATGACCTGAACGCCGCCGCCCGCCAGCTGGCTGGCGCCGCCCTCGAGCGAGGCAGCAGTGACAATCTGACCGCCCAGATCATCCGGGTCGATTCAGTTCCCTCCATTCGGGATAACAGCGAGCTGTTTCAGGAGCTCGCCGAACTACCGTTTGCGCCGGAACTGCAGCCGGGGCAACGCCTGGATGGCTACCGGATTCTGAGACAGATTCACGCCAGCAGCAGAAGCCACGCGTACCTGGCCGTGGATGAGGAAACCGAATCCCGGGTGGTACTGAAGATGCCCTCACTGGAACAGCGGCACGATCCGATCTACCTGGAACAGTTTTCCACTGAGCAGTGGATTGCCCGGCGAATCAACAGCGACCATGTTGTCAGGCCGTTCCGACCAGACAGGAACCCCAGCTTCCTCTACCAGGCCACAGAGTTTGTGGAAGGCTGTACCTTGCAGCAATGGATGCTGGACAACCCGGCGCCGGCACTCGAAACCGTGCGAAATCTCGTCGAGCAGATCGATAAAGGCTTGCGGGCCTTTCACCGGCTTGAAATGGTGCACCAGGATCTGAAACCGGAAAACGTGCTGGTGGGACCTCATGGTACCGTCACGCTGATTGATTTCGGTGCCACCCGGGTCGCCGGCCTGGAGGACTATGACAACAGCGAGCAAACCCTTCCCAGGGGAGCGGCGCTTTACAGTGCCCCGGAGACCTTTCTCGGCGAGCCGGGCAGCTGGTTATCGGACCAGTTCTCCCTGGGCGTGATCACCTACCAGCTGCTCACTGGCCAGCTACCCTATGGTCCGGAAGTGCCAAAAATCCACAGCCGTAATCAGCTTCGAAACCTTAAATATCAACCTGCCCGACAGTTCCGGGAGAATCTGCCTGGCTGGGTCGACGATGCCATCGAAAAAGCGGTTCATCCCCAGGCCCACAGACGCTATCCGGCGCTCTCGGAATACCTGTACAGCCTGCGACACCCTCCCGTCGACTGGCACAAGCGTCATCGGCCGCCATTATTGGAGCGTAATCCCGTGGCCTTCTGGCAGGGTGTTTCCGGGTTATTGCTCCTCGCATTACTGGCCGCCCTCGGCCTGCGCTGAAGCAGGCATTACCCGAGCAAGTTTTTGCCCCGCCAGCAAACCTTCGCCCGGCGTTCGGGCGCAGGATTGCCTGGCCAGATCCAAACGTTACCGCAAGAACCTATAAGCCACTGTTTTACATGATATTAACTATTCTGGCACAAGCTTTGTAATGAGAGTCGGCGTCCAGGGAACACCCCGGGGACACTATTCATTCACAAGTCATGGAGCAGACTATGCCAACTCCTTGTTATATCAGCATCGAAGGCCAGACCCAGGGCAACATCACTGCCGGCGCATTCACTTCCGATTCCGTCGGTAACATCTACGTGGAAGGCCACGAAGACGAAGTGCTGGTTCAGGAATTCAGCCACGTCGTTACCGTACCGACCGACCCCCAGTCCGGTCAGCCTTCCGGCCAGCGCGTGCACAAGCCGTTCAAGTTCACCTCCGCCCTGAACAAGGCCACCCCGCTGATGTACAACGCCCTGGCCTCCGGCGAGATGCTGCCCAAGGTCGAGCTGAAGTGGTACCGCACCTCTGTTGAGGGCAAGCAGGAGCACTTCTTCTCCACCATCCTCGAAGATGCCACCATCATCGACATCAACTGCAACATGCCCCACTGCCAGGACGCCGGCAACGCCGACTTCACCCAGCTGGTCACCGTTTCCCTGTCCTACCGCAAGGTAACCTGGGAGCACGCCGTTGCCGGTACCTCCGGCGCTGACGACTGGCGTTCGCCGATCGAGGCGTAATTCCACTGTCAACTATGGAGAGGGAGCGGCGCTCGCCCTCCCTTTCCGAACTATCAAAAGGAGCTTGATAGTGAGTATCATAAACCTGACCGAAGAAGAGGTTGCTTCGGTGCAAGCAATCGTTACGGCCTTTTACGGTGAACGGTTCGCAAACCGTTATCATTCGGGGAGCATAACCTCTGAGACACTGGAGCTTATGGCACAGCTCATTACCGGAACCGAAGTTTGCAGTAAATGGATTGACGCTGTTCCAAACCCCAAGGACCTTCTGACTCCAACAAATGGTATTCGCAAGTGGGCAATTCGTGTAATCAGAGCTGCTGGCGACCCATTTCTACGTGGTAACATTGAGATCAATTACACCTGCAAGGTTACTCGCGGGCTACAGTATAGAAGCCTGTTAGAAGCTTCATTACGATAAACATGGACGTATCAATACAATGAGATTCGCCGTATCAATTATTTTTGCACTGATCCTGAGCGGGTGCGCCTCTACATCGTCAGTCCAGTTTTCACCGAGCCAGCATTACGCTATATCAGTCCAGTCAAACTTGTTCGATGCTGTCCGCATCGTTAAAAATGACATAACGCTATTTAACGACGGAAAAGCGCTCGGTTTCATTCGCATAGAACCAATTCCTTCTGACGCCCCGTCGACATCTGAGTTAATTAATACCCTCAGGTCGGCGTCAGATTCTGAATCCGTCGAAACTGAAGCACTTGAGCTATATCCCGGTTTTAAAGGGTTTTCAGCTAAGGTTCGTGGTTATCAGACGGGCTATCTCATAAATGAAAAAAACCCGAGTTCCATGCTTATCTTCAGCTTTCCAGAGGGTTATTTTGAGAGTGTGGCGAAGACAATTTCGTCTGGTATCTGAATCGTTCTCGAGATAACTCAGGGTATCAGCTTTGAAACTTCCAATAACGACGGCCATCATTCGCGGAATCTTTCTGGTCAGCCTGGTCTCAGGTTGCGCCTCTCTCGATCAACAACCCATCGAGTTTCGCACTTCCAGTGACATAGTGTTCAAACTCAATAGCAGACAGTATGACACTGTCGATATCCAACATTTTGAAACACAGCTTTGGCGCGACTCGGTATTGGTGGTCTCTGTAATGTCGATGGAAACCAACGCAGCTTTCTCAACTGCAGTAGAAGAGGTCAGACAGGGTTTTAAGGAAGCACAGAAATCCTTTGGTGACGTGATAGAACTGAATGTTGGTAAAGGAATCTAGGGGTTCTCTGCGTCCGTCGACGGCTACACCACTGCATTTATCGCCACGTCGAACCACCCGTCATCATGGGTTACGATTAGCACCGCTGATGACGTTTTCTACGAAGTCTTATCCACATTAGCGGTTCACTAGAGGCACCAATAATATTTGCCGTTAGTGGACACCACTGGCATTGTCCTGATTGAGCGGCTTATTGGCGGCCTCTGCCTGCAAACGTTCAACCAGCCAGACCTTGATGATGGATTGACGGGTAACGCCAATACGCGCGGCCTCACGGTCCAGAGACTCCACGACCCAGGCCGGAAAATCTACGTTGATTCGCTTTTGCTCCTGATTCACACGCCGGGCGGAAGACAGATCAAGATCCTCCAAAATGTCTTCCCGGCCCTCGTCAAATTTCTTGTCAAAATCTTTAGCTTTCATAAAGCTCTACCTCTTTCTTGCGGGAACGCCTGACCGAGATCAAGCGAATACGCCCTTTCCGGTAGGTGACAACTGCCGACCAGTGCTTGCCACCGATCTTGCCAATTAGTAAATATCGGGGCTCATCCGTGGAATCTGCCCTTATTTCCATCAGGTACGGGTCTTGCCACAACTGCTGGGCCGCCACGAAATCAATGCCATGCTTTTCCAGATTGGCTTTGCTCTTGGTTCCATCAAATTCAAAGACATCCATGAGTATAAACTATTCTTTTTTTACTCATTCGACAAGGGATCACCGCCAGGTCTTCGCTAGACTTTTCCCAGAGATCGATGATCAGTACCGCTGCATAATATTGCCGAGCCGAACCATAGCAAACCGCAAATTCGAACGTTAAGCTTGTCAGGTCTGACGCATCCATGAAGTTGACCAGGTACCCAAGTTTGCAGCAAACGCTCCTACCAACCCAGACCGCCATCAGCCTCGGCGAGCTCATGTGCGCCGTCACCCGGGACTGGCTCTGGCAACCGGCGGAGCCGTGGGTCCGGGAACGCAATCCGGGCAGCGTCCTGCATTGCCGGGTTGGGTCTGGCCAGGCCACCTACCACCGTTACGATTCTCGCGACCGGCAACATCTGATCACCTACGGTGCCCGCATGATTGCCGCCAAGCACCAGCCGGAGACGGCGAGCGGCTGGCTGTCGGGCCGGGAGATCCGGAAACGGGGGTACTTTGGAGGGGAGCTGAGCACTCTGAATCTGTTGGCACACACCTGCTGCCATGAATTTGCCCATCTCCTGCAGCAAAGTGCCGGACAGCGGTACCGGGGTTCTGTGCACAACCGCCATTTCTACACCATTCTGGATGAGTTACACGAGAGCGGGGCGGCGCAAGCGACCCGTAAGGCCCTGGCAGATGAGGCCCGGGAACAGGGCCTGGCGCTACCGGATACGCCCTTCGAGCCTGTAGACACAAGGCAACAGATGGCCCACTGGCAGGTGGGCGATACCGTGCGTTTCGGTGCAGGCCGGCGGGAGCTGCACGGGCAGATCATCCGGGTCAATCGCAAGACCTGCACCGTGGATGGTATCGGCCCGTCGAAAGGGGTGCGCTACCGGGTTCCTGTGCAGATGCTGAGCCGGCTTGGTCAGCGCTAGTGACTTTGCTTACCTGAGTACATCTGCCATCGAAATAAGTGACCGGGCAACCTCTGGGAGTTTCCTGCCCTGATCCATCGCCAACTTCCGGAGCAAGCGGTGGGCTTCGTCGTTACTGATTTTTCGATGCTCCATCAGCAGGAGCACCGCTTTTTCCTGGGTTTTCCGGTCTTCCAATGCTTCCTTCGCACTCCGGAGTTCGTCAGTCATCTGCTGCAAGCGGCGAGTCTGCTCCTGCACCAGCTCAAAGATTGAACGGCCGAACTGCTGCCCCATCCCTTCACTTGAAAACGCCTCGCCCGTTGAGCCTTCGCTTCCGGAATTGCACAAAACCAGCAGGGGTTGATTGGCGGCCCCACCGGCATCAAGCGATGCAATCAATGTCTCCTGATGGGCCAATGACTCTTTGGCAGCGGCAAAGCGCTCGATACACCGGGTGTGAAAGCAGCCTTCGACAGAATCCTCAACCTGTTTCAGAGCATCGATACGCTCGGTCATCAGCCTGAACCACTGATCGGCAAGCTCTGGATCCAGATCTTTATAACGCCCGACAGACGATGCCAGACCTCTCATTCGTTCGATGTCACCCTCGCGATCGTGAGCGCGGGTCTCTTGCCAGAGCGACAATGAATCAGCATCTGCAAAACTGGCAAACACCTCGAAACAGCGTTCCTGCGCCTCAATAAGGTGCGCCATGCGCTGCGAAAGGGCACGATCAAACGCGCCGCTCGAAAAGCCTGCGGAGCCCACGGCCCGTTCCTGTCCGCACAATTCCTTGCCATTCATCAGGTGAACCATCGCCACCAGCAATCCGGCAATCGTGGGGTCTGCGGCGGTGTCGGCGGCTTCGAATACAACGGCTATCAGATTGTGAATCAGACTGCTGTAGTCCTCAGTCGCCGATTCCGCAGTAATTTTCCGTGCCACAACGCACCGCCTCAGCTCGCCAAGGCCATCGAGGCTATGAAGGGCGCTGGCAATCTGGTTTAGCAAACGGCTACTGACCGGGTGACCCGTCAGCTCTTCGTGAATCTCTGCCAGCGCATGCTCAAAGGATTTTTTGAGCCGGTCGGATTCCTCGGCCAGCGACTGTCTTTCTTCCTGAAATTTCTGTCCCGAAGAACCGAGAAACACGTTAGACGCGCCGCGTTCCCTTTGCAGACCATGCACCAGACTGCTAATGCATTGAACAAGCCTGCCCATCTGCAAAAAATACTGGAGGCTCATCAGCTCGCAGGTCTTCGACGCAATCAGATAGTCGCCTGCACCGGGAATTTCCGGAGCGGTATTGCGCTTGGTATTCATCACTACACTCCCGGGCGCTCTCACCCTTACCCCCGCCGGGGGATTATCTGCAATTCGCAGAGACAGTGGAGCAATTACCGCGCCATACGAAACAGGCGCCAAAGCCGTGCAGTCTGCCCTGCGACAGGGCAGTTTTTCGGCCCGAAACCGCCCCGAAAACTTATCAAAACTCCCAACTTGTTGTTTTTACTGTATTTAAAAAACTGGCATGAAGATAGCAACACTTTCAGCAAGGACGAACGTCCCGGCCACGGATCAGGCCGGACCATCAGATCATTGTTGTTGGCATTGGCGCCGGACCATCGATTTCCCTCCCTCGGGAATAGATGCTCCGGCTTTTTTTGTTGTGTGGGAGGCAGAACCGGAATGAGCAAGAAAACCCTGATCGTGATTGGCAACGGCATGGTCGGCCATCACTTCCTGGAACAATTCTGCGCCAGCCCGGCCGCTGCCGATTTCGAGATCATCGTGTTCGGCGAGGAAAAACAGCTGGCCTATGACCGGGTCCACCTGTCCGAGTATTTCGGCGGCTCCAGCCATGCGGATCTCGCCATGGGCACGCTGGAGTGGTACAGCGAGCAGGGCATTCAACTGCACCTGAACGAACAGGTAACCGGCATCAACCGGGAACATCGCACCCTGGAAACGCCCCGTGGCAGCTACCGGTACGACGAACTGGTGCTGGCCACCGGCTCCTATCCGTTCGTACCACCGATCAAGGGCAATGATCGCCCGCACTGCCTGGTTTACCGGACCCTGGATGACCTGGATGCCATTCGCGCCAGCTCGGAAGGTGCCCGCACAGGCGTGGTGGTAGGCGGCGGTCTGCTGGGTCTTGAAGCGGCCAATGCGCTCAAGAGCCTGGGACTGGAAGCCCACGTGGTGGAATTTGCCCCCCGACTGATGCCGGTTCAGCTGGATGCCGATGGCGGCGCCCTGCTGCGCCACAAGATCGAGGAGCTGGGCGTTCAGGTGCACACCGAGAAGGCGACCACAGCGATTACCGAGGGCGAGGATGCCCGTCTGCGCATGAGTTTCAGCGACCAATCCTTCCTCGAGACAGATCTGATCGTCTTCTCAGCCGGTATCCGCCCCCAGGACGCCCTGGCCCGGGCCAGTGGACTGGAGATCGGCGAGCGCGGCGGCATCGTGATCGATAACCACTGCACCACGTCGGACCCCCATGTGCACGCCATTGGCGAGTGCGCGCTCTGGGAACAGAAAATTTTCGGTCTGGTGGCACCCGGCTACACCATGGCCCGCACTTTATCTGCGGCCCTGAACGGTGATCAAGAGACTGCCTTTACCGGGGCCGACATGAGCACCAAGCTCAAACTGCTGGGCGTGGACGTGGGTTCCATCGGTGACGCCCACGCCCAGACCCCGGGCGCTCGCAACATCCGCTTCAACGATGAGCAGGCCGGCCACTATCGCCGCATGGTGATCAGTGAAGACGGCAAGACACTGCTGGGCGCCATTCTGGTAGGTGACAACAGCCACTATGACACCCTTTTACAATACGCCCTCAACGGCATCACTCTGCCGGAGAATCCGGAAACCCTGATCCTGCCGGAAAGCCAGGGCGGGGCGCCGGCCCTGGGCCCCGATGCCCTGCCGGAAACCGCCTCCATCTGCTCCTGCCACAACGTGACCAAGGGGGATATCTGTGGCGCCATCGATGCCGGCTGTTCCGACCTCGGCAGCGTCAAGGCCGAAACCAAGGCCAGCACCGGCTGTGGCGGCTGCACAGCCCTGCTCAAGAACGTGGTGGACAGCGAGCTGGAAAAGCGCGGTGTGGAAGTCAGCAAGGATCTGTGCGAGCACTTCCCGTACAGCCGCCAGGAACTATTCCATATCGTGAAGGTGAACGGCATCCGCACCTTCCGGACCCTGATCAGTCAGCACGGCAAGGGTCATGGCTGCGACATCTGCAAACCGGCGGTGGCCTCGATCCTGGCCACCTGCTGGAACGAGCACATCCTGGCCACGGATCACGTGCCGCTGCAGGACACCAACGACACTTTCATGGCCAACATGCAGAAGAACGGCACCTACTCCATCGTGCCGCGCATCCCCGGTGGCGAGATCACCCCGGACAAACTGATTACGCTGGGTGAGGTGGCCAAGGAATACGATCTCTACACCAAGATCACCGGCGGCCAGCGAGTGGATCTGTTCGGCGCCACCCTGAGCCAGTTACCGGAGATCTGGGAAAAGCTGATCGCCGCCGGCTTCGAGACCGGCCACGCCTACGGCAAATCCCTGCGCACCGTGAAATCCTGCGTCGGCAATACCTGGTGCCGTTACGGTGTGCAGGACAGCGTGGGCATGGCGATTCGCCTGGAAGACCGCTACAAGGGTCTGCGGGCGCCTCACAAAGTGAAGATGGCGGTCTCGGGCTGCACCCGGGAATGTGCCGAAGCCCAGAGCAAGGACTTTGGTGTGATCGCCACGGAGAACGGCTGGAACCTGTATGTCTGCGGCAACGGCGGCATGCGGCCACGCCACGCCGATCTGTTTGCCACGGATCTGTCTGATGAAGAACTGATCCGCACCATTGACCGGGTGGTGATGTTTTACGTGCGCACCGCCGACCGGCTACAGCGCACCAGTGTCTGGATGGAAAACCTGGAAGGCGGCCTGGAGTACCTGAAGCAGGTGGTGCTGGAGGACAGTCTGGGAATCGGCGCAGAACTGGAGGAGCACATGGAGGGGATCGTCGGCACCTACCAGTGCGAGTGGAAGACGGCTGTCGAGGATCCGGAGAAGCGGAAGCGCTTCCGGGAGTTTGTGAATGCGCCTTCGCAACGCGATCCGGTTCAGGAGTGGACGGTTGAGCGGGGGCAGCGGCGGCCTGTTTTGGAGTCTGCGTAGACTTTAGGTTCTGGTGAAGAGCAAGGCGCCATGGGGGTGCTTTTCTTCTGGGAAAAACAACTCGCTTCGCTCAGACATCTTTTTCCCGCCAGAAAAGCACCCCCATACCACCTCGCGCACCAGGCTTCCGTGGTATCGCTTGTAACGCATAGTTGAAATAAACGCAGAAGGAATAGGAGAAACACGATGAAACCACGCACACGTTGGGAAGCCGTCTGTACCGTAGAAGATCTGGTACCGGAATCGGGCATTGCGGTATGGACCGAAGAAGGACCGGTGGCGGTGTTTTATCTGCCGCATCGGCTGCCGGCGTTGTTTGCCATCAGTCACACAGATCCGTTCAGCGGCTCGAATGTGCTGGCCCGGGGGATTACCGGGGATTTGAAGGGTGAGCCGGTGGTGGCGTCGCCGTTGTACAAGCAGCATTTCAGTCTGCGCACCGGCGTTTGTCTGGAAGACGATATCGTACGGGTCAAAACCTATCCGGTGCTGCTGGATGGCAATCAGATCCGACTTGAAGTCCGGGCCAATCAGCGAGAGTCAATCGCTGCCTGAAGCCGGCAAGAGCCGGCGCGTGGTATGGGAGGTCTTTGTGCAGGGGAAAAGATGTCTGAGCGAAGCGAGTTGCTTTTCCCCGGAACAAAGGCCTCCCATGGCGTGTGACGGCGATACTCCCAGCTCAGACCTCCCCAGTACGGCGCAACCGCCAACGCTCCCGCCAGCCAAGAACAAAGATGGTCAGTGACGGCAAGAAGGTCACCGTCACGATGGCTGCCCCCAGCAGGCCGAAGAGGACGATGGCTCCGACACCGCGATAAAGCTCGGTACCTTCGCCCGGCAGGAACACCAGGGGCGAGAGACCGCAAATGGTGGTCAGCGTGGTCATGGCAATGGGTCGCAGGCGGGTCTGGACGGCGCCGGTGACGGCTTGCACCACGGTAACGCCCTTCTGACGCAGGTTCTGCCGGGCCTGATCCACCACCAGGATCGGGTTGTTCACCACCGTTCCCATCAGGATCAGGAAGCCCAGCATGGTGATCATGTCAAAGGGCTGTGTCAGGGGCTGGAGGCCGATCATGGGCAGCAGGCCACCCACCAGGTTCATCAGGGCCAGGCCCACGATGCCGCCAGCAACGCCCAGGGGGATCGCAGTCATAATCAGCAACGGGAATCCCCAGTGGGCGAATATGGCCACCAGCAGCAGGTAGACAATCGCGATGGCAATGATGAAATTACCAGTCAGTGCGTCCCGCGTGGCATTCAGCTGGTCGCTGGCGCCGGAGATGTCCACGTTGACATTGGCCGGCAAGTCACCGCTGTCACGCATGGACTGCAGTAATTCCGTGCGCACCCGCTCAACTCCGGCTTCCAGAGGCACGTCGGCCGGGGGTATCACGTTCAGGGTCACGGTGCGGCGGCCATCGACGCGGCGTACGGTGCTGGTATCCACGGTCTCCTCGATGGTGGCCAGGCTCGACAGGGGCAACGTGGCCCCCTGGGGCGTATGCACCATGACATCCGGCAGATCATCCAGGGCCGGGTTACGGCCTTCACTGCCATAGACGTAGATATCGATCTTCTCGTCATCCAGGAAGAAATCGTCAACATAGCTGCCCTCGGTAAGCGAAGCCACGGTAAAACCAATCCCCTCGGCGCCCAGGCCAAGTTCGGCAGCACGATCCCAGTCGGGCATGATCTGGATCAGCGGTTGCGCCAGGGATAGCGTGGAAGGCTGGCTCTGAATGCGGGGATTGTCGAAGATTTCCTCGGCCCGCCGGTAAGCGGCATTGGCAGCACGGTACACCGAGACCAGGTCCGGACCGGAGACATCCAGGTTGATGCTGCGGGTGCCGCCATCATTGCTGGAAATAATGGACCCCTTCGCGGCAAAGGCGCGCATGCCCGGGAACTGCTCATAGAAACGGGTAATCTCATCCATCAAGGCTTCAATATGCCGCGGGTTCAGTGTTTCCGCGATGATCCGCACCCGGGTCGGGGTTACCTGCATGTTGAGATAGGCCATGGGCGGCACGCTGGTTTCGCCGGCGGCGTAGGCCTCACCATCAGCGTTGACGTGGGGCAGGAAGTGGTCTTCGACCTGGCGGGCAATGGCTTCCATTTCAGACAGGTTATAACCGGGCGGCGCCGACATGGCGGCAAAGGTCTTGGGTTCCTCGCCCTCGGGCAGGTACTCCGCGGGCGGGGTCAGCACGAGGATCACCCAGAGGCTGAAGCCAACGGTCGCAGCCATGACCAGAACCCTGCGCACCGTGCCGTTTACAAGCCACTTTACCGCGGCCATGACAGCTCCACTCCAGCGTCCGGAAGTTTCATTACCATACTGATCGGTTTTCACGCCCCGCCGGCCGAAATCCAGCCGCGCACAGAGCGTGGGAATAATGGTGGTTGCCACCAGCATTGACGCCAGAATGGCAGCGGAGATCGCTATCGCCACATCCGAGTACAACTGACCGGCTTCTTCCTCGATAAACAGGATCGGCAGGAAAACCAGGATGGTTGTGGTGGTTGACGCCAACACGGCAGGCCAGACTTCGCGAACACCCTTGAGGGCGGATTCAAATCGGTCCAGCCCCAGCCGCCGGTGTCGCTCGATGTTTTCCAGCACCACGATACTGTTATCCACCGTCATGCCGATGGCAAAGGCAATACCGGCCAGGGAAATCACGTTGATGGTGCGGCCGGTGATCAGTAAGCCGATAAACGCCGCTATCGCGCACAGCGGAATGCCCACCACGCCGGCAAACGTCGCCCGGCCAGACCTCAGAAACAGAAACATCACCAGAGTTGCGAAGGCAGCACCAATCCCCAGGTTGGTCCAGACATTGGCCACGGAGGCTTCCACGTAGCGAGCATCATCCGCCGTGAGGCCCAGGCTCATGCCCGCAGGCTCCAGCACTTCCCGGTTGATAGCCGCCACTTCCCCCATCATGGCGTGCTTGATATCAATCACGTTGGAACCGCTTTCCCGGCGGACCTGAAGTCCGATCACCCGCTGGCCGTTGATGATGGACAGTTCACGTATCCGGGAGTGGCCCTGCTGCACCTGAGCCACTTCACCCAGCCGCACCACACTGTCCCCCTGCCTGCGAACCACCAGCTGCTCCAGGGATTCAACATCGTCAAAGCGCCCCACAGTACGCAGAAGATAGCGGCGCTTTCCCGAATCGATCTCGCCACCGGAAATATCCTGGTTGCGGGCCACGATGGCATCGCGCAGATCCACCAGACTCAGGCCACGCTGGGCCAGGGCCGCTTCGTCGACAATGATCTGCATCTGCCGGTCGGCGCCGCCGCCGACAGTTACCTCGGAGACTCCGGGCACACTCTCCATCCTGGGTCGCACGCGATCTTCAATGAAATCGCGCATCAGCTCGATATCCAGCTCCCGGGGGTTCCCCTCGAGGGTGGCTATCCGGAAGTACATGAATGCATTCGACGAAAATGACGCGGCAACAATCCTCGGCTCGTCCACGTTGCGGGGATAGTCGGAAACCTGACTCAGGGCGTTGTTGATCTGGATAAGGGTCTCGGTAATATCCACGCCGAACGGAAACTCCAGCTCGATTTCCGCCGAGCCACTGGAGGCGGTAGCGGTCATCCGGCTGAGATTCGGGACATTGCGCAGGAAACGTTCCTGCTCAATCAGGATCTCTTTCTCAATGTCCTGGGGCGTGGCGCCAGGCCAGCTGGTTTCGACCGTGACAGTGCGCACCTCCAGGTCCGGAATCATCTGGACCGGAATCCGGAGCGCGGCGGCCGCACCCAGAATGGCAACAATCAGGGCAATAACGGTCACCAGGGTGCCGTGGCGGATAATACCGGCGAACATCAGCGGCTCTCCCGTTCGGCAACCTGCACGCTGATACCCTCGCTAAGGGATTCATTGCCACGGACCACGACCCGCTGGTCTGATTCGAGACCGCTGGTCACTTGTACCCGGCCCTCGAAGCTTGTACCCAGGCGCACCCGTTTCTCCCGCACAGTCCAGGTATCTTCATCCTCCGGCTCAGCGATCCATACCGTGGTCCGCCCCTCGGGATAGCGATTGATGGCATCCCGTGAAACAGTCAGCCCGCGTTCGCCGGTGGTTACCCGCAAGACCGCCTGGGTCGCCATGCCCGGAAGCAGCTTTACGGAGTCAGGCTTTACGGCTCGAAGGAGAAAGGTTCGGGACTGGGGATCGTTGATCGGCACCAGGACATCGATAACCGCTCTGCTCCGATCCTCTCCGTTCTGGATCAGCAGCTGGCTGTTATCGTCGATGCGTTTGAAGAAGGTTTGAGGTACCTGGAAGTCCAGGCGCAGATTATCGGTATCCACCAGTGTCAGCAGCTGGTCACCCGGGGTTACCCATTCCCCGAGATCCCTCGAGCGCTGGCTGACCACGCCGTCGAAGGGTGCTGCCACACGGTGGCGCCCGGCCCGAACGTCAACCTGTCGACGGACCGCCTCCAGGCGAGCAAGGGTAGCCTCGCGGGCGGCAACTTCACTTTCCCGGGCACTCACCTCCGTGGCCGCAATGTTACGCCCTGCGCCGACGGACCGGGCCTCGCGCAGCCGGCGCTCGGCTTCCTCCAGACGACTGCGCGCCTCTTCCGCCTCAGCCCGGGCGGAGGCCAACTCCCAGGTCACCATTTCATCGTCCAGTTTCACCAGCACATCGCCCTGCGAGACACGATCTCCGGTTTCCACACGAACCTCGTCCAGCAGTCCTGCAACGGAAACGGATATGCCGGATACTCGAAGAGCGTTCACGGTGCCGTTCAGGGTCACTTCCTGGACGATATCTTCCGAAGACACGGTTTCCAGCTGGACACTTGGCAAGTCCTGGGCAGCGATAAACGGCGGAAACAGACTGCCCACAAGTAATAAAGCACCTTGCAGGCTCCTCATGAGGGTAGCCACATCCTTTTCTCCAAAAATCGTTCGATGGATGCAATTGCTAACGTTAGTTTATGGCTTACGACGAAAAACCCTGTCCGGACCTTGCGGGCCGTTTGGCCCGGCCGGTAAAAGGAATCCGCATAGGGGCCAATCCCGTTGCCATTTATCTGCGCTACTATTGTCACAGTACCGACAACAAGGACGCCCTGTGAAACCCCTCAGCCCTACGGATCAGCTTTTTCTCTGGCTAGAAAAGCGGCAGCAGCCCATGCACGTTGGCGGGCTTCAGCTGTTCTCCTTCCCGGACGACGCACCGGATGATTACGTGGCCCGGCTGGCCGATCGGCTCAGGCAGTACACGAAGGTGACTCCTCCATTTAATCAGCGCCTGGATTACCGTTTCGGCCAGCCGGTCTGGGTGGAAGACGAGCACCTGGATCTGGAGCACCATTTCCGGTTCGAAGCACTGCCGACCCCGGGACGGGTCAGGGAATTGTTGTCGTTTGTCTCGGCGGAACACTCCCACCTGATGGACCGGGAGCGACCGCTGTGGGAGTTTCATCTGATTGAGGGATTGGGCGAGCGGCAGTTTGCGGTGTATATCAAGGTGCACCATGCACTGGTGGACGGTGTATCGGCCATGCGGATGGTCACCCAGATGCTGTGCCAGGATACCGGCGAGCGGGACATGCCGCCGATCTGGGCCATGCCACCCCGCCCATCCCGTGAAAAGGATGATGGCGGCCCCTCCCTGTGGCGAATTGTCGGCCATCTGCTGGGGGAATCCGGCAAGCAACTGGGCACGGTGCCCACCGTGGCCCGGGAACTGCTGAGAACCATCAACGACGCCCGCAAAGACCCGGCTTACTCTTCCATTTTCCACGCGCCCCGCAGCATCCTGAACCAGAAGATCACCGGTTCCCGGCGCTTCGCCGCGCAATCCTACTGCCTGAGCCGGATAAAGGGTGTGTGCAAGGCCTATGGAACCACGGTCAATGATGTGGTGATGGCCATGTGCGCCACGGCGCTGCGCAGCTACCTGATGAACCTGGACGCCCTGCCGGAAAAGCCGCTGATCGCCATGGTGCCAGTGTCCCTACGCAAGGATGACAGTTCCGGCGGCAATCAGGTCGGCGTTATCCTCGCCTCGCTGCATACCGATGTCACCAGTCCGGTGACCCGGCTGATGCAGATCCACGAGGATGTGAAAGCCGCCAAGGACCGCTATGCCCACATGTCCCCGGAAGAAATCATCAACTACACCGCCCTGACCCTGGCGCCGGCTGCGTTCAATCTGCTCACCGGCATGGCACCAAAATGGCAGACCTTCAACGTGGTGATTTCGAACGTCCCCGGACCGCGAGAGACTTGCTACTGGAACGGTGCCACGATGGACGGCATGTACCCGGTCTCCATCGCCATGGACCGCCTGGCCCTGAACATGACCCTGACCAGCTACGGCGACCAGGTGGAATTCGGCCTCATCGGTTGCCGCCGCACGCTACCCAGCCTGCAGCGAATGCTCGACTATCTGGAAGAGGCCCTGATCGAACTGGAAACCGCCGCCGGCCTCTAAACCTCACACGAGCCAGCTTTTCCGTTCTGCTTGTTACGGTACATGGCTGCGTCAGCGAGCGAGAACAGGCGTTCCAGATCCCGGGTATCGTCCGGATACAGGGCTATCCCTATGCTCAACCCGACACGGACATCAGTGCCACAACTCAATGGAATCGGCGAATCACCAATTCTGGCGAGATGTGTTTCAATGCGGTCGAGATCGTCCTGGCCATGGATCCCTTCCAGCAGAAGAACAAACTCGTCACCACCGATTCGGGCGACGGTATCCGAGCCTCTGGGGACCGCTCCCAACCGGTTACCAATCGCAATCAGCACTTCATCACCGGCTACATGACCAAAGGTATCGTTGATCTGTTTGAACTTGTTGAGATCCACGACCACCAGGGCAAAACTCTCCCCCGAACGCCGGGCCCGAGCCTTGGCGCCCATGATCCTATCCTGCAATAGCTTCCGGTTCGCCAGGCCGGTGAGCGTATCGTGATTGGCCTGCTTCTCCAGCAAATGCTGGCTTTCCCGCAACTGAAGGTTGACCGCCTCCAACTCCCGCGTGCGTTCGGCGACCCGGCTTTCCAGCTGTCGTTCGTTTTCCTTAACAACCTCCAGTACTTTCTGTCGGCTCCGCAACGCCTGCTTCTGGGCACGCACCCGGGCCCTTTGCAATTCGTTGATCCGGTCCGCCAGGGCCAGGGACAGCAGCAACATCTCCATGGCCGAACCAATCAGCATTGCATTGGTGGTAAAGCTGTTCGAGGGCAGTATGCCCACGTTGTGAAGGGTGATAACCAGGACACCCAGGAGGAAGCACACCCAGGCCAGTACGAAGAACCGGGCTCCGGGCTCCCCTCGCAACAGACTGACCGCACCAAGGAAAAGAGCCCCGGCTACCAGAACCATGGAAATGAGGTTTACTGAAATCGCCGCCAGATGATAGGAACCCAGAATCGCAGTCAGGAAGGTGACGCCGTAAGCGATGCTGAGGCCAGGCATGAGCCATCCAAGTTTCAGCCGAGCCGGCGTGCCGGCGAGGAACCTGTGTACGAACAATGCCCCAAAGACGCCGGCGGCGGCGACTCCGGCGGTTGGCGACAGGTGGACCAACCAGGGCGTTTCAGGCCAAAGGAACTGCCCCGTCAGGCCTGACAAGCCAGCTTGCCCCACGCCCAGGCAGGCTATAAATCCCACATACGTCAGATAGAGTGGGTCACGCAGGGAAAAGAACAGGAACAGGTTGTATACCAGTAGCGCAACGAGAACACCGTAGTAAAGACTTAAAGCTGAGTATGTCTGCTGGTCACTTGCCCACAAGCTGTCTTCCTGCCACAGGGTCACCGGCACTGTGAGTGTGCCGGCGGAACGAACACTCAGGAACAGCTGATAATGGCGGTCGGGAGACAGGCGGGCGGGAAACACGTGGTTTCGGTGGCGGACGGGTTTTTCATGAAACGGTTCGCGGTCACCCGAGCGAAAATGAGCCAACTGTTCGCCATCTTCCAGCAGATAGAAGTCCACATAATCGAGCGAGGCGTGTGCCACCTCAAAAAACCATCGCTCTGAAATTTCAGCCTTCGTCGAGAACTCCAGGGCAAGCCATATCTGATCGGAGGTCAGGCCAAAATTGGTGCGGGAGGGATCAACTGTGGCCGGCTGTTCAAATGCACCGGCTTGGTAAAGCCTGACAGCATCGGTAAAAGGTAGGTCCGATGTCTCATCGCGGTATACCGACATCCACCCCGACAGGGTGTAGGCAGTCTCTTCTCCAACCACAACGGGCGCCAAGGCCGAAGAAGCCAAACTCTGCGGCAGCCACAGTGACAAAAGTATCGCCACCTGACAGAAGGAAAAAACAGACTTCAGCACACGATCTCCGGGAACCTCAACGCAGATGCCCATTGTCCAACGAAAACTTTCCGTTTAAAACGAAAGTCCCGGAAAATGGAGCGCCACTTGATTAACGTCAAGCCCCCGAAGCAGAACTCCTGGTTTAGGTGAACCGGCGTTCCTCGTTCCGGATGGAAATCTGGTTGTTCAGGGTCCAGAAGTCATACAGCACACCGATCAGGAACAGGCCGCCGGTGAACAGGTAGATGATTCCGGTAATCCACTTGCCCATGTACATCCGGTGAATACCGAAAATCCCCAGGAAGGTCAGCAGGATCCAGCCGATGTTGTAGCTGACCTCACCTTCCCGGAACCGAAGGTCCGCCTCCCGGTCCATGGCCGGAATCAGGAACAGGTCAATAATCCAGCCGATAAACAGCAGCCCCAGGGTAAAGAACCAGATGGTGCCGGTAACGGGTTTGCCGTAGTAAAACCGGTGCGAACCCAGGAATCCGAAGATCCATAGCAGGTAGCCGATCAGTTTGCTGTGGGTGTTTGGGCGATCTGTCATGGTTTCTGGGTCCTGTTTTCGGTCTCGTCGGTGGATTCTACTTTGGTTCCCAGCCGGGATGGTTTGGGGGCTGGCCGGGGGGACGGATTATTTTCCCTTGGGAAAAACAACTCGCTTCGCTCAGACATCTTTTTCCTGGCGGGAAAATAATCCGCCCCCCCGTCCGTCAAACTATTGTGGCATAGGAAATAAAAACAAATTAAAACACTTAAATGAATTTCCCGGACGGGCCTCACCTTTGTTCACAGGGCGTGGGGTGGGGCATAAATTTTCAGGGGAAAAAGATGTCTGAGCGAAGCGAGTTGCTTTTTACCCTGAAAATTTATGCCCTGCCCTGCGACCACGCTCCAAACCAGGAGGCCCCAAAAATCAGGGACCAACCTCCGGAGCCGGATCCGGCCCACCCTCGCGAAACTCGCTGGCCGACTTGCCGGTCCACTTCCGGAACGCCCGGCTAAAGTTGGACAGGTCGGCATAGCCCAGCTCGTAGGCAATCTCGCTGACTGATTGGTTGGTATACCGGAGCAACTGGATCGCCCGGTCTTTCAACACCGATTCGACAATTTCCCGATAGCTGGTATCCCGGTCCGCCAGCCGGCGCTTGAGTGTTCGGGACGAGACGCAGAATCGTTCCGCCATGGCTTCCAGTGACGGCAGCGGACCCGGCATCATCCGAAGCATATTGCGAATGGCCATGACGATGTCACCCTGTTCCTTCAGGGCCTTCTGCAGCTCGAACTCGCACTGGTCGCGAGCCATTCGGGAGGCTTCCGCATCGGCCAGGCGCATGCGCACGTTCAAAAGCTCCCGGGGGAACACCATCATTTCGTCGGGCTGGCCGTATTCGAATCGCACAGGAAGCTGATCAGCAAACGGCCGGTACCAGGGTGGCTCGGGCGCGCTGAGGCGAACCGTGACACCCGGCAGCTTGCCGTCCTCCAGGGCGAAGCCGCGCTTTGCGGCATCGTCACGATCCAGCAGTTGCTCGGTCAGCAGAATCAGGGTGGCGCTGACGGTCTCGGCCAGAAACGGATAGAGGCCGGGCACTTCGAATTCGGTGCAGAGTTTTACCAGCACCTGATCATCGGCCTCGGACTGGCTCATACCCAGAAACGGCACCCGCAGATGGAGGTATCGGCGTACGGAATCAAGGGCATCGGCGAAGGTGGGGCTGGTAAGTGCCGCGAAACCCAGGGTGCCATGGATCGTCAGCCGTAGCTCCCGGGCCAGCACAAAGCTCAGACCGTCCTTGCCAGCGAGGTTCAGGGCCCGTTGGGCCATGATGATGGCATCGGTGACAAACACCCGGCTGTCGTTGGACTTGAGATCGTCCGGGGCGACATCCAGGCCTTCATAGAGCAACCGGTCGTTATAGCCCAGTTGACGGACGGTCTCGGCCAGAACCCGCAGATAAGCGCCCGGCACCAGGAACAATCCCAGCATCTGCCGTTCTCTATCCGAACCGGTTGCGCTCATTGGCATTCCTTATTATTGAATTGGCTGAAGCACGTCATTGGACTTTACCAGATGCCTTACACCGCGACAGTGGGGCCCGGCGCACCCTGGTCGCTGTCAGCATAGCCAATCATTTTCCGGGCGGTGTCCCAACCTGATCGACGGCCGTCCTCTTTGCGCATTCCTGCCGGACATTGACTGCCCCACACTGGAGCCATGACATCAGCCAGAGTGAGGAGTACACACATGCTGAGCAGCAAAACCGCAGAAAAGAAGACGGCTCCGGTTACCAGGGCCTCCAACACACCCGACAACGTCACCATCACAGCCCAGCGCATGGGGTTTGAGTTCGGTGAGCAGGTACCCCGTTACTGGGTCGACAACAGCTACACCATCAGTCACATCATGAACGGGCTTTCGGTACTGTTTCCCCAGGGCGAGCAGTTCTTCGTTGATTCGGTAAGAGCGTTCCGGGACAAGATCTCCGATCCCAAACTGAAAGAGGAGATACGCGGGTTCATCGGCCAGGAGGCCATGCATTCCCTGGAGCACATCGCCATGAACCAACACGTTCGCGACCAGGGCATGCCGGTGGAAGAGCTGGAAAAACACCTGGAAGTCGTTCTGGGCATCGCCAAGAAGCTGCCCAAGCGCCACCAGTTGGCCATTACCTGTGCGCTGGAGCACCTTACCGCGATGATGGCCGACATGCTGCTGGAGCGCGACGATGTGCGCCAGGACATGGATGAATCCATGCGTCCGCTGTGGGTCTGGCATGCGATTGAAGAAACCGAGCACAAGGCGGTTGCCTACGATGTGTTCCAGGCTGCCGGCGGGACCTACGCCGAAAGGGCCTTTTATCTCATGTTCAGCACCGCCGCCCTGGGTGTGATGAGCACCTATTTTACCAGCCGGATGATGCTGAACGACCGCAAGAACTTCTCTCTGAAAGACACCGCCACCGGTCTCTGGCGCCTGTGGGGCATAAACGGGACCTTCTCAAGCCTGATTCCCACATGGCTGGAGTACTTCAAACCCGGCTTCCACCCCTGGGATCACGACAACAGCGACCTGATCGCCCGTTTCAAGGAAGAGATCCAGTCACACATTGCACCGCAGTATCAGAAGGGTAATCGCCGCACCCTTCAGTAATCCCGGAAGCAACTCAACTCCCCACCCTGAAGGGAAGCGGGTGGGGAGGTCTTTGTGGAGGGAAAATGATGTCTGAGCGCAGCGAGTTGCCTTTTCCCGGAAGAAAGACCTCCCCACCCGATTCCACACTCCCGGGTCACGCATTCGGCTCAGCGACGCCAGAGCGAATAACCTCTCCCTTCCGCCAAAGCCGCCATTCACCCGGCTGGTAAACATCCCACTTTTCATCGGTGGTCAGAGGTTCAGTAACGATCACGCTGACGATATCGTTGGGCGTAGTCTCCGATTCAAAGTCCACCGTCACGTCCGCGTCTTTCAGACGAGCGGGACCAAACGGAGCCCGTCGGGTAATGCTGGCCATTTTGGTGGTGCAATAGGTAAACAGCCAGTCGCCGTTGCTGAGCAGGAGGTTGAACACGCCCTGGCTGGCGTAAGCCATCGACAGGCGCACCAGTCGGTCAATGATATGGTCGGTGGAAGTGCTTCGGTCACAATGGCTGCGCAAGTGGTTGAGGATGTCGCAGAACAGGGCTTCGCTGTCGGTGGTGCCGACCGGCTCATAGAATCCCGGAGTCGAACGGAAGCCGGAGAGCTGGCCGTTGTGGGCGAAGACCCAGTAACGGCCCCAGAGCTCACGCATGAACGGATGGGTGTTGGCCAGGCAGATGTCGCCAACGTTGGCCTGGCGAATGTGGCAGATGGCCACTTCACTCTTGATCGGGTGAGTCTGGACCACTTCAGCAATGCGGGAATTGGCGCTGGCGTCGGCATCATGGAAGGCCCGGACGCCTTTACCCTCGTAAAATGCGACACCCCAACCGTCTTTATGGGGGCCGGTTTCTCCGCCCCGCCGGGTCAGCCCGGTGAAGCTGAAACACAGGTCGGTGGGTGTATTGGCGCTCATGGCCAGCAGTTCACACATGGGCTACTTCAATCTTGCAGGAGAATGATAGCCCCAAGAATACCGGAATCAGCCCGCTTCGACAGTCAGAATCTCAAGCTGACGGGGGTTATGACCGGCGCCGACCACACGATTCCGCCCTGCTCGCTTGCCCCTGTAAAGCCATCGATCTGCAACCCGGAACAGACTCTCGGCTTCGCGACCATGGTCTGGCCACTGGGCAATCCCGAAGGACGCAGTCACCCGAATGCGGGCGTCGCCATAAGGCAGTTCGCGCTCAGAGATTCGCTGGCGCAGCTCGTCCATCAGGACAAACGCATCTGCCGGCTTCACATCCCTCAGAATCAGGCCGAACTCCTCGCCACCGAGGCGGCCGACAAAGTCCGTGCTTCTCAGGCGCTCGGTCAGGCATCGGCTGATGTTCTTGAGCACGTAGTCGCCGGCCTCATGGCCCAGGGTGTCGTTGACAACCTTGAAATGGTCAATATCCATTACCACCAGCGCAAATCCGGAACCACTGCGGTCACACTCGGCGATCGTACGGTTCAGGGTACCCTGGAAGTTGCTGCGGTTGGCGAGGCCGGTCAGCGCGTCCGTCTGGGCCATATCCACCAGACGCTGTTCGGCCTCTTCACGGCGCACCTCGTACAGGTGGATGAAGGCCAGCATCAGCCCGCCGCACAAGACCATGTTAAGCAGATCGATCATGGCGTGGGGATTGCCCACATGGCCAAGGTGGATGTAATAGATCACGCCGCCGGCCAGCATGAAGGGCGCGCTGAGAACCATGCCTTCGTGCTTGCCCAGCAGCAAATAGGCCAGTACCGGCATCATCAACACCCAGACAAACGCGGCCACCGAGGCTTCCGGCAACAGCATGATCACGAGGAAGAAGGCGAACAGTGTTACCAGATAGGCGTAGATCCAACGCTGCAGGTAGGGTGTGGATTTCAGGCGCCAGACGCCGAAATAGAGCAACGCACTGGCACAAAGCTCCCCGACACCCACCCAGAGATGATCATTGAGAATCTGCAGGCACGCGAAAACCACCAGCGCCGAGCCGGTAACCAGAAAAAGCAGCCGCATCAGTGAGCGGCGATGACTGTCGCGCAGACCCGAGCGGCTCTGTTCCAGAGTGGCCCCCAGGTCGGAATGGTGAGGCGTATTCATGCTGACTCTTCCTTGGATCAGCTTCCGAGTATAGCCACGAAAAACTGTTTGTAAAATGTACAGCAGACTCCGGCAATCACCGGAGTCCACAACAGACACAATTATTTATCAGATATACAGGTTCTTCCGGGAGAATCGCTCTACCAGAGGTTGGTATGCGGAGCCCAGCAGGCGGTTGATTACATCGATACCCCAGGCATCCGGGCCAACCAGAATGCGGGATTCATTCCTCAGAATACCTTTTACAATCGTCTCAGCCGCCTTCTCTGGCGTGGTCATGGCCAGCTTGTCGAAGCCCTTGCGCTGGGCATCGGCGTTCTCGGACTTGCCCATGCGCGCCGCATTGGCAATGTTGGTCCGAATGCCTCCCGGATGCACACAACTCACTGCCACCGGCTGGTTCTCCAGTTTCATTTCCTGGCGCAGTGCTTCGGTGAATCCGCGAACCGCGAACTTGGCGGCGTTATAAGCGCTTTGTTTGGGCACGCCGATCAGGCCAAATACGCTGGAGACGTTCACCACGTGACCATCGCCCGAGGCAATCAGGTGGGGCAGGAAGGCCCGGGTACCATGGGCAACACCCCAGAAATCAATATCCATGACCCATTTGAAGTCCTCGTCGGTCATCTCGCGTACCGTAGCCGAAAGCGCAACGCCGGCATTGTTGATGACCAGATTGACCTGACCAAAGTCTTTCACAACTTGCTCTGCATGGGCAAAGATGGCATCGCGATCCGAGACATCCAGCCGATAGGTCTTCAGATCAGCGCCTTTCAGCGCTTCTGCGGTTTCCGCGAGGCCTGCCTCGTTGACATCCGACAGCGCCAGCCTGCAGCCCCGGTCCGCCAGGGATCTGGCGAGCGCACGACCGATACCCGAGCCGGCACCGGTAACAACGGCAACTTTGTTCTTGAGATTTTTCATGGTCACAGACCTCTTGTTGTGTGCTCTGGCAATTAAAGCAGATACTCTAACAGCTGCCTGCACGCGGGATATGGCTTTAGTGAACCAGGCCACAAGGCATTCCGGCCACTCTCTGACTCAGCACCCGGTTTCCGGTACAATCCACCACCGTCAGCCGGCGGGTAACATAGGCCGGCCCACCGTCCCCCGACCCTGTGGATTTTCTGTATGGAATGGAGTCTCACACATTTCTGGCTGATTCTGGCTCTGGTGCTGAGCCTGACGGAACTGGCCTCTGGTGTCCTGTTGCTTCTGGCCCTGGGCATTGCCGCCGCTTTGACCGCCCTGCTGGCTTTTCTGGGCGTTTCCTTTGAGTGGCAGCTCGCCGGCATGGGCATTTTCTCCGGCATCCTGGTGCCTGTCGCCATTCGCTGGATCAGGCCTCGCTTCTCACCCAGGGGCGTGGCGTATGGAACCACGGGCACGGGGGTAGAGCAGGGCCGGCGTTACCAGACCCTGAAGCGGGATTTCGATGGTGCTACCGGCATCAAGGTCAATGGTGATTTCTATCGCCTGCGAGTCGCGGATACCGGGGAAACCGATCTTCCGGAAGGAACCAGCGTCATTTTCAGACATTTCGACGGCACAACTGCCGTTGTTCAGACGATCACACACAAGGAGCAGTAAGCATGGATCCGTACATTTCACCCGGGCTGATTATCAGCCTGATCGTTGTCGTTATCGGTATTTTCATCATTGCCAAGGGCCTGGTGATTGTTCGCCAGTCGGAGGTCATGGTTATTGAGCGTCTGGGCTCTTTCAACCGCATCCTCGAGAGTGGGGTGAACATCATCATTCCCTTTATCGAGCGGCCACGGCCGATCACCATGATTCGCTACGTTCGCATGGGCGAGGATTATCACCCGGTGATGAGTGACGAGGTCCGGATTGACCGCCGGGAAACCGTCATGGACTTCCCGGGACAGCCGGTCGTGACCACGGATAACGTCACCGTGAAGATCAACGGCGCCCTGTATTACCAGATTATTGATCCCCGCCGTGCCGTTTACGAAGTCGCCAACATGAGCCAGGCGGTGGAAGTTCTTGCCAAGACGACGCTGCGTTCGGTGGTGGGCAAAATGGAACTGGACAAGCTGTTTGAATCCCGCAGCGAGGTGAATAACGCCATCCAGGCCGAGATGGAAGAAGCCGCATCCAAGTGGGGGGTTAAACTCACCCGGGTCGAGGTCCAGGACATCAGCATGCCTGAAGAAGTGGAAGAGGCCATGCGACTACAGATGGCCGCAGAGCGGAAACGTCGGGCCACGGTTACCGAAGCCGAAGGTGAAAAGTCCGCAGCCATCGCGATGGCCCAGGGCCAGCGCGAGTCTTCAATTCTGAATGCCCAGGGCGATAAGGAATCCGCCATTCTCCGGGCCCAGGGCGAGCAGGAGTCCATCCGGTTGGTACTCAGCGCCATGGGTGACTCCGAGGAGAACAAACAGACGGTTATTGGCTACCTGCTGGGCCAGAGTTACATCAAGGTCCTGCCGAATATGGCGAAGGACGGGGAACGAGTGTTCGTGCCCTATGAATCCTCAGCGCTGCTGGGTTCCATGGGCATGTTCCGTGAGCTGGCAGGCAGCCCCGAGGACGCTGTTCGGCAGCATTTGCAGCGTGATGGTCTGCGTGGCGGGCTCGTTGGCTCTGCAGGTAACAGTTAAGCCCTGACGGCTTTCACCCCAGCAAATTGTCCAGGGGTTGCTCGTAGCTGGGGGCAAACACCTTCAGGAAGTAGGCAACCTCTGGCAGTCCGTCTGCGTCCAGTCGCTGGCGGATCTGTCGGGCGGCCGGCTCGAATTCCTTGTTGCCGGCCCGGATCTCCGCCTGGCACTTCAGCCACGCCGATAACCGGTCGGCGGCCTTGATCAGTTCCCTGTCTTCTGCCGGCAACCGGGATTCGCGAACGTAGGGTGAAAAATCGTCACGCAGATCCTCCGGCAACAACGCCAGCAGTTCGGCCTCTGCCTTGTGCTCGATATCTCCGAAAGCTTCCCTCATAACGCGGGAATGGTATTTCACCGGCGTGGGCATATCACCGGTAATCACTTCCGTCGCATCGTGATAAAGCGCTGCCGCCGCAATTCGGTCGGCATTCACCTGGCCACCAAAATGCCGGTTGCGGATGATGGCAAGCGCATGGGCGAGGGTCGCCACCTCCCAGGAATGGGTCGCCACATTTTCCTCAATGGCATTTCGCATCAGCCCCCAACGTTTGATCCAGCGCAGGCGGGAGACGTAGGCGAAAAAATGGCTGGCAACGTTACCCATCACACACACCTGTTTTGCATAAGTTCATAATGTTTTGCTTCAGATGCACAAAATGCCCGTGCTATTCTGAACGCGTATTCAATTGTTACATACCGGGGAACAACGTGCCCTCTCAAGCGCACATTCGAAACTTACTGGCCGCGCTTCTGGTTTATATTATGCTGGCAGCGGCCCCGGTTTTTGCAAATGAAACCGAAATTACCGTGGGTGTCTATCACTTCCCACCCATCGCGAGCATCGGGGCCGATGGCAAAGCAGAAGGCCTCCTTGGGGATCTGTTGCGGGAAATTGAGCAGACTCATCCCGGGGTTTCCTTCCGCGTTTTTCATACCTCACCCAAACGCCGCTACCTGGATTTCGATGCCGGCCTCTACGACGTCATCTTCTTCGAGAGTTCGGACTGGGGCTGGGCAGACAAGGAAGTGGACATCACCCGGCCCATCCTGGCGGATGAAGAACTCTACGTTGCCCTCCGGAAGCCGGGGCGGGATTCCTCGTTCTTCGATGACCTGAAAAACCGCTCCATCGTCGCGATATCCGGGTACCACTACGGTTTCACAGGTTACGAAACCGACAATTCCGTGCTGGAGCGGACATTCGACATCGAGTTTTCGGACAGCCACACTCGCAACATAAAGCTGATCAAGGCAGACCGGCCGTCGGTCGCTGAAGTCGCCATCGTCAGCTATTCGTACCTCCAGAGGCATCTGCACAGGCATCCGGAGGACTGGGATAAGCTGTTGATCTCCGATGAACCGGATCAGCGCTATCAGCTCAGTATCGTCGCCCGACAAGGCGGAGCCGCAAGCGCCAGCGAGATGCTGAGCTTACTGGCACCACTGGTGGAAAACGGCCAATACCGGCGCCTTGTTGAAGAATGGGGGCTGACGTTGCCTGCCGGCTTTCTGACCGGTTTCGAGGCGCCCTGAGTTCAGCGAACATCCAGATTGAACGCAACGATCACATTGCCTTCGCTACCTACATCGGCATTGCGGGCCGGATCAAGCAGGAAGAGCTGGTCAGCCGGGACTTCATGGGTTTGCCGCAGCACATTGCGAAGGGTCACACCCCGCGAGGATGCCAGCTTGCTCAGGGCCTCCGACGCCAGTGAGCGCTCACCGGCAAGATATTCTTCCCGGGCCGCCTGCCAGGCCTCCTCTGACAGCTCCTGCTGACCGCCGGCGGTCAGCTCGTCACGTAGCAGGGCCAGACCATCAGCCTGAGGATCCACGTTACCCCGGATATTCAGCAGCAGGTTGGGACGTTCCAGCAGCGCGTCCGCCAGGGCCGCCAACTTCTCCGCCTCGCCGTCAGCAAGCTCAATACTGCCCGGGACGAAGCTCACTTTGCCGAGCTCCTCGCCGCTCAGACCAGCCAGTTCCGCAATCGAGCCCAGCATACTGAACGGGGACGCCGCCGCTTTCGCCAGAAGGTTCACAAACGCCCGCATTACCACCTTGCCGACACTGAAGTCCGGATCGGAAAGATCACCGCTGATAGGCAGGTCCACTTCAATCACGCCCTTTCGGTCCCGCAGCAGGGCAAGACCCAGCTTGATCGGCGCGCTGACAGCCAGTTCGCTGGGCACCGAGGAGCCCAGCTCAAGGCGATCCATTACCACCACATTGGAGGCGTCGATTCTGGTGCCGGCAATTTCGTAGTCGAGATTCAGGTTGAGCTTGCCACTGTCCACACCGTAGCCCAGATAACGGCCAAAATAGGGCGAGAGCGCGGGCAGGGAGAGATCCTTCATCGTCAGCCGCAGATCGCTGACATCTTCAGTGCCGAGCGTACCAATGGTGCCTTCAAAATCCATATCCGCGACGCCACCCACACGCCCCCGGATGGACACCTTGCCCTCTTGCGGCGAAATGTTACTGAGCCCCGTAACGCTGCCGTTCAGCTCATCGAACGAAGTCGTGAAGGCCGGCTCAAGGGTCCGGTCCGTGTAGGCCAGTTCGCCATTTTCAAGCATCAACTGGCCGATCCGGAAAATGAACTGCGGTTCGGAATCCTCCGCTTCGCTGGCATCGGAAGCCGGTTCCCTCTGGTCACCTGAGTCAGAGTTTCTGGCGATCCGTTCTACGTTATGAATATTGTCCTGACTGCGGACGAGATTTATCACCGGCTGCGACAGGGTCACCGTACCGATTTCAAGGCGGGCAGGGTGGACGTTGTATTCGATGGGCGCCAGCCGCAAGGTTTGCCAGGACACCAGCGGGTCGGAGCTGCCCGGCAATTGCAGGTCCAGTCCAGCAACCTCCGCGGTACCACTGAACGTACCGGTAAGAGGGTCCTGCTGACCATCAAGATCAAGATTGCCATCCACCCCCAGGGTACCGTTGGCGATCGCAAGATTGGCGCCTTCCTGAAGGTAGGGCTCGAACGCTGCCAGAGCAACACCGCTGCCGGAAATGGCGGCCTCCAGCGTAAAAGGCGCGGGCGTGACCTGGCCATTAACCGACAACTGCCCACCGCTGGCCAGGGCCCCCTGGATCTTGTAGTTCACCGGCTCCTCTAGCTCATCGCTGATTCGCCCGGTTGTAACCGAGAGCTGCGCCAGATCGATTTCAGCCGCGGTTTCAGGCTGGTTGTCCTGCCAGAGGATCCGACCCCCGGAAAGGCTCACACCCGCCACCGACCAACGGAACGGCTGCGCACCGGAGGCAGGCTCGTTGCTGCCGCCAGGGGCATCCTCACTGGAAGCCAGTGGTGCCAGCCAGTCAAGCTCGCCGGTCGCGCTTCGCGCCACCGTCAGATCCAGGCCTTCGAGGGATACCTCGCCAACACGGACTTCCCGCCGAAGCAGGTCAAAGCCTATGGCATCCACAGCCAGCATGCCATTGCTCAGGCTGACCTGTTCACTTTCTTTATCCAGGGCGACGGCAAGGTTCTCAAGATTCAACTTGCCATTGGTCGTTTCCAGGTAGAGAGGCTCACCGGCCTGGATATCGTAGTCTGAACGCAGGGTAACGCTGCCACCACGCAGATCGTAGGGGAAAAACGGCTTCAGGAAGTGGGCCAGGGTCTCATGGTCTACCGATGACACCCGGAAGGACCCGTTGGAGTAGAAAGGAGCGACACTCAGGTCACCCTGCCATTCGATGGTCTGGCTACCCAGGGCCGCCAGCAGCGAATAGTCGCTGTCCTGTCCCTCACGGCGCCAGGTTGCGAGGTCATTCAGCGTCAGATCCAGCGGTGTGATCCGGAACTCGGCCATGTCCTGTTGGGTAAAGTCCCGAAACAGCATTTCGCCGCCGTTGAGCTCAATCTGCCCGAAATAGAGCCTCGGAGGCCCGGACGAGTCACTGGTTTGTTGTGTTTCCTGCTCTGACTGGGCCGGCTCCGGGTTCGCCCTCTGCCAGTCCTGCGCATAATTGACGCTGTAATCCTCCAGCAGGTCCACCCGGATATAAGGCTCGTCCAGCCGAATCGCCTCAAAGCCGGCAATGCCACGAACCAGCTGGAAAAAATTCATATCCACGAAAAATCTGTCGAAACCGACCACCGGTTCGCCGTCGACGTCTGTCGCCGAGAGGTCCAGCGCCTCGACAGTCAGTGTGAAGGGATTGGTTCGGATATCGCCGATTTCAGCCTGCCAGCCCATGCGCTGATCCAACTGCTCCGGCACCAGCCGCTCCAGCCACCAGGGAAGAAGCAGGAACCCTGCCAGGGTGTACAGAATCAGAAGTGCCAGAAATCCGATCAACAGATTCCTGGGCATATGACTGCGTTTACGGCTCTGGGCCACGGACATCTCCTTATAAACGGCGGATTCCCGGGGCAATCTTGCCCACCTGCCTGTTCACAAGGATAGTCGGCCTGGTGCCGGTTTGTCAGCTTCAGCTGTGTCGGTTATGGCCTGGTAACACCAGTTCCGGTCCTGGGGCCATGTTCCTGAAATGGCCGATTTCATTGAGATCTCTCGGTACCATGGCTGCCAGTACCAGCTTACGGGTTGAATTACCCGTTACCGGGTACGTGGACTGACCAGCGCGCCAGGTAACCGGCATTGCCGACGTGCCGATCCGCTGATCAATCTGCCGCAGCCGCTTGTACATGAAGGCGTGCTGACTATCCTCGGGATCCGGTACCAGGGCGAAGAAGGCGCTGGCCGAATACCGGGCCAGAAACGTCTGGTCGGACATCTGATCCCGAAGCGCCGCGCTGATTTCCCTGATCACCGCATTCAACGATTCATCGCCCATGCCGGTAGAAAGCTCGCGAAAATTCGCGATATCCAGGTAAATCAGGGCAAACGGGTTACCGCCTGCATTGTCCCGGGCAAGGATATCGAGCAACCGTTGTTCCAGAGCTGAACGGTTCGGCAGCCCCGTGACAGCATCGGTGAACGCGAGCTCCGCCACACGCTTGTCCTCTTCCTCCTTGAATGAAGCAAGCTCTCGCTGATGTTTGACGTCCACGACGGTCACAACCAACGCAACAGCAAGCAGGGCAATACAGAAAACGGCAAGGGGAATGCCCATCCACTCGCCTCGCAAACCGTTGTCTGCAGCAGGCACGGCTCCTTCGGGGAAGATCATCGCCATCATGCCGGTATAGTGCATGCCACAGATCGCCCCGGCCATCACGAGGGCCGCGACGAATTGAATAGCCAGGGATCCGGGTCCGTTCATATGCTGCAGTTTGCGGCACAGGGCAAGTGCGGCTCCGGATGCGACCACGGCAATCGCGACTGAACCGATCAGAAACCCGATATTGAATGTCGGTGGCGCGGACATGCGCATGGCGTACATGCCAAGGTAGTGCATAACCACAATACCACCTGCCATCGAGAGCGTAGCCCCGCCAAACAACAGCATACCCAACCGATTGCGACCAATGATGTGCAGTGCAACGCCAGAGGCAAGGACCGCCGCAAACCAGGATATGGCTGTCATGAGGACATCAAACGTCATTGCAACGTCCATGGGCATCGCCCGCATACCCACAAAATGCATGGTCCAGACACCGGTCCCCATCAAAAGAGCGCCGGAAGCCAGCCAACGACGCCGCGCACCACCATTGGCATTCGCCAACCTGGCACCGAAATATAACGCCGCATAGGCCGCCAGCACAGCGACCAGAAAGGAAGAAATTACCAGGGGCAGATCGTACTCTGACATCATTCTACTCGAGCCTTTTATCGGTGAGAGTGCGCGCAGACCAGCTCTGCCGGTCACAGACGGCTGGCCTCCGGAAGCGTCCGAATAAATACGAGCTGAACGTGAACCGGGTCTCACTCTATTGTTGGATTTATGTAAACGGGTTGGACATAAGCAGCGCTGACACCCGGGTCTGAACCCGATATGCTTCGCAGTCGTAGTTATCCCGTGTCAGTTACACGTGAGCGAGAGGATGGTTTATGGACATTGGCGACATGCGCCGTGATTTCGAGAGTGAAGGTCTGGATCGAGACGCACTGGACAGCAGTCCGGTGAGGCAGTTCCAGATCTGGTTTGAAGATGCCCGGGAGGCAGGCATTCTCGAACCCAACGCCATGTCGCTTGCAACAACGGGGCAGGATGGCATGCCGGACCTGCGCACGGTGCTGTTGAAGTACTTCGACGAGCACGGCTTCGTGTTTTACACCAATTACGGCAGCCGAAAGGCCCGGGAAATGGATGAAAACCCGCAGGCGGCCCTTCTGTTTCCCTGGATCGGACTCAATCGACAGGTCCGGATTCAGGGCGCTGTTGAGAAAGTGAGCAAGTCGGAGTCACTGCGCTACTTTGCCTCTCGGCCGAGGGGTAGCCAGATCGGTGCCTGGGTCTCCGAGCAGAGCAAAGCCATTACATCCCGGGGATTGCTTGAGCAGAAGGTGGCTGAGATCAAGCGCAAATTCAGTGATGGTGAGGTGCCCCTGCCCAGTTTCTGGGGTGGCTACCGGGTGGTCCCCGAGCGCATTGAATTCTGGCAGGGCCGTCCGAGCCGGCTTCACGACCGCTTCGAATATGTAAGGGAAGGCGATGGCTGGCTCATCCAACGACTCCAGCCCTGATGCCCGCCCATCGGTCTGGCTTTGCCACCAGACGGATGGGCCCGGGATCGTCCTCCCGGACTGGCTGACAGACTATGAACGTCAGACGGTGAGCAAATTCAGTGGCCCCCGTGAACGGGAGTACCTGTCCAGTCGCTGGCTGATTCGCCAGGCCATCGGCAAATCGGCCTTGGTTCCACCAGACATTTGCTACCCAGTGGCAGGCCGCCCCAATGCATCCGGCATGCCCGAAGGCTGGCGGCTGTCCCTCAGCCACAGCCAGGGTCTGTCGGCCTGCGCCACTCGCGCAAACTCACCTGTTGGGCTGGATCTCGAGCCCTGTCAGCGCCACCCGCAATGGCAGAAAGTGGCGAAGCGCTGGTTCTCCCCCGTCGAACAGGAATGGCTGTTCCGGGAGGACGACTCCAACACGTTCCTCAAAGTCTGGACCCTCAAAGAAGCCTGGCTGAAAGCAACCGGTCGGGGCATAGCCGGCAACCTGCAGACACTGGAGGTACGGAAGAATTTCGAGATCTACGGCGACCAGCCGGAACGAGACTGGCAGGCCACCTGCTGCTACATTGAAGGGTATCTGGTGACGGTGGTCTTTCGGGGAAACCGGCCAGCCTGGCCCGACATTACATTACTCGAGCCGCCTCCACTGGATTTTTCCCTGGTGGACGCCGAGCCTCTGGAGGCCTCCTGGGAACCGCTTTTTCAACGCACTATCCGTCCAAAGAACCCGTAGTTCAAACCGGACAGAAATAACAGAGGCCGATGCATGGATAACCCTGAACGCTGCCCCTGGTGTGGCGACGATCCACTTTACGTGCACTATCACGATACCGTTTGGGGCCGCCCCGAATACAACAGCCTCGCGCTGTTCGAAAAGCTCTGTCTGGACGGCCAGCAGGCCGGTCTGAGCTGGATAACCATACTGCGAAAACAGGAGAGCTACCGGGCCGCCTACGACCACTTCGATCCGGAAAAGATCGTGCATTACGATGATGCCCGGATCGAGCAACTGCTTGCCGACCCGGGCATCATCCGCAACCGCCTGAAGGTACAGTCCATCATCAAGAACGCGCGGGGCTATCTGGAATTGCGGGAGAAGGGCATTGGTTTCAGCGACTTTCTCTGGTCCTTTGTCGAAAACCAGCCAATTCAGAACCGCTGGCGCTCCTTATCCGAGGTTCCCACCGCCACGGCGGAATCCGAGGCCATGTCAAAAGCCCTGAAGCGCTCGGGCTTTACCTTTGTAGGCCCGACCATCGTCTACGCCTTTATGCAGGCGACCGGTATGGTGAACGATCACCTTGTGCAATGCCCGCAACACCGGGAATGCTATTTACTGGACCAATGATCTCAATAGACGCAGAGGTCGTAAGTTCTGGAGTGTTTCAAACCCCGGAGCTCCACTGTGCGAATCACCCTCGACCAACTCAGAAGCCTGCAGAGTCCTGTCATTGATCTGCTTGAAATTCTGTCCCTTGAAGGCCAACACTACATGGCCCGTCTGAGCATGGACGGTCAACCGCTTCTGCTATCTGAAAAAAACGGCACCACCAGCCTGTTTCGGAGTGCCTGGCAGATTCAGGACACCCTTGCCTCTTTCAACATCCGGGAAACCCAGATTGTGCACCCCTCGGCCTATCATGAAATGGTCGGCATGGAACCCGCAGAGATAGAACCGATGCGAATCAGGGTGCAGAGGCAAAAAACGTGATTGCAGTAGCAAGACTCGCCATCCTCGTTGGCATCGCCGGGCTGATCCCTTTTATCGGCATCCTGGCAGGGCTATTTTTCATGCCCCCATACAGCATTGCCCTGCTCGGGTACTTCTATCTGTACAGCGCCGGCATACTGGCATTCATGGCCGGGGTTTACTGGCCCATTGCCATGCAACTGGACAACTGCTGCTACCCGTTGTCGCCCCTGGTCACCATGCTGCTCAGCCAGGTATTTTTTGTCGCTGCCGGTATTGGTCTCCTGCTGCCCGTAACCGGACAGATCCTGCTCTATACCAGCGCCTATCTGGCCCTTTACCTGGTAGATGCGCGTTGGATGAGGGTGTACTGGCCGGCCTGGTATTTGCGGCTTCGACTTCTTCTTACCTCGGTGGTACTGGTCTGCCAACTGACGGCCGCCACATGGTTTTTCCTTCTGCACGCGGCTCACTGATACTTTCCGGGAGTGTGCGGCGGAGCCTGGTCGCTGGTCAGGCTCCGAACGCATCTTCGGGGGTTTCAAAGCGGCTCTGCAACTTCCTCAATGCCGTTTTCTCGATTTGCCGCACCCGTTCACGACTGATACCGAGATCGTCGGAAATAACCTGCAAAGTCTCTGGTTCTGGTAAACCAAGTCCATAACGACGCGACAGAATATACTTCTCTCGATCACTGAGTTCGCTGAGCATCGACCTCAGGGTCCGCCGGCGATCCCTGTCCGACATCGGGTGGTCCGGCGCCATCTGATCGCCTGCATCAAGGCTGTCGCCAAGTGTGACTGAACCATCTTCCACCAGCGGTACATCGGTGGACAGTTCTCTGCTCGCCAGTGCCCTGAGTTCGCCAATCCTGGAAGGGCTCGCCTCCATCTCGCGGGCGAGCTCGGACTGCGAGGGCGTGCGACCGAGACTCTGATGCATCCTCAGGGACACCTTGTGCAGCTGACGGATCTCGTCCACCACATTCTCCGGCGTGTGAACCAGACGTGTCCCGCGCTGAAGACAGCGCTTCACTTCCTCGCTGATCCACCAGTAGGCATAAGTTGAAAACCGGAAACCCTTGGTGGGATCGAAACGCTCTACAGCCTTGATCAAGCCGACGTTGGCATCCTGAATCAGGTCCGACATGGGAATACCGTGCTGGCCGTAACGACGGGCAATGTGCACCGCCAGCCGCAGGTTGCTCTGGATCAGCTTGCGACGACAGGCGGTGGCCAGATGGAAAGCCCGGCGACATCGAGAGGAAAACGCACAAGCGTCTCCAAGGCTGCCAATCACTTCCCGGAATGTCTGCGGAGTCTCCTCCGGCAATGCCAGTTCGGTACTGATGATTCGGTAGCAACGCGTGAGTTTGCGGGAGAGGCGGCGTTCGGCCTCATCTGTCAGCAGTTCATACCGGGACGCATCCCTGAAGTACAGCCCGACCAGGGAATCCCTTTCACCATCGTTGGGCGTTGTCGGAGACGGTCCCAGCCTTTCGGTCGTTTGCATGGCTAAGGTACCGGTCAGAATTTACATGAAATAGTACGACGTGCTGAAGCTGATGGATTTACCGGGGGAGGGTCCGTAAAAACCCACAGGCGACACGAGCGGTCGGCCTGTGGGCATTACTTGCGAGGCTGCAGCGACTCAGGCTGCGACAATGGCGTACTCGTGATTGTGGGGCTCGATCAGAACGCCGTGCAGAGCAACGATCGCCTTCTCGTAGTCGTCTTCGTCCACCACAAACTGGATATCTACCTGGCGCATGCACTGGTGCAGGGCCAGAACGCTGATCTCTTCATCGGCCAACGCCTTTACGGAGCGAGCCAGAATGCCCGGCACCTTCATATCGCTGCCGATGGCGGACACCACTGCCACCTTCCGGGTATTGATCTCGGCGTTGGGGAACTCTTCCTTCAGTGCCTTGACCACCCGCTTGACGTGCTTCAGTGTACTGCCCACATAATGAGTGATGGTATTGGCGTTGGTGTCCTTCGACATGAAGCGCACCTTGAAACGGCTCAGAACGTCCAGAATGCGACGGTCGGATCCCGGCTCGCCCTGCATGTCCTGATCGAACACTTCAACGGCAAAGACACCCTTGGCACCGGCAATGATCTCCACCTGAGGCTTCTCACTGACATAGTCTCCGGTGATCAGGGTCCCCGTATGTTCCGGCTCGAAGGTGTTCATCACCCGCAATGGGATTTCGTTCTGGCGCAGGCCCTTACCGGCACGGGGATGGATCGCCTCCATACCGAGGTTGGCCAACTGGTCCGCCACGTCGTAATTGGTGCGCCCCAGGGGTACCACCTTGTCGGCACCCACGATGTTGGGATCTGCAGAGCTCAGGTGGTATTCCTTGTGGATAATCGCTTCCCGAGCCTCGGTGATCACCGCTACCCGGCTGAAGGTCATCTCGCTGTAGCCCCGGTCGAAGGTGCGCATCAGGCCTTCCTTGCACTGGGCGTACCCCGTCACGATGGGCAATTCCCGGCTCAGATCCACCGCATCAAAGGCCTGCTTGAGCTTTTCGTCCAGCGGTAGCAGTTCGTTATCACGCCAGCCGGTCAGATCCACAAAGCGGGCATTGATGCCTTCCTGCTGAAGCTTCAGGGCGGTGTTGAAGGCGCTGTGGGCCTCACCGATACCGGCCAGCATTTCACGTACGGTCAACAGATGTTCTTCCAGCTGGAACTGGCCATAGGAACACAGCCGCTGCAGATCGATCAGGCAGCCCCGCACGCCTTCAACACGGTCGGTAATGAACTGGTCCGCCTGCTGCTTGAGCATCGGATCTTCGAACAGTTCACCGTTGATGTCGGTCAGGAACTTGACCAACTTGGTGAGATCATCACCCCAGGCCCAGTCCGACTCGGCGTCTGCGAACAGGGCATACACGCCCGGCTCACCGGTCTTCTTGTGCTCCAGCAGTTCGTTGGTCACTCCGCCATAGGCGGACACCACGTAAATACGCTGGTAAAGGTCGTCCTTGCTGCGATTTCCGATAATGATGTTATCGCGGACGGCCTCGTAGTTACTCATCGACGTACCGCCGATTTTTTCAACGGTATGTTGTTGGCTGGTCATAGTTTTGCCTTTGCTATCCTGCAGCATGAATGTCCGGAGGTGCGGGCGTCTTACGACGCCTCGCTGAGCCCTTCCTGCATGATTTCGTCCACACTTTTCGCCAGCAGGGCAGCCCCTTTCTTCAGGTCTTCCTCACTGGTCGTCAGCGGCATCAGGCACTTGATAACTTCATCGTTCGGACCACTGGTCTCGATGATCAGGCCGTGCTCGAACGCACGTTTGGTAATCGGGCCTGTGATATCCGCGTGGGTTGCTTCAATACCACGCATCAAACCGCGCCCCTTCATTTTGAACTGACCGGGGTACTTGTCGCAAATCGCCTGCAGGGCATCGCCCAACACCCTGGTCTTGGCCTTCACTTCGTTGGCAAACGCGTCGTCTTTCCAGTAGGTCTCCACCGCGGTGCGCGCGGTGATAAACGCCATGTTATTACCACGGAAGGTACCGTTGTGCTCGCCCGGATCCCACACATCCAGTTCCGGCTTGAACAGCACCAGCGCCATCGGCAGACCATAACCGCTGAGGGACTTGGAAACGGTCACGATATCGGGTTTGATACCGGCGAATTCAAAGCTGAAGAACTCGCCGGTGCGGCCATTACCCGCCTGGATATCATCCAGAATCAGCAGGATGTCGTGCTTCTTGCACAGCTCGGACAGTCCTTTCAGCCATTCCGCACGGCAGGCGTTCAGGCCACCTTCGCCCTGAACCGCTTCCACAATCACCGCCGCCGGCAACTCAAAGCCGGAAGAGCCGTCACTGAGCAGTTTGTCCATGATTGCCAGAGTGTCGACATCATCGCCCAGGTAGCCGTCGTAGAACATGAAATCGACGTTACCCAACGGCGTGCCAACACCGCCCCGGTGGTGCTTGTTACCGGTGGTGGCAACGGCACCCATGGTGACGCCGTGGAAACCGTTGGTGAACGAGATAATGCCACTGCGGCCTTTCACCTTGCGGGCCAGCTTCAGGGCCGCTTCTACACAGTTGGTGCCGGTGGGGCCGGTGAACTGCATTTTGTAGTCCAGGCCACGGGGATCCAGAATGTGCTTCTTGTAGGCTTCGATGAAATCGTGCTTGGCCGTGGTAAACATGTCCAGGCCCTGGCTTACGCCATCGGCTTCAATATACTCAATCAGTGCTTTTTTCAGGATGTCGTTGTTGTGGCCGTAGTTCAGGGACCCGGCGCCAGCGAGAAAATCCAGGTATTCCTTGCCATCTTCAGTGTAGAGGTGCGCGTTCTTGGCGCGGTTGAAGATAACCGGAAACGCACGGCTGTATACACGTACTTCGGATTCGGTCGACTTGAAAATTTCCATCGTCTTGCCTCTTAGCATGTCAGGTTCGAGGTAGATGCGCGGTGGCTTATCAAAAAATGCGGGTGCGGTCGCGATAGGCCTACCGTGCGTTGATTAAAGCCTTGTGACAGACCTACCTCAGTGGTCCGCCGGCTAATTCAAATCACAGCTTTACAGTCGTTCACAGCCCCGCAATTACATGACAGGGCCGATCCTGGACCGCGGCTCTCAGACTGGCTTCGTGAAAGGCCCGATGCGCAGCAGAAACTCGGAATCATGCTGCCCGCCGAAATGGGTCTCTTTCTCGAAATGCTCGTGGTAGGTGAGCTCGGCTCCCATATCACGGGCGAATGAACGGAACAGCGCCCATGAGGCTTCGTTGTCTTCGGTGATGGTCGTCTCCATGTGGGTGACGTTCTTGCATGCATCACGGCCAACGATTTCTTTCAGCATCCGCTTGGCGAGGCCCTGTCCACGACCTTTTTCGTGAACCGCCACCTGCCAGACAAACACGGTTTCGGGCTGTTGGGGAGGGATGTATCCGGAGATAAAGCCGACCAGATCGCCTTCCTTCTCCGCCGCCACGCCGGTTTCGGCAAAGTGGCTGCACTGCAACAGGTTGCAGTAAATCGAGTTGGGGTCCAGCGGCGGGCACTCTGCCACCAGCTGGTGGAGCCTGAAGCCATCATCCTTCACGGGTGTGCGAAGCGTGATGGCGGTGGTATTCGATCCTTCTGATGTCATAGCGTGATCAGTTCGTGGCAAAAAGTTAGTGTTGAATTATATAGACCACAAAATATATTTCAAGTACAGCTCAAACCCGTCTACGGCGAGGCCCCAGCTCTCTCTTTCAGAATAGACCGGATTGAAGCATTCGCCAGTGACAAAATGGTTAAATGAGTGAAGGGAAAATCACATCGTCCGCACTCAGTGAGGTGCCAGACAGAATCCGGTTCCGATAGGAAACAGCTGCGGGCGAGCCGGCCGGCCATAACCGGTCAAACTCCGGCAGCCAGGCTTCCAGTGGGAAAGATACGGGCATCAGAGAGACATGCAGGCCCTGGCGCTGAATTCCGGCAACAGGCTCAATGACGGGGCTGGAGAGGCCGATTCGGGTAATCAGCCCGCGCGGGTCCGATTGCAGGTTGCCCATCCCCGCAGAACCGTTGTTAACCACCACCCGACTCTGCTCACCCACCAGACCCGACCAGAGTACCGGCAGGCAGGTGTGGGTGCAGGCAATCACGTCCGCCCCCGATGCCAGAAACCATTCCGAGAGCTTGCTATCGTTACCCGCAGTAAACGCTTCATGGGCCAACCCCCAGCCCGCCAGGGACTCTGGATCCCCATGCACCACCAAAACCTTTAGGCCTCCAAAGATCAAGCATCGGTATCGGGGCAGTAAAGACAGTCGGCGCTGGATATCCGGGTGTTCTGAGGCAAAAGCCTGCAGTCGCTCCATGATCCGGTTCGACCGCTCCACTACCCCCTGATCGACAAAATCCGGGTAGGCGCATCCGCAGCCAGCTCCGGCACTGGGGTTCGCCAGTTCGTAGTCCACATTCCCCAGACTGACGGTATGGTCCAGAACCCGGTTATTTATGCTCCGGAACAGACTGTCGCTGGCGTTGAACCAGTTGAAGTCGCCATTGAACACCAGTTTTACCCGGTGCCCCTGAGTCTCCTCAGTCAGCGCCATCTGTTCGATTTCATCCAGCGCCCAGGGATTCCCATAAAGCCCGCCGATGATGTACAGCACATCCTCCGAGACTGGGCGTGGCTCCTGGCACAGGGACTCTGCAGAGTATCGGTACGCCAGCGGACAACTACGGCCTTCGGTCATGGCTTCAGGCCTCACCGGCAGCCAGCGAGCGCCCGGCCAGACGCCGGAGCAGCAACGGCGCAAAGAAACCGGCCGTGCAGATCAGGAAGCCGTAGGCGTTCACACCCAGCAACATGGCGTATTGGCCATCACCAATAGCCCAGCTGGACGGAATCAACCCAACTGCCAGCAAAACCCCGAGCCCCAGGCCGGTCCAGAAACTCAGATGGAAACTCCAGGGCGACCACCTGGTAAACCCATAGAACAGGAACACCGGCGCCAGCCCCATCACCATGGTGCCGGAGATGGTAGTGGCCTTGAGGATATCGGTACCGGCAAACATGGGCAGGTTGCCCAGAAACGCGAAAATGATCATCACAATCGCACCCACTCGCATGCTCGGCAGTTTGTCAGACGCGCGCTTTGCGAGCCGAGGCAGATCCACCGCCAATGACTTCGCTAAAGAGGTAAATGTGGAATCGAGGGTGGAACCGGCCGATGTCATCATCACCACGCTCATGAAGAACAACGCCGCCAGCCCCAGGGACTGACCAACTGCCGCAGGCGCATTACCCATGGCCTCGATACCGTTAAGCCGGGCGTGGACACCGACCAGACTGAAGATAAACACCGCCACAAAGCCCAACAGCCCGGCGACCACAAAGCTCTTGAGCATGGTCTTTTCTTTGTTCACAAAGCCCCGGTCGGTCAGCACCGGATCGTGGAACGGATAGCTGAACAGCTGCAGCAAAGCCACCAGCAAGAGATCAAAGCCGGCATTGAGCCGGAACTCGCCATTGGTCAGCAGGGCGCTGGTGTCGTTGGCAGGAATAATCAGGAGCAGCACCGCCCCCACGAAGAACACGAACACGAACGCCTGAATCACATCTGTGAAGATGGACGACCGCAGCCCGCCCTTCAGGCTGTAGGCCAGAGTAAACACCGTAAACAGCATCGCCGCCGCGTAATACTCCCACTCACCGGGCAGCCCGAAATAACCGCCCACCACCGCGGTATTACTCCAGACCTCGTTATAAAGCCGGATCAGAATCGCCGCCGCAAACGCCAGACTCGCCAACCGACCAAACCTCGAGGTCAGAAAATCCTGCAGACTCTTGGCCCCGGTCTGTGTTCGGATCAGGTATATGACATACCCCGCCACCGGAATCGACAGCCAGTAACTGGCATAGGCCAGACCGCCCACCACACCATAAGCCGCACCCAGGTTCGCCGCATTGGTCACTGACTTGGCAAAGATCCAACTGATAAAAATACTCGCCGTCAGCGACCACTGGCCCACCGGGTTACCCTGGTCATCGGCGCCCTTATAGAACGAATTCGCGTTCTTGCTCCTGGGCGACAGCCAGTACATCACCACGCCGTAGACCAGCAGGAATCCCCAGAACAGGGAGGCCTCTGTGAAGTTCATGTTCTCGTACCTTTGTTCTTTGTTTCTTTATTCCGGGACTGTCCCGGTGTTTTCTGGCTTGGGCGCTTGTCGGGGCAAGCCGGTAGGGGGGTCAAAAAAACGCCCGTGAACCCATCCATGGGGGGCTTGGTCGCGCCGTCCCTGGCGCTCCACATTTTTTGACCCCCCTACCGGCCTGCCCCTTGTCCAACCTGAGTTTTGGCTTCCCCGGCGAAGGAGTTAGCCATCAGCTATCCCCCTGGCTCGCTTTATCACTTTTCTGATTCTGTATTTCTTTCCCACTCAGCAACCGAATAGCAGAACCGTACCCGCGGTCTGGGTGGTGAGGATAATTTATCCGCCGGAAAAAGATGTCTGAGCGAAGCGAGTTGTTTTTCCAAGGAGAAATTATCCTCACCTCCCAGGCCGCCAACTCCCAGCTATCAGTCCTGCAATCGACAATGCCCAAGCCTAGGCAGGCGCCGAACAACTGGCCCCAAAGCGGTAACAGGAAAAACACCGGTGATGCCGCAACATAATGCGCTCATCCATGCTCTCGGCCAGCGTACCGCCGAGGTCATACTGCGGATCATCATCCACCAGCGTGCAGGCATACACCCGGACCTGGTCGCCCTTCTTCACCAGCATCCGCGTATAGGTGCACATGAAGTGAGACCGCGCCTCCTTCGTCGGATACTTCTCCATACACGTTTCAGTGATCTCCGGACTGCCGTCTTCCGAGCCGGGGGTACCCAGATCCGGAAACGCAGTAAACGCCAGGTTCTCCGGAATATTCCATTCCCGGAAGATGTCACGGAAAGCCGCCTCGACATTCGCAGGGATTTCCTCCGGATCGGTCTGGCGGGCAATGGACACCTTGAAGCCCTGTTCGATCAGCCAGTGGATACCCTCCAGAGCCTGCTCGAAGCTGCCGTCACCGCGATCCTTGTCGTGCCGGGCTCTATCGGGGAAATCCAGGCTGACCCGGAAGTGGATCGGGTAGGGGTTGTCCAGCAATGGCAGCACCTGGTGCCGGCGTTTGAGCAGCGGCTCGGTGGCGTTGGTGAGCACGAAGCAGGGCCGGTGCTGGCTGGCGTAATCTAGGATATTGACGAAATCGCGGATCACGAAGGGCTCACCACCGGTGAACGAAAACTGCTCCACGCCCATGTCGATGGCTTCGTGGATAAACGGTTTTACATCACTAAGCTTCATGCCCGGAATGCGGCCATCACCGGGATGGGAACCTTCCAGGCAGAAGGGGCAAGCCAGATTGCAGGCGGTGCCGGTGTGGATCCACAGTTCTTTCAGCTTGTCAGCGTCGATGTAGCCCCGGGGGTCACCGTTGCGGGTATGGGTCCAGCTGTCGCGGGCCCGGGGTTCCAGGACTTCCACGGCAGGAATACGTGTACTGCGGACCGGTCTGGTTTCAGTCAGGGGCATGGATGCTCCTCGGTTGATCAAAACTTGGAGCCACAGACAGGGGCGAGGCTGTTTTGTTACAGCCATCGCCCGATTTTTTTCAGCCTGTGGTCACTTCTTTCTGTTTTAGCGGCTGGTTTGCACCCTTGCCACGGCGCCAGCCATGGAGCTTCTCCAGCAGCTTCAGGATACCTTCGGGCGCATGGGCCCGTTTCCATTCACCGGCGGCGTATTTGGCCGATTCGTTCCAGGTCGGGTACGGATGAATGGTGCCCAGGATCTTGTTCAGGCCCAGACCATGCTTCATGGCCAGGGTGAACTCGGCGAGGATTTCCCCGGCGTGACTGCCAACAACAACAGCGCCCAGAATCTTGTCCTTGCCCGGCGGGGTCAGCACCTTGATAAAGCCATGATCCTCACTCTCGGCAATGGCCCGGTCCAGGTCATCCAGGCCGTAGCGGGTGACCTCGTAGGCCACGCCCTGCGCTTTCGCCTCGGCTTCACTGAGCCCCACCCGCGCCACTTCCGGGGAGGTAAAGGTCACCCACGGCATCACCCGGTAGTCCACCCTGAATCGCTTGAACTGGCCGAACAGGCCGTTTACCGCTGCGTACCAGGCCTGGTGCGCAGCCGCGTGGGTGAACTGGTATGGGCCCGCCACATCACCGCAGGCAAATACGTTCGGATAACGCAGGCTCATATCCTCTTCCACCGGCACGGTTCCGTTCGGCAGGGTATCCACGCCAATCCGGTCCAGGTTCAGGCCGGCGGTATTCGCCCGGCGACCGACAGCAACTACCACTTCGTCGAAAGGTATGCGAACCCGCTCACCGTCGTGCTCACAGTAGGCAACTTTCTCACCTTCTTCGATACGGAACTCCACCGCAGAATGTTTCAGCCGGACATCCACACCGTCTGCCTGGAACTGTTTCAGAATCAGTTCGGAGACATCCTCATCTTCCTTGGCGAGCAGGCGTTCGCCCATTTCCACCTGGGTCACTTTACTACCCAGACGGGCGAAGGCGTGGGCCAGCTCTGAGCCAATCGGGCCGCCGCCCAGCACCAGCAGGCGTTCCGGCTGCTCCTGCAGATCCCAGAGATTATCGGAAGTTAACGGCTGCATGTCTTTCAGGCCGGGAATCGGTGGAACCGCCGGTTTGCCGCCGGTGGCAACAATGATGCTGCGGGCGGTCAGGCGTTCGGTGCGGCCATCATTGTGCCGGACCTCCAGCTCCCAGGGCGAGACGAAGCTGGCTTCGCCGGCAATGCAGTCCACACCCAACTTGCGGTAACGCTCCGGGGAATCGTGGGGCTCCACTTTCGCGATAACATCCCTGACCCGGTTCATGATGTTCTTGAATGAGCCTTTAACGGGCACCGATTCCAGTCCGTAACGGTTGGCATGACGCATAGTGTCCACTGCCTTGGCACTGCGGATCAGGGCCTTGGAAGGGACGCAGCCGGTATTCAGGCAGTCGCCACCCATCTTGTGCTTTTCAATCAGCGCCACTTTGGCTTTCACTGCTGCGGCAATGTAGGCGGAGACCAGACCGGCAGAGCCACCGCCGATGACCAGCAGGTTGTAATCAAAGTGCTCTGGCTTCTGCCAGCCGGCATACACTTTGCGGCGGCGAATAAAGCCGACCACGAACTTGGCAATCAACGGGAACAGACCCAACAGGGCAAAGGACAGAAGCAGATCGGCGGAGACGATGTCGCCGGTAGACTGGATCTGGCCCAGCTGGGTACCGGCGTTCACATAAACAAAGGTGCCGGGCAGCATGGCAATCCAACTCACCAGGGCATAGGTGCGCAGCTTCATGGCCGTCAAGCCCATGGCCAGGTTGATCAGGAAGAAGGGGAACACCGGTACCAGGCGCAGGGTTGCAAGGTAGAAAGCACCGTCTTTTTCAATGCCCCGGTCCATTTTGGCCACCGTCTCCCCGTACCGCCTGCGCAGAGTATCCCGCATCAGGAACCGGGCCACGAGGAACGCCAGGGATGCGCCGATCGTTGAGGCAATGGAGACGGCTGCCAGACCATAAAGATTGCCGAAAAAGGCACCACCGGCCAGCGTCATGATGGTAGCGCCCGGCAGCGAAAGCGCCGTCACCACGACATAAATCGCGGCATAGCCACCCACCGCCAGGACCAGATTCTGGTCAATCCATTGCCCGATGGACGCTTGATGGGACTGCAGGTTTTCCAGGGTGAGAAGTTTATGGCCGTCGAAACCGAGGAAAGCTCCCACGATGGCGGCAATAATCAGAATGAGTAAAAGCTTGTTGCGATTCATATCCATGCCTGTGTGTAGTGTATAAACCAATACGCTGTTATAGCCAAGACACGATCACCTGCTGGATGTTACATCGCTCCTGAACTAAAATTCTTGAACAATTGCTACAGAATACCGGAACTTTTATCGATTCCGAAACACAATACAGAGACAGCCAGCCAATCGAGACTGACAAGGGACGGAAACCCCATGAACAGTGCGGTACAACCGGAATCTGAAGCATCACTGATCGAAGAGCTCAAACGGGGCGATCCAGTCGCCTATCAGAAGGCAGTGCGCGAGTACTCGCCCGGCATGCTGGCTGTTGCCCGATTTTACCTTGACCACTCAAGCGCCGAAGAGATCGTCCAGGACTGCTGGGTGACGGTGATTGATGCTGTCCAGAAGTTCGAGGGCCGCTCTGGTCTAAAGACCTGGCTGCACCGCATTGTCGCCAATCGCTGCAAGAACCGGCTTCGTACGGCCAACCGGGAAGTGGCAACGGATTTCTCCGAGACCCTGGAGCCAGAACTGGCTAACCGCTTCAATTCTACAGGACGCTGGAATCTGCCACCCAAGCTGCAATTCCATGAGTCCGCGGACACCCTGATGGAAAATGGCGCCCTCAGCGATTGCCTGGACAAGCACCTCTCTGCGCTGCCGGAAACCCAGCGTTCTGCCCTGATGCTTTACGTAGCTCACCAGCATAAATCCGATGACGTCTGTAACATTCTGGATGTCAGCGCCTCTAACCTTCGTGTACTTTTACACCGTGCGAGGCAAAAGATCTTTCTCATGGTGGAGACTTTCCAGGAGACGGGCGAATGCTGATGTGCAAGGATCTGGCCGTCATTGCCAGTGATTACATTGATGGCGAACTGCCTGTTCTCCAGAACATGTCAGTCAGGATGCACCTGATGATGTGCAGGCACTGCCGGACGTTCATCGGAAACCTTCGCGCGAGCACCAACCTCTTGCAAGCGCATTCCTCCGGGCAGCCAGACGAAGAGCTTATCCGCAAGATTGACGAACGCGTGGCCAGGGCGCTAAAAGAAAGGCCCCGCAACCCTACGAAACGAGATCCTTAGTGACATTCCGAACTTCACCAACGTTCAGCCAACGGTCCAGATCAGCGAAGTGATCGAATAATCCTCAAACTCGGACTGATACGCCGAACATCAAGGATTTCCTATGGCCGCTAACATCCCGCAAGATAGAAGAGCCGCCATCACCGCTGCCCTGGCAGGCGGCTGGGTCGCCGACGCCGCAAGCCTGGGTCTGCACTGGCTCTATAGCAGCGAACGCATCGCGGAGGTCGGTGGCCAGACACCCGAGTTCCTGCCTCCACGGGCCGACTACTACACCAGGGGATTTGGCTATTTTGCCCATGAGGGCAAACAGGTTGGTGATGTGAGTCACTACGGCGCCGCAACCGGTGTGCTCACGGATAGTCTGTTGGCCAACAACGGCAGTCTGAACATCCGCGACTACCAGCGGCGGTTCCGTTCTTTTTTTGGACCCGGCGGACGCTGGCAGGGCTTCATAGATAACCCGACGCGGATCACACTTGAGAATTTCAATGCGATCGAGCGCAGGGCGGTCGAAGAAGCACAATCCAGCATGCCGGATGGTCTTACCGACAAGCAGAAGCGGGTGCTGGTACAAAAGGTGATGCCCTACACCCGCCGGCTGAGTGGCGACCAACTGGCCCAACCGGTACGCGAGGCCATCAGCCTCACCTATAAAGAAGCGGAAGTTCAGGATGCCGGTGTCCACCTGGCAGAAACCATTGACCGCCATATGGTGCGGGAAAGCGGCGCCGACGACATGCAGCTGCCGGCGGTGTCCAAACTGCCGCCACTGGTGGCCTCCCATTACGGAACCAGCAACCTCCTGGAAGTCGTGGAATCGGCGGTGCGGGTAACCAACCACAACGACGATGCCGTCGCCTGGGCGAAGTGCGCAGCGGTACTTCTGGACAGGCTATTCAGGGGCGAGAGTCTTGCTAGTGCAATGAATGAGGCCATTACCGAAGCACCGGATCAGGAGTCCCTCAAGCGCGCCCTGGAAGCCTCGAAGCTGAGCGGCGTTGCTGCCGGTGACACTTTTGGCCGCACCTGCTACCTGCAGGAAGCCATGCCGGTCAGCTTCCACATTCTGAACACCGCCCGGAGCTACACCGAAGCCATTCGCGCCAACATTCATTGTGGCGGTGACTCTTGCGGCCGCGCCTGGATCATTGGGCCCGCCATGGCAGCTATGCACGGCGTTGGCGGTGAGACCGGTATTCCCCTGAGCTGGCTGGCCCGGGTAACCGATGCCGCGACTGTCTATCGGGATATTGAATCCCTTTTGAGCGCCTGAGCATTCGAAACAGCAATCAAACCCGCTCATCCAGCTGCAGCCATCGGGAGAGCCGTGAGTGCGGGCGCCGCTTCAGGTACAGGGGCAATGTACTCATCACCAACAATACCGTGGCGGCAGCCACAACGGTCAGAATGGGATTCAGCTCGAAGGTATGGCCCAGGCCTGCAAACACAAAGGTCATGGGCAGCATGCCCAGGGCAGTGGCCAGGGCGTAACGCCACAGATGGATGGCCGTCACGCCAGCGGCATAGCTGATCAGGGCAAACGAGAACAGGGGAATGAGCCGGGTCAGGAAAACCGCAATGAACAGGAAGCGCTGCGAACCGCGAGCCGAGAATATCGGGTTATTTTCAAGCTTCTGCTGAACGGCATCTCGCCCCAGCACCCGCGCGAGATAGAACGCAATCAAAGAACCGGCCAGGGCTCCAATCACCGCGATCATGGTTCCGTTGAACATGCCGTACACCAGGCCGGAAGCGGCACTGATCGGTAAAGTGGGTATCGGCCCAACCACGACGGCCAGAATCATCAGGAGCATCAGTAATACCGGTCCAAGTGCACCCTGGCTGGAAAACCAGTCGGACAACACCGACGGCGCAAAGCTGGCAGGCATGCCCAGTTGCCGCAGCAACAGCCAGATCGCCGCCATCAGCAGCGCGACAGTGGCCAGGAAGGAGAGACGGAAAACCAACTGCGAACGGGTCATGTGGCTATTCTACGCGCTATCCCCGAAACAGTAAGTATTGCCGGTGCCCGAGGAAAACCAAAAGGGCCGAATGCCATACCGGCATTCGGCCCCTGGAACCGCACTAAGTCAAGGCTGATTTCTGATCAGTGCCAAGGGATGGCAATCAACGCCAGCCTGCCCGATCAAAGATTTTGACCGCTTCCGGGTTGTTGGTTCCCAGCACGTTGACATTGATGTCATCAATATTCAGGTTACCCCAGGAATCCAGTACCGGGTTTTTCAGTACACCCTCTACCGCCGGGAACTCGTGGTTGCTTTCAGCGAAAATCTGCTGAGCGGTGTCGGAGGCCAGGAATTCCAGGAACCGGACAGCGTTGTCTTTGTTGGGCGCCGTTGCGACCACACCGGCACCACCGATATTGGCGTGAACACCCCGACCGTCCTGGTTCGGGAAGATAATGCCAACGTCACGCGCCACATCACGGTCCGCAACATCGTCGGAGTTCAGCAGGCGGGCATAGTAGTAATGGTTGCCAACGGCCAGGTTACATTCGCCGGCGGCGACTGCGCGAATCTGGTCGGTATCGCCACCCTGGGGATCACGGGCCATGTTGTCGACAACACCCTGGGCCCACTCTTGTGCACCGTCTTCGCCGTGGTACTCAACCAGGCTGGCCAGCAGCGACTGGTTGTAGATGTTGCTGGAAGAGCGGATGCAGATCTCGCCCTTGAACTCGGGCTTTGCCAGATCTTCGTACTGACTGATCCGGGACGGATCGAAATCAGAGCGATCGTAGTAAATTACGCGCAGACGCTGGCTGAAGCCGAACCAGTGCCCTTCCGGATGGCGCAGAGAATCCGGCAAACGGCTATTCAGCGTTTCCGAGTCCACCGGCTGGAAAATGCCCTCCTGGTCCGCACGCCAGAGATTGCCCGCATCGACCGTGATCAAAATATCTGCCGGGCTGGCGACACCCTCACGCTTGATCCGCTGGATCAATGCGTCGGACTTGCCTTCGATCAGGTTCACTTTGATGCCGGTTTCCTCTGTGAAAGCGTTGTAAATGGCCTGATCGGAATCGTAGTGCCGTGCGGAGTACAGGTTCACTTCACTCGCAGATACACTGGTCGCGGCCAGGGTTGTTGCCAGTATAGAAGCCGCCAATTTCACTTTGTGAGATACCACGGGATCAATCTCCTTGGTTGTTGAGCGTTATTAATGGTGATAACGATTTGTATTTACCAGTGATTAGAACCAACCTTGGTGAATAAGTCAATAAATAGGAATCAGTCGCTTTTACGTATTCAATACACAATCAGACGCAACAAGATTACAATCGGAATTCCACTGGAGTTTGTACCGGAAGGTTGGATCGGCAAAATGAGCATTTATCAGCAAAGCCCCGCCTACAATGACCAACTCGAGAACGGTCTGTCAGGCCCCTCTCTCATGCTTGACCGTGTGCATTGCCAATTCCACGGCGATAGCGTTGTCAGGGACATCAACCTGCACCTGGAGGCCGGTGAGGTAGTGTGCCTGCTTGGACCTTCGGGCTGTGGCAAAACGACCCTGCTACGCATCGCAGCTGGGCTTCAGACGCCTTCCAGTGGCAAGGTATTTCTGGGCCGATCGCTGGTCTCGGCACCCGGTGGCGTCCAGGTGCCCCCGGAAAAACGCAACGTCGGCCTGGCATTCCAGGAGTCTGCGCTTTTCCCACACCTGACCGTGCTCGAAAATGTCTGTTTTGGCATCAGTGCTCTGCCCAAAAAGCAGAAACAATCGAGGGCACTGGATCTGTTGGAACGCCTGGGCATGGCCGACTCCGCCGATGTCTACCCACACACCCTGTCAGGTGGTCAGCAGCAACGGGTAGCCCTTGCCAGAGCCCTCGCCCCATCACCAAGGGTCATGTTGCTGGATGAGCCTTTTTCCAGTCTTGACGCGCGTCTGCGTGATCAAATCCGCGACGACACACTGCATGTGCTCAAGGAGCTGAACACGGCGACTTTGCTGGTCACTCATGATCCCGAGGAAGCCATGTTCATGGCGGATCGCATCGCCTTGATGCGAAAAGGTGAGATTGTGCAGACAGGCACCCCCACAGACCTCTATTGCAACCCTGCCGAGCCATTCGTGGTCAACTTTTTCGGTCAGGTGAACGAACACCAGGGCATCGTGCATGGTGGCCTGGTAGCAACACCACTCGGCCGGCTGGACGCCTCACGATTCAGCGAAGGCAGTACTGTAAGGGTTCTGATACGCCCTGAGGCCGTCAAAGTGACGTTGCTGGAAGGCAAAGCGGGGGACGATCGCACCAGCCATGTTCTGATGTCGCGCCTGCTGGGACCCACCAGCCTGTTGCACATTTGCGCCCACGGACCGGATGGTCAGGAGATGCATCTGCATGCCAAGGTGCCAGGGGTGTTCCTGCCAGAGGAAGGCCAGGCGGTGTCGCTTGAACTGGATATGTCCCAGGTCTTCCTGTTCGAGGCGTAAACCGGAAATTAACCGCGATCGCTCCCCGGACGGGAGCGGCGCATCGCCAGGCTGAGAATGACCACCGGAATGATGCCCACCACAACAATGGCCAGAGAGGACATGGCGGATTCCGCCAATCGTTCGTCGGAAGCCAGACTGTAGGCGCGGACCGCCAGCGTATCAAAGTTGAACGGCCTGAGTATGATGGTGGCCGGTAACTCCTTCATGACATCCACGAACACCAGAATACCAGCCGCCAACAGACTGCTACGCATGATGGGCGTGTGCACCTTGCGCAGGGTGCCACCGGCCGTTTGTCCAAGGGTTCGGGCCGCTGCATCCATCGAAGGCGTTACTTTCCCCAGGCTCGCCTCAACGGTGTTGAACGACACCGCCAGAAAACGCACGGTGTAGGCATAGATCAGGACAAAGGCACTGCCACTGAGCACCAATCCCACCATGAAACCAAAGTTGTCCCGAAGAAAAAGGTTTAGCTGCTGGTCCAGCCAGGCCAGGGGGATCATGATGCCCACCGCAATAACCGAACCCGGGATGGCATAACCCATGGCCGCGACCCGGTTCGCACCCCTCACCCAGGAGCTGGGATTCAGGCGCGCGCCATAACTCAGCATCACGGCAAGAACAACGGCAACCAGCGCCGCGCCCGACGCAAGGATGAGGCTATTGAACGCAAATTCCAGAAAACGGGTACCGAAAAGCGCATCTCCGGTCGTAATCGCCATCTCCAGAAGAATCAGGGCAGGAACAATGAAACCGATAAGAATGGGCAGGAAACAGACCGCAAAGGCCAGCGCAGACTGCCCTGAATTGAGCGAATACTCCGGCAAGGCCTGGTAGCGCGCCGAACTATGGTATTGCTTGCCGCCACGGGACACTCTTTCCAGAACCACAACCAGAACCACGAACACAAGCAGACAAGCCGCCAGCTGGGCCGCCGCGACCGGCTCCCCCAGACCAAACCAGGTTCGGTAAATACCGGTGGTAAAGGTATCCACACCAAAGAACTGGACAGCGCCAAACTCGTTCAGTGTTTCCATCAATACCAGCGAGACTCCGCCGATGATCGCCGGTCGGGATAGCGGCAGGGCAATGCGCTTGAACATCCGCCACGGCCCCAGGCCAAGGGTACGCCCGACGTCCAGTGCGCTGACCGACTGCTCCATGAAAGACGCACGGGCAAGCAGGTAAACATAGGGGTAGAGCACCATGGTTATCAGCAGGGACGCGCCACCCAGTGACCGCACATCCGGGAAGTAGTAGTCGCCATACTGCCAGCCGAACCAGTCACGCAGAGTGCTCTGCAAGGGCCCCGCGAACTGCAGGAAATCCGTGTAGGCATAGGCAATCACATAGGTTGGTACTGCAAGAGGCAACAAAAGCGCCCACTCGAACAGGCGTCTGCCGGGAAACCGGCACATCACCACCAGCCAGGCGCAGGCAGTGCCGATCAAGGTGGTACCGACAGCCACCGAAAGGCTCAGGACCACGGTGTTGCTCAGATATCTTCCAAGCACTGTGCTGACCAGATGTTGCCAGACATCACCGGAGGGAAAAAACACGTGAGCAAGGATGACCAGAACCGGCAAGGCCACCAGCAACGCGATCAGGAAGGTGCTGGCAGCCCAGGCGCTGGGCCAACGTGCACGATAACGGCCCGGAGCCACTTCGTCACTGGACGCGGGCAACCCGTTTGTCTGTGGTGTGGTGTGTTCAGCCATAAAGCCTATACAGGGCGGGTGGGGGACCGAAGTATAAGGGATACGTCAGCGTAATGAAAAATGGTCATCAGGAAACTACGGACCTGATCCCACCAATTCTGCACCTGTAAGCAAAAAATGGGGCAAGGCACTTGCCCGTAACGAGCTCGCGTCAGTTAACTGGCCAACCGGTTAACCTGCTCCACGAACGCGGTTGGCAGGGTATCGATCACCGGCCGGGCATCCCCGCATACATCCGGATTCGGAGTGTCCGGCTCTTTTGCCAGCACCACCGGAGACTCCGACCAGTGCAGCAGCTCCAGCCTGCCGTTCTCCTGCTCCACCAGGGCCGTACAGTGCTCCACCCAGTCGCCGTCGTTGCAGTAAAGCCCGTCTTCGCTGCGCAGGAAACCGGCGGAGTGTATGTGGCCACAGATAAAGCCGTCGTAGTTGCCCTTTTCGGCAACGGTCAGGGCTGCCAGCTCGAACCGGCGAATGAAGGTGCGGGCTTTGCCAATGCGGCTTTTCACCCAGGCTGCCAGCGACCAGTAAGGCTTGCCCTTGAGCCGACGCCAGGCGTTGAACCAGCGGTTCAGGCGCAGCAGGAGCCCGTGGGCACGATCCCCCACCAGAAGCATCAGGGGGCTGCAACGCACCACCTGATCGAACTGGTCACCATGACAGACCATGAACCGACGACCGTCAGCCGTGGTGTGCACGGCCTTGTATTGAAGCTCAATGCCGGCAATGGTCTGGCCGCAGAACCGGCGCAGGAAATCGTCGTGGTTACCGGGCACGTAGATCACCCGGGTTCCGCTGGCCGCCAGCTCGATCAGTTTGTGAATAACGGCCTGATGGGAATCCGGGAAGTGCACCCGTCGCTGCATCGCGATCAGGTCGATGATGTCACCCACCAGATAGAGGGTTTCGCAGCGGACATGGCCCAGGAAGTCCAGCAGATACTCCGCCTGGCAGTCTGCCGTGCCCAGGTGTACATCGGAAATGAAAACGCTCCGGTAGTTCCGCATGTCGTCTCCCGTCTCTCAACCAGTCCGGATGCTGACACCTTGGCAAGACCGGGTGACGGGGAAATGACAAGGAGGAGACAGTTCTGTGACTTTCACGGGGGGAGTCGCTGGGAAGGAAGTCGGGGCGATCCGGTAACCCGCGGGTTACCGGTACATCGCTGGCTGGTGTACGTTATCCGTCAACGCAGGTCCGGATTCAGGGTATAGGTACCCGTGACACGAGCACTGGCCAACACGTGGCCTGCCATGGCCTCGCGAACGTCGTTGCCGTCAAACTCGCCATCAAGGGCGAGCGTATCCACGTCCAGGGCGTGCACCTCGAAGTGGTAGTGATGGATGATCTCATCGTTCCAGGGCGGACAGGGGCCGTCGTATCCGGCGTAGGTGCCGTTCATGTCGGGATTGCCTGCCAGGAACTGGGTGTAGTTGTTCACGCCACGGATACCGATGGGACCGGGACCCGGCTCCTTGCCCTTGGGAATCACGCCATCGCTGTCCTCGCCTTCCGGGATCCGGCTGGTCCCGGCTGGTACATCCACCAGCAGCCAGTGGAAGAAATCGACCCGTGGAATGTCCTTTGAAACGGTCTTGCCTTCCTGGTTCACGTCGTCTGCGACGCTGGGGACGTCCGGATCGAACATCATCACCACAAAGCTCTTGGTGCCCTCGGGCGCCTCGTCCCAGACAACTTCGGGGTTCCGGTTGGGACCGAAGCTCATATGGTCCTCTTCGCTGTAGACCCCGAATGCGAATTTCTCGGGAATCGGCTGGCCTTCGTCTATGCCTTGAACCTGTAGTTTCACGGCGTTGCCTCCTGTCGTTTTGGCCTTTGGCTCATTGACTGTGTCTGGGACAGTCTCATTCTGTGATAATACGTTTTTAACACAAAACCGATTGAACTGACCACGGAGCCCCGATGAGCCAACAGAAGCCCGGCAAGCCACAACAGCCCGCGAACCGGAAAGACGAGGATGCGGTTGCCTTCGCCCAGGGTATTTTCGAACTGGCCCGCAACGGCGGTGCCGGGCCTCTCAGCGTGATGCTTGATGCCGGCGTCCCGGTGAACATGCGCACCAGCGAGGGCGAGACCCTGCTGATCCTGGCCAGCAAACACGGCCACGCTGAAACGGTACGTCTGTTGCTCGAAAAAGGCGCCGATCGCGACGCTCAGGACAGCAACGGCAATACCGCATTGTCGCTGGCAAAAACCGACAGCGTACGGCGCCTGTTCGACGAACACAGCCGGTAAGCCGGCATGTTCAACAAGGGCGAGATTATTCATCACACCCGGGATGCCCTGGGCAGCATCCTGGTGGTCGACTACCGCAAGCACCGGGTGCTCACCTTCAATTCGGTGTTCGAACAGAGCAAGATCGACCGACGCCACCCCTACCTGCCAGTGCACGAGTACAACCGGGCCATGATGCTGCCGGCGGTGTTTGCCAACCCCCGCCACGTCACCATTCTGGGCCTGGGCGGCGGCGTCATGGCCGGCGCATTTCACCATCTCTATCCCGAATGCCGGATACACGCGGTCGAACTCCGTCAGGCGGTACTGGACACGGCAAGAGAGTTTTTCGACCTTCCGGACAGTGAGCGCCTGGAGGTCACCGTTGCCGATGCCCGGGATGCCCTGGAAAAGCTGCCGGAGGCGAGCACGGACATGATCCTGGCCGACCTGTATAACGCAGACCGGATGAGCCCTGCCCAGGCCCAGAAGCAGTTCGTGGATGAATGCGCGCGGGTGTTGACCAATGACGGCTGGCTTGTGCTGAACTACCACAGAACCCCGGATGTCGAAGGGCCCTACTTCCGTCGGCTCAAGCGGCACTTTGCGGTGCTTCTGGGTTTCCGGAGCAAGAGCAACAACACCGTGGTTTACGCCAGCAAACAGCACTTCCAGTCTGTTCACCCCAAAGACCCGGTGTTGGCGGAACTGGAGAACCGGCTACCAATAGACTGGCGTCGTTTGATGGCGAAAGTCAGCCGGATGGAGTGACGTCGCTCACACCCATTTTTCTCCGGGGCCCTGATAGTCCCGAAAAGCCCGGTGAAGTGTCTCGGGCTGGTCGGTCTGGATCATCATGTCGATGTATTGTTGCTGCAAAAACCCGGCACGCTCCATGTTCTCCGCCATCGCCAGCAACGGGTCAAAAAACCCGTTGACGTTGTAAATGGCACAGGGCTTCTGGTGCAGCCCCAATTGGCCCCAGGTCCAGGCCTCGAACAGCTCTTCCAGGGTGCCAATGCCACCCGGCAACGCGACAAAACCATCGGCCAGATCGGCCATCAGGGCCTTGCGCTCGTGCATGTTCTTGACCACATGCAATTCGGTCAGGCCTGAATGGGCCAGCTCACGGTCCCGAAGATGCTCGGGTATGACCCCATGGACTCGGCCGCCTGCAGCCAGGACCGCATCGGCCACAACACCCATCAGGCCAACGTGGCCACCGCCGAACACCAGCTCGATGCCATGGCGACCGAAGTAATCACCCAGCTCCCGGGCCTTGTCCGCGTAGAGCGGATCGTTGCCTGACCGGGAGCCGCAATAGACCGCGACTTTCATTCACCGTCCCCGATCTTGTCCTGGGTCCGGGTCTCGAAATCGCTGGCGTCGTGACGCTCGTGCAGCTGGCTGCTCGGCTCTCCCCAGGCCCGGTTGACCATCCGGCCACGCCTGACCGCCGGGCGCTGGGCAATCTCGTCGGCCCAGCGAATGACGTTAGTGTAGGTGTGGGCTTCAAGGAATTCGGCCGCGTCGTAAACCTTGTTTTTCACCAGGGCGCCGTACCAGGGCCAGATGGCCATATCGGCAATGGTGTATTCGTCGCCGGCGATGTATCGGTTGTTCGCCAACTGGCGGTCGAGCACATCCAGCTGGCGCTTGACCTCCATGGTGTACCGGTTGATCGGGTACTCATAGTATTCCGGCGCGTAGGCGTAGAAATGGCCGAAGCCGCCACCCAGCATGGGCGCACTGCCCATCTGCCAGAACAACCAGTTCATGGTCTCGGCCCGCCCTGCTGTGTCCCTGGGCAGGAAAGCCCCGAATTTTTCCGCCAGGTAGAGCAGGATGGAGCCAGACTCGAACAGCCGGATGGGTGGATTCACGCTGTGGTCCATCATGGCCGGAATCTTGGAGTTCGGGTTCACCTCCACAAAGCCGCTACCAAACTGGTCGCCCTCGGTAATCTGGACGAGCCAGGCGTCGTACTCGGCTTCTTTAATACCCAGCTCCAGCAGCTCCTCCAGCATCACCGTTACCTTTACGCCATTGGGCGTCGCCAGCGAGTAAAGCTGCAGAGGATGCTTGCCGACCGGCAGCGCTTTGTCATGGGTCGGACCAGCGATCGGGCGGTTGATACTGGCAAATCGACCCCCGCTTTCGGAGTCCCATTTCCAGACTTTGGGTGGTGTGTAGGTAGCGTCGGTCATGGCATTTCTCCTCACAAAGTAGCAGTCAGCTGGCTCCGAGGTCGCATTGAGCCCGGGGCCGAAAACTCTAGCATGGAAGATCAAACAAAAAGAACCACAGGAGTACCCCATGGCAGGGCGCATTGTGCTCCTTCTTGCCTGTCTGTTTTTAATGCCCCAGGTTCAGGCCGAGCTGTCAGACAGCAAGCGGGCGCTGATCCAGGAGTTATTCCCGTCGGCAACGGTCATTGAAGACAGGTTGCCGGATTTCCCCGTGTATCCGGTGTATCAGCTTCAGGAGCTGCTCGGCTATGCCTACGAATCCATAGATCACAGCCGCCTTCAGGGCTTTGCCGGCAAGCCGATCAATATGCTTATTGGCCTGGATACCAAAGGCCGTTTCACCGGGGTCAAGGTATTGAACCACCATGAACCGGTATTTCTGCATGGCCTGGGCGAGGCCCCCCTTTTCGAATTCGTAGATCAATACGAAAGCCGATCGCTTCGCGAGCAAATCATTGTCAGCACCTCTAATTCCAGCCGTTCCGGTAAAACCAGTGACGGCAACGTGGTTCACTTTGACGGCGTCAGCAAGGCGACCGTCTCGGTGCTCATCATTAACGACACCGTGTTGTCCTCGGCCCTGAAAGTGGCGCGCAAAAAGCTCGAGGGTTTCGGCCAGAGTGCTCCGACCCGGGCCAAACCGGATTTCTACGAGCCACTTTCCTGGCAACAGCTGGTGGATCGTGGCTATATCGGACACTGGCGGATCGACACTGAATCCATCGAGGCTGAGCTGGGCCGTCCTCTGTCCGACTACCCGATGGACATTGAGCCGGCGGGGGACGAACCATTCACCGAGCTGTTCTTCGCCTATATCAACTCGCCCATGGTGGGGCGCAACCTGCTGGGAGACGACGGCTACCAACGCCTGATGCAACGATTTGACGACGGCGCACAGGTGCTTGCCGTGATGTCCCGGGGCACATTTCCCCATGTATCCGGCGAATTCGTGCCTGGCAGCTCCCCCGACCGGATTGGCCTGTCCCAAAACAGCCTGGCGGTGGAAATGCGGGACCTGAACCTGCTGGATCAGAATCTCGATTTCCGGGCCGCCGGCATCCCTTCGTTCGAAGCTCGCAACCTGTTTCGGGTGGGTGGCAACGCAGGCTTCAATCCCGGTGCCGAGGCCAGTCTCAGACTCAACGTCGAGCTGGCCCGCAACCACCTGATGGTGGACCGGACATCCCTGGATATTCCGGTTCAATTCAACGAAGCGCTGTTTGAAACCGTCGAGGTTACGCCCAACCCGGAGGACACCCGTCAACCGGTCTGGATCGGGCTCTGGAAAGAACGCTGGTGGCAGATTTCCCTGCTGCTTCTCGGCCTGACCGTTCTGACCGTGTTTTTCGCCCGTCAGAAAACCCTGAGCCGCAATCCGAAGCTGGTGCACCGGTTCCGTTGGGGGTTCCTGTTTTTCACCCTGTTCTTCATCGGCTTCTACGCCCAGGGCCAGCTTTCAGTCGTTAACATCTACACCCTGTTCCTGGCGATCTGGGACGGCTTCTCCCTCAATGTCTTTCTGCTGGACCCGATCATCTTCATACTCTGGGTCTATACCTTCGTGACCCTGTTTATCTGGGGCCGGGGCCTGTTCTGTGGCTGGCTCTGCCCATTCGGTGCCCTGCAGGAAATGGCCGCCTGGCTTGGCGAGAAACTGAAATTCCGCCAGATCAAGGTGCCCGAGCACTGGCACCGGCGTCTGATCCTGCTCAAATACCCCATACTGGTCGGCCTGGTGGGCACGGCGTTCTACTCTCTGACCATTGCCGAGAAGCTGGCGGAAGTGGAGCCTTTCAAAACCAGTATTACCCTGTTCTTCGTTCGCTCCTGGCCCTTCTTAGTCTATGCCGTGGGCCTGCTGGTCATCGGCATGTTCATCCACAAGTTCTATTGCCGCTATGTGTGTCCATTAGGCGCAGGCCTTGCGGTGCTGGGCCGGTTCCGGCTGTTCAGCTGGCTGGACAGGGTCGAGCTCTGCGGCAACCCCTGCCAGCACTGCAAAAACGAATGCGGCATCAATGCCATTCGCAAGGATGGACGGATTGACTACGACGAGTGCATTCAGTGCCTGGAGTGCGTCGTTATTCTCGAAGATGACAGCCAGTGCGTCGACAAACGGCTCAAGAACAAAAAACGCTCAAGGCAAGCAAACATACTGGCAACGGATGCGGGCTGAACCGCACTCGTTGCCAGCAGGATCTGAGATTATTGCTTTTTCTGCCACTCAAACTTCTTGAACGGCTCATCAACCGGTGTTTCAGCAATGTGGTTGATGTAGTTGCTCAGGGTTTTCTGGGACAGCACCAGAATTACCTCCAGCACCTGACGGTGTTTGTAGCCCGCCTTGTAGAAGGCGTCCAGGTCCTCTTTGCTGACATTGCCATCTTTGCGCATCACGGCGAGGGTGAAGGTCCGTAGTGCCTCCAGCTTGTCGCTTGGCAGTGGGGCTTCGTCCCGCAGCGCATCAATAATGTCGTCCGAGACTTCCATCATCTTGGCAATCCCGGTATGCGCCGGAACACAGTAGTGGCAGGCGTTTTCCACGTTGATCGTCTGCCAGACCACGGTTTTCTCGTCATTGTCGAAACTGCTGTCCAGCACCAGCTGGTGCAACTTCTGATACGCCTCAAGTACTCCCGGCGCTTCGGCCATCACGGCGTGAAGGCCAGGAATCATGCCAAAGCCCTTGAGGGAATTCTCAAGCAGGGGCTTGGATTTTTCCGGGGCGGATTCGACATCATGCATTGGAAAGTCAGTCATCACGATCTCCTTTTTGAACGATTGCTCAATTACGACCTCAGGCTAACTGTTATTGAGTGGGCATTCAAGTTATAATTGAGCAGTCATTCAAATCACAGCAATGGTGAATCGTTGGTATGGCCAGACACGCACGCTATGACAGAAAAACCGCGCTCGAGAAAGCCGTGGGTCTGTTTTGGGAGAAGGGATATCACGGTAGCTCCATGAAGCAGATCGAGCAGGCCCTGGACATGCGCCCGGGCAGTATCTACGCCACCTTCGGCAGCAAGGATGGTCTGTTTTCAGAAGCACTGGCCGCCTACGCTGAACAGGGAGGCCGGGAGCTGGCCGTACACCTCAAGAATTTTGACTCTATTGTTGAAGGTCTCCAGGACTATCTCCGCAGCATCGCCTGCAGTTGCGGGGACGAACACGCAGCGCCCTCCCGGGCCTGTATGATTGTGAAAACGCTGCTCGAATCCAGCAATACCCACCCGGCCCTGGCCGCCCAGGCCAACAGTATCCTCGCGGCCATCGAGCACTCCATCGCGGAACTGCTGGAGCAAGCCAGGGCAAGGGGCGAACTGGTTCAGTCAGCAGACAGCCGGCGGCTTGCCCGGCTTCTTCAAGCCCAGATCATGGGGCTGAGATCGATGGGTGAGCGCAATCTGGATCCCGAAGCCATGCAGGACCTCGGTGACGACATGGCAGCGATACTGGACCGCTATCGCACCCAACACTAAGCCTGGCATCTGTTCAGCAGCCCCGGCAATCCTCGAACCGGGGCTTGTGGTAGCAGTACGTCAGTAGAATTGTGCCCGTATAGGCCTCCGCGTTACCATAAACACCACCCAGTCAGCCCCGCCTTCCCATGGTTTCCAGTGAGGACAGCCAAGCGTTCTTGCCAGAGAGCGCTTGGCTCTCTTCACTTACAGGTCTGATTGTTATGGACAACCTTCATCATATTGTTGTGGTTGGCGGTGGCGCCGGCGGTCTCGAACTCGTTACCAGTCTTGGCAACAAACTGGGAAAAAAGAAAAAAGCCAGGATCACCCTGGTCGACGCCGGCCTGACCCACGTCTGGAAGCCCCTCCTGCACGAAGTGGCCTCCGGCTCCCTGGATGCCAGCGCCAATGAGATTAACTACCGCGCCCACGCCCGGAAGCATCATTACGAGTTCCAGCTCGGGAAAATGAGCGGCCTGGACCGAGGAAACAAGCAACTGGTGATCGCTGCGTTTCACGATGAAGAAGGCAACGAGGTCGTACCCGAACGCCGCATCAGCTACGACACCCTGGTCATCGCCGTTGGCAGCACCGCCAATGATTTCGGAACACCCGGTGCCCAGGAGAACTGCCTGTTTCTGGATAGCCTCAAGCAGGCACGGAAATTTCACAACCTCATGCTCAATGCCTTCCTGAGAAAGAATCACGAAGCCTTGCAGGGGGCAGAACACACCCTGAACATCAGCATTATCGGGGCAGGCGCCACCGGCGTGGAACTGGCAGCCGAACTCAGGCTCGCCTCCCGGGAACTGCCGGTTTACGGCATGAATCATCTGCAGCCTTCGGATGTGTCAATCAGTGTCATTGAAGCGGCCGACCGCATCCTCCCTGCATTGCCCGGGCGCCTCTCGGCCGCAGCCACCCGTGAACTGGAGCATCAAAGGGTCAAGGTCCTGACCGGCCAACCCGTCAGCGAAGTCCGCCCCAACAGTGTGATCATGCAGGACGGTACCGAACTGCCTTCGGAGATGACCATCTGGGCAGCGGGCATCAAGGCACCCGCCTTCCTCGCGGAGCTGGACGGGCTGGAGGTCAACAAGGGCAATCAGTTGGCGGTGGAGCAGACCCTGCAAACCACCCAGGATGCCGACATCTATGCCTTCGGCGATTGCGCTGCCTGCCCTCAACCGGATTCCGACCGTCCAGTGCCTCCCCGGGCCCAGGCGGCCCATCAACAGGCGGATACGTTGTTCAAAACATTGTGCAACCGCCTGGAGGGCCGCGAAGCTGTTCCCTTCGTCTACAACGACCACGGCTCTCTGATCAACTTCAGCCGCTATACCACCGTGGGCAATCTCATGGGCAACCTGTCGGGGCGAAGCATGTACATCGAAGGCAAGGTGGCGAGGTTATTCTACGTCTCTCTCTACCGCATGCATCAGGTGGCACTGCATGGCTTCCTGCGCACGGGCATTATCTGGCTGATGGACAAAATCACCCGTGCCATGCATCCGCGTCTCAAACTACACTAGATGGAAAGCCGGTCGGCGAGGCAATGGAGCGGGTGAAGGGAATCGAACCCTCGTATGCAGCTTGGGAAGCTGCCGTTCTACCATTGAACTACACCCGCATGCATGATCACTGCGAGAGCAATATAAGCGCTCTGCCCGCCCCGGGGCAAGCGTTCTGTCTGGAGCGTAAATGGACCCCACTCTGACTCTGATTGGCGCCCTGATGCTGGTCATCAGTATCGTGCTCAGCCCGCTTTCCAGTCGGGTGGGCATGCCAGTGCTGCTGATCTTCCTGGTGGTTGGCATGATGATGGGGGAGGACGGCCCGGGTGGTATCCAGTTCGACGATTTCGAGCTGGCCTTCGTAATCGCTAATCTGGCACTGGGTGTGATTCTGCTGGACGGTGGCATGCGCACCCGTGCGGAAACCTTCCGCGTGGGCCTGAAACCTGCTCTGATACTGGCCACCGTTGGCGTCGCGATGACCGCAGCAGGTTCTGCGGTTGTGGCCTGGTGGGTGTTTGACCTCCACTGGCTCACGGCACTGCTGATTGGCGCCATCATTTCCTCCACCGATGCCGCCGCCGTGTTTTCCCTGCTTCAGGGTCGCGGTCTACACCTGAACGAGCGGGTCAGCGCGACGCTGGAAATCGAATCCGGTAGCAACGATCCCATGGCGATCTTCCTGACCCTGATGTTGGTCACGCTGATTGGGAACGACAGCGACCACGCCGGTTGGGCCGCTCTGACCATGCTGATGAAACAGTTCGGAATTGGCGCTGTGGCCGGCATCATTGGCGGCTTTGCCCTGGTGGAGCTTGCCAATCGTATTCGCCTGACGCCTTCCCTGTATCCATTGCTGGTGGCTGCTGCGGGTATCTCGGTGTTTTCCGCCACCAACGCCCTCGGGGGCAGCGGCTTTCTGGCCATTTATCTCACCGGTGTGGTGATCGGCAACCGTCATGTCCGGATGATGCCGATGATCCTGCAGGTCCACGATGGCCTGGCCTGGCTCGCCCAGCTTTGCCTGTTCCTGATGCTGGGCCTGCTGGTTACCCCGTCAGACCTGATTCCGCTGGCCGGCGGGGGTCTGGTGCTGGCCCTGGCACTGATTTTCATTATCCGCCCGCTTACGGTCATGCTCACCCTCTGGCCGTTCGCCTTTAACCGTCGCGAGCTTGGCTTTATCAGCTGGGTAGGTCTGCGGGGCGCTGTTCCCATCGTCCTTGCCCTGTTCCCCATCATTGCGGATCTCCCGGAAGCGCAGCTGGTGTTTCACGCCGCCTTCTTTATCGTGCTGGTCTCGCTTCTGGTCCAGGGCACCACCATGGCCCCCCTCGCCCGAAAACTGAGATTGGAGGTTCCAGCCGGAGAAGACCCTTACCGCCGGCTACCCCTGGATGCCCCGGCTGCGGGCGACCACGAATTGATGCTCTTTCCCCTGCGTGGTGAAATCTGGGAGACGCCCCGGCGTCTCGGCCAGTTACGTTTTCCGGAAAACACCGCTGTGGCCGGAGTGTTCCGCAACCGGGTCTGCCTGCAACCGAAAGCGGATCTGGAAGTGTCCAGTGGTGATATGGTGGCAATGTTCGCAACGCCCGGGGTATTGCCGGAACTCGGCAAGGCCCTCAGCGGCAGGCACGCGCCCAAATATCTTGCCGAGCGGGCGTTCTTTGGTGACTTCGTACTGAACGGCGACGCCCTGCTGGGCGATGTTGAACAGGTCTACGGTATCGAATTTGACGACCTGCCCCCGGAACTGTCTTTGGCCGAGTGCTTTGCCAGGCGGACCAAAGGCCATCCGGTTGTTGGCGATGTAGTTACCCTCGGACCGGTCACGCTGGTTGCCCGGGCGACCAGTGCCGACAAGGTGACCAAGGTGGGTCTGAAGATGGACAGTTCACAAAATAACTGACCAGCAAACCAGATAACCAAAAAAGTTAACAAAACCCCTTAACAGATGGCTTGCGGGCTATGGTATAAAACGCCTGTACAAAGATTAATCATTGGTAAGTTAAGAACATGAGCCTTTTCCGCGCCATTTTGTCGATCATCGCCCTGTTCTCCCTGGCACTCGCTCCGGGCGCCTTCGCCACTGAGCTGCTGGCCAAAGCAGACACCCGGATGCCGGCTGCCGCCATGTATGAACCTGCGGATATTGATAGCGTCAGCAAGGTGGTCGTCCGCAAGGCAGAGCGCCGGCTGTATCTGATGGACGGCGAGGAGGTGGTTCGCAGCTACCGCATTTCCCTGGGCGACAACCCGGTAGGTCACAAGTTGTACGAGGGTGACCAACGCACCCCTGAAGGCGACTACACGCTGGACTGGCGCAATGCCGAAAGCGATTTCTACAAATCCATCCACATTTCCTACCCCAGCGAGCGGGACCGTGAGCTGGCGTCGGCCTGGGGTCTGGATCCCGGTGGCAGCATCATGATTCACGGCCTTCCCAATGGCGCCGGCGATCTGGCCTTCGCTTACGTCGGCCTGGATTGGACCGAAGGCTGCATTGCCGTAACGAACGAAGAGATGGACGAAATCTGGCAACTGGTTTCAAACGGAACCCCTATCAGCATTCGCCCCTGAAAAGCCCGAGCGCAGCATTAATTTGTTGTTATATGCTTAGGAAATTTACCTATCCGCAGTTAACATTCTTGCATACAGTGTTTTACACTGTTTGACGACTCCGGTAGTCAATGCCTGGTACGCCTATCGAGCGCAGGTTGACAGGAAGTCGTCTATACTGACTTTCGGATCACAGGAAATAACTCGACCAATAAGGGGATTTACAATGCGTAAACTGACGATCGCCGGGATTGCTCTGGCCACTGCTCTGACTGCAGGTTGTGCCACTACTGATCAGGGCGCCATCGACGAAGCGAATGCAACCGCCAGCTCCGCTGAGCGCACCGCTGACAATGCACTGAACACCGCTAACAGCGCTGCCAGCTCTGCCCGCACTGCCCAGCAGACTGCGGAAGAAGCTCTGGCCGCTGCCAAGGCAGCCCAGAAAGCTGCTGACGAAGCAAACGAGCGTGCCAAGCGTATGCTCGAGCGTGCCAGCCAGAAGTAAGGCTGATACGTAACAGAAAAGGCCGGCAATGCCGGCCTTTTTTTATGCCTCGGGTTCGGGTTTGTCCGGATCGGGCTTATCAGGCGTAAAGGGTTTGTTTTCCTTCAGGAACGTGGTCATCAGCTCCATTGGCAGCGGGAATACGATGGTGGATGAGTTGGTGTTGCTCATATCCGCCAAAGTCTGCAGGTAACGCAATTGCATGGAGCCGGAGTTGGTGGACATGACATCCGCCGCTTCCACCAGCTTCTTCGACGCCTGCAGTTCGCCCTCGGCGTGGATAACCTTGGCCCGACGTTCGCGCTCGGCCTCCGCCTGACGGGCAATAGCGCGAATCATGGACTCATTGAGATCCACGTGCTTGATCTCCACGTTCGCCACCTTGATGCCCCATTCCTCGGTCTGGGCATCAATGATTTCCTGAATATCGGAATTGAGCTTGTCCCGCTCCGACAGCATTTCGTCAAGATCATGTTTACCCAGCACCGACCTTAGCGTGGTCTGAGCCAGTTGGCTGGTTGCAGAATTGTAGTCCTCCACCCGGATAATCGCTCGTTCTGGATCCACCACACGGAAGTAGAGTACGGCATTCACCCGCACCGTCACGTTGTCGCGGGAGATCACGTCCTGGCTGGGGACGTCCAGGGTGATCACCCGCAGGTCAACCCGGACGATCTGCTGGATGCCGGGAATAACAATGATCAGACCCGGGCCTTTAACCCCCTGAAAACGACCGAGAAAGAACACCACGCCACGCTCATATTCCGGCAGGATCTTGATGGCCGAACCAAGAATCAGCAGTAACACCACCGTGGGTGCCAGATAGGGAATCAGATCACCAATCATACGGCCTCCTTGTATTGCCGTTGCTTTGTCTGCCCGGTCAGCCGTTGTCCGGAATGACCCTGACAGTTACTGTTAAACCTTCTATTGCCGTCACTTGAACCCGGTCGCCCTCGTTGACGGGCTCTTCACTGATCGCATTCCAACGCTCACCACTGAGCCGGACATGGCCGCGATAGTGGCCATGCTCTTCCGAGAATTCATCCAGCGCCTCGCCCTCCTCATGGGTGAGCTGCTCGGTCCCACTGACTGGGGGCCGTCGTCTCAGACCGATAAAACGGGTCACTGTCCACAGGATAAACCCGGCAGCCACGACGGCGGTGCCTCCGATCGTTGGCAGGGAAATATCCCGGTGACTGCCATCCATCAGGATGACGGACCCGGTGACAAAAGCGACAATGCCGCCAACCCCCAAAATCCCGAAACTGGGTACAAAGGCCTCCCCCACGATGAACGCCAACCCGAGGATGATCAATGCCAGACCGGCGTAATTTACCGACAGAACCTGAAAGGCGAAGAGTGCGAGAATCAGGCAGATAGCGCCGATCACGCCCGGCACCACCGCACCGGGGTTGGCGAGTTCGAAGATGATGCCGTAGAAGCCGATAATCATCAGGAAATAGGCGACGTTCGGATCGGTAATCACTGACAGCAGGCGGGTCCGCCAGTCAGGCTGGGATCTGACGACTTCCAGGTTGGCGGTTTTGAGGGTCATGTCACCCGAAGCCATGCGCACCGTTCGGCCATCCAACTGCTGGAGCAGATCCCGGATATTGGGTGACACCACGTCGACGACGTTCTTTTCAAGCGCCTCATCGGCCCCAAGATTCACCGCTTCCCGGACTGCTTCCTCCGCCCAGTCGGCGTTCCGGCCGTGGCGCTCCGCCAGGCCCCGAATGTAGCTGACGGCGTCTTCCAGAACCTTGCGCTCCATGGCGGTTCCACCGCGACGTTTGCTGTCATCATCGCTGGCTTGCTGTTCGGCGTCCGATCCTTCCTCAGTCTGTGGCTCACCGGAGGCCGGATCGCTCTCCGGTTCCGGGCTGCCTGGCAGACCGCCCATCTGAACCGGCGTCGCTGAACCCAGGTTTGTCGCCGGGGCCATGGCGGCAATGTGACTACCGTAAAGAATGAAAGTGCCGGCGCTGGCCGCCCGGGCGCCCTGGGGTGAAACATAGGTAGCGACAGGTACTTCGGAAGCAAGAATCGTTTTGATGATACCCCGCATGGAATCCATCAGGCCGCCCGGGGTGTCCATTTCAATGATCACCAGGCCAGCGCCCTCAGACTCTGCCCTGCGAATGCCGCGGGTGACGTAGTCCATGGTTGCAGGGCCAATGGCACCTTCAACGGTAAGAACCAGAGCGGTCTCTGAGGACTTCTGCTGGGCAAAGACCTGATGGGCCAGAGAACCCAGGGCAAGCACCACGCCAGTCAGCAGCACCAGGGCCCAAAGCCGAAGACGGGCGGGATTCTGTGATCGCATGGGATGGTGTGCCTGCATAACGCCTCCCCGGATCCGGAATTAATTCGGTTAAATAGCAATACGATGACACTCTGACCGCGGTTCTGTCTCACCCGGGACAGTGCTCATGCGCAGACTACTGTGTCAGAAGTATAGCCGCTGCTCCGGCTCGCTCGCCGATTCCGACGATTTCTCCTCGACACTCTTGTCTGCGGCCACCCGAGTCAGCCGCTCTCCAATCATGGTTGGCATGCCGTCAGCCTGGTCGACCGCCAGCTCAATGGCACCGCGTTTGACCTCAACACCCGGATGCCGGGAGCGGAAGGCCTCGACTTCGGCGAATACCTGCTGCCACAGTCGCTCGCGATCCTCGCTGGAATAGTCCTCATGGGGTCGATGCACCTCAAGCCAGACCTCACCGTCCGAGAAGCCGATCTTGACGGCATCATGCACCACCTGTACCGGCGTGCCTTTTTCAACCTGGTAGACAAACCGGGAGATGTCCTCGTTATACATTCGGAAGCAACCATGGCTGACCGGCATGCCGACACCAAACTTCTTGTTGGTTCCGTGGATCAGGTAGCCTTTCTCACTCAGCATCAGGGCGTGGGTGCCAAGCGGATTGCCTGGGCCGGGCGGAATCATGCGGGGCAGGTACTCACCGGACGCCTCGTACTCCGCCCGAATGCTTGCCGGTGGATACCACGCCGGGGATTCCAGTGGCATGGTGACTTCTGCATCGGTCAGCGGGGAGGGGTTCTCTGCGGTACCGACCCCAACGGGGTAAACCTGCACACCCTCATCGGTAAAGTAGTACAGGCGATACTCCGCCAGGTTGATGACGATACCCTCACGCCGGGAGTCGGGCAGCACATACTGACGCGGCAGCGTAATGGTAGTGCCTTCCCCGGGTAGCCACGGATCCACTCCGGGGTTGGCCTTCACCAGCTCCAGATAGCCCATGGCCAGACGGTTGCCGATACCCGCAAAGGTGTCCTCGTAGCGGGTTTCGAAAACACCGAGCTCGCCGGCCAGGTCACCCCGGATCGGGAACGTCGGCACACGAGGGCTTTTGTCCTGCTTTGCCGGGGTGTCCGGATTGCTGGCAGCAGCCACAGGCTCCGCCACGGCAGGGGTCAGAAACACCAGAACCTGTGCCAGAGAAAACACCGCTAAGAATCTGAACCACATAGAAAACATTCCGAAAGCATCAGACAACCGGATACAGTGACAGCAAGTATCCTCAGGAGTTCATATAAGTCGCCCACACTGTGACGACGGCAAGCGCCACAAAGAGAACGCTCGCACCAATCCGTGCCGTGGCAAGGGGCAACCTTTCCATCAGCCACCGCCCTGCCATGATAACCGGTATATTCGCCAGCAGCATCCCCACTGTCGTGCCCAGAATCACCCAAAAGGTCTCCGTATAGCGGGCAGCGAGAACAACGGTTGCAACCTGAGTCTTGTCACCGATTTCCGCAAGGAAAAACATGATGGTGGTGGCCATGAAGGCGCCCATTCCCAGAAATTTCGAATCGTCGCTGTCATCCTTGTCCGGCACCAACAACCACAGCGCAATCGCGATGAAACTCAAGGCCAGAATCCACGGTAGCCAGGCTTCAGGAATATACGAAGCCACCCAGGCACCAAACCAGGCGGACAGAGCGTGATTGAGAACCGTAGCGACAAAAATGCCGAGGATAATGGGCAGGCGGGTGGCGTACCGGGCAACGAGGAAAAGCGATAACAGCTGGGTCTTGTCACCAATTTCCGCTATGGCGACGGCGACCGTTGAAGCGAGGAATGCGTCCATGAAAAACTCCAGGGCGGATAACCAGACATGAGGCAGCCCACCTTCCGCCCTATGGAGGTGAAACCGCCTCAGGTCTTGCCAGTTTCACCGGTGTCGCGGTGAGACATGGTAGCCATGGGGATTTGGCCCCAAGTATGTTGACTACCATCCGACCGGCAGTTCCGGTGCGGAGGCTACTCCCCTGAAGAGTTGCAGGCATATTAATGAATTCGGAACAGGGCCGCAACCAGGCGAGAGGCTAGACCCGCATCTTCCATACCGGAATTGCGGCGACCGCCACGAATGCCGCCACCAGCCACCAGGCCGAATGAAACGCGTTGATCGTTGGCATGCCCGCACTGTGCTCACCGAACTCGATGGTCAGCGCCACAAGGTTGACACCAAAAGCACCGCCAAGCTGGCGCATGAAATTCAGGGTGCTTGAGCCGGCTCCCAACTCCTGCGCGTCCAGTGGATTCAACGCGCCCGTCGAAAGGGCAGGAAGCATGAAGCCTATTCCGATACGCCCGAAAACGGTCCACAGGGCCAGCCAGCCAAAGGCCAGGTTGAGGTCCGACACGGCAAACAGCACCGCTGACAGAGCAAAGACGGCAATGCCAAAAAGAACCAGGCCTCGTGCGCTCTGCCTGTCCGCCAGCCGACCAGCCAACGGGAACGTCATGCCCAGAACAATGCCGGCCGGGAGCATCAGCAATCCGGCCTCCATCGCGGTGAACCCAAGGGTCGTTTGCACGAACAAGGGGATCAGGTAGGTGGATCCGAACAGGGCGAGGCCGAGTGCCATGGCTCCGAGACAGGCATATAAGAACGCCGGTTTACGCAACAGGCCTATGTTGACCAACGGATGCAAGGCATGTCGCTCCCGCAGGACGAACAGCACCAGACCGACAAGGGCCAGCAAGGCTTCGGCAATCATCCAGCTCTTCTGTCCCGCCGCATGCTGCAATCTGTTCAGGGCATCCAGCGACAGCGCAATAGTAAGCCCCAGCAACAACAATCCGGGGAGGTCAAAACGGTAGGGCGCAGGTCGGGAGACTGGCAGCGGCAGAAAGCGCCAGGCCATAAGGACACCCACCAGGGTCACCGGGGCCGGCGCAAACATGACGTAACGCCAATCAAGCTGATCAACCAGGAAACCACCCAACACCGGTCCCAATGCCGGGGCAAGAATCACCCCCATGCCATAGATTCCCATGGCCTGGCCTCGCCGATGGCGGGGAAAAATCCGGAACACCAGGTACATGCCCATGGGCTGCATCAAGCCGGCCATGGCACCCTGGCCTATTCGCGCGGCAATGAGCTGCCCCGGCGTTTCCGCAAAACCGCCGGCAATTGAAATCAGGGTGAACAGAAACATGGCGACGGCGAGGGTTTTACGAACCCCGAAGTGGTCCAGCAGCCAGGAGGAGGCGAGCATGGTGGTGGTCATGGCGGCGATAAACCCCGTCGCCAGCCAGTGAACCTGGCCCTGGCGAATCCCGAACTCCACCATGATGTCGTGCAGCGCTACGTTAACCACGGTGGCGCTGAGCACCGTGGCCATGGTACCTATCATCACCGTAGCCACTGCCAGCCAGCGCCAGCGATCTCCGTAGCGGGCTTTCAGGCCCTCGACTGAGTTATCAGCCAAGGATCATTTCTGCTTTTCAGCGTTTTCCAGGATTTTGTGGAAAACCTTCACAGTACACTCGATCTCTTTGTCGCTGATGCCTTCCAGCATTTCTTCGCGCAGCACCTCGGCACGCTCCGACAGGTCATCCATAAACGCCCGTCCGGCGCTTGTCAGATGCAGGCGGCGGGCCCGGCGATCATTCGGACAGGGCCGCCGTTCGATCAGGCCCTGCTGCTCCAGGCTGTCCAGCAGTCGAACCAGGGTCGGATTCTCAATCGCCATGAGGCTGGCCAGTTCACGCTGAGTCAGGCCCTCACCGCCTTTCTCCAGATACACCATGGTGCTCCAGCGCGCCTGGGTGACGCCCAGATCCTTCAGGCGCTCATCGAGCATTTTTCTCCAGCGCCGGGTAACCCGGGCCACCGCAAAAGGAAACTGGTCTCTCATCTGTCGTCACTCCATTCAAAAAAAGGGGCTTGGCCCGGGCCTCGCGCGGTGCCGCACTCGGCCAGCAACTCACATTATCGGAAAGTCACCAATAGTATGCTAACCATTGAAATAAAAACAGATATGGAAGTAAAAACAAAATCGGGGAAAACCGAAAGCAACGTCAGCCAGCCTGACGCTGCTCCTCATGCATCTCCTCAACTTCAGGAGACTCATGAAAGTCTGTATTCCGGGGATCCAGCTCAGCCAGCACCGGTGAAGCCTCCGGCATAGCAGGTACGAAGTGTTCCTGATCCGCCACGGCAACATCTTCGGTATGACTGATCCGGTAGCTGGTGATAACCGCCAGCAGCAACAGGAAGCCTGCATTGCCGAAAAACAGGCCTTTCGGACCCAGCAGGTTGATCAGCTCCGCCATGGCGACCGGGCCGATCACACTGCCAACACCATAACTGAGCAGCAGCGTAGCGCTGGCTGCGACAATACGGGAACTTTCCATACGGTCATTGGTGATCGCAACGGCAATCGGATACAAAGTGGCCGACAGACCGGTGAACAGCCCGACCAGCAACGTCAGCAGCCACAGGTTGGAGGCGCCCAGTACTCCGACGCCGCCTGCAGAAGAAGCGGCAAACAGAGCCACCCAGAACATCACCCGACGCCGGTCAAAACGGTCGCAGAGGCGACCCAGCGGCCAGGCCAGAATCATGGCCGCAACGATGGCACTGGCCATGAAGGTGGAAGTCCTGGCAACGTCCAGCCCGACCAGCGTCGCATACACCGGCCCCAACGCGTAAAAACCGCCGATCATGATGCCGCAGATCAAGGCGCCGGCAACACCGGTAAAGGACTCACGGGCAAGGGTGAAAATGGAAATACGCTGCACCTGTTCGATCACCGGCGCTTCCATCCGGGTCATCGAGAGCGGTACCAGGGCCAAGGTCAGCAGAATTGCGGCAATCGAGAACGGCATGAAATTGGACGGATCGCCAATATTCACAATTAACTGGCCGCCGGCGGCAGATAGGTAGAACACAATCTGGTAGACAGCAAACAGGGCCCCTCGGTTGGCGTTGGTAGCCCGGCTGGAGAACCAGCTTTCGATAACCACAAGCACACCGGCAATGCTGAAGCCGGAGAGCACCCGGAGTGCCGCCCAGAAAATCTCGGAAACTGCCATCGGATAAAGCAATGAGGTGACAGCGGCAATGGCCGCAAACACGGCAAAGGCACGAATGTGACCAACACGACCTATAATGCGGTGAACATACAGCGTACCCAACACAAAACCGATGGAGTAGCAGACCAGAATCCAGCCGATAATATCCGGCGATATCGCCTCGATGCTGAGACGAATGCCCAGCAAGGTCATCAGGAACGCATTACCGCTGACCAGCAGAATGATGCTCAGAATCAGGGCAGAAAGGGAGGTGACCATTCGGGTCATTACAGCGACTCCGGGCGTTACAGGATGTTTTCGGATGATTGACAGACAAAATAGCAGTAAGCGCCGGAACTTGCCGGGCGCGTATTAAATCAGGACCGGCGAGGGAAACCACTAGGCACTTCCCGAAACCTGTTAACTGCGTCACAAAAAGCTCCAAAGGCCGCTGTGGAGCGGTTTAACACCGTTTTACATTAATGTGCCGTAACAGACCCTGCGTGCCGGAGCAGGTAACATGAAAGTGAGCTATTCATTGGACCGTGAGCGCCTGGTTATGAAAAAAACGGACTGGCCCATCCGCTGGGATCTGCTGCTTCGCTACCGACTGATTGAAACCATTGCCCTGTGGGAAGGTCGTCTGACGACTAACCACATCTGCCACAGTTTTGGCATCGGTCGTCAGCAGGCGTCCAAGGACATCAACACCTACCTGCGCGAGCTGGCGCCGGGCAACCTGGTTTACGACCGCCATCTGAAAGGCTATGTGCCGGCCGAGAAATTTCGTCCGGTGGTTACGCGGGGGCTGGTCAATGAGTATCTGGACCTGCTGGCCCGCCAGCAGAATCTCAGCAATACCTTTGAATCCCTGAACATTGGCTTGCCGGACAGCACCGTGGTGCAAGGTCCGAACCGTGTGATTGCGCCGGCGACCATGCGTGCCGTGGTAACGGCAACCCGCCAGGGCAGGCAGTTGCGTGCCAGCTACGCCTCACTGAGCAGACCGGAAGCGGTGGAGAGCATCCTTGAACCTCACACGCTGGTTTGTGCCGGTAACAGTTGGCACCTGAGGGCCTGGTGTGACTCCAACCGGGAATTCCGAGATTTTGCCCTGAGCCGTTTCCGGGCCTCTCCCGAAGCGCTCAGGCAGCGGGCAAAACACAGCCGGCAGCAGGACGACGACTGGAACCGGGAGGTTACCCTGGTGGTTACCCCGGACCGGCGTCTGACCGAAGCACAGCAACAGATTATCGCCCGGGACTATGGCATGGAGCATGGCAGGCTGGAGGTTGACACCCGCGCCGCCCTTGCACCCTATGTGCTGTCACGTCTCGGCATTACCTTCGACAACCAGCACCCGGACCCGCTGGTACAGCAACTTGAGCTCGCCAATCCGGACCAGCTGGGCTTCGGCAGCAAGCGTGAACAGGCCCTTAAAGCCGTTGCCGGCCTCAGCTAAATCGATGGCGTGAATCCTGAAACCCGGTTGTATTCTTTTCTCTGCTTCCTGATTCTGTCGCTATTGCCCATTGGGGCAACGGCGGAATCAGACTGTGGCGACCCCGCAACTCCCATATCCGCAGTCCAGGGCAAAGGCCCTACCTCGCCAATGGTGGGAAAAGCCGTGACGGTGGAAGGAATACTGACCCAGGATTCCCGGTCAGCCAGCGGTTTTGGTGGCTTCTACCTGCAGCAGGCTGACCATCAGACCGACGGGGATCCGGCCACATCCGAAGCACTTTTCGTCTATACCGATCGCGATACCGGCGAACCCGGTGCGCGCCTTCGGGTAACCGGCAAGGTCAAGGAATACCATGGACTGACTGAACTGGTAGCAGTGCGGCACCTTCATGTTTGCGGAAGGGAAGCGTTGCCGGCCCCCGTCCCCCTGGCGCTGCCCTGGACCGTGAACCCGGAGCAACTGGAGAACATGAGGGTGACGTTCCGTCACCCCCTGACTGTGGTGGACAATTACAATCTCGGCCGCTATGGCGAGCTGGTACTGGCCGCCTCGGACCAGGTTCAGCCAACCGAGTATCTCCCCCCCGGCGCCCAGGCCTATGAAGAATCCATCCAGAACCAGAAGAACAGGGTGCTGCTTGACGACAACCAGTCCCGCAGGAACCCCCGGCCCGTGCCCTGGCCACCTGCGGGACTGTCTTCGGCAACCGTGCGGGCCGGCGACCAGATCGAAGGGCTCGTCGGTGTGCTGGATTTCCGGTTTGACGCCTGGCGGGTCCAGCCGGACCGGGAGCCCCGCTTCCTCGCTTCTAACCCTCGAGAACCGGCGCCACCTAAGCCAACCAATGATTCGATCCGCATCGTGGCATTGAATCTCGGCAATTACTTTAACGGTAATGGCCTGGGAGGCGCCTTCCCCACTCCGCGAGGCGCAGCAACGAAGGCTGAGTTCCAGCGCCAGCAGCAACGTTTAATCCGTACGCTTCAGGCTCCGGATCCAGACATTCTCGCGGTCACCGAGCTGGAGAACGATGGCTACGGCCCCGACAGTGCAATCGCAGCACTGTCTTCCGCCCTGGGCGGCCAGTGGCGGTTTGTCAGCACGCCAGGCCAGGACGGCACAGACCAGATCCGGACCGGACTGCTGTATCGCAGTGACCGGGTGATCACCACTGGACCGCCAGAACGTCTGGACAACGGTCCGTTCAGAGCCGGCGGTCGTCCGCCCCTGGCCCAGGATTTCCGTCGTGTCGACGGTGAAGAGTCCATCAGGGTCGTGGTTCCCCACCTTAAATCCAAATCCTGCCGGGGCGCCAAAGGCGACGACCAGGATCAATCCGATGGCCAGGGCTGTTACGCCCACCGACGGGCCTCCGAAGCCAGAGCGCTGGCCAATTGGCCCGGCACTGTCTCGAAAGACAGGCGCTCGATGGGGACCCTGATTGCCGGCGACCTCAACAGTTACACGCAGGAGCATTCAATTGCCTTGCTGGCTGAAGCCGGTTTCACCAGCATGGTCCACCAGTTTCACCCCTGCACCCCGAACAACTGCGATCATTACACCTATCGCTACCAGGGCGAGAAAGGCACGCTGGATTACGCCCTGGCGTCGGAAACACTCAGGCCCCATGTCATTGACGCCCGAAGCTGGCTGGTGAATAGCGATGAACCGAGGGTTCTCGGCTACCAGGGTGATCCGGGTTCGACCGGGAACGGCCCCTGGCGATCCTCAGATCACAACCCGGTTATTGTCGACGTCAAGCTTCGATAGTCGGGACTGGCGGCATTTAATCGCAGCGATTGCCCATTCGCCGGCCCGGGCAGGCATTATGGCCAAGGCTCCGGGGGCTGGGAGCGGTAGACTGGCGGACAGACCCATAACCGGTGATCGCTGATAACCATGAGAATTCCCACACCCAACCTCTGGCCTGCCGCCCGCACCGGCCAACGACTGCTGCTGCAAGCCCGGCGCCGGGAAACCCGGCTGGATGGCCACAAACTGGTGTATCTGGAACGGGGAACCCCGGGCGCCGGAAAACCGACCGTTGTGCTGATCCACGGCTTTGCCGCCATGAAGGAAAACTGGGGCTTCTGGTTACAGCGACTCCCCAGGCACTGGCACCTGCTGGCACCGGATCTGCCAGGCTTTGGGGAAAGCGATTACCTGCCCGGGGCCTGTTACCGCTACGAAACTCAGGCCCGGCGGCTAGGCCAGTGGCTCGCAGGCTTTGACACGGACAATGTCCACCTGGCCGGCAGTTCCATGGGCGGTGCCATTGCGGCGGTGCTGGCCCACACGCTCGACCCTGCACCACGGTCAGTGACCTTGCTGAACAGTGCCGGGATACCGGAACATGCCCGGGTGGACATTCATGCCCCCTTCGAATCCGATCGGGACGGCATCCTCATTCCCCGTGACTGGAAAGGGGTCTACCGGATGTTCAACAGTGTCGGCACCGGCAAACCCACTGTCTCCGGACTGGCCATGACCGGCCTTCTGGGGCCAGACCTTCTGGGCCGCACCGACGCGCTCAGGCACATTTTTCGCGACATGGTGGCGGACGCCCTGGCACCGGCACGTTACCTGGGCCCTGAGACACCGCCACTGCAGGTCCAATGGGGTGACCGGGATGTGATTACCCCGACCCGCTGCGTTGACTGGTTTGGTTCGGCCACGCCCCACGCCGAGATTCATATGTTCCGGGGCGTCGGGCATCTTCCCATGCTGGAAACTCCCGTGCGCTCCGCGGCCGTTCTGGAAAGCTTTGTTCGCCGCCACGGACGGTAGCCGGCTCGGCCAACCCGGAATACAACCGACGATTGGCCTTTCGGGCCATTTATTGCGTCAGTCAAGTCATGGGGGAATGCAACGGGAGGCGCCATAATCTCTGACACTACGCGTTCTGCGACATAACAAGAACAGAATAAGACGAGGAAACCCCATGCGCGCCTCAGTTTCAACGGCACAGGACCTCGGCATGCCGGCCATTTACCTGCACCTTCTGGCCGAGCTGCTGAATACCATCGGTGTTGACGAACAGGACCTTTTGCTCCGGGTCGGTCTCGACCCGGCTCGCCTGCAATCCACCGATCTCCGGGTCAGCCAGACCCAGGCCAGCGAATTTGTAACCCGGGCCATTATCGAGAGCGGTGAGCCGGGGCTCGGCATCATGCTCGCCCGGGAACTGAAGCTTCCGCTTCACGGCGCCCTCGGTACGGCAGTCATGAGCAGCCGAACCCTTGGCGATGCCATGGAGCTGATGACCCGGTACCTGACCCTGCGGGTGCCCCACCTGCAGGTCAGCAAGCGGGAGAGCGGCAGCCTCGTCTGGTACATCGTGACCTGTGACATCGATCTCGGGCCCCTGCACGGATTCATCATGGACGCCATGCTGTTTGGTTGCGTTTCCATGGGGGCGCAACTGACGGGCTCGGTGGTTGACGGTTTGCGAATCGTTCGCCGGGGACCGGAGCCGGCCTACTTTCACCGGTTCCGGCAACAGATCCCGGTGCCAGTGGAGTTCAGCGCCACGGAGAATGCCCTCGTGATCCCCGCGGCCCGGCTAAGTCTGCCCGTACGCTTCAGCGACGACCAACTGGCTGCCTCTTCCCGGGCCCAGTGCGAGGAAGCGCTTCGGCAACTGACCGAAGACGCCGGATTTGCCTGCCGGGTCCGGCGGGTGATTGAAACCAGTCATCCCTTCCCTCCGAAACTGGCCCGGGTTGCGGGCACATTGTTTGTCTCCGAAAGGACACTCAAACGCCGGCTACAGGAAGAAGCGGCGAGTTTCCAGCATCTGGTGGACCAGGTCAGACTGGAACGGGCAGGCGATCTGCTCCGAAACACCACCATGAACCTGAGCCAGATTGCCGATGCCCTGGGTTACGCCGATGCGGCGAATTTTACCCGGGCTTTCAAACGCTGGACCGGCACCAGCCCGAGCCAATTCCGGAGCAATTCTTCGACCTCAGCTTCGACGCCCCAAGGCCCTGCGCTGGCTACCGGGTGATCAGTCGATGCCAATGATCTTGTGCATCTGCAGAGTCAGCCGCCATTGGGGGTGCCTCAGACAGTAGTCGGTAGCGCGTTGGGTATTGCTTTGTTTAATCTCATCCACGGCCGTTTCGGGTATTGAAGGAGAGGCCATCGGCGACAGGAAATAATGGCGCGCGCGGATGCCCAGGAATCGGTCCGGCATCGCCAGGGGCTGCGGATACACCAGTTTCAGCTCGTCACAGGCCTCAATCACCACCGGCGCGTCGGCCTTGGGACTGACGCAAAGCCAATCAATGCCATCAGGAGCAGGCAGGGTGCCGTTGGTCTCCACGCCAACTTCAAAGCCCTCCCGATGGAACGCCTCGATCAGAGCGGTATCCAACTGCAACAGGGGCTCACCGCCGGTGCAGACCACGTAGGGCTTGCCTGGCGCGTCCGGCCAGAGGTTGCGTATGTGACGGACCAGGGCTTCCGGTGTTTCAAAACGGCCACCATTCTGACCGTCCGTGCCGACGAAGTCGGTATCACAGAAATTGCACACGGCAGTGGCACGGTCTTTCTCACGGCCGGTCCACAGGTTGCATTTACTGAAACGACAGAACACGGCCGCCCGGCCGGCCTGGGCGCCTTCGCCCTGGAGGGTGTAGAAGGCTTCCTTGACCCGATACATCAGCCTGCGCCCTCGTATTCAAGAGGATCGGTCACACCATTGACGGCAAACGCTTCAAGGCGTTCAACGCACGAGCCGCAACGGCCACAAGCCTGCGCCCGGCCGTTATAACAGGTCCAGGTCTGCGAATAATCCAGCCCCAGGCGGAGGCCTTCGGCCAGGATCTGGCCCTTGTCCATAGCCATGAAAGGTGCCTCGATGCCCACCGGCTCATAATTGGCCACACGGCAAACGGCATCCATTTTTTCCACAAATTCCGGACGGCAGTCCGGGTAGATGGCATGGTCGCCACCGTGAGCCCCGTACCATACAGCACCAGCGCCTGAGGTAACGGCGTAACCCGTCGCCAGCGACAGCAGGATCATGTTGCGGTTTGGCACTACCGTCGCTTTCATACTGTCTTCTTCATAATGACCTTCCGGCACATCCAGATCCGAGGTCAACGATGAGCCGGTCATCACCTCACTCATGGCCCGGATATCAATCACCTTGTGCGGAATACCATGGGCCTCGCACACCGAGCGCGCGCACTCAAGCTCCCGGACGTGGCGCTGACCGTAGTTGAAGGACAGTGCATGCACCTGATACCCCTTTTCCCTGGCCAGGTGCAGCAGGGTATAGGAGTCCATGCCTCCGGAATAGATTACAACCACGGTGTCTGTCATTCGGGCTCCCCGTATGGTGCGATTGGGTATGGTCTGGTTTACTGTCGCGCCCGAGGCCTGTTGCTGTCATCGGGCTTTTACAATGAATGGACATATTGTAACAGTGCAGGCACAGGTTGGGTTCGCGTCTCGGGTTCGGGGCGGGTAAACTCGGCTAAAAACAACTCATCAGCTACACTGACCCCATGACCACTATCCGCCCGGCATTCATCGATTTCGAGGCCTCCAGTCTTGATCTGATCGCGAGCTACCCGATTGAGGTGGGGATTTGCATGCCGGATGGCACCCTCCACAGCTGGCTGATCTGCCCCCATGTCCTGTGGCAGGACTGGTCGGAAAGCGCTGAACAGATACACGGCATTTCCCGCCAGACTCTGGAAGCGGAGGGTATTGCCGTCAGTGAAGTGGCCGGGGCCCTGAATGAACTGCTGCCAGAGCAGGTGTTTTGCGATGCCTGGACATTCGACAGTTTCTGGCTGCACCGGTTGTTCAGGGCCGCGCGTATCAGCCCGACCTTTCAGCTGGAGTCCATTTCAGCGCTGCTCGACACCCGACAGGTTCGCCAATGGTCGGCGCTTCGCCAGCAGGTGATTACAGAACTTGGCCTGCCAGTGCATCGGGCGGCAAATGACGCGCTCATCCTCCATAAAACCTGGGAACGAATCGCTCTGGACGAAGATGCATTGATGCCAGTGGCAGGCCAGAGCCGTCAGGCCTGATCCGGTATCGGGCATTCAGTGCCTGATGTGGCGAACCCGCAACGCGATGACTTCAAGACCATCCCGAAGGGTATTGAGTGTCCAGTAGGTCACCAGTGCCATCAACCCGGCACCAGCCACGGTAAACACCAGATTTTCGCCCACGACCTGTTCCTGAGCGGCCAGCAGATAAAGGCCAAGGGCAACGATCAGAGCGAGTTCAATGAGTGCGTGGGAACGGAACTTTCTACTGGCAGATCCGGCGTCGTCGGACATTTTCCTGAGTTTCAACCTCTGTCTGTGGCAATAAATGAAAAGTTAGTGTGCAAATTATCGCCAGGACAGTCCGGGAAATCTGTACGAAGTAGTGGCTACGGAAATTCCACTATGCAAAAAAAAACGCAGCCATAGAGGCTGCGTAGAAAGGAGAGATCCATAGACGGCCTGGCGCGGCAGGCCGTCAGGATTGCACAACGTAAAACACGTGACGCTGCAAAGTATGCCAAGTGCCCCCGGGGCCGTCTGTAGGGGTTTGCCGAAGAGACTGACCTATTGCAAACCGGGCATTAGCCTATACACTGGTATTCGAACCGAAACAAAAGAGCCGGTATGACCCGAATGATTACACAGTTCATTGCTTACACAGCCGCAGGTTGCCATGCAGGGCAGTCTGTTCGTGCAATGGTGAAAGACATCTAACGGCTTTCGGTCAGTCCCGGGAGCCTTTGTAGCGACCGGGTCAGCTTCTCCGCAGAACCCCGGTCGCCCCCAGGCAACCGGGGTTTTTGTTTTTGCAGCCGCAAAACGACAAGGAGAACATCATGAAAAGACATCCGACAACTCGTGCAGCAAACCAGCCCATCACCAATCGCCAGGGCCCGATCAAACGCCCGGAAAAGCTGCCGCTGCTGGATGCGATCTGTAAAAAACTGAATCAGCGCGTCAACCTGGATGACGAACAGCGGGTGCTGGGTGTGTACGAACGGGGCTGGATCTTCAAAGGGGTTCTGGGCAACCTGAACGATGCAGAGGCCAGGTACGTGAGGGCTTTGGCAACCCGCTACAATTCCTGGATTGCACGTCAGGTCGCCTGATCTTCCTGCTGTGTGTCTGAACCGGTCAGTGGCGCCGGTTCAGTCCCTGCATCATAGCCATGTCGCCACCGTGAACCATGGCGTAATTGTTGACCACATCGTGGATCTTTTCCTGGGAATAAGGCTTGACCACGTAACCATTGGCGCCGGCGCTGATTGCCCGCTGAATGCTCTCGATGGAATCATCGGCCGTCACCAGCACAATGTGCTGCTCCTCCCGGGCATCCTTGAATTCCAGCATCAATTCATGGCCATTGCCATCTGGCAGGCCAAGATCCAGCAGGATGATGTGGAACTCACTGGCCTTGAACGTCGCCCTGGCGGAGGCAGCATCCACACACTCCTCCACCCGGGTTGCGCCAGCCTTGTAGAGCATGTCCACCAACCGCTCGCGCATCACCGGCTCATCTTCCACTACCAGCACTCTCAGATCCGTCATCGGGGTTGCTCCTGTCAAGCTGTTGGGTCGTTGCCTGTGCGCCGGGGCAGATCCAGCGGGGCCGGGCGGGGCTCGCCCGTTTCGCTGTGAATCGGCCCTGGCGATGCATTCTTCTGTGCCGTTGCCGGCTCTTCCATGCCAAATCGTGTGAGTATATTGCTGATGCTCACGGCCGTTGTGTACAGGGAAATGGCAATGATCAGGAGAATCGGCTGAACAAAGGTTACGAAGCCAGGCACATCCGCGCTCCCCAGTATACTCAATATCAGAATGATTGCCGGGCCCAGAACCACAAACAGGGTCAACGCGATGAAGAAAACAATCCGCTCCTTGTAACGCCCAAGGTCCCGATTGGTCACCAGACCGAGCACGAACTTGCCGATGGCAAGGCCGGCGAGGATGGCAGCCGCGATACTCAGATCCGGTCGCAACAGGGTTTCGTAGAGCCGCCCCTCCCACAATCGCTGCATCCCGATGATCAGAAAGGGAAACAACACGAACAGGATGTCCGCATAGGTTCCGTACATCATGCTCAGGGAATGGTGTTCTCGACGTTCCGGCAGCTCACTCATCGGGTTTTTCCTGTTGGTTGTTCTCGGGACACATCAGCCCGGGTTTTGCGCAGCAGCGAGGGCACGGTCTATCATTTCACCGAGCCCCCGGAGTTCGCTGCGAACCCGGTCCCAGTCCGGTTCGGTGACTTTCAGAAGATCTTCCAGTAGACCCGCCTGGCGAGTCATCAGAGGATAGCCCATGGCCCCGGCAGTACCCTTGATCTGGTGGGCCTCGGTTTTGATTGTTTCGCGATCAGCGCTTGCCAACGCCACTTCCATCCTTTCCCGACGCCCGGACAGGCCATCAAGAAACTGCGCGATCAGATGGGCGATTTCGGCGTCTTCGTCCGAATCCGTCATCACGGCTGGACCACCACCAAGCAAGCGGTCCAGCATGGACCTCAGGTGGGACTGATCAATTGGTTTGTTCAGAACGCCGTCACAACCCGCTTCGAGAAGTGCATCGGTTTCCTGCTGGTCGCCCGCGGTAAAGGCGATTACGGGCCGCCGGAACCCAGCCTGGCGCAGTAGCAAAGTGGCAGCAACACCATCCATCCCGGGCATATGACGGTCCATAAGCACCAGGTGAACGGTATCTGACAGCGCTGCCCGCACCGCTTCGTCGCCACTGGTGACGGCCACCACATCCAGCCCCTCACGTCGCAACATGCGCTCTACCAGCTGACGGTTCTCAGCGTTGTCTTCGGCAACCAGAACCTTGCCCTGGTAGCGCCGCTGAGCCCCCTGAAAATCGTCCGGACTGACCGCAAGATACCGTGCCAGTGTCTCGTAGAACCGCTGCTTGTCGATCGGCTTGGCCAGATGCTCATTGCAGCCCGCCAGTTGGTAATCGGCAATGTCTTCAGACATGACATTGGCGGTAAGCGCGATCACCGGTGTATTCACCCCGGCTTCCCGCAGTGCCGCCGTCGCATCCCGGCCATTCATGACCGGCATCTGGATGTCCATGAGAATCAGATCAAAGGGCTCACGAATCGCCAGCTCCAGCGCCTCCGCGCCATTGCTCACATGCACCAGCTCTGCACCGGTTCGCGCCACCAGCAAGGACACTAGGCGGCGGTTCACCTCGTTGTCCTCGGCGCACAGGATTCGACCAGACAGTCTCGGTGCCACCACCATGGGAATGGCCCGGCGGCGCTGGCTCAGCTCAGAGGCATCGCGCAGGAAATGCACCTGATCCAGGGGGCCGGTGCGGATAGACAGCTCAAATTCGCTGCCCTCGCCATAGGTGCTATTGACTCGAATACTGCCGCCGAGCAGTTCCGCCAGACGCAGTGAGATACTGAGACCCAGACCGGTGCCACCGTATTGCCTCGAAATGGCGGCACTGCCCTGGGCAAAGGGATCAAACAGACGCCCCAGCTGTTCCGGCTTCATGCCAATGCCGGTATCCACCACCCGGGCCACCAGCAATTCCTGGCCGCGGTCGCATCGGACCACCAGGGAAATGGAGCCTTTTTCAGTGAACTTCAGGGCATTGCCGCACAGATTAATGATGATCTGTCGTAGCCGGGTCGGGTCCGTTCGAATCTGCTCGGGCAACGGATACTCGCAAATGATGCTGAAATCCAGCCCTTTTTCCCGGGCCCGGGGTTCAAAGAAGGCACGAATCTCATCCAGCAGTTCCGGCAGGTTGACCGAAACGATATCAACATCCAGTTTGTTGGCGTCGATCTTCGAGTGATCAAGAATATCATTGACCAGGTCGAGCAGGTGTCGGCCGCTGCGCACGACTGTCTCGGCGCTGCTTCTTTTTTCCCGTTCATTGAGGTCTGGATCAAGCAAGGTTTCGCCATACCCTATGATCGCTGCCAGCGGCGTTCGGATTTCATGGCTCATATTGGCCAGAAACTGGCTTTTCGCCTCGGCCGAATTACGGGCCAGTTCTTTTTCCAGCCGTTCCTGCTCCCGTTCCCGTTCGATCCTCTGGCGGTTGTGACTTTCCGTGGCGTCGATGCAGGTGCCTTCCAGATGGGTCGGCTCGCCCTCCGTATCATAGACCGTGTGCAGTGAGATAGTCGCCCAGCGCTCATCACCATCCCGGGTCAGGTAACGGGCCTCAATGCCCTTGACCGTTCCCCGGGCCTCCAGTTGCTCGACCACCAGCCGGCGCAGGCGATCATCGGCGATACAGGTTTCCAGCACGTCCGGATTCCGTTTCAGCAGTTCCCGGCTGCTGTTGTAACCCAACAGCCTGGCCATGGCCGGGTTGGCGGTGACAAAACGCCTGTCCGGTGACATCTGGAAGACTCCCTCGATGGCATTATCGAACAGCGACTGATATCGCTGAAGATTCGACAACGCGCGCTGGCTCCAGCTGAGGGCCTCGCCCTGAACCTGCTTGATCCGGTCCGCCAGTGCAAACGAGAACAGAATGATCTGGGCCGTCAGGCCAAACTGCGGCGAATAGGCGGTGAACGTATTCAGAGGCAATATACCCATTACCGTCAGGGCGTAGATTCCGAAACCGACCAGAGCGAGGGTCCAGGCGAAAAAGTAGGAGCGTGCTGCGGGATTGTAATAGCGCCAGGACAGGTAACTGACCACGATCATGATCATGCTCAAAAGGATCGAGCCAACCACAATCCATTCCATGGCCACATGGTAGGGCAGGAACAGGGAGAGCACGAAGGTTGCAACCACCGAGTACAGACAGAGCCGGATGACCTGATCAAGGTCAGTCGACCGCTCCCGGGTCTCCAGCAATGACCTGGCCATCAACAGCCCCCAGAACCAGGTCAGGATGATCTGGAAGTGAAGAAACTGCTTGTCAAAGATGGCGGGCCGGTCCTCCAGCAACTGGATACCGTGGACCTGTTCGGTAAATATGAAGACACTGGCGAACACCAGATAGAGCACGTAATAGATGTTACTGCGCTCGCGTACCGATACCGCCACAAACAGGTTGTAGGCCAGGATGGCGAGCACCGCGCCGAGCAGTATGCCCCGCACCAGTTCATCCACCGAGACTTTTTCAATATAGCTGTCCGGGTGCCACAGGCTGATCGGCAAACGGAAGGTGTTGGTGTTGACCACCCGCAGATAGACATGGTTCAGCGTATCCGGCGCCAGGGCAAGGCGGAATGTGGGATTGGGGACCGCCAGGTCGCGTTCAGCCCAGTTATCCTCGTAACCGGCCTGCCGCTGCTCGACCAGAGCCCCGTCACGGACCATGAACAGGGCCACTTCATCCACCAGCGGCAGGGCAAGTTCCAGAATCCAGCCATTCTGATCCAGGCGAGCGCCGGAATGCAGGTCCAGGCGAACCCAGTAGGCGGACTCGGTGTAGCCAAAGTTCAGAACCCCCCCCTGGTGACGGGTAAAGGCGTCGGGGTTAAGTTTGCGGACCTCATCCAGCGTCAGCGACTGCTCGGGATCTTCGAGATACCAGATACAGCCGCCCAGATCGCGGATACTTTCGACGCCGCGGTCCAGTACGATCTCGCCATCGCGGCAGGGTCCGGCTGCACTGGCCGACGCCGGCATCATGACCGTGGCCAGTACCAGCAGGGCCATCATCGAAGACGTCACCGCTGTGAGCGCCAATTTTAGCCGTTGCCGCAAAATGTGATCTCCCCGAGGGTAGATACCTGTTTTTTGTTTTACTGTCAGGAGCCTGACCGGAGCTGCATCGCCCCGGTGGTTCACTTTAGCCGTTTACACTGATTTTCGCATCCCGGGGCCTTCTGAAATGAGACATTCCTGCATTTTCGCCGCTGTTTCCATGACCGCTCTTGTTCTGAGTGGCTGCGGACTCGAGGACACCGGCCCATCGGCGTTCAATCCCGCCACCAACGTTGACCTGACCTTCTCGAGTTTTGATCTCGAAAATACGGATGCGGCCCCGGACAACCTCAGCCACACCCGATTCTGGGACTTCTACCAGGGCTTACAGCCAGCAGGAGAGGATTCAGACCACCTTGAAACCATTGGCGAAATACGCAGCCACATCGGGATTTTTATTCGCGCAACGCCAACCGACTCCGGCACCAGCTATGACAGCGTGCGCAATCCTCTCGACCTGATGAATCAGGTGCTCGCCTCGGGCGAGGTGACCAATTTCCAGGAGGGCAAACGGTACATCAGCCAGCGTATTGCTGATGGCGTCGCAGGAACCTACAACACCCGGGGCAACGGCGCACAAATCCGGTTCACAGACCAGTCGGCCGTGATCGCCGACCGGCCATTGAACGACCGGCTCTGGATCTACCCCACGCTGGACTGGCGTTACCTGCCGGATGGCCCGGAAGGGTCGGATCTCGAAAACAAGGTGTATCGCACCATCCAGTACGTCAGCCGCAGCGTGGAGGAAGAGGAGCAGGGGGGCCAGCCGGAACTTGTCAGCGTGCTGGCGGGCAGCCGGTTTGACGCCAACAGCTTCGTCACGCTGGGCTACAGTCCCACCGAGTTCGCGACGGCCGACTACCTCAGCCGGAACCACGGCAGCCTGGAATTGCGCCAGGATTTCATTGACGAAAACACCGATACGCTGTTTATCAAGAACGGCGAATCCGAGGTTATCAAACTCGATCGTTACCCCGGATATAGCCTCGAGGATAACAGTCCGGACTGCCTCAGAATCGAGCTGGATTACGACATGGAACGGGTCAGGATTTTCGCATCGGACGGGGAGCCGGCCCGCATTGACGATCCTGATTCAGCCGACGAGCAGGACACCATTGCCAATCCGGCCAACTGCACCAATCAGGAAGACGCGGAGGCCGTTACCAGCTGGGCAACGGTCGCTACCTCAGGTCGTTAGTTAACGCCACCATCCCTGAGATCCCAGTTTTGCAAAAAGCCTTTCTTGCGGTCGATCATGCGTTCATAGGTGGAGATCATGATGGCCGCATGGGGGGCTTTGACAAGACGGAGGGTCTCGATACGCCGTTCAAGCCGCTCGACTTCCGAGCGCACCTGCTGGTGCACGTGATTGCGAACACTGTCGTGGTGGTCCAGCTTAACCTCACGGGAGGCTGACTGGTGGCTGGGGGGTGTGGGCTTGTCCATTCGGCTTCTCGTCCATTGAGTCGTGATAGATCCTTTTCCCATCACGCAAGTCTGCACAACTGTCCGACAAAGTGCAATTAAAATGAATAGAGTTTCATTTTTATTTGCTGCCTTGCGGATCCCGTTAGCCATTCACACGACAGAAGCCCTGCTATAGTTCCCTGTAGACATGACATTTGCCACCGACAGGAGCTCCCATGACCCAGACATCCGTGGCGGATACCCTCCGTGAATATCTGTCGCTGCTGGAACTGCTGGACGATGCCTACTGGGAAGCCAGCAGTATTCACCACAAGGACATGCTTTACGACATCATCAGCATCTTCAGCCAGGAAGTCGCCGAGATAAACAAGCTCAGCATCCAGGATCACCACTACCCCTACGAGGTGATCACGGAGGGCATCCGGAGGGTTGTCCCCAAGCTGGAACGACTGGATGAAAACCGGGAGGATGTGATCCAGCGAACCCAGACACTGACCGATTTTCGCGACATACTGTCGTCAGTACTGGGCATTCTGGAGGCTCAGCTCAGGACCCTTTAATACCCTCCTCTCAGGCGGCGATCATGGGCCGCCGGTGCTCCGGGATCAGCGGGAACCGATTGCCCACGGTATACACAAACTTCGCCAATGCCGGCAGGTGGTGACCCACAATCGGAATGCCGGTGTTCAGCAGGCTGACCGAAATATCCCGGGCAGCATCCGCCCAACACAGCTTGTTGATCAGACCAACGTGACCAAAGGCAAACCGGCTGTTCTGGCCCCAGAGGCCCACCGGATTGCCGCCCAGCATCATCCCGGCACTGAAACGCATGGGCACCATCATGGTCCGGTCTATCTGGAGGGAGCCGAATTGCTGGATAGCACGGCGAATGGTGATTTCGCTACAGATTCGCCGGCCATTCCAGACGCCGCCATTCAGCATCATCTGGAAGAAGCGGCTCATTTCCTCGGCGGTGCCGCACAGGTTACCCGCCGGAATGACCGCTTCCTGAAACCGGGGGTCGTTGGTGACCCGCTCAACCGTCCGGATATCGCCACCCAGGGCCCGATTAACCACCCAGGACACCGGGAACCGGGGCGTTGGCCCGGTGGCATAGTTACTGGCCAGCTCATTGAGGTGCTCAGGCGCAATACCGTAAGTAAACCACTTCATACCCATGGGCCGACGAAGGTGCCGGTCAATATAGTTTTCGATGGTATCTCCGGTGACGCTCTCCAGCACCCGCTGCAGCACAAAACCGCCGGTAATGGCATGATAGGCCACCTTGGCGCCATCAACTTCCACAGGCCGTGCGGCGCAAAGCAGTCGCCAGATTTCGTCATTGTCCCAAAGCACATCAATCGGCGTTTCCCGCGGAATGGCTGGAATACCGCCCCGGTGGGACAGAATCTGGTGAACGGTGATCGTGCGCTTGCCATTAACACCGAATTCCGGACAGTAGTAGGACACGGGGTCCATCAGATTCACCAGCCCCTGCTCCGCCAGCATGTGCATCAGCAGCGCAGTCACCGCTTTGGACGCCGAAAAATAGCAAATCGGCGTATCGGTGGTCATGGGAACCTTGACCGCATCCCTGGGGTCGTGTGGTCCATTGCCACTGGCATGGCCGATCGCTCTGTGCAGTACCTGTTCGCCGCGATGACGTATGGAAATCTGGATACCCGGGTGCACGCCGGTCCGGTAGAGGCTCTGGACGCTGCGCCACAGTGCGTCAACAGTTTCCCGGCTGACGCCAACGGCGTCGGGGTTTTCGCCGGAGGAGTCCCGGAAGGTGACGGTTTCGAGATCGCCGGGGATCTGGCAGGTATGGAACGCACGGCGGGCAAGTCGGTTCATCAGTTCAAACCTTTTTTCAGAACAATTGTTGTTTTTCTATCATCCATTGAACCGGTCCGTTCCGCATTGGCCGGGCCGCAATCCTGCGGACGTCACCGCTTCCAACTGGCCCGGAACTCGGGGCGCATCACTGATTATGGACCTGGTCGTGCAGGTGTGCCATGGCGACACAGTTGCGACCGCGCTCCTTGGCCAGATACATGGCCTTGTCGGCGGCCGCGCAAAGCGTGGACGCGCTCTGTCCGTGATCGGGATAGACCGCAACGCCAACACTGATGGTCAGCGGCACCGCCTCGCCGTTCCCCAGCGGTTGAGGCTCTTCGGCGACCTTGCGCCTGAGCCGCTCGGCCGTATCCTGGGCTTCGTCAAGATCCATTTCCGGCAGAACAATAACGAACTCTTCACCGCCAAACCGGCCGATGGAATCGACGCTACGCACACTGGCCAGCAGCAGACGACTGATGGACCGAAGCACCGAATCGCCAGCGGCATGGCCAAAAGTGTCGTTAACGTCTTTGAAATGGTCGAAGTCGATCCAGAGCAGGGCCATGGGACGCTGATACCGCCTGGCCCGTTCCAGCTCCTCCTCCAGGACTTTCGACATTTCCCGGCGGTTGAACAGTCCGGTCAGCGGATCCCGCGTGGCCATTTCCTCAAGTTCATTCTCCAGGGCCTTGCGGTCTGAAATGTCCAGAACAATCCCTTCAAGCAGCACCGACCCGTCCTCTTCTTCTACCCCCCGGCCACGCTCCCAAACCCAGATCCTGCTACCATCCCGGCGGGTAAGACCGTACTCGAGCGAAAACGATCTGTCGTTGGCCAGAGCCTCCTGCACCTCACCGTAAATCCGCTCACTATCCTCATCATCCATCAGGCTGGCGTAGCTGGTAACCCGGTTATCAATCAGCGCCTCCGGCTCGTAACCGGTCAGGCGGGCACATCCCTGGGAAACGAACAGCATGGTCCAGTGGGGATCGTACTTGCACCGATATGCCATGCCCGGGAGATTATCCATCAGCACCTGAAGCTGACGCTCCCGTCTACGCAGGGCCTGGCGCTGATTATGCTGCAGGGTCAACAGTGCCCGGTCCTTGGTAAGTTGACGGAAAAGTACGACAAACAACACAAGCCCTGTGGTGAGCACGAAAAAAAAGCCTTTCCAGGTCTGCACCAGGGAAAAGGTCTGGGGGTTTGGGAACCAGGCCTCCGCAGCGCTATCGGAAAAGGCAATCCAGGCAAAGCCGGCGATCAGATAGACCAATGCAGCCCAGCCAGCCCGCCGCAGAGGCGTCCGGTTATCTTTCAATCGTTCCATTCCCTGAGATTTCAGCCGCGAAGGCTCCATGGACATACAGCCATCGGTAATAGACATTTATAATGTACGAAAAATAGTCATAACGGGACGTTAAGTCGAGCATCAAATGTCATGCCCCGTAAAATCAACCTGTCACTATACCGGCCCGCCGTCCCCGAATAGTTGTTGCAGTACGTCGTAGCTGCTTTAATTCCCGGTTTCTGTCGCCATTCAGGAGCCGAGCATGACGCCTGGGATTAACGCTGCCCGCAGGGCCGCTGTGCCCCACACAATTCACGAGTATGACCACGATCCGGCCAGCGAGAGCTATGGCACCGAGGCCGCCGAGAAAACGGGCGTGGATCCGGCCCGGGTGTTCAAGACTCTGATTGTCGCCATTGATGGCAAGGAGCTGGTCGTGGGTATCGTACCGGTGAACACCATGCTCAACATGAAACTGATTGCCCGGGCAGCTGGCGGCAAAAAAGCCGCCATGGCTGACAAACAGGCGGTTGAACGCACCACTGGCTACGTTCTCGGTGGTGTGAGCCCCCTGGGACAGAAGAAAACGCTGAAAACTTTCATCGACGAGTCAGCTCTGGGCTTCGATACTATGTTTGTAAGCGCCGGACGACGCGGCCTGGAGATTGAGCTCGCGCCACGGGACCTGGCAGAACTGGTAAACGGTGGTTTTTTCCCACTCCACCAGGAGTAAGCCTTGAACCACGCAACGGACCTGCTATTAATCGGCGGCACCATGCTGCTGGCCCTGGCTGCACACGGCATCGGCCAACGCATACACGTACCCAGGGTCACCCTGTTGCTCTTGCTTGGCGCGCTTGCCGGCCCGGAACTGCTGAATCTTCTGCCAACAGGTGCCGACGACCACTTCGGATTCATTACCCAGTTAACCCTGGCCATGGTCGGCTTCCTGCTGGGCGAACGCATGGCAGTGAAGAACCTGGCGGAAGGTCGGGAAGCCGTGATCGTGAGCCTTGCCGTCACCCTGGTAACGGCGGCATTTGTCGCCGTCGCGGTCTGGCTGGTTACCCGGAACCTTCCTGCTGCGCTGCTGCTGGGTTCCATCGCAACGGCAACAGCGCCGGCTGCGACACTGGATACGCTGAAAGAATCGGGCGCCAACGGTCCGCTCACTCGTCTCGTATTCCAGGTCGTCGCCATTGACGATGCCTGGGGTGCCATCCTGTTCAGTATCTGTCTCGTCGGTGCACAACTCTTGCTAGGCGACAGCGGTACCGGGCTTTCCACCCTTGGAATCGGTCTTCTGGATGTCGGGGGGGCGGTTCTGCTGGGCATTGTCCTGGGCCTGCCCATGGCCTGGCTCACTGGCCGGCTGCGGCCCGGCGAGCCGATGTTGCTCGAGTCCGCCGGGTTTGTCTTTGTGGCCGCCGGGATAGCGTCGTTTCTTGGCCTCTCCTATCTGCTGACCTGCATGACCCTGGGCATCGTAGTCGCCAACCGGGCAAGGCATCATGTGCGCCCGTTCCGCTCAATAGAAGGCGTTTCCGAGCCGTTCCTGGCCCTGTTCTTTTTCATGGCCGGCTACCAGCTTGACTGGGCCATGCTGCCAGCCCTCGGCGCGCTGGGCCTCGCCTATGTGGCCGCCCGGATTGCCGGCAGGTTGGCCGGCGGACGGTTCGGCGGCTATCTGGCCGGTTCCGCGCCTCATACCCGGAAACGGATCGGCGCCTGCCTGATGCCCCAGGCCGGCGTTGCCCTCGGCCTGGCACTGCTGGCGACTGAACGGCTGCCGGAGCTGACGTATATTCTGCCTCTGGTCATTGGCGCAACGGTGATCTTTGAACTGGTGGGGCCACCACTCACCCTGATTCAGCTCAGACGAGCCGGCGAAACCGGCAAAGGCTATCAGGACGAACCGGACGAGGACTGATTGCCCGGTACACGGCCATAAAAAAACCGGAGAACCCGCCAGGGTTGTCCGGTTTTTTTGGTGACATCCGGGCGTGGGCCCGGATGCTGTAGTGCTGAACTTACTTCACGGATGCACGGGCATCCTCAAGGATTCTGTTCAGCGTGGCACTGGGCTGCATGATTTCGCAGACCTTCTCCATCGGCGGGTGGTAGTAACCACCGATATCCGCCGGATGACCCTGAACCACTGTCATTTCCTCGAGGATCTTGTCCTTGTTCTCTTCCAGCTGTGCAGACAGCTTGGTGAAGAACTCCTTCAGTTCCTTGTCGCTGTCCTGGTTGGCCAGCTCTTCTGCCCAGTAACGGGCCAGGTGGAAGTGAGAACCACGGTTGTCCAGCTCACCGGTCACCCGGGAAGGAGACTGGTTGTTTTCCAGCAGACGCTCGGTGGCCTTGTCCAGGGTCTGGCCCAGCAAGCGCGCACGCTCGTTGTTCTGCTTTTCACCCAGCTCGTCCAGGGACACCGCTGTGGCCAGGAATTCACCGAGGGAATCCCAGCGCAGGTGGTTCTCCTGAATCAGCTGCTGCACGTGCTTGGGCGCGGAACCGCCGGCGCCAGTCTCGTACAGGCCACCACCGTTCAGCAGCGGAACAATCGACAGCATCTTGGCGCTGGTGCCCAGTTCCAGAATCGGGAACAGATCCGTCAGGTAATCGCGCAGAACGTTGCCGGTTACAGAAATGGTGTCGAGGCCGCGAATCAGCCGCTCCATGGTCCAGCGAATTGCCCGAACCGGAGACATGATGCGAATATCCAGACCTTCGGTGTCGTGATCCTTCAGGTAGGTGTTCACCTTCTTGATCAGCTGAGCGTCATGGGCACGCTCGTCGTCCAGCCAGAACACCGCCGGCATGCCGGTGGCACGGGCGCGGTTGACCGCCAGCTTGACCCAGTCGCGAATCGGCAGGTCCTTGGTCTGGCAGGCGCGCCAGATGTCGCCCTTCTCGACGTTATGCTCGGTCAGCACGGTGCCGTCTTCGGCTACGACGCGGATAATACCGTCTTCCTTGATTTCAAAGGTCTTGTCGTGGGAGCCGTACTCTTCGGCCTTCTGGGCCATCAGACCAACGTTCGGTACGGTACCCATGGTGGTGGGATCGAAAGCACCGTGGGTCTTACAGAAGTTGATCACTTCCTGATAGATGGTGGCGTAGGTGGACTCCGGCATAACCGCCTTGGTGTCCTTAAGCTTGTTGTCACGGGCCCACATCTTGCCGGAGTTACGGATCATCGCCGGCATGGAGGCATCAACAATAACGTCACTGGGAACGTGAAGGTTGGTGATGCCTTTGACCGAATCCACCATGGCGATTTCCGGCCGGTGCTCATAGCACGCATGCAGGTCTTCCTGGATCTGCTCCTGCTTGGATTCCGGCAGCTGCTTGATCTTCTCGACCACACTGGACAGGCCGTTGTTCGGGTTCACACCGATCTCGTCGAACAGATCGCCGTACTTGTCGAACAAGTCCTTGTAGAAAACCTTCACCGCGTGACCGAACACGATCGGGTGGGAGATTTTCATCATGGTGGCTTTCACGTGCAGGGAGAACATGACACCGGTCTTCTCACAGTCTTCGATGGCATCCTCGAAGAACTTCACCAGCGCTTTCTTGCTCATGAACATGCCGTCCAGCACTTCGCCTTCCTGCAGAGGCAGGTCGGATTTCAGAACCGTCTGCTTACCCTGTTTGTTTTCAAACACGATGTTGGCGTTGGTCGCCTTGTCCAGGGTCACGGACTGCTCGCTGGAGTAGAAGTCGCCACCACGCATGTGCGCCACGTGGGTGCGTGAAGCCGGGCTCCATTCCCCCATGGAATGCGGGTACTTGCGTGCAAAGGCTTTAACAGCAGCCGGGGCGCGCCGGTCGGAGTTGCCTTCACGGAGTACCGGGTTGACGGCACTGCCCAGAACCTTGGCGTAGCGGGACTGAATCTCTTTTTCTTCGTCTGTTTCGGGGTTCTCTTTGTACTCGGGAACCTTATAGCCCTGTTCGTTCAGCTCCTTGATGGCAGCCCGAAGCTGCGGAATGGACGCTGAGATGTTCGGCAGCTTGATGATGTTTGCGTCAGGGTCTTTGGTGTATTCGCCCAGTTCGGCCAGGGCATCCGGAACCCGCTGATCTTCTTCGAGGTAATCCGGAAAGTTCGCCAGAATACGCGCCGCAAGAGAGATGTCACTGGTTTCAAATTCAATACCAGCCGGCTTGGCGTAGGTTTCCAGGATGGGAAGAAGTGACCGTGTCGCGAGGGCTGGAGCCTCGTCGGTCAGTGTGTAGACAATCTTGGCTTTGGATGATGTCATTTTCGTCCTCAGGCTAATGGGTGGGTTCAGGACGGTCATGGCGGGGTCAGGCGTCTTTTGAACGTCCGACCTGAGCAATGACTGATTAGGAACTTTTGATAGACCTACTAAGATACCATTTTTTCGTTAATTTTGGTTACGATCTTAGTATAAGAACGGACTAAAAATGCCTGATCTTCGGTTACAAGACGATGAAATGGCGGGAATTTACGAAACTTTCTAACATCGACTCGGCGGTAACGCGGAGCGGGTGAGGCCTTCCAAAACACGCTCCTGGCGGCACATCCCTGTGTCGCTTGGGCTCCGCCATCCCTGGCTCCGCACAGTTTTGGAAAGGGGTTCCTCTGCCGCTCACCGGGCTTCTCGGTGTGCCTCCACGCAGTTAATCGCGCTGCTTTCGAAAGCATATTGTCGACAAAACCAGAAGAGTAGGTCGGATTAGCCAACGGCGTAATCCGACAACCACCCTCAGATTTCAATCCTTCATTCGGGCAACAACCCAACTTGAGCCAACCGCTCCCGAATATGATCCAACGCCTCGGGATTCCCGAGAGCATCCCGGTTGTCGGCCTTTTTCGAACCGTTGATCAACCGGGCCACCGCCAGTTCCACCTTCTTGCCGCTGCGGGTGTACGGAATGTCGTTCACCTCCACGATGTGCCTGGGCACGTGGCGCGGGCTGGCGCCTTCGCGGATTCGGCTCTTGAGCTGTTTCAGCAGGTCATCGGTAACGGCCTGGCCTTCAGCCGGAACCACCAGCAGAACCACTTCCACGTCGCCGTCGATCTGGCGCCCGACCACGAGGCTGTCTTTGACCTCGGCCACGGTTTCTACCTGACGGTAGATTTCAGCGGTGCCGATCCTGACTCCGCCCGGGTTCAGGGTGGCGTCGGAGCGACCATAGATGATGGCACCGCCATGCTCGGTGAATTCGATGAAATCGCCGTGGGCCCACACGCCCGGGAAGGTGCTGAAGTAGGCGTCCTTGTAGCGCTCATCTCCGGGATCCTGCCAGAAGCTGACGGGCATGGATGGCAGGGGCTGACGGCAGACCAGTTCCCCCCGACCTTCGCTGACCCGTTGGCCGTCGTCGCCGTAGGCGACAGCATCAACGCCCAGGAAGCGGCACTGGATTTCGCCGCGACGAACAGGCAGCAGCGGCGTAGAGCCGACGAAGCAACCGCAGATATCGGTACCACCGGCAATGGAGCCGAGCAGGGCGCCGGGGGCACCATCGCTGTAGACCCAGTCGTAGTCTTCCGGCAGCAGCGGTGAGCCGGTGGAGAACACAACCCGCAGTTTGCTCTGGTCCAGGGTTTTCGCAGGCTGGAGCTCGCCTTTCCGGCAGCCGGCAATGAATCGCGCGCTGGTGCCGAAGTGGGTGACGCTTTCTTCCGCCACGACGTCCCAGAGGAAGTTCAGGCTGGGGTAACCCGGAGAACCATCAACGGTGATCACCGCGGCGCCGGTCATCAGGGCAGAAGCCTGCCAATTCCACATCATCCAGCCGCAGGTGGTGAAGTACAGGAACCGGTCCTCGGGCCCAACGTCGCCATGGAGCATCAGTTCCTTGGCATGATTGACCAACAGCCCGGCGTTGCCGTGAACGATGCACTTGGGTTTGCCGGTAGTGCCGGAGGAATACAGAATATACACCGGGTGGTCGGGCGACAGCGGCGTGAACGAGGGTGCATTGCCTTCACCGACGGCCAGGGCGTCTTCCCATGTGGTCACCAGATCGCCAGCAATGGGAGCTTCATCTGACAACTGCTGAACACTGACTACGGCTCTGAGCGTGGGCAAGCCGGCAATCAGCTCGGCAAAATCCTGTTGGCGCGCAAACACCTTTCCACCGTAGCCATAGCCATTTACGACGATCAGTGCCGAAGGCTCGATCTGGCCAAAGCGATCAAGAATGGCCCCGATGCCGAAATCCGGGGAGGCGGAACTCCAGATGGCACCCATGCTTGTCGCTGCGAGCATGCCAACCAGGGCTTCATAGCCGTTAGTGACAACGCCGGCGACACGATCACCCTGCTTGATGCCTTTTTCACGCAGGAAGGCTTCCAGGGCACCTGCGTCGGCCTTAAGTTCGGCATAGGTGCGACGCAGCACCGGACGGGTTTCGCAGTAGGCAACCACCGCTTCCCGATCGGCATGCTCACCATCCGCCAGCCGAAGCAGGTTGGCGGCGAAGTTCAGTTTCATGCCCGGGAACCATTCGGCGCCCGGCATTTCCCGTTTACCCAGCACCTTATCGGCCGGTGTGTCGCATACCAGTCCGCAGTAATCCCAGATTTTCTGCCAGAAGGTATCCAGCTCTTCGATGGACCACTGGTGTAGCTCGTGGTAATCCGTGAAGGGGCCAAAGCCCTGCTGCTCCAGCCAGGCCTTGAACTGGCCCATGCGGGAATGGGTCAGGGTGTCTTCCGAGGGAGACCAGACTACCGGTGAATGTTGTTCATTGCTCATCCATCTCTCCTGAATATTACTGCATATGCCAGCCGTGACTGACCACGATGGACTGGCCCGTCAAGGCAGCAGACGGGAATGCAGCCAGATGAACGGCCAACTCTGCCACGTCTTCGAGGGTGGTGAATTCCCCGTCCACTGTGTTCTTGAGCATAACTTTACTGATCACTTCCTCTTCGGAAATGCCCAGCTCCTTGGCCTGTTCCGGAATTTGCTTATCCACCAGGGGCGTGCGCACAAAACCCGGGCAGATGATGTTGCTCCGCACTCCGTGTTCCGCGCCTTCCTTTGCCACCGCCCTGCACAGTCCCAGCATTCCGTGCTTGGCAGCCACATAGGGTGCTTTCAGGGGCGAGGCTTCCAGAGAGTGCACCGACCCCATGTAGAGCATGGTGCCGCCGCCGCTCTCATACATGTGCTTGAGTGCCGCGCGGGTCACCAGGAACGCGCCATCGAGATGCACATTCATGACTTTGCTCCAGTCGGAATAGGCGAGCTTGTGCACCGGGTCGATATGCTGGATGCCGGCATTCGCGATAGCGATGTCCAGACCGCCCCACTGTTTAACCACAAAGTTTACGTTTACGTCAACTGCTTCTTCATTAGTGACGTCCATTTCCAGTGCCATGGCCGTGCCGCCAGCCTGCTCGATGGCGGCTACGGTTTCCTGTGCCGCCTCAAGAGTCAGGTCAGCAACAGCGACCTTGGCGCCTTCACGGCCGTAGGCCTCGGCAATGGCCCGGCCGATGCCGCGACCGGCACCGGTAATCAGGGCAATCCGGTTTTCCAGACGCATTGTTGTTTTCTCCTTAATCGTAAGACACGCTCGGAAGCCAGGTCGCGATCTCCGGTACCAGGAACACGATTGAAAGGCCTACCAGCTGGATAATGATGAAGGGTATGACCCCCTTATAGATGTCCATCACGTCGATTTCAGGCGGCGCGACACCCTTGATGTAGAACAGCGCAAAACCAACCGGCGGCGTCAGGAATGACGTCTGCAGGCACATGGCAAAGAGGATCGTGAACCAAACCAGGTCAAACCCAAGGGTTTGGACAACAGGTGCCACCAGAGGCAGGATGATGAGAGTGATCTCAACCCAGTCCAGGAAAAAGCCCAGCAGGAATACCGCAAACAGGATGGTCAGCACCACACCATAGGGTCCGAACGGCAGGCCCAGCAGTGCGTCCTCGATAACCTGATCACCACCGAGGCCCCGAAGTACCACAGAGAAGGCCGTTGCCCCCAGGAAAATGGCAAAAATGAAGGCAGCTGTGCGGGTTGTCTGCTGCATGGAAGAGTTGAGCACTTTCAGATTCAATCGGCCAGCCATCAGGGCCAGCAGCAGGGCGCCCAGGGCGCCGACACCGGACGCTTCCGTTGGCGTCGCTATACCGGCGAAGATGGAACCCAGCACGCCCAGAATCAGCGCAGCGGTCGGCAAGACTGCCTTTGCTACTTCCCAGACAATGCTCCATGTCACTTTCTCCGTTCCTTCTGGCACCGGCGCAATCTGCGGCTGGAGCATGGGACGAAGAATGGCGTAGGCCACGTACATGGCACCCAGCAAAAGGCCGGGAAAGAACGCACCCATAAACAGATCACCCACCGATGCCTCGGGAACCGCCAGTCGGTCTGCCATCAGCACCAGCATGATGGAGGGCGGGATGAGAATTCCAAGCGTGCCGGTCGCACAGGCGGTACCGACGGCAAACCCTTTGTCGTATTTGTGTTGCATCATCACCGGCAGGGACAGCATGCCGAGCAGCACCACCGACGCACCAATGATACCGGTGGTTGCCGCCAGCAGTACGCCGATAACGATCACCGTTACTGCATAACCCCCGCGAACGGCGCCGAACAGCTTTACCATACTGCTCATCAACCGCTCAGCCACGCCAGACTGGTCAAGCATGATGCCCATGAAGATGAACATGGGCAGAGCCACAAGGGTCTCGCTTTTCACTATCTCCCATATCCGTTCGGGCACAAGCCCCATGGAAGACTGATAATCAAACCAGAGATTGGCACCAAAGTTCTCAACGGCCACAACGCCGACGACGGTCCAGATTACCGCGGTACCACCCAGCACCCAGGCCACGGGGTACCCGGTCATCAGCAGCGCCCCGAAGGTCAGGAACATGCCGATTACAAAAAGCGTTTCAAGCTCCATCAGGACGCACCCTCTTTCTTGTTATTTGCAGACTCAATCCGAATTGGCCTGGGAAACCCGAAGAGTAGAGCCGTGACCTTCAACAGTCGGGAAAGCGCCGCGAGGATAAGCAAAGTGAACGAAATAGCCACGATACCCTTCAAAATCCAGCGGTGTGGCAGGCCTGCAGGAGCCTGGCTGGTTTCACCTTGCTGCCAGGAGCTATAGGCGTAGGGGAACATCTCGTAAACTGCCAGTCCGAGAAACGGCAACAACAGAAAAATCAGTCCCAGGAACTCAACCCAGCCCTGCCCTCTCAGGGAAAGGCGTTCGTGTATCACGTCCACCCTTACATGATCGTCAGCCACCAGGGTGTAGGCCAGACCAAGCAGCCAGCCGATCCCGGCCAGATGCCACTGGATCTCTTCCAGGGTCACCGACCCGAGACCAAAGGCATAGCGGCCAACCACGGCGTAAATGATCACGCCGGTGACCACAAACCACATCCAGGAAGCACTCTTGCCAATCGCGGAAATGAAACGGTCCACCGCCTCACTGATCCGGGTTGTGGGCAACTCGGTGTGATGGTGAAGAAATTCGTCGGTGTCTGACACCGACGTGCGCCCACTCTGCGGTGAGCCTTTATCTGAAACCGTCATACAACAGTTCCTCGCACAGAAAGCCGATTGCGAAAAAAGGATGGCCCCGAAGGGCCATCCAGACATGATCAGGGAACACCGGAATCTATCCGGGGTCCCGGGTTCGGCCCTGAACCTCAGAGATCCGCTGGAACATAGGCGCGTGTATCCCACACCTTGTAGCTTTCCAGGAACTCATTCTGGCTTTCATAGACACGCTTGAAGTCGGCATCCTTGGAGGCCTCTTCTTCCAGCACCTCCTTGGTGACCGCCTGCAGTTCTTTCAGAACCTCACGGGGGATCTGGTCAGCCTGAACACCCTTTTCCTGGAAACCAGCCAGAACCTTACCGTTCTTGTATTCACCCTCGGCCAGGCCACGGGTGGTTGCAGCGGTACAGGCGGCCTCAACCATCGCTTTCTGGGCGGCGGTGGTTTCGTTCCACTCATCCTTGTTGATCAGCATGTACTGGGCTGTGAACTGCTGGTGCCAGCCCGGGAACAGGTTGTACTTGACCACCTGATCGAAACCGAGAAGCTGATCGATGGCAGGCATGGAGAATTCAGTAGCATCAATGGTGCCTTTCTCCAGTGCCTGGTAGAGCTCACCACCGGGCATCATGGTCACAGAAGCGCCCAGTTTTTCCAGAACCTTGCCACCCAGACCCGCGAAGCGGATCTTCAGACCCTTGTAGTCTTCAAGTGTTTCGATTCTTTCAGAATACCAACCGGCCGTTTCAGGCCCGATAATGCCGCACAGCTGTGCGTGCACGTCGAAGCCCTTGTTGGCATAGACTTCCTGCAGCATCTCGTGGCCGCCACCATAGTAATACCAACCAATGTAGGCCCATGGCTTCATGCCGAAGGGTACAGCGGCAAACAATGGAATCGCGGGCACTTTGCCCTGGTCATAGCCGATCCAGGTATAGCCGGCGGATACCTTGCCATCGGAAACAGACTGCAAAATATCGAAAGGGGGAACGAGTTTACCGGGCTCGTAGACGCGAACCTGGATGCTGCCATCGGAGGCGGTGTTGAGGTTGTCGGCAACCCAGGCGGCGGGAGAACCCAGGCCCGGAAGGTTAGTGGCGAAAGCAACCGGCATTTTCCAGCGCAGATCGTCAGCGAACGCGGAACCTGTGGTAAGAGCGATCGCACCGGCCACACCGGTGAGAGCCTTGAGAAGTTTCATTGGCAAGTCTCCTAACATTGTTATTGTATCTGGCCTGGCGCGGATAGCCGGGGCCTGATCTGAGTATAGTCAGAGAATGCAGGAACAGACGGACAGGCTTAATCTCGGGGTCCAACCGTTCGCGTCAGTCTTGTTCTGTGCATTGTTCTGACGTCCTGCACTTCGGATATAGCAGACACTATGCCAGATTACTTTTATATATATAAATCAGATGGTTAACTTAACTATCAGAAATCGAGCAGGCTGAAACTGTCCGGAATACAAGACAGCATTAGACGTCAGTCGTACGTAGTTGTACGGATGAGCAGACAGGCGTCCGGATTTCAGGACAACCTGGCCAGCTTCTCGTAAAGAACGGATCGTGATATGCCCAACAACTTGGCCGCCCGAGTGCGGTTGCCACGACTCGCCACCAGGGCTTCTTCGATGGCCTGGGCCTCTGCTTCAGCAAGCGTCTGGGACAATGGCCTGACTGGTTGCGGCGCCAGAGAGGAAACCGGACGGGTCCCCACCCGTGGCAGCACCTTGAAAATGGCGTCGGCGTCCAGCAATCCGCTCTCCTCGCCCATGGTCATTGCCCGCTCCAGAACGTTGCGCAGCTCACGGATATTTCCGGGCCAGTCGTAACTGCCCAGGGCCGAGACGCCGGCATCCGTAATCTCACCGCGCAACTCCAGCCCCTCGCAAATCTCCTCAAGCAGCGCTTCGCAGAGAACACCGAGATCCGCCAGACGGTCCCGCAGAGGCGGGATGGGAATTTCCAGGACATTGAGACGATAATACAGATCCGAACGGAAAGTACCCTCGGCAATCATGACCTCCAGGTTTCGGCTGGTGGCAGCAATGACCCGCACATCCACCGAAACCACCTTGTTGGAACCGAGCGGCTCAATCTCGCCCTCCTGCAGGGCACGCAAGAGCTTGGCCTGCAACGGCAAAGGCATGTCACCCACCTCATCGAGAAACAGGGTGCCACCATTGGCCAGCTGGAACTTGCCATCCCTGGTTCGACGATCCGCGCCAGTGTAGGCTCCCGGGGCGACACCGAAAAACTCAGCCTCAAGAAGGTTGTCCGGAATCGCGGCAACATTCACCCCCACGAAAGGTTTCTCCGCACGACCCGACACCGTGTGGATAGCCTGGGCAAGTACTTCTTTGCCGGTGCCGGTCTCGCCCAGCAAAAGAACCGGCATATCACGACCGGCCGCCAGACGCGCCCGCCGTTTGACCTCAAGGACCGCCGGGCTGGCGCCGACAAAATCGCCGAGGCTGTAGCGGGTGCCACGCGCCTTTTTCGCCAGTGCCTTACGTGCGGCAGCCAGATCCTGGTGCAACCGACGGTATTTGGAGACCAGTGGCGTCAGGGGCTGAAGGTCATCGTAAAGTACAAATGCCACCGCACCGACGATTTTCCCGTCATCGTCATAATAGGGCAGACGGGTCACCACCAGTTGCTGTTGGTTGTGTTCCATGATGTCCAGCAAGAGGGGTTTACCGGTTTCAACCACCTCCGGCATTCGGGTATGGGGTATCAGCTGGCGCACCGGCTTGCCAATCACTGTGGACGGATCGCCGAGGCCGAGAAGGTGTGAATAGCTACTGTTGATCCAGGTAATCCGGGCATTCCGATCGACAGCAATCGCGCCGGCACTGGCTTCCTCGAACATTGGAAACAGGGCTTCGATCAGGTCCCGGGTCAGGCCACTCTTGTTCTTGTCAGAAAACAGCTCTGTCATGTACCGCGCACCAACGGGTCGGATGTCATTCATGGTATTAACCCTGGCACCCGGCAGGCCGGGTGCAGTCACGGAAGTATATGGGGCCCCCGTATCGGGGGCAAACGAAGCCGGCCCGATAACAGGCCGGCCGATGACATTGCTACTCCGGGATCCGGACCTGGTCGTCTTCAAAGACAATCTGGTCTGCGGCATCCGGCTCGGGATTGATCGCCGGCAGATTGGCTTCCGCCAGCGGTGTCGTGATATCACCCCGGGGCACAGTTCGAACCACCTGGCTCGGTGGCAACGCCTGCTTTTCGGTCAGATTGGCCCAGACCAGATCCAGCGCCTGGAAGTAATAGTGGTGCAGTGGCACATAACGGTCAGCAACGCCCGGGAAACCATTGAGCACGTCCAGGTGGTGGGCATTGAGAATTTCATAGTAGCGAAGATTGCTTCTCTTTCCCTCCACTCGTTGGTTCAGGCCGAAATAGGGCCTTGACGTGTGGTTGATTGGCAGGATTGCGTCGGCACGTCCGGTAACAAAGACCGTCGGCTTGCCCTGCAGATCACCCGAGGCACGGACCTCGGCAATACCTTCGGCAATAGCCGTTGCCAGCTCGGCGTCGGAACCTTCCAGAGCGGTTCCGCTGATCGCGTCGCTACCCTGGGCCAGGCTCCGGAGACACAACAGAGCATCGAGGCCGTAGTCCAATTGGTTGGAGCTCGGTGAAGCACTGGCAGGCAGGTTGGTGGGCTGACCATCGGCGCCATCGTATACAATGTTCACCCCGGCGGACGGTGGAATGCCATTGCTGGCCGAAAACAGGGCCGCCTCGACTGCCGGTGCCACCGGGGCCACTGCGCCGGCGCCATCCACGGCCGCGAGGCTGAGATCACAGACCCGATCTTCAACACCGGCGCGGCCGTATGCGTTGGCGTAGGTCATGGAAATACTCTGGGCCACAGCGAGCCCGAAGTGCACCGGCGCCAGCAGATTCTGCTCCGGCTGAATGCCGAACGCCTCGTTCAGGATGCGCAGCGCGTCGGTGGCGCGGTCATCCAGAGTGGCACCGCTCACCAGACCCTTGTTGGCAAGGGAATTACAGATATTCTCGCCAATTGCGGGGGGATTGAAGGTGGCATTCAAGGGCGCATCGTCCCGGATCGCCGGCGCCTGGTTGGCGCAACCCTGGTAGACGGCAAGGGCCGTGGTGTAATCCAGCAGGCTGCGACTGTGTTCGGTAATCACCGGACCCTCACCCTGACGAATGGTGAAGCTTCGGTCCACCTTCGGGTTCACGTTGGGCTCGGACACTGCCACGCCATCAATCAGCCCCCGGGTGTCCTGCTCGGCTGCACGGACGGAAGAGCCACCGCCATTGGAGACGCTGGAGGCAATAACCACGGTGTTTTTGGGCTTGATGGTCAGCAGCGTTTCGCCGTTGCCCAGTTCCCGGCCAAACTTTTCGTTCAGCACATAAAAGCCGAATTCAATGGACTGCAACACGTGCAGCCCCCAATCGGCTTCCGGGTTGGCTTTGGAGTGGGCGTGCTTGTACGCAAAACGGTCCGGCCAGTTACCGTCGAACGTTGCCCGCTGCTCATCGGTCAGGTCAGCCCGGAACTGCACCGGTTCATCGGCGGAGGTAAGTGTGCCATCAATCCGCTGGGCGGTATTGGTAGCCAGGTTGTGGGAGCCGGTTCCGGTGCCCTTGTCGGTGTAGACAACAGCACAACCTTTTTTCAGACCCCACTCGCCCGCTGTGCCAATGGCGCCATAGATGCCACGGGAACCGGAGGACGGCGCGGTGACCATGCAGGGTCGCTCAGGATCAAAACTGTCCGGCACCTGGGCCATGACCGTCACCGGCACGTCGGTACCGGGAACGGCCATGAAGGCGATGAATTCATCGCCCGGAATCAGGCCTTCACCACTGGCATCGACCTGCGGGCCGAAGAAGGTGCCGTAACCACCCCCGGGCGCCGTATCCACCAGCGCTCGGTAGTTATTGTAGATGGCCAGTCGGCGGAGTTCTGCGGCAGTGGGATTCAACGGGTCGGCGAACGCAGGCGCTGGGGTACTGGCAAGGCCACCGGCACCCAGTCCTGCGGTCAGCAGGTCATCGGTAATGCCATCGTAGCTGGTCCGCGTTATGTCGCCCTGAACAAAATCAGGGATCTCGTTGAAGGGTGGCTTACCATCCTTGCAGGCAGTGAGGGTCAAACCCGTGGCGCCGATCAGGGCGCAGAGCATTATTCGTTTCATGATCGTTCCTTGTTTGTTGTTGTAAACGAACAGACCAGGCCTCAAGCCGGGCCCCGGGAACGCCATGCGGATCCTGTGCCAATCAGGTATCCTTATGATTTATATATATTTAATCCACCTTTCAGTTCCGGAACCTAAAATCGATCCGGATTTCCGGACAGTCCACGACGACTCACTCACAGAGAAAGCGCGCAGTATCCCGCCTGAGACAGCTTGTCCCGAAATTCGGACACTGTATGAAATGTCGGACAATCAGGCTCTCAGCCCAACGTTCAGTATGGGGATAACCGCCCAATACCACCGAATTTTCGTCGATACTGGGCCGGTGTCAGGCCAACACGTTGCTGGAACTTCCGACTGAAAAAGGCGGCGTCCTGATATCCCACCATCTCTGCCACCGCTTCCACGGAAACCTTGCTGGTTTCCAGAATCTGCTTGGCCTCCTCCAGTCGGAGGGTCAGGACGTATTCAATGGGCGTCATTCCGGTCGCCTGCCGGAACCGGCGATTGAAGGAACGCTCGCTCAGACCACTGAGTGACATCATGCCAGCGACCGGAGAAGGTTGATCGTAGTGATAGGCCAGCCATTGCTGGCATTGGGCGATGGTTGCATCGTCAGACTGTCGCTGATGACTGACAGACGCGAAGGGCTGCTGTCCGGTTTCGTGCCACTCGATCAGATGCACCTTGGCAACGCGGATCGCTTCAGCCTGACTGCAGAACCGGGCGATCAGGTACAGCCCCAGATCCATCCACGACGTCCCGCCACCTGACATGATCAGTCGCTGACCGGCACCGGAGGCCACCAGTGCACGCTCCGGATGCATCCGGACCCCCGGGTAACGCTTTGACATGAAATCGCAGAAGCCCCAGTGGGTAGTGGCGTCCTCACCCGACAGCAAACCGGCCTCGCCCAGAAGCACGGCCCCGGTGCAGGCGGTGGCAATCAGTCCACCCCGGTGCCAATAGTCATTCAGCCATTGCGTTTCGCGGCGGAACAGATCGCCGGGACCGGTAGCAGGGTCGAACCCCACTTCGAGAATACAGAGCGCATCGGGACAGTAATCATCATCCAGGCGTTTAGTTGGCTTGACCCAGCCCCCATTGGCAAGTTCCATCGGCGCCCCGTCCAACGACACAATAGAGGCATTGATCAGGCCCGCCCCGGGGGTTCCCTGCATCAGGAAATCCCAGTCACGTCCCGCCGAGCCAAGAAGTTCCTGCATACCATATATCGGAGATGCTGTTGCCTGGGGAACGGCAAGTATACCGACCTCCAAAGGACGTCCGGGTGACTCCGGCTTGTTCGCTTCCAATGTCGTGCCCTCCTGTTCAGTGACGATCATAAAACCATACAGATGCGATGACCACCTGGCCGATTTGACCAGTAATTGACCGATTTCGCTGAAGGGAGCCCGAGCCGAAATGTTCAGTATGGACGCGCACCAACCAGACAATCTCAATCAAGGAGAACGCGTCATGAATGCACCACTTTCAGTATCTGCACCTACACGAACACCCGAACAGTTTGGAGATCGTTTCGCCAGTATGGTGAATCACGCCGCAATCGTGGCGATGAGCTCACTGGGGCACCGGCTCGGGCTGTTCGATACCCTGGCCAGCCTGCCTGCAGCCACAAGCGGACAGATCGCGGAAGCCGCCGGGCTGGACGAGCGATATGTCAGGGAATGGCTGTCGGTGATGGTTACAGGCGACATCGTGGACTATCACCCGGTTGATAAAACCTTCTCCCTGGATCCAGCCCACGCAGCCTGCCTGACACGCAGCGCCACCCCCAATAACCTGGCAGTGACCGCCAGGTTCCTTCCCCTGATCAGCAGCATGGAAACAGACCTGCTCGATTGTTTCCGGACCGGTCGCGGGCTGCCCTACGATGCTTACCCCTGCTTCCATGACGTTATGGCGGAAGACAGCCATCAGACCGTTGTCAGCGCTCTGTTCGATCACATCCTGCCCCTGGTTCCGGGATTATCAGATCGATTGGCGAATGGCATTTCCGTGCTGGATGCCGGCTGCGGAAGAGGTATGGCGCTTCTGAGTCTTGCCCGGGCTTTCCCCAAGAGTCAGTTCACCGGCTTCGATCTGTGTGAGGAGGCGTTCCTACCCACCCGGGAAAAAGCCCGTTCCCTGGGGCTGACCAATCTGACGTTTGAAGCCAGGGATCTTCGGGACTTCCGCGCGCCTGGCCGGTATGACCTGATCACCACCTTTGATGCTGTTCATGACCAGGCTGACCCGGCAGCCTTGCTCAGCGGGATCTCCGCAGCCCTTCGGCCAGGCGGGGTCTACCTGATGCAGGATATTGCTGGCTCCAGCTTTCTGGAGAAGAACCTTGAGCACCCCCTCGGCCCGTTGCTGTACACCATATCCTGTGCCCATTGCACCCCGGTTTCACTCGCCCAGGGCGGACCCGGACTGGGCACACTCTGGGGTGAAGAGAAGGCGGAACTGATGCTTCGTCAGGCGGGTTTCCGCCACATAGTGTCCAGGCGCCTGGACCACGATCCGTTCAACGTCTATTTCATCGCCCGCAACGAGGAGGGAAGCCGCTCATGAAAAAATATCTGTTCGGCCTCTATGCACTCATCGCCTACGGCGTTGGCTTTGCCTCGTTACTGGCAATGATGGCCTTCCTGCTCAATCTGATACCTCTCGGCATCGACCTGGGAGTAACGGGTACCGAGGTCCCGGCGATCCTTGCAAATACTCTGTTGGTGATCGCCTATTTCGCCCTGCACTCGGTTATGGCGCGCCCGGCCTTCAAGGCACGTTGGACGCGTCTGATTCCACCGGTTCTGGAGCGGAGCACCTATGTACTCATCTCGGGGCTGACACTCATGGGTGTGATCGCGCTATGGCAACCGTTGCCTCTGATGTTATGGGAGGCCGAACCCGGGTGGCTGAGGGTCCTGCTTTACGGTCTGCACGGTGCCGGCTGGGTGATCATGGTGTTGGCCACATTTCACATCAATCACTTCGATTTCTTCGGCTTCGGCCCTGTCTGGCGGCACCTTCGCCGCCAGCCGGAGAAGGACGCACCTTTTTCGGCCCGCTACCTTTACGGACTGGTTCGGCATCCCATCAGCCTGGGCTGGATGATCGTGTTCTGGGCAACCCCGGACATGACGCTCGGCCATGCCCTGATGGCGATCCTGGCAACAGCCTACATCCTGGTCATCACGCCGGTGGAAGAAAGGGATCTCAAGCAAGCGATTGGGCCGGCCTATCACTCCTACCGGGAACGGGTACCGGCTTTCATCCCTGCATTGCGATTTCGGCGGGGTAAAACAGCGTCACACAAGACACAAATCTGACCCTTCCGCATCCACGAGCCCTGAGCGGTCGTAGAATCTGAACACGAATCTGCGGCCGCTTCGGGAGAGAGACAGGATGCTCGTATCAAAACACCGCGAAAATGTGAAAACTGGCGTGGTGACTGCGTTGATTGGAAGTCTGTTGATACTGGCCGGGTGCGCGACCCATCATAATCGGTCTGCCTCCGCTGGTGTCCCGGACGAGGTCGCTTTCCGGGTAGAGAAAGACTTGCGGTTTTCGCCCAGTGATTGGCCAGAAGCCCTGTTCGCAGACCTCTACCTCCCGAGCAGGCAAGTCTTACAGCGGCGCCATCCGGTTGTCCTCATGGTTCATGGGGGCGGCTGGCAACGCCGATCCCGGGAGGACATGGCCTGGATCGCCGAAGAGGTAGCCAGCCACGGTTTCGCGGTGCTGAACATCGACTACCGGTTTGCTCCGGATCACACCTTCCCGGCCCAGCTACACGATCTGCAACTGGCCCGAAAGTGGCTGAACCGGCACGCCGAGGAGTATCAACTGGACGCCACCCAGGTGAGCGGCTTCGGTTTCTCATCCGGTGCCCACCTGATTGCTTTACTGGCCCTGGTTGCCAGTACCGACAGCGAACTGAACCAGCCCTATGGCGGACCGGAAACCCGATTGAATGCGGTTGTCACCGGTGGCCTGCCTTCAGACCTGATGGCCTTTGGATCGGGGAAGCTGATCCGGCAATTCCTTGGTGGTGAGCAGCAGCAGATGCCGGAAACCTATCGCAAGGCATCACCAATAAGCCATGTGACCGCCGATGCGCCACCCTTTTTCCTGTTTCACGGTGCCATGGACAGGTTGGTGCCTTTCAGCCAGGCCGAGCGTTTTCGGGAAGCACTCGAGGATCATCAGGTCTACAGCGAATTGTATGAAATGCACCTGCGTGGCCATGTCACCAGCTTTCTGACCGCCGGCGATGCGGTTGACGAAGCAATCGGCTTTCTTGCCGGGCAGCACGAAGACTGACTCTAGCCAATCCGGACAAACGGCAGCAAACTCAGCCCCATGATCACCAGAATGGCAACGCAGGCCGCCAGGGTCCGGACCGGATTCTGCCTGAGCATGAACCAGAAGCCGCCGGACTCGCCCCGCGCCAGGTTTTCCTCATAGGCCCTCCGCTGGGTTTCATAGCGCTGCCGCTGATACTCATCCAGCAGTGCCCGGGCCCGGGCCGCCTCCTCGTCGTCGTGTACCCAGAAGCCGCCCATGCTGATTCCCCAGCGGCTCGGCGGCGTTTCGTAGTAGGCCACCTCATGGGCATCAAACAGGGCCCGGATTTCATCGGCTTCGTCATCGGGTACATGGCGCAGGTTCATCAGATGGTGGGGCATGGACACTCGTTGTCTGGTATCAGGTGCGGGTATCCCTATATCCTAGCACTAAAGCCCGACTGGGCCCGACAGCCCGAATTCGACACCGGAACTCTGAATGACCGACAGCCCCCTCCGACTGCTGCTGGAGTTTGACGCCCAGGCGCAACGGGACAGATCACAACCTCCCACGTTCCTGCATCGCCGGGACCGCAAGTTCGCACTGATATGCGAAAAACAGGGGACAACGCCGGATGCCAACCGTTGGCTGACGCACCTGAACCGCCTCAGCGGACCTCGGGCAACCCCGGCATCCACCGACCGAACCCTTCGGGCCTGGCGCCGGATCACCGGTGGTTTTGCAGCGATTGGGGTGATCGCTGGCATGCTTACGATGGCCGGGCTGCTGTTTTACGATGGCGGGCTGCGCATCAACATCACCGTTCTGCTGGCCTTCGTAGTGTTGCACCTGGCTCTTGCCCTGTTCACCACCCTGCAATCCCTGGCCGGATGGCAGCCTTGGCGCTGGCTTATCCGGCGCTTCGGGGCCGACCCGGGCAACGGCGTGTTCAAAAAACTGCACCCGGTTCTGATGGCCAGGGCCGCTCACCTTGGCGGGATCACGTTCGCCATCGCGGGTCTGATCACATTGTTGGTGATGGTGGTGATTCAGGACCTCGCCTTCGGCTGGAGTACCACCCTGGAAACAGCCGCCACAAGCTATCACAGACTGATCGATGCCATAGCAACGCCATGGGGCTGGCTCTGGCCGGCCGCCACCCCGGACCTTGCCCTGATCGAGGCCACACGTTTTTTCCGGGCCGGCGACCCCGGCGAAAGTCCCGATCCGGCCCTGTGGGGCCAATGGTGGCCATTTGTCACCATGCTTTGGGCAACCTGGGTGCTGCTGCCACGAGCGTTTCTCTGGTTGCTCGCCTCGGCCCAGACCCGACAGAAGGCCCGTCGTCTGCTCGCCAGCCATCCGGCCATGCACGCCCTGATGTATCGCATGGAAACACCGGCCCTGGACACCGGTAACGACCACCATGACGCCGACGACTTACCGGACACGGAGGCCCGAAACAATCTGCTGCCTCTGCCTGAGAGCGACACCCTGCTTTGCTGGGCCGGCGCCGGTGAACCGGAACTGCCAGCGGCACTTCAGTCAGGCAAGCAACTCATCGTCAGGGCCGGCGGCCGCGCCAGTCTTGCTGACGATGACCGGGCCCTGAACCGGATCGCTGAGCACCTCGGAACACGGGCCGGGGCCGTGATCCTGCTGGTACGTTGCTGGGAACCGCCGACCGGCGAACTCCAGGATTTTCTGGAGAGCGCCCGGGGCACCTGGCCCAATGGATCCAGGATAGCCCTGGTGCCCCTGGCCGCAGACAGCAACCGCGAGCCGGATGCCCCACGGCTTCAGCCCTGGCTGCGATTTGCCGAACGCGTGGGCAGAGAATTCGTCCAGGTTTCACTGCCGCCCTTTCAGAGGCGGGATCCCTATATACCAGTCGGGGATCAGTCATGATTCAGGCACCCACGTTCGCCGTAGTCGGGCACCCGAACAAGGGCAAATCCAGCGTGGTGGCCACCCTGTCCCAGAACGATGCCATCGCCATTGCGCTGGAGCCCGGCACCACCCGAAAACGTCAGGCCTATCCATTGAAAGTCGACGGCCAGACGCTGTACACCCTGATAGACACCCCCGGATTCCAGCGCCCGCGTCGGGTGCTGGAATGGCTGGAAGCTCACAGTGTGTCAGCCTCTGATCACGCCGACACCGTCGGTGCCTTCGTCACACAGCATCAAGGCGATGGCCGGTTTACCGATGAGTGTGAGCTTCTGACCCCACTGTTGGACGGTGCCGGAATCATTTATGTGGTGGACGGTTCGGTACCCTACAGCACTGAGCACGAGGCGGAGATGACCATCCTGCGCTGGACAGGCCGTCCGAGCCTGGCGTTGATCAACAGTATCGGTGCTGATGACTACAGCGATACCTGGCAGGCGGCGCTCGGCCAGTTCTTCCAGGTCGTTCGCCGTTTCGATGCCGTCAGGGCGCCTTTCGATCAACATCTCAGTCTCCTGCGGGCGTTCGGACAGCTGGAGCCTGACTGGGAAGCGCCCCTGGAACAGGCCACTCATTACCTGTCCGGACAGCGCCAGCAGCGTCGCCGACAGGCAGCAACACTGATCGCCCGAGCGCTTGAGGACATGATGTCGTTCCAGGAGAAGCGCACCCTGACCGCCAACCAGGCATCAGAGACCAGCGACGGTTCACTGGCCGACCAGCTGCGCCAGCACTGGTATCGCCACCAGCGCAAACGGGAACAGAGTCTGCGTGTGGACATCGAACACCTGTACCAGCACCAGCGCATCCGTCGTCAGGAAGCCGAACTGCAGTGGCACAGTGAGCACGACCTGTTTTCGGAAGACAGCCGCAACGCCTGGGCCGTCAGCAAGCGTTACCTGGCCACGGCTGGCTTCGGCGCAGGTGCCGTCAGCGGTGCTGGAATCGACGCTCTGACCTTCGGCTCGTCCCTCGGAACCGGCGCCCTGGTGGGCGGCCTGATCGGCGCTGCCGGCAGTTACTTCTATGGCGACCGGTTGGCCCTGCCGGCGCTCAGTATCGGTGTGCTCCGGGACGGACTGAAAACAGCCACCTTTGGCCCTGTACAGGACAGTCAGTTCGGCTATGTTGTATTGGGACGTGCCGTGGATCACTGGTGGCATATCAGCCACCGGAATCACGCCGGACGAGACTTGCTGGACCTGGAGCCGGCAGACCATCACTGGCTGGAAAGCCTCGGAAAAACCAGCCGACAGGACATCCAGAGGGCCTTCGACAAATGCCGGAAACGGCGACCTCTCGACGAACGCCAACGGGAGAAATTCACCTCGGCCATTGAGCAGGCCATGGCTGTTTACGACGATTGGCGGTTGAATCGCACCTGAAAGGGATGTTTATACTAAAAGGCTATTCCATCACAAAATGAGGAATGCGAATGAAAATCGTACGAGTGCAAGACATCATTGGTACCGAGCGCGAAGTACACGGCCCGGGGTGGACCAGCCGCCGGATGCTGCTGAAGAAGGATGGCATGGGCTTCTCTTTCCACGAGACCATCATCCCCGCAGGCGCTGAACTGAACCTGTGGTACAAACACCACCTGGAAGCCGTCTACTGTGTTGCCGGTAACGGCAAGATCCTGGACAAGGCCACCGGTGAAACTCACGAGATCACTGACGGCACCCTCTACGCACTCGATAAACACGACCAGCACACCCTGTACGGCGGCACCGAGGACATGCGTCTGATCTGCGCCTTTAATCCGCCGGTCACTGGCCGCGAAGTACACGATGAAGACGGCGCCTACCTGCCGGACACCAGCGAAGACTGAATCGTTTGGCCGTGGCTGAACACCAGGCCGCAACCTCACCGCCACCGCCAGCGAGACTGCTGCCGGTGGCGGTGTTGCTTTGGCTTGCCGGCGTTTATCTGCGCATTCCGGTGCTGGTAGCCCCACCCCTGGCACCGTTTATCAGTGACGAACTGGCGCTGACCCAGGCCCTCACCGGCGCGCTGACCACCCTGCCCATCCTGATGCTGGCCATCGGCTCCATGCCCGGCTCACTTGCGATTGCCCGCATGGGCCCCCGTAACACCCTGGCTCTGGCCATGGTCATCATGGTCATCGGCTCTGCCGGCCGGGGGCTGGTACCCGACACCTTCACACTGATGCTGGCCAGCGCCGTTATGGGCCTGGGTGTGGCCATGATGCAACCGGCCCTGCCCGCACTGCTGCCCAGGTGGTTGGAACCGCACCACCTGGCGCTGGGCTCCGCCATCTACATGAATGGCATGCTGATGGGCGAATTCATCGGCGCCGGCGTTACCCTGCCCGTGCTCATGCCCTTGCTGGACAACAGCTGGCGCGCCACCCTCCTGGCCTGGTCACTCCCGGCGCTGCTGGTTGCCGCCGCGCTGTATCTGCCCAAACGCGACCGGGCAAAACCCGTGGGCAAAGTCTCCTGGCTGCCCGACTGGAGCAACCCGCTTACCCTCAGAATCGGCCTGCTCCTGGGCCTATCCGGCTCCATGTTCTTCGGCCTAAACGCCTACATGGGCAACCTTCTGGAACAGCAAGGCCAGATCAACAAACTCGCCGACGCCCTGTTCTGGTACAACATCGCCCAGGTCTTCGCCTCCCTGACCATGCTCAAAATGGCCCGCTACTGGGTAGGGCGCCGCTCCGTCATCATCGTAACCGCCGCCCTGAGCATCCTCGGCACCCTTGGCGCCATCACCTTCACCGGATGGTGGTCCATCGCCAGTGCCACCCTCATGAGCCTCACTGCCGGCATCCTGCTCATCCTACTGGTCGCCGTCCCGCCCCTGGTCACGACCTCCCAGGAAACCGGCCGCCTGTCCGCCGGCACCTTCCTCGTTGGCTACACCATGGCGTTCTCCATCCCCATGGCCGGCGGCCTCATCGCCGACTGGACCGGCGACGCCCGACACGCCATCCTCACCATCATTGCCTACAGTCTCCTGGTCCTCCCCCTGGCCTTCACCCTGGACCTGAGACGAAAAAAGGACCAGCCCGAAAGCTGATCCTTTTCTAAAAACCAATTTCTCCCTCGCGGACTCCCCGAATAAAGCCCGAGCGGCCGTGGAGTGGGGAAGCTTTTTCTGCCGGGAAAAAATGTCTGAGCGAAGCGAGTTGTTTTTCCCAGAAGAAAAAGCTTCCCCGCTTCGCGGCCAGACTCCGAGCTAAACCCGGGTCAGATATAGTAGTCCTTCAACGGAGGAAACCCGTTAAATTCAATAGCACTATAGGTCGTCGTATAAGCCCCGGTAGACAGCCAATACATCCGATCTCCGATGGCCAGGTTCAGAGGCAACGGATACTTGTGATGCTCATACATGATATCGGCACTGTCACAAGTCGGCCCGGCAATCACACAGTCTTCGCCTTCGCCCGCCTTCTCCGTCCAGATCGGAAACTTGATCGCCTCATCCAGCGTCTCGATCAGGCCTGAAAACTTGCCCACATCGGTAAACACCCAACGGTGCAGGGCGGTACGGGATTTACGGGAAATCAGCACCACCTCACTCACCAGAACACCGGCGTTGGAAATCAGTGACCGACCGGGCTCAATGATGATCTCCGGCAGCTCCGCGCCAAAATCCTCGTGCAGGAATCGGGCGATTTCCTCAGCGTAGACCTTCAGCTCGTTGGTCCGGGTGATGTAGTTGGCCGGGAAACCGCCGCCCATGTTGATCATCTTGAGCTCAATCCCGTCTTCTTCCTTCAGGCGCTCGAAAATCACCTTTACCTTGTTCAGGGCCGCATCCCAGGCGCCAATTTCACGCTGCTGGGAACCCACATGGAAGGACACGCCGTAGGGCACGAGGCCCAGATCACGGGCAAGGATCAACAGATCCATGGCCATGTCGGTCTGGCAGCCGAACTTGCGGGACAGCGGCCAGTCGGCGGTCAGGGTGCCCTCGGTCAGGATGCGCACATACACCTTCGAGCCAGGGGCCGCCTTGGCGATGTTGCGAAGGTCCGCTTCGGAGTCGGTGGCGAACATGCGCACACCTTTCTCGTAGAAGGTACGAATGTCCTTCGCCTTCTTGATGGTATTACCGTAGCTGATCCGCTCACCGGTCACACCCAGGGCCATCACCTTGTCCAGCTCGTACACCGACGCAATATCGAAACAGGCACCCTTGTCGCGCAGCATGGTCAGGATCTGCGGGGCCGGGTTGGCTTTTACCGCGTAGTAAACCCTGGCGTACGGAAAACCTTCCACCAGCTCATCGTACTGGCGATCAATCGTGGCGGTATCAATCACCACGAACGGGGTTTCCTTGCCGTCGGCAAAGTCCTTGATGCGTTTGAAGGTCTCGGCGGTGTAGTAGTCGGCAATATTGGCGTTGGCAGCTTCGGTCATGGGTGGTGTGTCCCTCCACAGGGCAAAAAAGCATAAAAAAAGGCGCCACAGCGAGGCTGCAGCACCCATAGGATTTCGCGATCATCGGGCTTTTTCGGCCGCCAGGATATGAGCACTTTTACCCATGAAGCGCGGGAATTTGTTACCGAATGCAACGGCCCTTTCGGGGCCCGTTTTTCCTGTGCTAGGGTGGTGGAAAATTCGCCAACTCCAAGGGGTAAGCCATGTCAGACATTGCATCCATCGCGGCGTCCAGCACCCAGCTCAGTCAACAGAGGGTTCAGGAGCAGGCCCAGATTGCGGTCATGAAAGAGTCCAGGGACATGGCTCAACAGGGCGCCATGCAGCTGCTGGAGGGCGTCACCGAAACCGCAGTGGCGACGACCGGTGCCAACCCATCAGAGAACGTGGGCAGCCTGGTGGACGTCCGGGCCTGAAACACGCTCAGACCGCCAATGGCCAGAGCGGTGTAGGGTCTGTAGGACCGTCGGGATTTTCCGGTGCGGTCTGACTGCGCAGGTACCCGAGGATTGCGTCCTGCAGATCCTTGCCCTGGCCGAGCCCCTGGTTTCCGAATAGCCTGTTAAACTCCAGAACGTAGGGGTGACCCTCCACCAGGGCAATATCGAAGCCCGCATGGTCCACATCCAGCTCCCGCGCCAGACGAAGCGCCAGGTTTGTCATGACCTCCGGCACAGGGCTTGAATCAATGCGGCCACCCCGAGCCACATTGTTATAGAAGCCCTGATCTGCCTGGGTGCGCCAGTAAGCGGTCAGCACCCTGTCACCCACCACGACAATCCGGGCATCCCGCTCCAGGGGCAAATATTCCTGGGCGTAGAGCACATCGGTACGCTCACAGTAGCGGCGCCAGTCATCCCGGCTCTCGATCAGCCACACCCCTTCGCCCATGCTGGCCTTTGGCAGCTTCGCCACGAACGGATGAGCCATGGCATCCCAGATCATGTCCCGTTCCACCGGACCATTGGCTTCGATCATCGTCCAGGGCGTGTGTTCCGGAGCTATCGCCTGGAACGCACGAGTCATCTCAACCTTGTCATGGCCTATGCGATAGCTGGCGACGCTGGGAAACACCCGGCATTTGAGGCCATGCACCAGAGCGTTCAACTGCCAGTATTCCGGGAACAGGACCCAGTCTGCCTCCCGCAAGAGTTCTTTATGCCGCAGAAACTGGTCCGGCTTGAGAACAGTGGTGTTGGGGAAGCCCAGGGTTCGGAAAATATCGAAGGAAACAAGGTGCATGGATGCAGGGGCACTCGGGGTTGAATTGCGCGTATTTTATACAGGACTCGAGTTCTGGCAAGCGGTATTTTCCGAGTTTTTCCTGGCCTGACATAAGTCATTGCCAACCCGGCTCCATGGACGTAATATTAATGATAACGATTATCGTTAATATAAAAGGAATGCGATCATGCGAAAAAGTCTAGTTTCTCTCCTCGGTTGCGCCAGCCTGGTCATGGCGCCTCTCGCCTTCAGCGAAGAGGTTGATCACTTCGAGGGACAGTCGGCGGAAACGCTTGAGCAGGCTGTCAGCAATTTCAAGGAATACAACCAGAAGCTGGAACAGATTCTGGACGGAGATCTCACGCCCGAAGCCATGAACAACGTTCACCAACTGACCTACACCCTTGAGAATGCCCTCGGCAAGATCAATGAAGAGTTCGACGCCCTGGCGGAGACTCTGGAAACCATCCACCTTGCCTCCGAGCGCGCAGACTCTGATGCTGTAAAAACCAATGGCGAGACATACCTGAGCGTCAGCCGGAAAGTGGTCGAATAACGACCGGACAAACCTGAAACGCCCTGCTACCCTTGGGTCAAAACAGGCTCAGGGGTAGAGACAATGCCGGAACTTGATGCCAGAGCTCGAGCGTTACTCGCCGGCCTCAGGGACGATGCTCAATCGGGGGCCACCCGACTGGCAGTGAATACCCTCAACGACCTGTTGTCGTATCTGGACGATGTCAGACCGGACGCCAGTGCCCTGGCGAAGCTGTTGGCAGCGCTCCGGGCTACCCGCCCCAGCATGATCGTGATCAGCAACGCGCTGGCCATGATTGAGAAGCAATTGGCGAGGGATCCTCTGACCGCCCGCCAGGCCATCATCGACATCCGGAACCGACTGCAGAACGCCACTGAAACCATTACCCGGTACGCCCGCGAGCAACTGCCGGAAACCCCCGTGATCATGACCCACAGCGCCAGTTCGATGGTTCTGAGGCTGTTCCGGAGCATGGTGGAAGCGCATCAATCCTTCTCTGTCATCTGTACCCAGAGCAGCCCCGGATGTGAGGGTCACTCCCTGGCCCTTGCGCTGGATGATCTCTCAGTGCCCGTCACACTGATTACCGATGCCCAGATGGGTCTGTTTGTTCCCGAGGCCGATGTGGTAATCACCGGGTGCGACACCTGGTTCACTGATGATTTCTTTATCAACAAAAGCGGGACCCACCTCCTGGCCCTGGCAGCCCGGGCTGCCAACAAGCCTTTCTGGGTTCTGGCGGACAGCTTCCGGAACAGCGACGCGAACGCCACATCGGTTGTCCTCGAGGAAATGCCCGGGGTTGAGCTCAAGGCCCCTGAAGGCGAGTGGATAACCCCACGGAACATCTACTTTGAGTTGGTTCCACAAACGCTGGTCAGCCAACGGATCAGCGAACAGGGCGTCTTTTTGTGCCCTGCTGAGCCTCGGCGGTAAACGGATCCTCGGGCCAGGGGTGTTTGGGATAGCGGCCACGCATATCCTTGCGTACCTCGGGGTAGACGTTGCGCCAGAAACTGGCCAGATCGCCGGTGACCGCCAACGGACGCTGGGCCGGTGAAAGCAGATGAATCACCACCGGCACCCGTCCGCCCGCCACGGCCGGGGTTTCCGTCCAGCCGAACAGAGCCTGAAGTTTCGCCGCCAGAACTGGGCCGTTGTCTGCCGTATAGTCCAGCCGCACCCTCTGACCCGTCGGGATGGCCAGGTGTGTTGGTGCCAGGGCCTGAAGCTGCTGTTGTGCCGGGTAATCAAGCAGGTTGTTCAGGGCCACCAGCAGGTCGACCCGGGCCAGATCCGACCAGCGGCCCATGCCAACCAGAAACGGTCCAAGCCAGCTCTCCAAATTTTCCAGCAAGGCCGCATCGCTTGTGTCCGGCCAGCCATCATTCGGGAAGGTGTCGGCGAGCAACCGCACGCGGGCACGCCACTGTCGGCTGTCATCGGTCCAGGGCAGGCTTTCCAGGCTTTTTTTCCGGATGGCGTTGATCAGGCCCTGTTGAGCCAACTCTGGATCCACCCGGGTAATCGGTTTCTCCTGCAGCACAAGTTCGCCCAGTTTACGGACGTGTCTCGCCAGAATCTTACCCTGGCTGTCGTCCCAAAACGCCTCTTCGGTATCGTGGATGTGGTCAGCCAGATCCAACTCCAGATCCGGGGTGTCCACCGGCGCAGCCAGATAGATGGTTGCTTCCCGGGCCCGGCCATCCAGCTCGGCAGCCACCAGCCAGTCGTGCCCGGTCAGGGGATCATCCTCTCTCAGTGCCGCGCCTTTGCCATTACTAAGTTGATACCGTGGGGCCTTGCCCGGCCGCCGGCGGGCAATACGATCCGGATAGGCCAGGGCCAGCAATCGCCCTACCGTCGTCTCGGACGGCATTGGCGCATCAGCCGAGGCCGGTCCGCAAAGCCGTCTGGCCGACTGACGCACGGCCTTCAGTCGGGCCGCATCCAGCGAGCGATCACGTCGCTCGCCGTAAAACACACGAATCCGCTCGTGCATATCCGCTCCGGCACCGGGGCCGAGAAGATCCCGCTCTCCAAGCAGGGCGGCCAGTGCAGCGGCAGGCCCTTCAAGCCCGATGGTGCGGCCTCTCAGGACCATATGTGCCAGGCGCGGGTGGATTCCCAACTCCCGGACCGCCTTGCCGTGTTCCGTAATAGCCCCTTCGGAGTCAAGCATGTCCAGCCACTGCAACAGTACGACCGCCTGTTGCCAATGGGCAGCCGGCGGCTCGTCGATCCAGGTAACGGCAGCGGCATCACGGGCGCCCCATTGAGCCAGCTCCAGCACCAGGGGCGCCAGATCGGCCTCCAGAATCTCCGGAGGGGTATAGTCCGACAGCCCGAACTGTTCCGATTCGCTCCACAAGCGATAACAGATCCCCGGCTCCACCCGACCGGCCCGGCCCTTGCGCTGATCCGCCGAGGCCCTGGACACGCGGCCGGTCACCAGCCTGGTCATACCGCTGTTGGGATCAAATACCGCCCGACGCTGCTGACCGCCGTCGATCACGACTCTGATGCCTTCAATGGTCAGGCTGGTTTCGGCAATAGCGGTGGCCAGAACCACCTTTCGCTGGCCTTCCGGTGCGGGGGAGATTGCCTGATCCTGCTGTTCAGAGTTCAGGTTGCCGAAGAGTGGCGCAATCCTCACGTTGTCCGGCAGGCTTCCCCGAAGCTGCTGTTCAACCCGGCGTATTTCTCCTGCGCCAGGCAGAAACACCAGCAGGGAACCGGTCTGGTCCCGCAACGCCTCCTGAACCACCGCTGCTACCTGATCGACGATCCGGCCATTGCGGGGCGCCGGGCGATAACACACATCCACGGGAAACGCCCTGCCTTCACTGGTGATCACAGGGACCTCTCCCAGCACCTTCCCGATAGGCGCCGTATCCAACGTTGCCGACATCACCAGCAACCGCAGATCCTCCCGCAGGGCCTGCTGGGATTCCCGAACCAGGGCCAGACCAAGATCAGCCTGGAGAGAACGCTCGTGAAATTCATCGAAGATAACCGCCGCATAGTCTTCCAGCATGGGATCGGCCTGGATCAACCGGGTCAGAATGCCCTCGGTCACCACTTCTATGCGGGTGGCGCCGGAAACCCGGGTATCCAGCCGGGTGCGATAACCCACGGTCTGGCCTGGCTTCTCGTTCAGTTGCTTTGCCATAAAACGGGCCGCAGAGCGGGCAGCCAATCGGCGGGGTTCCAGCATCAGGATCCGGCCATTACCACGCCAGGGGGCATCCAGAAGAGCAAGGGGAACACGGGTGGTCTTGCCGGCACCCGGCGGGGCCTGCAAGAGCACCGTACTGGTCTGTTCCAGGGCGTTTTTCAGCTCTGGAAGAATGGATTCTATGGGGAGCATCGGGTTCCGGGTTTGAGAGGCGTCAGGAACTCGCCCGGTCACGATTGGCCTTCGCCCACTGGTAGATCCGCTCGAAGGCCTCGGCCAGGTTGTGCGGATCATGGGGCGGCTGAATCACCGCAGCAAGTTCACCGTCGGGGTTCAGCAGGGCGAAATGGCCGCTGTGGTCAACCAGCAGCTCGCCGTCCACCTCGCGATGCACGAACACCGCATTCAGGCTCTTGGCCAGCTCACGCAGGGTGTCGAGATCGCCGGTCAGGCCATGGAAGTTGTCACCAAAAAACTCGGTGTAGGCCTTGAGCTTTTCCGGCGTGTCGTGTTCCGGGTCAGCGCTGACCAGTAGGTAGTCCGGCTGGGGTAATTCGTTCGACAGGAGTTTGTCCGTCTGACGCAGGTTGGCCATGGCCGCAGGGCAGATATCCGGGCAGTTGGTATACCCCACAAACGCAAAGGTCCAGCGCCCCCGCAGGCTCTCACGGGTTACCGTTTCACCGGTCTCATCAGTCAGCGTGAACTCGGCCAGCTGCCGTGGCTGGTCATAGACATAGGTGTTGAAGTCCGTTAGCTCCGGTGCGGGAATCGGTTCCTGGTTGCCGACCAGCAACACCTGCCTGCCCACAACGAGGCCTATGATCAAAACAACGATCAACAAAAGACAGAAAAGGGTAAGGCGAATTCCGCTGGTAGTTTTCATGGATCACTCAGAAAAACACAAAATGATCCACAAGCAATACCACAAACAGAGCCATGAGGTAAGTGATGGAATACTTGAAGGTATTCAGGGCGACCCGCCGGTCATCCCCCTTCAAAAGCCGGACGGCGTACTGCAGGAAGCGCAGGCCAAGGGCCAGGGCGCCAACCAGATAGATGCCGCCTGACATGCCTGTGACAAAAGGTAGCAGGCTGACCGCCAGCAGCATAAGCGTGTAGAGCAGGATATGCAGCTCCGTGAACTTGTTGCCGTGGGTGACCGGCAGCATGGGAATGCCCGCCTTGGCGTACTCTTCCTTGCGGTGAATCGCCAGAGCCCAGAAATGCGGGGGTGTCCAGGCGAAGATGATCAGCACCAGCAGGAGCGCGTGGCCTTCCACCTGGCCGGTCACAGCCGTCCAGCCGAGCAGGGGCGGCATAGCACCGGCGAGGCCTCCAATGGTGATGTTCTGGGGCGTGGCCCGCTTGAGGAACAGGGTGTAGACACCGGCATAACCGACCAGGGAGGCGAGAGTCAGCCAAGCAGTCAGGTGGTTGACCTGCCACATTAGAACGGCCATCCCAACACACGCCAATATGGTTGCAAACAGGAAGGCATCCACGGGCGAAATTTTCCCGGTGGCCACCGGCCGTTTACGGGTGCGGGCCATGACCGTGTCGATTTTCTGGTCCACCACGTGGTTGACCACCGCTGCAGCACCCGCCAACAGGGCAATGCCAAGGTTACCCCACACCAGCACGCCCCAGCCCGGCACCCCCGGCGCCGCCAGCAGCATACCGATGACCGAGGTGAGGATCATCAGCGCCACCACTCTGGGCTTGGTCAGTTCCAGGTAATCACGCCAGGAAATGGTTGTTCTGACGTCGCTCGCAATTACATCGGCCGGCAGTGCTTCCACTTGCTCGCTCATGCCGTAACCTCCTGGTTCATTGTTGTTGTGTGTGTTGCTCTGGCGCTATGGGGTTTCGGTAACCGTTGATGCTGCCAGATCAGGTGAATCACTGAAAGCAGCAATCCCGCTCCCATGGCGTTATGGGCCACGGCGATCGACAGGGGAATGTGGAAAATGACATTGGCCAGGCCCAGCAGGATCTGAACAGCCAGCAAGACCGCCACCAGCCGAATGGCATGATCGAGGCCGGAGTCACCACGACGCCGCCACATCAGCGCCAGCAAAGCCGTGAAATAAACCAGCACCACCACGGCGCCGATCCTGTGGGTTACATGGATGGCCACCCGCCCATCTGCTGTCAGTTGGCCTCCAAGATAGTTGGGGCCGACCTGCTGGGTCACATCAAAACCGTGCCGGAAATCCATACCCTCGGGCCACCACTGGCCCTGACAGGTCGGCAAATCGGTACAGGCAACGGCTGCGTAATTCGCTGCCGTCCAGGCCCCCAGCGCAATCTGCATCACCACCAGCAGAAGCCCGCCATACAGCCAGGGTCGGAAACGCGCCAGCCCGGCCGATTGGGGTGGCTCGCGATCCTGTTTCGGCTTCGCTTGCCGTCGCAATCTCAAGGTCAGAAGAGTCAACAGACTGATCGTGGTAAACCCGCCGAGAAGATGCAGCGCCACCACCTGGGGCCACAGCTTCAGAGTCACCGTCCACATGCCGAAGGCACCTTGAAGGATGATAAAACCGGCTATAAACAGGGGCAGCTTCACCGGCACATTTTCACGCCGGTGCCGGACAGCATAGGCGGCCAGACCAAAGACAACCAGCCCGAGGATGCCGGCTGCATAGCGATGGATCATTTCCGGCCAGCCCTTTTCCACATCCACGGGCGTTTCCGGGAAGCGCGCGTTTGCAATGGCAATGCTGGATTCGCTCTGGGGCACCGTCAGAAATCCATAACACCCGGGCCAGTCAGGACAGCCGAGCCCGGCGTGCACCAGACGAGTCCAGGCACCCAACATAATAACCACAACGGCCAGCAGAACGGCAATGGTGGCCCATTTGGCCATCTTCCGGGCCGCCGGGGATGGTGAAGGGGACGACTGATTCAAGGCTGACTCTCCGCTCTGACCATTAACCAATCTGCGACAGTTTGAGCAGATGCTTGAGATCTTCCAGCATGTCCTTACCGGCATGTTCGCCACCGTAATGCATCATGACATTGCCGAAGGGATCCACCAGCAGGATACGAGGCTCGGATTGCGGGTTGATGCCGGATGGCCAGGTGGGCTGACTACCCGCCGCAGGAACGAGACGCTCCATGGAACTGTATTCGGAAGACCAGCGTGCCTGAAGGTCCGCAGGCACATCGCCCAGAACGGCCGCCCGTGAAACGCGATTGGCGTTCTTGCCCAGGGCAACGTTCACCTGCCGGGCCAGATAAAGCAGCTCCTCACACTGGCTGCCACACTGGCCGGCGGCAACAATCATCAGCCAGTCCGGATCGGTTTTGTCCGGGCCGAAGCGCTCCGCCAGCGGAGTGCCAGAAGACGTTTCCAGGTTGAGCGTTGAGACCGAGACCACCGGCTGGAGCAGAACCCCGTTATTGGTGTGGCCGGCCGGATTCAGCCAGCCTGTGTAAAACATGATGGTTGCCACGATCATCGGGCCAAAGCCCAACGCAAACAGAAGCAAGGCCGTGCGACGGCCACGACGGGCCTGCTCCGGCGTTGGTCCTTCGTTCTGCTCCTGGTCGGATATCCGGTTAGCCATTGTCATTGTCATTATTGGCTCCTGTCTTTCGATAACTCGCTACTACAGTCAATATAGTCAGCGCCACAGCCAGCGCAAACCATTGCGTGGCATATCCGTAATGGGTTTGCGGCCCCATAAGGTCCGGCTCCCAGTCGGCCCGATAGGCGCCGGGCTGCTGATCGCCGGAAAGGCGGACGATTCCGTCAGGAAGTTCCGGGATCTCTGCGCGAGCTGCCTCTTCCGGGAGGCTTTGCACTCGCTGGGGCCACTGGCTGGTTGCCGCTGGCTGATCAACCAGCACCGGCGGCACCGGGTAATCGCTGATCCGTCCCTCCAGGGTGAAGATGCCTTCTGGCGCGTCTATCTCCGGAAGCTCATCCCGGGTCCTCGGCGCCTGCACCCAACCACGATTGATCAGCACCGGCGGACCTTCAAGAGGGCGGAACTCCGTAAGGACTTCGTAGCCAGGCACACCATCCCGGGTCCGGTTGTCCAGAAGCCAGCTTCTGCTTCCGTAAAGCCCGGTCAGGGTCACTGGACGGCCACTGGTCAAATCATCCGCGACCATCTCCGGCCATGCCAGCTTCTCAGCCTCTTGCTGCCACTGATCCAGCATAACCTGCTTTTCTGCAGCCCGGTTAAGCTGCCAGACACCAAGGCTGACGAGCAACGGCAGGAAAACACCACTGAACACCAGCAACCGCCAGTCAAACTGCCACCGACGGTATTTGCCCTGCGAATCAGACATGCTCTGCTATAGTGACCTCAGCGAGTCCGGAACTGATTCCGGGCCGTACATTCACAAGACCAATAACAACAGGAACTCCCATGCTCAAGGCCGTTATCGTTTTCCTGATGCTCTCTGTCGTCGTGAGCCTGTTCAGTGGCCTGTTTTTTCTCATTAAAGACGGTGGCAAAACCAATCGGGTTGTCAATTCTCTCGCGGTCCGGGTAACGCTCAGCATACTGCTCCTGGCTGTGGTACTGATTGCTCTCTGGAACGGGAGCCTGACACTGAATCCGACCCCCTGATGATCGTCATCAGATGACGTAAACGAACACGAACAGCCCCAGCCAGACCACATCCACAAAGTGCCAGTACCAGGCGGTTGCCTCAAAACCAAAATGGTTATCCGCTGTGAAATGGCCCTTGGTGATTCGCACCAGCATAATAACCAGCATCAATGTGCCAAGCATCACATGGGCCCCGTGAAAACCCGTCAGCATGAAGAATGTGCTGCCATAGATACCGGATTGCAGGGTGAGATCGAGATCACGGTAGGCGTGGATGTATTCGTAGCCCTGAACAAACATGAAGACCACAGCCAGAGCAATGGTTGCAGCCAGCCACAGCTTGGTTTTCGCCCGATTACCTGCTTTCAATGCATGATGAGCCACCGTTACGGTGAATGATGACGTCACCAGCAGTACTGTATTGATCAAAGGAAGCCCCCAGGGCCCGATAACCTCTTTGGGTCCGGGGTAGGCATCGGGGCTGGGATTGTTGATGAGTGGCCACGACGCCTGGAAGCCCTCCCACAGCATATTGGTGCTGCCTTTATCGCCTTCACCACCGAGCCAGGGCACAACAAACACCCGGATGTAGAACAAGGCCCCGAAAAATGCGGCGAAAAACATGACCTCCGAGAAGATGAACCAACTCATCCCCCAACGGAACGAACGATCCATCTGATCACTGTAAAGTCCTGCCCGGCTCTCTTTGATCACAGCGCCAAACCACCCGAACAGCATGTAGGCCATGATCAGGGCCCCGATCCAGAACATGATCCAGGCACCGGTGGTACTCTCGCCCTGTTTGCCGTTCACCATGATTGAAGCTACCCCGTATAGGGTTACCCCAAGGCCAATAGTGGCAACAATCGGCCACTTGCTCTGTTCCGGAACATAATAGGTCTGGTTATCCGCCATGACAGTCTCCGATGGCTTATCCGTTGTCGTTTGTTGTTGTTTCTTTCCGGGAGTTTTGCGTTACCGCAGCCTGTTTACCCTGATCATAGAGTGTGTAGGACAAAGTGAGCTTGGTGATGTGTGCCGGCAAGTCCTTGTCCACGATAAAGATCAAAGGCATTTCGGTGCTTTCTCCGGCGTCAAGAGGCTGCTGGTTGAAGCAGAAACACTCGGTCTTATGGAAATACAGCGTCCCCTCCGAGGGGGCAAGGCTGGGGACCGCCTGCCCGACCATAGGCTCACTGGTGGGGTTTTCCGCGTAGAAATTCACCGTGGTCGGCTCACCAGGGTGCACCTCCACCGATCGAACAACTGGCCGGAACTTCCAGGTCATCCCCGGGCCATTGGAGGCGAGAAACTGCACTTTGACCGTTCGGGTCACATCCGCTTCGGCCACCTCGGTCGACTCGTATCGCCCCCCGGTCTTACCGTTGATCCCGGTAATTTCGCAGAACACGTCGTACAGAGGCACCATGGCAAATCCAAAGGCAAACATACCCACCACACCGGCCATGCACCAGCCAACCACCCGTCTGGTGCTGCGCTTCGGATCGGTATTACTCAACTGTTGGTCTGCCATGGCCGACCTCCGATTACTTTACTTCCGGTGGTGTGGAGAACGTGTGGTACGGGGCCGGAGAGGGAACCGTCCACTCCAGGCCCTCGGCACCGTCCCAGGGTTTGGCAGAGGCTTTCTTGCCACCCATGACACACTTGACCACGATCAGAAGGAACAGCAACTGCGTGGCACCGAACATGAAGGCACCAATGCTCGATATCATGTTGAAGTCTGCAAACTGGAGCGCGTAGTCCGGGATCCGGCGCGGCATGCCCGCCAGACCCAGGAAGTGCATCGGGAAGAACGCCAGGTTCATGCCGATAAACGACAACCAGAAATGGGTCTTGGCAAGGGTTTCGTCGTACATGTGGCCGGTCCACTTGGGCAACCAGAAGTAGGCTGACGCGAAGATCCCGAAGATGGCACCCGGAACAAGCACATAGTGGAAGTGGGCAACCACGAAGTAGGTGTCGTGGTACTGGAAGTCAGCAGGCGCAATGGCCAGCATCAGCCCGGAGAAACCGCCGATGGTGAACAGGATCACGAAGGCCACCGCGAACAGCATGGGCGCCTCGAAACTCAGGGAGCCCCGGAACATGGTGGCCACCCAGTTGAACACTTTCACACCGGTGGGCACCGCGATGAGCATGGTGGCGTACATGAAGAACAGCTGGCCGACGATGGGAATGCCGACGGTAAACATGTGGTGCGCCCAGACCACGAACGAGAGCAGGGCAATGGCACCGACCGCATAGACCATGGAGGCATAGCCAAACAACGGTTTGCGGGAGAACGCCGGAATGATGTGCGAAACCGCCCCGAACGCCGGCAGGATCATGATGTATACCTCGGGGTGCCCGAAGAACCAGAACACGTGCTGGAACAGCACCGGATCACCGCCGCCGGAGGCATCGAAGAAGCTGGTGCCGAAATTGATGTCCATCAGCATCATGGTGACAACGCCAGCCAGTACCGGCATGACCGCAATCAGCAGGAAGGCAGTGATCAGCCATGTCCAGACAAACAGGGGCATTTTCATCAGTGTCATGCCCGGTGCCCGCATATTCAGGATCGTGGCGATCACATTGATCGCGCCCATGATCGACGAGACACCCATAATGTGCACCGCAAAGATAAAGAAGGTAGTGCTCGGCGGCCCGTAGGTCGTCGACAGGGGTGCGTAGAAGGTCCAGCCGAAGTTTGGCGCGCCCCCTTCCATAAACAGGGTGGATACCAGGATCAGGAAGGCGCACGGAAGCAGCCAGAAGCTCCAGTTGTTCATCCTGGGCAGCGCCATATCCGGTGCCCCGATCATCAGTGGCAGCATCCAGTTTGCCAGCCCGACGAACGCGGGCATGACCGCACCAAATACCATGATCAGGCCATGCATGGTGGTCATCTGGTTAAAGAATTCAGGCTGCACAATCTGCAGACCTGGCTGGAAGAGTTCCGCCCGGATGACCATGGCCATGGCGCCACCAAGCAGGAACATGGTGAAGCTGAATATCAGGTACATGGACCCGATATCCTTGTGGTTTGTGGTCAACAGCCAGCGGCTGATGCCTTTTGCCGGGCCGTGATGATGATCCTGGGCGTGGGTATCTGCAACCGCACTCATGAAAACCCCCGTTACCGCCATTTATTGTGGCTGGTGATATCTGTTATCTGGCGATGATTACTGCTGGCTCTTGTAATCAAATATTTCTTTCGGAGTGACCATATCACCGGTGTTGTTACCCCAGGCATTACGCTCGTAGGTAATCACGGCGGCAAGGTCCACTTCACTCAGCTGATTGCCGAAAGCCTGCATGGCGGTTCCCGAAACACCGTTCACGACAATGTCGATGTGGGCTGCCATATCTTCCGTAACAACCTGGGTTCCAACCAGGGAGGGGAAGGCTGGTGGCGCACCCTGCCCGTTCGGCTGGTGACACGCTGCACAGGCGCTGGCATAGGCTTTTTCGCCACGCTCCATCAGCTCATCCATGGTCCAGTCTTTCTCTGTGAGCTGGCGTTCACGCTCGGCAGCTTCTTTCTGCTCGGCCACCCAGGCGTTGTACTCCTCCTCGGGCACTGCCTCTACAACCACCGGCATGAAGCCGTGATCCTTACCGCACAGCTCCGTGCACTGGCCCCGATAGATTCCAGGCTCGTCCACCCGGGTCCAGGTCTCGTTGATGAAGCCGGGGATCGCATCTTTCTTGACGCCGAAATCCGGCACCCACCAGGAGTGGATCACATCATTGGCCGTCAGCAGGAAGCGAACCTTCTTGCCCACGGGAATCACCAACGGGTTATCCACTTCCAGCAGGTAGTTTTCACCTTTCACCTGACGATTCTCGATCTGCTCGCGGGGTGTGGAGAGGTTTGAGAAGTAGCCGAAATCTTCATTAATGTATTCGTATTGCCACTTCCACTGATACCCGGTGATCTTGATGTCCACCTCGGATTCCGTGGTGTCATACATGTCAACCAGTGTCGCGGTGGCAGGAATCGCCATAACAACCAGAATGACAAAGGGTATGATGGTCCAGAGAACTTCGACCAGGGTGTTCTCGTGAAAGTTTGCCGGTTTGGCGCCCTGGGATTTTCGGTGGGCAAAGATAGACCAGAACATGACTCCGAAGACCACGACGCCAATGACGACGCAGATCCAGAGTATGGTCATATGAAGGCTGAAAATATCATTACTGGTGCCGGTCACCCCCGGGGTCATGTTCAGTGTCCAGTCCGCCATGGACCAGGCGGGGAACATCAGACCACCTATAAGGGCACCTGCCCGCTGAGCGTGCACGCGCATACTGTGTCTCCACAGAGTGTTATTCTTGTCGGATTTTGCGTTATCCCGCTGATTTTCCTGGCGCTCGCATACACCGGAAAAATCAGAGTGGAAGCCTGCTTTCGGATACCTCAGAGTCGAGTATAGACACAGATCAAGAAAAGACTAAAAAATCGGCTAAATCCAAAAAAGCTAAGCAAGGATTTTTAAGGATCAAAAGGAATATAACTTTTCACCTGCCGGCAACCGACCGGCGTCTCTGGGCTCTGGCCTGGCCGTTGATGCTGACAAACCTCACTGTCCCGCTGCTGGGGCTGGTGGATACCGCCGTGCTCGGGCACCTGGAAAGCCCTGAGTACCTGGGCGCCGTCGCCGTTGGCGCCAACCTGTTCAGTATTCTGTATTGGACCTTTGGTTTCATGCGGATGGGCACCACGGGGCTGGCAGCCCAGGCCTGGGGCAAGCGGGACAGCTTCAGCCAGGTGGCATTGTTGCTGCGTTCGGTGCTGCTGGCGATCGGTATCGGCCTGCTACTCATTCTGCTTCACCAGCCGCTTATCCACACGGGTCTGACCCTGATGAATCCCAGTGAGAGCGTAACGGAGCTGGCTGCCGAATACGCCGCGATCCGGATCTGGAGCGCACCGGCAGTATTGTGTCAGTACACCCTGGTGGGCTGGCTGATCGGCACCCAGTTTCCCAGGGGCCCCATGATCATGCTGATTGCCGCAAACGGCCTGAATATTGTGCTGGATATCCTGTTTGTTACCGTGCTTGGCTGGAACAGCCGCGGCGTGGCCATCGCCACAGTGATCGCCGAGTACGGGGCGGCGACCATTGGATTTCTGATTGTGTTGAACCGGATGCCCGAGGGCCAGACGCTGACCCGGGCCCTGTTCGGCAAACTGGAGGATTACCTCAGGATCCTTCAGGTAAACCGCTACATCATGGTGCGCACCATTGCCCTGCTGCTGGTGCTTGCATTCTTCACAGCCCAGGGCGCCCGTCAGGGGGATACCATCCTGGCGGCCAATGCGGTTCTGATCACATTCCTGCTGCTGATTTCCAATGCCCTGGACGGTTTTGCCAATGCCGCCGAGGCACTGATTGGCGAAGCCATAGGTAAAGGCAGCCGGCGTCGGTTCCGGGTGGTCTTTCGCAGTGCCCTGAGATGGTCGCTGTGGGGTGCACTGTTGCTGACGGTCCTGTTCGTTGTTGGCGGGCACTGGCTGATTACGCTGCTCACCGGTATAGAAGAAGTGAGAACCACCGCCTGGCGATACCTTCCCTGGCTATGGCTGTTGCCGTTCACTGCGGTCTGGGGCTTTCTCCTTGACGGTGTGTTTATCGGAGCCACGCGGACCCGAGACATGCAAAACACCATGCTGTTCTCGGCTCTGGCCGTGTTTGGCCCCGTCTGGTGGCTGACCACAGGCTGGGGCAATCACGGACTCTGGTTTGCACTGATCTCACTGATGGTTGCGCGAGCGCTGAGCATGGGCTGGCTTTGCTGGTCCCACACCCGCAACGACCGATGGTTCCACAGCCTGTGACACGGATTCAATCTGTAACATTACGACGGGATATTTTCACAATGGAGAAAAAGCAGCCGGAAAAATCTCGGCTACACTTGTCAGAACAGGCAGGCACGATGTGGTAGCCAGCCCTTCATATCTGCCCGGGAACTCGTTGCTAAAAGTTGCTAACAACGGGAGGCGCCTTGCGACCTCAATTCGTTCAGACATCGGCATCTCCTGAAATGACACCACAGGTAGTCCTCGAAATTATTGATCAGGCACGGCGCAAGGAGGCCCGTTCCGGCACCTTCCTCCGGCAACTGCATGAAAAGGTTGCCGAGCTGCCCTCTGCGGTCACCATCGAGGGATACCAGCCAGCTACCTGTCTGTTCCAGTTCGTGGTTGAGTACATTGAAATGGCACCCAGGCTGATCGAATGCGTCGAAGCCTGTGCCCGTGAGGCTGGCAAAGCGGATCTGTTTGCGCCGTTTGTGAACGCCGCCATCCGTTATTTTACCCAGCCGTCAGCGCTTTTGGTGCGCTATGACGGTATTGATGGCCTGCTTATCCGGGCGTATCTCTGCCATCGGCTGATGGAAGAGATGTATGAAAACAACCGATGCACCAGAGCCAGCGAAATCGTTGATATAGAAGCAACTCGTGCTAACCTTCTCGCCCATCAGCTCATTGGCGAGCCGTTTGCGAACGAGCTGGACGACTCCATCACCGTGACCGTACTGCAGATAGCAGGCACGCCGGACTATTACGAGCTGAACCTCGACCCTTTCGTTGATCAGGTAAACAACGCCGCCTGGGACTGGATGCGGCATTACTGGGAAAATCTGCTGGTAAGGAACCACATTCGATTCTCCCTCGGTTCCGGCCTGTCCTGACAGGTTCAGAGGATTGATGAGAACATCACCCATTGCATTGATGGCGGCCCTGACTATATCCGCCACACCAGTATCAGCCGCCCCGTACGAGCTGTCAGTTATCGTTACCGAGAATGGCCGTACCGAGCCTGTGGCCAATGCCGTGGTTTCTGTGGACGATGACCGGGACTCGCCCCCGGTTTCTGCCGAAATCTATCAGAAGGATCGTGCATTCCACCCTCACGTACTCGTTATTCCGGTCGGCTCCAGCGTGGATTTTCCGAATCGTGACAATACCCAGCACCATGTCTATTCGTTCTCGCCAGCCAAGACGTTCAACATCGAGCTGTATGCCGGGCGTCCGGAAGCACCCATCGTATTCGACAAGCCAGGCATCGTTGAGCTGGGCTGCAATATTCACGACCACATGCAGGGTTTTGTCGTAGTCACCGATACCGCCGCCGTCGGCCAGACCGATACCTCCGGGCAGGTTACCCTGAGCATTGACCGCCAGCGCATCGAAGGCAGCCAGGACTCGGTGGCATTGGAGATCTGGCATCCGCGACTGCCCGACAACACCCGACCGGTGACCCGGGAAATCAAACCCGGCGAGCCGGCGATCGTCACCCTCGATCTTGAACCCGAGCCCGCCGCCGAAGGCTCGTTGGACCGCCTCCAGCAGCGCTTTCGGGAGCTTTGATGGCTGTGGTGTCTCGTCTCGGGTTCCGCGGCCGACTCATTACCGCAATGATCTCGCTGGTCGCCCTGGTCAGCCTGGTGATTGTTGCCCTGCTGATGGTTTACCTGTTCGAGGATGAAAAAAGCCGGGCACTGGACCAACTTGCCATCGGAGAGCGGCTTACCAACGAAGTCATTGACCGGCGCACGGACCTGGAGCTGTCCAGGCTCAGTGTCGTGGTCCAGGATTTCGGCTTTCGCTCTGCCATTGCCAGCGGCGACCCGGCGACCATCGACAGCGCCCTGGAAAACCACAGCGGGAGGGTTGGTGCCGACTTTGCGTTGTTACTGAACAGCCAGGGCGAAACACTGGCCTCAACCCTGCAACGCCCCTTTCCTGAAATAACTCAAGAGTCGCTGAACAGCGCCCGTCGCAACGGTTTCACCCGATCACTCCAGGCGATTGACGACAGGGGTTATGAGGTTCTTGTCATCCCGATTGAAGCACCCGGGCTCAGGGCCTGGCTGGTTTCCGGATTTGCCATGGACCAGGCGCTCGCAGATGTCGTTGCCCGGCTCAGCGGAACCTCGGTGATCTTTCAGGCCCGATCAGACGACACAGGCGCACTGAACAGCTTTGCCGCCACGACCCGTATCGATGACAAGCTGGCGCAGGAGCTCGCCGGAGCGTCCGGCGACGAAAACTTTATTGAAAGCGCCGGCTTTTTCACCCGCATTATCAACCTGGGAAAATCAGACCCGGCGGCCATCCAGGCGGTGCTCCTGATCAGCCGCGATGCCACCCTGCAGAACTACTACCGGCGTGCTGTGGAAATTGCCCTGCTGGTGACCGCCATTCTGATATTCGCCATTTTTCTGGCGCTGGTCATCGCCCGCACCCTGGGCCGGCCCGTGTTGCAGCTTGCAAACTACGCACGCTCCATCGGCGAGGGCGACACCCCCACAGCACCAGAGATCCGGGCCGGCGGCGAACTGACCCAGCTGCGCAATGCCCTTCGCGACATGCTATCGGGCCTCAGGGAACGGGAGGCGCAGATCCGCTATGCCGCCACCCATGATGACGTTACCGGGCTGGGCAACAGGAACGCTCTGATGCAGGCCGCCGCCGAGCTATTCGCTGAGAACCGTCGGGGCACACTGGTCGGTATCCGTCTTAACGACCTCTCCGACATTAACGATACCCTGGGCCTGGAATTTGGTGACAAGGTACTGATCGGCATTTCGAAGCGGCTTCATCAGGAGCTCCCCGATGCCAGGATTGTTGCCCGCACCGGCGGCGGTGAGTTTCTGGCCCTGATTCCCCCCTTGCCCCCGGAGAAAGGCAACCACAGGATCCGGCAACTGCACGACCTCATCGAATCCCCGTTACAGGTGGGCAAAACTCCCTTTTCCCTGCGGGTGACCATGGTAACCATGGAATTACCGGAGGATGCGTCGGACACCGACGCCCTGCGGCGCAGGCTCAATCTGACGTTCGAGCAGGCGGAGGCACACCCCGAGCCCTTTACCCGCTACCAGCCCGGGCAGGACGAGAGCCACCTCAGAGAACTCAAGCTGATCACAGACCTGCACACCGCCATCGAGAACAACGGGCTGCACATGAACTACCAGCCAAAACTCAACAGCCACACCGGCGAGTTGGTGCAGGTGGAAGCCCTGGTGCGCTGGATTCACCCGGAACTGGGCTTCATTTCGCCGGAGGAGTTCATCTTTCTCGCTGAACAATCGGGGCAAATCCATGATCTGACGGCCCACATTCTGCAACGGGTCGCCAGCGATGCCCGGCATTGGCACGAGCAGGGCGTTGACGCGGGCGTCGCCATCAACCTGTCCGCCATGGACCTCACCTGGCCAGCCCTGACGCGACACATTGCCAACACGTTCCAGGACTGGCACCACGACCTGGAGCGGGTCACCCTGGAGGTGACCGAAAGTGCCCTGATGGAGGACCCGGAAGAGGCCATGGCCACCCTGAAACAGCTTCGGGACCTGGGTGTAACCCTGTCGGTGGATGACTTCGGTACCGGCTACTCCTCGCTGTCCCAGCTGCGCAAGCTTCCGGTACAGGAACTGAAAATTGATAAATCCTTTGTGCTAAAGCTGGATTCCGAACCCCAGGACCAACTGATTGTCCGGTCCACCATTGATATGGCCCACGGCCTCGGCTTGAAAGTCGTCGCCGAGGGCATCGAAAACCTGAACACCTGGCTGCTGCTTCAGCAGTGGGGCTGCAACCTCGGCCAGGGTTTCTACCTGAGCCGACCGGTTTCCGTAGACGATCTGCCGGAGACCGCCCGCTCCCTGGCTGCCCGGAAGCAGGAACTGACCCAACCCAATCCGGAGTATTCAGAATGACAACAAGATGTCTGATTTCGCTGACGATGGCGCTTCTGGTCGCACCTGCCGCCATGGCCGACATCGGCAGCCGGATCTGGGCCACCGGTGGCGTCACCACCATTGAGGGCAGTGCCGGAGGAGGACTGGTGCCCTGGGCCCTGCTGGGCAGTTACGCCAGCGACGAGGAGTGGGGCGGAACCCTGGCGCTGAGCCGGGCCGAGGTGGACGACTACACGCTTACGGTCACCGGTGCCGGACTGAACTGGAATAACCGTCTGGAGGTCACCCTGGCACGGCAGACCCTGGATCTGGACAGCCTGGTTTTTACCCTCAAGGATGGCTTCGGCCTGGAGCAGGACGAACTGAACCAGGATATTCTCGGCGCCAAGGTCCGGCTTGTCGGTGATGTACTGTATAGCCCCTGGGGTCAGTGGTCTGCCGGCGCGCAGTACAAGCGCCAACGGGATTTCACCGTACCCTCGGCGATCGGCGCCCGGGATGACAGCGGTACCGATGTCTATGTCAGCGGCAGCAAGCTATTCTTTGCCGCGGTGATGGAGCGAAACCTGCTGGTCAACCTGACCGCCCGGGCAACCCGGGCCAACCAGGGCGGTCTGCTGGGCTTTGGCGGTGACCGTAACAACAGCCACGAACTGATGATGGAGGGCAGCGTCGGGCTGTTCCTCAACCGTCAGTGGCTGGTGGGCGCGGAATACCGGCAAAAGCCGGATAACCTGGGCTTTGCCACCGAAGACGACTGGTGGGATCTGTTCGTGGCCTGGGTTCCGGACCGTCGCCTGGCTGTTACAGGCGCCCTGGTGAACCTGGGTGACGTTGCCACACTGGAAGACCAGCAAGGTCTGTATCTGTCGCTGCAAGGGAGTTTCTGATCATGGCCCGCGCAAACCTCAAACCCTTGTTTCCCGGCCTGTTACTGACGATGATCCTGTTTCTGGGCGGTTGTCAGAGTATCAACGGCAAGCCCGATGATTCCCTGTATCAGCAACTCGGTGAACGTGAGGGCATTGCAAACGTGGTGGAAGACCTGCTTTACCTGATCGTGGACGATGAACGCATCAACCAGCAGTTCAAGGGCATGGATGTGGGCCGGTTTCATCGTAACCTGACGGATCAGCTGTGCGAACTCAGTGGCGGGCCCTGCACCTACACTGGTCGGGAGATGCGCGAACTTCATGCCGATATGGCCATCACCGATACCCAGTTCAATGCCCTGGCTGAGCACCTGATTCTGGCCATGGAAAAGAACGACATCCCCACCGGCGCCCAGAACCGGCTGATCAAACAGCTGCTGCCGCTCTATCCTGACATTCGCAACCTGTAAAACGGAGACCCGTACCTTGCTCGAAAACGCTGATCTGGGAAAATTGATTATTCGCCTGACCCTGGGCGGCCTCATGCTGTTTCATGGTATTGCCAAGCTGCTTAACGGCGTCGGCTTCATTGAAGGCGAACTGGCCAGCCACGGCCTGCCAACCTTCCTGGCCTACGGGGTGTTCGTTGGGGAGATCATCGCGCCTCTGATGGTTATTCTCGGCTACCAGACCCGGATCGGCGCCTTACTCATTGTCTTTAACATGCTGTTTGCCATTATCCTGGTTCACGGTAACGAGCTTTTGAGCCTGGGACGCAGTGGTGGCTGGGCGCTGGAACTTCAGGGCTTTTTCCTGTTTACAGCGGTGGCGTTGATTTTCCTGGGGCCGGGGCGATACAAACTGAAAAACTGACCCGCGGCTCAGGTGCCGGGCAGCGTCGCTTTCCCTGAATCCCGTGCAACCGTGACCCGGTTCCGGCCAGACTCCTTGGCCGCGTATAGCGCTTCATCGGCCTGACGGATCAGCTCCTGGGGTTCGATATCCTGGCCCGGTACCAGGGTGGCGACCCCCACGCTGACCGTCAGGCTGACCGGTGCCACCCGCTCGCCGGAATGCACCGGCGAACGGGCCACGGCCTGCCGTACCCGCTCGGCAACCCGGAGCGCGCCGTCTTCCGGCGTTGCCGGTAACAGGATACTGAACTCCTCGCCGCCATAGCGGGCCAGCAGATCCCCGGATCGCTGAACCTCGGCGGCGCAAAGAGCTGCCACTTCGGTCAGACAGTCATCGCCCACCAGGTGCCCCAGCTCATCATTTACCCGCTTGAAATGATCGATATCCAGCAGCAACAGACTCAAAGGATGGCCGTGGCGCTGGGCCCGCTTCCACTCGTCATCAAGTTTTTCATCAAACCGACGGCGGTTGGCAACGTGCGTCAGACCATCCGTCAGGCTAATGGCCTTTAGCTGCTCATTCGCCCGCTCCAGTTCCTCGGTGCGCTCCTGCACCCGCATTTCCAGTGTCTGGTTGGCCTGCTGCTGGATGGCCAACGCCTGCTCCTGAGCCTCATGGCGTTTACGGCGCTCAAGGTTGATCCGGTAGGCCATGGCAAAGGACAGCAGAATGACCTCCAGGGCCACCCCAATCTGGGGCACGAATTCGGTCAGGAAACTTCGGGGCATGACACCCAGTTTGCTCACAGCCAGAATCAGATGGCCGATCAGCAAAGGTGTCCAGGCGAGCACATAGAACCCCCCCAGAATCTGGCCTTTACGCCAAACCAGCATGCCAATCAGCCAGGCCGCCGGTGTTGCCATCGCCGCCAGGACGCTGACCAGCACAATACCGGCCTGATAGGCGCCAAAAAGCCCGAAGATGAACGTGAAAACGGCACCTGTCCGGATCAATTCCAGGAACCGGTAACTCGCCAGGCTGTACCCACGTACATTCAGGAACCTCAAGGTAAAGGTCACGGCAAAAACCAGGGCCGCACTGATGGCCGGAACCGTGAAATACCGATTGATGCCGGGTGCGTCTGGCCACAGCCACTGGAATAGCAGACCATGAAAATTGAGCTGGACCAATCCGGTGGCTACCACCGTCAGCACGTACCAGAGGTAGGTAGAATGGCGAACAATGATAAACAGGAACAGGTTATACAGCGCCATCGCGATGATGATGCCCAGAAACACCGTTTGCCATCCGTAAGAGAACTGCTCATTGGCAAGGAATTCGGCCGAAGGCGTGACCGCGACGGGTATCTGCACCGAACCCAGGGTTTTGACCCGGACAAACGCGGTCACCGGCTCGGTATTTGAAGGTACCAGGAAGACAAAATTACGGTGATAGATCGGTCGGCTGCTGAACGGCAGGGTATCGCCCGTGTGATGGCTCTGGATCAGCTCACCATCGAGCACCCAGTGCACAGATACTTCATCCAGCAACGGGTAGCCAATCTCCAACACCCGGTTGGCCGGCTCGGGCGGAATCTCTATTCTCAGCCAGAAACTGCCATCACTGAATCCACGGTTGAACACCTCACTGGCGGCAAACGCCTGCCACGCGTCAGGAGACAGGGCGCGAACGTCGTCCAGCGCCAGCTCATCAGCGGGCGCCTCAACCCACTCGAAAGCCACGGGGGCGGCCTGAACGGGCATGCTGGCCAGGCAGGCCAGCGATAATAAAATCAGAAGGATGCAGGTTACCTGCCGCATCATAGCTGTTTCCGGTTTCCGGGCCCGGCCGGGTGTTCTACACTTTCAGGCCCTGACTGATTCTTTGTGCATCCCTGCAGTTTTTTCCAGTTTAGACGGTTGCGCGCGCTGCGTCCCCTGGAACTGCAGGTCCAGCATAGCCCGAAGCCATTGAGGCCGAGAATGACAGAACGCAAAAACGACATACGCCCTGGTCGCTACCGCCACTACAAGGGCAAGGATTACGAAGTACTTGGCATCGCCCGGCACAGCGAGACCGAAGAGCAGATGGTGGTTTACCGCTGCCTGTACGGTGACTTCAGCCTCTGGGTGCGCCCTCTGACCATGTTCCGGGAAACCGTGGAAGTGGCCGGCGAGCAAGTGCCCCGCTTTGCCCGTCTCGACGAAGACTGATCGTTACATAACCACTTTGACTACCGCCACCATTTCCTGCACATTACCGCGCTTTTCATGATGCCCGCCCCCACAAGGGGCTGGGCGGACCATTAATTCCTACCCGGAGTTTTGCCATGAATGCCGTTGTTGCTGCGGTTGCCATCATGCTCGTCCTGAGTTTGTGCCGCATTCACGTTGTTGTTGCCCTGATTATCGGCGCCGTCTCCGGTGGCCTGATCGCCGGACTGTCCCTGGAAGCCACGATCGAAGCCTTTAATAATGGCCTGGGCGGCGGCGCCACCGTGGCCCTGTCCTACGCCACCCTGGGGGCCTTCGCTGTTGCCATCGGCAAGTCGGGGCTGGCCCACGCCCTGGCCGACAAGGCCCTGGCCCTGGTTGGTCGCCAGGACGAAGGCGCGGCGGCAAACGGCATCCGATTCCTGATCGTGGGCCTGCTGCTGGCCATTGCCATATCGTCCCAGAATATCCTGCCGATCCACATCGCCTTCATTCCCCTGGTGGTGCCACCGCTGCTGTACGTGATGGCAAAACTGAACATGGACCGTCGCCTGGTCGCCTGCGTACTGACCTTCGGACTGATTACCCCGTATATGTTCCTGCCAGTAGGCTTTGGCGGCATCTATCTGAACGAAATCCTGTTGGCCAATGTCGGTGAGAACGGTGTCGATGCCACGGACCTGAACGTCATGTCCGCCATGGCCCTGCCTGCCCTGGGTATGCTCTGCGGCCTGATCATCGCAGTGTTCTTCAGCTATCGCGGCGAACGCCGCTACAACATGGAGACCATAGCCCGCACGGAGAAGGTCGACGTGAACTACAGCCCTCGCACCCTGATTATGGCCATGGTAGCCATCGTCACGGCGTTCGTGGTGCAGCTCTGGCTCGGCTCCATGATCCTGGGCGCCCTGGCGGGCTTCGTGTTGTTCAATATCTCGGGCGTGGTGAAGTGGAAAGAAGCCGATGACCTGTTCACCGAGGGCATGAAAATGCTGGCGATGATCGGTTTCATCATGATCGCCGCCTCGGGGTTTGCGGAAGTGATGCGGGAAACCGGCGACATCGCCACTTTGGTACAGAGCTCTGTCGCCACCATCGGCGAAAACAAGGCGATGGCGGCCTTCCTGATGCTGGTTGTGGGCCTGCTGATCACCATGGGCATTGGTTCGTCCTTCTCCACCATTCCCATCATCGCCGCCCTGTACGTGCCCCTGGCCCTGGAAATGGGCTTCAGCCCCCTGGCCATCGTGGCCCTGGTGGGCACCGCCGGCGCGCTCGGTGATGCCGGCTCCCCGGCCTCCGACTCCACGCTCGGCCCCACCGCCGGCCTGAACGTCGACGGTCAGCACAACCACATCTGGGATACCGTGGTGCCAACGTTCCTGCACTACAACCTGCCGCTGCTTGGCTTTGGGTGGTTGGCGGCTATGGTTCTCTGAGTTCGAAACTCGAAGTTCGCTGTTCCTTGTAGCCTGCTTGTTGGCGGGCTGCGAGGGGGCCGGGGTATTTTGCCCTTGGAAATGGCAACTCGCTTCGCTCAGACATCAATTTCCGGCGGGAAAAATACCCCGGCCCCCTCACATAGGAACCCTCAGATATCGCTGAAAAGATTGGTTGCTCAAGAGATATCTTTTGAGTCAGATCGAGAGGGTGTGGGTGTGCTTTTCTGGCGGGGAAAAGATGTCTGAGCGCAGCGAGTTGCTTTTCCCCAGAAGAAAAGCACCCCCATGGCCTCTCACCCCCTCAAAAACCAGGCTGGGAGAGATAATAATTAATCCTCGTCATCGGCAGCAGACTTGAAAAACACCACCTGCTTGACGGTGTGATCGTCCTCGTTCTTGCGCTTGTTCACCCGCGTCTCGAGTTCCGGATTGGCCGGTTGCTCGGCATCGGACACCGCATCGGTGAAGCCGCAGGCCACGCATTCGCGGACCTGGTCATCGTCATCGGTGGTGAACATCATGATCTTGTCCATCTCCGCGCAGCGGGGACAGACGGCGCCGGCGATAAAACGTTTTGGACTCGCCATATTAAGACTCCCGTAAATTTGGGCAGTGGTTGTCGGGTTACGGCCGTTGGCCTAACCCGACCTACATGCTCTGGCCATGCCTGACTCGAAACGTCATGTAGGTCGGATTAGCAAAGCGTAATCCGACATCAACCGGATCCGCTCCAAAGGCTGCAAAACAACCCTCGCTATCGTCAGGCAGCTTCGTCCGTGATGCCGGTTTGTTTCAGTAGCGCATCCACCTGCGGTTCACGACCCCGGAAGGCCTTGAACAGCTCCATGGGTTCCTGCGAGCCGCCTTTCTCCAGAATGTTGTGGAGGAAGGCCTTGCCGGTTTCCGGGTCGAAGATGCCTTTTTCCTCGAACAGGGAGAAGGCATCGGCCGCCAGCACTTCCGCCCACTTGTAGCTGTAGTAGCCTGCGGCGTAGCCACCGGCAAAGATGTGCGAGAAGGAGTTGGGGAAGCGGTTGAATTCCGGTGCTTCCACCACCGCAATCTCACTGCGCACCTTGCGGTGCATGTCCAGCGGATTGGTGGGTGCCTCGTCGGTGAATTCCGCGTGCAGACGGAAGTCGAACAAAGAAAATTCGAGCTGACGCACCATCGCCATTCCGGACTGGAAGTTCTTCGCCGCCAGCAGTTTCTGCAGCAGGTCTTCCGGTAGCGGTTCACCGGTCTCGTGATGCGAGGCGATCAGGCCCAGGGATTCCGGATTCCAGCACCAGTTTTCCAGAAACTGGCTGGGCAGCTCGACGGCGTCCCAGGCGACACCGTTGATGCCGGATACATCCAGCACATCCACCTGGGTGAGCATGTGATGCAGACCATGGCCGAACTCGTGGAACAGAGTGGTGACCTCATCGTGGGTCAGCAGCGACGGCTTGCCGTTCACAGGCGGTGTGAAGTTGCAGGTCAGGAAAGCCACCGGTAGCTGGAGCTGGCCACGGAGGTTGCGCCAGCGCACGCGGCAATCGGCCATCCAGGCACCGCCACGTTTGCCCTGGCGGGCGTACAGGTCAAGATAGAACCAGGCCAGGGGCTCGCCATTGCGGCTGATGCAGTAGGCAGTGGCATCCTCGTGCCAGGTTTCTACCTCCGGCTTCGCTTCAATCTGCACGTCGAACAGTTTCTCGGCTACCCGGAACAGGCCGGGCACCACCTTGTTCACCGGGAACCAGGGGCGCAGGGTTTCCGGGGAAATATCGTAGCGTTTCTGGCGCAGTTTCTCGCTGTAATAGCCGATATCCCAGGCTTGCAGCTCCTCGGCGCCGTATTCGTCTTTTGCGAACGCCTTCAGCTCGGCAAATTCTTTCTCGGCCTGGGGCTTGGACTTGGCCGCCAACTGGTTCAGGAAGCCCAGCACCTCGTCGCTGCTGCGGGCCATCTTGGTGGCCAGGGAGCGCTCGGCGTAGTTGTCAAAGCCCAGCAGCTTGGCCTGTGCATGACGACGCTTGAGGATTTCCGCCATCACCGGGGTGTTGTCCCACTGGCCGGCGTCCGGTCCCTGGTCGGAGGCGCGAGTCACAAAGGCCTCGTAGACTTCCCGGCGCAGCTCACGGTTATCGCAATAGGTCATGACCGGGAAGAAGCTGGGGAAATCCAGGGTAATCACATAGCCGTCCAGATCTTTCTGGCGGGCCGCCTGCTTGGCACTCTCAATGGCCGTTTCGGGAACACCGGCCAGCTCATCAACATCGGTAATGTGTTTGAACCAGTGCTGGGTCGCATCCAGCACGTTGTCGCTGAACTTGTTGGACAGCTCGGACAGCTCCCGGGACAAATCAGCGTACTGCTTTTTCTTGTCGTCCGGCAGGTCCACGCCACCCAGATGGAAATCCCGCAGGGTGTTTTCCACAGACTTGCGCTGGGCTTCGTTCAGGTTCTTGAAATCGTCTCGCTCGGCCAGCTTCTTGTAAGCGTTGCAGAGGGCTGCGTTCTGGCTCACCTCGGTGCTGTACTCGGTGAGCTTCTCCAGGCAGTTCTTGTAAACCTTGCGCAGCTCGTCGTTGTTCATCACGCCGTTCAGGTGCGAAATCACCGACCAGGCGTTACTCAGTTTGTCATCCAGCGCCTGCATCGGCTGGGCCAGGGTTTCCCAAGTGGGCTCCTCCTGCTCGGCCAGCTGGCTGATTTTCATCCGGTTTTCACTGAGAATCTGGTCAATTGCCGTTTCCATGTGCTCGGTGCGGACATGGTCAAATTTCGGCAACAGGTCGTCGGTCAGTAGCGGGTTATTCATAGGATCCCTTCTCAGCTAGTCGAATCTTGGGTAATTTGGTGCCTTAAACCCCTTGGGGCTGGCATCTGTGGGAGAGGCCTTTCCAAAACACGCTCCTTGCGGCACGTCCCTGTGACGCTTGACTGTCGCCATCCGTGGCGACAGACAGTTTTGGAAAGGCCTCTCCCAGAGCTGCCTCGGGCCTCGGGGTAAACCTGAACATTCAAGAACACAGGTACTATGTAATGACGAATATACGTTCACACAAGGGTATCACGCCATATTTTGGGGAACGGGCGTGGGTAGATCCAAGTGCGGTGGTGATTGGCGATGTGGAAACCGGCGATGATGTGTCCATCTGGCCGATGACCGTGGTGCGTGGCGATATGCACAAAATCCGTATCGGGCATCGATGCAGCATCCAGGATGGGTCGGTCCTGCATATCACCCACGCCAGTGACTACAACCCAGGTGGTTACCCGCTCACACTGGGCGACGATGTGACGGTCGGCCACAAGGCGCTGCTGCATGGCTGCACCATAGGCAGCCGGGTGCTGGTGGGCATGGGCTGCATCATTATGGACGGGGCGGTCGTCGAGGACGAGGTGATTGTTGCCGCTGGCTGTCTGGTGCCGCCCGGAAAGACCCTGGAATCCGGACATCTTTACGTGGGATCACCCTGTAAAAAGGCCCGGGCGCTGACAGACAAGGAGCGGGGCTTCTTTAAATATACCGCCGCCAACTATGTCCGGCTCAAGGATGAGTATCTCAATGATCAGTAAGCCAGTGGTCTGAACCCCGGGCCGTTGCCGTATGTTCCGGGGTGTCCTCACATCCCGGAGACCCTTGTGGAACTATCAGGTCGTTCGTTTGATCGAGCATTGCTATACCTCCGTGCCGCCGGCCATGACACCGGTGCTGAGACACGCTCACGCCTTCATGCCATGATCCAGACCTTTCAGAGTGAACATAAGGCTCTGAGCACCTCGCAGCTACTGGAGCAAATACCTCACTGGTTTGACCTGTCAGGTTCGAATCCGCAAAGCCCTCTGCCCCCTATCGCCCGGGGCAGCATTAGGTACCCCAGTGAATGATACCGGTTCGTGGCATCCGGTTGCCTTTCGTCGGCGCCTGCTGCTGGCAACGCTTGTTGCGGCACAGACCCTGGCCGGAACAGCACTGTTCGCGTTGAGCCTGCCCGATTTTCCGGGGCGTTGGATAACGACCCTGCTGATTGCGGTCTTCGGGGCTCTGTTTGCCTGGATCGGCGTGGGCTTCTGGACTGCCGTTTTCGGATTTGTGACACTTCGTTGTGGTGGCGATCCCTGGAGTCTGTCCCGATGCGTGGGTCCACCGGAACCGGCCAGTACGCGAGTTGCCCCGACGGCGGTGGTCCTGCCCATCTGCCACGAGCCGGTGCAGAGAACCCTTGGCGGGCTGAGGGCGATTTACCGGGACCTTGAACAACAGGGGCAAACCGGCGCTGTGGATTTCTATGTGCTCTCGGACAGTCGGGACCCGGAAGTCTGGCTCGAAGAACAGGCGTTGTGCGCGGAATTGTGCGATCAGCTGGGCGCCCACCACCGCCTGTTCTACCGCCGCCGCACCGTAAACCTGAACTTCAAGAGCGGCAATATCGCCGACTTCCTGCGGCGCTGGGGACGTCGGTACCGATACATGGTGGTGCTGGATGCCGACAGTCTGCTCAGTGCCAGTTGCATCACCCGGCTGATTGATCTGATGGAAGCCCGGCCCCGGGCGGGTATTATCCAGACTATGCCCCGCCTGGCCCGGGGCCAGACCCGCTTCGCACGTCTGCAACAGTTTGCCAATCGATGTTACGGGCGGCTGTATGGCGCCGGGCTGGCCGCTATCCAGCTGGGCGAAGCGACCTATTGGGGCCACAACGCCATCATTCGGGTCGCCCCGTTCATGCGCCATTGCGGCCTTCGTAAACTCAGAGGGTTTGGCCTGTTCAAAGGGCCGGTGCTCAGCCATGACTTTATCGAAGCCGCCCTGATGGGCCGCGCCGGCTATGAGGTGTGGCTGGAACCGGCCATCAATGGCAGTTTCGAAGAGTCGCCCCCGACCCTTGAGGACGATCTGACGCGGGACCGTCGCTGGTGCCGTGGCAATCTGCAGCATCTCTGGTTGCTGGCCACATTGGGCAACCTCAGATTTGCCCACCGAATGGCCCTGGTGACCGGTATTGTTTCCTACCTGGCCTCTCCACTCTGGCTGATTTTCCTGGGCCTGTCCGGCTATGTGGCACTGGCCAGCCCGGAGCCCACGCCCGCATTACCCGGAGTGTTGGCCAGCTCCGGGGCCGGCTCCAGTTCCGGTGCGCTGCTGCTGGCAGTGACCGCGCTTCTGCTTTTTGTTCCCCGAATTCTCGCGGTTTGTGATCGGGCCCTGGCAAAACGCACGGAGCCGTTCGGCGGTGTCGTTCAGCTCGGCATCAGCACCGTTATCGAAACACTCGTCGCGCTGGCGCTCGCCCCCATCCGGATGTTTGCTCACACCCTCCACGTGTTCAGCGCGCTGCTCAACTTACGGCTTAGCTGGCAGGGCCAGAACCGGGCAGGCAGTGCCGATTGGCGAGTCAGTTTCCAGCGTTTTGGCCCGGCAATGACCCTCGCCGGTGGAACCCTCGCCGTTATCCAGTGGCACGCGCCGGGCCTGCTTCCCTGGGCCCTGCCAGTGGTTCTGCCCGTGCTGCTGGCCTCGCTGTTGGCCGGCTGGCTGAACTGTGCACCCGGGCGCGAAGCCTGGCTCCGGGTGCCGGAGGATGATCCGGGTGCCGGCGTTATTGAGTTGGCCCGTTCAACACTCCCGCTGTGTCAGCACCAGCGTTGGGAAACGCTGAGCTGGTTTGAGCAGGCCGTTCTGTCGCCCCCCCGGGCAAGGCCGGCACAGTCACCTCCCCGGACCATCGCCGGCAGAAAACGACAAGCCCTGGCGCGCCTGGTAGAACGCTGCGCAAGCGCAGGCAGTTCGGGCCTCAGCCAACGGGAGCTCAGCCTGATCTGCAATCACCGGGAGGCGATGGAGTCGTTGCATTTGCGAGCCTGGCGTTCTAAACCGGGGTCGCCCTGGGGCCTTGCACTCGCGCGCATGGCCCAATCGGTGAGGTGGCATGCCGGGCCGGATCTGGCGCCAGAACCCCAAAGACGGAAGGAGATCCTATGGATAGACGCCGCCTCCTGAAGCTCGGGCTTGCCCTTTCCGCAGGTCTGCCATTCGCGCTCACGGGAACTGGCCGGATACTGGCTTCAGACAGACAAAGACCCTCCGGTAGTGGGCAGGCGTTCAGCTACGACTGGTTATGTGGACATGCACGGCAACTGGCAGAACACGCCTATCAGTCTGCCCGTGGTTCGCTGCCCCCGGCCCTCCGCTCTCTGGACTGGGACCAATATCAGGCCATCCGCTACCGACCTGAGCAGGCACTCTGGCGTAACCATGACAGTGCGTTTCAGGTGCAGTTTTTCCATCTGGGACTGTTTTTTCTGGAGCCTGTCCGGTTCTACGAGGTGGTTGATGGCCATCCCCATGCCCTGGACTATCAATCGGAGCATTTTGACTACGGCGGCAACACCGGTCTGTCGGACTTGCCAGCCGATCTGGGTTACGCCGGGTTCCGGCTGCACTTTCACCAGGATTTCGACCGGGACCTGGCGGCGTTTCTGGGTGCGAGCTACTTCCGTGCGGTCGGCGAGTCCCGCCAGTATGGGCTCTCGGCGCGTGGATTTGCGGTCAATACCGGACTGCCAGTGGCTGAAGAATTCCCCCGTTTCCGGGCCTTCTGGCTGCAACGACCCGAGCCGGGGGATCTGCATCTGACGGTTTACGCATTACTGGATTCGCCAAGTCTGACCGGGGCTTACCGATTTGTGATTCATCCGGGCCGCAACCTGGATATGGCCGTGTCCGCAGCGATTTACCCACGTAAACCCCTGGAACGTTTCGGTGTGGCGCCACTGACCAGTATGTACCAGACCGGTGAGAATGACCGTCGGATGGCCAACGACTGGCGGCCGGAAATTCACGATTCAGACGGGCTTGCCCTCTGGACCGGGAACGGTGAGCGAATCTGGCGGCCCCTCACCAACCCCGAGGAGGTCCGGGTCAGTCATTTCGTGGATCAGGCCCCCCGGGGTTTTGGGCTGCTTCAGCGAGACCGGAACTTCCAGCATTATCAGGATGACGGCGTGTTCTACGAGCAGCGCCCCAGCCTGTGGGTTGCACCCGGCGAGGACTGGGGCGAAGGGGCCGTGGTGCTGGTTGAGATTCCGACCCGGGACGAAACCTTCGACAACATCGTTGCCTTCTGGAACCCGGCGACCGCCTGGCAACCCGGAAAGGAATACCGGGTCAGTTATCGCCTGACCTGGGGCGAAAACATGCCAGACCAGGCGATTGAACTCGCCACGGCCCGGGCAACCCGGACCGGCATTGGTGGCGTAGTTGGTCAGCCGCGCACCTATTTCTCCCGACGATTTGTCGTTGATTTCGCCGGCGGAACCCTGGGCATGCTGGACGGAGATGCCGGAGTAGAGGCTATGGTCACCACCAGCCGGGGCCGGGCAGAGCTGATATCCGCCCGGCCCCTGGAGGAGATCCGGGGCTTCCGGGCGATGTTTGATCTGATCCCTGACGACAGCACCGATCCTATTGAGCTGAGACTTTTCCTCAGACTGGGCAGCCAGGCACTTACCGAGACATGGCTATACCAGTATGCACCGCCAGCGCCTGAGGACCGGGTTTTCTGATGCTGATCTGGCTTCTGCTGCTGAACGGACTGTTCCTGTTTCCGACCCGGGCATTGCCGGGCGCCAGCCCCTGGCTCTCAATGGAAGCACTGGTGATTTGGGCCGCCCTGTGCGGGCTGCAGGATCCGGCTCGGCGTGACCGGTTCACCCTGGCGCTGGCGGTTGCCTACGGCCTGCTGGCATTGCTGGTTCTGGCTGACGCCCTGGTGCGGGAAAGCCTGGGCCGCGGGCTTAACCTGTATCTGGAAGCCGACATGCTTGGAGCTGCCTGGCATTTGTTGGACACCAATCTGGGCGCCATCGTTGCCGCGTCGGCTCTGGGGGTTCTGGTGGGCGCTCTTCTCGGCCTGGGCTGGTTAGTCCGCCACAGCCTGGAGAGGCTGAAACATCATTCTCCGGAACACCTGGGCAAACCGCTCTGGATGGCGACAGGTCTGTTTCTTGCCGGAACTGTGACGCCGTGGATTGGCAGCCCGGCGCTGGCATTCATGGCCAATCAGGCCTCGCTGATCAGCCACACGCACCAGACGACCCGGAGCTTTGCGGACGAGCTCGACGCACGGGCGGGGCGGGGAAGCCAACCCACACCCTTGCAGCGACTGGCCGACAGGGATGTGATCCTGGGTTTTATCGAGTCTTACGGGATATCAACGGTTACCGACGAGCGCTACCGCTCGTTGGTGGGGCCAAGCCTGGATGCCATGGCCCTGGAACTGGACGCCGCCGGGCTCAAGGTCGCTACCGGCCGGCTGCAATCGCCCATCCAGGGTGGTCAATCCTGGCTTGGACACCTGTCGGTTCTGAGTGGTCAGTGGATCCACAACCAACTCGCCTATGAAACCCTGCTCAGCAGCAGCTACGCCACCCTGGTGGACGACTTCCGCAGCACCGGCCACCAGACGGTGGCATTGATGCCTGCCATCACCCAGACCTGGCCCGAGGGCCGGCTGTTTCGCTACGACCGGATCTACGATCACGATGACCTGGGTTACCAGGGGCCGCCATTCAACTGGGTTACCATGCCCGACCAGTACACCTGGCGCCGGTTTCAGGCGATCCGGGAGGAAAACCAGGGGCCGCTGTTTGCAGAGCTGGCGCTGATCAGTAGCCACGCGCCCTGGGTTCCGATACTGCCGGTGCTCGATGACTGGGAAGCCATAGGCGACGGCGAGGTGTTCCGGCGCTGGGAGGATGCCGGCGAGGCGCCCGTCTCGCTGTGGCGTGACCCGGAGCGGGTTCGCCAGCACTACGGAAAAGCCATTGCCTATGCGCTGGAAACCGCCGGAGGATTCGCCACCCGTTACCTCGGGGAAGACGCACTGCTGATCATCCTGGGAGATCATCAACCGGCACCCCTGATCACTGGCGAGGACGCCAGCCGGGACGTGGTTGTGCATGTCATCAGTGCCGATCCGTCGCTGATCGACCCCTTCCTGTCCGGAGAGTTACCGGGATTCCGCCCCGGCATCCGGCCAGATCCGGATACAGCCGGAGCCACCATGAGCCGTTTCCGTCCCTTCCTGCACCGGCATTTCGGAGAATTCTGAGGCGGGCTTGATGCCGGTCAAATTTCGATCAACCAGACCCTTGAAATGGTCCGTACTGCACCTACATTCGGTAGTAGCAGAGGTTCACGGATAACCATCCGGCTGGCGCCACCGGCATGGAGCTGTTCCGCGATCGAAGCTGATAGCCAATTATTCAGATTCGTTTCGTTTGAAAAGGAGGGATGCTTTATGAGCAATCTTACCCGCTGGAATCCGGTCAATGAGTTCGAAGACCTGATGAACCGCTATAACCGCATGTTCGGCCTGACCCGCTCGGCAGGCGAACGGGAAAGCAAAGATATGTTCAGCCGCAGCGACTGGGCTCCGGCCGTGGACATCAAGGAGACCCCCGAGGCCTTCACCATTGAGGCCGAGTTGCCGGGGATGTCAAAGGAAGACGTCAAAGTGACGGTACACGAGGGCGTTCTGAGTATTCAGGGTGAACGCAAAAGTGAGAACGAGACCGACGACAAGAAGCACCACCGGATAGAGCGTTTCTACGGCAGCTTCCTGCGGCGCTTTACGCTGCCGGACAATGTCGATGAAAACAGTGTTAAGGCCAACTTCAAGGACGGGATGCTGACCCTGACGCTCCAGAAAGCCGAGCCGAAAGAGCCCAAGGCCATTGAAGTCGACGTGCAGTAAACGCCGACAACCTCAGGCAACGACCCACGACCGCATCGGGATCAGTTCCCGGCTGCGGTCGTTTTTTTGGCACCGGCATTTTGCAGTGCCGTTGCATAATCCACACTGCGGCGATGCCGGGAGATCAGATCCAGAATGGTTTCCCCCTCCGGGCCAGTGGCATTCAGATCCCGGCCTTCAGCAACGAAAAATCCGATAAAGCGTTCGAAATCCTCCGCCCGCATGGCCTGGTAGGCTTTCAACAAGGCATTGTAGTCGACATTCTCCGCAGCATCCCAGGGGCGGATATCCAGGAAACTCCTGACCCGCTCGTCGCTCCATTCTTCACCAATGACTTTTGGCTTATCCGGTCCACTCATGCTTGCTCTCTCGCTTTACTCTGCCAGTCAATTATTGGGCGCACAGTATAAAGCCCTGAAAGCTCGGCAGTTATATGGATTACGAATGAGAAACTGCGCGCCGGATATAAGGCCTCGCGGCATTACGACAGGCTGTCAGGGCATGATTTCGACCGGCAAGTCGCCCGTGGGCACCTCGTCGCTGCATTCGGGATTGCGAATGGCGATTTCCACCCGGCGGTTCAGGGCCCGATTTTCCGGCGTGTCGTTGGGCGCCAGCGGGTTGGTCTCGGCACGCCCGGCCGCCACCACGCGCTCGGCCGGTACCTGGCGGTTCAAGACCAGCTCGTGCACCACGGAAACCGCACGGGCGGCCGAAAGGTCCCAGTTGGAGCGATACCGGTTGCTGGCTATGGGCCGATCATCGGTATAGCCGGACACCAGGACATCACCGGTACAGGCGGACAGCACATTCACCACCCGCTCGATGATGGGAATCATCTCCGGCTTGATGGCCGCGTCGCCGGAACGGAAGGTGGCCTCCTCGGAGAAGCGGATCACCACCTGGTTCTCATCATAATTGACACTCAGGGCCTCGGAGGCCACTTCAGACTCCAGCTCCCGGATCATCCGGCTGGCCAGGTCGATCACCCCACCGGGAATCTGGGTGGGCGCGGCACCTTCGGCCCGCTCGTCAATGAACTCGGGCTCCCGGGTCTGGGATTCCGTTGGCTCGGGAAGGGATACCGTGTCCGATTCAATCATGGTCAGGGGGGAACCACCGACATCCTCGTCCAGGACATTGCTGGAACCAAAGGCCACTGCCATGGAGTTGGCCATGGCCCGGTACTTCTCGACGTCCATCTCGGCAAACGAAAGCAGCAATATGAAAAAGGTCAGCAGCAGGGTGGCCAGATCGGCAAAGGTGACAATCCACGCCGGGGTCTGGTTTTGCAGGCGCTTCCTGTTCTTCTTCAGGACCTGTTCCACACCCTCAGGCCTCCCGCTCCGGCGCCAGGCCGGTGCGCTGCTCGGGCGTGACAAACGAGGACAGCAGCTCGGTCATTACCCGGGGGTTCTCGCCACGCATGATGTTCTTGATTGAGGTGATGATCAGCATCTGGTTTCTGGCCTCGTCCTCGGCTTTCAGCTGCAGCTTGTCGGCCAGGGGCAGGGCAATCAACTGGGCAATAAAAGCACCGTACAGGGTGGTGAGCAGGGCGATCGCCATGGCAGGGCCAATGGAAGAGGGGTCGTCCAGGGTGTTGAGCATCTGTACCAGACCCACCAGAGTGCCCAGCATGCCAATGGCCGGTGCCGACTCGCCGATGCCCCGGAACACCCGCTCGGCCACTTCGTAGCGCTCAGCAGTCTGCTGGGTTTCCTGGGCCAGCGCCTCCTCCACCAGTTCCGGCGGATGGCCATCCACACAGAGATTGATGGCCTTTTGCAAAAATTCGTTGTCGGTCTGGTGGTTTTCCAGGCCCAGGATTCCTTCCTTACGCACCACCATGGCCAGCGATCCCACTTCCCGGATCAGCTCCGCCGGACGCGCCATGCGGTCGGTAAAGGCGGCAGACATCGCCAGGCGGAAGGCGCTGGTCACCGATGCCATGCGGAACTTGATCAGGGTAACGGCAAAGGTCCCGCCCAGCACAATGGCCAGCCCCGGGAGGTTCAGGAACGTCAGGAAGGTGGCGTTGGCCAGCATTGCCAGGATGACAATCAGGACACCGGCCACAAGCCCTACAAGGGTAAGAATATCCATCGAAAATCCTTACGGAATGTTGACCCAGAGCATAGCCCAATCCCGGGCCAGGGGCTCAGTCGTTACGTAATGCCTCAATCACCGGCGCGGTTTTCGGGCTGACGCCACGCCAGATCCGGAATGATTCCGCCGCCTGCTCCACCAGCATACCCAGCCCGTCGTGGGCGATCTGTGCACCCTGTTCCAGAGCCCACTGATTAAAGGTTGTGGTCTGCAAAGAATACATCATGTCGTAGACCACCGTTTTGTCACCAATCACCTGGGGTGAAAGCGGAGGCAGATCACCCTGGAGACTGGCACTGGTGCCGTTGATGATCAGATCAAAAGGCTCACAGGGCTGCTCGAACCCACAGGCCGACAGACGGGTCTCCCCGGCAACGGGTGTAAACAGATCAACCAGGGCTTCAGCCTTGGCGACGGTTCGGTTGGCAATGGTGACAGAGCCAGGATGCTCCGCCAGGATTGGGCCCAGAACGCCTCGAACCGCACCGCCGGCACCCAGCACCAGAATCCGCGACGCCATCAGAGCGACACCGTGATTGACAACAAGATCCCGGACAATACCGCAACCGTCCGTATTGTCGGCGGTAAGAACGCCATCGTCGTCCAGGTACAGGGTATTGGCTGCCCCGGCCTTTTCGGCCCGCTCGGTGCGGCGACCCGCCAGCTTCCAGGCATCTTCCTTGAAAGGCACAGTCACGTTCAGACCCTTTCCGCCTCGCTCAAAAAATTGCGTTACGGTGCCGGCGAAATCATCCAGCGGCGCCTGGATGGCGGTGTACTCAACCGGTTCACCGGTCTCGCGGGCAAACAGGCTGTGAATCCTGGGCGACTTGCTGTGGCTGATGGGGTTGCCAACAACCGCATAGAGATCGTTAGTCATGTTGGGTCTCCAGCCAGTCCCGGCCGGTCAGGAAATAGTCGGTAAGCCGGGCTTCCTCTGAGCCGGGCTCGGCGGCCCGGTTATAGTCCCAGCGCACCAGCGGCGGCAAAGACATCAGTATGGACTCGGTTCGCCCACCGGATTGCAGGCCAAACAGGGTGCCCCGGTCATAAACCAGGTTGAACTCCACGTAACGCCCGCGCCGATAGAGCTGGAAATCCCGCTCGCGGTCACCGAAAGGGTGGTCCATACGGCGCCGGACGATGGGTTCGTAGGCGTCAATATAGCTGTCCCCCACGGCTTTCATCAGCCCGAAATCCTGCTCAAAGCTGCCGGTGTTGTGATCATCAAAGAACAGCCCGCCGACCCCCCGGGGTTCATCCCGATGTTTCAGATAAAAGTAGTCGTCACACCAGTGTTTGAAGCGCTGATAGGTGCCCTCACCAAAGGGTTCACACGCGGAGCGGGCGGTTTGGTGCCAGTGGACACAGTCTTCCTCAAAGCCGTAGTAGGGCGTGAGATCATAACCGCCACCAAACCAGTACACCGGTTCACTGTTTTCAGGGGTGGCAATAAAAAACCGTACGTTGGCGTGAGAGGTCGGGACATAGGGATTGGAAGGATGGATAACCAGGGACACGCCCATGGCCTGCCAGGGGGCGCCGGCCAGATGCGGACGATGGGCCGTGGCTGACGCCGGCATGGTATCTCCCATCACATGGGAAAAGTTGACACCGCCCTTCTCAAACACCCGGCCGTCCGTGATCACGCGACTGACACCACCACCGCCTTCCGGGCGATCCCAGGCATCCCGGATGAACGATGCACCCCCATCAACAGCCTCCAGCCGACGGCAGATAGATTCCTGCAATCCCAGCAGATACTGCTTTACCGCGTGGCTATCGGGTTGCTGTGTCATAGACTCTCCTAGCGAAGTTGCTGACCACTGACAATATCAATAATCCGGCTGGGTTTGCGATTACCGCCGAGAGCGCCGGGCACGATCCAGTCAAGCTGGCCACCAAAATAGCGCCGGACCTGCCAGATGCGGCGGGCCGGCTGGCGCCCCGCCGGGTTACAAGAGGTGGATACCAGGGGCATTCCTGTTGCATCACAAAGAGCCCGTACCACAGGGTGCTCACTGACCCGAACCGCAATAGAGCGATGCTGCCCACGCACCCATGCCGGGACCTGCTGCTTCACGTCTGGCACCAGACAGGTTACAGGGCCCGGCCAGTGTCGTTTCGCTTCAGCCTGCAGTGAGTCGGGCAGGGGATCCAGCAGGAAGCGGACCTGCTCAACCGAAGAGGCCACCAGGATCATGCCTTTCTCGACGGGACGCTGTTTCAGTTCCAGAATCCGCTCTACCGCCTCCTGATCCCAGGGGTCACAGCCCAGACCCCAGACAGCTTCCGTTGGATAGGCAATGACGCCGCCACTGAAAACAGTGCGGCGGGCACAGTGCAATTGCCAGTCAGAGAGGGGCCGGGGATTGTCCATACTGCTCGTGTCAGACTTGATCAGGGTCGTTGGTTACACCGGTTTCAGGCAATTTTCTGGAAGCCCCCGGGTGCCGAACTTACCAGTCCCTGCAACTCCAGAAGCAACAGGGACTGCATGAGCTGATCGGCCGGGAGACCGGTTGCTGAACTCAGTGCATCGGTTGATTGTGGATCATACCCTAAAGCCTCAAATACCGCGATTTCCCGGGTGCTCAATTCCGCCAGCGGTCCGCCTCCCCGTTGCTTGGGCTCGGGTGTGGTGGCAATGCCTGTGGTAACGGGTGGGGACCACCAGGCGCCCAGTTCTTCGAGAATATCGTCTGCCGTTTCCACCAGACGGGCACCCTGCTTGATGAGATGATGGCAACCCCGGGCTACCGGGCTGTGGATCGACCCGGGGATGGCGAAAACTTCCCGTCCCTGCTCCAGCGCCATGCGGGCGGTGATCAAAGAGCCGCTGCGCAGGCCAGCTTCGACCACCAGCACCCCACGGCTCAGGCCACTGATAATACGGTTGCGTTGGGGAAAATGCGCAGCCCTGGCCGGGGTACCAGGGGGATACTCGGAAATCACCAGCCCCTGGGCAATCACCCGCTCACCCAGGCGTCGGTGTTGGTGCGGGTAAATGCGGTCCAGGCCACAGCCGATCACGGCCGTGGTCGGAAACCCTGCATCCAGCGCACCGGCGTGGGCGGCACCATCGACACCCAGTGCCAGACCGCTGGTGACCAACAAATCCCGGGTGCTCAGTTCAGCGGCAAACCGGCGTGCGTGGTCCAGGCCCGCCGGGGTAGCCTTGCGGCTTCCGATAATCCCGATCTGCTCACGGGCCAGCAGGGTGGTATCACCGAGGGTATACAGCACCACCGGCGCATCATGTATGTGCCGGAGCTGTTCAGGGTAATGGACATCCTGCCAGGTGAGGATACCAATGCCGTGTTTACGGCAATCCTCCCGGATTCTTCTGACCTCACAAACGACCGGATGGCCGTCATCGCGCTGTTGCCAGGCCTGAATCGCAGCAAGGGATTCACCAGTCATGCCCATGGCCCGCAAGGTTGCGGCATTCATGGAAAGCAGCTGTGGAAGGTCAGGAAATTCTGTCAGCAACTCACGCCGACGGGTGCGGCCAACGTTTGGCAGGCAGGTCAGAAACAGCCATTGGGCTGTGGCAGAGGAAAACACGGCATCGTCCTTGAAAACAGAGAGGCCGGACCTTCCTGGTCCGGCCGTTATGTCGATCGGTATTCAGTGGATCAGGGGTTGGTAACCTTGTCTCCCACCCCCAGAACACGGCTGGCCTGAAGCACCAGGCCGTAGCTCATCTTTTCATAGGCCTGAAACACCATCAGCAGCCCGGCACGCTCAGAGGGCAGCTCGATGGTCTCTCCGGTTACCGGATCGCGCACCAGGTTGCCGCTTTTCAGAACGGCCATCACATTACCCGCTTCCAGACCTTCACGGGTGCCGCGGTTGATGGCAACCACATCGAACTGACCGATCTGGCTGACACCACCATCGACCGAGATCATCTGGCCCTCAACGTCTTCGCTGGGGGCACTGGGGACAAAGCTGGTGGTCAGGCGGCGGTCTTCGCTCACCAGGAGCCGGTCACCAATGCGAACTTCTTCATTGGAGCTGGTCAGGTTCACGGTCAACACATCACCATTTTCCCTGGCCACATCACCCCGAGCAATGCTGCGGGCTTCCAGGCCGAGGAATTCGCCGGTTTCGGGATCGCGGAATTCCTTGCTGCGACGGAACACCCCGACCTTGTCGGCCGGTTTTTCACCACGGACGTAAATTCGATCACCGGCACCAGTGATAATCCTGCCGTCTTCACCTTCCAGCACATAAGGCGCGCTGTTGATGTCTTCCGGGCTGACAATCCGGGTATCGGTCAGGAAACTGCCGATGGCATCCAGCGGAATCGCGGGGATCGGCGTTTCGATGGGTTCGGAACGGATCTGTGGCGACAGCTTGACGACATCGCTGCTGGCAACCTTGGTAATACGGGGTTTGCCATCAATATAAACCAGGGCAAGGCGATCACCGGGATAAATCAGGTGGGGGTTGGCGACCTGCGGGTTTACATGCCATATTTCCGGCCAGTACCACGGGTTATTCAGAAAACGGGCCGATATGTCCCAGAGGGTGTCACCCTTCACAACGGTGTAACGCTCGGGATGGTCGGACCGCAGCTCCGGTGCAGCATGGGCCCAGGAGGTGATAAGCAGCGTAGTTGCTGCCAGAGCGTACAGCAGTTTCCTCATTGTGTAAGTCCTTGATCGCGTGCCTTGATTCTTTGCATTCTGTTGGGATGCAGTCAGTTACCTGCAGCTTATTACGTTGTTATTCCAGTTACTATAGAAGAAGTCTCGCAAATTGTGATGTTATCTTTTGTTCTTCCAGTAAATTCTATCCCGCCGTTGAAAGATTTTAACTATTAACTGATCAGTTTGTACTCAATCGACGAATTGTTGGATAATAGCACTGTGTACGTTGGAATCTCCGCCAGCCTTTGAAAGCTGGGACCCTGCCCCGATAATAGTAGAGTCAGGGCGAAAATTTGCGCAGTACGCTGTCGCATTTCGGAGATCGCTTTCACAACGTTACAAAAGTTAAAAGAGACGCTGGCGCACTCTGGCGGGCGTCCCGACATACAGGCCAAAAGACCGTACTATGATACTAGAGATTCTCGAATACCCGGATCCCCGTCTGCGCACCATCGCCAAGCCGGTCGAAGAGGTGACAGACGCCGACCGCAAGCTGATCGACGACATGTTCGAGACCATGTACGATGCGCCGGGCATTGGCCTTGCGGCCACTCAGGTAAATGTTCACAAGCAGATCATTGTCATGGATCTGTCGGAGGACAAGAGTGAACCGCGGGTGTTTATCAATCCCGAAGTCGAAGTGCTGGACGGTGAACAGGAAGTCATGCAGGAAGGCTGCCTGTCGGTACCCGGGTTCTACGAAGATGTCGAAAGGATCGAGCACTGCATGATCCGGGCCCTGGATCGCGACGGCAAGCCCTTTGAACTGGAAGCCCGGGGCCTGCTGGCGGTCTGCATCCAGCATGAGATGGACCACCTGAACGGCAAGCTGTTCGTGGACTATCTCAGCTCGCTGAAGCGTAACCGGATTCGCAAGAAGCTCGAGAAACTCCACAAGAAGAGTGCCTGATTGGCGTTCGGGCGGGCATCAAAACCAGACACTATTACGGACCGGGTCACGACCCGGTCTTTTCGTATTCAACGGAACAGAGACCAAAGCACCGTGCGACTTGTTTTTGCTGGCACACCGGATTTCGCGGCGACCGCTCTCAAGGCCCTGATTGCGGCCAATCACGATATTGTTGGCGTATATTCCCAGCCGGACAGGCCTGCTGGCCGCGGCCGCAAACTGCAGCCCAGCCCGGTCAAACAGGTGGCCCTGGATCATGATATCCCGGTGTTCCAGCCCGAGACGCTGAAAGCGCCGGAGGCACAACAGCAGTTGGCGGACCTGCAACCGGATGTGATGATTGTCGCCGCCTACGGGCTGATCCTGCCGAGGGCCGTTCTGGACATTCCGACCCATGGCTGCCTGAACATCCATGCCTCCCTGTTACCCCGCTGGCGCGGTGCGGCGCCCATCCAGCGGGCCATAGCCGCAGGCGACGCAGAAACCGGCATTACCATCATGCAGATGGACGAAGGCCTGGATACCGGGGCCATGCTGTTGAAATCCCTGACCGCCATCGCAGACGAAGACACCGGAGGCAGCCTCCACGACCGGCTGGCAGAGATTGGTGGCAAAGCCATCGTCAAAGCTCTGGAACTGCTGGAAAAAGGCGAGCTGACCGGAGAACCTCAGAATGAGAACCAGGCCTGCTACGCCAGCAAGTTGAGCAAAACCGAAGGTCATATTGACTGGTCTTCAGGCGCCACGGCCATCGAGCGACTCATTCGGGCCTTCAATCCCTGGCCCGGCACCTACACCGACCTAGGCGACCAGCGCATCCGAATTCACGAGGCCCGCGCCCTGGTAACGGCCAGCGACGAGCACCCCGGCACCGTGCTGCGGCGGGATCGCGAGGGTATTGATGTAGCCTGTGGCGAGGGAACCCTGCGCATTAGGCGCCTGCAGCTGCCCGGCTCCCGCGCCCAGAGCGTGAACGACCTGATCAACGGGGGCAAGGAACTGCTCATGCCCGGCCAGGAGCTGCGCTGACATGAGTGACCGACAACAACCTATGCGCGCCGTTGCGGCCGGCGTCCTGCTGTCGGTGGAGAATGGCCAGTCCCTGTCCCAATGTCTTCCGCCGGCCCTGAACCGCCTGCCCCCGAATGAACGCCCTGAACTCCAGGCGCTCTGTTATGGCACCTGCCGCTGGTTCCACCGGCTTGATGGCGAACTCAATGGCCGCCTGAAGAAACCGCTGCGCAAGCCCGACCGCATCGTCCATCACCTGATCCTGGTTGCGTTGTTCCAGTTGCGCTTCAGCCAACAGGCCACCTATGCCGTACTCAATGAAACCGTTGAAGCCTGCCGGGCCCTGGACAAACCTCATCTCACCGGGCTGGTGAATGGTGTCCTCAGGGCGGCAGAGCGGGAAGGCGCACCAGAACCTGCGGACGATTCGACCCGGTTCAGCCATCCGGTTTGGATGGTGGAGAAACTTCGCCACAACTGGCCCGAAGACTGGCAACAGATTCTTGAAGCCAACAATGCCCAGGCACCCATGACCCTTCGGGTAAACGCCCTGCGGTTTGGCCGGGATGAGTACCTTGGCCTGCTGAAAGAGGCCGGCATCGAAGCCAGCCCCACCCGTTTTGCACCCCACGGTATTCAACTGGCCAGCCCGGTGCCGGTTGACCGGCTACCCTGGTTTGCCGATGGTGCCGTCAGCGTGCAGGATGAAGCGGCGCAGCTTTGCACCACCCTGCTGGACCTGGGCCCGGGCCAGCGCGTTCTGGATGCCTGCGCGGCCCCGGGGGGCAAAACCTGTGCAATCCTGGAAGCCTGTAGTGACCTGGCGGAGGTGGTCGCCATCGACGAGTCCGCTGACCGCCTGCCCCGGGTCCAGGAAAACCTGGATCGCCTGGATCTCACGGCCACCCTGAAACAGGCTGACGCGGCCGCCACGGATGAATGGTGGGATGGTCAGGTTTTTGATCGCATTCTGCTGGATGTCCCCTGCAGTGCCAGCGGAGTGGTTCGCCGACACCCGGACATCAAGCTGCTACGCCGGGAATCCGATATTGTCCCGCTGGCCGCCATACAGCTTGGGCTACTGGAAGCAATGTGGGCTATCCTGAGACCCGGGGGCCGGCTGGTGTACGCCACATGTTCGGTGTTCCCACAGGAAAATCACCGTATAATTCAGCGGTTTTGCAGACAGCAGACCGACGCAATTCTTATTGAGCCCGATGCTCAATGGGGTCGCAATATGGGAACGGGGCGGCAACTGCTCCCCGATCCCGACAGCCATGACGGCTTCTTCTACGCCGTGTTGGAGAAACCTGAACCATGAAAATCCTGATTCTGGGTGCCGGCCAGGTTGGCGGTACGCTCGCGGAAAACCTCGCCAACGAAGCCAACGACATCACCATCATCGACAACGATGGCGCCCGACTGCGTGAATTGCAGGATCGGCTCGACATTCGCACCGTCCAGGGTGCGGCGTCTTATCCCACCGCGCTGCGACAGGCCGGGGCAGAGGACGCCGACATGCTGATTGCTGTCACCAACAGCGACGAAACCAACATGGTGGCCTGCCAGGTCTCCAAATTGCTGTACAAGACCCCAACCACCATCTGCCGCGTTCGCGCCAACGCCTACCTGGCAAAATCCGAGCTGTTCTACCAGCGGGACCAGACCAAGGATCTCGACAGCCTGCGGGGCTTTCCCATTGATGTTCTTATCAGCCCGGAACACCTGGTCACCAAACACATAACCCGACTGATCGAGAACCCGGGCGCCCTTCAGGTACTGGAATTCTCCAAGGGACTGACCCGCCTGGTGGCCATCCGTGCCACCAAGGGCGGGCCCCTGGTTGGACACGAGCTGTCTTACCTGCGCACGCACATGCCCAAGATTGATACCCGGGTGGCTGCCATCTTCCGGAAAGACCGGGCCATCATGCCCGAGGGCAACACCGTCATCGAGGATGGTGATGAGGTTTTCTTTATCGCTGCGGGCGACCACATCAAATCCGTGATGAGCGAATTGCAACCGCTGGTTAAACCCTACAAACGCATCTTTATTTGCGGTGGCGGCAACATTGGCCAGCGGCTGGCCCATACCCTGGAAAACCGGTACCAGGTGAAACTGCTGGAGCGCGACCACGAGCGCTGCGTCATGCTCTCGGAGAACCTTCGCAAAACCGTGGTGCTCGAAGGCAACGCTGCCAACAAGGACATCCTGCTGGAAGAAAACATCGAGAATACCGATGTGTTCTGTGCAGTAACGAACGACGATGAAGCCAACATCATGGCCTCCCTGCTGGCCAAACGCCTGGGTGCCCGCAAGGTACTTACCCTGATCAACAACCCGGACTACGTGGATCTGATCCAGGGTGGCGACATCGATGTGGCCATCTCGCCCCAGCAGACCACCATCGGCAGCCTGCTCACTCACGTACGAAGGGGTGACGTTGTGAATGTTCACTCACTGCGCCGAGGGGCCGCCGAAGCCATCGAAGCCATCGCCCACGGCGACCACCGGTCCTCGAAGGTGGTCGGCAAACGGCTGGATGAGATCAACCTGCCGGAAGGCACCACCATCGGCGCCATCGTGCGCCGCAATGAGGTACTGATCGCCCACGATCACCTCCGGATCCAGCCGGATGACCACGTTATCCTGTTCCTGGTGGACAAAACCCGCATCCGGGATGTGGAAAAACTGTTCCAGGTGGGCCTCACCTTCTTCTGACCTTAGAAATACACGTCCAGCAAGCGTATAATGCGCCTTTTTTCGGAGTGCCCCGAAGGACAACCGGGGCGCCACACACAGACTGATCAGCAGGCAACCGTCGTGACAGACAAGGCAACACAACAGACAACTCCGGACATCAGGACCTTTCAGGGCCTGATCCTGGCTCTGCAGAATTTCTGGGCGCAGCATGGCTGCGTGGTGCTACAGCCACTGGATATGGAAGTGGGCGCTGGCACCTTCCACCCGGCCACCTTCCTGCGGGCCATCGGGCCGGAAACCTGGAACGCCGCCTACGTTCAGCCCAGCCGCCGACCCACCGACGGCCGCTACGGTGAAAATCCCAACCGGCTGCAGCATTACTACCAGTTCCAGGTAGTCCTCAAGCCGTCGCCAGACAACATCCAGGAATTGTACCTGGACTCACTCCGGGCACTGGGCCTGGATCCGCTGGTGCACGACATCCGGTTTGTGGAAGACAACTGGGAATCACCCACCCTGGGTGCCTGGGGCCTGGGCTGGGAAATCTGGCTGAACGGCATGGAAGTCACCCAGTTCACCTACTTCCAACAAGTGGGTGGCCTGGAATGCTACCCGGTCACCGGCGAGCTCACCTACGGGCTTGAGCGGATCGCCATGTACCTGCAGGGCGTCGACAGCGTTTACGACCTGGTCTGGACCGAAGGCCCTGATGGTGTGGTCACCTACGGTGACGTGTTCCACCAGCAGGAAGTGGAGATGTCCACCTACAACTTCGAGCACGCCGACACCGAATTCCTGTTCCACAGCTTTGACGTTCACGAGCGGGAAAGTGCCCGCCTGATCGACGCTGGCCTGGCGTTGCCGGCCTATGAACAGGTACTCAAAGCCTCCCACACCTTCAACCTGCTGGACGCCCGGCACGCCATCTCGGTAACCGAACGTCAGCGCTTCATCCTGCGGGTTCGCACCCTGGCCCGCTCTGTCGCCCAGGCCTACTTCGACAGCCGTCGTTCACTGGGCTTCCCGCTGGCGCCTGACGCCCTGCGCAAGGAAGTCCTCGCTGCCGCAGAGGCCGCCGACGACAAGGCAAAGAGCAAGAAGGGCAAGAAAGCGAAGAAGGCACAGCAGGAACAGGGGAACGCATAACCATGGCTACACAGGATTTTCTGGTCGAACTGGGCACCGAAGAGCTGCCCCCCAAGGCCCTCAAGCCGCTGTCTGACGCCTTTACCCAGGGCATTGCCCGGGGTCTGGAAGAGGCCGGGATTGAGTTTGGCAAAGTCGAAAGCTTCGCCGCGCCACGCCGCCTTGCAGTGCGCATCCGGGATCTGGCGGACGCCCAGCCGGACAAATCGGTGGAAAAACGTGGCCCTGCCGTCAAGGCGGCCTTTGATGATGCCGGCAACCCCACTCGCGCGCTGACCGGTTTTGCCACCTCCCTTGGTGTTACCCCGGACCAACTCGATACCCTGGAAACCGACAAGGGTGCCTGGGTGGTTTACCGCACGGTGGAGCAGGGCAAACCCACGGTGGAACTGATGCCAGACCTGGTGGAACAGTCCCTCGCCGGCCTGCCCATCCCCAAGCGCATGCGCTGGGGTGCCCACCGCACCGAGTTTGTACGCCCGGTGCACTGGGTGGTATTGCTGTATGGCAACAAGGTGATTGATGCGCCGATTATGGGCCTCACGCCAGGCAACAAGACCCGCGGCCACCGGTTCCATTGCCCGAAATCCCTGATCGTGCCCACGCCGAACGATTACGAAGTCATCCTCAAGCAGGAAGGCTATGTCATTGCCGATTTCGCCGATCGCCGGGAACAGATCCGTGCCGGCGTGACCGAACTGGCCGAGAAGGAAGCCGGTGGCAAAGCAGTGATTGATGAAGACCTGCTGGACGAAGTTACCGCACTGAACGAATGGCCAGTCCCCCTGATGGGCCGCTTCGAAGAGCGATTCCTTGAAGTTCCGGCGGAGGCGCTGATTTCCTCCATGAAGGAACACCAGAAATATTTCCACGTGGTAGCCAGCGACGGGGAAATGCTGCCGCTGTTCATTACCGTCGCCAACATCGAGAGCAAGGACCCGGCCCAGGTGGTCTCCGGTAACGAGAAAGTGATCCGGCCCCGCCTGTCGGACGCCGCGTTCTTCTATGAAACCGACCGGAAAACCAGGCTCGAAGACCGCGTTGACGCCCTCAAGCCCATCGTGTTCCAGGAAAAGCTCGGCAGCATCTACGACAAGTCGGTGCGGGTGGCTGCCCTGGCGAAGAAGATCGCCGAAGCCATCAACAGCGATCCGGCCCTGGCCGAGCGCGCCGCCATGCTGGCCAAGACCGACCTGGTCACCGAAATGGTACTGGAGTTCACTGATCTCCAGGGCATCATGGGCCAGTACTACGCCGCCAACGACGGCGAGCCGGAAGACGTGGCCAAGGCACTGAACGAGCAGTACATGCCCCGTTTCGCCGGCGACGATCTGCCCACCACCCTGACCGGCTGCGCCATTGCCATCGCGGACCGCCTGGATTCCCTGGTGGGGCTGTTTGGCATCAACCAGCCACCGTCCGGCACCCGTGATCCGTTCGCGCTGCGTCGGGCTTCCCTCGGGGTACTGCGCATCATCATCGAACGGCAGTTACCGCTGGATCTGCAGACCTGCTGCGAGTGGGCGGAAGAGAACTTCACCGTACTGACCGAGCAGAACACCGCGACCACCGTCGTGGATTACATGCTGGAGCGCTTCCGGGCCCATTACGATGAGCAAGGCATTGGTGCCGAGGTTTACCTGGCCGTTCACGCCCGCCGGCCGACCCGCCCGCTGGACTTTGACCGCCGGGTGAAAGCGGTGGAAGCGTTCCGCCAGCTGCCCGAAGCCCAGGCTTTGGCCGGTGCCAACAAGCGGGTTTCAAACATCCTGACCAAGCAGGGTGGTGACAGCATCGGTGAAACCGTCGACGCCAGCCTGCTGCAGGACAGCGCCGAGAAAGCCCTGGCCGAACAGGTTGACCAACAAGCCGCGAAGGTCCTGCCGCTGTTCGAGAACGGCGACTACGCCAGTGCCCTGAGCTCCCTGGCCAGCCTGCGGGAACCGGTGGACAACTTCTTTGACGAAGTGATGGTAATGGCCGAGGACGACGCCATCCGGAACAACCGCCTGGCGCTGCTGAACCGGCTGCGCAACCTGTTCCTGCGCGTTGCGGATATCTCGTTGTTGCCCACCGCCGGCTAGCGATGCTGATCATCCTCGACCGGGACGGGGTCCTCAACGAGTACGATGGCAATTACATCTGCTCGGCGGATGAATGGCACCCCATTCCCGGCAGCGTTGAAGCGGTGGCCCGGCTCTGTAACGCCGGCCACCGCATTGCCATCGCCACCAACCAGTCCGGCATCGCCCGCGGTTACTACAACACCGACGAACTGGACGCCATGCATGAAAAGCTCGAGCGCCTGGTGGAAGCCCAGGGTGGCTGCATCGACTTCATCGCCTATTGCCCCCACCATCCCGACGATCAATGCCATTGCCGCAAGCCACTGACCGGCCTGCTGGAACAGATCCGCCAGCACTTCCACCTCGCAAACCTGAAAGCTGCCATCATGGTCGGCGACAGCCGCAAAGACCTGGAAGCCGGCCACGCTGCAGGGTGCCGACCGGTGCTGGTGCGAACCGGCAATGGCGAGGAAACCGAACGCCACCTGGACGCCAGACCCATACCCGGCGCCGACGTCAGTATTTACGATAATCTCAGCAAATTTACGGATGCCCTTTTATCCGCCGAGGGCTGGTAAAACCAAAGCGAATCCGTATAATACCGGCCGTTGATCGGCGTGTGGCGCAGCTTGGTAGCGCACTTCGTTCGGGACGAAGGGGTCGCAGGTTCGAATCCTGCCACGCCGACCATTTTCCCGCTTTGAGCTAAAAGGCGACATTTGCCCGCTCCGCTCCCACAGTAAAGCCTATCTGGCGTAGCAGTGCCGTCCCACCAGACCTGAAAAACCTTGCCAGATCCAAAGCCGGCACACCCGTACGGTTTCTCCTTTTGCCAACCCATCAAGATGATGCTTTACTACAGCAAACACTGCGCAGCCTGAGACCCGGGACACATTAATTGAAAGCTTCCCCCACCAAACCAGTAAACTGGTTGGCAAAACTGCATGCGCAGATACCGATCTGGAGCATTGTTCTTCCAGCGGTTGCTTGCGTTCTGTTGGTTGTCCTCCATGGTGTCACACTCGGGCCCGTGCTGGCTTTTATTTCCCTGATCACACTTCTTGGGGTCGTGCTTGTCGCTGTTTACCATGCCGAAGTAATCGCCCATCGCGTTGGTGAACCTTTTGGCGCGTTAGTCCTAGCCCTGGCTGTAACCGTCATTGAAGTATCACTGATTGTCTCGATGATGCTGTCAGATGCCGGGGATGCAAGCAGCCTGGCCCGGGACACGGTATTTGCGACAATCATGATCGTTTGTAACGGTGTGATCGGACTATGCCTGTTGCTCGGGGCGCTGAAGCATCAGAGGGTGAGCTTTAGAATCGAAGGAACGGCGCCAGCGCTGTCCGTCATCGCCACCCTTGCAACACTGACTCTGATCCTGCCGGATTTCACCTTCACCACCGAAGGGCCAACCTTTTCCAGTGCCCAGCTTCTGTTTGCCGGGACCATGTCGTTTTTGCTCTATGGGTTGTTCCTTTTTGTCCAGACGATTCGGCACCGCGATGATTTTCTGCCCGAGCAGCAGCCGGGCGAGGAAGAAACACCTCCCCACGAGCTCCCTTCCAAAGGAGCGTTCGCCGCGAGCATGGTTCTTCTGCTGCTATCGCTGATTGGCGTGGTGGGCCTGGCTGAAACCATGGCCCCGCTGGTGGAGGCCACAGTCGTGTCGTTTAGCCTGCCCCATGCGGTGGTCGGGGTCGCGATTGCACTGATGGTACTGATGCCGGAAACCATGGCTGCAGTGCGGACGGCGATGCGTAATCAGATGCAAATCGGCTTCAACCTGGCACTTGGCTCGGCGCTGGCAAGCATCGGTTTAACCATTCCCACAATCGCTGCCATTTCCCTGTACCTGGAATTACCCATGGATCTCGGGTTACCTCCAACGGAAATGGTCCTGCTTGTTCTCACTTTGTTCCTTACTGCAATGACCTTAACAGGCGGCAAGGCAACGATTCTTCACGGCGCAGTTCATCTGGTCGTGTTTGCGTGCTTTCTTTTCCTTTCCGTAATCCCGTAAATCAGCAACAAACATTCAATATTCAAAGGGGGCCTGACCATGAATTTTCTCAGCAATAGTGGCGGCTCTTCATCTCCTTCAATACTCACCTCTCACGGAGCCTGCGTCTGCGGTTCCCCGCTTTTACAAAAGTTCCATGAGCGAATGATGGCAGACATCAGCCGCCGGCAGTTCTTGGGTGGCGCAGCGGCCGTGATGGCCATGTTCAGTGGGCTACACGCACCGACCGTTCTGAGTAACAAGCCGAAGCGCTCGGGGGGTCCGGTATTGCTGACCAACCTGACGTTGTTCGATGGCAAGGGCGGGCCTCTGCGGAAGAACGTTTCCGTCAGGGTTGAAAACGGCCGGATAGAAGCGCTGCTGAACGACAGCTCCGGAACGGACGGGGCCGAAGTCATTGATTGTGGTGGCCGGATACTGATGCCCGGCATCATCGATGCCCACTGGCACACAACTCTGGCCGCAATCTCGCAGATCGAGGCAATGACGGCCGAGCCCGGCTATGTGCACCTGGTTGCAGCCCGTGAAGCAGAGAGAACGCTGCTGCGTGGTGTGACATCGGTCAGAGACGTGGGCGGTCCGTCCTTTGCCCTGAAACGGGCCATCGATAAAGGCATCATCCCCGGCCCCAGGATATTCCCGGCCGGTGCCATGATCTCCCAGACTTCGGGACATGGCGATTTCCGCATGCGCCACGAAATCCCGAGAACACCAACCACGCCCCTGAGCCCGGCAGAGCAGCAGGGCGTTGCGGCTATCGCAGATGGTGAGGCTGAGGTTCTGCGCCGTACCCGGGAACAGTTGATGATGGGAGCATCCCAGATCAAGCTAATGGCGGGCGGTGGCGTGGCCTCCATGTTCGATCCGCTGGACAGCACACAGTTTACCGAGCGAGAGCTCCGTGCTGCCGTGGAAGCCGCGGAAGATTGGGGAACCTATGCGATGGCGCACGTGTATACCCCTCGCGGCATACAGAGGGCGCTTCGGGCCGGCGTCAAATCCATCGAACATGGGCAACTGGCTGATGAGGAAACGGTCAGAATGATTGCCGGAGAGGGCGCATGGTGGAGCCTGCAACCGTTCCTGCAGGATGAAGATTCGAACGTGTACCCGGATGCAGAGCGCAGAGCAGCCCAGGCAAAGGTCGCCGAGGGCACCATCAGGGCTTATGAGTATGCCCAGCGGTTTGACGTCAAAACGGCGTGGGGAACCGATATTCTGTTCAATCCTCAAAGCACCGGGAATCAGCTCAGACATCTGGCGAAGTTAACCCGTTTCTACGACCCTCAGACTGTCCTTTCGATGGCGACGGGCAGCAACGGAGAGTTGCTGGCACTTTCCGGCCCCCGCAACCCTTACCCGGGTAAGTTGGGCATCATAGAACCGGGCGCCCACGCCGATTTGTTGGTAGTGGACGGTAACCCCGACCGGAATCTCGATTTCCTGGTCGATATTGATCAGAACCTGCGCATGGTGATGAAGAGCGGTCACTTCTATAAAGATGAACTGTGAGCATGATTCGGCCATGCATGCGTTGGTTGGCCTAACAATTTGCTCCTGTTCTAAAACTGGCGGCTAAACTGCAAACCCGCTGTCCACGGCACTACGTCATACTCGCTTTTGAATGAAGTCTGGCCCTGCGCAGGATCCGTCGCTTTATAGTCGATGGAAATATCGCCCTCATAAAAAACCCGGGCGACAAACATGTCAACCGTCCAGTCGCCTGCCAAATCGCGAACCTGTGCACCCAGAGAAACCTGATGGTAATCATCGAACGGTGTCAGCGGCGAACGAGTCTTCATGGTGACGGGAGATTCGTCAAACAAATAGCCAGCCTTCAGTGACCATGATGGTGCCACCTGCCAGACTGCGCCAACCCGCCACTGCCAGGTGTCCTTCCAGCTCTGAACCTGCTCCTCAGATGGTTGCTCGGCAGGAAAAGCCACCGGCGTCTTCTCGCGGGATACGACAGACAGCGCCGAAGCATCACTCCATTTCGCCCAGGTTGCCCCGGCAAGCAGCTTGAGTGCGTCGTTCCACTGGTGAGCGAGGCCGACACTCAGGCTTTGAGGAATCGTGATGGGGACTTCTATCCGCTCAGTAACGGTTGTCTGCGCGAGGCCGCTGGCTGACAGAGTGGGGAAGTTGGTGATAGTGCCGGTACCCTTAAGATTGAATTCGGTACCGGTGCGGGCAGAGAGACCAAGCGACGTTTCAGGCGTCGCCTGCCAGAGCATACCAATGGTGAATTCCAGGGCGATGTCGTCACCCTCAAGTTTTGCCTGGCCATCACTCAAGGTACCGCGAGGTAGAGAGAAACGCGCCTCAATTCCACTGAAATCTACCGGGTTGCGCTGTTCGGCATCGGCATAGAGCACATTGATACCGCCGCCCAACGAGAAACCTTCTCCGCTGTCCACAGCGAAAGACGGGCTCACACCATAGGACACCAGTTCAATCTCATCACCAAGGAACCGTCCGGCAAAGGCGTCGCCATAATCGAAGCCCAGACCATAGGGGACGTAGACCCCAAGCCCGACATCCAGCCAGTCGTTCACTTCATGGGTAAGGTAAGCATTGGGCACCGCAAAGGTCTCGACGTGATCGCCGCCACCATCACCGACGACAGTGTCCCCGTTAGCGCGGGTCGCTGATGTTTGAGAATCCCGGCCGACGGCGTCGATCTCGAACAGGATTGCTCCGAACGAAAGGTTGGTACCGGAAAGCCGGCTCATTCCGGCAGGGTTGAAAAAGATCGTAGAAGCATTTTCCGGGTTGGCGACACTGCCGGCGTTACTGACTGCGGAAGTACTGGCACTTTGATCACTATTGGACAGACCGCCCGCAGAAGCTACAAATGGGGTAAACACGGATATCAGGAGAACTGAGCGAAATTCCTTTACAAAACCTGACCTTGAACTATACATACAGCATCCTTTTGAGTAGGCTTCGAAGTATAGTTTTTAACGACACATCGTTCCAAGTGACTGTGTCAAAAGTTGTAAATTGAATAAGTCAGGTGTTTGGCCAAGGCGGGAAAGCTGGATGTATCGAATCGGAAGGGATGCCTGCAAAACTCAAATTATCACTCTTTTTTTCTGTTTTTTTGCTTCTTTCGTTTTGCTGGCTGACGAAAACAAGCCAGGGGGCTTTCTTGATCTGGAACCCCGAATCGAAGTGTTTCAGGGCGATTGGGATAAAGCCGATCGTCCAGATTCATCGGCAAAGGGTTGGACACGTCTCAGTGAAACGTCTTTCAGGGCCGATGATAAAAGAGAATTTATCTGGTTACGCGCTGAGATAAGCAAGACTGAGCTCACGACAAAGCCCTGGCTTTTACTGCATCCCTATATTCAGAAAGTAACAGCATTTGTTGACGGAAAAGCTACAACCGCTGAACCAGTGAATTTCTGGAGCAATCCTGAGGAGCGTCCGCTACCTCACCATTTCATCGCAATACCCCTGAACACCGTGGATCTGAAGCCATCAGCGCAGAACCACACGATCCACATCAGGGTCGAGCCTCTTTTTCACATCAATACCTTTTTCTATTTGCTGAATGAGCGAGAGCTTGTTCATGAGTTGAACTTTCACACGGCTCTGGCTTTTTCGCTGCTCGCCATTATCGCGATCATGGCAATCTACAATCTGTTTCTCTACTTCAGTGTTCGAGACACGGTTTATCTTTTCTACGTGGCTGCATCGGTGGCAACACTGCTCTATTCAGCATTGCTCACTAATGTTCAGGTTTACGTTGTTGATGCAGTGAATGCTCATCCAAAGTACGGGTTCATTTTCGGTTTAACCTCTTTCATTCTCCACGTGCCACTCTTCCAAAGACTGCTCGATACTCGGAAGAGATTTGCCCGCATCCACCGGGTCGCTAATGTCATCGCCGTTTGTGGCGTTTTTTTACTGATTCTGTCTCCATTACTAACTTACGATCTTCTCGTGGCGGGATGGATATTTTTAGCGTACCCAATGTATGTTGGCGCCCTCATTTTGGCCTTCAGACTCGCTAAGACAGGCTACCGACCAGCCATCTATTTTGTCGTCGGATGGATCCCTTTTCTCTTTGCAGTAACCATGACCAGCCTTGAGTATGCGTCGTTTATAAGGCCAACAGACTGGGTCTCCTATTTCATTCCGGCAGCACTTTCCTGGGAAATGGCCCTGTTTTCCCTGGCCCTGGCTTCCCGCATAAAAATCCTTCGCGACGAACGGGACACCCTGCAGGCCCAGCAGATCGAAGTCAGCGAAAAAGCCCGAAAGGCTCTCGAGCGTAGCAACCGCATCAAGGATGACTTCCTGAATGCGGTCAGCCATGAACTGCGCACGCCCCTGCATACCATCCAGGGTCAGCTGGATCTGCTACGGGAGGCACCGCTTAACCGGGAGCAGAGCGACGCATTCCGTCTGATCGAGTACGCCAATCTGCGAATGACCCGGCAGGTCGGCGGCATTCTGGATTTCGTTGATGCCCAGGACGAGAACCTGCTCAGCTCACCCCAGGTGTTCGAGCCTCAATCCCTGTTTGATCTTCTCGAGTACGAGTTCCGGGAAGCCGCAAGAGCGAAACCGCTTGCGCTGGCCTTCGGCATGGATGACTCGGTGCCTGGCAAGGTCTTCATGGATGGACTGATGTTGGAGAAGGTGCTTTATCAGCTAATCGACAATGCTGTGAAGTTCACGCCTGCCGGAGGAGAGGTACTGGTTCGGGCAAGCCGACTGGCGGACGATTCGGTTTTGCGGATTCTGGTGTCAGACACGGGGCCGGGCATCCCGGATTCCCAGAGAGAGAAAGTGTTCCAGGCGTTCAAACAGGGTGAGGCCGGTCTCACCCGACGTTATGGCGGCGTGGGCCTTGGTTTACCGCTTGCCAGCTCTCTGGCCAATGCCCTTGGCGGCCGGATGAGAGTCCTGGAGACAGCCGATAAAGGCACTACGTTGGAAGTCACAGTGCCCTATGGCGACGTTCACCAGTCGGAATTCCATGATCCAGAACTGTTAAGCCCTGGGGCCGTGAATCAGGTACCCAGAGTTCTTGTGGTGGAAGACGATGCTGGCAACCGGATGATACTTCGCAAACAGCTGGAGCACATGGGCGTGATTTCAGAAGGGGTTCAGAACGGCCTCGAAGCCGTACAAGCGGCCATCAATGAACCCTGGGACATGATCATCATGGATTGCCAGATGCCCGTCATGGACGGTATTGAGGCAACCCGTGAGATCCGATTGAAAGCCCCAGCCAATCTGGATACGCCCATCATCGCGGTGACTGCCAACGCCAGTGAAAGCTATCGACTTCAGTGTCTTGAAGCCGGCATGGATGACTACTGCACCAAGCCGCTGCGGATGGATAAGCTCAAATGCCTGATTACTCACTACGCAGAAAACCGTGTCGTCACCCGGGCTCGCGAGCAACGAGGGCTCAAAGGTACGTTAATAGATACCTGAGGCGGGGCTGAAAGAGAGAACTACAACAAAGGCTCCACCGGCAATAACGAAAACAGATACACCAACGCCCTTTTGAACGGGCCAATGTTGGGCTCATGACGGTGCTCGACCGTCTCCGCCCCGTTGAATTCCAGCCAACGCAGTTCACCCTCTTCGTCCAGGATAACCTCGTAGGCCGCCAGCCGTACCTGCCCGGGAAAGGCCGATTCCAGGGCGTTGGCCAGTTCCGGGCTCCTGATCAGGAATCCCAGCTCGGTGTTCAGGTTTGCTGAACGGGGATCGAAATTGAAGGAACCAACAAAGAGCGTCTCGCCATCCACCGCAAAGGTTTTGGCGTGAAGGCTGGCGGCGGAGCTCCCGACAATACCGCCAGAGCTATCGCGCTCGTCTTCATTCTCCGACCTGAATTTACGCAGCTCGAACAACTCAACCCCCGCTTCCAGTAAAGCCTCCCGGTATTTCGCATAACCTGAATGCACCAGGGCGACGTCGTTGGCTTCCAGGGAGTTGGTGAGAATCCGCACCTCCACGCCGGCGTTTTCCAGGTCGCGGAACAGCTCAACACCAAGGTTACCGGGAACAAAGTAGGGCGAAACCAGGGTCACGGTCTTTTGGGGTTCACCCAGTGCCAGGGCGAGCTGTTGGCTCATCAGACCCTGCTCTTCTTCCAGCCCCTGGGCCTTGGCGGGATCATCACTCACCATCTCGACCGGCGCCCAGACAAACGACACCTCCCCGTCCAATAACGCTTTGAGAAAATCCGAATTGTGCAAAGCAGCCACAAAACGCCGGGCCTCGGCATTCTGTTCAACGGCAGCAAGACTCGTTTCCAATTCATCCAGATCCCCATCGCCGGCAGCCGACAACAACCGATCCGCCGGATACGAGGACTCACTTGCCCAGTAACGGTCGAAATCCTGCGAGACACGATCCACAACAGGTCCGATTGCAAGGACGTCCAGATCCGAGAACAGGGCACCGCTACCAACGCCGAAATACTCATCGGCAATGTTACGGCCGCCAATGATGGTGGCCTGGTTGTCAGCCGTGAATGACTTGTTGTGCATCCGGTGGTTCAGGCGGCCAAAGTCGGTCAGGTAACCCAGTACCCTGGAACTGCGAATCACGAATGGATTGAACAGCCGAACCTCGACGTTGTCATGGTGATTCAGCGCCACCAGCGAGTCGTCCATTCCGGCGATGCCGTTGTCATCCAGAAGCAGCCGAACCCGAACGCCACGCTCGGCCGCCCGATACAGCGAGTACAAAAGCAGCTTGCCGGTAATATCATCCCGCCAGATGTAGTACTGAACATCCAGGGAGGTGTCGCTGGCCTCGGCGAGCAGGGCTCTGGCAACGAAAGCATCCAGAGGATTCTCGAGGGGTACGATGCCGCTGAGGCCTGGATGGTTTGTCGTCTGTCCCGCAACAGCCCCGCCGAGGCGGGTCATTGCAGTCTGCTCCTGCGTGAAAGCCTGGGTTTGTGAACGGCCCTTCAAGGGAGGCAATGCGCAGCCTGTTTGTAAAAGCACCAGCATGATGACTGTGGAAATGGCGCAACGTTGCCAGGCTCTCTTTTGCAGCAAAAGACCTTCTCCCTCTAGCGCACGGATACTCCCGGAAACGTTCCAATCTACATCAATCGCTCAAGCGCCTGATAATCCTCATGCTGCACTCGTGTAATGCCGGAAGCGTGCTGACTTTCAAGAAAGTCCCTCAGGCGAGGTGATGGCGTGGTCAGCAGGTCAAGTACTTGCTGACGAACAGAATGGCACAAGTCACTGCGGAAAACGAAAGGATCGTAGTGCAGGGGCGGGGAACGCCACAGCACCCGGAACGAATCCGTGCCAATCATGCCCCGTTTGAGATATTCATCCGCGCGGGCACTGGAGACGAAAGCAGCGTCTACCTGACGGTCGATCAGCGCGTTCATGGCCTTGTCATGTCCGCCGGCATAAACCAGCGCGCCAAAAAATCGGTCGAACGGCACTCCAACAACCTCCGGGAAAAGGGCTTTCGGCACTACCGCTCCCGAGGTGCTGGAGGGATCACCCAGGGCAATACGAGCACCCTTGAGATCTTCCGGCTCCGAGACGGTACTATCGCTACCGACAATCAGGATGGAATTGTAGAAGCTGCCCTCTGGCGTAAAATGCCCTCCATCCACAGCCAGAGAAGCAAAGGGTTCAATGCCGGCGTTACGCCCGCGGGCAATCATGTAGGCGGCAGGCCCCATAACCGCAACATCAACCCCGCCAGAGACGATTGAGTCGATCACGCTTTCATAGGAACTTGCACGAACCACCTCGACAGGCACCCCGAGCGTGTCACTGATGAGGGCTATCAGCGGCACATACTCCTGAAGCTGCTCGTCGATGTTCTTCTTCGGGATCATGGTAAAGGTCAGCTCGGCGACGTCGCATTCGGCAGGCATTGTTGCTTCCGCCAACAGCATGAAAGGGGCCAGAAGTCCGATCAGGAAGCCAACGAACCGGGGCATCAGACAACGGCCTCCGCCTCGGCGAACGTTCTAAGAAAGCCCGGAACATCCTCCGGCGGCATGGGGCGACTCAGGTGATAACCCTGAGCAATATCGCACCCGGCCACTTTGAGGTGGACCAACTGTTCCCGGGTTTCGACCCCTTCAGCCACGACTTTCAGATCCATGCGTTTGGCGAGGATAATGGTGGACGAGACGATAGGACTGTCGTCATGGCTGTTGCAGATTTTGGCAATGAGGCTCCGGTCAATCTTGAGCTTGTCCACCGGCACGGCTTCAAGGTGAGCAAATCCGGAATAGCCGGTGCCGAAGTCATCAAGGCTGAGTTTCACGCCCGCAGCTTTCAAACAATGCAGGCTTTCAACGGCATTGGCGTCCAGCATTGCCGTTTCAGTGATCTCCAGTTCCAGGTGACAGGTTTTAAGACCATGCTCGCGGATCATGTCGATGACCTGCTGGCAGAACTCCTGCTGAGCCAGCTGGATCGGAGAGACATTGACGGCAACCGGCCGTATCGGAATATCATCGCGCTGCCATTGAGCGATCTGCGCACAGGCGAGACGCAGAACTTCCATCCCGAGAGGGATTACGAATCCACTGTTCTCCGCCATGGGAATAAACCGGTCCGGGAAGAGCAGACCGAATTCCGGATGATGCCAGCGTACAAGCGCTTCGTAGCCGATTACCTCCATGGAATCGAGGCAGACCTGGGGCTGGTAATGCAGGACAAATTCGCGGTTTCGCAAGGCATCTGCAAACGATTGTTCCAGGTGGAACTCCTCCACGTCCTTCAGATTAAGCGACTGGTCAAAGAACCGGTACTGGCCGCGACCTGCCTTCTTGGCCGAGTACATGGCTGCATCGGCACAGCGAAGCAGATTCTCAACGGTCTGGCCGTCTCTGGGGCAGATTGCAATGCCTATACTGGGGCTGCTGTTCAGTTCCGTGCCGTCGAGCTCATAAGTGGCGGACAAATGGCGGGTGAGTCCCGAAGCCCATTGCTCGATATCGCTCTCGGAGCGATCCTCCGCCAGCAACACAACAAACTCATCCCCACCAAACCGGGCAGCCACGTCGTCAGGCCCGAGCATTCGTCTTATCCGGCCGGCAACGGCCTGAAGCAGGAGGTCCCCCACCTGGTGCCCAAGAGAGTCGTTAATCGATTTGAATCGGTCAAGGTCAATGAACAGCAACGCCGACAAACGCCGATTTCTGCGCTGCTCGTTCAGCGCTTGCGACGCGATATCGAGAAATTGGCGACGATTGTAGAGACCACTGAGATGGTCGATTGATGCCGCCCGACTGCTTCGGGCATGCTCGCCTTCCAGCCGTTCGATAAGTTGCTGGTTCCTTTGCTCGGATAACTGCAACGCCTGCAGCACAGATTGCTGTTGTTTCAGGGCCCGAACCAACCAGAAAACGATGCCTCCAACCAGCAGTGTCATCAGTATATTCAGCAGCAGCTGTTTGTGCTGATCGCTGCGCAGCGGACCCAGGATCTCATCGAAGGGCTGTGTAACACTGACCGTGAAACCATGGATGGCGCGGGTAACAAAAACATACTGAAAACGCTGACCATCCTGTTCGAAGGTTCTCTGCCCGCTGCTTACCCGGCCAGTCAATGCTGGCTGAACACGAGGTACCCGGAGGCCGCCAACAATGACGCCACTGGTATCGGCGCGCATCCATTCGGCGCCTTCCGCATCCAGAACCTGGATAAATCCTCTTGGCCCAAGCTCCACATGCTGGAGCAAGCCTGCGAGATAACCGACATCCAGCTCAATCAGGACCACTCGCGTTAAACCGAGAGTATCCCGCTCGCCAGCGGGTACCAGAAAAGGCAGTCGCCAACCCGGCTCAGCGCGGCCAGAATCAGAGGCTTCCTCGCGCTTGGGTAACAAGGGAACCAGGCCATAGTGTTTCAGGTGGCTTTCCAACTGCCCGTACCACTGGGAAAGGTCCGACGGGGCAGAATCCGGGTGACTGGAATAGAGAAGGTCACCTTTGCCATCGTAAACGCTGAGACGATTGAACACCGGGTCCTCCGCGAGAAGCGCGAGAAGACGCTCGAATCCATCCCCTTCCTGTTCCGGATCCTCCACCACCAGACTGCCCATTGCTTTGGCACGATCCGTCATCTGCTTCAGACTCTCGGAGACAATGAGGGCAAGATTGCGGTGCTCCGACTGACGCGCCTGAAGCGCTTCCGCTCGGGAAGTCATGGTCTGGAAGACGAACAGGGCCCAGATAAAGACAACCATCAAAACGCCCAGAACCAGCATGGCAATCTGAACGGCGCTGAGGGAGGAGGCGGGCTTTTGGTGCATTAAAGTTACCCTGGCGGAATGGCGTTTGACTGGCAGTTGAACAGGCCTTCCGTTGGCAACTCTTCGATCCTGGAACAGAGGGGGCATGTAAGACCATACCCGACGCCCCGCTACGCTATCAGCAGCTTGTGGCATTTCCGTGACACCCGTTGAACCCACTGGGCTCGTCTGCTCTTCAATTTGTTAAGCCTATTTGTTCTATAGATATAACTATATTGGCTAATACCCTCCGGACGAGTTATTGTTATTCCGACATCAAGAGGCAATCCGCCTCCACCAGCAAAACCCGACAGGAGATTCATCATGAGTTTATTGCTTGGCTCGACCGCCCCGAACTTCACCATCGACAGCACCGCCGGCCAGATCAATTTCCACGACTGGGCAGGCGATTCCTGGGTATTCTTCTTCAGCCACCCGGCCGACTTCACGCCGGTCTGCACTACCGAAATGGGACGCACGGCTCAGCTGGCCAAAGAGTTCGAAGCCCGCAACGTGAAGCCCCTGGGTCTGTCCACAGACACCGTGGAAGAGCACGTAAAGTGGATTGAAGACGTCAACGACACCCAGAACTGCGACCTCCAGTTCCCGATCGTTGCCGACGCTGACCACAAAGTGGCCGAGCTCTATGAAATGATCCACGCCGGTGAGAGCGAAACCGCCGCCGTACGCAGTGTGTTCATCATCGACCCGGACAAGAAGATCCGCCTGACCATGACTTACCCGATGGCGGTGGGTCGCAACTTCGACGAGATCCTTCGGGTCATCGATGCCCTGCAAACCGGTGATGCCAACAAAGTTGCCCTGCCGGCAGATTGGCGCAAAGGTGACGACGTGATCATTCCGCCCTCCATTTCCAACGAGGAAGCCAAAGGCCTGTTCCCACAAGGCTGGAATGAAATCCGTCCGTACCTCCGCACAACCAAGCTTTAATCGGGTTTGCGGTTCAAAAGGGGAGCTTGCCGGTTGGCAGGCGCCCCTTTTTTTTCATTTTGACCTCGGTCAAAGCAAAGATTATATGCTTATAACAGTTGTTGATGGTGGCGGTCATACAGGCGTATGTTGAAGAAAGAACAGAGGCCACCCGAATCCAGGAGGAAACCATCATGAAACAGATACTGACAGCCCTGCTTGTCACTTTTGCCATTGGCTTCAGCGCCCAGGCGGAAGAAGCGCTTTCCCTGACCCCGCAGGAAACCTATGACATGGTTCAGGAGCAGGGGGACGAACTCCTGTTTGTGGATGTCCGGGATCCGGTTGAAATCATGTTTATCGGCTTTACCGACGTTGTCGACAAGAATATCCCGTTCAAACTGGCCGATCGCTCGGACTTTCTTGCTGACAAGGGTCGCTTTGCCATGAACACCAACCCGGAGTTCGCGGCAGATGTGGAAAAAGCCCTCAAGGAAAAAGGCCTTACCAAGGATGACCTGGTCATTACCATGTGCCGCTCCGGCTCAACCCGCGGCAAGCCAAGCGCGGAATACCTGATGGAGCGCGGCTTCACCAATGTTAAGTACATTGATCACGGCTTCCAGGGCAGCGGCGCCAAAGAAGGCAAGAAGAAAGGTATGAGAATAGTGAATGGCTGGCAAAACGACGGCCTGCCATGGTCCATGACACTCAATCCGGAAAAGATCTATCTTCCGTAATCCGGATCGTCCGTCTTACCGACTCTGAAGTCGCGTTTGCAGGGAGTCTTTGTATATTGATTTGGCCCTTGAACAGGGCCAGGGAGTCAAAGACGTGAAGATTTTTGCATGGAACCGCTTCATCAAGCGTTTTAGCAGGCTCTCCGCTTATGTGGTTCTGGCCGGAGCATTGGTTTGCTCCGGCTTTTCTGTATATGGAGCCCAACGCCCACCCGCCACCGCCGATCACAGCAAATTCGAGGCACTTCAGGGCCCTTTCGAGAATGCGCAGGAGGTAACCGAAGCCTGCCTGGGCTGCCACACAGAAGCGGGCGAACAGATCCGAGCAACCACCCACTGGACCTGGACCTACGAGCATCCGGAAACGGACCAGACGCTGGGCAAGAGCAAGGTAATCAACAGTTTCTGCGGAATGGCCATCACCAACGAGCCCCGTTGCACCTCCTGCCATGTGGGCTACGGTTGGGAAGACATGAGGCAGCCCCCGCCTACTGCGGACAACGCCGTTGACTGCCTGGTGTGTCACGACACCACCGGTGACTACTGGAAGTTTCCCACTCTGGCCGGGCACCCCACCTATACGCCCAGGGAATGGCCGAAGGGCAGTGGAAACATGGTCCAGCCACCGGACCTTGAAATGATTGCCCAGAATGTCGGAGCCAGCGGTCGGGCCAACTGCGGTAGCTGCCACTTCTATGGCGGTGGAGCCGATGGCGTGAAACACGGAGATCTGGATTCCTCTCTGGTGGATCCGCCCCGTTCCCTGGATGTGCACATGTCGCCGGATGGACTGGACTTTGCGTGCGCCGATTGCCACACCAGTTGGGGTCATGAGGTGGCTGGCAGCCGCTATCAGGTCAACGCCGCCGACACCCTGGGCATCGATGTGCCTGGTCACACCGATCTGAGCCGCGCAAGCTGCCAGTCCTGCCATGGCGATTCACCGCACTCGCAACAGAAACTGAATGATCATGTGGACACCCTGGCGTGCCAGACCTGTCATGTGCCCGAGTTCGCCCGGGGCGGCGTCCCCACCAAGACATGGTGGGACTGGTCCACCGCAGGTCGGCTGGATGACGACGGGCAGCCGATCACCGAGTACGACGAGCATGGCCATCCGAGCTATCTGAGTGAAAAAGGGGACTTCCGGCACGGCGAGAACGTGGTGCCAACCTACGCCTGGTTTGACGGTACGGTAAAATACACCCTGGTGGATGAAAAGCTCGATGTGGCTCATCCTCCGGTTGAAATCAACCGCATTGAGGGCAGTCCGGAGGATCCTGGCTCCCGCATCTGGCCGTTCAAAGTCATGCAGGGCAAGCAGCCTTACGACACCGAACGGAAAACCCTGCTGGCTACCCACGTGTTTGGTGCCGATGACAGTTCATTGTGGAGCAATTTCAGCTGGCCCAGGGCACTCAAGGCCGGCAGTGAGATGTCCGGGATGCCCTTCAGCGGCAGCTACGACTTCATCGAAACCACCATGCACTGGCCCATTACCCACATGGTGCCACCGGCTGAAATGGCCCTGGATTGCGCCTCCTGCCACGCCCAGAACAGTCGTCTCGCAGGTCTTCCAGGCATCTATATGCCTGGTCATAGCAGCAACATCTGGCTGGATCGTATTGGCTGGTTGTTGGTGGCCCTGACCTTGATCGGCGTTCTGCTACACGGTCTGGCAAGAATTCTTCTGAAGGGGAGGAAACCGTCATGAGCCGGGTAATGATCTACAAACGTTTCGAGCGTTTCTGGCACTGGTTCCAGGCATTGTTGATCTTCACACTGCTGTTCACCGGCTTCGAGATTCACGGCAGCTATTCCGTGATTGGTTTCGGCGAGGCGGCTCGGCTGCATACCCTGGCCGCCTGGGCATTGATTATACTGTGGCTGTTTGCCATTTTCTGGCATATCACCACAGGCGAATGGCGCCAGTACATTCCAACCCGGAACGGACTGTTTCCGGTGATCCGTTACTACCTGATCGGGACCTTTACCGGTGAGCCGCACCCCTACCGGAAAACCACGCGGGCCAAGCATAATCCTCTGCAGCGTCTGGCCTATCTGTTTTTCAAACTGATGATTACACCGGTCATCTGGCTCAGCGGCCTTCTCTACCTGTTCTACAACGACTGGCCCGCAACGCTATCCAATGCGCTGGAACTGGAGACGGTGGCACTGGTTCATACCGCAGCCGCCTTTGCCATGCTGATTTTCATTATTGCCCATGTCTACATGGCAACCATGGGCCCCAGGCTCACCAGCCTGATCAAACCCATGGTCACCGGCTACGAAGACCTGGAGGAGCACCGTTAGGGAGCCCCTGGCTAATCTTCAATGCAGACCGCCCGACGCTGAACCGCCCGGGCTGTCTTGCCGATCAACACCGCAACCAGCGCCGTTAACAGCCCGAGAAGGGCCATGCCAAGCCATTTGAAGAACAGCAGCTCAAGCTGCTCGTACATCAGAAAGGTGGCGAGCGTCATGGCTGCCATCGGGAACGAATAGGCCCACCAGGACAGGAAAAACTCCAGTTTAAAAAAGCGTGGAGCCTGGGTCAGGAGCATGAGAGTCAGAAAAATCGCCACATAGTAAAGGACCCGGCCAAACGCATTCACTTCTCCAACCAGCTGGAACCAGGAAATGAAGCCGGCGGCAGGGGGCGCGATCAGGATAAACAGGGTCGGCAACAGTTTGGCCGGGAGCGGCTGGTGAAAGAACATCCGGTAGAAAATGATGGTCAGCAGTACCAGCCAGAAAACCAGGCCAATGCTGAAGAAAAACCAGGAGATTTCCGGCGAGGCGTGCTGAACCCCTGCAATGGGCACAAGGATGTTACCCACAATGGGGATAAACCAGGCCGGGTTGATGTGGGCAACTTCAAAGTGGGTCTGGTGTAGCCAGGCCGAGAGAACATAGAGCGTAAAGCCCAGGTGCAGAGCCGCGCCGAGCGTCCAGACCATAAACGAAACACCCCTGCTGTACGGTAGCAAGGCGATACTCAACAGTATCAGGCCAATGGATATCGTCGGGAAGAAGTTAAGCTTTACCGGATGGGCAAACTCGGCCTTTACCTGACCAGGATATCTCAGGGCCTTGGCCAGATAAAGCAGCAGTAGAACAACGAACAGGGTTATGGTCAGCCCGAGCAACACCGGGCTGGGTTTTACCGCGATCCCCAGCAAATTTTCTGCATGATGCCAGGCGATGGTAAACCCGGTCATCCCCATCACGACAGCAAACCAGGAAATCGGAAAATTCTGCAATCGGGAAGGCAGCACTTCCGTCATTCATTCACCTCTTTTTTCAGGGCTCAATCCGGGTTACCCCATAAACCAACGGGGCAACCCGGGCTTTCACACTCAGAACGTAAACGTACGCATTTTCGGGTTCAGCATCTGATCAGCCATTTCCGGCGGCATGGCAACGCCAACACCGTCGATCAGGTCGTCTTTGCCGTATTCGCTGTTGGGCAGGTACAGCGCACAGACTTTTGCCTCACCACCGTTTTTAAGCAGACCCCGCAACATCTGGCCTGGCGTTACATCCTTGGGCTTGAGGGCCGGCGCTTCGTAGGATTTCAGGGCAAGGTCTCCAGCCTTGTCACAAAGAAGTACGTTCACCTTGGCGCCTTTCTCGGCCATGGTATTAGACAGCACCATGGCCATGCCCTGGGTCTGCAAGGAATCGCTGGAAAGAATCACCAGCACTTCCTCAACAGCGCCTTTGTGGCTGTCCGCCTGAATGCTGAATGGTGCAACCGCTATGAGCGCAGCAACGGCGAGAGCTTTGAATGATTTGATCATGGGGAAAACTCCTTTTTGGTGGATCGAAAGACTTCAACTCTAACTTAGCTCATCGGAGTGTGGCCTTCAGTGACAAAGTCACTTAACTCCGGGAATACGCCTCCCGCCCATAAAAAAGCCGGGCACGTCAGGCCCGGCAAAGGGGTTGTGTGTTTCGTCAAAGGGCTTATTCCCAGGCCGCTCCCTCGAGCGCGTCCAACGGGATCTTCAGGTACCGTTTGCCATTGCCTTCCGGCTCCGGAAGACGACCACCGCGAGTATTGACCTGCAACGCGTGCAGAATCAGCTTTGGCATCGGCAGCTCGCTGTCACGGGTATTTCGAAGCTCCACATACTCGGCTTCCGAGGTCTCAGCCAGATGCTTGTTCGCCTGCTTCTGTTCGCGAACCGTGCTTTCCCATTCCGGCTCACGACCACCGGGCATGTAATCGTGCCCGGTGAACAACCGGGTTTCGTCCGGAAGGGCCAGTATGGCCTGGATGGAATCCCACAACTGATGGGCATCGCCACCCGGAAAGTCCGCACGGGCGGTGCCGAAATCCGGCTGGAAAATGGTGTCATGCACAAAGGCCGCATCACCGATCACATAGGTGACAGAGGCCAGTGTGTGGCCCGGCGAAAACATCACACGGCCATCAAGATTGCCAATCCGGAACTCGTCTCCGGCCCGGAACAGATGGTCCCACTGTGAGCCGTCGGCCGGAAAATCAGGCCAGTTGTAAATGCCTTTCCACAGTTCCTGAACGCCAGTGACATAGCCACCGATCGCAGTCGGAGCGCCGGTCTTTTCCTTCAGATACTGGGCTGCCGAGAAGTGGTCGGCGTGGGGGTGTGTGTCCAGGATCCACTGCACCGCAAAGCCCTGTTCGCGAATGTAGTCCAGAAGTTCATCGGCATGGTGCGTCGCCGTGGCGCCGGACTTCTCATCGTAATCCAGCACCGGATCAATAATGGCACACTGCTTCGTCTGCGGATCGCTGACCACGTACTGAACACTGAATGTGCGGGGGTCGAAAAAACCCGCGACATCGGGAGTGCCCGGGTGTTTTGCGGGTGATTGCTGGAAAGTCCTCATAAGTGCGTCCTCCTCAACGTTGAAAACGCCTGGCTGGTTGCTTTGGTTATTAGCATATAGCTATAGGTATTATCTTTTCAATTGAGGAAAGCCATGATAACGATGTACAAAGACTACCGGACGGGTCTGAGCGATTAGAATTTCCTAACTTTATAGCCATGCCCTAGAGCACACGCTCGAGATATTCTTAATTAATCTAACGATAGAACCATTTGTTTGGTAGGCTTTGATATATCTCAAGCATCACTCGCGCACAGTAAACAAAGACAAGAGGTTCGAGGCATGACCAGCAATACAACCGCCACAGGCAACGTCAAAACCCATACCGTCGTGATCGTGGGCGGCGGGGCGGCCGGTATATCAGTGGCATCCAGCATCCACAAACGGGACAGCAATATCGACATTGCCATCATTGAGCCCGCCTCCCGGCACCACTACCAGCCGGGCTGGACCATGGTGGGTGGCGGGGTGTTCCGGCCCGAGGTCACCTCGAAACCCATGTCGGACGTCATGCCCGGGTTCGTCTCCTGGTATCAACAACCGGTGACCGCCATCGACCAGGACAACAATCAGGTTACCCTGGGTGATGGCTCTTCCATGGCCTATAAAGCCCTGGTGCTCGCCCCCGGCCTGGAGCTGAACTGGGGTGGCATCGAAGGTCTGGAAGAGGCCCTCGGTTCCAACGGTGTCACCTCCAATTATCGGGAAGGCATGGCCAGCTACACCTGGGACATGGTCCAGAGCCTCAAGAAAGGCCGGGCTTTGTTCAGTCAGCCGCCGATGCCGATCAAGTGTGCCGGCGCGCCTCAGAAAGCCATGTATCTATCGGCCGATTACTGGCTCAAACACGGCGCACTGAACAATATAGACATCCAGTTCCACAACGCCGGCGCAGTGCTTTTCGGCGTGGCCGACTACGTCCCGGCTCTGGAAGCCTACATTGAAAAATACGGAATCGACCTGAATTTCCAGAGCACGCTGGTTGCCGTGAACGGGCCCGCAAAAACAGCGGTTTTCCGCTCAACCGATGGCGAAGGCAACAGCCAGGACCGCGAAGTGAGCTTTGATATGCTGCACGCCGTGCCCCCCCAGCGGGCACCAGCGCTTATCCGGGAATCTGCCCTGGCCAATGAAGGCGGCTGGCTGGATCTTGAAGACGACACCCTGCGCCATAAATCCTACGCCAATATCTTTGGCCTTGGCGACGTAAGCGGAACCGGCAACGCCAAAACCGCCGCTGCAGTGCGCAAGCAGGCTCCCGTGGTGGCCGAAAACCTGGTCGCGACCCTCAGAAACCAGCCCCTTGAAGCCGCCTACCTGGGCTATGGCTCCTGCCCGCTGACCGTGGAAAACGGCAAGATCGTATTGGCCGAGTTCGGCTACGGCGGTGTGCTCCAGCCCAGCTTTCCGAAATGGATCAACGATGGCACCAAGGCTACCCGGGCGGCCTGGTGGTTGAAGGCAAAACAGCTACCCACCCTTTACTGGTACGGCATGCTGAAGGGACACGAATGGCTGGCGAAACCGGCGGTCCGCTCAAAAATACAATGACTTGCTGAAAGGCCGGGCGCTCATCGACCGGCCTTGTTAGCCAACCAACTTTGCAGTATTCGTCCTTGCAGTTTCGGCTTCACCTTCAATCGAAAACCGACACGAGGTGGCAGAGGCTATGGTTACAACTATGCTGACAGTAATCGCGGTGAAGACGTAATGACTGTCAGGGACTCCGTATGCGCAAGAACTTGCCGGTTACCGACCGGGAAAAAACCTTTCTACCATCCCAGAAGCTCATTTCTGCAACAGACCTGAAGGGAAAGATCAGGCACTGTAATCAGGCCTTCGTTGAGGTCAGCGGCTTCAGCAGGGAGGAACTGATTGGCCAGCCCCACAATATTGTCCGCCATCCGGACATGCCCCCAGAAGCTTACGAGAACATGTGGTCTTATCTCAAAGCCGGCAAACCCTGGATGGGACTGGTCAAGAACCGCTGCAAAAACGGTGACTTCTACTGGGTCAGCGCCTATGTCACGCCCGTTACCGAAAATGGCCAGATTGTGGGCTATGAATCCGTCCGCTCCTGTCCTGAAAGAAGTGATGTCGAACGGGCGGAAAAGCTCTACGCAACCATGCGGGCTGGCAAATCATCCACGAAGGTTTTGCAGCGTGTCCAGCCCGCATCACTGTTTCTTGGCGTGGTTTTTCTGGCCGCTGCCGTCCTGTTTGTAACCAACCACGAATATATCTCTGAACTGGTCCTGGCCGCCGGTGTCATTGCCTACGCCATCTGGATGCATTTGTCGAAACGAAACCTGATGAGGTCGGTAATGAAGCTTCTGGAGAACAACTTCAGCGATAACCTCGCTGCCCAGAGCTATACCGACGATGAGCTGGAACTAGGCAGAGTCAAAGTAGCTGTTCTGGCACTGCAATCCCACCTTGATGCGGTGCTGACACGGCTGGAAGACTCTGCCGGCCAGGTAAAAACCACCGCTGTCCGGGGCCTGGAAATCGCTTATGAAGCCCGGGAAACACTGCACAAGCAGCAGGCGGAAACCGAACAGGTGGCTGCCGCAGTGAATGAAATGTCGCACACCATTGCTGATGTGTCCGCCAACGTTCAGTCAACAGCGGACAAGGCCGAGAGTGCGCGCGAGTTCGCCCAGCAAGGCTCGGGCGTGGTAGGCGGCACCCGCAAGGCCATTGAGAATCTTAAGACAAGGGTCCATGAGATCAGCGCTTCGGTAAGCCAGCTTTCAACACAGACCCAGCAGATTGCGTCAGCCGCCAAGATTATTGAAGACATTGCAGACCAGACCAATCTCCTGGCTCTGAACGCCGCCATCGAGGCGGCCCGCGCCGGTGAGCACGGGCGTGGTTTTGCCGTGGTGGCCGACGAAGTCCGGAGCCTGGCCAAGCGAACCCGGGATTCAACCAGCGACATTCACGGCATCGTGGAGGCGCTGATCAGCCGCTCTTCGGATTCTGTAAAGGTCGCCGACCAGGGTACTGCCGCGGCCGATGCTGGCCTGGACCAGATGCTGGAAGCGGAACAAACCCTGAACGACATTGCCGGGAGCGTAACAACCATCGCAGAAATGGCCATGCAGATGGCAGCCGCAGTGGAAGAGCAGGCCCAGGTGTCTGATCAGATCAATGAGCAGGTTGAGAAAATTTCCTCGCTGGCAACAAACAACCTGGCCAAAGGCGAAGAATCCACTCATAGTGTCAAGGAGATGGAGAAGATCGCGAGCGAACTCCACGAACTGGTTGTAAGGTTCAAATAAAGTTGGAACCTTGTGCGGAGACTGGCCGATGGCGAACCCGGGTATCGAAAAACGCAGACTCGCTGCACTCGATCGTTTGGGCATTCTCGATACACCGCCGGAAGAGCGTTTTGAACGGCTTACCCGGATCGCGAAACACTACTATGGGGTAAAAACGGCGCTCTTCTCGGTTCTGGATGCTAAACGCCAGTGGTTCAAGTCACGCCAGGGGCTCGAAGCATCCGAAACACCCCGTTCCGTTGCCTTCTGCGACTATGCTATCCAGCAGGACAAGATCCTGCTGGTTGAAGACGCTGCCAAAGATCCCCGTTTCCGAAATAACCCCCTGGTAACCGGCAAGCCAAACATCCGATTCTACGCCGGGATGCCGGTACGCGAACCAAGCGGTTTCAAGATCGGCACGCTTTGCATCATTGATGACAAGCCGCGGAATTTCACAGAGATCGAGCTGGACGTGCTGCGCAGTCTCGCAAGTATTGTGGAGGACGAGCTTGAAAGGGCTTTTTTCTCCACGACAACGGGCGAGTACGTCAAAGTTTCCCACCTCAGCCGTGCCATTCACCGGGCCCAGAATGTCTTCCTGACCAGCGACAACGAACACGCAGCCTTCGAGTTGATGCTCAATGACCTGCTGGCGCTGACCGGGAGCCAATTCGGATTCATCGGCGAGGTCCTGCACAGGGGAGACGGCACACCGTTCCTCAGGATTGGCGCGATTACCAACATTGCATGGAGCCCGGAAACTCAGGCGCTTTATCAGGAGGTCGAGCGCAGGGGTATGATTTTCGACCGCCTCGACAATATCCTCGGCCTGCCCATGACCACTGGCGAAGTCATTGTCTCTGACGCGGTGGCCTCAGACAGCAGAGCGAAGGGCCTGCCCGAAGGCCATCCCCCGATCACAGCCTACATCGGTATACCAGTTTTTTCCGGGGATCGGCAGATCGGTCTGATTGGCCTCGCCAATCGCCTGGGCGGTTACACGGCCAGACTGGCCGAAGAACTGGAACCCCTGACGCAGACCGTGGGCAACCTGATCGAGCGCAAGCGTTTGTATCGGGAGAAACGCGAGCATCAAAAGAATCTGGAGCAGGCAGCCAATTACGACTCGCTTACCGGACTGCCAAATCGGCGGCGAATGACCGAATTATTGGAGCAGGAGTTGTATGAAGCCAATAAGCGCCAGGGCCTGGTGTCGGTATGCTTTATTGATCTTGACGGCTTCAAGGAAATTAACGACCAGCATGGCCATTCTGTCGGGGACGCCGTATTGAAATCCATTGCAGATCGGCTGCTTCTGAGCGTCAGGACTCATGATGTGGTGGCCCGCCTCGGCGGAGACGAATTCGTGGCGATTCTGAGAGATGTCGCCGACGAACGAGTCTACGCGAGGCTGCTGGAGGCCATCCGCCGGCCAATAAACTATAATCGCAATGTGTTGTATCTTTCCGGCAGCATGGGGGTCACGGTTTACCCGGAGGACGACTCGGACGCCGACCAGTTGCTGCGTCACGCGGACCAGGCCATGTATGCGGCCAAGGAGGCCGGTAAAAATCATTACGTAACGTTTGATCTGGATTCCCACTACTCCAGGAAGGAGCGGGTCAAAGTCATTGAACAGATGAGCGCCGCCATCGAGCTTGGCCAGCTGGAACTTTACTATCAACCAAAGGTTCACTTTGGCAATCAACGAGTGGCGGGCTTCGAAGCACTGATCCGCTGGAACCATCCCGAAGATGGCCTACTGGGACCTGGCCATTTTCTGGACCACATTGAGTACACAGAGTACGCACGCAAGGTCGGCAACTTCGTGCTGGCCGAGGCGATAGCGCAACTCCGGGAGTTAAATAGCCAGAAGCTACCCTATACTATCAGTGTGAATCTGAGCCCGTCGCACTTTCTGGGCCCGGGCTTTCGGGAAGACCTTGAGGCGGCCCTCGGAGACTGTCCGTCTGCCATACGCTCCCGGCTGATTCTTGAGGTTCTGGAAACGACCGCGCTGGATGATACCGACCGAGTTCTCGAGAATCTCAGCGCGTGCCGCGAATTAGGCGTCGACGTTTCCCTCGACGACTTCGGTACCGGCTACTCCTCTCTGGATCTGTTCCGGCGTTTGTCTGCTCAGGAAATCAAGATCGACCGCTCGTTCGTATTCGATATGCTCGACAATCCGGACAGTGACATGATTGTCAGCGCCATCATCAGCCTGTCGAAGAGTTTCCGGCGTCGTCTGGTGGCAGAGGGCATTGAGTCAGCACAGGTAGAGGCTAAACTGATTGAACTGGGATGTGAGCTGGGCCAGGGTTTTTTCTACAGCAAACCACTGCCATTGAAACAGGCCCTGGATTGGGCACAGCGATTTGAATGGCAAAACCGGGACACGCGGAACGACTGGGTGATCTGAACGTCGTACTCAGAGTGAAGGCACATGGAACTGACACCGGAAATCCGGCTGAAAGCGATTCTCGAAGGCACCGGTGCAGGTACCTGGGAATGGAATCTTGATACCGGAGAGGTTATCTACAATCCCCGCTGGGCAGATCTGCTCGGTTATCAGCTCGAAGAGCTCCAGCCGGTCACCTTCAAGACCTGGGAAAATCTGTGCCACCCCAGGGACCTTCACGAAGCCCGGGCGGCTCTGGCCCGTTATCTGGATGGCGACGCCCCGCAGTTTGATTGCGTGGTCCGCATGCTGCATAAAGACGGTGACTGGCGCTATATTCACACCCGCGGCACGCTGCTCACCGACGATCAGGGGCTGGATACCCGCTGGCTGATGGGAACACACCTGGATGTCACCCGGGAGAAGCTGAGCCAGCACCAGATGGAACAGCTCGCCAAATCCCTGCCGGGCATCATCTACACCTTTGTTCTTGAACCGGACGGTCGCTATTACTTTACCTATCTTAGCGAGAAGACCCGGGATTTTTACGGGCTGACAACAGAGGAATGTCTGAAGGATCCGGACAAGATCTTCAACCTCATCCATCCGGACGATTTGCCCTTGGTCCATGAGAGCATTGCCGTTTCGGCAGAAACACTGGAAGAGTGGGTTTGCGAATACCGGGTTCGGGGCGAAGGCGGGAGTTACTGGCTGAAGGGCGTGTCCCGGCCGGAAAAAGACCCTGACGGCCGGATCAGCTGGCATGGCATGACCATCAATATCGATACCCAGAAGAGGCTGGAGCTCGAACTGGAGCAGCTCTCGATTACCGATGAGCTGACCGGGCTGTACAACCGGCGCTATATGCTCCGGAAATTGCAGGAATCCGTGGCACAGGGAGAGCGCTACGGCGATACCTTCTCACTGATTTCGCTGGACATCGATTTCTTCAAGATCATCAATGATTCGTTCGGGCACCCGACTGGCGATGCCGTACTGACACGGTTCGCCGATATCATTGAATCAAGAACGCGAAAGTCCGACATCGTCGCCCGCACCGGCGGAGAGGAGTTTATCATTTTCATGCCCAATACCGGGCTGTCCGAAGCCAGCCAGGTCGCGGAATCCCTGAGGATTGCCCTGCAGACAGAGCGCTTTGTCAGTGATGAAGGTGAAACCTTCACTGTAACGTTCAGTGCCGGGGTGGTGAACTGGTCAGGGTCAGACACCCAGGCCACTTCGGTGCGGGATTTACTCTCGGCCTGCGACCAGTCACTGTATGCCGCCAAACGATCCGGGCGTAACCGGGTAGTGACCGATGGCGACGGAGAATGATCCCCGCCCGGCATTCAACGTATTAAATACGCCCAAAACAACCATCAACGGAGAACGAATATGATCGGATACGTCACCCTTGGCGTCAGTGATATGGAACGAGCAAAAACATTCTATGCCGAATTGTTGAGCGACCAGGGCGCCAAGGTGCTTCTGGACATGGGCCGCATTGCCTTTGTCGGCAAGCGCATGAGCGAGCCCATGATCGCCGTTTGCGTTCCCTTCAACGAAGAGCCCAACCATCCCGGCAACGGCAATATGGTCGCTCTTCCTGCGGGTTCCAAAGAGGGCGTGAATGCCATGTACAAGAAAGCGATCGAGCTTGGTGCGACTTGCGATGGTGAGCCCGGGCAGAGAATTCCGGACCAGTTTTACGGCGCCTACGTGAAAGACCCGGACGGCAACAAGCTGGCGTTTTTCGTTTTCGGTTGATCAGATTACCGATGGCCCTCAGACGAGGGCCATAGCCAATGCGACCCTGGCCCAGGCCTTTGCGGCTATCGAACACCAAGGCTCCGTAAACACCGTAACCATAAACCGAACGCTCAAAAAGCGAACCTCTTTTAAATAAAATAAGTATAAGCAGTACCTGATATTGTTACAGCGAGACTCCCGGATTTGTGTTAGCGTCGTGTCGTGATCCGTGGCCTGCTGGAGTCCGCCACAGATCACTCGCACAAGGGGAATGTGCCCATCTTCACAAAGTCCACCAGGGAGGTGACTATGTCTGAAGCAATAACCGTCCCCGAGCAGAATCACCTTTTGGCTGCCCTGCCTGAAAATGCAAAAAAACGGATATTCCCGAGACTGAAACTGGTTGAGATGAATCTTGGCGACGTGATTTACGAATCCGGCCAGCCCATTGAATTTGTCTATTTCCCGACCAACTGCATCATTTCGCTGCTTTATGTGATGATCAATGGTTCCTCTGCAGAAATTTCGGTGGTAGGAAACGAGGGCATGGCGGGTATTGCCGTCTTTATGGGCGGCGACAGCACCCCCACAAGAACGGTGGTGCAAAGCTGCGGTTTCGCTTACCGGATGCCGGCACAGGAACTCAAGAGCGAATTCAACAATAGCCCGGACGTGCGGGTATTGTCTCTGCGCTACACCCAGGCCTTGATTACCCAGATGTCCCAGACGGCCGTGTGCAATCGCCACCATTCCATTGATCAGCAACTCTGCCGCTGGCTTCTGCTATCCCTCGACCGCTTGCCCGATAATCGGCTGAATATGACCCAGGAGCTCATTGCCAATATGTTGGGCGTCCGTCGCGAGGGTGTCACCGAGGCGGCCGGCAAACTGCAGAAGCTGGGGGTTATCGAGTACCACCGCGGACACATCACTGTCATCGATCGGCCAAAGCTCGAAGCACTTTGTTGTGAATGCTACGAGGTGGTCAGGCGTGAAACCGACCGCCTCGTCTCCGGCAGGGCCCGATCCTGACGCTGGAGCGGCCTACAGCAGTATCGGCAGAATAGTCGGCACCATCGTCGAACTCCCCGCCACCGGTCTCCGGTTCAGGAGCTTGATTCGATACATGGCGCTGTCCGCTGTTTTGAGCAGCTCATCGGCGGTCTCGCCGTTATCGGGGTAGACACTGACGCCGATACTGAGCTGAAGCGATACCTCATGCCCGCCAATAACCATTGGGGTTGCAGCGGCTTCGCGTATTTTATCGGCAACGTCATGGGCATGATCCGGCTGGGCGATTTCAGCCAACAAGACTACGAACTCATCACCGCCGTACCGACACACCGTATCCGCCGCCCTGACGCAACTCTTCAGTTTGCCGGCCAGTACCTCCAGGATCATGTCACCGCTGTTGTGGCCAAGAATGTCATTGATGCTCTTGAAATTATCAAGATCAATGAACAAAAGCCCCATCTGGGTACCATGCCGGCGGGCCAGTGACAGGGATTGGTCAAAGCGCTCGTAGAAGGCGTTGCGATTGTGCAGTCCGGTCAGTTCATCATGTTGTGCAAGATGCTCCATCCGGGCGGTTGTCTCCCGGGAAAAGCGAGCGTCGTGGAATACGATAACCGCACCCACCACCACACCATGGCGGTTGTGGATGGGGGCAGCAGAATCTTCAATGGCCAGCTCAACACCGTTTCTGGCGACCAGCAATGCGTTCGCTTCCAGGGCAACAATGCTGTCCGACAGTATGGCCCTCTGAGCAGGATCGGACGTCGGCTTGTGCGTGTTTGCATCCACCACGTGAAAAATCTCAGCCAATGGTCTGCCAATGGCCTCGTGTCGACTATAGCCCGTGAGTGTTTCCGCCACCACGTTCATGTAGGACACGCAACCGTTGATATCGGTGCTCAGGACCGCATCACCAATCGAATCAAGGGTCACCTGCGCACGCTCTTTTGCATCGAAAAGCTGCTCCTCTGCTTTTTTCCTCGCTCTCTCGTGGGCTTTGTAGGTGCTGATGTCCTCGACAGTATGAACATAGCCATGGCCCGGCATGCCATCCGTTATCAAGGCCGCGTTGCGTCGGGTCCAGATAACCTGGCCATTCGCGCACTTCAGGCGCGCTTCACACAGAAAGGCCTTTTGCCCAAGCACTGCTTTTTCCCAGTGCTCAAGCGTCTTTTCATGGTCCTGAGGGTGAATAACGGCACTCCAGTGCGATCCGATCAGCTCGTCACCTGTCCAGCCGCAGAGTTTCTGGTAAGCGGTATTGCTGTAGACGCATTTACCATCCCGATCTGTCACCAATATGCCCAGGGGCAGGGCATCGCCGAGGGGAAGCCCTTTGCCCAGGCCAGCACTGGCCTGGGTATCCGCTGCCATTGGGAAGAAGTCGCGATATCGCAACATGCCGTTACTCCCTGTTCTCGATGACGACCTCAACGCGGCGATTCTGCTGGCGACCTGTTGCAGTGTCGTTGCTGGCGATGGGGCGTTCGAAGCCATACCCAGACACGGTCAGTCTGCGACTGGCAACGCCACGATTGATCAGAAACTGGCGGACGGACTCTGCCCGCTGTCGAGACAGTGTTTCGTTAAAGGCCGCGCTTCCCACGTTATCGGTGTGGCCTTCAATCAGCACCTGGCGGTCCGGATACTGGTTCAGAAAATCCACCAGTTTCTCAAGATTGCGGTTGGTACCTCCCTGGATATTCGCACTGCCGGTGGCAAACAGGACATCTCCCAGGGTCAGGACCAGCCCCCGTTCCGTCGCTTCGGCTTCAAGGGTATCGATCTGCCGTTGGAGTTCCTCGGCTTCACGGGCTGACAGGGCAGCCGATTGTGCTTGTGAGCTACGCGCGCTTTCGGCCTCAGCATGTGCCCTGTCTGCCTCCCGGGTTCTTGCCGCCAGCCTGGCCGCGTCGCGCTGCTCCGCTAACAGCTCCCGTTCAGCTTCCAGCAGCCGGGTCTCGCCTTTGGCCCGGGCAATTTCAACCATCCGGTCTGCCATGTAGACACGGTGCGCAGCAAGCGCAGCTTCGTCGTTGTCCACTGGCTGCTCGGCCAGCTCGACGGCCGCTTCCGCGTCACGCAATTCCACGCGGGCATAGTTGGTCATGTCCGGATCCTGTTGCAGCTGTGTCAGTTTGGTACGCACATTCTCCGAACCTTCCGGGCTCGTCGGAGACATCGCGCAAGCCGTCAGCAGCAGTGAGGAAAGCAAAACCACAGCGCTGGTTTTCACCCCAGATACCGGTTTCAAAAACGGTAGAATATTCATTGCTGATCTCCCTGACGCTGCATTTCTTCACCCAGAGCCTCGGCACCGCGCCCCATTTCCCGATTGATCGCCGCAGCCTTTGCCGCTTCCGTTCTCGCCACAGCGAGTTCAGCCGCAACACTGGCCTGCCTGGCCAGCCGGTCCGCCTCCGCCATACGCTCCGCCTCGACAGCTTTAACAGCCGCCGCAAGATGCCGGTTTGCCTCTTCCAGTTCGGCTCCCGCGTATTGCCGGGCTTCGGCCTGTTCGGCACTGGCAATGGCATCTCTGGCATCATTGAGGGACTGTGTCGGTGGCAGCGGCGCGGAGGCGCAGGCCATCAGAGTCAACACAGCGAAAATCAAGGTAGTGGAAAGACCGATGCGACTGAACGCACACCGGATTGTGTCGGTTTTCATAGCCTGGCTCCTTATGCCACGACGTTGCCCGAGCCCGAGCGGCCCGGAAACATTCCGTTACAAATACACTAGGCCTCACCCTCTCATTCTTCCGTTCGCTAACGCACAAACGAGGCTCCGCTTTGCAAAAACCCACAACGCGCGCTATTCGGGTGTCTCAAGGTGGAGTAGTATCGAATGACACAGGTCAAACGCCGGTTATCAACGGCGAATTCGGGAGGGACTATGACCGACAAGCACGGATACGCGAATGCCGAGAGTCACGAGCGACTGCGCCGCAGCGCCAGGGATCTGATTGATCATGGTGTGCCACCCCCTTGCCGTGGTGGCGCCCTCAGCGTCGATGCGCTGCAAATGCTCTACCAGCGGGCGAGTGCTCCAGACTCCGCCGCCGACGCCCTCAAACTTCTGCACGAACTTCAGACCTATCAGGTGGAGCTGGACCTGCTCTACGAGCAGCTCCAGGCCAACGAGCACGAGATGGCCGAAGAACTGGCCCACTACAAGTCCCTGTTTGAACAGGCTCCTGCCGCCTATCTGGTTGTCGCCACCGACGGGGAAATCATTGAAGGTAATCAGGCCGCTGGCAGACTTTTCGGGGAATCTGACACGGTGCTGACCGGCACAAACCTCGCCTTGCTTGTCGCACCGGGTCAGGAAGACACCCTGAAAGCACTCCTCGAGCAACCGGGAATACAGGAAGTGAGCATGCATCCAAAAGCAGACGATTCTGCCGGAACCGCCGATCGACAAATGCTGACGGTCAAAGCCAGGCCGGCGCCAAGCGGGGACAGCATCCTGATGATCTTCACCGAAATCACGACGACCTCCGCCAGTTCCTGATGCGCATTGTTGGTATTGGCGCCTCTGCCGGGGGCCTGGCCTCGCTGGAGGAATTCTTCCGCAATACGCCAAGCGATTCGGGCATGGCTTTTCTTGTGGTGCAGCACCTGGACCCGACCCAGAAGGCGCTGTTACCGGAGCTCCTCCAGCGGTATACCGAGATGCCGGTGTATGAAGCCGAGCAGAATATGCCCATTCATGCGGATTCGGTGTATGTCATCCCACCGAACCGGGAGCTGCGGGTGGTTAATGAGACCCTCAAGCTGGATCCGCCGATGCAAGCCCGGGGGCTGCGCCTCCCCATTAATGTTCTGTTTTCATCCCTGGCAAGTGCCCAGAGCGAGCGGGCGATTGCTGTCGTGCTTTCCGGCATGGGTTCTGATGGCACCCTGGGCCTGCAGGCCATCAAGGCAACGGGCGGGCTGACAGTGGTTCAAAGTCCCGAGTCTGCCCAGTTTGATGCCATGCCACGGAGCGCGATTGAAGCCGAGTGTGCTGATATCGTAGCACCCGCCGATGAATTACCGGCTCGCATTCTGGCGTATGTCCGGCGAGTTCCCGAACCGGGTGAAAACCTCGATCCGGCCCCGAGTGGCCACAGGTCGATTACCCGGTTGGATCCTCTTCTGAGGCTTCTGCAGCAGCATACCAGGCACGACTTCTCGCTGTATAAACCCACGACTCTGAACCGCCGCATCGAGCGGCGTATGGTCATTCACGGGATCTCAGATCTGGCCGATTACACTCGCTTTGTGGCCGAGAACAACCAGGAGGTACAGCTTTTATTCCGGGAACTTCTCATTGGCGTTACCGAATTCTTCCGGGATCCGGAAACCTGGGACTACCTGATCGAAACGGGCCTGCCGGAACTGATCGCCACTCTACCAGCGGAATACACGCTGCGGGCTTGGGTGGCCGGTTGCTCGACGGGCGAAGAGGCCTATTCGTTGGCCATTGCGTTCACCGAGGCGCTGGAAAAGGTCAGCCCCAAACGGGAAATGGACCTTCAGATTTTCGCGTCCGACATCAGTCCGGAAGCCATTACCATCGCCAGGAGGGGCCAGTACCCTCTCGCGATTGAAAACGCGGTGTCGGAGGCCCGGCTGGCGCGATTTTTCACTAAACACGACAAGTATTATCAGATAAAACCATCCATAAGGGACAAAGTCCTGTTTGCCCGGCACGATGTCATTCTGGACCCGCCATTCACCAAGCTGGATATGATTGCCTGTCGCAACCTGCTGATTTATTTTGATGTAACGCTGCAACGCCGGATACTGCCCCTGTTCCACTACAGCCTGCGTCCCAACGGCTTACTGATGCTGGGCAGCTCGGAGACCATTGGCCGGCTGAACCACCTGTTTGCACCACTGAAACCCAAAATGCGACTTTACCGGAGCAAGCCATTTCAATCCGTCCGGCATTCCGACTTCCTGCTAAAGTCTTTCCCACCGATGTCCAACATGCCCAGGGAGCAATCCGTGTCATCCAGCCAGATTCCACCACAGGAAACAACCAACAACCTGCAAACCGCCGCGGATCATGTCCTGCTTCAGGTTTATTCGCCCGCAGCGGTGGTGCTCAATGCTGATGCAGATATCGTGTATATCAGCGGGCGCACCGGCAAGTACCTGGAACCGGCAGCCGGCAAAGCCAACTGGAACATCCATGCCATGGCACGGGAAGGTCTGCGCGAACCGCTCTATACCGCCCTGAAGCAGTCACCGGACCTGGCAGAACCGATTGAACTTAAGGGTCTATTGGTGCAAACCGGGTCTGGCACCCAGGCGGTTGATGTGACCATTCAGGCCCTCCGTGAACCCGATGCCCTGAAGGGTATGACCATCGTGGTGTTCCGCGATGCACCCGAACGAGCGGCCGCAAAACGTCGCAAACCTGCCACGGCAGCTGAATCCGACTACGCGGAGGAAATTCAGCGGTATCAGAAGGAAATCGAGAGCCTGCGGCAGCAGGCAAAAATGACACGGGAGGAGCTGCAGGCGTCTAACGAGGAACTGCAATCCACCAACGAAGAGCTGCAGTCCGCGAACGAAGAACTGACAACCTCCAAGGAAGAAATGCAGTCCATGAACGAGGAACTGCAGACCATCAACACCGAACTGCAAACCAAACTGGATGACCTCGCCCTCGCCCAGAGCGACATGCAGAACGTACTGAACAGTATCGAAATCGCGGTTCTTTTCCTGGACCAGGGTCTGAATGTGCGGCGGTACACGGAACGGGCTGCAACCATTATCAGCCTGCGTGAAACCGATATCGGCCGCCCGCTCAGTGACCTGACCTCCAGCCTCCGTTACCCGGAACTGCAGGAAGACGCCCGGAAGACCCTGGATACCCTGGCGGTCAGCGAGAAACAGATTACCACCAACGATGACCGATGGTTTTCGGTCAGGATCATACCCTATCGGAGACTGGATAACGTCATAGACGGCGTCGTCATCACCCTGGTGGATATTACCGAGACCAAACATCTGGAATCTTCACTGCGAAAAAAACCCCGAAGCTGAACCAAAGACAGCTCGGGGATTTTTTTCAGACAGCCTTCAACGGCTCTTCAAACGTTACTTCATTTCCATATCGTTGCTGACCGATGTGACACCTTTCACGCTCCGGGCCACTCGGACGGCAGTATCGATATCCGCTTTCGAATTCACGAAACCTGAAAGCTGTACCTCGCCTTTGTAGGTTTCAACGTTGATTTCTGAGCTTTTCAGCGTTGATTCGTTGAAAATCGCTGTCTTGACCTTGGCGGTGATGACCGTATCGTCGATGTACTCACCGGTGCCCGAACTGGATTCGGTGGATGCACATCCGACGAACAAAGCCACCAGCATCGCCATCATCAGCATCGGGACTGACCGTATAATACGTTCCATGTCTTGTACTCCTGTTACTGCCAACCCCGGATACCATCGAGTCTTGCAAGGCTCATGCCTCGGCGGTTGACTTGCCGGGCAGCTACAAGATTAAAGCGGCATCCGTGTCGGGTCTGTTCGATGGCCCACACATATTAGGTATCCGCTGAATCTTTCGGGAACCACCAGCGCGGCAAAAGACGACGAGTGGCCGGCTGCAGAAACCGGTCATCAATCAACCAGATCACGCCCCGGTCTTCAGGGGTCCGAATCACCCGACCGGCCGCCTGGGCCACCTTCTGCAATCCCGGAATCAGATAGGTGTAGTCGTAACCCTTACCAAAGCGCTGTTCCAGACGGGCTTTCAGAATTTCATGCCAGGCATCAAAAGGCGGCAAACCAAGGGTCGCCACGAAGGCACCGATCAATTGATCCCCGGGCAGGTCGATGCCTTCACTGAACACCCCACCCAATACCGCGAATGCGACACTGGCTTCGGGTTTCCTGAATCCTGCCAGAAAGTCCGCCCGTTGCTGGGGCGACATACCCGGCGCCTGCGCCCGCTGGGGGACATCGGGAGCCAGCTGCGCCAGAGCGTCGCTCGCCTGCTTCGCGTACTTGAAGCTACTGAAAAACGCCAGGTAATGCCCGGGCCGTTCCCGGAACTGGCGGGCGATCAACTCGGCGATGGGCTGGAGGGACGCCTCCCGGTGAACCTGTCTGGTACTGATGCCGGGCGTGAAGTGCACCTGCAGCTGATCCGCGCTGAACGGGCTGGGCAAGGAGGTAAACCGGGAACCCTCCGGCAGCCCCAGCAGATCCCGATAGTAAACGCCGGGACTCAGGGTGGCGGAGAACAGCAGGACCGAGTGCGCGGCTTCAAATCGCTCCCGCAGGAAATCCGCCGGGATCAGGTTCTGGATGGTCAGACTGGCCCGGCCCCGACCGGCGCGCTGGAACTCACACAGGGAATGGTCCCCGAAGGAATCCGCCAGCTTCATGAAGGCGACGCTTTCAAACAACAGGTCCTGCAGCGCCAGATCAGGGGGATGGTCGGCCAGGTAATCGGTCAGATTGGAGACCATGGCCTGCAGGGCACCCAGCAATTGCGTCGGCAGTGTGTCCAGAAACTCCGGGCTCTCTGTATCGGTGTGGTGATCCCGGATCAGGCTCTGCCACGCACGGGCTGTCCGGTCGACGGCGGATTTCAGCGGCTTCGGCGCGGTTTTTTTGATCCTCAGCAAACGCTGCTGATCCAGCCGAACCGAATACATGCCCCGGCCCCGGTCCACCAGATTATGGGCCTCATCCACCAGCACACTGGTGTTCCAGTTGTTCTGGCGAATCAGACCGTGGAGTAGGGCGGATTGATCGAACAACCGGTTCACATCACCGATTACCACATCGCTCCAGCGAGCCATTTCCTGGGCCAGAAAGTAGGGGCAAATGTCGTGACCGGCGGCGATCTTCGCCAATGTGTGTTGATCGAGTGTGCCTTCGGTCTGGGCCGCTTCCGCCCGGGCATCGGGCAGCCGGTCGAAAAAGCCTTTGGCCAGGGGGCAGGATTCACCATGGCAGGCCTTGTCGGGGTGCTCGCAGGCGTCGTCTTTTGACACCAGTTCCAGGGTTCGCAGGGGCCAGTTCGGGGCCGCTTGTGCCGAACGCAAACGCGCCACGGCATCCATGGCAAGCTGGCGGGCGGTATTGCGGCAGGTAAGGTAGAACAACCGGTCCTGCCCGGCGGCAGGCATCGCCATTAACGCCGGGAACAGCGTGCCAAGGGTCTTGCCCAGGCCGGTCGGCGCTTCCAGGAGCAGGGTGCCGGACTTCACCGCGTTCTTGTAGACCGTCTCCGCCAGTTGGCGCTGCCTGGGACGAAACTCGGCGAAAGGAAACGCAAGGCCTGCGAGCAAGGCGTTGCGCTGCTCGCGGTGATGCTCTTCCTGTTCGGCCCAGGCCTTGTAGCGACCACACAGGGTTTCCAGTTCCTGCCAGAGTTCGTCGGCACTGGCAGTCTCCACCACCGGTGTTTCCTTGTCCGTGCCGGTGTCGTAATAGATCAGCGCCAATTCCAGGGTTTTCCGCTTTTCCTGTCGGCACAACAGGGCGCCATAGGCTCGCAGCTGGGCACGGTGAAGCGCCCGCTGATGCTCTCGGATTCTGGCCAGATCACCCCGGTGAGTCTTGATTTCTTCCAGCCGGCCACGGTGCGGGTTATAACTATCCGCGCGCCCGGAAAGCACTAATCCAAGGCACTCACCGGTCAGTAAATACTCGCTTTTATAGCCATAACCGCGCCTGGACTGGATCGCCTGATGGCCGGCGATGCCTTCCTCGGCACTGGGGGCCGGGGTGTAGCGAAAGTCCAGATCGCCGGTGCGGGCGGCAAATTCGCAGAGGGTCCGGACGGCCATCTTCACCGTCATTCCATCACCCCGTCGGCTTGCCATCGCACGTAGCAGACACTGGCGGGGATGCCTTCACCGGCAAAAAACTCGAGCCAACGGATCTGGTGATCCTGCAGCCGGTCACCCGGCCCCTTCACCTCAATCATTTCATAGCGCTTTGCCGTGTCGGTGGCGCCCGGAAAAAAGCGAATCAGATCGGGGAAGCCACTGCGATGCTCCCGGATATTCAACAACAGGCGGCGGAACAGGCGCTCCAGGTCACCCGGTGGAATACAATCCAGCGCCAGGCTGAGCAGTTCCTCGGTGATGACCGGCCAGATCACGAAGGGGTTGGTGGTGCCCTGCTTGGCCCGGTAATTCTCGAGAATCCGGTCCCGGTAACTGCCATCCGCCAGCAACCCAAAGCACTGCTCGAAGGATGCCTGGCGACGGCTTACGAAATCTTCCCGGGTCAGGTCCGCGGGGCCCACATGAAAAGGATGGAAAAAGGCCCCCGGCAACGGTGCAAAGATGGTTTGCCAGCAGAGCAGGCCGAACAGTCCGTTGATCAGGGTGTTTTCCACATAGAATACCGGCGCCTCGTCCTGATACAGGTGGTACTGGACGGCGTACTCCACGGATCCGATTTCCGGTTTGGGCAGGCTCAGGGTGATGTCCCGGATTGGCGGCTGCACCGGCAGTCGGGGTGGAGTCTCACCCAGCCGGCCCGCCAGGCGTTTAAGAATTCGCGCCAGGCCCTGGGCCTCGGCGTCGCTCAACGGTTGCTTCTGCCATCGGGTGGCAATGGCCCAGGCTTCCTGGTGGCGTTTCATCCGCTCCAGCAACCGCAGTTGCTTCAACCTTGCTTCCCGGTGGCCGCTGCTGGCGAAGGCCTCAACGGCCAGCTCCCGTTCGCCCTGACGCTCCGCCTGGCGGCCCAATTCCAGCAGCAACCGATCGCGGCGGCTGGTCAGCCAGGCGTTTTCCGAAGAACCGGGCACCTCCGGCCAGACCTCCGTCGCGGGTACCCCTTCATCCAGCCATTCCCGGCACTGGTGCATGGCAAGGTACAGGTCCACCTCTGAACGATGCTGGAACGCCCGGGAATCCGGTGTGAAGGTGACTGGCTCGTACTGCTGGTGACCCAGTTCCACCAACACGAAATCCGACCAGCTCTGGCGAAGGTTGCCGAAAAACATCAGACGGACCCGGTCAAACAGCGCCATGGTTTTGAGCCTGACCACCGGTCTGGCGTGCTGACCGAGCCAGTCGGCGACGGTAAGAGGGTCGGGAAATCGCGAAAGCAGGGCGTCACGCATCCGGCTCTTGGGCAGGTTGGCAGGCTCTCCGGCCGCTTTCAGCAGAGGTCCCAGAGCCGGACGCAGTTCTCCCAGCGTGAACAGGCGAAACAGCTCGTCCAGTCCGAGCAGGGGATCGGTGTCCAGCCAGCCTGCGTCAGTGAGTTCCGCCAGGGCCCGGTGCTCTGGAGCGCAAAGCTCAGGGTACTTGAGCTTGTCCGACCGGAAGAGATCGCCCGTGCGCATCACCATACGGGTCAGCAAGGCCCGGGCCGGCAGTGAGAGAGTATGAAAGCTGGCCAGCCGATCCAGCTCTTCCGCCGTCAGCAAGTCGCCGTGATGGCTCTGCACCCAGCCAAGGACGGTTTCCATGTTCTCGAGGTAGTACAGCGGATTGTTCAGATCTGCGGTACCCGGTTGTGGGCTTATCGGGTTCCGTACTGCCATAGTCAGTGTGGGCGTTATGCCTCCGGTATCAATCGTCGAAAAATGGTCTCACATAATCAAAGATCTGTCCTCTGGTGGTTAGCCACAGTTCTCTTTGTTGCGCACATCGCTTAACAATCTCTTCAAACGCCCAGGCGCCGGCAGGCCGACCGTAGCAATGGCCATGAACAATCACATCCAGAATCAGGGTTTCTCGATTGCTCGCCAAAAGCCTGTCCAATGTCGCTGTGAACATCTCAACAAACTGCTCGGGCGTTCTGCCAAATCGCATGGCGTGCGGCAGATCATTGAAATCGATGGTTACCGGAATCGCCATGATCGAACTGTCGGCAAAGCGCTGAAGGTACGGTCGATCATCATCCAGTGCGTCGCCGTGCCACTTGTAGCCATGCAGGGATAGCCTGCGCTGAACGTCCAGATCGGAGGTGATTCTGGGACTGATCCAGCCGCCAGGCTTGTGACCGGTGGCTTGCGCAATCAGCGCAGTCGATTTTTTTATGTTGTCTTCGATCTGCTGCTCATTCAGATACGGGAAAAGCATGTTCTGGCCATAGCTGTGGCCGATGATCTCATGCCCATAATCAAACCGTTTTTTGAGCTCAGCCGAACAGTGTTCTGCAACCAAACCAGAGGTAAATACACTGGTGGCCACGCCGTAGCTTTCCGCTATATCAAACAGCCTTTTCGCGCCCACATTGGCGTTATAACGACCATAACTGTCGGCGTTTGGGTCTACCATATCACCGGCCAGAACATTGCCCATGGGGTTAACACTGGAACACGAATCCGGCGTCCACATTTCAAAGGCGATATTAAAATTAATCGCCAATCGTTTGTTTTCGGGCCATAAAAAATCTTTTTCCAGGCGCTCTATTTCACACGACATTTCCTGGCTCATTGTTTTTTCCTTTTATTAATTAATAACGAACCCCATTAAATAAATAATCAGCCCACAAATAAATAATATGATTTATCAGTTTTTGCAAATTCAATTGTATTCATGTTGTTATGAATGTAATTCAGGAAGGTGGCTTTTTAATTTCATTCACAAATGACTGAATAATATTAAATTTGCGCTTTTGTTTTTCTTACCCTAGATTATTTTTTACCGATCAAAATCGGAGAAAATAAACACAAATAAATTTGGCACAATCTGCCTGACTGGAAAGCGGATACCATCAAAAAAAAACACCTTTCCAGTTTGATTTACATCGGAGAAAAACAATGAAACTCATTAATCGTAAATTGATCGCCGCCGCCCTACTGGCCAGCGCCACCACGTTGAGCCAGGCCCAGACAACCATCAAGCTCGGCTGGACCACGGCCGACAGTAAAGTCGATCCGTACGCCATCGCCGCCCGCTATTTTGCCGAAGAGTTGGAAGCAGCGGCACCAGGCGAATTCAACGTCCAGTTCTACCCCAATCATCAACTCGGCAACGACACCGCGATGCTGCAAGCCATGCAGTTCGGAACCATGGATGCAGGCGTGATTACGGGAACCCAGGTGGGCACTCTGGAGTCTGCGTTCCAGCTCAACGATCTGCCCTTTCTGTATGCCAACAACCAGCAGGCACACAAAGTCCTGGATGGCGAAGTAGGCCAGACACTTCTTGAAAAGCTGGACGCCAAAGGCATTGTCGGGCTGGGATTCCCCGAAGCCGGCTTCCGGCACACCATTAACAACGAGCGACCAATCCGCACACCGGAAGATTTCAAAGGTGTGAAGCTGCGGGTCCAGCCCAGCGACCTTTTCATTGCCAGCTTCCGCGCCATCGGCGCAAACCCGGTACCCATGGCCTGGAGTGATGTTTTTACCGCGGTACAGCAGGGCACGGTCGACGGGCTGGAAATTCCGCTGCCTGTCATCTTTGCCAATAAGTATCCGGAAGTAACCGACTATCTTTCCCTGACAAGCCATACCTACAACGCCCTGGCCCTGCTGATGTCCAAGCAGACCTTCAACAAACTTTCCCCGGAAACCCAGGACCTGGTTCAGCAGGCTGCCAGAAAGGCCATTGATCGCCAGCGCGAGACCGTTGCGTCCAATAACGATGCCGTTCTTAACCAGATTGAGGCGGCGGGTATGACCGTCAATGAAGTCGACGATGTCGAGGCGTTCCGGAGCAAGGTTGCCAACGTCTACGACGAATACCGCAGCAAGATTGGCACGGATATTCTCGACATGGCCCTGGAGCAGGTGGCCGAATAACACCATCCGCCAGGACATACCTCGACACTTTTGGGACTTCTAACCAGGAACCGTTTGGATGTATCAATATCTGGATAAATTTGGACAGGGCCTGGCAGCAGGGTCGCAGGCTTTCGGGGTGGTAACCGCTCTGGTCATGATCGCCAGCCTGCTACTTGGTGTCTTCTACCGTTACGTGCTCGGTGATTCGCTGGTGTGGAGCGATGAAGTTGCGGCTCTGGCGTTTACCTGGACGGTCTTCCTGTTTGCCAGCGCGCTGGTCCGCACCGGAGGCCATGTTCGGGTAACCCTGCTGGTCGACTCCCTGCCGGCGCTTCTCGGTGAGCTGGTGGAACGAAGCATCATGGCGCTGATCATCGGCTTCGGGCTGGTAATGCTCTGGACCGGCTGGAACTTCGCGGAGTTCACCGCTGGCCAGGTATCGCCCGCTATCCGCTATCCAATCTGGGTCAAGAATGCAGCGGTTCCCGTCGGAGGTGCGCTGATCAGTATTCATGCCCTGATTCTCCTTGTACGGCCACGGCCGATCCACAAATCCTCGGAGTATTAACATGGGTGAGATTGGCCTGGTCATGATAATTGGCCTGATTGTTTTCCTGGCCCTCGGTGTACCGATTGCGTTTACAATCGGCCTCCTGGCGGCTGTAGGAATCTGGATGGCCGATGTGAATCCTATGATTCTGCCCCAGCAATTCATTGCCGGAAGCAGCGTCACAAGCCTGCTCGCCATTCCCGGTTTTATCCTGGCAGGTGAGGTAATGAGCGCAGGCGGCCTTTCCCGGCGACTGGTGCGGGTGGCCGAAACCTTTTTTGGCCACCTGACTGGCGGCCTTTCGATGTCGACAGTGGCTGCCGGAACCTTCTTTGGGGCGATTTCAGGTTCCGCACCCGCCACGACAGCAGCGGTCGGCTCGATCATGATTGATGAGCTGGAAGACCGGGGCTACCAGCGCGGGTATGCCGCGGCACTTGCGACCGCAGTTGGACCGCTGGGGCAGATGATTCCGCCTTCTATCCCGATGGTCATCTGGGGTGTACTGGCGGAGGAGTCCATCGCCAAGCTGTTCCTGGCTGGCATCATTCCCGGTCTGATTGCCGCCGCCGGTTTCTGCGTAGTAAGCGTTCTTTATGCCCGGCATCACCGTGTCGCAAAGGAAAAGCGGGCCACCGGAAAAGAATTCCTGTTCGCCCTTAAGGATGGCATCTGGGCTCTGCTTGCCCCGGTTGTCATACTTGGAGGCATCTACAGCGGCATGTTTACGCCCACCGAAGCCGCTATGGTCGGTGTCCTCTATAGCGCCATTGTCGGCCTGTTTCTGTACCGCGATCTGGACTGGAAGAAAATGCCCTCCATCCTGATGAGCTCGATGAGAACGACCGCCGTTATCATGTTCATCGTTACAGTGGCGTACGGGTTCGCCTGGGTTATGGCCAGTGAACAGATTCCGGCCCAGCTCACCCAGGCACTGCTTGCGCTCACGGATAACCCGATCATCCTACTACTGATCGTCAATATCATGTTGCTGCTACTGGGCGCCGTCATGGACAACATCTCGGCCATGGTCATTCTCAGTGGCGTCCTTATAGGCCTGGGCCAGCAGATTGGTCTGGATCCGATCCAGTTGGGTGCCATGGTGGTGATCAACTTTGCCGTCGGCATGGTGACGCCACCGGTGGGCTATTCCATCTTTGTCGCCTCCAGCATCAGCGGGTTGCGCGTGGAGACTGTCGCGCGCCATATCTGGCCCTTCATGCTGGTTCTGCTTGGCGTTGTGGCACTGGTGGCCTATGTGCCGGCCATTACCCTCTGGCTGCCCGCTACCTTCGGCTGAACCCGGGGCCTTTACGGTCCTATTCCCGTAACCTCTTCTCTCAAGCCGGTGCTCACACACGGAGCGCCGGCTTTCGCTTGGTTGGTAGTGTCCCCGAAATCTGGCGCAAATATCAGCGGTCTGCGAGACTTGTCAGGTATGTTTGGCAATCCCTGGCGGGCCAGAGACACAACTGCAAGGCCGGGGGAACGTTGCAATAACAATAATGATGAATAGCTGCGAGAGTTGAAAACTATGGTGAATTTGCGCGACTTTGATCTGAATTTGCTGGTAATTTTCGCCAACATCATGGAACAACGCTCGATTTCAAAAGTGGCCAGTGAGCTGGGGCTGTCGCCCTCGGCCGTCAGCCACGCGCTCGGGCGACTGCGCCTGATGCTCAATGATCAGCTGTTCTACCGCACAGCCAAGGGGCTGGAACCCACCGACAGAGCCAGAGAACTGATTGTTCAGGTAGAAGACGGCCTGTCTTACCTGTCGAGCGCGATCAGTGCCCAGCAGCAGTTTGTGCCAGCGGAGTCAAAGCGCGTGTTCAGCATGCAGGTGGCCAATTATATCTCCGGCTTTTTCCTGCCAAGTTTTTCCCGGCGAATTCGCGAAGAAGCGCCGAATATCACCATCGATATCCTGCCATTCTCCATTTCTACCGAGAGCTCCGAATGGGACCGGGTAGACGCGCAGATCCGTTTGACGCCGGGCCGTTTGAAGCCCAAGGCTGTGCGAAGTAAACGCCTGATGGCCGATGACGTTGTGGTGTTGATGCGACCAGACCATCCCAGCGCGTCGGAGCCAATGACTCCGGAACTCTATGCCAGGTTGCCCCATGTAAAGCTCTCCCAGGCGTCCACCGGAACAACGGTGATTGATGACGCCCTGGCCGGGCGGGGTTTTGAACGACATTCTGCGTTGATTGTGTCCAGCTGGGATGCCATTCCCGATATCCTTTTGAAAACAGATCTGATTGCCATAGCGCCACAGCGCCTGCTGGCCCTCGATCCGCGCCTCAAGCATCTCAAAGCCGCCCCGCTACCACTGGAAGAGGTCGTTTTCTCGTTTGATCTCTGCTGGGACCAGAACTCAGAGAAAGAATCCGGCCATAAATGGCTCTGCGAGACGATTATTGACGTATTCAATTCGGAGATTAAGCAGATTGAACCCTGATTGGAGATGTCATGACCGCACCTGTACTGATCACCGGCGCCGGCCAGAGAATTGGCCTGGCCTTCGCCAAAGCCTGCCTTGATCGTGGCCAGCCCATCATCGTTACCTACCGCACCTATCGCCCGGCCATCGATGCATTGCAGAAAGCGGGTGCCGAATGTCTCCACGCGGATTTTGCCACGAATAGGGGCATTGATGACTTTATCGAGGCCCTGAAAGCGCGGACGGACACACTGCGCGCGATTATCCACAATGCCTCGGACTGGCTACCGGAGAGCGAGGACTCGGATCCGGCAGACGTGATGAACGCGATGATGCAGATTCACGTGATGACGCCGTACCGGATCAACATCGCGTGCCGATCCATGCTAGAGCAGGGTGGTTCGACAACCGATATCATCCACATGACGGACTATGTGGTGGAAAAGGGCAGCGCGAAGCATATCGCCTATGCCGCCAGCAAAGCGGCTCTGGCCAATCTGACTCTGTCGTTCTCAAGGTTACTGGCGCCCAAAGTGAAGGTGAACGCGGTTGCGCCTTCCCTGATCATGTTCAACCCGGGCGATGGCGAGGCCTACCGGGAAAAAACCCTGAAAAAGTCACTGATGGGCATAGAACCGGGAGCTGAGGTCGCCGTCGCCACGTTGCAGTTTCTGCTGGACAACCCCTACATCACGGGCAGGACCCTTCCCCTGGACGGCGGGCGGCACCTGGCCTGATCCCCTTTTTAGATGCCCAGCTCGGCCGGCTGGAGTCTCACTCCGGCCACCTTCCAGGCACCTTCAGTGAGCACCATCCGGTAATAGGCGTCCCACCGCTTGCCTTCCGGTCCCTGCAATCGCACCACCTGGATTTCAAAGGCGCCATGGGGCACGCGCTGGGTAAATTCGATGGCCGTGGCGTTGTGCACAGCCGGGTAGGCTTCGCGAACCATATCCACGAACACCTGTGACGACCCGAACCGGCGCTTGATGCCTTCTGAAGCATAGGCCCAGGCCTGCTCCTGATCATCGTTTGCAAAGGCTTCAATCTGACGGAGGATGGTATCGCGGATTTCCGCATCCTTGTCGCTGGCGAGGGATTGGGACGACCAGACGATGGCAAATCCGATCGCAACCAACAGAGCCGGGATCAGCCACTTTCCGGTGGTGATATGTTGGTGACTCATGGTGGCACCTCTCTACTGATCTTCTTCTTACCAATACGGGGCGCCGTGCGAGCCGGATCCTTCTGATTGCTCATTTATTGACCTGATCAGATCCTTTGGACGTACCTATGGGATGACAACAAACTCGCGGGAGACTTCCGATGCATATGGACACCGGCGAACTGAAAGGCCACAAGCACGACACCATTTCCCTGCTGGAGATCGTCTCGATGGAAGGGCGCTACTATATGGCGCGATTCTATCTGGCCGAGCAGGGCTATGTGCTGACCGACGTCTACGACAAACCGCTTCTGTTTAACGGCGCGTGTGCGGTTCGCGACTATTTCCACGATTACCAGGTGGACCGCACGGAGGTGATTCCGCCCACCGGAACGGATGAAATGATTGGTATGCCGGACAGCAGCTCGGAAACCATGCGGGTCCCGCTCTAGGGCCCCGCTTTCTCCGCTATCAACTACCGGCAAACGACAGGGAATCCACCAGATCGGCGCCGTTGAACACGGCCCCGTGAAAATCACTCTCCGGAACCTGATTCAGCGTGAACACCAGTGCGCTGGCAGCCTGCTCGGCAGTCAGGCATTCCCCCGCTTCCAGGCGCCTGGCCAGCCACTCTGCGTGAGGCAGGTTTAGCTTACCAGCTTTCTCAACGTGGCTTCGGATTCCCGAAGTATCCACCAGCCCGGGCTGAAACAGACTCACCACCGGTCCGTCCGACATGGTGTCGAATTCCACGGACATCTGGCGCACCAGCCGACGCAGTGCCATTTTGCTGATCCCGTAACTTCCGGTTCCCGGCTGGGCGTGCTTGTCCATGCCCGCACCAATCATGACAATCCTCGAGGCGGGATCACCGCCTTTCAGCAGCGGCAGCAACGACTGGGTAAGCAGCATCGGGGCAGACACATTGACGGCCAGCGCTTCCTGGAAATCAATCAGGTCAAGGCTGGCAAAATCCGCCGCCGGTTCACCCACACCGGCACAATAGACAAAGGCTGAAAGATGATCGACCGCATCACTCACCTGTTGGGCCAGATTGCGGGTACTGGCGGGATCCGCCAGGTCGACGCCCAGTGTCATCACTTCACAGTCAGGTGCTTCGGCACGAAGTGTTTCCGCCACCGCCTCCAACTTCGCCAATGTACGGCCGGCAAGAATCAGATTATGGCCCCGGGCGGCAAGCTCCAGAGCCAGGGCCCGGCCAATGCCCGAACCGGCGCCGGTGATCAGTGTCCACATAATGCGTGTCTCCTTCGCAGATAGTTCACGACACCGCCTGTCGCAACGGGCCGTCATGATTTCCGGTGTTCGAACGTTTCAGACTGTCCGCATCTGTGGTCACATACGGTAACCTGTGGCAACAGGATTGAACTGCATATCAGACAAGGAAACCCATGGCCGCTTTGTCCACCGATAAACCCGCCCCCATCGAACCCGGGTTTCACGCGATTCACGCCAACCATCTGGAAGACCTGCGCCGGGCCGTTGTCTATATCTGCCGGCACAATCCCATGCCCCCGCTGCAGAGTGAAACTTTCCTGGTACAGAGTAACGGCATTGCCCAGTGGCTGAAGCTGGCGTTGGCGGAGAAGCGCACTGACGATGGCATAGAAGGCGGCCTGGGAATTGCCGCCGGCATGGACTTCCTGTTCCCGGCCCGGTTTATCTGGCAGGCCTACCGGGCGGTGCTCCCGGACGGCGAGGTGCCGGAACAGTCGCCCTTCGACAAGCGTCGCCTGGTGTGGCGGCTGTACCGGTTACTGCCCCGGCTGGTGGGTCAGGACGAGGCCTTTACCCCCCTGGCCCGGTTTCTGGAGGGTAACGATCCGGACCTGCGCAACTTCCAGCTGGCAGAAAAGGTAGCGGATCTGTTCGACCAGTATCAGGTGTTCCGGGCCGACTGGCTGGCTGCCTGGGAGCAGGGCAAGGACGTGATTATCACGGCCCGGGCAGAGGAAAAGCTGCTGGATGCGGAAACCCGCTGGCAACCGCTGCTCTGGCGCCGGCTGGTTGAGGATGTGGGCGCCGAAGCCCATACCAGCCGCTCGCAGATCCACACCCGGTTCATGGACCAGGGCCAACGCATCCCGGCGCCGGCCAACCCGGCCCGGCTACCAACTCGCATTGTCGTATTTGGCGTCTCGTCGCTGCCGCGACAAGCGCTGGAAGCCCTGTATGTACTGAGCCGGTTCAGTCAGGTGGTGCTGTGTGTTCACAACCCCTGCCAGTTTTACTGGGCCGATATCATCAGCGACCGGGAGCTGCTCACCGCCGAACGCAAACGGGGCAAAACCCATCCCGCGCTATCATCCGTTGAAGATCCCGACCAGCTGCACCAGCACGCCAATCCGCTGCTGGCCGCCTGGGGCAAGCAGGGCCGCGACTACATCCGGCTGCTGGACGAGTTCGATAACCCGGAGGAATACCGGGGCAGCTTCCAGACCCCGGACCGAAAAATCGATATCTTCTCGGACCATGGCAACGAGGACGCACCGCGCCTTCTGCACCAGCTGCAGAACGATATCCACAACCTGACGCCCCTGCAGGAAATCCGCCTGCAGCAGCGACAACTGGATCTGCAGCAGGATCATTCCCTGGCGTTCCATCAGGCCCACAGCCCCCAACGGGAAGTGGAAATTCTGCACGACCAGCTGCTGGCGGCCTTCAACGCCGACACCACGCTGCGGCCACGGGACGTCATCGTGATGGTGCCCGACATCAATGTGTACGCGCCACACATCCAGGCCGTGTTCGGCCGTTATCAGCCCGGTCGGAAGCGCCATATCCCCTTCACCATTTCCGACCAGGGTCAGCGTCACCATGAACCGGTGCTGATTGCCCTGGAAACGCTGATGTCATTGCCCCGCAGCCGATTCGCGGTCAGTGAGATCATCAGTCTGCTGGAGGTGCCGGGCATACGGGACCGTTTCGGTATCAGCGAAGAGGAAATCCCCCTGGCCCGGCGCTGGGTAGAGGGCGCCAATATCCGCTGGGGGCTGCACGGCCGGCACCGGGAAAGTCTGGACCTGCCGGCGGAACTGGAGCGCAATACCTGGCAATCCGGCCTGCGGGCCATGCTGCTGGGTTATGGCATGGGCGACGACGAGCCGTGGGGTGGCGTGGAACCCTTCGGCGAGATCGGAGGCCTTCAGGCCAGCCTGGCGGGCCGCCTGAACGACTTTGTGCATCAACTGGAAACCCTCTGGCGGGCGCTGCAGACCAATCGCACGCCCGAAGACTGGGAGCGCCTGTTTTCAGAGATGCTCGGGCAGTTTTTCCACCAGGTGGAAGGCAGCGACCTGTTGCTGCTGAACCGGTTCCGCCGCCAGCTGGAACAGTGGCTGGATGATGCGATGGCGGCAGGCCTTGAGGGCCAGACGCTGCCCCTGAACATCGTCAAGGATGTCTTGCTGGAAGGGCTGGACGAAGGCGGTCTCAACCAGCGTTTCCTGGCCGGCAAGGTCAATTTCGCCACCCTGATGCCCATGCGGGCCATACCCTTCCGAAAGGTGTGCCTGCTGGGCATGAACGACGGTGACTACCCCCGTTCACGACCGCCGGTGGATTTCGACCTCATGGCCCAGGATTACCGCCCGGGGGACCGCTCGCGGCGGGAAGACGACCGCTACCTGTTCCTGGAAGCCCTGTTGTCCGCCCGGGAACAGCTGTACATCAGCTGGGTTGGCCGTAGCATCAGGGACGATTCGGAACGGCCACCGTCGGTGCTGGTAGGCCAGCTTCAGGATCATCTGGACAGCCTGTGGTCGGTCGCCGGGCAACCGGAAACAAAGGTCACCGACGCCCTGACCACACAACATCCGCTGCAACCCTTCAGCCGGGCCTATTTCCCGAAAACCAACGGACTGGGTGAGGCTGAAAACAGCCAGCCCCGGCCCCTGAATGACATACTGCAGGCCCGCCAACTGTTTACCTATGAACGGGAATGGCGCAGTGCCCATGGTGTTGAGTCTGGAGAACAGACGCAATCTGCCCTTCCGTACCAGCCCCCCGAGGAGCCCATCAGCCTCAACGATCTGGCGGCTTTCCTGAAAAAGCCCATCGACACCTTTTACCAGCGTCGCCTGCAGGTGCGTTTCGAGGATGTCGAGGACGACGACACCGACAACGAGAATTTCGATCTGGACGGCCTCGACCGCTGGCGCCTGGACAACGAACTGATTCAGGAAGGGCTGCTGAAAGCCAGCAATGAAGAAGAGCTGGACGAACGATTGCAGACGACTCTGGACCGGATGGCCCGACGCGGGGACCTGGGCATGGGAGTGACCGAGCACAGACTGCGGTCCGAGCTGGCCGGTCGCTTGCCGGACCTGTTCGAGCGTTACCAGACCGCGCTGGCAGAGTGGCCCGAGGCAGTCGCCGAGCCGCTGCCTTTTGACTACCGGTATGAGAATGCCCTGGGCTCGGTAGCCGTTGCCGATCTGATCGACGGCCTTCGCTGCAACGCCGGGGGCGAATTGTGCCGGCTGGTGGTGGCCAGTTCCAGCCTGCTGAGCGGCTCCGGATCGGGCAGGAAAGTACGCTACGCCAACCTGATGCGGGACTGGCTGATTCATCTGGCCGGGCAACTGGGCGGGCAGCCGTTCGAAACCCTGGTTCTGGGCAAGGAGGAGGGCCGCCGGTTCCGCTTTGCAGCGTTGGCTCCGGAACAGGCCAGACCGCTGTTCGAGGCGGTGCTCACCCGATGGATGGAAGCCACCACCCGGGCCTTGCCCATTCACTGCGAGGCCGGCTTTGCCTGGATCACCAGTTTCAACGGCGGTAAAAAGTATGTCGGTGACCACGAGCGGGCTATCAGCGAGGCAGAGCAGGCCTATACCATCGCTCTGGAGCGGGACACCGGTTACCTGATGGGCGCGTTCGAAACCCCGGAACGGCTCATGGCCAGCGGCGAATTCGAGGCCCTGTTGCATCAGCTCTACGTGCCGGTTTGGGAAGCCGAGCAGGGCAAGTCAGCGGCGGATCAGATCGGGAGTATGGAATGACGGAACAGATGAGCAACCGGAACCCGAACCTGGATCCATTGGCCCTGGCCCTGAACGGCAGTGCCCTGATCGAGGCCAGTGCCGGCACCGGCAAAACCTTCACCATTGCCATTCTGTACGTGCGCCTGGTGCTTGGCCACGGCCAGCCACCCGACAGCCCGTTGCAGAACCTGCTGCCTCCCAACCTGCTGGTGGTGACCTTTACCGAGGCCGCCACCAAGGAGCTGCGTGAACGTATACGCACGCGGCTCACCCAGGCCGCCGAGGTGTTCTCGGAGGCTGATGACGAGCCCAACCCGCCCGCGGAAACGGCGCTGATCTATCAGCTACGGGATGAAAGCTACCCGGATCCGGCCAGCTGGCCGGAATGCCGCAAGAAGCTGCTGCTGGCCGCCGAGTGGATGGACGAGGCGGCGGTATCCACCATACACAGTTTCTGCAATCGCATGCTCAGCGAGCACGCCTTCGACAGCGGCAGCCTGTTCAAACTTACGCTGGAAACCGACCAGAGTGAGCTACTGGACGAGGTTGCCCGGGATTACTGGCGCACCTTTGTCTATCCATTACCCCCGGCGCTGATGGACGAGGCCCTGAGCCACTGGAAAACGCCCGGGGATCTGCGCCAGGGTGTTCGCAACCTGATCGACGATCCCCAGAGCCTGGGCACACCGCCGGAGAGCGTTTACCAGGCCATCGATCAGGTGGTCAGGCGGCGTCTGGAACAGTCGCAGGCCCTGAAGGCTCACCCCTGGAGCGAATGGCGCGGGGAAGTCATCGAGCTGTTGAACGACCTGAACAAGAGCAAACGGCTTCACGGCGCCAGCAAGAACGCCATGGTCAAGGTCTGGGACTTTCTGGCCGCCTGGGCGGAATCGGACGAGCTGTTGCCCGAAAAAATCGATAGTGCCGCCGGCTACAAAAATCAGACGCCCGAGGGTCTCGACAAGATTCTCAAGGGCGATGAATCCGCCCCCCATCACCCTGCTTTCGACGCCATCGAAGCGCTGCTGGTTTTCAGCCAGAACCAGCCCAGCGCCAAATCCGATATCCTGCGCCACGCCAGCCACTGGATTGCCGAGCGGCTGGAGTCGGAAAAGCAGAAGCGCTCGGAAATGGGCTTTGACGATCTGCTCACCCGGCTGGACGATGCCCTGCACGGTCCCCGTGGCGACCAGCTGGCGGCCACCATCCGTCGCCAGTTTCCGGTGGCCCTGATCGACGAATTCCAGGACACCGACCCGGTGCAGTACCGCATTTTCGACCGTATCTATGATGTAGAAAGCGCCGACGCCAGCACCTGCCTGCTGATGATCGGGGATCCCAAGCAGGCCATTTACGGCTTCCGGGGTGCCGATATCTACACCTACCTGCAGGCCAGACAGGGCGTGAAAGAGCGAACCTACACACTCGGTAAGAACTTCCGCTCCGCCAAAACCATGGTGGCGGCGGTCAACCGGGTATTTGAACACAGTGACCAACACAGCCGGGACGGCGCCTTCCTGTTCGGCAAGGGCGACACCTCACCGCTGCCGTTCCAGGGTGTGGACGCCAACGGCACCAAACGAAGCTGGTCGATCGACGGAGAAGTGCAACCCAGCCTGGTGTTCTGGACCCACGAATCGGGGGAAGAGGACAGGGACGGCAACCCCAAAGGCATAGCCAAGGGCACCGCCACGGTCGATGTGGCGGAAACCTGCGCCAGCGAGATCGCCCGTTTGCTGACCCTGGGCCAGGCCGGGCAGGCGGGCTTTGCCTTGCCGGAACATCCGGAGGATCTGGAGCCAGTTGCCCCGAAAGACATCGCGATACTGGTCAACAACCGCAACGAGGCCAGCGCGGTGCGGGACGCACTGGGTCGCCGGCGCATCAAGAGCGTCTACCTGTCAGACCGGGATTCAGTGCTAACCTCCCGGGAATCCAGAGAAATACTGTGCTGGCTGCGGGCGTTTGCCGAGCCCCGGCAACTGGCTTACATCCGCGCGGCACTGGCCACGCCCACCCTGGGTCGGTCCTGGCATGCCCTGAATCAGCTGCTCACCGACGAGCTCGTGCTGGAGCGGGAAATCGAGCGCTTTATCGGTTACCAGCAGCAATGGCAGAAGCAGGGTGTGCTGCCCATGCTGCGCAGTTTCCTGATGGATTTCGAGGTGCCGGGCCGGTTGCTGCAACGGCCCGACGGCGAGCGGCGGCTGACCGACATCCTCCATATTGCCGAATTGCTGCAGCAGGACAGCCTGCAACTGGACGGCGAACATGCCCTGGTGCACCACTACACCCAGATCCTGCGGGCGGCCGACGAGGAAGACGAACACCGTACCCTGCGGCTGGAAAGCGATGCCGGTCTGGTAAAGGTCATCACCGTGCACAAATCCAAGGGTCTGGAGTACCCCCTGGTGTTCCTGCCTTTCGGCACCGCCTTTCGCGCCCAGAGTGAAAAGCAGGCTTTCGTGCGCTATCACGATCAGCAGGGCAGGCTGGTCACCGTGTTCGACCCCGCGCCGGAGGACGTGGCCAGGGCCGACCAGGAACGCCTGGGCGAAGATATCCGTAAACTCTACGTGGCTCTGACCCGGGCCCGGTTCGCCACCTGGGTCGGCACGGCGGCCCTGGACAACTGGCAGCAAAGCGGTCTGGGCTACCTGATTGCCGGCGATGGGCAGAGCCGTATCAGCGACTGCCTGAGTCAGCTGGCCCAGGGCAGAGCAGAGATCCGGATTACCCCGTTACCGGATCCGGACGAGACGCAATATCACGAGCAGGCCCCCGAGGCCCTCGGCCCGGCGCTGGTCTCCTCCCGGGAGGCAAAAGAGGACTGGTGGATTGCCAGTTACTCGTCCATCGAGTACACCGGCATGACCGGCACCGGGATCGCCTTCACCGGTGAGGTGGAAGACGCCCAGACCCAGAACCTGCTGGAAGAAAGCAGCCAGGAGGCAGGGGAAGAGGCGGAACCGATCGCTACGCACCGCAACCAGCACAACTTTCCCAAAGGCGCCGGCCCCGGCACCTTCCTGCACGAATTGCTGGAGTGGTGCACACAGCAGGGGTTCCAGCGGGTTGTGGATAACCCCCCACTGCTTCATGAGCAACTGACCCGCCGCTGCGGAACCCGTGGCTGGAGTGACTGGGTGGAACCGCTGGAGCGTTGGCTGCTGGCATTGATCAGCAGGCCCTTGAGCCTCGACCGGGCTGGCACAGAAGGGGTCAGCCTGGCGAACCTGACCACCCTGCGCCCGGAACTGGAGTTCTGGTTTGAGAGCCGCAACGTCAGCGTCCGGAAACTGGACCAGCTGGTGACCGCGCACACCCTGAACGGCGCAGACCGGCCCCGGGTGGAGGAGACCCGATTCAACGGCATGCTCAAGGGCTTTATCGACCTGGTGTTCGAACACAACGGGCAGTATTACGTGCTGGACTACAAATCCAATACCCTGGGCGAGGATGACAGCGCCTATACCGACCAGGCCATGGGCAACGCCATTCTGGATAAACGCTACGACCTGCAATACGTGCTCTATCTGCTGGCCCTGCACCGGCTGCTGAAAGCCCGTTTGCCGGATTACGACTACGACCGGCACATTGGCGGCGCGGTTTACCTGTTCCTGCGAGGCGTTGATTCCGCCAGCGGCGGTGCCTTCACCGACAAACCACCCAGAGCCCTGATTGAACAGCTGGATGCCTTTTTCGATGGCGAGACCTTGGCCAGGGAGGTGGCTGCATGAGCCGTTCCCGTTCTCAAACCGGAAAATCCGACCACCAGATTGATCTGTTCGCGGAGGACATCGCCCCGGAAAGGTCGACCATGACGGCAACCGGTGACAACACTGTCGATATCAACAACCTGCTCACCAGCCCGGATAAAACCGAGGCTCTGCTGCTGCACTGGCAACAGGCGGAGTGGATACGCCCGCTGGATGTGGGTTTCGCCCGGCTGATCAGGCAGCTGTCGGAAGAGCAGGGCGAAAACCCGAATCCCGTGGTTCTGCTGCTGGCAGCGCTGGTCTCCCATCAGGTGGGTCGCGGCCATGTTTGCGTTGACCTGGGCCACCTCCTTGCCGATGCAGGGCATACCCTGTCACTGCCGCCGGAAGAGTCGATTCACGAGCCACTCACCGATTCCGGCGCCGATGAACCGGACCAGCCCAAACCCGCCGAAGTTCTCGCACTTGTGACGCTTCCGGAATGTTTAAGCATACTGAAAAAGGCATGTGCTGTAAGTGATGGCTCACTAACAACACCACTGGTGCTGAACGAGACCCGCCTTTACCTGCGGAGATTCTGGCGCTACGAGCAACGCATTGCTGACGGCATCATGCACCGCCTGGCTCTGCCATCCGCCCTGGCAGATCCGGAATCCGGACCGGCCCAAACCCTGTCCCGCGCGCTCGGCCAGTTGTTCCGGTCGTCAGAACCGGTGGATTACCAGAAGCTGGCCTGCGCCCTGGCGGCCCGGAACCGTTTCGCGGTTATTACCGGCGGTCCTGGCACGGGCAAGACCACCACCGTGGTCAACCTGCTGGCAGCCTTGCAGGCGGTCGCCGGAGAATCCCCCGAACGGGCCGGCCGCAAATTCCGCATCCGCCTGGCCGCCCCCACCGGCAAGGCGGCCGCCCGCCTGAACGAATCCATCGGTGGTGCGGTCAGCCGATTGCCCCTTGCCGAGCTGCCCGGCAACGTGGAGCTGGCTGATATTCCCACGAGGGTTACCACACTGCACCGGTTGCTGGGCAGCCGGCCGGATACCCGGAAATTCCGCCATAACCGCGACAACCCACTGCTGGTGGATATCCTGGTGATCGACGAGGCCTCGATGGTGGACGTCGACCTGATGGCGTCGGTATTCGATGCCCTGCCCGCCAACGCCCAGCTGATCCTGCTGGGCGATAAGGACCAGCTGGCCTCGGTGGATGCCGGCGCGGTACTGGGTGAGCTGTGCCAGCGGGCTTTGCAGGCCCACTACACCCCGGAAACGACGCAGTGGCTGGCCGCCATGACCCGTAGCCAGATACCGGAGTCCTTGGAGGACGCAACCGGCCAGCCCATGGACCAGGCCGTGGCCATGCTGCGCAAGAGTTACCGGTTCCGGGAAGACAGCGGCATCCGGGCGTTCGCGGAAGCTGTGAATACCAATGCCCTTGATAGCACCATGTTGCGCCAGATCCGGGAAGCGGCCTTCGACGACGTCATCCTGCTCACCGGCCAATCCGGAAAGCCGGACCCGGACGACACCCTGGACCTGGTGTGTCGCCATGCCATCACCGGCTCACCGGAAGCCTTCCGCAATGCGGGGCAGGGTCGACATGTGAACGGCCAGATCCTGCCACCACCCGTTGGTTACCGCCATTATCTGGAACGGTTACAGAATCACGGCCTGAACGAAAACAGCCCTCGCGAAGACTGGGATGCGATGGCGTTACAGCTCCTTGAAGCCTTCAGTGATTTCCAGGTGCTCTGTGCCCTGCGCAAGGGCCCCTGGGGCGTGGAAGGACTGAACGACCGGATCGCACGACAGTTACTGGCGGAAAAGCTGATCCCAAGGGCAGAAGGCTGGTACCCGGGCAGACCGGTGTTGATTACCGGTAACGACTACAACCTGGGCCTGATGAACGGCGACATCGGCATTACCGTCAGCGTGCCCTGGGACCGAACCGAGACCGGCGAACCCAGATACACCCTGCGAGTGGCGTTCCCCAGCAGCGACACCCCTGGCGGTATCCGCTGGATCTCGCCCAGTCGTCTGCAGCAGCTGGAAACCGTGTATGCCATGACGGTGCACAAATCCCAGGGTTCCGAGTTCAACCACACCTGCCTGGTGCTGCCAGACCGCCTCAGCCCCGTCCTGACGAGGGAACTGATCTACACCGGCATCACCCGGGCCCGGAACTGGTTCAGCCTGATTACCGGCACCCAGGAGGTTCTGAGGGACGCTGTCGGGCAGCAGGTAGTCCGGGCCTCCGGCCTGGCCGAAAGGCTCAGGGCGAACTAGTCACTGGCGTCCTTTTTGTCGTTACTGCCTTCTTCGTCACGGCTGTGCTGCTGCGCCCAGAGATGGGCGTAGTAACCACCAGCGGCCAACAACTCGTTGTGACTGCCACCCTCGACAATTCGTCCGGCGTCCATCACCAAGATGGTATTGGCATCCCGGATGGTCGACAGCCGATGGGCAATCACCAGCGTGGTCCGTTGCTGGCTGACTTCGTTGAGCGCGCCAAGGATCGCCTGCTCCGACAGTGAATCCAGGGAGGAAGTGGCCTCATCCAGAATCAGCAAAGGCGGGTTCTTCAGAATTACCCGGGCAATGGCCACCCGCTGTTTTTCGCCTCCGGAGAGCTTGAGGCCGCGTTCGCCCACCTTCGTTTCGTATCCCTCCGGCAGGCTGTGGATAAAGTCTTCCAGGTGAGCCATCCGGGCCGCCCGATAGACCTCTTCCTCGCTGGCCTCCGGCCGACCATAAGCCAGGTTCCGGTACAGGGTATCGTTGAACAGCACCGTATCCTGGGGCACCACACCAATCGCCGATCGCAGGCTGTCCTGGCTCACGTTACGGATATCCTGGCCGTCGATACGGATGGCGCCCTGATCGACGTCGTAAAAACGGAATAGCAGGCGGGCGAGGGTGGATTTTCCGGCACCACTGGCCCCCACCACAGCTACCTTGTGGCCAGCGGGAATAGAGAAATTCACATCCCGCAGGATCGCCCGATCCGCGCGGTAGGCAAAGTGAATATGGTCAAACTGGACTTCACCTCGATCCACAACCAGCTCGGTGGCATCCGGGGCATCTTCAATGGCGGGTTTATCCCCCAGCAGTTTGAACAGCCGCTCGACATTCACCAGGGCCTGGCGGATTTCCCGATAGACAAAGCCCAGGGCGTTCAGGGGAATGAACAGCTGGAGCAGGTAGGCATTGATCATGGTGAAATCCCCCAGGGTGATCTCACCGCTGGCCACTTCCTGAACAGCCATAGCCATGATCACGATCATCGCCAGACCGATAATCAATGCCTGACCGGAGTTCAGCGCGGCCAGGGACAGCCGGTTTTTCAGCCGGGCCTGTTCCCAGTCGTCCAGATCGACGTCATATAACTGCGCCTCATAGCGTTCATTGTTGAAGTATTTGACGGTTTCATAGTTCAGCAGGCTGTCGATCGCCCGCGAGTTCGACTGGTTATCCCGTGCGTTGGCTTCGCGCACGAATTTGGTCCGCCACTCGGTGATCTTGATGGAGAAGACCACATACACCACCACCGCCACCAGGATGGCCACAACATAAGTGACGTTGAACGCGACAAAAAGAATGCCGGCCACCAGCAGGATTTCCAGGAGGGTGGGCACGATGTTGAACAGGGTAAAGCGCAGCAGGAAGCTGATGCCGTTGGTGCCCCGCTCGATATCCCGGGCCAGGCCACCGGTCTTGCGGTCCAGGTGGAAGGCCAGTTCCCGGTTATGAAGGTGCTCGAATACCCTCAGGGACACCCGCCGCATGGCCCGCTCTGCCACCCGCGCGAAAACCGCATCCCGAAGCTCATTGAACAGGGTGGCGCCAAAGCGCAACGCGCCGTAGGCAACCACCAGAACCACCGGAATCCACAGCAGCATATCGGCCCCCCGGCTCTGGTCCAGGTAATCGACGATGTATTTCAGGGCGATGGGTGTGGCCACCGTCGCCAGTTTCGCCAGTACCAGCAAGGCCAGCGCAAGCGCGACCCGGCCCCGGAATTCCGCCAGATAGGGCCAGAGGCCTGAAATGATTTTCCAGTCCGGTTTATGATCTGCCGGGTAGTCGTTGTCGGCGTAGGCGCGCACTGGGAATATCCTTTAATAATGTTGTCGGATTACGCTGGGCTAATCCGACCTACGGTTTACGGTCTGACTCCGGCTTCGGGCGTTGCTGGCTCCTGGTAGGTCGGATTAGCGCAGCGTAATCCGACAGTGCTCTCCACACCAACAATAGTCGATGCTCTATAACAGGAGTTCCTGCCAGCGAAAGCCAGGGGAGCTCAGGTATGATAAGTCCTGTTCCAAGACGAAACCGTATTAGAGCTGGAGTCTACAGTAGCCATCACCGTGGAGGCACATCATTAACACTCGTCACCGCAAGGCCCTGAAACTGGTTATCGACTTTATCAGCCCCTATCGCCGGGCTGTCGCCGGTGCCCTGGTGGCGCTGATCTTCACCGCCGGTATTACGCTCGGCTTAGGGCAGGGTTTACGTATCCTTGTGGATCAGGGATTAGCCACCGAGTCGCCGGAAAATCTGGCCAGGGCCATCGGGCTGTTTTTCATACTGGTGCTGGGTCTGGCGTTCGGGTCGTTTGCCCGGTTCTATCTGGTGTCCTGGATCGGCGAGCGGGTAGTGGCGGATATTCGCAAGAAAGTCTTCAACCACCTGATTGATCTTCATCCGGGTTTCTTCGAGCAGAACCGGGCCCTGGAAATCCAGTCGCGGTTTACTGCCGATACCACCGTTCTCCAGTCGGTGATTGGCTCCACCGTATCCATTGCCCTGCGTAACACCCTGATGCTGATCGGGGGGCTGCTCCTGCTGTTCATTACCAACGCCAAGCTGGCCAGCATCATTCTGCTGGGTTTTCCGCTGGTGATTGCCCCCATCCTGTTCTTTGGCCGGCGGGTAAGGGCACTTTCCCGTTTAAGCCAGGACCGGGTGGCCGATGTGGGCAGTTATGTGGGTGAGAACCTCACGCAGATCAAGACGGTTCAGGCCTTTAACCATCAGCCCCACGACCGTCGCTATTTTTCCGAGGTATCGGAACGGGCCTTCGACATTGCCCGGCAGCGTATCCGGCAGCGGGCCTGGCTGACCACGTTGGCCATTTCCCTGGTGATGGGCGCGGTTGGGATAGTCATCTGGATAGGTGGGCTGGATGTGATTCACGGTCGTATCAGCCCCGGTGAACTGGCGGCCTTCGTGTTTTACAGCCTGCTGGTGGGCGTTGCTGCCGGTGCCATCAGCGAGGTGATTGGAGAACTGCAAAGGGCAGCGGGTTCGGCGGCCCGGCTGTTCGAGCTGCTACAGACCGAGCCGGCGTTTGAACGCAGAGAGACAACCCGGAATCTTTCCGATCCTGTTCAGGGGAGGATTCAGATCGACCACCTGAGCTTCAGTTATCCCGACCGTTCGAAACAACCGGCACTGACCGATCTGACTCTGGAAATCAGAGCCGGAGAAACCCTGGCTCTCGTGGGCCCGTCCGGCGCCGGCAAATCGACGCTGTTCGATCTGTTACTGCACTTCTACCAGCCAACGGAGGGCAGAATCCTCATCGACGGGATGGACACCGCCGAATGGTCACTCGATGCCCTGCGCCGGTGTTTTGCCCTGGTACCCCAGAATCCCGCCCTGTTTCATGGCACCGTGGCCGACAACATCCGTTACGCAAGGCCCGATGCCAGCCAGCAGGACGTCGAGCAGGCCGCGAAGATCGCCCATGCCCACGATTTTATCCAGGCTCTGCCAAAAGGCTACGAAACCCGGCTTGGAGATGCCGGCCTGGGCCTGTCAGGCGGCCAGAAACAGCGCCTTGCCATCGCCCGCGCGTTGCTGGCCGATGCTCCTATCCTGTTGCTGGATGAAGCCACCAGCGCCCTGGATGCCGAAAGTGAAAACCTGATCCAGCAGGCCATGCCGGCGCTCACGGCGGAGCGTACCACCCTGGTCATTGCCCATCGACTGGCCACGGTGCGAGACGCTGACCGTATTGCGGTACTGGACCAGGGACGCCTGCTGGCAGTGGGCAGCCATGATGAACTGATGCGCCATAACGCTCTCTATCAGCGGCTGGCCAAACTGCAATTCCGGGACGATGCTGCCTGAGGGCGACAATAGTCGGTTTGTTTCCTGAGACCGTACTACTTACACTGGTAGGTGAAACTTTCGAACCTGAACCCAGGGAGAATGGCAAAGTGAGCAATAAAGAATTGCAGGCACTCAAAGAACGCTACGTTGCGGCGGGCGCGGCAAGTCCCAATGAACAGTTTGCCGACCATGCAACGAATGCGGAATTATGGGATGCAGACGGCAAACGCATGATCGATTTTGCCGGCGGCATTGGCGTACTGAACATCGGCCACCGTCATCCAAAGGTCGTGGAAGCAGTCAAGGCGCAGCTGGACAAGCTGATGCACACCTGCCAGACGGTGATGCCCTATGAGGGCTACGTCAAACTGGCAGAGAAACTCAGCGGCGTGGTCCCGGTACGCGGCCATGCCAAGGTGATGTTGGCCAACTCCGGTGCCGAAGCCCTGGAAAACGCCATGAAGATTGCCCGTGCGGCAACCGGAAAGACCAACGTGATCTGCTTTGACGGCGGTTATCACGGCCGTACCTTCTACACCATGGCGATGAACGGCAAAGCCGCCCCTTACCAGACGGACTTTGGCCCCATGCCCGGTACCGTTTATCGTGCGCCTTATCCCGTGCCTTACCACGGCGTCAGCGAGGACGAAGCGCTTCGCGGCCTGAAGATGGCCATGAAGGCAGACTCCCCGGCCCGCAACACCGCAGCCATCGTGATTGAGCCGGTGCTGGGCGAGGGCGGCTTCTACGCAGCGCCCACCAGCTTCCTGAAGGAAATCCGGAAGATCTGCGATGAGAACGATATCCTGATGGTGGTTGACGAAGTACAGAGCGGCTTTGGCCGCACCGGCAAAATGTTTGCCATCGAGCACAGTGGTGTTGAGCCAGATCTGATGACCATGGCCAAGAGTATGGCCGATGGTATGCCCATCTCCGCGATTGTGGGCACCGACAAGTACATGGACGCCTCTGGCCCCAACTCACTGGGCGGCACCTACACCGGTAGTCCGACCGCCTGTGCCGCAGCCCTGGCCGTGTTCGATGTGTTCAAGGAAGAGGACATCCTTGGCAAGGCCCAGGCGCTGGGAGAGAAGCTCAAGCAACGGTTCAGCCAGTGGCAGGAGCAGTTTGAGCATGTGGATAACGTGCGCAACCTTGGGCCCATGGCCGCCTTTGAGCTGGTAGAGAGCAAAGACAGCCGCACACCCAAACCTGAGTTGGCCGCTGCAGTGACCAAGAAGGCAAAGGAGAAGGGTCTGATTCTTCTGAGCTGTGGTATGTACGGCAATACCTTGCGTTTCCTCATGCCGGTCACCATCGAAGACGATGTGCTGGAAGAAGGACTGGCAATTGTGGAAGAGAGCCTCAAGGAAGTCGGTGCCTGATCGGCACTGAGCGTCACGAGGAATCAGAGGAGCCGGGCATAAGCCCGGCTTTTTTATAACAGAAAGAAAAGTGGTGGTTCCATTTCGGCTGGCAGCCATCCCCACTGCCGACGCATTCTGACAGCGGTTACGTCAGGACTCGGATTCGTCGTATACTGCCGAGAGTTCTTTGGCAGTGCCGTTCTGTACTGCTCCAGTTTCACCAACCAGGCTAGATCATGACGTCTCCGAGCTCCGCCAACGTACCGGACCACAAGCCAAGGCCCTGGGTCGATTTGCTGGTCAGCATTATCATTCCCTCCGTTATCCTGATGAAATTCAGTGGCGAGGAACACCTGGGCAACGTCAACGCGCTGCTCATCGGCCTGGCGTTTCCCCTTGGCTGGGGCCTGTTTGAACTGATCAAATACCGGAAGAAAAACTTCATCGCGGTACTTGGTCTGGTCAGCGTTGGCCTGACCGGCGGCATCGGTTTACTGGAACTGGATGCCGGCTGGCTCGCCATCAAGGAAGCGGCCATTCCGGCAATCATTGGTCTGGCGGTGCTGGCCTCCACAAAGACCAAGTACCCCCTTGTACGCACTCTGCTGTATAACCCGAGTGTTCTGGATGTGGATAAGATCCATAAGACGCTTGAGGAACACAATCGGGTTGATGAATTCGAAGACCGGCTTCTGAAGGCCAGCTACTTCTTTGCCGGCACCTTCCTGTTCTCATCGATCATGAACTACGTGCTCGCCAAATGGATTGTGGTCAGCCCGTCCGGCACCCAGGCGTTCAATGAGGAGCTCGGCCGGATGACCCTGGTGAGTTATCCCATGATCGCCATTCCTTCGATGATCATGATGATGCTGATTTTCTATTATCTGTGGCGCACCATCCGCCGCTTGACCGGTTACACCCTGGAAGAGGTGATGGCGCCTCATCTGGCGGAGAAAGAGAAGGAAAGGAACAAGTCCTCGGAATCGACCACCGGGAAATAGCAGTCCCGGACGTTTTCCGATAAGGCCGGACATAAAAAAGCGGCGGAGGTTTGAAAGCCTCCGCCGCTTTTTTTATTGCACCTGGAACTTGTTGATCAGATATCCAGGTTGGTCACTTCCAGCGCATTGGTCTGGATGAAGTTGCGACGAGGCTCTACATCGTCACCCATCAGAGTTGTGAAGATCTGATCGGCCGCGATGGCATCCTCGATCGTTACTTTCATCATCCGACGCGTCTCCGGATCCATGGTGGTTTCCCACAGCTGCTCCGGGTTCATCTCGCCCAGTCCCTTATAACGCTGAATGTTCAGGCCGCGCTGGGCCTCTTTCATCAGCCAGTCCAGAGCACCCTCGAAAGACAGGACCGCCTGTTTGCGCTCGCCCCGTTGGATATAGGCGCCTTCCTCAATCAAGCCATCGAGGGTCTCACCCATGCGGGCAATGGCCGCGTAGGAGGAAGACTCAAAAAAATCGTGGCTGAATACATGCTCATGGGGAATGCCATGCACAAAAATGGTCACTTTCGGAAGGTACAGATCCCGCTCGGTATCCCGGGTTACCGAGAAGGTGTACTTGGTCCCGGTACGGGTGTCGAGATCCAGGCCATCGCCCAGGCGAGCGACCCAGCGAGCCACCTCCGCTTCCTCTTTCAGGTGCTCGGGCTTGAGCGTGACGTTCTGAAGCATCTGCTCCAGTACCTTCGCCGGGTAAGCCCGTGACAGGCGGCCAATCATGTTCATAACCGCCTGGTAGTCCTTGACCATGGTTTCCAGCGCGGAATCCTTGATGGCCGGAGCCTCCGGGTTCACGTAGAGCTGGGCGCCTTCCAGGGCAGTCTGGGTAAGGTAGGCTTCCTTGGCTTTCTCGTCTTTCAGGTACTGCTCCTGCTTGCCCCGCTTGACCTTGTAAAGCGGTGGCATGGCGATAAAGACGTGGCCACGTTCGATGATTTCGCGCATCTGACGGAACAGGAACGTCAGCAGCAGGGTACGGATGTGGGAACCGTCCACGTCCGCATCCGTCATGATAATGATCGAGTGGTAACGCAGTTTGTCGGGGTTGAACTCTTCCCGGCCGATACCACAACCCAGCGCCGTGATGAGGGTGCCCACTTCCGCAGAGGAAAGCATCTTGTCAAAGCGGGCTTTCTCCACGTTCAGGATCTTACCCTTCAACGGGAGGATGGCCTGGGTCTTGCGGTCACGGCCCTGTTTGGCACTGCCACCGGCCGAGTCACCCTCCACAATGTACAGTTCGGAAAGGGCCGGATCTTTCTCCTGGCAGTCCGCCAGTTTTCCGGGGAGGCCGGCAATGTCCAGGGCGCCTTTGCGGCGGGTCATGTCCCGGGCCTTGCGGGCAGCTTCACGGGCCCGGGCCGCTTCAATCATCTTGTTCACGATGAGCTTGGCTTCGTTGGGCTGCTCCTGCAGGTATTCCGCAAAACTCTGGTACAGCTCCTGTTCCACCGCAGTCTTCACTTCCGAAGACACCAGCTTGTCCTTGGTCTGGGAGGAGAACTTTGGATCTGGAACCTTCACGCTGATGATGGCGGTGAGGCCTTCACGGGCATCGTCACCGGACGTGGCGACCTTGGCTTTCTTGCCGAGACCTTCCTGTTCAATGTAGTTGTTGAGAGATCGGGTCAGGGCCGCCCGGAAACCGGCCAGGTGAGTACCGCCATCCCGCTGGGGGATGTTGTTGGTAAAGCAGTAGAGGTTTTCCTGAAACGCGTCATTCCATTGCATGGACACCTCCACCGCAATCCCATCTTCCCGTTCCCGGTTAAAGTGGAATACCCGGTTGATCGGTGTCTTGTTGGCGTTCAGATGCTCAACAAAGGCCCGCAGACCGCCCTCGTATTCAAAAATCTCTTCCTTGCCGGAGCGCTCATCGGTCAAGCGGATCCGAACGCCACTGTTGAGAAACGCCAACTCCCGGAGTCGCTTCGCCAGGATGTCGTAGTGGAACTCAATGTGGGTAAAGGTTTCGGGCGATGGAATGAAGTGCACCTTGGTGCCCGAAGCGTCGGTTTCACCAACCGCCGCCAATGGCGCATTGGGAACACCATGGGTGTAGGTCTGCTCGTAGACCTTGTTATCACGGCGGATTGTCAGGGTGAGGGTAGAGGACAGTGCGTTCACTACGGAAACGCCCACACCGTGAAGTCCACCGGACACCTTGTAGGAGTTGTCGTCGAACTTACCACCGGCGTGCAGCACGGTCATGATAACTTCTGCTGCCGAAACCCCTTCCTCTTCGTGCAGATCTACCGGGATACCACGGCCGTTATCTTTGACAGTTACCGACTCGTCCGGGTGGATAATCACACCGATTTCTGAGCAGTAGCCCGCAAGCGCTTCGTCGATGGAGTTATCCACCAATTCAAAGACCATGTGGTGCAGGCCAGTACCATCATCGGTATCGCCGATGTACATGCCTGGCCGCTTTCGCACCGCATCCAGTCCTTTCAAGACTTTGATACTGGAGGAATTATAGTTCGATTCACTCATTCGGAAACTCCTGAAGCGTGATAGGCCGGGGCTTTCTAGCTCTTTGCACCGGTCTTATTCTTCCGTCAATTTGCCATGTTCCACGTGGAACAATCTGTAATCCGGCGCCTTACCCTCTGGCCAGAGCTGATCTACCTGTGGACGCTCTATAGAGGTGATGAACACCTGACAACGTAATGCCTGGAGCCTGCTCGCCAGCATGGCCCGGTGCCCTTCATCCAGCTCGGCATTGATATCGTCGAGCAAAAAGGTCACCTGCTTGCCCAGATCACTCAATACAATGCCTTGGGCAATCTTCATCAAAATAACCAGGGTTTTCTGCTGGCCCCGGGAGAAGGTTTCGGCAACAGGCCTGCCCTGAAACTTCAACCGGATGTCGGCGCGGTTCGGACCATAAAGCGTGTGTCCAACCTTTCGTTCCTGCTCCCGATGGTCTGCAAGCAATTCCACCAGTGGGCGGCTTACATCCCAGCCCGGGTAGTACTCAAGCTTCAGGCCTTCGGTCCAGGGTACTTCCACTTCCCGAACCAGCTTTTCAAAAGCCGCCTTGAATCGGCCAAAGGTTCCAGCTCGAGCCTCGGTAATGCCTTCACTCAGTGTGGTGTACTGATGGTCCCAGACCCGCATTAACGCTTCGTCTAGTCTACCATTTCTGAGCATTTGATTCCGCTGTGATGTGACTCTCTGGCATTGTTGCCAAATCGATCCGAAAGAAGGTTCCACGTGGAACACTAGCCAATCGAGAAATTGTCGCCGCTTTCCCGGTCCGCCCGCGACCACATCAAACACACCCGGATCGATTACCGAGACCGGCAGATGTTTCGCCAGGCTCGACAGACTACGCACTGCTTCGCCATCCACCCTCAGGATCGTTTCTTTCTGACCCACATCCCGGGAAATTCCGAGACGATGAACCAGCGACCCATTGTCTGCCCGGCTCCTGTCGTCCAGGCCATGATCCAGACCACCAAACACCGTGAGCCGTTCTGCACCGTGGCTCACCACAGCCTGATGCCGATTCACGCGGAACGAGCGACCCAAGCCCAGATAGCCAATCGCTTCCAACACACTGGTTTTACCGCTGCCGTTTTCTCCGTAAAGAAGATTAAAAGAAGATGAAAAGCTGACAGGCGCGGGCGACAGGTTGCGGAAGTACTCAGTCTGAAATTTTACAAGCGCCATAGAAAAGCAGACTCGAGGGGGGAGGGGAATGAACCAGAAATCCCAAAACAAAAAAAGCGGCGTTACCTTCCTTCAGTAACGCCGCCCTAGTGTACAAAAGCTGACTACTTAAGGCGACAGCCTCAGTGCAGCATGTTCAGCCGTTCGTCCATAAACACATCCATTTCCGGCGCCAGAATATGAACGTAGCGATCGAAATAGAGGAACTGCTTCAGTAACAACGCAAATTCCCGGGGAAAGTGAAGCCCGTGACTTTCCCCAATCTTCACCATATCCATCAGAATGTGGTTTACATCGTCCTCCGCCTGATCTGCTTCGTAAGGAACCTCGTCAGGGACCATTTTATCCATCTGCTGATAGAGCCGTCGCAGATCACCGGCAAGATCATCAACCCGGACTGTCTGGCGGGTAATACCAATACGGATCATGGCATCGGCCATACCTTCAAAATTGCCCACCATCACAGCCGAAATAAAATCACTGACCGCCTGCCAGGTATCGGGCTTGATCCGACCAACAATACCGAAATCGATAAAACCCACCCTACCATCCTTCAGCACCATCAAGTTTCCGGCGTGAACATCCGCATGGAAGAACTCGCATTGGGTGAGACTGGCAAACCAGGTGTTCATTGCGGTAATGAGCGTGCGCTCCGGATCACGGGCATAGCCACGGATACTTTCAAGATCGGTCAGCGAAACTCCATGGAAGCGTTCCATGGTGAGGATCCGCCGGGTACTGCAGTGCTCAAACACCCTCGGCACCGCAGCATCCTCATTATGGGTATCGTGCAGGAACTCCCGGAATACCTTCAGGTTGTTCGCTTCCTTGATGAAGTCGCACTCTTCCATCATCGTCCGCTGGATTTCCTCGACTATGCCAGACATGGAAGTCCAGGACAGTTTCGGCGCAAGAGTTTCCAGGATGCGGGCAGAGAGATAGAGAAAATTCAGATCCGTCAGCAGGATGTTCTCTACCCCGGGTTTCTGAACCTTGATAACCACTTCTTCACCGGTCAAAAGCCGGGCAGCGTGTACCTGTGCAATCGACGCGGATGCCAGTGCTACCGGATCAATTTCCGAATACACCTCGTCCAGCGGCCGGCCCAGTTCGTCCCGAATGATTTTCTTGATCACGCCAAACGGGAGGTTCGGGGTTTTATCAAGGCAGTACTGGAATTCCTCCACGTACTCCTTGGGAAAGAACGTAGGAGAGCTGGCGATGAACTGTCCCAGCTTGATATAAGTTGCACCAAGGGACTCAAACGTCTGCCTCAACAGCCTGGGCGTCGGGGGGCGATCCCCCCGCAGCCAGTTGATCCCGGTGCGCCCGAGTACCGACACAGTCTGGCCAATCCGGAAAGCGCCTTTGATTCCATTCGTTACGGTACTCATCAATCTTCTCCTCCTACAGCCTCATGGGCATAACCACATAGAGGCACCGGTTGTCGTTCTGTGCCTCGATCAACGCACTGCTGTTGGGGTTGGACAGGGTGATTTTTACCTGGTCATCATCCAGCGCGTTCATTACGTCAACCAGATAGCCTACATTAAAACCGATCTGCAGGGATTCGCCCTGGTAATCCACCGGCAGCGCGTCTTCGGCCTGTTCCTGGTCAGGATTGTTGGCAAATACCTGAAGTTCATTCGACGCCAGGTTCAAACGCACACCCCGGATGTTCTCATGGGACAGGATCCCTGCCCGCTGCAGGGTATTCTTGAGCGTGGCCCTATCAGCCAGTACTACCTTGTCGCCACCCCGGGGAATAACACGGTTGTAGTCCGGGAATTTGCCCTCGATGAGCTTGGACGTGAAGGTATACGAACCCACCGTCGCCCGGAGGTGATTATCACCAATGACCAGGGTCACCGGCGTTTCAACATCTTCAACCAGACGGGCCAGCTCCAGAACGCCTTTGCGCGGAACAATAACCTGTCGCAGCTCCGGGCAATTGGTCGCCAGTTCCAGGTGTGCCATTGCCAGGCGGTGGCCATCGGTCGCCACCGTCCTTACGTGATCCTTGTCCACTTCCAATAACAAACCATTCAGGTAATAGCGAACATCCTGCTGGGCCATGGCGAACGCCGTTGCATCCAGCATCCGGCCCAGTTCCTTCTGGGGCAGTTCCAGTCGGAAGCTCTCGTCCTCGTCTTCCACGTTGGGGAAGTGCTCCGCCGGCAACGTGGACAGGGTGAAGTGACTGGCGCCACACCGCAGGTGCAAGCGATCGCCTTCCAGGGACAACTCCATCGGCGCTTCATCACCAAGGGCCCGGGAAATATCGGACAGTTTGCGAGCGGGAACGGTAATCCGTCCAGGCTGATCCACATGCACCGGTGTTATCCGGGCAACCAGTTCCACTTCCATATTGGTACCGGTCAGGGTCAGGGTATTATCCTCGGCCACCAACAAGACATTGGAGAGCACGGGCATGGTCTGTTTCTTTTCCACCACGCCAGCAATACTTTGCAGCGGGGTAAGCAGGGATTCACGGCTGATCGTCAGTTTCATGGCACTCAGCTTTCTTTATGTTGGAAGGGTGAATGTTGTTCGCTAACGCCCGCATCAGGTGGTCAGCAGTCTCATAAAATTCTGATAATCCTCGCGGATGCCCGGATCGGTCTCCTGCAATTCCACGATTTTCTTGCACGCATGCAATACGGTGGTGTGGTCACGACCACCAAAGGCGTCCCCAATCTCCGGCAAGCTGTGATTGGTCAACTCCTTGGACAGGGCCATGGCAACCTGCCGGGGCCGGGTAACCGTTCGGGTTCGCCGCTTTGAGAGCAGATCGGCAACCTTGATCTTGTAATACTCCGCCACGGTGCGCTGAATGTTATCGATGCTTACCTGCTTCTCATGCAGCGCCAACAGATCCTTCAGGCTCTCCCGGATAAAGGGGGGCGTGATTTCGGAACCGGTGAAGTGAGCATTCGCTATCACCAGACGCAGCGCACCTTCCAGCTCTCTTACATTGGAACGAATCTTCTGGGCGATAAAAAAGGCGGCTTCGCTGCTCAGTTTCACATTGGCCTGGTCGGCCTTTTTCATCAGGATCGCTACCCGGGTTTCCAGTTCCGGTGGCTCAACCATCACAGTGAGGCCCCAGCCAAAGCGGGATTTCAGGCGTTCCTCCATGTCCACGATCTCTTTCGGGAAACGATCGCAGGTCACGATGACCTGTTGGCCACCTTCCAGCAAAGCATTGAAGGTGTGGAAAAACTCTTCCTGCGACCGCTCCTTGCGGGCAAAGAACTGGATGTCGTCGATCAACAGGGCATCCACGGACCGGTAATAACGCTTGAATTCATTGATGGCATTCAGCTGCAGTGCCTTGACCATGTCGGCGACAAACCGCTCCGACCGAAGATAGGCCACTTTTGCCTTCGGGTTACGCCTGACGATTTCGTTACCGATGGCATGCATGAGATGAGTCTTACCCAGACCGACGCCGCCATACAGGAACAGTGGATTGTAGGCACCGCCCGGATTCTCGGCCACCTGCATGGACGCCGCCCGAGCCAACTGGTTGGATTTACCTTCAACGAAGGTTTCGAAGGTAAATCCTTCATTCAGGAAACTCTGGTGTTTTATATCGCCTTCTACCTGGACCGGCCGCCGTTCACCACCGCTCTTTGGCCGCACAGAGGGTGAACCCGCCACGGTTGCCGCTACACCTTTTTCTTCTTCGGTGACCCGGCTACCGGTCTCTTCATGAACCTGACCATTCACGCGGGCAGGAACTTCCGAGCGTTTGACCGGTTCACCTTCACGGGGTGCGGAACCCACTTTCATATTGACCCGGGGAGCCTGCCCGCCGTTCAGATCCTTGAGTACCTCTTCAATACGCCGAAGGTACTTTTCATTCACCCAATCCATTACGAAACGGTTGGGTGCGAACAGCATCAGCTGCCCCTCCCGGTGATCGGATTGCAGGGGCCTGAGCCAGGTATTGAACTGTTGTGCGGGAAACTCGTCCCGGAGTACTTCAAGACATTGATGCCACATACTGTTTGGCACGACAGCCTGCTCCCGATAACCCTGAAATGTCTCTGAACGGACAAGGGACTTCCTGTCCTGTGAGATGACCCCGGATTCTAACCCGAGCAGCCCCGCAGTGAAAGAGCCAAAGCCAGTTAATAAACAGCCTGTGGAAATTTATCTCTTTATATTTCAATTTATTACAAACTTACCTACAACCTTGTGTACAGAAAAAACCTTGCTCGTGAGTTACCCACAGCCCTGTGTGTACAGCCCGGGTTTAACCCTGTTAGGAACCCGGGGACGCGACCGGGGATAACTTGGATCTATCGTGCAAATTCGACTTACCCACATTTCGCCCTTCCGCCGTCCACAGCTCTCAGGCCGCCTTATCAATACCCTTATAAACCGCACAAGAAACTGTTTTTCATTATTTTTTTCCGCTTATCCACAGAAACCTTCTATACTAATAACAGTAATAATTAATCCTTAAAAGAATTTTAAAAAGACCTACTGAATTTATTAGCTGACTGGCCGTTCCGGGTTTTTCTGACATGCGCACAACCCACTAGCAATAGGCATTGAATTCCCACCGGTATTTGCATAGAATGCCGCTCCTGTTTTGGCTGTTCATTTTCCGGCCAGTTACTGAATTTCCAACTTACGAATTGTGAGATCATCACCATGAAAAGAACGTTTCAACCAAGCGTCCTGAAGCGTAAGCGCGTTCACGGTTTCCGTGCCCGTATGGCCACTGCCAACGGCCGCAAGGTTATTTCCCGTCGTCGTGCCAAGGGCCGCGTACGTCTGTCCGCGTAAGCTCTGATTGCCTCATGAAGGCTTTGAGTTTCCCGAAATCACATCGTCTTCTGCGACCTGCTGATTACGGCAAAGTCTTCAACGACGTGCAGCTGAAAGTTCCACATCGGAATTTTCTGATCCTGGCGACACCGAATAATCTCGGTCACGCCAGGATCGGTTTGATCTTTTCCAAGAAGAACCTGAAGCTCGCCGTTCAGAGAAACCGGATAAAACGTCAGGTCCGGGAAAGCTTCCGGCATCAGACGGATCTGCCAGGTCTTGACCTCGTGGTACTGGGACGACAGGGACTGGTATCCCTGGACAACCACTCTGTACGTGCATCCATGGATGATCTCTGGCGACGTCTCAGAAAAAAACACGCTCAATCTCAGCCATCCCGGACAGAGTCATCCGAAACTGCCGGTCGAGGAACGGGTTAATGCGCAAGCTCCTGCTTCTGCCCATCCGCTTCTACCAGTACGCAATCAGTCCCCTGATGGCCAGCCACTGCCGTCACTATCCCACCTGCTCCCAATACGCCGTTGAAGCCATAACCCACCATGGCGCGCTTAAAGGATTATTTCTCGCAATCCGGCGTCTGTTAAGGTGTCATCCCTGGGCGGAAGGCGGTTATGATCCGGTGCCGGGCACCTCTGATGCCCGGAACACTGAAACCGTAACAGCCTGCGTACACGCTGATCATTCCCATACAACAACCCAGACCAGACAGTAACTCTATGGATATTCAACGCATCGTATTATTTGCCGGCCTGGCTATTGTCAGTTATCTGATGGTCCTTGCCTGGAATGAGGACTACCATCAGCAACCGGAAACGGCGCAAGTCGCCGAATCGCAGCCTTCAGAGTCTGCCAGCAGCACCGGCAACGCAGACGATATGGTGCTTCCGGAAGACGGCTCGGCAGAGGCGGACAGTGACGGAGAATTCACAACGCCGGAAACCGGTGAGGCCATGGTCAGCTCAACGGAAGATGACACCACGGTCAGTGACCAGTTCATTACTGTCCGCACCGATGTGTACGACCTCAGAATTGATCGGGTCAGCGGCAACCTGGTTAAAGCCCAGCTGTTGAACTACGACAAATCCCTGGACAGTGAAGAACCGCTGACGCTGCTGAATAACACCCAGAACCGCCTGTATGTTCTTGAGAGCGGTCTGATCGGGCGTGACGGCCCGGATAGCCGAAAGAATGGCTCAGCACCGGTGTACAGCGCCGACGCCTCCAGCTATGAGCTGTCCGAGGGTGACAACCAGCTTCAGGTTGACCTCTCTTACACCACCGATAGCGGTGTCCGGATCACCAAGCGATACCAGTTCGAACGTGACAGCTACGAAATTGGCGTCAAATATCTTGTTGAAAACCAGTCCAGCGATAACTGGCAGGCTAATTTCACCGGTAAGATCGTCCGTGACCAGTCTCCAGACCCGACGTCACAGACCAGCATGGGTATCCAGGCATTCCTTGGTCTTGTTGTCAGTTCCCCTGAAGATCCCTATGAAAAATACGACTTCGGTGATCTTCAGGACAATCAGATTAACCAGTCTGTCACCAACGGCTGGCTTGCCTTCCTGCAACACTACTTTATCTCGGCCTGGGTTCCTGAGCGTGATGTTCCTGCCCAGTACCAGACCACACGCCGTGGTTCCAATTACGTAATGGGCTTCGTGTACCCGGCCACCACCGTGGCACCGGGTGAAACAGCGGAGATCGGTGCGCAGGCCTATGTTGGTCCGAAGATCATTGATCGTCTGGAAAGCCTGGCACCAAACCTGGACCGTACCGTCGATTTCGGTTGGCTGTTCTTTATCTCACTACCCTTGTTCATCATCCTCGAGTGGTTTCACAGCCTTGTCGGGAATTGGGGGGTTGCGATCATCCTGCTGACGGTTCTGGTCAAGGCGGTGTTCTTCCATCTGTCGGCCACCAGCTACAAGTCCATGGCCAAGATGCGTGCGGTGGCGCCCCAATTGACACGACTCAAGGAACTGTACGGCGATGATCGCCAGCGCATGTCCCAGGAAATGATGGCGCTTTACAAGCGGGAGAAGATCAATCCGCTGGGTGGCTGTCTGCCAATCCTGGTGCAGATGCCCGTATTCATCTCGCTGTACTGGGTACTGTTTGAAAGTGTTCAGCTACGCCATGCGCCGTTCATGCTGTGGATTCAGGATCTGTCGGTCATGGATCCGTATTTCATCCTGCCGATTCTGATGGGTGCCAGCATGTTCCTGCAGATGAGTCTGAACCCGACTCCGCCGGATCCCATGCAGGCCAAGATCATGAAGATGATGCCGTTGATCTTCACGGTGTTCTTCCTGTGGTTCCCGGCCGGCCTGGTTCTGTACTGGCTGGTGAACAACATTCTGTCCATTGCCCAGCAGTGGTACATTACCCGCAAGATCGAAGCAGAAATGGCCGGCAAGAAGCACTGACCGGTGCCCGAACCGACCCGGCAAAGGCTCCTGTGTGGAGCCTTTGTTGTTTTCAGCCTGTGGAAAAAGCATGAGCCAGAGTTCTGAAACCATCGCAGCCATAGCCACCGCACCCGGACAGGCCGGGGTCGGCATCGTTCGCGTGTCCGGTCCCAAAGCCCGGACCATTGCCCAACAGATGCTTGGATTTGAGCCAAAACCCCGTTATGCCCATTACGGTCCGTTCCACGATCACCGGGGTGAACTGATTGATGAGGGCATCGGTTTGTTTTTCCCCAACCCCCATTCCTTCACCGGTGAGGATGTATTCGAGCTTCAGGGCCACGGCGGCACCGTGATTCTTGATCTCCTGCTTCGAGAGGTTTGCAGCCAGGGGGCAAGACTGGCCCGACCCGGTGAATTCTCAGAACGGGCGTTCCTGAACGACAAACTGGATCTGGCCCAGGCCGAAGCCATTGCCGATCTGATCGAGAGCAGCTCGGAACAGGCGGCCCGATGCGCCGTCCGTTCCATGCAGGGTGTGTTTTCCCGGCAGATAGACGATCTCGTGGAGGCCGTTACCCACCTGCGGATCTACGTGGAGGCGGCCATTGATTTTCCCGAGGAGGAGATTGATTTCCTCGCCGATGGCAAGGTGGCCAGTGATCTTCAGGATTTGCTGGACCGACTCGAGAAAATCCTGGCCGAAGCCCAGCAGGGAACCATTCTTCGGGATGGCATGAAAGTAGTGATTGCCGGCAGGCCCAATGCCGGCAAATCCAGCCTGCTCAATGCCCTGGCTGGCCGAGAAGCGGCCATTGTTACGGCTATCGAAGGGACCACCCGGGATGTCCTCCGGGAACATATCCACATTGACGGCATGCCGCTGCACATCATCGATACCGCTGGCCTCCGGGACAGCCCGGACGAAGTGGAACAGATCGGGATTGCCCGGGCCTGGGATGAAATCCGCCAGGCCGATCGCATCCTTCTGATGGTGGATGCCACCACCACCGATAAAACCAGTCCCCATGAAATCTGGCCTGATTTTATCGACCAGCTGCCGGCGAACGCGCCGGTGACCGTTATTCGTAACAAGGTGGACCTTTCCGGTGAAGCGGTAGGTATCAGTGCGGAAGAGCATCAGCGTGCGCCGGTTATCCGCCTGGCTGCAAAGTCTGCCGAAGGTCTGGAGATGCTCCGGGACCACCTGAAACAGTGCATGGGCTTTGCCAGCACCACCGAGGGTGGTTTCCTGGCCCGGCGCCGGCATCTGGATGCCCTGGAACGGGCCCAGGCCCTGCTGATTCAGGGCCAGAGCCAGCTCGAAGGTTTCGGTGCCGGTGAATTACTCGCTGAAGATCTTCGTGCCGCGCAGGATGCTCTGGGCGAGATTACCGGCCATCTCACCCCGGATGAGCTTCTTGGCAAGATTTTCAGCAGTTTTTGTATCGGGAAGTAGCCCTAACCGGTTTTACTGCGTTCTTCGTCTGCAACGGGCACCAGTGCCTCGGTATTGGTTCGATTACCCAGGAAATCCGGCCGTGGTTTGTTGCCGCAGAACGGTGCCTGCAGTTGGTTTCCCACACTGTTGTAGACAAAGAACAGGTTGCTCCGCGGCCAGGGTGACATATTGGCATTCGAGGCATGGAGCGTATTGCACTCGAAGATGATCAGCGATCCGGCGGGACCGGTAGGGGCTTTGATGCCGTATTTATCGGCCATGGCAGCAAGATCCCGGTCGTTGGGAACGCCCAGTTCCTGTTTTTTCAGAGAAGACTGGTAGTTGTCTTCCGGCGTGCGGCCGACGCAGGGTACGAAGGTCTTGTGGGAGCCAGGAATCAGCATTAACGGACCGTTGAAGGGCGTGTTGTCAGTCAGGGCGATGGAAAAGCTGACGGCGCGCATGCGGGGCATGCCATCCTCGGCGTGCCAGGTCTCGAAATCCGAGTGCCAGTCGAAGCCCTTGCCATGAAAACCGGGTTTGAAGTTGATTCGGGACTGGTGAATATACGCTTCGCTGCCCAGCAGCTGGCGTACCATGGCGAGGATCTTCGGATCCCGGGTCAGCCGGTCGAAACGATCCGACAGCTCGTGAATCCCGAAGATCGAGCGAATTTCCTGTTTACCTGGCTCCGTGATAGTGCCTTCGGACCGAAGGATGCTTTCGTCATCCTCATACGCGCGCAGATCCTCCCGGAACTGCCGAACCGTGGCCGGGTCGAGAAAACGGTTGAAGACCAGAAAGCCGTCGCGCTCATATTGCGCCAGCTCGGTTTCACTCAATGGTCCGTCGGTTCGGTCTGAACCTTTGCTGTGTACCACAGGGTCCTGGCGCTCAAAGCTTGCCGTTGGACGTTCCAGGCGGGTTGGATAAAAGTCGTCAGCACGAGTTTCCATATTCGAACCTCCTTCTTTTATTCTCGAAATCCAAAATTTTTAATCAAGTCAGTTGGTTAAAAGCTTCCATGTGGAAAGGCACAGAAAATGTAGGGTCAGCCCGGGATATTTCAAGGGCAAAAAAATCCCGGGCCATGGCCCGGGCGTAAGAAGGACCGGATGGGTTACCCGGTAAAGGCCAGATCCTCGGCATCCAGTTGCATCAGGTTTTTGCTGGGGCTCAGCATGCTGGCAGAATGGCTCTGGGCTCTGGGCAACAAACGCTCGAAATAGAACTCGGTGGTGGCCAGCTTGGCCTGGTAGAAGCCTGCGGATTCCGCGCCGCCGTGATCCAGCTTATCCACAGCCACAGCAGCCTGGCGTAGCCAGATGTACGCCATGGTGACGTAGCCGCTGTACATCAGGAAATCATAGGCCGCAGAGCTCACCACATCCCGGTCCTTGCGGGCTGCGAGCATGATCCGAACCGTCAACAGGTTCCACTGGCCGGTCAGCTTGAGCAGCTCAAGCGCCCAGGGCCGTAGCCGTTTGTCGGTCAGGTGTTTGCGGGCAAAATTGGCAATCTTCAGGGTAAAGTCACGGACTGCGCCACCCTGGGTCATCAGCAATACCTTTCGGCCCAGCAGATCCAGGGCCTGGATGCCTGTGGTGCCCTCGTACAAGGTGGCAATGCGGGTATCCCGGACAATCTGTTCCATGCCGTGTTCGCGAATATAACCGTGGCCGCCAAAGACCTGTACGCCAAGATTGGCAGCCTCACACCCCTGTTCGGTCAGAAATCCTTTCAGTATGGGCGTCAGAAAGCCCAGTTTGTCATCGTATTTCTCGGCCTTTTTATCATCACCTTCGGTGAAGCCTTCCACCATATGATCGGCCAGGCGGGCAGCGTAGTAGAGCATGGCCCGGCCACCTTCGGCGATGGCCTTCTGGGTTAACAGCATCCGGCGTACATCGGCATGGTGAATCAGGCTGTCGGCCACCTGATCCGGTTCTTTCTTGCCGGAAAGCGCCCGCATGGACCGTCGATCCTTCGCATAGGCCAACGCCCACTGATAGGACAGCTCGGCCGGCCCGACGCCCTGGATTGCGGTGCCTATCCGGGCCGTGTTCATGAAGGTGAACATGCAGTTGAGGCCTTCATTCTCGGGACCAATCAGATACCCGGTGGCACCGTCGAAATTCAGCACGCAGGTGGCGGAGGCCTTGATGCCCATTTTCTTTTCCAGACTGCCGCAGACAACCGCGTTGCGTTCGCCGACACCCTCGTTGCTGTCCGGCAGGAACTTGGGCACGATGAACAGGCTAATACCCCGGGTGCCCTTGGGGGCATCGGGCAGCCGGGCGAGTACGATGTGGACGATGTTCTCGGTCAGGTCATGGTCGCCGGAAGAAATGAAGATCTTGGTGCCGGTCAGCCGGTAACTTCCGTCGGCTTGCGGTTCGGCTTTGGTCTTCACCTGGCCCAGATCCGTGCCGCACTGGGGTTCGGTCAGGCACATGGTGCCGGCCCATCGGCCTTCGGTCAGTGGCGCGAGGTAAGTCTGTTTCTGCTCCTCGGAACCGTGCAGGAAGATCGTGTTCATGGCACCCAGGGACAGTCCCGGATACATGGAGAAGGGCCAGTTGGCGGTGCCCATCATTTCCTGCTTGAGCAGTCCCATGGACGCAGGCAGGCCCTGGCCGCCGTATTCCTCGGGTGCGGAGAGCCCTTGCCAGCCACCCATGGCGTATTGCAGGTAGGCTTCGCGGTAACCGGCGGGCGTGGTGACTTCACCGTTCTCGAGTTTGCAGCCTTCCTCATCGCCAGAGAGGTAGAGCGGGCTCAATACTTCTTCGCAGAACTTTGCGCATTCGCCGAGTATCGCATCCACAATATCGGGCGTGGCGTTTTCACCGCTGGCCAGGGTGGCGTAATGGCCCGGGTAGTCGAACACCTCGTTCAGAAGAAATTTCATGTCGCGCAGGGGCGCCTTGTAAACCGGCATAGGGGAATCCTCTGTGGGTCTCTCGGAATCGTCGATGGGCAAAAGCCGCCCGTTGCCTGTTGTTTTACGCCAATCCCCAACCAGTGCCATTGACGAAAACCGCCCGAAGGTCTGTCAGAATGGACAATTGGCCGAGATGACGTAACAGGCCCGGTTGGCTTCCGGTACTGATCGCTAAAGACGGTTAGGGCGTATTCCTTTGCGCCCACGACCCGTTACAACCCGTGCAGAGAGTGTAAAAGTCATGCAAAGCCTGTTTACTGTGATTTCGAAACGCCTGTCGGCACCTATACTCTGGGTATTGTCTTCGGCAGTGCTGCTGAGTGGCTGTGCCAGCCCTTCGCTTGAGGATTACGCGGACCGGACCCCGGAGCTGGTCCCTGAAGAGTTCTTCACCGGCGAACTTTCCGCCCGGGGGGTGGTCAAGAATTTCTCCGGGGAAGTGATTCGTACCTTCGATGCAGATATCAGCGCGTCCTGGGATGAGGAAGGTGTGGGAACCCTGGATGAGGTGTTCCGCTTTGATGACGGCGAGGTGCAGACCCGGGTCTGGACGCTTACCCCCACTGATGAGGGCTATCATGCCGAGGCCGGCGATGTGGTTGAACCGGGAACCATGCGCTGGAGCGGTAATGCCATTCACATGAATTATGTCCTTCGTGTGTCATACGGCGACGGTACGCTGGATGTACGGATGGACGACTGGATGTACCTGATTACTCCGGACACGCTGATCAACCAGACCACCATGAGCAAGTGGGGGATCGACGTGGGCGAAGTGGTTCTGGTCATCCAGAAAAAGTAACAGACGACTAACCAAGACCCGGACTATCTGGAAATCCTATGTGGAAGCAGTGGTTGATTGCGTTGGTGCTGGTGGCTGTGGCTGTCGGCGGCGCTTTTGTGTATCAGAACCTGGACGATGGCGATGCCGCCCAGGACGGTCGTGAGCGTTCCGCCAGCGCGGTCAACACCATGCATCCGCAGATGGACACGGTGCGGGATGTGGTCAACGCCGTTGGCAGTCTGAAAGCCCTTGACTCGGTTGAGCTGACCACCGAAGTGAGTGGCCGGGTGGTGGAACTGAATCTCGAAACCGGTCGCCGGGTAGAGCAGGGCGAGGTGCTGTTACGTCTGGATGATCGCCAGGCCCGGGCTGATCTGCAGGTCATCGAAGCGCAACTGGCGGATGCCCGCCGGCAATACGAGAGGGCACAGCGGCTTCGCTCCAACAACAGCATATCCCAGTCCCAGGTGGATGAACTCAGAACGTCGGTGGACGTGGCTGAAGCGCAACGCCAGTCAGCCCGGGTCCGTCTGGAAAATCACCGCATTGAAGCGCCGTTTTCCGGCGTGGTGGGCCTGAGCGACATCAGCGTCGGTGCCTACATGACCGCCGGAACCTCCGTGACCACCCTGGATACCACCGACCGTATGGAGCTGGGTTTTTCGATTCCGGAACGTTTTCTGGGGCAAGTGAGTCTCGGACAACAGGTTCGTGGCGCATCGCCGGCCTACCCGGACCAGACGTTTTCCGGCCAGCTGGTGGAGTTGGGTTCCCGGGTCAGTGAGCTGAGCCGGTCGCTGCCGGTGCGGGCACTGATTGATAATCCGGACGGTTTGCTTCGGCCGGGTCAGTTCATGTCCGCGACCCTTACGCTCCGGGAACGGGAAGCCTTGGTGATCCCGGAACAGGCGGTCATGATCCGCGGCGATGAGCAGTATGTTTTCGTGGCTGAAGACGGTGTGGCCAAGCGGGTCTCGGTCAGCCTGGGTTCGCGCATGCCCGGCCTTGTGGAGGTGGCGAGCGGTCTGGCCGAGGATGATCCGGTGATTGTGACTGGTCAGGACCGGCTCAGCAGCGGGGACCGGATTCGGGTGCTTGAGGACGACAAAGCCATACCCGAGAACCGTTTTATCACGTCCAGGGAGTCCTGATCGGTGGTTCTCTCTGACGTTTCCATCAAGCGCCCGGTATTCGCGACGGTTCTCAGCCTTCTGATCGTGGTGTTCGGGCTGGCCGCCTTGTTGGGTTTGCCGGTGCGAGAATATCCTGATATTGACCCACCCGTGGTTTCCATTTCCACCGATTACACCGGTGCGGCGGCCGAGGTGGTGGACACCCAGATCACCCAGGTGATCGAGGGCGCCATCAGTGGCATCGAGGGCATTCGCTCTATCGAGTCTTCCACTGAACAGGGTGAATCCCGAACCAGCATCGAATTTACCACGGCCCGGGATGTCGACATTGCGGCCAATGATGTCCGTGATGCCGTGTCCCGGGTGGCCAACCAGCTCCCGGACGAAGCGGATCCACCAGTGGTGCGTAAGGCGGATTCTGATGCCCGACCCATGATGTGGGTTACCCTGCGCAGTGATGTCTGGGACAGCGCGGAGCTCAGTGACTTTGCTGATCGGGTTCTGGCAGACCGGCTGTCAGTGCTCGATGGCGTGGCGGACGTGCGCATTGGTGGCGAACGGCGCTATGCCATCCGGGTGTGGCTGGATCGCGAGCGGCTTGCCGCCCGGGATATCACCGTGGCGGAAGTTGAACGGGCCCTGCGTGCCAACAACGTCGAGCTACCGGCTGGATCGGTGGATTCCTCAACGCGGAATTTTACGGTTCGGGCAGAAGGCCGCTTGTCGAACGTGGAGCAGTTCCGGGAGCTGGTGATTCGCCGTGATGGCAACGATCTGCTGCGCCTCGGTGAAGTGGCCAATGTCCAGATGGGGGTGGAATCGGACGTCAGCCGCCTGCGGGCCAATGGCCAGACCGCGATCGGCATGGGTGTGATTCGCCAATCCAAGGCCAATACGGTGGCTGTTTCCGATGCCGTTCGGGCTGAGCTGGAGAAGATCCGCGAAACCCTGCCACCGGAAGTCACCATCGCCGAGAGCTACGACGAATCCATCTTCATCCGGGCCTCCATCAAGGAAGTGGTAACCACGCTCGCCATCGCGGTGTCCCTGGTTATCCTGGTAATCTTCCTGTTCCTGCGTTCCTGGCGGGCCACCCTTATCCCGGCCGTGACCATCCCGGTTGCCGTGATCGGAGCCTTTATTGGCCTGGGCTTTCTGGGCTTTTCCATCAACGTACTGACCTTGCTGGCAGTCATCCTCGCGATCGGCCTGGTGGTGGATGACGCGATCGTGATGCTGGAAAACATCCAGCGCCGGATCGATGAGGGTGAGCCGCCATTGCTTGCCGCTTATCGGGGCGCGAAACAGGTCGCTTTCGCGGTGATTGCCACCACCCTGACGCTTGTGGCGGTTTTCGTTCCCATCTCGTTCATGGGCGGTAATATCGGCCGGTTGTTTGCCGAATTCGGTTTCACCCTGGCAGCGGCGGTGGTGTTCTCGAGCCTGGTCGCGCTGACCCTGGCGCCCATGCTGTGCTCCAAGTGGCTCAGGCACAGTCCGGAATCGGCCGAGGGCCATCGTCTCTGGGCAGCGAGCGAAAAGGTGCTGAATGGCCTGACCAATGGGTATCGGCGACTGCTTCAGTTTTCCCTGAGACAGCCGGGGCTGTTGTTGGGGCTGGGCCTGGTGGGCCTGGTGATTGCCGCTGTGGTGTACCCGAAATTACCCCAGGAACTGGCGCCGACCGAAGACCGAGCGGTGATTATCATGCCGACCAGCGCGCCCAGGGGGTCGACGGTTGAATACACTGACCACTACGTCCAACAGGTGGAAGAATCATTACTGCCTTACCTGGATGAAGGCATCGCGAACCGTTTGCTGGCAATTGTCGGATTCCGCAACGAAGAAGATAACGCCTTCATGATCATGGGCCTGGTGCCCTGGGAAGACCGGGACGTCAAGCAGCAGGAAGTGACCAGCGAAATCCGCAAGAAACTGGCGGATGTGTCCGGCATCCGGACGGTGGCCGTCAACCCGCCCGGCCTGGGCCAGCGGGGATTCAGTCAGGCGGTTGAGTTTGTAGTGGCGGGGCCAGACTATGAGAGCGTTCAGGCCTGGAGCGAGGAAATCGTTGAACGGGCCAAGGACAACCCGAATCTTGAGAATGTGGATACCGATTTCGAGCTGACCCGTCCGGAACTTCGGGTCAACATAGACCGGGAGCGGGCAGCAGATCTGGATATTACCATTGAGGATGTCGGTCTCACGCTCCAGACCATGCTGGCCTCCCGTCAGGTAACCACCTACATTGACCGCGGCCGGGAATACGATGTCATCATTCAGGCGGATGACGCTAACCGGGCAACGCCGGGGGATCTTGAGCAGATCTTCCTCAGGCCTCGGGAGGGCGGTAACCTGATCCCGTTGCAAGCACTGGTATCGCTTGAGGAAATTGGCGCCAACCCGGACCTCCGCCGTATTGATCGGCTTCCCGCCGTGGTTATCAGTGCATCCCTGGCGGATGGCTATGACCTGGGCTCGGCATTGACCTACCTGAACAACCTGGCTGTGGATAACCTGCCGCCGGAAGCCCGGGTAAGCTACAAGGGGCTGAGCCGGGAATTCCAGGAGTCTTCGGCCGCTATCTACGTCACCTTTGCCCTGGCCTTTGTCATTGTGTTCCTGGTGTTGGCAGCGCAGTTTGAAAGCTGGATCCACCCCCTGATCATCATGCTGTCGGTGCCCCTGGCGGTGACCGGTGCCCTGCTGGCGCTGTGGTGGGCCGGTATCAGTCTGAACATCTACAGCCAGATAGGCATCATCATGTTGCTGGGCTTGATGGCCAAGAACGGCATCCTGATCGTGGAGTTTGCCAATCAGCTGAGGGACAAGGGTTATGAGGTCAGGGAGGCCATTCTTGAGGGTGCCTGCCTGCGGTTCCGGCCTGTCCTGATGACCACCATTTCGACGATTTTTGGTGCGATTCCCCTGGTCATTGCCACCGGCGCCGGGGCAGAGAGCCGTGCCGCCATCGGTATGGTGATTCTGGGCGGGCTGATTTTCGCCACCACACTGACCCTGTTCATCATTCCGGTGCTCTATAACCTGTTGGCGAGGTTTGCCAAATCCTCCAACGCGGTGGAGAGGGAACTGGAACGTCAGGCTTCGGGGCAGGCCGGTGGCAGTGGCCTGGCAGCGGCGCCACAGAAACGCGCGGACGATTTCTGAACCGTCCGAGGATCAGAGGGTGGCCGGAAATTCCAGTTGGCCACTGAATATTTCGTCCGGGTGGATGTCGATGCAAAAGACCTTTTGCCCGGGTAGCATCGTGGACAGGGTTACCGTGCGTTTCGCATCTGGCAGGCCGACGTAGGGCCGGCAGCTGCTGATGTGCTGGGGCCGTTCCAGGGCATTGCGGAAGTATTCCCGGTGCGTCCATCGGGCCCCGGCGGAGTGATACAGGGGGTTGAACTTTCCGCGATGGATGTCCGGATTGGCGCGGGCAAGGTTGCCCTGCTGTATGCCCTGGGCATTAAGCAGAAAACAGCGTTTCACTCCGTCCACGTCCAACAGCTTATTGCACGCGACATCGAACGGTAACTCCCGGCTGAGGGAGTGGCAGGCTTCCAGAATTTCGAAGCGAAGCAGTCTAAAGTAGCTCTCCTGGTCCCGTATGTCCTGGGCCGAAGACTCGCTGGAATCGGCAATAATTCCTTTCAAGGCCAGTTCTGTGAGTTCCGGCTCATGCTCTTGCAGATTGGTTGGACGCGCAAACAGGAAACCCTGCAGCAGATCCGCCTCGGTTTGCAGGGCGATATGGGCCTGGGTGCTGTTCTCGATGCCTTCCAGAAGCACAAGGCTGCCGCTCTCGCGAATCATCTTTACCAGACTCTCCAGAAGCATTCGGGCACGACTGTGGTTCTCGGCATTCACCAGCAGACTGCGGTCGAGCTTGACGATGAGCGGATTGATGCGCCACAAACGCTCGAAATTCGAATCGCCCATCCCGAAATCGTCAATGGCAATCTGGAAACCATGGGCCTTGGCTTTGAGAATGAATTCCAGAAGCGCGGTCGGATTCTCGGATGCCGTTTCCACCAGTTCCAGAACCACTTTCTCCGGGTCGATTCCGCTGCTCTGGCACTGCTCGGCGAGCTTTTCCAGAGAGGCTTCTGGATGAATGCAGGTGCCCGGATTAATATTCAGGAACAGCCACACAGGCTGCGAGCTTGCGGCGAAATTATCCAGATGAATCTGCAACAGGTGTCTGTCCAGTTCGGCAGTCTGGTTCTCTGCTTCCGCCTGCTCGAAAAGCTCGAAGGGGGAGATGCTGGCGTTGTTCTTCCGGACCCTCACCAGGGCCTCATAGCCCACCAGTTTACGATGGGTTGGGCTCAGGATCGGCTGATAAACAGAACTGAAATCATAGTCGTTGATCATGTCTGGAGCCCGGGTTATTTCGGCTCCGCGATAGATGCGCCGGGGAAGTCGGACTACGCTGCTCATGGTCAGGAACCTTTATACTGCTAATGTTCTAGCCATCCTGGCCTGATAAAAATGAGTGTCTGGACAGGGAAACCAAGCGAATTTCGTACCAGACAGTCAAAAATCAAGCATTTAAATTCGCTTAACCCCGTCAAATAAATGATCCGCGCCATCGATGTCCGAACTGTTGCACCGGATCCGGGCAGATTCTCAGCACCAACGTTGGTTATGCACCAAAACAGGATTTCTTGATGCCATCAAAAAGTCAGTTCCGTTTGCTTGGTCAACGCCGCTTTCTGCCGTTTTACCTGACTCAGTTCTCCGGCGCGTTCAACGATAACCTGTTCAAGAACGCGCTGCTGCTGTTGATTACCTACAGTGCCGGCGGTTTGATGGGTCTGTCGGTGAACGTGGTGGTTAACCTGGCGGCCTTCCTCTTCATTCTGCCGTTCTTTCTGTTCTCCGGCATTGCCGGCGAGATGGCGGACCGTTACGAAAAATCCAGGATCATCCGGACTGTGAAGCTGGCAGAAATCGTGATTATGTCCGTTGCTGCGCTTGGCCTCTGGTTCGGCTGGTACGAATTGTTGCTGGTGCTGTTGTTCCTGATGGGCACCCAGTCGACCTTCTTCGGCCCGGTGAAGTACGCGATCCTGCCCCAGGTGCTGGCGGACGATGAACTGGTGGGTGGCAACGGTCTGGTGGGCATGGGCACCTTTGTGGCAATTCTGCTGGGCACCATTGCTGCGGGCCTGTTGATGGGCTTTGAGGCTGCCGCACGTCTGACGGCGATAGCTGTGGTGGTGATGGCGGTGCTGGGCTATCTGGCGGCTCGCCAGGTGCCCGCAACCGAACCCGACGGTTCCGGAGTTACTGTACGCTTCCGGCCGGTGGTGGAAACCTGGAGACTGATGGCCCTGGCCGCTGAACGTCGCCAGGTGTTGCTGGCGGTGCTGACCATCTCCTGGTTCTGGTTTCTTGGCGCGGCCTACCTGACCCAGTTTCCCAATTTTGCCCGTACCAACCTCCTGGGCGACGAAACCGTGGTCACCCTGCTGCTGGCCATGTTCACGATCGGGATTTCCATCGGGTCCATGATGTGTGAGCGGCTCACCAAACACCGGATTACCCTCGCACCCGTGCCTTGGGGGGCTCTGGGGCTGAGCCTGTTCGGTATTGATCTGTATTTCGCGGTTCCGGACGACCCCGTGGCCTCGACCTGGTGGACCCTGCTGACCGATCCCGTTTACCTGAGGGTGTTGTTGGATCTGGTGGGCATCGGGATCTGCGGCGGCCTTTTCATCGTGCCTCTGTACGCCTTTATCCAACACGAAACGCCACGGGCCAAGCGTGCCCGCATCATTGCAGCGCTGAATGTCATTAACGCGTTGTTCATGGTGGTGAGTGCCCTGGCCGGTATTGTGGTGCTTGGTCTGCTGGGCATCAGCATTCCAGGGTTTTTCCTGTTGCTGTCCCTGCTGAACGGCGCGGTACTGCTGGTGGTTTGGCGACTTCGGAGGAAAACTGCGGCGGGTTCTGTGGATAATTAGTTGGAAAACCTGCGGAAACACTCCGGATGAATTATAAATAAATCATAAAAATCATAGTGTTAAATCGTTTTTTAGGGTGTTGAACAAGTAGTCTTGCATGTGGATAACTTTCTTGAAAACTTTTCTGAGAAGACTCATCCAAGCGTCTGAAAAGCCGTGAATTTCGGTTTTCCACTATGCCGCTTGCCTCAGAAAAAACCCCTGCCCACTCCGTGTGATGCCCATGCAGCTTTCAACCGGGGGTGTCTCTGGTTAAAATTTGCACATTCCGACTGCAATTTCCCGGGTGAGGCGTTATACTCGCCGCCCTATTTTATCTCCCGATTTCCGAGGTGAGCCGTGGATTTTCCGACCCGTTTCGATGTCATTGTCATTGGTGGTGGCCATGCCGGTACCGAGGCCGCGCTGGCGGCTGCACGCATGGGCTCCCAGACCCTGCTGCTGACCCACAACATTGAGACCCTGGGCCAGATGTCCTGCAACCCGGCCATCGGCGGTATCGGCAAAAGCCATCTGGTGAAAGAAATTGATGCCCTGGGCGGCGCCATGGCCGAGGCCACCGACAAGGCCGGCATCCAGTTCCGGGTGCTGAACAGTCGCAAGGGTCCCGCGGTCCGTGCCACCCGTGCCCAGGCGGACCGGGTTCTTTACAAGGCGGCCATCCGCCATACCCTGGAAAGCCAGCCGAACCTGACCCTGTTCCAGCAGGCGGCGGACGATCTGATTGTGGAAAACGATCAGGTAACCGGTGTCGTCAGCCAGACAGGCATCCGTTTCAACGCGAAGACGGTGGTCCTGACCACGGGCACCTTCCTTGGCGGAGTTATCCACATCGGCATGCAACACCATGCCGGTGGCCGTGCCGGTGACGCGCCGGCCAACGCCCTGGCCCAGCGCCTGCGGGAACTGCCATTCAATGTCGGCCGTCTGAAAACCGGAACGCCGCCGCGGATTGATGCCCGGTCTGTGGATTTCTCGGTGATGCAGGAGCAATGGGGGGATGACCCCACCCCGGTGATGTCCTTCATCGGCAGCCGCAGCCAGCACCCGGAACAGGTCTGCTGCTACGTGACCCGGACCACGGAACAGACCCACGATATTATCCGCAGCGGGTTCGATCGCTCGCCGATGTTTGCGGGCAGCATCGAGGGCGTGGGGCCACGCTATTGCCCGTCTATCGAAGACAAGGTGAACCGGTTTGCTGACAAGGATTCGCATCAGATCTTTGTGGAACCGGAAGGACTGACCACCAACGAGCTTTACCCGAATGGCATTTCCACCAGCCTGCCGTTCGATATCCAGCTGGCGGCCGTGCGTTCGATTCCTGGCTTTGAAAATGCCCATATCACTCGGCCGGGTTACGCCATCGAATACGATTACCTGAATCCGCAGGACCTGCGCCACACCCTGGAAACCAAGTTCATTCAGGGTCTGTATTTTGCCGGCCAGATCAATGGCACCACCGGTTACGAAGAAGCCGGTGCCCAGGGCCTGTTGGCAGGGATCAACGCTGCCCTGCGGTCGCAGGAAAAAGAGGAGTGGTACCCGCGTCGGGATGAGGCTTACCTGGGCGTGCTGGTGGATGATCTGATCACCATGGGCACCTCCGAGCCCTATCGTATGTTTACCAGCCGCGCCGAGTACCGCCTGATTCTGCGCGAGGACAACGCCGACCTGCGCCTGACAGAAACCGGTCGCAAGCTCGGCCTGGTGAACGATGAGCGCTGGCAGAAGTTCAACGACAAGCGCGAGGCGATCTCAACAGAGCGCAGTCGCCTTGAGGCCACCCGGATTCATCCGAATACCGAAGCCGGTGAGCGGGCCAACGGCTTTCTGAAGCAGCCGATGACCCGGGATCAGTCCCTGGCGGAACTGCTGCGTCGCCCGGAGATTGTCTACAGCCACATCGCCGAGATTGGTGCCGCGCAGGCCGATGATCCGGTGGTCGCGGACCAGGTGGAAATCGAGATCAAGTACGAGGGCTACATTTCGCGTCAGACCGACGAGATCGAACGGCTGCGTAAAAATGAGAATACCGCCCTGCCGGTGGATCTGGATTACGACGTGATCGGCGGCCTGTCCAACGAGATCAAGCAAAAGCTCAAGGCCGTGCGACCGGAAACCGTGGCCCAGGCCTCACGCATTCAGGGCGTGACCCCTGCGGCGGTAAGCCAGATCCTGGTGCACCTGAAGAAGCGCGATCTGCTGCGCAAGCAGTCGGCCTGATCTGCGCCCATGACCAACGCACTCTGGCAGCGCCAGCTCCGGGACGGACTGGCCGAGATGGAACTTGCCCTTGGCGAAAGCCAGCAGCAACAGCTGCTGGCTTTCCTGGGTTTGCTCAACAAATGGAACCGGGCCTATAACCTCACCGCAGTTCGCGACGAACAGCAGATGGTATCCCGGCAGTTGCTGGACAGCCTGAGCATCCTGCCCTGGGTGAGCACGGACCATCTCCTCGATGTCGGCGCCGGCGGCGGCCTGCCCGGAATTCCTCTGGCCATCGCGCTGCCTGAAAAGCGTTTTACCCTGCTCGACAGCAATGGCAAGAAAACCCGTTTCCTGAACCAGTGCGTGCTGGAGCTGGGCCTGGGCAATGTTGAGGTGATCCATGGCCGGGCCGAGGACTGCAGCCCGGAGCAGCCTTTCACCCAGATCAGCAGCCGGGCCTTCACTGCGCTGGAGAATCTGGTGAGCTGGTGCGGTGATCTGTTGGCAAATGAGGGGGAGTTCCTTGCCATGAAAGGCCAGTTTCCGGATGATGAAGTGGCTGCCCTCCCGGCTGGCTGGCAGGTAAAATCCAGCCATTCCCTGGACGTTCCCGGTGCCGATGGCGAACGCCATCTTCTGGTGGTTGCCCGGGCCGAGAACTCCCGGTAGTTCGGCAGTCGAATTTCTCTACCGCTAACCCATAAACAAGGAGGCAGGACATGGCGCGCGTGATTGCAGTGACCAATCAGAAAGGCGGTGTGGGCAAAACCACCACTTGCGTCAACCTTGCTGCCTCCCTGGCCGCCACCAAACGCCGGGTGCTGCTGGTGGACATGGATCCCCAGGGCAACGCCACCATGGGCAGCGGGGTGGATAAAAATGCCCTGGAACTGTCCGGTTACGACATGCTGACCAAGCGTGCCGGCGCCGCGGAGGTGATCATCCCCGCCGAGGCCTCCGGTTTCGATATCCTGCCGGCCAACGGCGATCTGACCGCCGCTGAAGTCGAGCTGATGAACGAAATCGGTCGTGAGCACCGCCTGCGCCTGGCGTTGAACACGGTTCGTGACAACTACGATTACATCCTCATTGATTGCCCGCCTTCGCTCAGTCTGCTGACGGTAAATGCCCTGTCGGCGGCGGACTCCGTATTGATTCCCATGCAGTGCGAGTACTACGCGCTGGAGGGACTGGCGGCACTGATGAACACCGTCGAGCAGATCCAGGAGACGGTCAACCCGAATCTGCAGGTGGAAGGTATCCTGCGCACCATGTACGACCCCCGCAACAGCCTGACCCTGGATGTCTCCGGCCAGCTGAGTGAGTACTTCGGCGACAAGGTGTATCGGGCGGTGATTCCCCGCAATGTCCGCCTGGCCGAGGCGCCAAGCTACGGCGTACCTGCCCTGAAATACGACCGGGCCTCCAAGGGGGCCATCGCCTACCTCGCCCTGGCCGGCGAGATGGTGCGTCGCCATGGTTCGAAAAAGACATCCGCGCCGGTTGCGGTGTAACATACCGCCCTGTCACTCACACAAGCACAACGATTTTCAACGGGAAGAATGACTGACACCATGGCGGCGAAGAAACGAGGATTGGGTGAACGTGGACTGGGTGCCCTGCTGGCGGGCTCCAAGGTCAATCTTGACCAGGAGCTGAAAGACCACGACGGCGAACTCCGCGAAGTACCCATTGATCTGATCCAGCGTGGCCGTTACCAGCCGCGGCGCGATATGGACCCTGCCGCCTTGCAGGAATTGGCGGATTCCATTCGTCAGCAAGGGGTGATGCAGCCGGTGGTGGTTCGTCCCATCGCTGAAGGTCGCTATGAGCTGATTGCCGGCGAACGCCGCTGGCGCGCCACTCAGATGGCCGGCCTGGACAGCATTCCTGCCATCATCCGGGACGTACCGGATGAAGCCGCCATTGCCATGGCGCTGATCGAGAACATCCAGCGTGAAAACCTCAACCCGATTGAGGAAGCCTTCGCCCTCCAGCGTCTGCAGGACGAGTTTGGCCTGACCCAGGCCCAGGTGGCCGAAGCCGTCGGTAAATCCCGCACCACCATTACCAACCTGCTGCGACTGATCGGTTTGTCTGAGGACGTTCGTATCATGCTCGAGCACGGGGATCTGGAAATGGGCCACGGCCGGGCGATGCTGACCCTCGCCCCGGAACTGCAGATGCAGGTGGCCAAACAGGTGGTGGCGAAATCGTTGTCGGTTCGCCAGACCGAGGCCCTGGTACGGCGGGTACAACAGGAAACCCCGGACAGCAAATCCCGGAAGAAAGGAGTCGTGGATCCCAACATCCGCGCCTTGCAGGACGATCTGGCCGAACGGCTGGGGGCACGGGTATCGATTGATCACGGCCAGCGTGGCAAAGGCAAGCTGGTGATTGAATACAGTTCACTGGATGAACTTGACGGTATTTTGGGCCACATTCGCTAAGGCCAGGTATAAATCATTCTAAAGTGCTAGTTTCTCGTAAAAATACCACATGTGGTAATCAGAACTATTTGATGACACAACCTGTGTGGAATTGATCGATTCGCCCAAATGGCCTGGTTAATTTTTCACCGCGTTTTTGGGCGACGTCTGTTGAACAGCTATCGGTTAACACATATAATTTCGCGCGCTTGCAACAACAGCTGGTGACATGACAGGTTTCAGAAAAGCCATCACGTACGTGCCACTGAAAGAGTGGCTGATCATAGAGATGGTTCTGTTGGTCGTCCTCAGTTTGCTGTGGTTGATGGAGAGCAGAGCAGCCGGGTATTCCGCGTTTATCGGCGGTCTTATTTTTGTCATACCCAATGCCTATTTTGCGCACAGGGCCTACCGCTTTGAGGGCGCTCGCCAGATGCAACTGGCGGTCAGTAACATGTTCAGGGCAGCGAGTATAAAGATTGCCCTTACCGCGATTTTTTTTGCGGCCGTTTTCACTTTAATGGAGTCAGTCCACGGGCCGGCTCTGTTATTCACTTTTGCTGTGATGGTTGCGATAGGTACGGCTTTGCGCTGGCTTATCCGGCCGCGCCCACAGCGATGACTGGACGAGAGCAGTATGGCAGCTGATACCCCAGTAGAGTATATAAAACACCATCTAACAAACCTCACCTATGGCAAGCTTCCGGGCGGTTACGAGCGGGCTGATGGCTCGGTTGTAGAGGAAGCGACCTGGACCTTTGCGCGAACCGGCCAGGAGGCTGCAGACATGGGCTTCATGGCCGTCCATGTGGACACCCTCGGGTGGTCGGTTGCCATGGGCATTCTGTTCCTCGGTCTGTTCCGGTTTGTTGCTAACAAAGTGACGACGGACACCCCGGGCGGACTTCAGAACGCCGTCGAAATGACTTTCGAATTTGTTCAGGGCATCGTCCGTGACGTTTTCCACGGCAAGAATCCCCTGATTGCCCCTCTGGCACTGACGATCTTTGTCTGGATTCTGCTGATGAACACCCTGAAGCTGATTCCGGTCGACTACATTCCGTCCGTAGCCCATGCGCTCGGGTTGGAATACTTCAAGATCGTTCCGACAACCGATCCCAACGGCACCTTTGGTATCTCCATCGGCGTGTTCCTGCTGATCCTGTTTTACAGTTTCAAGGTCAAGGGCGCAGGTGGTTTCGCCAAGGAGCTGTCATTCAATCCATTCAATCACTGGTCGCTGGTGCCGTTTAACCTGGTACTCGAGATTCTGGCCCTGATCATCAAGCCGATCAGCCTTGCCTTGCGACTTTTCGGCAACATGTATGCCGGTGAAGTGGTGTTCATCCTGATCGCGCTTCTGCCATTGTGGATCCAGTGGACGCTGAATGTTCCCTGGGCTATCTTCCACATCTTGGTCGTTACGCTGCAGGCTTTCATCTTTACGACGCTGACTGTGGTTTACCTCAGCGCAGCGCACGAAGATCACTGATAATTTCTGTAAACAAACCCTTAACTATCTGAAAAACTGAGGAGTCTTCAATGGAAATGGTATACATCGCAGCTGCGCTTATTATCGGTCTGGGTGCCCTGGGCGCCGGTATCGGTTTTGGTCTGCTGGGCGGCAAGCTTCTTGATTCCACTGCCCGCCAGCCTGAAATGGCCAACCAGCTGCAAACCAAAGCCTTTATCATGGCTGGTCTGCTTGACGCCGTTCCAATGATCGGTGTTGGTATTGCTATGTACCTGATCTTCGTTGTTGCTGGTTAATCAAAACGAGACCTGAGGGCGCTGGTTAAGATTAAGACCGCGCCCCACTTCCCGTTAACCGGGACGCAACGAATAGCAAGAGGTATATCGCCGTGAATATAAACCTTACGTTGATAGGGCAATCGATTGCCTTCGCTATTTTCGTCTGGTTCTGCGTCAAGTATGTATGGCCGCCCATCACGGCTGCCATGGCAGAGCGTCAGAAGAAAATAGCCGACGGCCTTTCTGCTGCAGATCGGGCTTCCCTTGATCTCGAACTTGCCCAGCAAAAAGCTTCCAAAGAGCTCCAAAAGGCGAAGGAAGAGTCTGCTGCCCTTATCGATCAGGCAAACAAGCGTGCCGCCCAGATTGTAGAAGCCTCCAAGGAAGATGCTCGCAAAGAAGGCGAAAAGCTCCTTGAACAGGCCAGGGCGGAAATTCAGCAGGAGCGTGTCCAGGCTCGCGACGCACTCAGAGCAGAAGTGGCAACACTGGCTGTTGCAGGTGCCGAGAAGATTCTGGAAACCTCTGTAGACGCCAAAGCTCACAGCGAGATGCTGGAAAAGCTGGCCGCAGAACTCTAAAAGAGGGTCACCATGGCAGAACTTACTACGTTAGCCCGACCCTACGCGAAGGCCGTTTTCGGTGCAGCGCAAGATCAGAATGCTGTTGATCTCTGGGATCAGGCTCTGGCTTTCGCGGCTCAGGTAGCGGCTGACCAAGAGGTAAAGAACATCCTGGCCAATCCCGGCCTGTCTGAGCAACGCAAGGCGGAACTCTTCGCTGACTGTTTTGAAGAGCCGCTGCCTGAAGCACTCAGAAACTTCCTGTTGATTCTTGCTGAAAACAAGCGCCTGCCGTTGTTGCCGGAAGTTTCAGCCCTGTTCAGCCTGTACCGCGCGGATCTTGAGCGCACAGTCAAACTGAAGGTGAGCACGGCATTTGAATTGACCGAAGAGCAGCAGCAGAAGCTCATCGAAGCGCTGTCCAAAAAGCTGGAGCGCAAGGTGGCCCTGGAAACCGCCGTTGATCAGTCCCTGATTGGTGGCGTGATAGTAAACACGGGTGATCTGGTTATCGACGCTTCAGTCCGAGGCAAACTGGCCAAGATGGCCAGGGCTCTGGGCTCCTGATTTCAGCACAAGGTTTGAGGACAAAGGCATGCAGCAACTGAATCCATCCGAGATCAGTGACATCATCAAGAAGAGAATCGAAAAGCTCGATATCTCTTCCGAAGCAAAAAACGAAGGTACGATCCTGTCGGTATCCGACGGTATCGTACTTATCCATGGTCTTGCCGACGTTATGTACGGCGAGATGATCGAATTTGCCAATGGCACATACGGTATGGCGCTGAACCTGGAGCGTGATTCGGTAGGTGCTGTTGTGCTGGGTGACTACGAAGATCTGGCCGAAGGCCAGAAAGTTCGTTGTACCGGACGTATCCTTGAAGTGCCGGTTGGTCCGGAACTGATGGGCCGTGTGGTTGACGGTCTGGGTAACCCGATTGACGGTAAAGGCGATCTGGGCACGTCCCTGACCGCACCGGTCGAGAAGGTTGCGCCGGGCGTTATCGCCCGTCAGTCCGTTGATGAGCCGGTCCAGACTGGTCTGAAAGCGATCGACACCATGGTGCCGATCGGTCGTGGCCAGCGTGAGCTGATCATCGGTGACCGTCAGATTGGTAAGACCGCCGTTGCCATCGACGCGATCATCAACCAGAAGAACACCGGCATCAAGTGTATCTACGTTGCCGTCGGCCAGAAGCAGTCTTCCATTGCCGCCGTCGTGCGCAAGCTGGAAGAGCACGGCGCCATGGATCACACCATCGTCGTTGCCGCTGGCGCTGCCGATCCTGCAGCGATGCAGTTCCTGGCTCCGTACTCCGGTACCTCCATGGGTGAATATTTCCGTGACCGTGGTGAAGACGCCCTGATCATCTACGATGATCTGTCCAAGCAGGCTGTGGCTTACCGCCAGATCTCCCTGCTGCTGCGTCGTCCGCCGGGCCGTGAAGCTTACCCGGGTGACGTTTTCTACCTGCACTCCCGTCTGCTGGAGCGTGCCTCCCGTGTAAATGCAGATTACGTAGAGCAGCTCACCAACGGTGAAGTGAAAGGCAAGACCGGTTCCCTGACCGCGCTGCCGATCATTGAAACCCAGGCTGGTGACGTGTCGGCTTTCGTACCGACCAACGTTATCTCCATCACCGACGGTCAGATCTTCCTGGAGACCAACCTGTTCAACTCCGGTATCCGTCCGGCAATGAACGCTGGTATCTCGGTATCCCGGGTTGGTGGTTCTGCCCAGACCAAGATCATGAAAAAGCTCGGCGGTAACATCCGTCTGGCGTTGGCGCAGTATCGGGAACTGGCCGCTTTCGCCCAGTTTGCTTCAGATCTCGACGAAGCAACCCGTCAGCAGCTGGAGCATGGTCAGCGCGTAACCGAACTGATGAAGCAGAATCAGTACAGCCCCATGACGGTGGCAGAAATGGGTACCGTGCTGTTCGCAGCGAATGAAGGTTTCCTGGACGATGTTGAAGTCAACAGCGTGGTCAAGTTCGAAGCACAGTTGCTGGATTGGATGCGTGCTGAACAGAAAGACCTCCTGGACAAGATCGGCCCAGAGGGTAATTTCAACGATGAAATTACCGCCGGCCTGAAAGCTGCACTGGAGAAATTCAAGACCACTCAAAGCTGGTAAGCCTCTGGGTCCCCTGCGGGGGGCCTTGGGTCCACATGAGTGTCTAACTTGAAAAGGCAGTGACTTATGGCCGTCGGAAAAGAAATACGTAACCAGATCGGAAGCATCAAGAGCACGCAGAAAATCACCAGCGCCATGGAAATGGTGGCTGCGAGCAAAATGCGCAAAGCTCAGGAACGTATGCAGGCAACCCGCCCGTATGCGGACAAGATGCGCCAGGTAATCGGGCATATTGCCAAGGCAAACCAGGATTACCGGCATCCGTTCATGCTGGAACGTGACGTCAAGCGAGTGGGTTATATCGTCGTGTCCTCAGACCGGGGACTGTGCGGTGGCCTGAACGGCAACGTGTTCAAGCTCCTTGTGCGCGAAATGCGTGAATGGAAAAACAAAGGTGTTGAGACCGACCTCTGTGCTATCGGGCAGAAAGGGGCATCATTTTTCCGCAATTATGGCGGAAACGTGGTTGCAGCGCTTACGCACCTGGGTGACAACCCGAGTGCAGACAAGCTGATCGGTAACGTCAAGGTAATGCTCGACGCGTTTGAATCAGGAAAGATTGACCGTCTTTACCTGGTGAGCAACGAGTTCGTGAACACCATGACTCAGAGCCCGAAATCGCTGCAGCTTCTGCCTTTGCCTGAAGGCGAAGATGAAGATGTTGGTCGCCAGTGGGATTACATCTACGAGCCTGATTCCAGACCCATCCTTGATGGGCTCCTGCCACGCTATATCGAATCCCAGGTGTATCAGGGAGTGGTAGAGAATCTGGCTTGTGAGCAGGCTGCCAGGATGATTGCCATGAAGAGCGCGACAGATAACGCAGGCAGCATCATCGATGAGCTTCAGCTGGCCTATAACAAGGCCCGTCAGGCAGCCATCACGCAAGAGATATCGGAGATTGTGAGCGGCGCGGCATCGGTCTGATCCCGCACACGATCCTACTGGTTTTATTGACTATCAAGATAACGAGGAACCGAGCATGAGTAGCGGACACATCGTTCAGATCATTGGCGCGGTTATCGACGTGGAATTTCCACGTGACTCCGTGCCAGGCGTTTATGACGCACTGCTGCTTGAAGGTGGTGAGACAACTCTGGAAGTCCAGCAGCAGCTGGGCGACGGCATTGTACGTACCATCGCCATGGGTAGCACCGAAGGCCTCAAGCGTGGCCTGAAAGCAGAAAATACCGGCAAGCCTATTTCTGTGCCGGTTGGTACCAAGACTCTTGGCCGTATCATGGACGTTCTGGGTCGTCCGATCGACGAACAGGGCGACATCGGCGAAGACGAGCGCTGGGCCATTCACCGTAAAGCACCGGGCTATGCCGACCAGTCAGCGTCAGCCGACCTGCTGGAAACCGGCATCAAGGTAATCGACCTGATCTGCCCGTTCGCCAAGGGTGGTAAGGTTGGTCTGTTCGGTGGTGCCGGTGTTGGCAAGACCGTAAACATGATGGAACTGATCAACAACATCGCGAAAGAGCACTCCGGTCTCTCCGTATTCGCGGGTGTTGGTGAGCGGACCCGGGAAGGTAACGACTTCTACTATGAAATGAAGGAGTCCAACGTTCTCGATAAGGTTGCCATGGTGTACGGCCAGATGAACGAGCCCCCTGGAAACCGTCTGCGTGTTGCCCTGACCGGCCTGACCATGGCCGAGAAGTTCCGTGACGAAGGCCGTGACGTACTGTTGTTCGTCGACAACATCTACCGTTACACCCTGGCCGGTACCGAGGTATCCGCACTGCTTGGCCGTATGCCGTCAGCGGTAGGTTACCAGCCGACCCTGGCCCAGGAAATGGGTGAGCTGCAGGAGCGTATTACCTCCACCAAGAACGGTTCCATCACCTCTATCCAGGCGGTATACGTACCGGCGGATGACTTGACTGACCCGTCTCCGGCGACAACATTCTCGCACCTCGACGCGACCGTGGTACTGAGCCGTGACATCGCTTCCAAGGGTATCTACCCGGCGATCGATCCGCTTGACTCCACTTCCCGTCAGCTGGATCCGCTGGTGATCGGCGAGCAGCACTACAATGTTGCCCGTGGTGTTCAGAACGTTCTGCAGCGCTACAAAGAACTGAAGGACATCATCGCGATTCTGGGTATGGACGAGCTGTCTGAAGACGACAAGCTGACCGTATCACGCGCCCGTAAGATCGAGCGTTTCCTGTCCCAGCCCTTCCACGTAGCGGAAGTATTTACCGGTTCTCCCGGTAAGTATGTCTCTCTCAAAGAGACAATCGCCAGCTTCGAAGGCATCCTGAACGGTGATTACGACGATATGCCGGAGCAGGCCTTCTATATGTGTGGTGGCATCGACGAAGCTATCGAGAAGGCTAAGGCAATGAAAGCGAAGGAAAGCAAATAAGCAACCTTCACTTTCTGACGCAAGAGGCGTAAGAAATGGTTATGACCGTACACTGTGACGTCGTAAGTGCCGAAGAAAAGATCTTCTCCGGCCTGGTGGAAGTACTGACTGCTACCGGGACTGAAGGTGAGATGGGCATCCAGTTTGGCCACGCTCCGCTGCTGACCGCGCTGAAACCCGGCGCGGTGCGGATCGTCAAACAGGGTGGCGATGAAGAGGTCCTGTATGTTTCCGGTGGGTATCTGGAAGTACAGCCGAACATCATCACCCTGATGGCTGACACCGCTGTCCGTGCAAAGGATGTGGACGAGGCTGCGGCACTGGAAGCGCAGAAGGAAGCCGAGAAGGCACTGGCAAACAAAACAGGCGAGTTCGAGTACTCACGTGCTGCTGTGGAGCTGGCGGAAGCCGCGGCCCAGTTGCGCACCTTGCAGAAGCTGCGTAAAAACCTTCGATAGAAGCGTTTTTCGGTTTCTGGATCTTGCCCGAAACAAGACCGCATCCTGAAAAGGCCAGCAGGGTTTGTTGCATATCAACAACCTTGCCGGCTGATCGGGGCGCGGTTTTTGTTTTTTGGAATTGATACCCGTTCACTAACAGGGGTAGACCTCAGATGAGCCCGCTACACGTTGTCATCCTGGCCGCCGGCCAGGGGTCCAGAATGAAATCCGCACTGCCGAAGGTGCTGCATCCGATTGCCGGCCGTCCGATGCTGCATCATGTGATAGCCACCGCCAAACAGCTTGGCGCTAAAAAAATCCACACGGTGATTGGGCATGGGGCTGACAAGGTCCGGGAAGCCACTGATGAAGCTTCGGTAAACTGGGTCACCCAGAGCGAACAGCTGGGGACCGGTCACGCGGTTGCCCAGGCACTGCCGGATCTTCCCGCTGATGCGAGGGTTCTTGTGCTCTATGGCGATGTCCCCCTGACTCGCCACGAAACCCTGGAAAGTCTTGTCGGTACGCTGGATGACAACACTCTTGGTCTGTTGACGGTAACCATGGACAACCCCCAGGGATACGGCCGAATTGTCCGGAATGCCGAAGGCGACGTGCAGTCCATTGTCGAGCAGAAAGACGCTTCCACAGAGCAGCAAACGATTCGTGAGGTGAACACAGGCATACTGGCGGTGTCAGCAAAACACCTGAAAAGCTGGTTACCGACGCTCTCCAACAGCAACGCCCAGGGCGAGTACTACCTCACCGACATTATTGCCATGGCGGTGGCGCAGGGCCTGCGTGTTTCGGTATCCCAGCCGGAGAATCCCTACGAAGTGCAGGGGGTTAACAATCGTTTGCAACTGGCGGAACTGGAACGCTGGTTCCAACGTCAGCAGGCTGACCGACTGATGACGGAAGGGGCGACGCTTGCGGATCCTGCCCGGGTTGATGTCCGTGGCGATCTCAGCATTGGCAACGATCTCTGGATCGACGTGAACGTGGTATTCGAGGGTAAGGTCAGTCTGGGCAGCAATGTGTCCATTGGCCCGGGTTGTGTCATCAAGGATGCTTCCATCGCCGATGGCACTGAAATCAAGGCCAACAGTGTCATTGAAAGTGCAACGATTGGCGCCAACGCCCAGATCGGCCCCTTTGCCCGTATCCGTCCCGGTACAGAGCTGGCGGCGAATACCAAGGTCGGCAACTTTGTGGAAACTAAAAAGGCCATCGTCGGCGAGGGCAGCAAGATCAACCACCTGAGCTACGTCGGCGATGCCACGCTGGGCCGTAATGTGAATGTGGGTGCAGGAACCATCACCTGTAATTATGATGGTGTGAACAAATACCGGACAGTGATTGGCGATGGCGTGTTTGTCGGCTCCAACACCTCACTGGTTGCCCCTGTTACTATTGAGGCAGAGGCCACCATCGGCGCTGGCTCCACCATCACCCGTGATGTGGCCGAAAATGAGTTGGCAGTGGCCCGTGGCCGACAGCGCAATATCTCCGGCTGGGAAAAGCCGAAGAAAAACTGATTAAATCGATCAACAGACAGGTAGAGCAGCATGTGTGGAATTGTAGGCGCGGTTTCGGAAAGGGACGTTCAGGGCATCCTTCTTGAGGGTCTGCGCCGTCTGGAGTATCGAGGGTATGACTCGGCCGGTATGGCCGTGATTGGTGGTGACCACAGCGTTCAGCGTGCACGGGAAGTGGGCAAAGTCGCGTCACTGGCAGACGCCATGAAGGCCAACCCCCTGGCGGGTCATCTGGGCATTGCCCACACCCGCTGGGCGACCCACGGCGAGCCGTCCCAGATCAATGCCCACCCGCACATGTCGGGCGAGCGCCTGGCCATCGTCCACAATGGCATCATCGAGAACTATCAGGAACTTCGTGAAGAACTGCGGGCCGAGGGTTTTGAGTTCACGTCTCAAACCGATACCGAAGTGGTCGCGCATCTGATCGAAAAGAATTACCGGGCCCTCGGAAACCTTCATGACTCGGTTCGTGCCGCCATCGGCCGGCTGCGTGGTGCCTATGCCCTGGCCGTGATTCACGCGGATGAGCCGGATCACCTGGTGGTGTGCCGGGAGGGCAGCCCGTTGGTTATCGGCGTGGGTATCGGCGAGAACTTCATTGCTTCCGATCAGCTTGCCCTGCTGCCGGTCACCGACCGATTCATGTTCCTGGAGGAAGGGGACATTGCCGATATCCGCAAGGAAGGCATCACCATTCTTGATCGGGAGGGCCAGCCGGCGGAGCGGGAGGTTACCCGCTTCGAGCACGGCGCGGATTCTGCTGACAAGGGCGAATACCGCCACTTCATGCTCAAGGAAATCTACGAGCAACCCAAAGTGATCAAGGCCACCATGGAAGGCCGGGTCACCAAAACCCGGGTGCTGGAACAGGCTCTGGGTACCGAGGCAGCAAATCTGCTTGAGAACGTTCGTCACGTCCAGATCATTGCCTGCGGCACCAGTTACCACGCCGGTATGGTCGCCCGTTACTGGATCGAGGAGCTGGCCGGTGTTGCCTGCTCGGTGGAAGTGGCTTCTGAGTTCCGCTACCGCAAACACGTGATCCAGCAGGATACCCTGTTCCTGTGTATTTCACAGTCCGGCGAAACCGCCGATACCCTGGCGGCCCTGCGCCAGGCCAAGAAAGCCGGTTTCCGGGCGGCGCTGGCCATCTGTAACGTGCCGGGCAGTTCCCTGGTGCGGGAATCCGACCTGGTGATCATGACCCAGGCGGGGCCGGAAATCGGCGTAGCTTCCACCAAGGCCTTCACCACGCAGCTGACCGCGCTGCTGATTTTCACCCTGGCCCTGGCCCGTCACAACGGGTTGCCTGAGGAGCAGGAAGCGGAAATCGTGGAGGCCATTCATCTGCTGCCAGGCCAGGTCAGTGATGTGCTGGCCCTGGATGGCGAGATTGCCGAGATGTCCAAGGCGTTCATGGACAAGAACCACAGCCTGTTCCTGGGCCGTGGATCCCAGTTCCCGGTGGCCCTCGAAGGTGCCCTCAAGCTCAAGGAAATCTCCTACATCCACGCCGAGGCCTATCCGGCCGGTGAGCTCAAGCATGGTCCCCTGGCCCTGGTCGACAGCGAAATGCCCGTGGTCACGGTAGCGCCCAACAACGACCTGGTTGAGAAGCTCAAGTCCAACCTCGAAGAGGTCCGTGCCCGCGGCGGCGAGCTGTTTGTCTTCGCTGATAAAAAGGCCGACGTGAAGCCGGAAGAGGGCATTCACGTGATGCAGATTCCGTCCGTGCATCCGATTACGGCGCCAATTGTGTACACCGTTCCGCTACAGCTGCTGTCCTATCATGTAGCTGTGCTCAAGGGTACCGATGTGGACCAGCCGCGGAATTTGGCTAAAAGTGTGACGGTGGAATAGTTCCAAAACTGGGTGAACACAGGCTCGGAGCGGAACGTTTGCACACATTCAGTCGGGCAGATTTCGAACGCTTCGGGCAACTTTACGACATTGAATTTCGGTTCCCGGCCATCCAGGGCGACACCAGCGCTGATGACCATATTGTTGCCCGGGGGGAGGTTACCGAGCACAGCCTGGCATCGGGTTTCCGGTTTACCTTTTCCTCTCTTCAAGTGCTTGAGGCCTATGAATCCGTTTCTTGTGGTCACGCGCCGTTGCTGGCGCTGATCGTACTCGATGGCACTGTCGAACTTACCCTCGGTTCTGTCGAACACGTACTGACGCCGGGTACGGCCGTCAGCATGCAGCTGCATCCGGACTACCCATTACAGGCCTACCAGCCAGCGCAAAAACATCTGGAAATTGTGGCGCTTGCTTTCGATCCAAGGGGCGCAAGCTTGGGCCATGTCTCACCCAGCTTACACGGCCTGACCACGCTCCCTCGGGTTCCCCTGCGTAAATGGGACGTGCCTGTCGCGCTCAAGGAGCTGTTACAGACCTACGCGGGCCTTACCATGACGGGCGTTCAGAAAGATCTGGTGTTGGAAGGCCTCGCACTGCAGCTTGCCGGATTGGGGCTGGGAGGCGAAGAGCATGAATCTCCCCATGTTCCGGTGGTTCCGGTCCAGCAACGTCAGCGCCTTGAGCTGGTGAGACAGCACCTCGAGTTCACTCCGGACCATCATCACACCCTGAAGGACCTTGCCGATATGGCGGCTATGAGCCCAAGCGGCCTGCGAGCGAAATTTCGGGCGATGTATGGCGTTCCGGTCTTCGACTATCGCAGAAAATGCCGTCTTCGGTTGGCAAAACACTATCTGGAGCAAGGCTTCAGTGTCGAGCAGAGTGCAAACAAGCTGGGGTACACTCACGCGACCAATTTTTCGACGGCGTTTCGCCGGGAATTCGGATTTTCTCCCCGACAGTGCACGGTCGGCCACTAAAAATAGCACTCCGCATAGATTTTTTGTCTTCCTGAATACCAAATCTCGGATCTAAACAACAATATTTCGCATTACATTTAAGCTTGTAAAGCGCGTTGTTTGGAGCTGATTAATGAATTCGTCCCGTGATAACCGCCAGTCCTTTCTCCCCTCAGGCCTCGCGGTGGCCATAGCCGGGGTTCTGGCAAGCCCGATGTTGTACGCGCAGGAAGCGACCATTACCGAGCTGGATGCCATCGAAGTCTCTGCAGATGCCGCCGAGCCGAGCGGTACTGGACCGAGTGATGGCTATAGCGCACAGGCTACCGTCACTGGCACAAAAACAACCACCAGCGTGGTTGAAACACCCCAGTCCATTTCAACGGTCACAGCGGATCAGATCCAGGACCAGAACGCGGCCAACCTGGGCGAGGTTCTGCGTTATACAGCCGGTGCCCGTGGTGAGACTTTTGGTTTTGAACCGCGCACCACTTTTCTGAGAATACGTGGCTTCGACGTGGCCACCAGCGGCTTGTTCCGTGACAACCTGAAACTGGCCAACCCCGGCTTCGCGGCCGGTTACAGCCTTGCGCCCTATGGTGCCGAGCGCATTGATGTGCTCAAGGGACCCTCGTCCGTACTCTACGGACAGGCGGGCCCGGGCGGGTTGGTGAACTATGTGTCCAAGCGACCTACGTTCGACACTCGTCGAGAAGTGCGCGTTGAGGCGGGTACCAACGATCTGGTCCAGGGCCAGTTTGATATCAGTGGGGCGGTGAATGACAGCGATACCCTGGCCGTTCGCCTGGTGGGCCTGGTTCGCGACAGCGAAACCCAGGTGGATTTCGTCAATGACGACCGGAAGTACCTGGCCCCCAGCCTGACCTGGCAACCCACGGACGCCACCCGACTGACGGTACTGGCGCACTGGCAGTATGACGACACCCAGCCCTCCCAGCGCTACCCGTTGCAGGGGACTCTTGAGCCAAACCCGAATGGTCCGATTCCTGACAACCGGTTTACCGGCGAGCCGGGGTACGACGCCTACGAGCGTCGCGAGAGCGCCGTAGGCTATGAGTTTGAACACCGCATTAATGACCGGGTGGTGCTGCGCCAGAATGTCCGGGACTACCGCAACGATGTCGACGACCAGACCATCTACACCACCGGTTTGCTGGCGGATCAGAGAACCATTAGCCGGTCCCGCTTTGACAGTTTCGGTCGCATTGACGGGCTGGTCATGGATAACCAGGTGGAGTTGAGTGCTCAGACGGGTGCGGCAGAACACACGGTATTGGTTGGTCTGGATCATCAGGATATTGACGTGTCATCGCGGCAGTTCTTCGGAGCCGCCAGTAACCTGGATATCTATGATCCTGTTTATGGCGCGCCTGTCCCCGATGCCCCAGTGTTTAAAGACGAGAACGGCCAACTCAAGCAGACCGGCGTTTATCTGCAGGATCAGATCCGAGTAGACCGTTGGACGGTTTCCCTTGGCGGCCGGTATGACGTGGCCCGTTCCGAGACACTCAATAATCTCACCGGTGCCACAGCCACCCGGGACGACGAAGCCTTTACGGGGCGTGCCGGTGTCAGCTACCAGCTCGCGAATGGCTTTGCGCCCTATCTGAGCTACATGGAGTCGTTTCTCCCCACCACAGGCACCGATGCAGCAGGCAATCCGTTCGAGCCCGAAACCGCGCATCAGTACGAGGCGGGCGTGAAGTACCAGCCGGATCCGGATACTCTGGTAACGCTGGCCTGGTTTGACCTCACCCGGGAAGACTACCTGACCAGCAATCCAACGACCTTCCTGGATGAGCAGCGTGGCGAGGCCAACTCACGAGGGTTGGAGATGGAAGCCCGCACTCGTCTGTTCCAGGCGCTGGGTGTGGTTGCCAGCTATACCTACACCGATGCCGAGATCACCAAAACCAGCAACCCGGTGGAAGAGGGCGAACCTCTGGAATACACCCCGGAGCATGAAGCAGCGCTATGGGGTAAATACAGTTTCCGGGGCGGCGTGTTGCATGGCCTGGGGCTGGGCGCCGGCGTGCGTTATATCGGCGAGAGTTTTGGCGCGGCATTCAACGCGGATAATTCTGCCCTGGAAGTACCGGATGTAACCCTGGTGGATGCTGCTATTACCTACGACATTGGCCAGGTATCGCTGGGCCTGCATGCCCAGAACCTGCTGGACGAGAAATACGTGGCGACGGCCTTCGACAGTTCTGGTACATACGGCACACGCCGTGAAGTGACAGGTTCGGTTACTTACCGTTTTTGATTACATTATCCTCCTGGCGCAGGGACGCGGGATACTCTGGTTCTGGACCGGAATGAGCTCAACGGCACGGGCAGCGACGGTGCCGAAGGGCTTCTTTCGCGAGGCCAGGTCAGCTCTTTTGCAATACCCGGACCTGTGGCTAATCGAGTTGTTTCTCCGATTGGTCGGAAGAGGCCGGGGGTACCAGCCTGGAGTTGAAAGCACTCCCGTCCATGCCATTGAAGAACCGGACCTGATTCTTGCCCCGCTGTTTGGCTTGGTACATGGCTATGTCGGCCTGGCGCAAGAGTATATCGGCATCAATATCCTGAGCCTGGGGGTACAGGGTAACACCCAGGCTGGCGGATACATGAACCGAGTGCCCGGCCAGATCGACTGGCGCAGACAGGGCTGCCAGTAGCCGGGTCAGGATGGGTTTGCAGTCGGTGCCTGAGGATAGCTCGGGCAAAAGCACCACGAATTCGTCGCCGCCAAGGCGGGCGACGGTATCGCATTCTCTCAGGGTGGTTTGCATCCTGCGGGCCAGGACAATCAGCAGTTCGTCACCGGAGGCATGCCCGTAGGTATCGTTGATCGCCTTGAAGCCGTCAAGATCCATAAACACCACCGCCAGAACATCGCCGTGGCGTCTCGTTGTCGATACCGCGTGGCGCAGTCGCTCACTCAACAGGAGGCGGTTGGGCAATCCGGTCAGGGCGTCGTAGTGGGCAATCTGGCGCAACTGTTCTTCGTTCTGTTTCAGATGAGAGATATCCGCGAACAGGGTAACGTAGTGTTCTATCGCGTTGTCGTTGTTAGAAACCGCGGCAATGGTCATCAGGGTTGGAAATACCGATCCGTTACGACATGGAATCCAGCACTCGCCACTCCATACCCCTTCGTTCTCGAGAGAGGACAATACCTGTTTTCGAAAATCCTGGTTGTGGTGGTCCGATGCCAGCATGAACTCATAGTTCTGATCCACGGCCTCACTTCTGGCATAACCGGTGAGCGTGCAAAAGGCCGAGTTCACATCAAGAATGATGCCCCCGGCACTCGTCAGCACAATGCCCTCCCGTGCGTGACGGAACACGCCGGCAGCCATTGAAAGGCTGGCTTCGGCCTGTTTTCGTTCGGTAATGTCCTGATGTGTGCCATACATCACCAGTGGCCGACCATGCTCGTCCCAGGATTGAACGCTCCCGCGATCGAGTATCCAGACCCAGTGCCCGTTTTTGTGGCGCATCCGGGCTTCGCACTCGTAATAATCCAGCTCACCACGAAAGTGTTTGTCGAGCAATTCTGAGCTGCGCTGCAGGTCTTCGGGATGCGCCAGCGTCATCCAGGTTTCAATAGAGATGGGAGCCAGCTCTTCAAGCGAATAGCCGAGAATCTCCGCCCAGCGCTCGTTAAACACGGTTTCCCCGGTCTGGACATTCCACTCCCAGATGCCGGATCGGGTGCCGATGATTGTGTTTCGGAGCCTGCGCCGTTCGATTTTCAGGTTTTCCCGGGATCCTTTGATCGAATCCAGCATGGTATTGATGCCATTGCTCAGCACCGCCAATTCCCGGTAACGAAAGGATGGCACTGGCGCCTTTGGAATACCCTCCTGATCACTGTTCTTGAGGGCAGCATCAATGCCGAGAATCGAATTGAAGAAATAGCGTCTCAGAACAGCGGTCAGTAGCAGAGATAGAATACCCGCAAGAACAAGAACCGTGAAAAGCTCCTCCAATAGGGCCCTATCCAGCTTCTTGACCAGAATATCGTCAGAGGCGTAAACCCAGACTTCCCCCAACACCTTACCCGACGAGCCTATGATCGGGGCGCTGCCAGCGTAGAACGCCTGGTCGAGCTGTTCGGTTACAGAAGTGTCCCGTGCCTGAACATCCACGTACTGGCCATCGCCCTGCCGGAGCTGGCCGAAGAGATAATAGGGCTGCCCGAGAATCTCGCCCATTTCGAAGTCTTCAACGATAACGGCAAAGTGGCGTTTGAGCGCTGCCTCCGTGGTGACCAGGCTTTCGTATTCATTGACTGCATAGGATTCAATGAAAGGCCCAAGGCTTTTGCTCAGTCGTTTCAGGCTTTCTGCAACATCCAGCTCAATGTCGTCAATGATTTCCGAGCGCTCGGAGGTATAGACATAGAGGGCATGAAAGGCAAACACCACCAGTATGACTGCAACCACGATCAGGGTAGTACGTGTCAGCAGAGAGGGGCCGCCTTGGTTGGTTGCTGCCATAGTGTCTAGTTACCTTCGGGCAGTTTGCCGAGAACGTTGCGGTGGATAACCGGAAGCAACTGCTGCAGGTTGTCCTCAGACACGGTCAGCACCGGGAGTTGCTGTAGTTTGTCGACGGTCTGTCCTGCCAGGTGCCGGTGCATGGTTTCAACGGCTTTCTCGCCCATCAGGAAGGGCTGCTGCATACCGGCACCCACCAGCGTTCCCTGGTCGATCATGTTGACAAACTCGGGTTCTGCGTCGAAACAGATCAACAGGATTTCACCGGACTTACCAGCCTCGGAAATGGCATCCAGCGCCCCCTGATAACGGTCAGAACCCTGCAGCCAGACCGCTCTGAGTGTCGGGTTATCTTCGATCAAGCGGCGGGTAAACTCGTAGGTCTCGCGATAGGAAAAATCAGATTGCTGGTACAGACCGGCCGACTTGACGCCGTGTTCTTCCAAAGCCTGGAGGAACCCTTCGGTTCGGGCTTTGCCGTTGGCCCGCTTCTGGGGAATCGCAATGATACCAACGCTGCCCTTCATCCAGCCGTTATTGTGCAGGGCTTGGGCCAGCATTTTGCCCAGATCATAAGCGCCCTGAAAATTATCGGATTCGATGTAGCTGACATAGTTGTCAGCCTTGGCCCCGATATCCGAGATGACAACCGGAATGTTTGCCCGCTCCGCCAGCTTGAGAATTGTTGCGGCGGCGGAAGAGTTGGTGGGGGAGATCAGGATGCCATCGACGCCCTCCTCGATGGCCGAAATAGTATATGCCAGTTCGTTTCTGGCTACGTTTTCGGCACTGTACACCAGAACCTGGTATCCCAGTTGATCGGCCTTATGGGTAATGCCCCGGGCCATGATGCTCCAGAACGGGATGCGCAGGTCCGAAACCAGATAAGCGAGCCGCTTTTCTTGAGCCTCAACATCAAAGCCCAGCATGGTGACCATGACAAAGACGATGGATACAGTCCGGATTACCCGGCGAATGTGGAGCTTCATGCAGTGGCCATGTGATTGAGTCAGCGAAATTCTACTACGTATAAATTTACGACATATACCCATTAAGGCTGATATCGATCAAGTCACTTGTTCTTTATATTCCGTGCGGCCTGCAACCTTTTTGATGTACGTCATAACTGGCGACGGGTTGGGCAGTTTTGGGGTCTTGAACATCATGACATCAACATTCACTGGCGCTATTCTCGGGAGTAGCAGAATCTGTCAGGTTGGATTTCAACAATGGTTTCGGCAGCAAAGCGCCCACCTTTCCACGAGCAGTTGCGATCGGCAACTCATGGTGTCCATGTTCGGTTGAACCGACATCCGCTTCTAAGCCAGTTGACCCGCCCGGCTTTGGATCTCTCGACTTATACGCTGATTCTCGAACGCTACTGGTGTTTCTACAACGCAGCAGAAGCGGTCATACGTGAGTGCATTAGTGAAGGGATGAGCACGTTCGAATACGGCGCAAGGTATAAAACGGACTGGTTGGCCCAGGATCTGAGCTGCCTGGGTTTCAAGCCAGTGGCAAATGGCTGCTTCCGTAACGGACCAGACTTCAGGCGACCCCGCAACGAAGCAGAACTGGTCGGTATGTTATACCCGCTGGAGGGTTCTACTCTGGGAGGGCAGGTCATCAGCAATCGGCTCGGGACTACTCTGGGCCTTGATGCCACCAACGGTGGCCGGTTTTTTAACGGTTATGGGGAACAAACGGGCCGGTATTGGGCAGAGTTCCTTGATTATGGGGACCGATCATTACGGACGCCGGACGAGCTTGATCTGGCCTGCCGTTTCTCTCAGCAGCTCTTTGCACGGTTTGAGGCGCACATCGATGGCCGGGTTTGATGGCTTCGGCCAGTCTGATCGGGACAGCATTCTCCAACAGGCACTGGAGAACTGTGAAAAAGAGGCCATTCACCAGGTTGGCTCGGTTCAGCCCCATGGTGTTCTGTTGGCGCTGGATAGTGACTTTGTCATTCGATACTGCAGCGACAATGCGGGCACCCTGTTTTCAGAGCCCTGGCGGACGTTGTTGGGTCGACCGTTTGCTGACTACGTCAGGGCCTCAACGATAGCGTCAATCCGTACCCTGGGTGGGCTGGGTGATTGGCGATCTTCTGCCGTCATCAAAGTGGATATCGAGACTGCGGGCCGTGTCTTGGTGCACGATGCGGCGGTTTCTTTTAATGCGCCTTATTGGCTGGTAGAAATCGAAACTGTGGTCTCGGATCAGAGCGAGCTCTTCAGCCAGATGTTTGTTCCCGCGCGGGACCTTCTCTGGCAGCTCGATTCCGAACAGGATCTGCAAAAGTACACCGGTAAGGTGACGGAACTCGTACGCCTGGCGACGGGTTATGACCGGGTGATGATGTATCAGTTCGACAGCAACTGGGACGGTGAGGTGATCGCCGAGAGTCGCTCCGAGCTGACACGAAGTTACCTGGGGCACCGGTTTCCTGCCTCTGACATTCCGGCCCAGGCCAGGGCCCTTTACACCCGAAATCTCACCCGAGTGATTGCGGATGTAAAAGCGCCTTCGGTCCAGGTTCGGGGCGAGGATTCGGGTACGGCTGCAGGTAAGCTCGATCTGACCTATTCAGCCTATCGGTCCCTGTCTCCGGTTCACCTTGAGTATCTGGGTAACATGGGGGTTTCAGCCACACTGACCATTTCACTGATTCAGAATGGCAGTCTGTGGGGAATGCTGGCCTGCCATCACAAGAGCCCGAAGCACGTGACCCTGCGCGAACGCGAGCTTTACGAGCTGATCGGTAAAACTATCTCGATCAAGCTCTCGGACTTGAAACATCACGAAGAGAAAAAGCTGAAGGATAGAGTTAACCGGCTGTTATTCAACACGACCATCAACAGCCTGGAAGGTCTGTCTGCCAGTCATGCCGGTGAGCTGATGGCGATAGTTGGTGCCACGGGGCTCGTGGCAGTCGATAACGGCAACCGGTATCGCTTTGGTGAGGCCCCCTCCCATGAGCAGATTGAACGGCTTGAGTCTGAATTGAGACAGTGGCAGCCGACACAGGTGTTTCATACCGAGGATCTGCCCTCCCTGTTTCCGGAAGCGAAGGACTACGCCGACAAGGCCTGCGGCATCATGCTGGCTCCTTTGAATCACACGCTGGATCATTACCTGTTGTGGTGCCGCGGGTGTATGACTTATAGCCAACAGTGGGCCGGAGAGCCGCACAAGGAAATCAGCAGAACGGAAGAAGGCTTCCGGATTTCGCCAAGAAGATCTTTTGATAGCTGGACTCAGATATACGACAACAGATCGGCGCCCTGGACTTCTCTGCAGATAGAGCTGGCTGGCGACCTGGCGAATGCCTTCATACAACAGGTCAATCAGAAATCACTGCTTGAGCAGGGCGAACAATTCCGGAATCTGGTTGAACTGTCTACGACCATGATCATGCGCCTGGATGCTCGGGGATGTATTCGCTACACCTCTGCTGCCAGCGAACGGATTCTGGGTCGCGAACCAGCCGGCCTGGAAGGCATCGAGTTTGCGACGCTGCTCGACAACGATGACGCAAATCATTTCAGACAATTGCTTACGGGCCTGCCATCGACTGGTGTTGCCGACAGGCTGATGGTTAAGTTTGTCCATGACGATGGCCGGTGTGTCTGGGGAGAGGTTGAGTGCACACCCGCTGCTGAGGGTGAGCTTCCAGCTGTTATTTTGACCGTGAACGACATCACTCAGCGCCACAACTACCAGATGGCGCTTGAGGACCTGCATCTGAGAAACGCGCTGACAAGGGATAGGGCACTTGATCAGACGTCCGAGGCGGTGGTCATCACAGGCCCGGATAATCGAATAATCTCGGTAAACCGAGCCTTCTGCGAGATCTCGGGCTACCAGGAAGCAGAGGCCATTGGGCAGAACCCGTCGTTCCTTAAATCAGGTATTCATACGCCGAGTTTTTACCAGGAGTTATGGCGCTGTCTGAAAACAAGAGGGCGTTGGGAGGGTGAGATCTGGAACCGCCGTAAGACCGGTGAAGTCTTCCCCTTCCTGGGCAGAATCTCGGCAGTGCATGAGGACAACGGTGGGGTACGGAACTACATCGGTGTTTTTTCTGATAATTCACAGGCCCGAGAGGCCGAGGAAAGTCTGCGCTTTGCGAGACACTACGATTCCCTGACCGGTCTGCCGAACCGGCAGTTCTGTTTGGAGAGGATTCACCAGAGCATCTCAACGGCGCAAGAGCACGGCGGTGGCCTTGCGGTGGTGCTTCTGGATATTGACAGTTTTAAATTGCTCAATGATTCGCAAGGCCACGATAGTGGTGACCGGTTCCTGAAATCGATGGCCAACCGGCTGGTTGAAAAACAGCCAGAAAATGGAACGCTGTTCCGATGGGGGTCTGACGAGTTTCTGCTGCTTCTGGAATCGGTCGACGACAAGGAGTCCATTGCTCCTGTGTTACAGGACCTGTTGGCCAATCTCTCAAAGCCTTTCCTGCTGCCGGATCATGAGGTGATTCCCTCAGCCTGTGCAGGAATCAGCTTTTACCCTGAAGATGCCGCTGACACGAAAGCACTGATTCAGGCAGCGGATACGGCGTTGTTCAGAGCTAAGGAGTGCGGTCCGGGCAGCGTTGAACTGTTCGCACCGGCTCTTGCCGAGCGGGTCCACCGAAGGTTTGAAATCGAGAGTGAGTTGCGACGCGCTATCAGGAAAAGCGAGTTGCAGCTGTATTACCAGCCCCAGGTAAACAGTCAGACCGGTGCCTTGATCGGCGTTGAGGCACTGGTGCGCTGGAACCACCCCCGAAAAGGCCTGGTACCCCCCTGTGAATTCATATCGCTGGCGGAGGAGTGCGGACTGATTGAGTTGCTTGGGGATTGGGTTCTCACATGCGCGCTGGAGCAGATGGCGCAATGGCGGACCCACAGCCAGGAAATACCGAGAGTGGCGGTGAATATCGCTCCGCAGCAGTTGGTTACGGGATTCGTTGATCGAGTCAAAGAGTTGCTTCTGCGGTATCAGGTGCCCGCCGATGCGCTGGAACTTGAAATAACCGAGGGTGTTCTTGAACGCAATGAGCAGGTACTGACCCTGCTGAACCAACTTCGGCAGATCGGCGTGCAGTTGTCGATCGACGATTTTGGAACCGGTTACTCGTCTCTGGCGCATCTGAAGCATTTGCCCGTGACTTGTTTCAAACTGGACAAAGCGTTTGTGGACGGGTTGCCCGAAGGCACCTTTGATGTAGCTATTCTTCGCGCCGTTCTGGCTCTCGGCCACAGTCTGAATATCAAAGTACTGGCCGAAGGTGTGGAGACAGAGGCCCAGTTCAGGTTTCTGGCAGAACAGCGGGTCGACAGCATTCAAGGGTACTTTTTTGGCAAACCGATGAGTGCGGAAGCGCTTTCGGTCTGGCTTGAGGAACGGCGCCAGAACTGATTCATGGGTTGGTTCTCTTGTGCAATCTGGAGACAAGCGTTTTATTTCACGGTCCTGCCTTCCCGAAGCGTCTGATCAAAACGATCAGATCATTAGCGCTTTATTATTTTTTCAACGAGTGGCCGCATTGCGTCGCAAATCGGTTAAAATACGGTCGCTCTGGTGATTCCAGTTAAGTAATATTACGAAAAAATCTCGTAGTGGCCGATCCGATCTCGCCTTCTTTTTGTTATTACGACCAAATAAGGTCTGGAAACGTACCTTTGGACCATACCCCGGTACATAAATATCAAGGAAGATTCGGGCCGTCTGCCACACAATTCCAATAACCCGTTTTCTCAGAAGATTTCCGTAATGCCCAATACCGTCATTTCCGGCTTTACCCACAATTTCCTTGGCAAGGCGCCCGTCTGGTACAAGCAGGTCATCCTGCTGTTTCTTATCGCCAACCCGATTGTCATGTGGACCCTGGGGCCGGGAACGGCCGGCTGGCTGCTGATTGCCGAGTTTATTTTCACCCTGGCGATGGCGTTGAAGTGCTACCCGCTCCTGCCGGGAGGGCTGCTGGCGGTGGAGGCGTTGCTGATCGGCCTGACCACGCCGGACGCGGTCTATCTGGAAGTGCTCACCAACTTCCCGGTTATCCTGCTGCTGATGTTCATGGTGGCAGGCATCTACTTTATGAAAGAGCTGCTGCTGGTGACTTTTACCCAGATTCTGGTGGGTGTACGCTCCAAGTCGGCCCTATCCCTGCTTTTCTGCAGTGCAGCCGCCGTTCTTTCGGCGTTCCTGGATGCCCTGACCGTTACCGCTGTGATCATCAGCGTAGCGGTGGGTTTCTACTCGGTTTACCACAAGGTGGCCTCTGGTAAGGGTTATCAGCACAAGGATCACAACACCGGCAGTGATGACGAGGTGATAGAGCTGCACCGGGAAGATCTGGAAAACTTTCGGGCCTTCTTGCGCAGCCTGTTGATGCACGGTGCTATCGGTACCGCATTGGGTGGTGTGGCCACCATGGTGGGCGAGCCGCAGAATCTTCTGATTGCCAAGGTGGTGGGCTGGGATTTTGCCGGTTTCTTCCTGCACATGGCACCGGTGAGCGTGCCGGTGCTGGCGGCGGGGCTCTGCACCTGTTGGGCTCTGGAGAAGCTGCGCTGGTTCGGATACGGCGGCCGTCTGCCCAAACCGGTGCGCCGTGTGCTCGAGGAGTTTGCCGAAAACGAGCGGGCCAAACGCACCAAGGCGGATCAGGCGGCACTCTGGGTGCAGGCCTTCGCTGCCGCAATCCTGGTGGTGGGCCTGGCTTTCCACCTGGCCGAGGTGGGTCTGATTGGTTTGCTGGTGATCATTCTGATTACCTCATTCACCGGTGTCACCGACGAGCACCAGATTGGCAAGGCCTTTCAGGAATCCCTGCCCTTTACCTCACTGCTCGTGGTGTTCTTCGCAGTGGTAGCGGTTATCCACGAACAGCATCTGTTCAAGCCGGTTATTGACTACGTGCTGTCTCTTCCGGAGGCGCGCCAGCCGGGCATGTTCTTCATTGCCAACGGGGTGCTCTCCATGATCAGTGATAACGTGTTCGTGGCTACTGTGTATATCAGCGAAGTGAAGCAGGCCCTGGATGCCGGCGCTATCAGCTATGAACACTTCCAGAAGCTGGCGGTGGCCATCAATACCGGGACCAACCTGCCGAGTGTGGCGACGCCAAACGGCCAGGCGGCATTCCTGTTCCTGCTGACGTCTGCCATAGCGCCACTGGTTCGGCTTTCATACGGCAAGATGGTGATTATGGCGTTTCCCTACATGCTGGTGATGGGTGGCGTTGGTCTGTACATGGTAATTAACTATATTTGACAATCTGTCATGTTTTTTGCGGGCGGTGTCAGTGCAGATTTTTCCGGGTCTGTTAGTCTTTGCTTAAACAGATCTTAAAAAACGGATTCCATGTACAGTTGCTGCACTTTTTGTCCTCTCTTCGCACTGATGAACCGGCAGTCACTGACTGGCCGGTTTTTCATCTTCTTGATGCTCGCTGTTTCAGCCTTTGCGGTATCGGCCCAGGAAGGGACGGATAGAAAAACACTGCGTGTCGCCTACCTGGAGTTTCCGCCTGTTACCTATCAGGAGGCCGATGGAACACCGGCCGGCAGCTTTATCGAGTTGACCCGCAAAATTGCGGCTGAGGCTGGCTATGAGCCTGAATTTCTCTATTTACCGGTCAGTCGCGTTTATCTCTACCTGGGTAATGGCGCGATCGATGTCTGGCCCGGAGTCACTGAGGTCCCTAGCCTTCAGGGTAATGTTCTCGAAACCTGGGTCAGCCCCTCTGCGGTAAATCTCAGTGCCTGGTACCTTGATGGAACGCCGGCCCTGACCAACCTTGAGCAGTTGCGGGGCAAACGGGTGATTGTGATTGGCGGCTATACTTATGCGGGCCTGCTTCCGTGGCTTGAAGCCGACAGTGACATCCGGGTTACGGAAGCGCCGAATCACCGTTCTGCGGTTGATATGCTGACCCGTAAACGGGGTGATTACCTGTTGGATTATCGCCAACCTGTCCGGGAAATTCTCACCGACCGGGAAGATCGCATGATTCGGGAGTCGGACGTGCGCACCCGAAACCTGGCCTGGGTATTTTCGCTTGCCCATCCGCGGGCTGCACTGTTGCGGGATGAATTCGACGATGCCTATCTGCGCCTTGTGGAAAAGGGCGAGGTACCGCCTGTGCGGGAAATTACCGACGGTTATATGATACCTGGTTACCCTGAAGAGCTGCGCTGATTGGCTTTACGAAAGAGCGAGGCTTGTTCAGGGGCGTAACCGGATATCGCCGTACCAGGCTGTGGCCTTCTCACCGGTGTTATCCGAGTCCGACATGATTGCAATGCCCACCACCGGCGGTGGCTCTTCGCCAAAGGCCTTTCGATAGTCGGCCATGATATCCCGTTCCACCGTGACCCATTCGCCGACCTGATCCGGCCCGGAATTGACGGCGACCATCACCGTTTTCTCGGTGTAAGGATTGGGCACGAACTCCCCTTCCGGCAGAGTATTGGCCCAGATGTAGTTCAGGGCATTGCCGGGCAGGGACTCGCCGAATAATACTTCAACCGTTTTGCGTTTTGCGCGTTCAAAAAAGCCGGCCTTCTCAGGCTGGAATTCAAAAGCGACATAGATTCTGGCAGGGTAATCATCCCCGGACTTTTCACGTGCGTCGCCCTTTTCAAAGACGTTTGAGACCTTCCAGCGCCATTGCAGCACCAACGAGTCTGACGGTTCCAGATTGACCCGGGCGATCAGGCCTGATGCTCCGCCTTCGGTGGTGGCACGGACGACCTGTTGCCCATCCTCCGTTTCCAGCTCATAGCGGGTGAGCTGATCAATCTTGGGAAATTCCAGGGGCTCCCAGCCGTCACTGAGAGACTGCATCTGGGAGAAAGGCGTCAATGTTGCCTCTTGTGAAGCGACGGGAGCAGAGAGCGTTAAAGAAATGAGGAGCGGGCCCCAGATTCTTCGATATCCGACCTTCTCCATCGTGCCGTTCCTCTGTCAGGGTGTTTCCGTTGCAGACAGATGTTTTACCCGAAAGTGCCTTGTCCTGTAAAAGCTACCCGTATATAGTGTTTTTATCCTTGGTCAAGTACCAGATGTAGTGATCAGTGCGTAACCAACCCGGTTAACGCGTGATCACAATACGCATTCTGGTATCGGGAATCCGGTGAGAATCCGGAACTGACGCGCAGCGGTATTGGGGAACAAGCACGGCATTACGACACTGGTGAAAACCGGGAAGTCGCCGAGCGAGGCCGAATCGAACGATTCACGCCCCTGAGTCCGAAGACCTGCCAGGGAAACAACTGCACCTTCGCGTTTCAAGGTGAGCAGACCGGACTCAGGCCAGACTCGTAGGTCGGATTAGCGAATGCGTAATCCGACACCCCTGTCTACGCCAGACCGCTTTCGTCGGATTACGCTTCGCTAATCCGACCTACGGTGGTGCTCCGATTCTCTGCCTACGCGATGGTGAAAGGAATTCAACGCGTATTCAGGAGAACACACATGTCCGCCTCAGCCCTGGCCGAACCCCGGCCAACCTCCCACACCGATACCCAAGCCCTTCAGGTCATCAAACGCAACGGCACCCTTGTCGGCTTCGACCCCTCGAAGATCAGCATTGCCGTGACCAAAGCGTTCCTGGCTGTTGAGGGTGACAAGGCTGCCGGCTCCGCCCGGATCAATGATGCCGTACACCGGGTCACCGACCAGGTTATCCACGCCATCGGCCGGCGCCTGAAAGCCGGAGGCAAGGTGCATATCGAAGACATTCAGGATCAGGTGGAACTGGCCCTGATGCGGGCTGAGGAGCAGAAGGTGGCCCGCGCCTATGTGCTTTACCGGGAAGAGCATGCTCGCGAGCGTGCCCGCCATGCCCCGGTGGAGGCCCACCCGCACCTGACCGTGAAAAAGACCAGCGGCGAGATCGCCCCGCTGGACCTGGGTCTGATGAAGCTGCAGGTGGAACAGGCCGCCACCGGGCTGGAGGGCATTGACGGGGATTCCCTGGTGGACGATGCCCTGACCAACCTTTACGACGGCATTGCCGAGGAAGACGTGCTGTCGGCATTGATCATGACTGCCCGCAGCCGGATTGAGCGGGAGCCGGACTACAGCGCAGTGACTGCACGGCTGCTCCTGGAACAGCTTCGGCTGGAGAATGCTGCTGCTCTGGACCTGCCCATCAGTCTGCCGCTGGCGGAGATCTACCCTCAGGCCCTGGCAGCCTTCATTGAAGCGGGTATTCGTTATGAGCTGCTGGATGAAGCCCTTGCCGCTTTTGATCTGGAGCGCCTTGGCGCGGCACTGAAACCGGAGCGTGACCTGCAATTCGGCTTCCTGGGCCTGCAAACCCTGTACGACCGCTACTTCCTGCACTGGAACAAGGCCCGCCTTGAGCTGCCCCAGGTTTTCTTCATGCGCGTCGCCATGGGCCTGGCCCTGCGCGAGGACGACCCCAATGCCCGCGCCATCGAGTTCTACAACCTGTTGTCGTCGTTCGACTATATGGCCTCCACACCCACGCTGTTCAACAGCGGTACCCGCCATTCCCAGCTGTCGTCCTGTTACCTGACGACGGTTGGCGACGATCTGGAAGATATCTACGGTGCCATTCGCGACAACGCCATGCTGTCAAAATGGGCTGGCGGCCTGGGCAACGACTGGACCCCGGTACGTGCGCTCGGCTCCCACATCAAGGGCACCAATGGCCAGAGCCAGGGTGTGGTGCCGTTCCTGAAAGTGGTGAACGACACCGCCGTGGCGGTGAACCAGGGCGGCAAGCGCAAGGGCGCGGTGTGTGCCTATCTGGAAAGCTGGCACCTGGATATCGAAGAGTTCCTGGAACTGCGTAAGAACACTGGCGACGAACGCCGCCGCACCCACGACATGAACACCGCCAACTGGGTGCCGGACCTGTTGATCGAACGCATGCGCGAGGACCGCGACTGGACCCTGTTCTCCCCCAGCGATGCACCGGATCTGCACGACCTCTACGGCAACGCCTTCCGTGAACGTTACGAGCATTACGAAGCGCTGGCCGAGCAGGGCAGGATCAAGCTGTTCAAGAAAATCCCGGCCAAGCAGCTCTGGCGCAAGATGCTTACCGTGCTGTTCGAAACCGGCCACCCCTGGATCACCTTCAAGGACCCGTGCAACCTGCGCTCTCCCCAGCAGCACCGGGGCGTGGTACACAGCTCCAACCTGTGCACGGAAATCACCCTGAACACCAGCGCCGATGAAATTGCCGTGTGCAACCTCGGTTCCGTGAACCTTGCGGCTCATATCGCCAATGGCGAGCTGGATGTGCAGCGCCTCGAAAAAACCGTGAACACCGCTGTGCGCATGCTCGATAACGTTATCGACATCAACTACTACGCTGTGCCCCAGGCCCGCAATTCCAACGTCAAGCATCGCCCGGTCGGTCTTGGCCTCATGGGTTTCCAGGATGCGCTCTACCAACTGGGCCTGCCGTATTCCAGCCCCGAAGCGGTAGAGTTTGCCGATGTTGCCATGGAACAGCTGAGCTACTTTGCCATCCGCGCCTCGGCCACGCTGGCGGGAGAAAGGGGCGCCTACGAGAGCTACGAGGGCTCACTGTGGCAGCAGGGCATTTTGCCCATCGACTCCATCAACCTGCTGAAGGAAAACCGCAGGGAGGGGGACCTGTCCGTGAACACCAGCGCCCGGCTGGACTGGTCGCCTTTACGTGAACTGATCGCCAAAAACGGCATGCGCAACAGCAACGTCATGGCCATTGCTCCGACGGCCACCATCTCCAACATCGTGGGCGTGTCCCAGTCTATCGAACCGGCTTACCAGAACCTGTTCGTGAAATCGAACCTCTCCGGCGAGTTCACCGTGGTCAATCCCTCCCTGGTCCGCGACCTTAAGGCCGAAGGCCTGTGGGACAACGTGATGGTGAACGACCTCAAATACTTCGACGGTTCGGTGCAACAGATCGACCGCATCCCGGCGGTACTGAAAGCCCGCTACGCCACCGCCTTCGAGATCGATGCGAGATGGCTGGTGGAAGCCGCCGCCCGACGCCAGAAATGGCTCGACCAGGCCCAGAGCCTAAACCTTTATATGGCCGAGCCCAGCGGCAAGAAGCTGGACGCCTTGTACCAACTGGCCTGGGAACGTGGCCTGAAAACCACTTATTACCTGCGCTCACTGGGCGCCACCGGCGCCGAAAAGACCGCCCCGGTTGCAGCGCCCCAGCCCCAGGTATGCAGCATCGATGACCCGGACTGCGAAGCCTGCCAATAACGCCGCGGTAAATGTAGGTCGGATTAGCGGAGCGTAATCCGACAACCAAGCCAGAGTTCAGGAACAAAGTCGGATTACGCTCCGCTAATCCGACCTACGATGAACCGAATGTAGAGGTAAGAAAATGCTCAATTGGGACGACGAACCAACCACTCAAACCAAGCCGACAAATAGAGAAGGCCCGGCTCCGGTCAACGTCGACGACAAACGCGTCATCAACGGCGAGACCGACATCAACCAGCTGGCGCCCTTCAAGTACCCCTGGGCCTGGGAGTACTTCATGAACGCCAACAAAAACCACTGGACCCCCCTGGACGTGAACATGGCCCAGGACGTTCATGACTATCACCACCGGCTGACAGCGCCAGAAAAGCACGTCTATGAGAACGTGCTGGCTTACCTCACCACGTCGGACATCCTGGCCATGCGCAACATCGGCCTGGCGGTGATGGAAAAGATGAGCGCGCCGGAGCTGCAGATCTACCAGGCCCGACAGGTTTACGAAGAAGCCATGCACACCTGGGCCTACCAGCACTGCATCGAAACCCTCAACCTGGACCAGAGCGAGATCTACAACCGTTACCGCGTGGTGCCCGCCATCAACGGCAAGATCCAGATTGCCAACCGACGACTGGATGCGGCCATGCGCCCGGACATGAACCTGCGCAACAAGGACGACCTGCAGGAATTCATCATGTCCTACCTGTTCTTCGCGGCGGTGTTCGAAGGCACCTGGTTCTACAACGGCTTCAGCCCCATCTTCGCTCTCCAGCGCCGGGGATTGATGCGCGGTACCGGCGAGCAGCTGCAGTACATCCTGCGGGACGAGGCCATGCATTTCTCCTTCGGCCTGAAGGTGGTCAACCAGATCGTGGAAGAGGAGAACATCACCTTCGACCCGAAAGCCGTGCGTGAGATGTGGGACGAATCCGAAGCTGCCGAGAGAGCCTATGCGGACTACATCCTGCGGGATCCAATACTCGGTTACTCTGCTGAGTATCACAGCGAGCAGTTCCGCTTCGTGGCCAACCGCCGTGCCCGCACGGTGGGCCTGGAAGAGCCGTTCCCCGGCGCGAAGAACGTCTCGCCCTGGCTGGACGAACAGGCCACCTTGCGCAAGGAGAAGAACTTCTTTGAAACCCGGGTGATTGAGTATCAGACGGGCGCGCAGTTGGAGTGGTAAATCCGGGCCGCTTTCATGGGGGTAACGATCTGTGGTTGATCTATGCGGGATGAACGGGTTTCAATAACGTTATTGCAACACATCGAGCATCCCGGCCCTGCCCGGTCGGGCCTTACCTCCGCACAAGGCCAGCACCCATGAAAGTGGCTGTTTTCAGCACCAAGCCTTACGACGAGAAGTTTTTTCAACAGGCGAACCAGAAAGCCCACCCGCATGAGCTGGTCTTTCTGGAAGCCCGACTGAACCACGCCACCGCTGCCCTCGCTCACGGTTTTGAAGCTGTTTGCGTGTTTGTGAATGACCAGGTGGATGCGACTGTTCTGGAGAAACTGTCTGAGGGTGGTACCCGCGTAGTGGCTCTGCGGTGTGCCGGTTTCAACAACGTAGATCTCAAGGCCGCCCAGCGGCTGGGCGTTGATGTGGTGCGTGTGCCCGCCTACTCACCCTATGCGGTCGCTGAACATACGGTTGCCCTGATCATGACCCTCAACCGCCAGATTCACCGGGCCTACCACCGGGTGCGCGACGGCAATTTCGCCCTCGACGGGTTACTGGGTTTCGATCTTCACGGCCGGACGGTGGGGGTTGTCGGCACCGGCCAGATTGGCGTGGAGGTGGTGCGCATCATGCGCGGGTTTGGCTGCAATGTGTTGTGTTACGACCTCCACCCTAACCGCGAAGCCGGGCAGCTGGGTGCCGAGTACGTCGAGCTTGATGCGTTGTTCAGGGATGCGGACATTGTTACCTTGCATTGCCCGTTGACCCCCGAAACCCATCACCTGATCGATGCCGAAGCTGTGGCCAAAATGAAGCAAGGTGTGATGGTGATAAACACCAGCCGGGGCGCCATCGTGGACACCGGCGCCATCATCGACGGCCTCAAATCCGGTCAGGTTGGCTACCTCGGGCTGGATGTCTATGAGGAAGAGGGTGACCTGTTTTTTGAAGACCTTTCCAATCTGGTGTTGAAGGACGATGTTTTCGCCCGCCTGCTGACCTTCCCGAATGTGGTGATTACCGGCCACCAGGCATTCTTCACCCGCAATGCCCTCGAAAGCATCGCCCAGACCACCTTGGGAAACCTGACCGAGCTGGAGCAAAGCGGGCAGTGCGCTAATCAGCTGAGCGGCTGAATGGCGCTAACAACCCGGGCGCTCCAGAGTTATCGGTTACAGTTTACCCCCTCGTTCACGATTTTTTGCGACTGCGAGACAGGGCAAGACCAAGTAGTCCAAGCGCGAACAGCGCCAGGGTGCCTGGCTCCGGGACGGCAATAACTCCTACCGTGACGTCGTCCAGGCCAAAACCGTCGTTGCGGTTGTTAGAGAAGATGGAAATATCTCCAAGGCCTTGCGCATCGAACAATGACAGGTAGAACACTTTGCCGTTACCCAGGGCAGAGCCAAAGATATCGCCAAACATGTAACCATCCACTTCGATAGAGAAACGGCCACCTGCATCGTTAGGGTCGGTCATGTAAAACCCCAAAGCGTTGTAGCCAGCGGTTGGCGCGATGTTCAGTATTCTCGCGTCCATGCTGTCCAGCCAGTTCTCAGGAGAGGTTGAAAAACGACCACCGAAGGGGGTTGCACCATGATTCAGAACGGCGAGCCCCTTATTGCAGTTGAAACCGGAACTGTCGCAACGGCCACCAGATCCGGCCAACACGCTTGTGAAGGAACCGACTCCTGCAGCGGAGTTTATCGTGATTGACTGACTGCCCACCGAAAAGCGAGTGTTATCTTCAAAACCCTCAGTAAGATGGCCAGCTTGAAGCGAAGCCAGGAAGCTTGCCCGGGCATTGCCCGCAGCAGTTGCGCCCTCGGCGCTAACGGTTAGAAGGGGGGCGGCGTTCGCCCAGGAAAAGGCTCCCAAAAGAAGCCCGATTACCGTGCCTGTCCTTATGCTGTTCATATCAGTTGTCCATATAATGCGGGCAAAATAGCCGCGCATTACTTGTGGACTGTGCATAAGCCGAGCCACTTCATTAAATGGATTGGGTTCAAGTACTTAAAAATCGAGGACTTTGCCCTGTGTAAAGTATTTCGACGTTAATGCCCTGTTCACCCATACCGCATCAGGCTGCGCGCACCGCCACCCGTGTACCATTGAACGCCGCATTGCCGGTCAGCGCATCAACACGATGAGAGTCGGTGACGTCGTTCATGCTTACGCCGGGTTGTCCCTGTGCAATCGACATGGCGGTGTCCGGCCGGTTGTGACCCCAGCCCTGGGGCATACTGAGCACACCCCCGAACATATCGTCGTCGATTTCCACCGGCAGCTGGATGCTGCCGGTGGCCGAACTGACGATTGCCAACTGCCCGTCTTCAAGCCCGAGTTTGCCGGCATCTGAGGCGTTCATCTGCAACGTGCACGGGTTCTTGCCTTTTACCAGCCGGAGGGAATTCTGAGTCCAGGTGTTGTGGCTTCGGGGCAGGCGGCGGCTGATCAGGGTGAACGGATAGTCGCTGTTCTGGTTTGCCTGCAACAGGCCCGAGGCATCCAGGCGTTTCAGATCGTTCAGATACAGCTCGGGGGCAATCCGGATCTTGCCGTCCTCGGTCTGGATGCGCTGCGCCAGGCAGGGCTGCAGCGGTCCCAGATCCATGCCATGGGGGCTGGCTTTCAGGGTCTCCAGGCTCATGCCCTCTTTACCGTAGGCGCCGTGCTTCAGGCCAAGATCCAGCATCGCTTCCGGGGTCACGCCGTCGTCTTTCAGACCGGTCAGCTGCAGGGCCAGATCCCGGAGAATCTCCCAGTCGTGTTTCTGGTTCGGTGCTTTCTCGAACATCGGTTCGGAGAACTTGGCGGTGTTGCGAACCGCGAAGGAGTTGAAGAATACATCAAAGTGGGGCACCTCCAGCCCGGTCGTGGCCGGTAGTATGATGTCCGCATGGCGGGTGGTTTCGTTCAGGTAGATATCCACCGACACCATGAAATCCAGGTTATCGAACGCTTCTTCCAGGCGGGATCCGCCAGGCGCCGAAAGCACCGGGTTACCGGCGATGGTTATCATCGCGCGGATCTGGCCCTCGCCCGGGGTCAGGATCTCATCGGCCAGGGTGGCCACGGGGAACTCGTTGTTGAAGTAGGGGAGCTTTCTGACCCGGGACTCATAGCGGCCATAGGAACTGGGCTTGCCCTTCTTGTCCCGAACCAGATCAAAGGCCGGCTGGGGGAACATGGCGCCACCGCGGCTATCGAAGTTGCCGGTCAGAATGTTCAGCACGTTGTTCAGCCACTGGCAGAGGCCGCCGAAGGACTGAGTCGAGGCGCCCATGCGGCTGTAGCAAACGGCGCTTTTGGCCGCTGCCATCTCCCGTGCCAGCTCGCGGATGGCGTTAGCGCTCATACCGCAGGCTTCCCCCACGGTTTCCGGTGAGTAGGGTTTTACGGCTTCGGAGAGTTGCTCCAGCCCGTCGATCCGGTCTTCCAGGTGGCCAGGGGTAACCAGCCGTTCCTCAAACAACGTGTGGACCATGGCCAGCATGAACAGGGCATCGGTTTCCGGGCGGATAAACAGGTGCTGGTCGGCCTTTTTGGCGGTCTCGGTGCGGCGTGGATCAACCACCCCCACCTTGCCACCGCGTTGCTGGATGGCTTTCAGGCGTTTGCCCACCCCGGGCGCGGTCATCAGGCTGCCGTTGGAGACAATCGGGTTGGCGCCGATGATCAGCATGAAATCCGTGTGGTCGATGTCCGGCACTGGAATCAGCATGCCCGCGCCGAGCATGTAATTGGAGGCCACGTGGTGTGGCAACTGGTCAGCGGAGGCGGAGCTGTAACGGTTGTTGGTGCCCAGCGCCTTGAAGAACCGTGGCAGCATGATGGCGTTGCCGAAATTGTGGGCGTTCGGATTGCCCAGATAAACCCCGACCGCATCCTGCCCATGTTCCTGCTGGATGGCGCGGAAACGGGAGGCGATTTCACCGAACGCCTCATCCCAGCTGATTTCCTGCCAGCCGTCGGCGGTGCGCCTCATTGGCGTTTTCAGGCGGTCCTCGTCGTTGTAGAAATCCTGGAGTGCGACCGCTTTCGGGCAGATATGACCGTGGCTGAACGGGTCGTTGTTGTCGCCCTTGATGGACAGGATCTCGTTACCCCGATGCTTGATTTCGAGGCCACACATGGCTTCACAGATGTTGCAGGTGCGGTAATGGGTCTGGGTGTCGGTCATGGCAAACACTCGGTCTGGATATTGTCATTATTGGTTCTGGCAGTGTGGCACATGCCGGCGAAAAATCAGACGGTCATAATTCACATAAAACCGGTCAATCCCGCCAAATGATGTTTCTGCCCGTGGCGGAAAGACAGCCCGGTTTTTCATCGTACAATAGCGCCATGACCAGATCCTTTTACCGTCGGGGCCCGGACCATCGTGCCGGTGCGCCGGTTACCTTTCTCGACGTCCGCCGTCGTTTCCAGTTTCGTTCCATCGAGATTGGCCGCTGGGTCACAGAGCCGGAGAAACAGCGCAGTGCGTCGCTGTTCTACGATGCCTTGTGCGACCTGATGACCATTCTTGGCGGCACCGAGTCGCTGGTTTCCCTGCGCGGCACCCTGGCTTTGCAATACGGCATTGGCGGCCGACCCGGTGTATCGGCCCATTACACGCCTGCCACACGCAGTTTCTCACTGGCCAAGAATGCCGGCCCCGGCAGCATTGCCCACGAGTGGTTTCACGCCTTCGATCACTACATTGGCGAGAAGCTTTTCGGCGCGACCCAGATAGGCCAGTTTGCTTCGAAACTCTGGCTTGGCCGCGACGATGCGATCAGGCATCCGTTGAACGATCGTCTGCAGGCCTGTTTCAAGGCGATTCTCCTGGACGAAAATGGCGCAGAGCCGAGCGAGCTCTTCCGGTGTTCGGTGAAGGCTGACAAAGCGGCGGGGATTCAGTATTTCAGCCTGCCCGAAGAGCTTTGCGCCCGGGCGTTTGAAGCGTTTGTGCAGGATGCAGACCTGAAGAATGCCTTTCTGGTGAGCGGCACCCGGGAATCTGACGAAGCCAGAATGGGACTGTATCCACTTGCTGAACAGCGTGAGCGAATCAATCAGGCATTTCTGGATTATTTTACTTCTCTGGGGTGGGCGCTTCGGGCAAGCGAGGTGAAATAATCCTCACTCCGGGTTTGCCCTTCCACCAACCACGCTTCCAGCTCGCGGAGTGTTGTGGGGCGACAGACCCAGTAGCCTTGAAGCAGGTCAGCGCCCAGGCTTTGCAACAGAGCGGCCGCCTGTTCCGTTTCCACGCCTTCGGCCACCACCTGAAATCCCAGGCCATGACCCATGCTGATGGCCGTCTCAACGATCATCCTGGCGCTCTCGCTGGTATGGATATCCTGGAGCAGGGCCCGGTCCAGTTTGATTTCGCTGGCGGGCAATTTCTTCAGGTAGGAGAGTGAGGAGTAGCCGGCGCCAAAGTCATCGATCGAAATTTTCAGACCAATCTGTGCCAGCGCTTCCAGGGCTTCGAGACCTTTATCCGGGTCGTCCATGGCGGCGGTTTCGGTCAGTTCCACGATGATCTGATCCGGATGCAGCTGGTACCGCTTCATCCGGGTTTCGAAAAGGCCTTTCAGTTCCGTGGACACCAGGTCCCGGGCGGAAACGTTCACCGATACCGTCAGTGCAGGATCAATGGTGTGCAGGCTTTTCAGGTCGTTCAGTGCCTGGTCGATAACCCAGCGGGTCAGGTGTTTGATCACACCGGTTTTCTCGGCCAGCGGAACGAACTCTGCGGGGGGGACCCACCCTCGCTCCGGATGGTGCCAGCGAATCAGGGCCTCCACACCCTCTACCCGGCCTGTGGTCAGACTGACTTTGGGCTGATAGTGCAATTCCGGCTGATTCAGGTGCAGCGCTTCACGAAGATCAGCCATCAGCGTAAGCCGGCTTTCGTTGTAGATGTCGTTGCGGTGGGAATAAAAGCCGCTCTCGTAAGGGCCATGGGGGGCCATTTCCATGCCGACGTGGGCATTTCGGATCAGCAGGGCCGCTTTTTTGCCGTGCTCGGGGTAGCTGGCGACGCCGAAGCGAGGGCCGGGTTCGATGGCCAGGTGGTCAATCAAAACCGGTTCTGCCAGTTGTTTGAGGGCGTTGTCCAGAACCTGGAAATTATCTCCGGCCTTGCTCACGTCCACCAGCACCCCGAAGCTGTCCCCGGACAGCTGATAAACCCGTTCCTCGCGCCCGCGTGCATCCCTGGTAGCGTGAACCATTGGCAGTCTCTGAGCCAGCTCGGTCATTTGCTGGGCCATACGTTTTAGCAGGCGCTCACTTCGTTCAAGGCCCAGTGTACGGTTCACCTCCTTGAGTCGTGTTACCCGGGCAACACCGATCATATAGCGTCCGTTCGGGGCTTGTTTCAGTTGTTCGTCCACCATCCACTCGAACCGGTTACGGTTGGGAAGGCCGGTAACCGGGTCATGGGTCAGTGCTTCATTCAGCTGGTCCTGGGCTTCGTTGCGGGCCTTTTGTTGCTGCAGGATGTCGGCCTGCGCCTGGATCTTCTGTTCCCGTTCACGGTACAGCCGGTCTGCCAGGGCGAGGGTCAGGATGAAAGCCTCCAGCCCGGAACCAATCTGCATGGCGTATTCGGTGAAAAAATTTTCCGGCAGCAGACCGAGCGCCCGGCCTGCGGTTGCCGACACGCCCAGTGTCAGTGGCGTCCAGGCGATGGTGAAAAACGCCCCCGCGCGAACACCGGCAGCCCAGGCCACAGGACCTGCGGCCAGAAGCAATGAGAAGAACCCGAATGCCGAAACCGCCGCCACCCGGATGCCGGTGTCGTAGCCCATAAACGGTGCGCTCATAAAGTACAGAATCTCGAAAACCAGCATGGCCTGCAGGGCGCGGTAAAGCCGCGGACTGTGGAAGCGAACCTTCAGGAATTCCATGCAGAACAGGATGGAAAACATGGCCAGGAAGGGGATGGACAGCATCAGCACATGGGCGTGCAGGAACGGTGCCTGCGGGTATATATGCTGGAGCGTAAAACCTCGGACAGCGGCAAAGAACAGGAAATACCCGGAAATGGCCAGCGCGTAGTACAGGTACAGCTTTTCGCGCAGGGTCAGGAACACGGCCAGGTTGATCAGAATGATGACTGCCAGGCTGCCATAGTAGAAGAAATGAAGTTTCTGCTCGTTGGCAGCGGCCTCGTAGAAATCATTCTGTTGCCATATCTTCAGGGGCACCACCATGGTCCCCTGGGTGGCCACCCGAATGAAGAGAGTCTTGCCGGTGTTCGGATCCACCTGGAATCGCAGCAGCATGTTGGGGTGGTCGACGTCTCTCGGGTAGAAGGGGTGGGTATCGCCGGTCTGGAACTTCCGAAGAAGGGTGTCTCCGGCAAACTCATGGAATACCACGTCATCGAGTTGCGAGTAGCCCAGCTCAGCGATCAGAAGCTGATCGCGGTCGGTCTGATTGCGCACCCGGACTCGCAACCAGTAGGCGGAATCGGTGATCCCGAAGGTGGCCTTGCCGGACCGTCTGTCTTGCCAGGCGGAGTCGGGAAGGGCGCGAACATCGGCCAATGTTGCGTCAGCACCGGTGTCTTCCCAGTACTGAAAATGGCTCTCAATCGGTTCGTAAGGGGTGAGCGTAATCTGTCCGGCATCCGCGTGGGCCAACTGGAACACGCACGAGGCCAGGATCAGAACAAGGATACGCAGAGCATTGCTGAGGATCACCAACAGTAGACCCCGTTATATCGCCATCAGGCTTTTCTTTTTATCGTACCGTTCAGCTTAACAATCTTTCGCTTTCAGAAAAGCCGACAACCGATATTTAATGTAGCGAAATGTCGCATATTTCGAGGTTTCCGGGTGACGTTCCATTTCTTTGATGCGCGCAGGGGCCCGCGCGCTCCTGTCTGGATTGTGGGGCGTCTGCTACGTTTAAAGGGTGAATTCTTTTCCACGGAGGCCACTATGTTTGTCGCTGAAAAAGCAACCGGGCACCTGATTGAGGTTCTGGATACCCAGGCACTGTTCGATCCTCATGTGCAGCAGGTGCGAGGCAGCCTCCATTACGGGGAAGAAGCGCAGGATCCTGAATCGTATAAAAAATCCGAACTGGCTTTTCCCTCCGGCGAAGCGCTTCCCGTGTGCTGGACAGATCCAGACTACCGGCGCCATAGCTGATCGTTGCGTAGCCCCAAGTTACAGCCCCGACAGGGCCGCGTCAGCGTGGTCCTGAGGGTGTCCGTTTTTTAAACAGGTTTGAATTTCCCATCTGGCTTCTGTAAGCTTTTCGTTAATTGAACGTTCAATTAATAAAAAGCAGGGCTGTTTCGCGCTGCTTTTCAACACCGGAATCAAGACGAGTAACCGAAGCCGCCATGCCGATTGTTGGAGTTAAAGACACACGCAAACAGCAGTTGATTGAAGCCACCATGGCGTCCATCGCCGAGCTGGGCATGCAGAACACCACCATCGTGAGCATCAGCAAACGGGCGGGCATGTCCTCCGGGATTATCAGCCATTACTTTGGTGGCAAGCAGGGCCTGATTGAAGCGGCCCTGCGGTATCTGCTGGATCAGTTGGGCAAGGAACTGCGGGAGCGCATGGCGAAAACCGACCGCTCCCCGGAGCAGCGGCTCAATTGCATCATCGAATCGAATTTTTCCGAGTTCCAGCGCTCAGCTCTGGCGGCCAAGACCTGGCTGAGCTTCTGGGCCAGGTCCATGCATGAGCCAGGGCTTAAACGATTGCAGCAGATCAACAACGCCCGGCTGTACAGCAATTTGCGCTATTCCTTTGCGCAGGTGCTCGAACCGGACGCAGCGACAGAGGCGGCTCGCCAGACGGCAGCGATGATTGACGGTTTCTGGCTGCGCAGTGCCCTGAGCCTGGACCCGGCAGAGAGCTTTGAGGCCGGCGAGCGGCTCTGCAAGAAATTTGTCCACGAGACACTGGCTCAGGCCAACGCCTGAGCCCCGATAGATTCGAACGGCCCAAAAGGCCCGAAGACACCGAACCGAGGTTTTTACTGACTATGCCTGCATCTCTTCCCGTTGTTCAGAATTTCGTTCACGGCCGGTTTCTGGCCAACAGCACCGGCGAAACCTTCCCCGTGGTGAATCCGGCCACGGGTCAGGTTATCTACGAAGTGGAAGTGGCGGATGAGTCCGTGCAGCAGGCGGCCATTGAAAGTGCCCGGGCCGGTTTTGCCGAATGGTCCGCGATGACGGCCATTGAGCGCAGCAGGATTCTGCTGCGGGCGGTTGCGCTGTTGAGAGAGCGCAATGATGAGCTGGCCGCCGCAGAAGTGCGTGATACCGGCAAGCCATGGCAGGAAGCGGAAGCGGTGGACGTGGTTACCGGCGCGGACGCAGTCGAGTTCTTTGCCGGTCTGGCGCCTTCCATTGAAGGTAATCAGCAGGACCTGGGCGGCGATTTCTACTACACCCGCCGCGAGCCCCTGGGCATCTGCGCCGGCATTGGCGCCTGGAACTACCCCATCCAGATTGCCTGCTGGAAATCCGCGCCAGCGCTGGCCTGCGGCAACGCCATGATCTTCAAGCCCTCTGAGGAAACCCCCATGGGTGCGGTGAAGCTAGCGGAGATCTATACCGAGGCGGGCGTGCCGGCGGGTGTATTCAACGTGGTACAGGGCGCAGCAGAAGTGGGCCAGTGGCTGACCCATCACCCGGAGATCGCCAAGGTATCCTTCACCGGCGAAGTTGCCACCGGCAAGAAGGTGATGGCGGCAGCCGCTTCGTCCCTGAAGGACGTCACCATGGAACTGGGCGGCAAATCCCCGCTGATCATCTTTGACGATGCGGATCTCGAGAACGCCATCTCCGCGGCCATGGTCGGTAACTTCTACACACAGGGTGAGATCTGCACCAACGGCACCCGGGTGTTTGTCCACGAAGATCTGTACCCGCGCTTTATGGAACGCCTGCTGGAGCGCACCCGCAAAAACATCAGGCCCGGTGACCCGATGAACCCGGACACCAATTTCGGCGCGCTTATCTCCGCAAAACACCGGGATCTGGTGCTCGATTACATCGCCAAAGGCCTGTCCGAAGGCGCGACCCTTAGCCACGGCGGACGCGCGTTTGAACCGGAAGATTCCAGAGGCGGCTATTTCGTTGAGCCCACCATCTTCACCGACTGCACCGATGACATGACCATCGTGAAAGAAGAGATCTTCGGGCCGGTGATGTCTTTGCTCACCTTCCGCGATGAGCACGAGGTAATTGACCGGGCCAACAACACGGACACCGGCCTGGCCGCCGGCGTGTTTACCAACGATATCCGCCGAGCCCACCGGGTCATTCATCAGATCCAGGCCGGTATCTGCTGGATCAACAGTTACGGCGCTTCCCCGGCGGAAATGCCGGTCGGTGGCTACAAACTCTCCGGCATCGGCCGGGAAAACGGGCGCGAGACCATCGCTCATTACACCCAGATCAAGTCCGTTTATATCGGGATGCAGGATCTGGATGCCCCGTTTTAAGCCCGTAGGCCACACAGGAGAACGCGTATGACAGAAAACCGATACGACTACATCATTGTGGGCGCGGGCTCGGCCGGCTGTGTGCTGGCCAACCGCCTCACCGAAGACGCCCGCCACCGGGTGCTGCTGCTGGAAACCGGCGGCAGCGACAAGAGCATCTTCATCCAGATGCCCACGGCCCTGTCGATTCCCATGAACACCAAAAAATACGCCTGGCAGTTCGAGACCGAGCCGGAGCCGTTCCTCGACAACCGCCGCATGCATTGCCCCCGGGGCAAGGTGCTGGGCGGCTCTTCCTCCATCAACGGGATGGTGTATGTCCGTGGCCACGCCCGGGATTTTGACGAATGGGATTCCGAGGGTGCCACCGGCTGGCATTACCGGAATGTTCTGCCGTACTTCAAAAAGGCCGAGACCTGGGCGTTTGGTGCCGATGATTACCGGGGAGATAAAGGCCCGCTCGGAGTGAATAACGGCAACAACATGCAGAATCCGCTCTACAGGGCATTTATCAGGGCGGGTTCCGATGCCGGTTACTTTGAAACTGATGATTACAACGGTGCGCAACAGGAAGGCTTCGGCGCCATGCACATGACGGTCAAGAACGGTCGTCGGTGGTCCACCGCCAATGCCTATCTGCGCCCGGCCATGGAACGCCCGAACCTGACCGTGGTCACCCATGCCCTGGTCCACAAGGTGTTGCTCGATGGCAAAACCGCCACCGGTGTCCGTTACGAGCAGGGTGGCAAGGTACACGAGGCGAAAGCCGCCGAGGAAGTCATCCTGTCGGCCGGCTCGATCGGCTCGCCGCATCTGCTCCAGCTTTCCGGGATTGGCAAGCGCGAGGTGCTGGAGAAGGCCGGTATTGAGGTAAAGCACGAGTTACCCGGTGTCGGTGAGAACCTGCAGGACCACCTGGAGTTCTACTTCCAGTATCGCTGCAAACAGCCGGTTTCGCTCAACGGCAAGCTGGACTGGTGGAACAAGCTGAAGATCGGGGTTCGCTGGATTCTCCGCAAGGACGGTCTGGGCGCCACCAATCACTTCGAGTCCTGCGGCTTTATCCGTTCCAGGGCCGGCGTCGAATGGCCGGATCTGCAATACCATTTCCTGCCGGCGGCGATGCGCTATGACGGCAAGGAAGCGTTCAACGGTGACGGGTTCCAGCTGCACATTGGCCACAACAAGCCGAAAAGCCGTGGCTTTGTGCATGTGCAATCGGCGGACCCGAAGCAGGCGCCGACCATCCGCTTCAACTATCTGGAACACGAGGCAGACCGCGAAGGCTTCCGTGACTGCGTACGCCTGACCCGGGAAATCATCAACCAGCCGGCCATGGATGAATACCGCGGCGCCGAGATCCAACCCGGAATCAACGTACAGAGCGATGAGGAAATCGACGCCTTTGTCCGTCAGGCCGTGGAAAGCGCCTATCACCCGTCCTGCTCCTGCAAGATGGGCACCGACGAGCTGGCGGTTGTGGACCCGGACACGCGGGTTCGCGGCATCCGGAATCTCAGGGTGGTGGATTCGTCCATCTTCCCGACCATACCCAACGGCAACCTGAATTCGCCCACCATCATGGTGGCCGAGCGGGCAGCCGACCTGATTCGGGGCAGGGAGCCCCTGCAACCTTCTGACGCGCCTGTGGTGATGGATGACCAGTGGCAGGCACGTCAGCGACCGGGACAGGCAAAGCGCGCGCTGGCTTAGCGCGTCGTCATCCCACCCGGGCGTGCAACGCGCCCGGGGTTTTGCAAGCCCTCAGGATTTCCCTATCAGCGCGACGGTGTTCTGCCGTTTTCGGGCGCCCGATAGGCAAGTCCTGGGTTTGTGTCCGATTCGAAAGAAGCAGCGCTTACAAAGTAGAGGAGGAACACCCATGCTGTTCATTGCAAAGAAACAAAGTAACCGGAGGACGTTATGACACTCTGGTTATCCGCCGGCCTGATATTCACATTTGCCGCCATCGCTCTAGTCCTTTATCGGTGGTGGGACATGCAATGTATCGGCGTAACGCCGGTCCGAACCTTCACCTTTATTGCCATCCTGTTCACTTCCGGTCTGGATGTGGGCCTGATCATGTTCCCACTCACCGAGTTCGGTGGCTATGGCGATCTGTCTGCCAGTCCCGAGTACGGCTTTGCCAACCCGCTGGCCATTGAGTTCGGGTTCTGGGCCTTCCTGATCTGGGGCTTTTATTTTCTGACCTGTTTTTACTTCGCGATCATCGAGCCACGGGTGCAGTTCTTTGAAATCCCAATGGTGAAGGTTGTTAACAACGTAGTGATCATCGGCACCTGCGCCTTTACCGCCTATCTGTTGCTGGTGAACCTGCCCTGGTATCTGCCCATGCTGGGTGATGGCGAGTCTGTGGTGCCGGCGTTCTACGCGATCGTCTTCCTGTCCATTGGGCTGGCGGTGTACTCAAGTTCCAAGGTCAAGTACATACGAATTTTGAGTGTTGGTTCCAGTGTGCTGTTCATTACCCTGATTGCTGGCATGTGGTTCCGGGCGTTTGTACTCGGTAAGGGTTCCCCCGCAGACTTCTTCGGCACGGCGGGCATGCTTGGTGAGTACTTCACCAACATTCATCACTTTGTTCTGCCGATCAACGACTATCACGAGTTTTATCTGTTCTGGTGGTTCGCCTGGAGCATTATGATCGGCCAGTTTACTGCCCGTTTTGTCAGTGGTATCAAAACCTGGCAGCTGCTGATTGCCATGCTCGCGGTGCCTTCTATCGCTATCGGGGTCTGGTTCAGCGTGCTTTACTATTACCACGCAGAAGGCCTGCAGATTGCCGCCTTTACCAACCTCGCGATGATCTCGGTCGGCGTCTTGATGGTGATCAACTCACTGGATTCCCTGATCCGGCTCTACACCGATAACCTGAACCTGACGGCTAGGCGCCTCGGCCGGGTGAATTACGTGATCTTCAACCTGGTGGCCATGGTCGGTCTGACCATGCTGTTCAAACTGGATTTCCTGCGGATTCAGTGGGTCGGTGCGCTGGTGATTGCGCTCTACTTCGGCTGCTTCGCATACATACTCGTGAAGAAGCGCAAGGAAGTGGCTGCCATCCAATCTTCCCCGAAGGAGAATACTCTGGATTTCCACAAGGTAGAGCTTGCAAGCTGACTCTGCGTCCGGTGTTTGGCCGGGAGAACCGGCCCGGGTGGTTCATACCACCACCCGAGCCGGTTTTATTCGGGTTTTGGCGTATCCTGCCGGTTTTTAAAGGCGTGGTAGTAAAGCATCGGAACCAGGACCAGTGTCAGCAGGGTGGATATAAGCACGCCACTGGCGAGGGTAAGCCCCAGAGGTTCGAGGGCAGGTTCGAAAATCAGAACACCGCTACCGAACATGACCGTGGCTGCCGTTAGTAGAATTGGTCGGGTGCGCTGGGCTCCGGCTTGAATTACGGCCTCTTTCAGGTACATGCCTTCATCCAGTCGCTGCTGAATAAAGTCCACCAGCAAAATGGCGTTACGAGTCACAATGCCCCCCAGTGCAATCACTCCTAACACGCCGGTGCCCGCTATATTTATGTCCCAGAGCCAGTGCGCAGGAATCACGCCAATGAAGATCAGCGGAATTGGCAGCATGATCAGGATTGGCAACGAGTAAGAGCGGAACCATCCGGCCAGTAATACGTAGATAAGAATCATCACCACAAGTCCGGCCACTCCCAGGTCCCGATAAACATCTCTGGTCATTTCCCACTCACCTGCCCAGTAACCGGTGGTATTTCGGGTGTCTTCCGGCAAATTCAGCCAATGCAAGTCGATATCCGGCCATTGTTCGCTGCTGAACGATTCCATTTGTACGGCCGTAGGCTGTGCCACGGAACGGTCAAGATCGGCAAATACAGTGGTGACCGGCATCAGGTTGCGGCGGAACCTGGCCTGATCGCCTTCGGCGTGTTCAAAATCAAGTACCGACTCAAGCGACACTGGCTGGTTCTCGCTGTTGATCGTGTACAGGCTGCGAATGGCCGGTTCGGAATCCCGGTCGGGCTTGTCCAGGCGGAGGATGATGGGCACCGGGTCGCGGGTGTAATTGTAACTGGCCCAGTCGCCCAGGGTTTGGCCGGCAATGGCCAGGCGCAAGGTGCGGGTGACTTCGGCAGGAATCACCCCGAAGGTGGCGGCACGCTCGGGGTCAACGTTCAGATTAAGCCTGGGCAGGGCAGCAGTTGGACTCTGGCTGGTGGAAATCACGCCATTCTGCACGGCCAGCCATTGCTCCAGCTTGTCGGCGGCAGCCTGCCGGCTGTGTGGGTCGGGTCCGTAAATTTCGGCGGTAATGGCCCGGTCGCTGGCAGGTCCGGATGGAATACGGCCAATATGGCCAGTGGCGTCGTAAGGCGCAAGCCACTCGTCCAGGTTGTGGGCGATTTCCCGGTTGATTTCGTAGCTCTGTCGGCCACGTTCCTCTTCGGGGGCCAGATTGACGTGTAGGGTCAGATCCCGGGGTGCCTTGCGCTCGGGCGACGTGAGGGTTTCCGGTGGGTAGATCATGGGCGCCGTCAGCCCGGCATATACGGTGACCCCGCGCACTTCCGGTATTTGCGCCAGTCTCCGGTTCATATTCGAAGCCACGCTCAGGGAATCGGTCAGGGTGGCGCTGGCCGGCAGTTCTATATTTACCGAAAAAACGTTGCGATCCAGAAGGGGAGTCAAGCCGATCTGCACCGTGCGCAGGGCCACCAGTGACAAGCTGGCAAGCAGCAAAAGAATCAGTACGAAGTAGAACAACCAGCGCAGTGAGGCGAAGTCCAGAAAGGGCGACATTAACCATCGGTAGCGAGCGACAAAGCTACGCTCCTGCTGGCTGTTTTCTTCATGCTTGCCGCCCTTGTTGGTGGTCTTAACTTGCAAAAGGCGATAGCCGAAGTAGGGGGTGATGGTGAGCGCTACCAGCAGTGAAAACATGACAGCGGCGGAAGCACCCACCGGAATGGCGCGTACATACTGGCCCATTTCACCCGTAATGTAGGCAGTCGGCAGCAGGGTGGCGACGACCAGTAAATCCGCCAGAATGGTCGGGTTGCCCACTTCATCAATGGCTTTGACGGTCAATTCCCGGGTCTTCTCTCCGGCACGCTGGAAATGCCGGGCGACGTTTTCCAGCATAACCACCGCGTCGTCTGACAGAATACCGATGGCCAGAATCATGGCGGCAATGGATACCGGGTTCAGCGTGAAGCCCAGATAGTTATACAGGTAAGGCACTATGGCCAGAGAGGCGGGCATCATGATGGCGATGACGATTGCTGCCCGCCAGCCGAGCCCGAGCCAGATGATGCCAACCACCACCAAGGTACCGCTGAGCAGTTGAGACAGCACGCTGTACACCCGTTTGGTGGCGTCGGCACCGGCGTCATGGGTGATGTCGAGATACACATCCGAGGGCAGGGTTTCATCGTTGAACGTGTTTAACCGTTCAACGACGTTTTCGGTGATATCGCTGACATTGCGCCCTGCCAGCGTGGTGACTGCCAGGGTGATGGCCGGGTAGGGCGCCGAAAAATCGCGCTGCCAGTGCAGGACTGCCTGATTCTGTTCCACTCTCCCGGCACGCAATTCCGCCACCTGATCAAGGTACACAGGACCGCTGCCGTCGCTGCCCACCGGTACCCGTCCCAGCTGGTGAAGGTTATCGAGACTGATCCCGGCCTGAAGGTCGGTCACCGGCTGACCTTCAAGCCGTCCCGCGGGTACTTGCCGGTTGGCACCGGCCACCGCTTCAGCTACCTGGGTCAGCGGGATTTTGCGGGCCGCGAGTTCTGCCGGGTAGGGCAGAATTTCGATCGCCGCTTTGTCGCCGCCAAACCTCTGTACATCTCGCACACCGGACACGCGCAGTAACTCGGCGGACAATTCGGCGGCCATGTCCTCCAGCCTGTCAGGCCCAATGGTTTTGCTGCTTAGCGTGGCCATTAAAACCACGAGCCGCGATGCACCAAAGGTCTCGATAACCGGCGATCCGGCGGTTGCCGGCAGTTCACTGGCCCGGGCGCCAAAAAGTTCTTCCAGCTGCGAGAAGGCCCTGTCTTTCGGGGTGCCGGCCTCGAATTCCACCGACAGCAAGGCGGCATGGTTCGAACTGCTACTGCGTACTTCGCTGACGGTGGCGAGTTCCCGCACCCAACCCGCGGACTTTCGGGCCAGTTGGGTGTCGATCCGTTCAACGCCAGCGCCGGGCCACGGGATCAATATGGTGGCGGTCGGTACGTCGATATCCGGTCGATCTTCCCGGGGAGTGATCAGCAGAGAATAACCACCCAGCAACAGGCAGGCGACGACAAACAGCGGAACAATTGGAGAGACCAGGAGGTATTCGGCAATGCGGCCGGCCAGTCCGGGTTTATCGCTGGCCATTGTCGGCTCCGGCAAGTTTGACAGACACCTTCTGGCCGTCTCGCAGATCGCTCGAGGGGGCCAGTACCACGAGTTCGCCCGGGGATAAGCCTTCCGTCACCGGAATCATGTCGCTTTGATTTTCAGGCGGGTTGGCGGTCTTGATCCATTTCAGGTGTACGACAGCTTCCTCGCCATTCTGCTCGAGTACCAGGGTGCCAGTCAGCTGTCCGCGGCGAATCAAGGCATTTTCCGGTAGCGCAACCCAGTCCTGGGTGCGGATGGAAGACCGGCTATCGGTTGTCGGGATCAACACGGTCACAACCTGCCCGGGAGCTAACTCACTGGCACCGGGTTCCAGTTGCAGACGCAGGCGCTGGCCTGTGGCTTGCCCATCAAGGGCCGGGATAATGCTGATCAGATGAGCTGGCAGGGTGCGACCCTCCTTTGCGGCAACCACCGACACCACCTGCCCGGGTGTCAGGCTGGCGGCAACCTGACTGGAAACCGGCACATCGACACGTAAGCGATCCCTGGCTTCCAGAACCATCAGAGCCTGGCCAGGCCCGACAAAACTGCCCGGATCGATCAGGGTTTCTGCCACCATTCCGTTGAATGGAGCGCTCAGGCGAGTGTAATCCAGGGTGGTTTGCTGGTTTTGCAATTCGGCTTTGGCTTTGTGCAATTGCGCCTTCAGTTCACGGATTCGAACGCCAGCCCGTTCCATCCTGACCCGGGCTATCAGATCTTCTTCGTAGAGCCTCTGAAGGCGCTCGTGTTCCTGTTTGGCCTGTTCCAGGGCTGCTCCGGCGGCCTGTACGTTTGACTTTGCAGCGTCGATAGCTGACTCAACTTCCCTTGAGTCCACGGTCGCAAGGGGCTGGCCAGTGGTAACCTGGTCCCCCGGCTCAACCTCTACCGTTTTCAGCGTCCCGGTCATGCGGGTGCTGATAACGGCGCGCTTGCCGGGGCGCATGACGCCCGGCAGTGCACGGTTGGTTTCGCTTTGCCAGAGCTGAACTTCAGTAACGGTGACTTCAGGCTTTTCGGTCGTGTTGTTCTCCGACGGTTCCGGGCGGTCATCTGTACAGCCAGCCATAGCCAGAGCCGAGATGAACCACAGCGTCCGGGTTAAAGTATTCATTGATAAGATTCCCCTAACGCAAGAAGTGGATCACGGCCGTGCTGGAGGTGGTGATTCATGGCAGCAAGAACAGCCTGGTAGCGCGCATCTATCAATTCAGCCCTTGCCCGATCAAGCTGGGCTCGAGCGGTGAGCAGGTCGGTCATTGAGCCCAGGTTTTCCTGATAGCGGCGGCTGGCCAGACGCGCCGCTGTTTGCGCGGCTACCGTGGATTCCTCTCTAGCCTGCCAAGCGGCGTAGCCGGCTTGCCACCGACTGATGGCAATGGCTTGTTCGCGTTCAATACGTCGGCGTGTTTCTTCCAGTTCGGTTCGGACTTTCTGCGCATCAGCACGTGCTTCGGCAATTCGTCCCTGACGCCCGAGACCGTCAAACACGGTCCATTGTAGAGTTATCGCAACCAGCCAGCCGTCGGCATTGCCGTCAAGCGGTTCGTTGCCCTGGCCCCATTGCTGACGGGCCAGAAGATTCACCCGTGGAAGCCACTCGGCTTCGGTGGCCCGGATTCGTCGATCAGCAGCTTTGGCGGCCAGTTTTCGGGCTTCCAGATCCTTTCGACCTGCACTGGCGCCGGCATCGATGGGTGGAGCGGGTTCAGGGAAAGGCGTGTCCATTTGCAATGTCTGTTGAGCTGCCATGCCGAGTAGAGATTTCAGTTGGTATTCGGCTTCCTGTCTGGCGGCCAGGGTCTGGCTGATCTTTGCTTGAGTGGCAGCCAGCTCGGCGCGGGTCTGCTCGACATCAAGACGAGCAGTCATACCCTGTTGATAGCTGGCTTCAGCCATTTCGGCGGCATGAGTGGCGGCTTGCCGGGATTGCTCGGCTGCCTTTTGCTGGCTGCTTAGTCGCACAATATTAAAGTAGCGGCGTGCCACTTCCAGGCGCAGTGCCAGTTGTCCCCATTGCCGTGCCTGGCGCCGGGCGTCTATCTGCAGGCCGGAGGCTGCACGTAGCTGCAGGGCATCGGCGTTGAACAGGGGTTGTACCAGTTGTACGCCAGTGACGGAGCCTTCTATGGGGCCGAAATCGGTTGGTCGGATACCGGTTGGGCGTCGCGGGTCCGGTACTGGCACATTGGTAATCAAACTGGAATCGGCGCGAAGCCAGCTGGCGTCTGCGCTCAGGGTGGGTAAAAACGCCTGGGCCGATTGGGTGTGTCGAGATTCGGCCTGGCGGGTTTCAGCGTCGAGTGTCTGCAGCGTTGTGGCCTGCTCCCTGGCTTTTATCAGTGCTTCATCCAGTGACAGAGCACAGGCTGTGCCGGGAATCATCAACACGGCTGCAGTAAAGGCCCGGATATAACGCAAGAAAACTCCCTTTTTGGCCCGATAAAGTAACGTTGGAAGTATATCACTGAAGAAAATCGATGGGTTTTACAGAAGATTGAAATTGTTGGTTTAGACCCCATAGATAGGCATAGCCTATCCGTGGCTTGGAAATTATCAATTTTATCGCGGCGGTGGATGTCTGTACGTTTGCCGGCGTAAATTCATCAACTTATGAATCCATCAACAAGGAGTTTTTTAATGGGCATCATTAACAGCGAGATCAAGCCGTTCAACGCCACCGCGTTCAAAAACGGTGAGTTTGTTGAGATCAGCGAAGCCGACGTAAAAGGCAAGTGGGCGGTCTTTTTCTTCTACCCGGCCGACTTCACGTTCGTTTGCCCGACCGAGCTGGGCGACGTTGCTGACAAGTACGAAGAGCTCCAGAAGCTGGGCGTTGAAGTGTTCTCCGTGTCTACTGACACCCACTTCACTCACAAGGCATGGCACGACAGCTCTGAGACCATCGGCAAGATCCAGTACTACATGGTAGGCGACCAGACCGGCACCATCACCAACAACTTTGGTGTTATGCGTGAAGGCCAGGGCCTGGCAGACCGCGCTACCTTCCTGATTGACCCGGATGGTGTTATCCAGGCAATGGAAATCACTGCTGAAGGTATCGGCCGTGATGCAGACGACCTGATGCGCAAGGTTAAAGCGGCCCAGTACGTTCGCAACCATCCCGGCGAAGTATGCCCGGCCAAGTGGAAAGAAGGTGAAGAAACCCTGGCTCCGTCTCTGGACCTGGTTGGCAAGATCTAAGCTATCCTTCCGGAAAGCTTATGAACGAAAAACCCCGGATTTTCCGGGGTTTTTTGTGTCTGGAGAAAAGCTATCGCTCAGAGCGACTCGAGAATGGTTTCGGCGCTGGTGAGGTCAAGCCCCTGAGGGTCCACGTGTAGCAGCTCCACCTTGCCGTCGTTGACGATCATGGCATACCGCTGGCTGCGAATGCCCATGCCGTTGGCGGTGCGGTCCTGGGTCAGGTCCAGAGCCTCGGCGAATTCGCCCAGGCCATCGGCCAGCATGACGATCTCTTCGGCATTGTGGGCCTTGCCCCAGGCATCCATGACGAAGGCATCGTTGACCGATGTGCAGACGATGCTGTCCACGCCTTTGGCGCGCAGTTTGTCGGCATTTACCACAAAGCCGGGCAAGTGGGCGGCTGAACAGGTCGGGGTGAACGCACCCGGTACGGCGAACAAGACCGCCTTCTTGCCGGCAAAGAGCTCGCTGGTACGAACTGTCTCCGGACCTTTCTCGCCCATCACCTGAAGCTCGACGTCTGGCAGGGTATCACCCGGCTGAATTGGCATTGCTGTGGTCTCCACTGTTGTCCTTGTTGAAATAGTCGGCGCCACGGGCCTTAAGGCGATAGAACTCTTCAATCACACCCGCCATCGCCTCGGGACAGTAGGGCCGCAGACCACTCAATACGAGCCGTTTGGTCACTTCGCCCACCGGCTTGTTGTCGGCGGTCAGGCGGTATTCCAGAAACACATTGCCCCGCTTTCCGGCCGCCTCGAGCGTGGCGTTGTGCAGTTCCAGGCCCGGTGAGGGCAGATCCAGCTTATCAAGGGCCAGGCTCATGCTCTCGTACATCACCATGGGGCGGTCGGGATTGAACATCACCCCGTTCGACTCCATTAATGGTTTCAGGGTATGGGGGAAGTTCTTGCCGGAGGCCGCAACATAGGCGCGGGTAATGTCCTCGATCAGTTGTGCATCCTGGGTCTTGGCGCCGCTGCGGGCCACTTCAATATAGACTTTGCCAGCATCATCACAGACATCAATGGTGCTCTCGGTCTCAATAAACTTGAGAGGTACTCCCTCGCCGAGCAGGCTGCGAAACCGGAAGGTCATGTTTTCCGACAGCCCGAAGCGCGCCAGCACGATGGCAAAAAGCAGATCTCCGGGAACGCAGAAACGGCGGGCATCCGGGTCGTGGATGGGGTTGAAGTCTCCCGCGATCTCCTTGGCGAACTGGCTGGCCTGCAGAGCGGAGATGACGATGTGTCCGTCCTGGACGGAGTGGAAACGATCTAGAAACATGCGTTGCCTATTCTGGGTACCAGAGAATGATGTTGCGACCTTGTTACAACATGATACTGCGGCAGGCTGGATGTGGATATGCGCTATTGGTCAACCTTCCAGCATCGCCCGTGAAAACGGCATAGCAAAGACCTATCAAACAGTTTGGGTCAATTAATTTGAGCATTGGGTTGCCGGACCGTATCTTTGCACCAACTTCAATTGACCACCGTATTTGTTTCAAATACTTAGTTTCGAAATTTAAAGGAGAAGTCAGACTATGTTGGATGCCAATATCAAGGAGCAGCTTAAAGCCTACATGGACAAGCTGCAGCAGCCGATCGAGCTGGTCGCAGCCTATGACGACAGCAAGAAGTCCCAGGAGCTCCGGGAATTGCTGGAAGAACTGGAGCCGATGTCGTCCAAGATCAGCCTGCGCACGGAAGAATCCAATGATGTGCGTCGTCCTTCTTTCGCCATCAATCGTGTAGGTACCGATATTGGTGTTCGCTTTGCCGGTATTCCCATGGGCCACGAGTTCACCTCGCTGGTGCTGGCCCTGCTGCAGGTGGGGGGCCACCCGTCCAAGGCCTCTCAGGATGTGATTGAGCAGATCCAGTCGCTGGAAGGCAAGTTCGAGTTCGAAACCTACTTCTCGCTGTCCTGCCAGAACTGCCCGGACGTAGTTCAGGCCCTGAACCTGATGAGCGTGCTGAACCCGAACATCAAGAACACCTCCATCGACGGTGCCCTGTTCCAGGATGAAGTGGAACAGCGTGAAGTGATGGCGGTGCCCAGCGTGTACATGAACGGTGAGCCCTGGGGCCAGGGCCGTATGACCCTGGAAGAGATTGTCGCCAAACTGGACACCAGTTCCAGCGAGAAAGACGCTGAGAAGATCAATCAGAAAGATACCTTCGAGGTTCTGGTGATTGGTGGTGGCCCGGCCGGTGCTTCTGCGGCCATTTACGCGGCCCGGAAAGGTATTTCCACCGGCATTGCGGCCGAGCGGTTCGGCGGCCAGGTGGCTGATACCATGGGCATCGAAAACCTGATTTCGGTGCCCTACACCGAGGGCCCGAAGCTGGTGGCTGCCATGGAGCAACACGTCAAGGAATATGATGTGGATATCATGAACATGCAGCGTGCCGAGAAGCTGATTCCGGCCTCTCGCCCGGGCCAGCCCCACCAGGTTCGGCTGGAAAATGGTGCGACGCTCAAGGCCCGCAGCCTGGTGCTGTCCACCGGAGCGCGCTGGCGCCAGATGGGCGTCCCGGGTGAGGCGGAGTACCGCAATAAGGGCGTGGCCTACTGCCCGCATTGCGATGGTCCGTTATTCAAGGGTAAGCGCGTTGCCGTGATCGGCGGTGGCAACTCCGGGGTAGAGGCGGCCATCGATCTGGCGGGCATCGTGGGCCACGTGACCCTGATTGAGTTCGGTGCCGAGATGCGCGCTGATGACGTGTTGCAGAAAAAACTGCGCAGCCTGAAGAACGTGGAAATCATCACCTCAGGACAGACCACGGAAATCACCGGTGAAAACGGCAAGGTGAGTGGCCTGAACTACACCGACCGCACATCCGGTGAGCAACATCATGTGGCGCTGGAAGGTGTGTTCGTGCAGATCGGCCTGGTGCCGAACACCGAATGGCTGAAGGGTGACATCGAGTTGAGCCAGCATGGCGAGATTATTGTCAACGATCGCAACGAGACTTCCATTCCCGGGATCTTTGCGGCCGGTGATGCCACCACCGTGCCCTATAAGCAGATCGTTATCTCCATGGGTGAGGGTTCCAAGGCAGCGTTGAGTGCCTTTGACTTCCTGATCCGCAATTCCGTGGATGAAAGTGAGGAAGAAGCGGCATAAGCCAGAAAACAGCCGCCTGATGAGAGAGGCACCGGGATCCGGTGCCTTTTTTGTTGGCAGAAACCATATGTTTAACAAGGTTTTTCTGGCGTATGGGAAACGAGCTTGCCATACTTTCCGGTCTGTATGAAAAATAGTCACTTCATTGACGTCATGGACTGATGTGCGAATTATGAAACGCCTCTTTTACACCATCCGGGTATTACTGCTCAGTGCAGGTGTGATGAGTACGCCTGCGCTGGCGGATACTGTTATCCGGGTTGCCGTTCCCGACATCACCAGCCTTCTGACCGAAACCCGGGACGGTGTTTACCAGCGAATCCTGCACCGGGCCCTGGATGGTCTCGACACGGATGTGCGGGAGCGCTTCTATCCTTACAAACGCGCCATGATGGTGTTCGAGCAGAAGGGCGCCGACTGCATTTATTCGTTTACCGAAGTTCTGGAGCGGCGACTGGGCGAAGACGCCGTTATCGCGAGTTTTCCCCTGGGCAAGTTCACCTACTACCTGTTTACCCCGCAGGATGCCGCCCCGGTCAGTTCACTGTCGAAACTGGAGGGAGAAACCGTGGGCGCGGTTATTGGCCACGAAACCTATCTGGACGCGGTTCTGGAGGGTCACGATGTCAACGTGATCTGGTCCAAAAACGATGCTCAGAACCTGATTATGCTCGAACATCAGCGATTCACCGCCATGATTGCAGCCATCCCCGACATCCGGCCTTTCATGGACAAGCTCAGCTTCGAGTCGGACAAACCCCTTCTTGAGAGTTATGACCGGTTAACTTGCCACAACACCGAAGACAATCGACGGTTCCTGCGAAGGTTGTCGGTCAAGATGAAGCAACTCAAGGAAGCTGGGGTGTATGAGCAATTGGCCGGAAGTCTCTACGTCGAGTTTGAGGACCCGACCCCGGCCAGGGCTAATTCCCTTGTAAACTGAGACTTTGGTTACGGATCCCCGCTTGTCTGTTACACGACTGGCCGGTAGCTTAGGGCTCACAAAAAAAGCCAACGCTGCCAGATCATCCAGAGGGTGAATCGTCACATGAAGTCCTGTCCATCCCTTTTGCTGATCAGTTTCCTGCTTCTGTTCTCGGGTCCTTTGGCCCAGGCCAGCCCGCGCCCCAGTGTTGTTTTCCTGTCTCCGGATGACTCCCGGTTCTGGCAACTGGTGGCCGGTTTCATGGCGGCGGTGGCGGAGGATCTCGAGGTTGACCTGGAGGTTCAATACGATCGGGAGAGTCATCGTTTCAGCTATCTTCGCATGGCAAAAGACGTGCTGAGCCGTGAAGAAAAGCCGGACTACCTGCTGTCCATGTGCAAGGAACATGTGACCGAGTCCATGCTCAGGCTCGCGGATCGGGCAGGCGTAAAGGCGTTTACCTTCAATACCGATGTGCCTGACGACGCCCGGGCCAGCATCGGTATGCCCCGAACCGTCTTGCCGGGCTGGCTGGGCCATCTTTCTCCGGACAATATTGCCGCCGGCCGTGCCCTGGTAACGCTGCTGGGCAAACAGGCCGAACAATTGGGGCTCGCCTCCGAGCCCAGCATTCCCATGGTGGCCCTTTCGGGAACACAGGATTCCTCTGCCGCCAAGGACAGGAACCGGGGTTTGCTGGCGGCTGCCGTGCAGCAGCGCAGCGAGCTGCTGCAATTGGTGTCTGCCAATTGGAGCCGTACGCTGGCCCGTGAAAAAACAGAAATCCTGCTGAAACGCTATCCGAATACTGTCTCCATCTGGAGCGCGAGCGATGGCATGGCACTGGGCGCCATTGAAGCCGCCCGAAATGCCGGCCGGGTTCCTGGGGAAGATCTGTTGGTAGGCGGCATAGACTGGCAACCAGAGGCGCTGGAAAAAATCCGGAAGGGGGATTTGCTGGTCAGCCTGGGCCGACATTTCATGGGCGGTGGACTTGCATTGCTCCTGCTGCATGACTATCACCATGGCCGGGATTTCGGTGATATGTCACCGGACTATGTTTTCCGCTACGAGCTGGAACCTGCAACGCGGGACAATGTTGACCAGATGCGGCGTATTGTGGACCCGGAGAATTGGAACGCTGTTGATTTCCAGCGGTTCAGCCGCGTCGGCGAAATGGGGACTGCGGAGCAAGTACCTAACCCCGATGCCCTGTTGGATGCAATGACGGCGGCGCTGCTTGATTCGGAGGAGGCTCTAGGGTCTCGATAGGTCCTGCACCAGGCTCCCTTCGGGCGTTTCCGGTTCCTCCTCTGCGGTAAAGAGATGGCCGTAGGCTGCCCGTACACCAGAGACAATGAATTCGTGGGGCACGTCGTCGAACAGGCCATGGTCGTTCACATACTCCATATGCGCCTGGCCGTCCTCGGTGTACTCCTGGAATATGGAATCGTGCACGCCATCGAATTCCAGCGGCTCCACCTTCATCAGCTCGCACAGTTGCCGGTTGAACGCCGGCGTCGCCTTGACCCATTGCCCGTTCAGGTACAGCTCGATAAACCCGTGCATCCGGAAAATGTCCGACTTTAGCCATTCGATCAGTTTCGGGCTTGAGAGATGATTGCGCACATCGGCAAGGCCCAGTCGGCTGGGCACGCCAATGGATCGCGCGGCCGCGCCCAGAAGAACCGCCTTCGGGATGCAGTAGGTTTCGCCGCTCTCAAGTGCGTAACTGGCACTGAACGTGTTGGCCTCGGTCCGGAACACATAGGGGTTGTAGCTGATGCTGTCACGAACGGCGAGATAGAGCGCCTTGATCTGTTCCACCGGCTCATCAGGAACACCTTCCAGCTGTGACTCAATCCAGGCCTTCAGCCGGGGATGGTCATAATCGAAAAAGGCAGTGGGCTGGAGATAGCGTTCCATAGTGACAAGTCCGGTCTCGGGATCAGCCTCTGATCGTCGCCAATTCATGGCTGACAGGCAATAGCGGTATCCGCCAGAACGATTGCCGAAAGTGCTCATTGGATAGGGTTTGCAGTTTACTGGTCTCGCATTAATTCGTAGGTGCACATGTTAACCGCCGAGGCCAGGTTCAGGGATTCGATCTGGCCCTGACCGTGGATGCTGTATGGCGTTGCCTGAAGCTGGTCGAGGGCCTCCCGCGGCACACCCCGGGCCTCGTTACCGAAGAGATAACAGTCGTGCTGGCGGAAGGCCTGTGATGCCATCGAACCGCCATGGAGGTCGAGGCAGGCAAGGCTCTGGTATCGGTCGGAAAGGCTGGTCAGATCAACGTCGGTCTCGAGAGCGACGTGAAAGAGCGCGCCCATGCTGGCACGCACCACCTTCGGATTGAAGGGATCCACACTGCCCGGGCTCAACAGGCACCGGAAACCGCCGAACCAGGCGAGGGTGCGCAGTATCGTGCCCAGGTTGCCGGGGTCCTGAACCTCGTGCAGATAAATGGCTTTCTCCCCGGGCACCGGCTCAGCCGGGCGCTCCGGCATGGGCACTACCGCCAGAATCCCCTGGGGTGTCCGGGTGTCGGCGAGTTGTGCCATCTGGCGATCGCTGATGGCATGAGTCCTGAACGGGCTTTGCCAGTGCTCATAGGCGCTGGTGACGTAAAGCTCCGAGGCTTTCAGCGCAGGTTGGCGGGCGGCGGCTTTCTGCAGCTCAAGGATCAGGTGCTCGCCCTCAACGAGGTAGTGGCCAGACGACTGCCGGTACTTTTTCTGGTGCAGCTTTTTGATGTCGGCCAGATTCACGAGGGCGGTCTCCCGTTGGGTGGGCTTGGTCGGTTCTGAAAAATCACCGAATGCTGGCGGGATTGTACGTGTGGCCGGCCCGGTTGTCAGGATTTTGCCGCCGCCCGGCGCGGCACGTACAATGAGAGCCTGGCTTTCCCGTTTTGAAGAGACCCCATGGCCCGATCCAAAAGCAGTAACCGCTGGCTTGAAGAGCACGTAAACGACCCTTTCGTGAAACAGGCGCAGGTGGATGGCTACCGCTCACGTGCCAGTTACAAGCTTCTTGAAATCAACAAGAAGGATCGGCTGATCCATCCCAATATGGTGGTGGTGGATCTGGGTTCCGCTCCCGGTGGCTGGTCTCAGGTTGCGGCCAGACTGGTGGGCCACAAGGGCCGTGTCATTGCCTCTGACATTCTGCCCATGGATGCCATTGCCGGCGTGGATTTTATACAGGGTGATTTCACCGAAAATGATGTGTTCGAGTCGATCATGGCGACCCTGGGTGATGACCCGGTAGACGTGGTGATTTCCGACATGGCGCCGAACATCAGCGGCGTGACCGTTGCCGACCAGGCCGCCTCCATGTACCTGGTGGAACTGGCCCTGGACATGGCAAGCCAGGTACTCAAGCCCAAAGGCAGCTTCCTGGCCAAGGTGTTTCAGGGCGAAGGGTACGACGAGTATCTGAAGTCGGTACGCGCCGTCTTCGACAAGGTTGTGGTGCGCAAGCCGGACTCCTCCCGCTCCCGCTCCCGGGAAGTCTACATCCTCGGCAAGGGCTTCAAGGGCTGATTCCGTCTGCAGCCCTGTCGAACCCCTGCATGACGTTGACCGCATTGACTCCGATGGCGTCGACGTCGTAACCGCCTTCCATGGTAAAGACCGTTGGTAGTCCAAGCCGGGCCAGACGCTGGCCCAGGGTCAGGTAGTCGCCGGAGGTCAGTTTGAAAAACGAAATCGGGTCTTCTTCGAAGGTATCGACACCCAGGGCAACCACCAGGGCGTCCGGCTGGAATGCCTGGATCCGCTCGCAGGCCGTTTCCAGCCCCTGGCTCCAGACGCTGTAAGGCGTGTTGGGCGGGTAGACCATATTCAGGTTGTAGCCTTCGCCAGCGCCCTCGCCGGTCTCATCTTCAAAGCCGAGAAAATGCGGGAACACCAGGTCTGGATCCCCATGCAGGCTGATGGTCAGTACGTCGTTGCGATCGTAGAAAATCGCCTGGGTGCCGTTGCCGTGGTGGAAGTCCACATCCAGCACGGCGACCCTTGCATACCCCTGGTCACGAAAGGCCTGGGCCACGATGGCGGCATTGTTGAAGAAACAGTAACCGCCGAACAGGTCGGCGTGGGCATGATGTCCGGGCGGGCGGCACAGGCCGAAGGCGGCGCGCTCGCCTTCGGCCACCAGTTTCTGGGCGGTCAGGGCCACATTGGCGGATGCCCGCGCGGCTTCCCAGGTGCCGTCTGAAATCGAGGTCTCCGCAGCAAAGCTGTAGTAGCCCAGCCGGCCGTCGATGTCCCTTGGCAGCCGGTGTCGCATGCCGCGACCGGCCCAGACCGCCGGGATGGCTTCCCCAGGTTTGCCGGCCGCCAGCCATTCCTGCCAGCAGGTTTCCAGGAAAGCGACGTAGTCGGCCGTATGCACCCGTTTGACGGGCCCAAGGCCAAATTCCTCAGGCTCCAGAATCTCCCCAAGCGCCTGATCCTTCACCCGTGCCAGGATCGTTTCGGCACGGGAAGGCTTCTCGTGGGGCTCGATCAGCAGTCCGCCGTCCAGTTCGGTTTTGACATGTCGGCGGCTGTGCAGGGGGGAGAATACGGTTTTCATGGTCGGGGAAAAGTCCTTGCTCAAAGAGGCGAATCACTTTGGCACACGGCACTGTGTGGCTCAATAACTGCGTGGCTCACTAACAGCAATTGTGTCAGGCTGATGCCTTTTCCGGAGAGAAGGGATTACCGTGATGGCGCCAAAAGGGTACACCACTGAACAATGACTGAATTTATCACGGACATGACCCTCGCCCAGGGGCTGGGCCAGCTTTGTGGCCTGGTGGCCCTTGGGTTCTGCGTTGCCGGTTTCGCCAATAAGAACGACGACCGGCTAATGGTGCTGCTGATCTCGGCCAACGTCGCTTTCGCCCTGATGTTTGCGTTCTTCGAGAGCTGGACGGCATCCGCGCTGACAGTTCTTGTCATTGTTCGCATTAGCCTGGCCCGAAAATACCAGGGCAACTGGCCCATCATGTTGGGGATGCTGGCGGTCAATCTGGTGGTCGCCTGGGCGACCTGGAAATCGATCACCGACGTGTTTCCGCTCGCCGCGGCGGTTTTCGGCACCGTGGGCATGTTCATGCTTCGGGGTATTCCCCTGCGGATCGTTCTGGGACTGGCAGCGCTGGCCTGGATGCTCAACAACATCGTTATTGGCTCGGTGGGTGGTACCCTGGCCGAGGGCATGGTGCTGGTCACCAACATCGTCACCATCATCCGGCTCTATCGGCTGCAGAAGAAATACCCCGATTTTACCCCGGGTAGTTGACCCCCGGGGTTCAGACAAGCCGCTGCGGATTCAGGTCCGGAGAGGCCAGTTCCCGAGAGGTGACACACAGCGCCCCGGCAATGGCCCCGGCCCTCAGACAGTCGGTCAGTTCTGCACCCTGCAGGTAGCGGTGCAGGAAACCGCTGAAAAAGGCATCGCCGGCGCCGTTGGTATCGATCACGCCGGAGACTGAGACCACTGGCTGCTCCAGCCACCGCCCGTCGCTGGTCAGCAGTGTCGCCCCGTCGGAGCCGTGGGTGCATACCACGAACTCCTTGCCGCGATGGATCAGCCTTTCCATGGTGGCGCGGTAGTCCTGAAGATTGTCGCTGGACAGGAAGATTGCCCGGGCGGCTTCGATGAAGGGCTCATGGTAGGGGTTGTGCCCATCGTAATCGTGCAGATCGGTCCAGATGGGTGTGTCTGCAGCTTTCAGCCACGGAAGGGCAGATCGGGTGTAACCGAGGATGTTCACCACCGCCAATGAGCACTCTGCCAGCGCCTGTTGCGCCTGCGTCCAGTCGACGTATGCAGGCTCCGGGGGTGGCTGGATGAACAGCGAAATGCGCTTGCCGTCCGGGGACATCAGGTTGACATGCTGTTCGGTCGGGGTGGCGGTCTTTTCGGTCAGAAGGCGGATCTTTGGGTGGCGGAGTGCTGCCTGAATCTGCTGGCCTTCCGGATCCCTGCCCAGCAGCGTGTGAAAGACCACCGGTTGCCCGAGGGCAGCCAGATTCAGGCTTTTGCCGGCGCCGGTGCTGCCGGGGGCCCGGTAGCTTTCGGTAGGCCAGAGGGTCTGGGGCTCCGGTGTCGGCAGTTGTGGCAGATGAATGATGGTGTCCAGTGAGGCGCCGCCAAGAATAAGGATCGGTTTTGTCATGGTAGTCTCGTCCACAGTCCGGAAGAAAAGTCATTGTAAGCAGGGTTTCGATTCTGCAGATCCTCCCTCTGGCTACGCCCCCGGTTAACGACTGACTGAAACAACCGGGGGCCGGGACCACTTTGGCCAATTCCCGAGCAGCCCGGCCTGAGCTATCTTGATTCCAGACCTTTGATTATAAAAAGCGGACTGGAATCCGAGAGGACGGGCAATGAGTAACCAGCATTTCGATGTACTGATCATCGGCGCCGGCGTTTCCGGCATTGGCATGGCGTGTCACCTGAAGCGTGAGTGCCCCGGTAAGTCATTTGCCATCCTTGAGCGCCGGCAGTCCCTGGGCGGCACCTGGGACCTGTTCCGTTACCCGGGTATCCGCTCGGATTCCGACATGTTCACCTTCGGCTACAATTTCCGCCCCTGGACCGGCGGCAAGGTGCTGGCGGATGGTGCGTCGATCAAGAACTATGTGGCGGAGACCGCGAAGGAACACGACGTTGAGCGCCACATTCGCTTTGGCCTCGCGGTCAAGACAGCGGACTGGTCGGGCGTCGAGAAATGCTGGAAGCTCACGGCCCTGAATGAGGCAACTGGCGAAACCGAGCACTACACCGCCGGCTTCATGGTCGGGTGTACTGGCTACTACAATTATGACCAGGGCTACAAACCGGACTTCCCGGGCGAGAGTGATTTCCGTGGCCAGCTTGCACATCCGCAGCACTGGCCGGAGGGTCTCGACTATACGGGCAAGAAGGTGGTGGTCATTGGCAGCGGCGCAACTGCGATCACTTTGGTGCCGACCATGGCGGAGAAGGCCTCGCATGTCACCATGCTCCAGCGCTCACCCACTTACCTGATGCCGTTGCCCTCCACCGACAAGGTGACGCTGGCCCTGCAAAAAATATTGCCCGAGAAAACGGCCTATCGGCTGACCCGGGCGCGGAACATTTCCATTTCCCGTTTTCTTTACCAGCGCTCCAGAAAGAGCCCGAACTTCATGCGCCGGCTGTTCCTGGGCATTATCAAACGGCAGGTTGGCGACAACGCCGACATGCGGCACTTCACCCCGGATTACAATCCGTGGGACCAACGCCTGTGCGTGGTGAAGGACGGTGACCTTTTCCAGGCGATGAAAGCGGGCAAGGCGTCCATTGCCACCGATCATATCGACCGTTTCACCGAAACCGGCATCCGCCTGAAATCCGGCCAGGAGCTGGAGGCTGACATCATCATTCCGGCAACCGGCCTGGACATCCAGATGTTGGGTGGCATCCGGCCGACCGTGGATGGCGAGGAAGTGGTGATGAAAGACAAGATCATCTACAAGAACGTGATGGTGGAGGGTGTTCCCAACGCCGGAATGATCTTCGGCTACACCAACATTTCCTGGACCCTGAAGGTGGATATTGCCGCCGAATATCTGTGCCGGCTTATGAACCTGATGGACAAGCGGGGTTACCGAACGGTGGTGGCCCGGGACGCCGAGAACAGTCGCGGTGACGATACCATTCTCGGTTCCCTCAATGCCGGTTACATTAATCGCGCGGCTGATCGTTTGCCCCGTCAGGGCACCCACGGCCCCTGGAAATCGTCGCAGAACTACCTGGAAGATGTGAAAATCCTGCGTTTTGAGCCGATTGAAGACGGTTACCTGGAATTCGACGGCAAGCGAACCCACGCCAGCGCCAGCAACTCCGGCGGCTTCTTCAAGCCCCTGCGCTCAGCCCTGTTCGGGGCCTGATCATTCAGAGGCGGAACTGGTCGCGTCCCTGTAGTTGCGGATCTCAACTATCCAGCTGGCAGAGAATGTGTCAGGCTGGCCGACTGCATCCTCGTTACCACAGGCGACCGTTGTATGGCGTCCAATAGAAAAAGTAGAAAACGCGCTCTCTGGCATCCCGCTTTCTGGGGGGCCTGGGCTCTGGTCTTCCTGCTCTGGCTTTTGTCGTTCCTGCCCATGGGGCTGAAGCAGCGCTTTGGTCGATGGCTGGGCAGGCTGCTTTCCAGAAAAATGCGCTCCCGTGCCAGGGTTGCCGACGCCAATCTCACCGCCTGCATGCCGGAACTGGATGAAGCAACCCGTCGCCAACTGGTTGAGGACGCCTTCGTGGCTTCCGCGCGGGGTGTTCTTGAGAGCGTTCATGCCTGGTGGCGGAACATGACACCCTATTGCGAGAGTGCGTCGGTATATGGCACTGAGCACCTTGAAGAAGCAAAACGACGCGGCAAGGGGGTGCTGCTGATCGGTGGGCACTACAGTATTTTCGATTTTGCACTGCCCTTGATTGCCTGCAAGCTCGAGAAGCCGGGTTACATGTATCGCCCCAACAACAACCCGGTGATCGACCGTATGATCGAACGCGGCCGCCGACGCCATTTTGGTATCCGGCCCTTCACCAAGCGTCAGATCAGACCCATGTTGTCGTTCCTCAAAGAAGGGGGGCAGGTCTGGTTCGCCTGTGATCAGGATTTCGGCAATAAGTCGGAGGTGTTTGTACCCTTTTTCGGAGTCAGTGCCGGTTGTATTACGTCGCCGAGCTACATTGCCCGGGAATCCGGCGCCGCCGTTATCTGCGTGAGTCACCTGCGAATGCCCGATGGCAGCTACCGGGTAGTGTTCTCTCCGATTCAGGAATCCTTCGGCGAACATCCGGAACAGGACGCCAAAGTCTGGAACCGATTTATTGAAGCCACCGTTCGTGAGCAACCCGATCAGTACCTCTGGCTGCACAAGCGTTTCAAAAGCAGGCCAGAGGGTGCGGCAACGATCTACTGAAGCGTTTGCATGCGTAACGCCCGCAGCTGTTCTATCCTGAAACCTTCAGCAAATGCTTGGGAGGATACTATGCGCTGCATTTTCAGACTGGTTCTCGTGGCATCAACCCTGTTGTTCGCCACGCTCACTCATGCCGCAGATGGATTGGTCGCGGTCAAAAGCAGTCATGATGTCAAAGCCACGGCGGATAAACTCGAGTCTGTGCTGGAGGAGAAGGGCATGACGGTCATGGCCCGCGTGAATCATCAGCAGGGCGCAGAAAAAGCCGGGCTGGAATTGCGTCCGACCGAAGTGGTTATTTTCGGTAACCCCAAAGTTGGCACGCCACTGATGCAGTGCGCCCAGAGTGTGGCCATTGATCTGCCCCAGAAAGCCCTGATCTGGGAGGATGCCAACGGGGATGTATGGCTGGGATACAACGACCCGCAATACCTGAAGGACCGCCATGGCATTGAAGGATGCGATGAAGTGCTCGGAAAGGTGAGCGGCGCATTGGGGAAGTTTGCCAAAGCGGCAACCGAATAGACAAGCGCCACGCAGTTATCCGAGACATCGAGGCTGGTTTACTCGTCGCGCGTCCGGATCTTTTCCAGACCCCTGGCCAGGGTTGCCCGTGACAGTTCGCCCATGTGGGAGTCGATTAATTCGCCCTGGGCGTTATAGAAAAGTGTGGTTGGCAAGCCGTTGCTGCCCACGGCCCTGGCCAGCTGAGCCTGGTCGTCCTGGTAAAGGTTGCCAAGGTTCAGGCGGTTTTCCTCAAGAAAGGAACGGATGGTCTCAGGCTGTTCCCGTTGGTTGGCAAAAACAAACGCGACGTCCGGATAGATATGCTGGGCCTCCTCCAGGACCGGCATCTCTCGGATGCAGGGTGGGCACCAGGTCGCCCAGAGGTTCACCACCAGGGGTTTGCCCGGAGCCAACTGGTCCATGTTGACCAATTCGCCATTGAGCGAACGAAGCGCTACTTCCGGCATGCCGCGGGCCTGCTGTTCGATCAATGTGATGGTGCCTGCTGTCGCTGCCCAGAACAGGGCGCCCGTCAACGCAGCGGTGGCCAGCGGTTTCCGTTGCGCTTTTCTGCGCCACAGCAGGAAACCGGTAAAGACGATGGCGCCGCTGATTCCCCAGAGCACATCAAAACCGCCGTCCCGGATATCAATGATGCCCAGAAGGTCATTCCGGTAATGCTCGAAGTAGCTGATTACAAAACCAATCCGGGCGGATAGCATGGCAACCACGAAGATATCGGCTACCGAGCCGGCCACGGATACCCGGTATTTGCGGCCCAGCAATCCTCCGACCAGCAGGGCCAGAGCGAAGGCGATGACCAGAAGCAGGTGGCCGATGGACAGGCTCAATGGGCCGATGCTGACGCTCATTCTCGTAACTCCATTTGTGGTTGCGTTCCGTGAAAGCACTCTGACTTGCGGATGCGCGCGAGGTTCCATCGGATGCTTATTATAATCACCTATGGCTAATTGGCCGGGCCTCTGTTACTGTGCCTGCATCCTGCCTCTAGGGATTCCGCAGTTTAAGGCTATAAGCCCGTGCGACCTTTCCATACGACCTGTCAGAGGACGTCACCCCGATAACGGCGCGTGACTGTAGTCGTCTTTTATTCCATGAATGTTCATGGCGTCTGCCCGCATCCACCGAGAACGGTGTTCGTGGAGGCAGAACAATCAAGAGTTGATCCTATATGAGTTTTTCTTCACTCGGTTTGTCCGAGCAGCTGGTTCGTGCCACGTCTGACCAGGGTTATGAAACCCCGTCTCCCATTCAGTCCCAGGCCATTCCGGCGGTTCTTTCCGGCCGTGATGTTATGGCTGCGGCCCAGACCGGTACCGGCAAAACCGCCGGCTTTACCCTGCCTCTGCTTCAGCGTCTGGGTGAAAACCCGCGCACCGGCAAAGGCCCTCGCGCCCTGATTCTGACGCCTACCCGTGAACTGGCGGCGCAGGTTCATGACAGCGTGAATCTTTACAGCAAATACATTCCCACCAAGGCTGCGGTGGTCTTCGGTGGCGTGAAAATCAATCCGCAGATGATGAAGCTGCGCAAGGGCCTGGACGTGCTGGTGGCAACACCTGGCCGCCTGATGGACCTGTATCAGCAGAACGCTGTGCGCTTCAACGAAGTGGAAATCCTGGTCCTGGACGAAGCCGATCGCATGCTGGACATGGGCTTCATCCGCGACATTCGCAAGATTCTTTCGCTGTTGCCGGCCAAGCGCCAGAACCTGTTGTTCTCCGCCACCTTCTCCAACGAGATCCGGACCCTGGCCGAAGGTCTGCTGGATAACCCGGTTCAGGTTGAAGTGGCGGCTCGAAACACCTCTGCTGAAAATATCAAGCAGTCTGTTTACCCGGTGGATCAGAGCCAGAAAACCGCCTTGCTGAGTAAGCTGGTGCGTGACAACAGCTGGGACCAGGTGCTGGTGTTTACCCGTACCAAGCACGGTGCCAACCGCCTGACCCAGAAGCTGGAGAAGGACGGCATCACGGCCGCCGCCATCCATGGCAACAAGTCCCAGGGCGCCCGTACCCGCGCGCTGGCGGACTTCAAGGCCGGTGAAATTCGTGTGCTGGTGGCAACGGATATCGCCGCCCGTGGTCTGGACATCAAGCAGCTGCCCCAGGTGGTGAACTTCGAGCTGCCCAACGTGCCGGAAGACTATGTGCACCGCATTGGTCGCACAGGCCGTGCCGGTGAAAGTGGTCACGCCCTGTCGCTGGTCAGTGCCGATGAAGGCAAGATGCTGGCGGGCATCGAAAGGCTGATCAAGAAGCAGCTGCCGCGCACGGAAGTGGAAGGCTTTGAGCCGACCAACAACCTGCCGCTGAAGCCCAAGGCCAAGGCCGACCCCAGCCGCGCCCGCAACCGCAATGGTAACGGCGGTGGCAATGGTCGTCCCGGCGGAAAGCCAAAAAGCTTCGGTTCCAGGCCCGGTGGTCGCAGCGGTGGCCGTAGCCAGAATGGCGGCGGCCAGCGGAGTCGTCCGGCTCAGCGCCAGAGTGCCTGAGGCAGGTTAAGACCTTTCAGAAAAGCGGAGCTCAGGCTCCGCTTTTCTGTTGGTGACGCCTGACTTTTTAGCAACCCATGCACTAGTATTCAGGGTCAGAACTCAGGCCGGCCAGGCATTTTCAGCTTATGCATGAATCAACCTCCCTCCGGGCCCAATTGGGCCTGATTGCCCCCAAACGGCTGATGTCGGATTGGCAGTTTCTGCTTGCACTGATGGCGGGCTGTCTGGTGAGTGTTGTGCTCACCGCCTTTTTCGATGGGAGCGGCTGGCAGGACGCGAACCTGTTGGCCATCCTGTCATTGATACTCTGGGCGCCAGTCATCGAAGAACTTGCGTTTCGCGGAGTGGTGCAGGGTTGGCTGTCTGGCAACTCGTGGGGCAAGCGGGGTTTTGCAGGTCTGTCCTGTGCAAACCTGATTGCAGCACTTCTGTTTTCTGCCTGGCATCTTGTCTATCGGGCCGATCTGATCGCCTGGTTGGTGTTCATTCCAGCTCTTGTTTTCGGTTATTTCCGGGACCGGCACGGCTCCCTGGTGCCCTGTGTCATTCTTCATGCTGCCTATAACGCGGCGCTTTTGCCGGGTTGGTACTTCCTGTCCTGACACTAATAAAAAACCCCGGTCTGAATTCAGAGCCGGGGTTTTTTATTGCCGGTTATTTTATGACCGGGCTTTCACTTTCCGGACAGTCAGGCCGCCAATGGCAAGCGCTGTCAGCAGGAACAGGGTCGGGTCAAACGGTGCCCGCGGGTTGTAGCTGCAACCGAGAGTGCCGCCGCCACTGCTGGAGGGAGAAACGCTATCGACCTCATCCGGAACGTCGGTTACTGCTGCTTCACGGTAGAGTGCGTGAGTGCTACCGGAACTATCGTTTTCATTCCAGACAGTGAAAAGCTGATTGCCGGCTGGTGTCATGCGAATCTGGGATTCGAAGTCCTCAACGTCAGCTGCTTCTCCGGCAAACCTTACCACCGGTGATACGTAACTGCCTTTATCCTCGGCACGTGCAGCAAACAGGTCGAGCTCGCTTGCTTCTTCCAGGCTCCATTCAGAGACGTTGGTCTGGGTGCCCCAGGCTACGTAGAACTTGGTCTTGTCCTGGCACTCTTCCAGGTTCGGTGTTTCAGCTGTGCATGCCGGAGTACTTCCGGGAGTTCCAACAAGGCGGGGTTCGCGCACATTGATACCGGTGTCCTCAATATTTGTGAGGTTTTCCGGTGCAGAGTAGGTGCCCGCTACCGCGTCGTAGTGTCTGATGTAGAAGTTGTAGTTCTTGGTGTTGGTGTACAGCAGTTCGGCCAGCACCGGGGTGTAGGTGTAACCGAGGTACAGGTCGTCGCCGCGCAGCAGGCCACGGTGGGCAATTGCATTCTCTTCCACCTTGAAGTTGGTGTCATCAGACAACGTGGAGGTTGCGAGCTCTGCATCGCTGGTCGCTTGGGCCTCCTCGGTGCGGCTGCTCATGTTCAGTGCCGGCTGATTGTTCAACATGATGGCTGACGCATAGTCGGATACGGCGCAGTTGGCATCCACAGCGGGTATCATTTCTGCGGTAGAGAAGCCGTTTCCGCCATCGACCACACCTTTACGCAGCATGATGTCGGAGGGGCCGCCCTGGGTGAACTCACCTTCTTTCCAGAAAATGCCGAGGCGTAAACCACTTTCTGCTCCGGGCTCTCTCTGAGGTACAAAGCGTACCCGACGGGCATTCAGGGTCGGATTACTGATGATGCAGCCGGCAGTTTCGGCTGGAGCCGTGCCTGGATCAGTTTGATCAGTCCAAGTAAAAGGGGTGTTCCAGTCGAACGTGTGATAACGCACAAACTTGCCTTCATCCAGACCGCCTGAGCCCTTGGTTTCTTCGTAGGCGACAATTACTTGAGGAACAGCATCCAAGGATCCTTTCTGAAGCGCGAGGTTGGCTCTTGAAGCGCCAGCAACACCGCTTTCAATGACCACTTCCCCAGAGCCTGAGCCACCATCTTCCAGCGGTCCCAAAAGTACCCCACTATTATCACGAATGGCGTTGTAGTTTCCGGAAGCATTCTGCCCAGTGAAGTTGTCAGTTATTCGAACCGGTTCAGACCACACTTCTACTTCAGTGGTACTGGAGTTCTGATCAGACCAACCAGCCAGAGCATAGCTATACCAGATATCCGTGCCGGAGCTCACGTTGGCTCCTGATGCGCCATCGCCAGGGCCATCAGCTTCACCGAGCTGGAGACCACGAGGATCCTCTTGCCAGGTAACAGACCATTCACCGGTACCCAGACCACGGTTCACATCCTGTTTGGCATCTCTTTCACCAGTTGACAGTCTTGTCGCGGCTGACCACGTTGTTCCATTGTCTGTGCTCGTCACAACATAGGTACAACTGAAAGGAATTTCACGATCATCCAGAGTGAGGTAAGCAACACTCCGCTGCTCGCCGCTATCGCAGAATTTATCGACCCATGAAACAACGATTCGGGAGCCGCTGTTAAAGATATTAGGCTTGTCGGAATCTCCCGCGAAAGGCTTTCGTGTGCCATCACCATTCCAGTCAGTACTGATCGAAGATTGGCTGGCGGTGCCGGAAATATTCACCGGTTCTGACCAGTTCCCCGGTTGACTACAGTCCGCGTCGCAGTAACGTGCGAAAAGATCCCGTGCGGGCCGCTCAGATTGAGCTTTGACGTCGTAGACGGTATTGGCGCTCGGATCAAGATAATCGCCATAAACGGACACCAGTCGTCCATTGGTCATTCTTACCAATTTGGTTTTATTAGCTCCGCCATTGGCGCTCAATTGAACAGTTTCGCCAAAGCTAAGACCGGTTGCTGCCCATGTCGTCAACGGGAAGGCAATCGTCGCTACTACAGCACTAGCCAGTAATTTCTTTTTCATTTGAGGTCCTTCCTTCTGCCTTTCGTTTATTGTTCAGGGACAGCTGGCTCCTGATCACTTTCTGCACTTTACTTATAACCGTGTTTGCAATTTTCGGCTATCTCACCAGAGGTCATGTGATCAAATACTGATCAAGGTCAAATCTTGGATATTCGTTCTGTATCAAATTGAAGGGACAGGGATTTTCAGGAGAGGCACTATGAAGTTTTCGTTAGAGGAGCTCATTACCCTGCGGCGATTTGCCGCAATAAGCGTGCTGTTTTTAACAGCTTGCAGTGACGGAGGTGGGCCCGGGCAAGCTGAGACGAATGATCCTGTTCCGGACGAGGACATCGTTCTGCCCTCTCTGAGTACTCAGATCGAACACTGGAGCCAGACCGGCGTGTTTCTCGCTGCCGCTGACTGCGGTCAGTGCCACACGGCCAGCCAGCCAGGGGACAGTCCCGCAGTCTTGCGCATGCCTGATTTCCAGGTCTCCGAAAACCAACCGTCACCGAGTGGTGAGGACATCAGCCCCTTCTTCGACTGGAAAAGCAGTGTGATGGCCAACGCCTTTACCGATCCCTATTTCCGGGCGAGCATGGCCCATGAAGCTGAAATGTTTCCCCACCTGGCCGGTTTTATCGAGGACAAATGCCTCACCTGCCACAGCCCCATGGCCAGAACCCACGCGCACCAGGCAGGCGTGGGCCTCGATGAAGGGTTTTACCGGGCAGAACAGGCTCTGGTAGATCCCCACGCCCGGGAGGGCATCAGCTGCACCGCCTGTCATCAGATAACGGACAGCGTACTGACGGGTAATGCCTACCCGGATGGTGCGCACTCTGGAGATTACGACATTCGGGCAGCGGACGAGTTGGGTGCGTTTACAATCTTCGGGCCCTACCAGAACCCTCAGGGGCAGGCGATGCAGAATCAGGTGGGATACACGCCCGCGTTCAGTGAACACATGTCGGACTCCCGCCACTGTGCCAGTTGCCACGAGCTGTATACCCCGACCATCGATATCGAGACCGATCAGCCCAACGGCGAGGATTTTCCGGAGCAGACGCCCTACACAGAATGGGTGAACAGTGACTTCGGGCCGGCTGGCTCCAATCCGCAATCCTGTCAGCAGTGCCATATGGCCAGAGAAGAAATCACAGACAGCTTCCTGACTCGCCTTGCAGTAAGGCCCAACGGCACGGTGAATACCAGTTGGCCCGAGCGGCAACCCTACTCGCCCCATGTCATGATTGGTGGCAATACCTGGCTTCTGGAGACCCTGGAACTGTTCCGGGAGGAGCTGGGCCGGGGAGCAATAAACGAGGAGGGTGAGTTTGCGGCAACCGCCGAATTAACCCGGGAATTCCTGAAAACCGCTGCCACTCTCACGGTCTCCGGCGAGGGTATAACAACGGGTGAGTTGGTCTTCGATCTTTCGATTCAGAATGAGAGCGGTCACAAGCTGCCCACCAGCTTCCCGTCCCCCCGGATCTGGGTTGCAACACGGGTGACCGACGCCAAAGGCGCCACCGTGTTTGCCAGTGGGCTTCCGGATGAGACTTTCCGGCTGCCCATGGATGCAGCATTCACCACGGATGCCTGTCTTGCGGTAAAGAAGACTGCCGACTTTGATTCAGCCGCTTGTTACCAGCCGCATATCTCGGAAGTGACTTCTGAAGACGATGTGCCTGTTTACGAGGCCGTTCTGGGCTCAACCACGGGACAGATCACTCATGTTCTGCTTTATGCGGCGAATTCGCTCAAGGATAATCGGATCCCGCCGCGGGGTTTTGATATCGACTCTGTGCCAGAAGATGTGCGCCCGATTGGAATAGGAGACGAAGATACTGATTTCAACGCCGGCAATGGGGGTAGTGACACTATCCAGTACCGGATTCCGGTAACCGGAACCGAGGCGCTGCCTTTGCAGGTGGAAACCACCCTGTATTACCAGACAATCCGGCCCAGCTTTATCGATGGCCTGCATGGTGAGCATGTCTGGATTGATGAGTTCAGGACAGTTGCCAGGCTGAACCCACCGCCGGCCGAGGTGATGGCGGAGCTGAGCTTCCAGATCCAGTAGGAGCTATCGACAGGCTCAGGGATGAGCGGTTTCAAGACTGATTAGCGGGCACAAAAAAGCGGGGCCGGAGAGCCCCGCACAGGAGAACGCACCTTCCGCCAGCCAACAGACCGTGGCGACTGGCGGAGGCACGGAAATCAGAACTTGTAGGAGACGCCTACCATGTAGACCCAGGGGTCGATATCCACGTCGATAGTGCTGGTGTCGAATTTTGAGCCATCTACGTAGGCGTTGATGGTAGCTTCGGTATCAATGTCGGCGTACCAGATAGCGGCGTTTACACCAATGTTTTCGGTGATCATGTAGTCTGCGCCGATTTCAGCGGCCAAGCCGAAGCTGTCATCCAGTTCGATGTCGGTACCGTTGATGCCGGCGCCTGGGGCAAGTGAAGAATAAACGTCAGTCAGGTTTTGGGTGGTCTTCTCCTCAAAGAAGTTGGTGTAGTTTACGCCAACACCCACGTAAGGCTGAAATTTGCTGCCGCTGGGCATCGGAAAATATTGCAGTGTAATGGTCGGCGGCAGGTGCTTGGTTTCAGCCAGTTTGCCAGTGCCACCGAGGGCTGCTCCGTCACCCTTAATATCGTGCTTGAATGGCGTCGCACCGAGAACGCCCAGAGCAATTTGATCAGTGAACATGTAGCTCGCAGTCAGGCCCAGTTGGGTGTTGGAATCAACGCTGACCTGGGCTCCGGGGACTTCACCCAGTGCAGCTGAGTTGAGATTGCTGCTGGAAGAATTCGGGTCAACAGTCACGGCGCCAACACGACCAATGAAATCACCAGCTTCGTACGCCTGAACAGCGGGAGCAGCTGCCATAACCGCTGCAGCCAGAACACCAAGTTTGAATGTACGGGACATATCCATCTCCTTAACCTGAATCGTTGATGACTGCAGATTAATGACATCCGGAAATGGAAACTTGATTTAGCGCAAGAATGCCCGGGCAGTTGGCCGCGTTTGATCAGCGGATTGATGCAACTCAAAAAAATGGACGGTGGTGCGGCGACTGCGGTTATTGCGGATAGTCAGGCCGAGTTCTTTTTTCGGGCTGGCAGGCTTTCTTCCGGCACAAACACGTCGCGAATGGACAGGGCTTTGCCATCGGCGTCCTGGACTTCCACCGTGTGTATCGGGCGACCGGTGGCTCGGTCGCGCAGGTCCAGCGGAGCCTCATCCGGGGCGGGGTTCCATTTATCTCCCCACTGACGAAGCGCGATAACCACCGGGAAAAGATCCCGGCCTTTTTCGGTCAGGCGGTATTCGAAGCGTGATCCGTGTTCGCCCACATCGACCTTGCGCAGAACTTCATTGTCCACCAGCCGCGCCAGGCGGTCGCACAGGATGTTCTTGGCAATACCCAGTTCCTGCTGGAAATCCACAAATCGGCGGGTGCCATACATCGCATGCAGCACAATCAGGAGGGACCACCAGTCACCCACTTCATTGAGGGCGCGGGCGACGGAACAGCTGGAGTCATCGAAACGTTTTCTGGCCATGACCGGAGTGTACCGAATAGGGTTGCATTTTAAAACCAGATTTAATAGGGTTGCTTTACGAAACCAAATTAGTGAGGTTGCACACTATCATGACCATGAATCTTGGCCCGCTTTTCGAACCGTTTGAACTTCACAACCTCAAGCTGCGTAACCGCGTGGCCATGGCCCCGATGACCCGCAACTTCTCGCCCAACGGTGTTCCGGGTGAGGACGTGGTGGCCTACTACCGTCGCCGTGCCGAAGCCGGCGTTGGCCTGGTCATCACCGAGGGCACGACGGTGAACCATCCCGCTGCCAGTGGCTACCCGAACGTACCGGCGTTTCATGGCACCGACGCCCTTGAAGGCTGGAAGAACGTCGTCGACGCCGTGCACGAAGCCGGTGGCACGATTTTCCCGCAGCTTTGGCACGTGGGCGCCGTCAGGAAGGAGGGTACGCCTCCGGATCCCTCTGTTCCCGGTTACAGCCCGTCTGGTCTGTTTGCCCCTGGCAAGCCCAACGGCAAGGCCATGAGCAAAGAGGACATCGAGGACGTGGTCACCGCTTTTGCCGATGCCGCCCAGGATGCCAAAGCTCTCGGTTTTGATGGTGTCGAGATCCACGGTGCCCATGGCTACCTGCTGGACCAGTTCCTGTGGGAAGGCACCAACCAGCGGGACGATGAATACGGCGGCTCTATGGAAAACCGCCTGCGTTTTGTTGTCGAGATTGTTGAGGCGGTGCGCCACCGCGTCGGGCCTGATTTTCCGATCATGCTGCGGTTCTCCCAGTGGAAGCAGCAGGATTACGAAGCCAAACTGGTTAATAACCCTGAGGAACTCGAACGGTTCCTGAAGCCACTGGTGGAAGCCGGTGTGGATATTTTTCACGCCTCCACCCGCCGTTTCTGGGAGCCGGAATTTGAGGGCTCGGACCTGAATCTCGCAGGCTGGACCCAGAAGCTATCCGGCAAGCCGACCATGTCCGTGGGCAGTGTCGGGCTGACCGAAGATTTTATCAGCGGCACCTTTGCCAGCAAGCAGGAAGCCGTTGAGAAAGCCGGAATCGATGAGCTGGTGGAGCGGATGAATAACCACGAGTTCGAGCTGATTGCCGTTGGTCGGGCCCTTCTGCAGGATCCCGAGTGGCTGATCAAGGTAAAAGAAGGCCGCCTGAACGAGGTGGAATCTTTCGCCAAGAAGTCCCTCTCCAAGCTTTATTGATCGCCCCTTCGATCGAAACCTGCCGCAGCGCCTCCGGGCCTGCGGCTTTTTTTGTTTCAGAATCCTGTCGTCTTCGTAATCGTGTCTGAACAGAGACGCGTTATGATGGGTGAAATTCACCCGAATATGAGGGATCCGTATGTCGACGATTGGTTCAATCAAAGCGCTGTCAGTGGCACTGGTCGTGGCGGCCATGGTCGGCTGTGCGACCGTCGGTAAAGACTTCGCCACCCACAATGTGGACCAGATCCAGATTGGGGAAACCACAAGGTCGGATATCCAGGAGATGTTCGGCGAGCCCTGGCGCACCGGGATCGAAGACGGTAAACGCACCTGGACCTATGGCAAGTACAAGTGGTCCGCCTTCGGCGAGGCGGAAACCACCGATCTGGTGGTGCGCTTTAACCAGGACGGAACCGTGTCGTCCTACGTGTATAACACCACCGAATAACTCCGGAAGTAATCAGGCGCGGGGCGACCTTCAGCCCCGCAAGCCTTCCTTTAGCCCCGCAAGCCTCCCACCAGCTTATCAATGCTGTCCTTGGCATCGCCGAACAGCATACGGGCGTTGTCCTTGAAGAACAGTGGATTCTCCACCCCGGAATAACCGGTGGCCATGCCCCTCTTGAGGATAACCACCTGATGGGCCTTCCAGACCTCCAGCACCGGCATGCCGGCAATCGGACTGCCCGGGTCCTCAGCGGCGGCGGGGTTCACCGTATCGTTGGCGCCGATGACCAGCACCACGTCGGTATCCGGGAAGTCGTCGTTGATCTCGTCCATTTCCAGCACGATGTCATAGGGTACGTGGGCCTCGGCCAGCAGCACATTCATGTGACCTGGCAGGCGTCCGGCTACGGGGTGGATGCCAAAACGCACGTTCACGCCCCGGTCCCGCAGTAGTTTGGTCATCTCGCTGACCCCATTCTGGGCCTGGGCGACCGCCATGCCGTAACCGGGCACAATGATCACCGACTGGGCGTTGCGCAGCTCCTCGCAGACATCATCGACACTGGATTCGTGCACCGCCTGGTCGGAATCCGCTGCGGCCGAGCTGCTGGTGGTCTGGCCGAAGCCACCCAGGATCACGCTGATGAATGAACGGTTCATGGCCTTGCACATGATGTAGCTGAGAATGGCACCGCTGCTGCCCACCAGGGCACCAACGACAATCAGCAGGTCATTGCCCAGCATGAAACCGATGGAAGCGGCTGCCCACCCGGAGTAACTGTTAAGCATGGACACCACCACCGGCATGTCGGCGCCGCCGATGGCCATGATCAAGTGAATACCGAGGACCGAGGCAATGGCGGTCATCAGGATCAGGGCAACAATACCCAGGGCCATGCTTTCAGTGCCCAGGAACCAGGCCCCCAGCACGACGCAGACAATGATGGCTGCCAGGTTCATCAGGTGCCGGCCGGGCAGGGTCAGTGCCTTGCTGTCGATCCGGCCGTCGAGCTTGCCACAGGCCACCAGCGATCCGGTGAAGGTCACCGCACCGATGAAGATGCCGACAAACACTTCCACCAGCTTGATAGTGTGCTCAGCTCCGGAGGTGGCGATCAACGGTTCGATATAACCTGAGAAACCCACTAGCACGGCCGCCAGACCCACAAAACTGTGGAGCAGGGCGACCAGTTGCGGCATCTGGGTCATTTCCACCTTGTTGGCGATGGGAATGCCAATGCCGGCACCCAGCAGCACGGCAATAACAATGGCACTGATACCACCGTCGACGCTGGCCAGGGTCGCCCCCACCGCGATGATAATGCCGGCGACGCCGTAGAGATTACCGCGCCGTGCCGATTCCTGGTGGCTGAGGCCGCCCAGGCTGAGAATGAAACAGATACTTGCGACCACGTAGGCCACGCTCACCAGTCCGGTACTCATATCGGGCGCCTCCTACTTGCGGAACATTTTGAGCATGCGGTGGGTGACCCGGAAGCCACCGCCTACGTTGATGCTGGCAATCAGCACCGCGACAAACGCCATGATGCCAACGGCAATATTCTCCGCCTGGGCCAGATGCAGAATGGCGCCGATCACGATGATGCCGCTGATAGCGTTGGTGACGCTCATCAGGGGGGTATGCAGAGAAGGGGTTACGTTCCAGATCACTTGCCAGCCAATAAAACAGGCCAGTACGAACACAGTGAAGTGTTGCAGGAAGCTTTCCGGCGCGTGCGCGCCCACTCCGTAGAGCGCCAGGGCCGTAACCACCAGAAGAACGCTTTTGCCAATCAGGCTGCGACGGTCTGCGTCCTTTTTGGCGGCCGCTTTTGCTTCGGCTGAAGGTTCCTCGGTGCCTGGTGCGGGTTTGGGGCTGACCGGCGATTCCGGTTTTGGGGGTGGCCAGGTGATGTCGTCCCCGTGCACCACCGTCAGACCACGGATGACTTCGTCTTCCATGTTCACCAGCGGCGTGCCGTCTTTCTCGGGTGTCAGCTCGGTGAGCAGATGCACCAGGTTGGTGGCGTACAGATCACTGGCCACCTTGGCCATGCGGCTGGGCAGATCGGTGTAGCCGATCAGGGTGACGCCATGATGATGTGCCACTTTGCCGGGTTCCGTCAGTTCGCAGTTACCACCCCGCTCGGAGGCCAGATCCACGATCACGCTGCCGGGCTTCATGGATTTCACCATGTCCGCGGTGATCAGTTTCGGCGCCGGTTTGCCGGGAATCAGGGCGGTGGTGATGATGATGTCCACCTCTTCCGCCTGCTCTGCGAACAGCGCCATCTCAGCCTTGATGAACTCGTCACTCATCTGCTTGGCGTAACCACCGCTGCCGCTGCCATCCTCGTCATCGAAGTCCAGAACCAGGAACTCGGCCCCCATGCTCTCGACCTGTTCCTTTACTTCGAGACGGGTATCGAAAGCCCGAACGATCGCGCCCATGCTGTTGGCGGCGCCAATGGCTGCCAGGCCAGCAACCCCGGCACCGATGACCATGATTTTCGCCGGTGGCACCTTGCCAGCAGCGGTGACTTGCCCGGTAAAGAAACGCCCGAAGTGGTTCGCCGCCTCGATCACCGCACGGTAGCCGGCGATGTTGGCCATGGCGCTGAGGGCGTCCATCTTCTGGGCGCGGCTGATGCGGGGCAGGCTGTCGATGGCGAAAGACGTGATCTTTCGGGCGGCCAGCTTTTCCAGCAATTCCGGATTCTGGGCCGGCCAGATGTAGCTGACCAGAAACGCCCCTTCCTTCATCAGATCCGCTTCGTGTTTGCCCAGTGCCGGATTCTCCATGGGCGCGCGGACCTTCAGGATAAAATCCGCCTCTTTCCACAGCGAGCTGGTATCCGCTGCGATGGCCGCGCCCACTTTTTCATAGGCGGCATCGGAGTAGTTCGCCGCCTCGCCGGCGCCGCCTTCGACGATGACGTCGTAACCCAGCCCGATTAATTTGTGAACAGAGGGTGGCGTCGCGGCCACTCGCCGCTCGTCCTCGAAGATTTCCCTGGGGATACCGATTTTCATTATTGGTTTGCCTCCGGATTTCCCGATCAATCACTCGTTCTTGTTATCTACATACTAGTGCAGGTTGCCAGATCTGCCCGGAAAGCGGACTTATCGGAGGTATATTAGCTCTGCCTCAGGGCGAGGCGTTCGACTTCCGTTTGCGACAGGTGATCAAGCATCGCACCCCGGAACTGCCGGTTGATGAAGTGTTCGGTTTCGGTCTGGATGGTTTCCCGCTGGGCGGGTTTCTCGATGTAATCCATGGCCCGGAACAGGATGTAGCAAATGGTCATGCGGGAGATTTCATGAATGGTCTCGGGTGGCACGGCGCTCACCAGTTGCCGCTCGATAATGTCTTCCGCCATTTCCCGGGCGCTGGCTTCAAGCTGCGATTCCAGGGCCCGGCGCAGTATCGGTGAGGGGCCGTGGAGTTCCCGCACGGCCACCGTCGTTGCCGCCGGATTGGCCAGGAAATAGTGGTACACAAACGCCACCGTATCCCGCGACGCCTGTTCGGAAGAATCCGCCATCTGGCGCAAGTCCCGGACTCCGGCTTTCATCTCCTCTGCAATGTAACCCAGTACCTGTAGCCCGAACTCATCCAGGCTCTTGAAGTGCCGGTAAAACGTGTTCGGATTCAGCCCCGCTTCCCGGGCAAGCTCCCGCAGTCCCAGCGACGTCAGGCTCCGGGTTTCGGTAATCAGCCGCAGTGCGGCCTGAATGAGTTTCAGCTTTCCCCCGGTTATTGCGTTCACTTTGTCCTCTGTCTTTGGTGGAGGTGCCGCGTTGGCGGGCGTTCCGAAAACCGCTGTGAATACGTCCCTGTACGCTTGCTCTCCGCCATCCATGGCTCCGAGCATTTTCGGAACGCCCACCAACACGGCCCCCGGGCAATGGCAAAGGCCTGTCAGATACAAACCAATGTTTAAGGGCGGGCTTGCATGAGTCTGCCGGTCGTTTGTGGGAAGGGCTTCCAAAACTGTCTCTCGCCATGGATGGCGAGAGCCAAGCGTCACAGGGATGTGCCGCAAGGAGCGTGTTTTGGAAGCCCTTCCCACAAATGACCAGCCCCCAGCCAGAGCCCGCCGCGGAGGCCAACGATCAGTCACCTGAGGCCAATCACCCAACCAAGAGTATACGGTTGTATACCAACCTGTGTATACATGTGTCTACCGGTCATCATGACCAACTGGACAACAACAGACAAGGCCAGGCGGGCCAACGTAGGAGTGCAGCAATGAAACAGAACACACAGATCGCCATCATCGGCACCGGCTTCTCCGGCCTGGGCATGGCCATCAAACTCAAGGAAGCCGGCTACAACGACTTCGTGATCCTGGAGCAGAGTGACGACATTGGCGGCACCTGGCACCAGAACCACTACCCGGGGTGTGCCTGTGATGTGCAGTCTGCACTCTACTCCTTCTCCTTCGAGCAGAACCCGAACTGGAGCCGGATGTACGCCCAACAGCATGAGATCAAGGCCTACCTGAAGCACTGCGCCGAGAAGTACGGGCTGATGAATCACATCCGGCTGAACACCCATGTGGCCGGAGCGCGATTTGACGAGAACCGCCAGCGGTGGACCCTTGAGACCTGTGAAAGCCCGGCGCTGTGGGCGTACATGCAGGAGAAGGGCGTGAAGCCGGGAGACCGGTTGGATCGCACCGATAATAGCCTGCCGGAATTCAACACGTTGAGGGCGGATATCCTTGTTTCCGGGATGGGAGGCTTGAGCACCCCGGCCTATCCAGAGATCAAAGGGATCCAATCCTTCACGGGCAAGCGTTTTCATTCCCAGGACTGGGACCACGACTACGACCTGCGCGGCAAGCGGGTGGCGGTGATCGGTACCGGCGCCTCGGCCATCCAGTTTGTTCCGGAGGTGGCGAAGCAGGCGGCACGGGTAGACCTGTACCAGCGCACGCCGCCGTGGATCATGCCCAAGCCGGATCGGGCCATCAGGCCGTTGGAAAAGCGGCTGTTCCGGATGTTCCCGCAAACACTCAATGCCTTCCGTCAGAGTATCTATTGGTCCCTCGAGGCGCGGGTGCTGGGCTTTGTGGGTAACCCCCGTATTCTGAAGCTTGGTGAACTGCAGGCCCGCCGGCATATTCGCAACCAGATTCCGGACAAGGCGCTGCGCAGGAAGGTCACCCCGGATTTCCACTTCGGCTGCAAGCGGGTGCTGATTTCCAACAACTACTATCCGGCGCTGGCACAGGATCATGTGGAGGTTGTGACCGAGGGTATCCGTGAGGTGCAGGGCAACACCGTGATTGATGCCCAGGGTAACGAGCGGCAGGTGGATTGCATCATCTACGGCACCGGTTTCCGGGCCCAGGACCCGATCCCCGCAGGCATGATCTTTGGGCGAAATGGTCAGGAACTGCTGGACGCCTGGAAAGACGGCGCTGAGGCCTACAAAGGCACCACCGTCAGTGGCTTTCCGAACTTCTTCATGCTGATGGGACCGAACACCGGTCTTGGCCACAGCTCCATGGTGTATATGATCGAAAGTCAGATCCAGTATGTGCTGGATGCCCTCCAACAGATGCGCCAACAGCAATGGAGCAGCATGGAAGTGAAGCCGGACGCCCAGAGCCTCTACAACGCGTCCATTCATGCCAAGCTGGGTGATTCGGTTTGGCAAACCGGTTGCAAGAGCTGGTACGTCAACGAAAACGGCAGGAACACCACCCTCTGGCCGGGTTTTACCTGGCAGTTCCGGCACCAGACACGGCGCTTCGACGCAGAGCAGTACCTGTGTAAAGGCGCCAGTGACAGCGTTGCCGAGAGTGAGCCTGCCATAGCCGTCTAGCACCGGATCAGCGGGGGCATGCAGCCGGGTTTTAACGGTGGATAAGTTGCGTTTTGCCCCGGATGGCCGATACTTGAGGTAACGGTCTTGCCGGTATCGGCCAAGGATGTCCCCCAATGAAGCTGTTTCACTGCGGCCGATGCGCCAACCTGCTGTATTTTGAAAACAGTCGTTGTACTAATTGCGGGTCTGGTCTGGGCTTTGCGCCCGATGTTATGGACTTGCTGGCTATCGAGCCAAAGGATAATGACACCTGGGCGGCCGTCGCCCAGGGAGACCTGTACCGGCTTTGTTGTAACTATCAGAACCAGCGCGCCTGCAACTGGCTGGTGACGGCTTCCGATCGACACGCCTTCTGCGTTGCTTGCCGACTCAACCGCACCATTCCCGACCTGAGCACCTTCCGGAACCACGATCTGTGGGTGCGGCTGGAGAAAGAGAAACGTCGCCTGGTCTATTCACTGCTGCGCCTGAAGCTGCCTTGCGAGCCCCGGCAGGAAGACCAATACGGCCTGAACTTCGATTTTCTGGCCGACCAGCCGGCCATGTTTGATGAGCGGGCGAAGGTAAAAACCGGCCACGCAAATGGCGTGATCACCATGAACATTTCCGAGGCCGACCCGGTGGAACGGGAGCGGATGCGAAGCCAGATGGCCGAGCCCTATCGCACTGTTTTGGGGCATTTCCGCCACGAATCCGGTCATTATTACTGGGATCTCCTGGTGCGGTCCGGGCCATGGCTTGGGCCGGTTCGGGAGATGTTTGGTGACGACACGAGGGACTACAGACAGGCTATGGACCAGCATTACCAGTACGGCCCGCCCGGTGACTGGCAGAGCTGGTACATCAGCGCCTATGCCAGCAGCCACGCCTGGGAAGACTGGGCAGAAACCTGGGCACACTACCTGCATATGGTGGATACATTAGAAACAGCCTGGCAGTTCGGGATGCGCGTGAACGCCCGACAGAGCCCGGTAATGAACAGCGAACCAGACCCTGCGTTCGATCCCTACCAGGCCGACGATTTCGATGCCCTGATCAAACACTGGTTGCCCCTGACACTTGCGCTCAACAGCCTGAACCGAAGCATGGGGCATGAGGACGCCTACCCCTTTGTGCTCGCGGCTCCGGTGGTGAAGAAGCTCCGCCTGGTACACCGAATAGCTCACGGTGGTTAACGAAAGGACCCCAAATGAAAAAGAACAAATCGATTGACTGGAAAAACTACGACCCGAATGACTTCTACGATGAATTGATTGCCGCCAAGGGGCGTCCCCGGGCGGCAGCCACTGCGATAACCGATTATCTGGGCAATTTGGGGTCCGAGGAGATCCAGGCGCGGCAGCAGGCTGCTGAATTGGCCATATTGGAGATGGGAATCAGCTTCACCATCTACAGCGAGGGCGAGAATATCGACCGAGCCTGGCCCTTCGACATCATTCCCCGGGTGATCTCGCTCCGGGAGTGGGAAACCATCGAGCAGGGCCTGGCGCAGCGCCTGACGGCCCTCAACATGTTCATCAACGACATCTATAACGACCAGAACATCGTCAAGGACAAGGTCATCCCCAAGTACGTGTTCGCCAACTCCAAGAATTTCCGCGAGCAGTGCCGGGGATTTACGCCGCCACTGGGAGTCTGGGCGCACATCTGCGGATCGGATCTGGTGCGGGACAAAGACGGCACCGTGTATGTCCTTGAGGATAACCTGCGGGTTCCCTCTGGTGTCTCCTATATGCTGGAGAACCGCCAGCTGACCAAGCGGGTATTCCCGGAGCTGTTCGATAACACCAGCATCCTGCCGGTGGATGACTACACCAACCAGCTGTTCGACATGCTGGCGTCGATTTCGCCCCGGCCACAGGACCATCCGAAAATTGCGGTGCTGACGCCCGGTATTTTCAACTCCGCCTATTTCGAGCACTCCTTCCTGGCCCAGCGGATGGGCGCCGAGCTGGTGGAGGGTGCCGATCTGGTGGTTGGTGAGGATGATTGTGTCTACATGCGCACGGTTGAGGGTCTGGAACGTGTGGATGTGATCTACCGTCGCATTGATGACGATTTCCTGGACCCGGAGGAGTTCCGCGCCGACTCTACCCTCGGCGTACCGGGCCTGATGCGGGCCTGGCGCAACGGCAAGGTTGGCCTGGCCAATGCACCTGGGGCCGGCGTGGCCGACGACAAGGTCATCTACGCGTTCGTTCCGGACATGATTCGCTATTACCTGGACGAGGAGCCCATCATCCCGAACGTGCCCACCTGGATGTGTGTGAACAAGCAGGACCAGGAGTATGTTCTCGAACACCTTGATGAACTGGTGGTCAAACCGGCGAACGAGTCCGGGGGCTACGGCATGCTGGTTGGGCCGCATTCCACCAAGAAGCAACGCACCGAGTTTGCCCGGCTGATCAAGAAGAACCCGCGCAACTACATCGCCCAACCGACCCTCAACCTGTCCGTGGCACCGACCCTGTGCGACGAGGGCCTGGCGCCCCGTCATCTGGATCTGCGGCCCTTCGTGCTGCAGGGCGTCAGAACCTACGTAACGGCCGGAGGACTTACACGGGTGGCGATGCGAAAAGGCTCCCTGGTGGTGAATTCTTCCCAGGGCGGTGGAAGCAAGGATACCTGGATCGTGGACGAGGAGAACTGATGTGCTGTCACGTGTAGCGGAACGACTGTACTGGATGGCCAGATACCTTGAACGGGCCGAGAACAACGCCCGGATGATCATGGCCTTCAATTCCCTGGCCCTGGATATGCCGCGGGAAACGCAACTGTCCTGGAAGAGTCTGGTAGCGGTTACCGGAATGGAAGCCCTGTTCGATCAGCACCATCAGAAGGCAGATGAGCGCAATTGTGTGAAGTTTCTGATGGCCGATGGTTACAACCCGAGTTCCATCGCCTCCTGCATCAAGGCGGCCCGGGAGAATGTACGCACCACCCGTGACCAGATACCGACGGACGCCTGGGAGGTGATCAACGAGCTCTACCGGTACATTCTGGAGCATATAGACCAGGGGATCGGTAAACGGGCGAGGTACGAATTTCTGAACGAGATTGTGGGCCGCTGTCAGATGCTCAATGGCCTGCTGGCCGGGTGTATGAGCCACGATGCCGGGTACGACTTTATCCGGGTCGGGCGCAACCTTGAACGGGCGGACATGGCCACGCGGCAGATCGAAGTCGGCGCCCTGCAGTTCCTGGATGGCTGGGACGGCACCGAAACCTACGGCGGGCTGTTGTGGACCAGTGTGCTGCGCTATCAGAGTGCTTTCCAGATGTACCGTCACAACGTGCGGCGCAAGGTCAGCGGGCCGCTGGTTATTCGCTTCCTGCTGCAGAACGAGCCGTTTCCACGATCGGTGCTGCACAGCCTCAGCGAAGTGGCGGGCGCCCTGGGCCGCCTGCCGAGGAACGAGATCCCGTTACGCACCGCGTTACAGGCTGTACGCCACACCCGCGAGGGCGACGTGGATGCGCTGATCCGCAAGGAAGACGTGATCCTGTTCCTGGAAAACCTGCAACTGGAAATCGGTGAGCTTCACGAAGATATTGCAGAGACCTGGTTTCCTGTCTACGAGACAGCCTGAAACTCCCAATTTTATTCGCCTGCGAGATAGGTTCCATGTCGATTCACGTTGCGCTTAGTCATACCACCCACTATCGCTACGAGCGCCCGATCACCCTGGGGCCGCAGATCGTTCGTCTGCGCCCCTGTCCGCACGCGCGAACCCGCATTCTCAGTTACTCGCTGAAGGTGGAACCAGAAGGCTATTTCCTTAACTGGCAACAGGACCCGCAGGCCAATTATCTGGCCCGTCTGGTGTTCCCTGAAAAAACGGGCGAGCTGAAGATCACGGTGGACCTTGTGGCCGAGATGGCCGTGATCAACCCGTTTGATTTCTTCCTGGAACCCCGGGCGGAGACCATTCCGTTCGACTACGAGGAATGGCAGACGGCAGAGCTTGCCCCCTATTTGCAGAAATTGCCGGAGACACCGGAGTTCCGGAAGTGGATGGCCTCCATCGACCGCACGGAAACGCCAAGTGTGGATTTCCTGGTGAGTGTGAACCAGAGCCTTGCCGACCGGATCGACTACCTGATCCGGATGGAGCCTGGTGTACAGACCCCGGAACAGACCCTGAAAAAAGGGTCCGGCTCCTGTCGGGATTCCACATGGTTGCTGGTCCAGACGCTCCGGCACCTTGGGCTGGCGGCGCGGTTCGTATCCGGTTACCTGATTCAGCTGAAAGCGGATCAGAAAGCACTGGATGGCCCGTCTGGTGCAGAGGAGGATTTTACCGATCTGCATGCCTGGTGTGAGGTCTTCCTGCCGGGTGCGGGTTGGGTCGGTCTGGACCCGACCTCTGGCCTGTTTGCCGGGGAAGGGCACATTCCGCTGGCCTGCAGTCCTGATCCGTCCTCGGCGGCGCCGATTACCGGCATGGTGGAGGAGTGTGGAGTCGAATTCGAGCACCAGATGAGCGTCCAGCGCATCTGGGAAGCACCCAGGGTGACTAAACCCTACACCGAGGAGCAGTGGCAACGCATTGTCGGGCTGGGCCATGACGTGGACCAGCGTTTGACGGATCTGGATGTACGTCTGACCCAGGGTGGTGAACCCACATTCGTGGCGAATCATGACCGGGACGAACCGGAGTGGAACACCGAGGCGATGGGCCCGACCAAGCGCAAGAAGGCCATTGAGCTCTATCACCGGATGCGGGACCGGTATGGTGCTGGCGGGCTGGTGCACTTCGGCCAGGGTAAGTGGTATCCGGGAGAGCCGCTGCCCCGTTGGTCTCTGAACTGTTTCTGGCGCAAGGATGGCGAGCCCATCTGGCACGATGAGCGCTGGCTGGCGGATGAACGCGCCGCGGGCAAGGCAACCCCGGAAGCGGCCCGCCGGTTTCTCCAGGGATTGGCGAAACAGTTGGGCGTTGATGAAGAACAGCTGTTCCCAGCATTTGAGGATGCCTTTTATTACCTGTGGCGGGAACGCCGGTTGCCGGTCAACGTCGATCCTTTTGATGCCAAACTCGAGAATGCCCTGGAGCGGAAGCAGCTCCAGCAGATTTTCAGCCGGGGTCTGGATGAGCCCGTTGGCTACGTGCTCCCTCTACGTATCTCTGAAAAGGAACAGGCGTGGGAGACGGGCCCCTGGTTCCTGCGCAGCGAGCGCTGCTACCTGATTCCGGGCGGCTCTCCCATGGGCCACCGTCTGCCCCTGGATAGCCAGCCCTGGGTGGAAGAAGCCGATTACCCCTGGATACACGAGCAGGACCCCTTCGCCCCCCGTGGCCCGTTGCCCGCCAGCGAGGAGATCCGGCAATGGAACAGCCGGGGACAGACCGGGCAGGCATCGCCGGAACTGGAGCCGCCGAAAAAAGGCAAGTCGGCACCCGAGATTGTCCGCACCGCCCTCTGTGTGGAGCCCCGGGATGGCATTCTCCGTGTTTTCATGCCGCCGCTGGAGGAGCTTGAGCCCTACCTGGCATTGGTGTCAGCCATCGAGAAAACCGCTGCCACTCTCCGGCAACCGGTCTTGCTGGAGGGCTACGAGCCACCCTCGGACCACCGGATCACCCATTTTCGGATCACCCCGGACCCGGGTGTCATTGAAGTGAATGTGCAGCCGGTGCGGACTTGGGATGAAATGGTGGAGCAGACCGAATCCCTTTACGCCGACGCCTACGAATGCCGGCTCACCTCCGAGAAATTCATGATGGACGGCCGTCATACCGGCACCGGTGGCGGCAACCATTTCGTGCTGGGCGCCCAGAAGGCAGAGGATTCGCCCTTCCTGCGACGTCCAGACCTGTTGCGAAGTCTGATCAGCTACTGGCATAACCACCCCAGCCTGTCCTACCTGTTCTCCGGCCTGTTCATCGGCCCCAGTTCCCAGGCGCCGAGAATCGATGAAGCTCGTAACGATCACGTGTTCGAGATGGAGCTGGCCTTCAGGGAAATGGAGCGGTTGTGCCCGGTGGGCAAAAAGGTCGCGCCCTGGGTGGTGGACCGGCTGCTCCGGGATCTGCTCACGGATGTGACCGGCAATACCCACCGGGCGGAGTTCTGTATCGACAAGCTTTATTCCCCGGACGGCCCCGGTGGCCGCCATGGGTTGCTGGAATTGCGGGCCTTCGAGATGCCGCCCCATGCCCGGATGAGCCTGACCCAGCAACTGCTGTTGCGTGCACTGGTGGCCCGATTCTGGGAACAACCCTACAAGCCTTCCGGACTGGTTCGCTGGGGCACCGAACTGCACGACAGGTTCCTGCTGCCGCACTACGTCTGGCAGGACTTCGAGGACGTCATCGACGATATGAAGGCCCAGGGCTACCCGCTCGAGAGCCAGTGGTTCGCGCCCCATTTTGAATTCCGTTTCCCCCGGATCGGCGACTACCAGGTCAAAGGCATAACCCTTGAGCTGCGCTCGGCCCTGGAGCCCTGGCACGTCACCGGTGAGCACGGTGCGATTGGCGGCACGGCCCGCTATGTGGATTCGTCACTGGAGCGCTTGCAGGTAAAAGTGCGTGGTGCTGCCCCGGATCGGTACCAGATCACCTGCAATAAAGTGCCTTTGCCTCTGCAGGCCACCGGAATGGTCGGGGAATTCGTTGCCGGCGTGCGCTACCGGGCCTGGCAGCCTTCCCAGTGCATGCATCCGACCATTGGTGTGGATGGCCCGCTGGTGTTCGATATCGTGGATACCTGGAACGAACGCAGCCTCGGTGGTTGCGAGTATCACGTAACCCACCCCGGTGGCCGGAATTTCGAGACGTTGCCGGTGAATTCGTTCGAGGCGGAAGGCCGGCGTATGGCGCGTTTCTTCCGGATGGGTCACAGCTCCGGACAACAACCCCTGCGGCCGGTTCCGGAGCATCGGGAGTTCCCGTTCACCCTGGATCTGCGATATCACAAATAACACGCGGGAACTTACCGTTTGATACTGGCCCGGGAGACTGCAAAGCGGCTATGCTTCCAGCTCACTGACCAATGGAGCCTGAATTCACGGTGGCGAAGCAGCATGCAGTAATTGACATCCTCCGCCAGTACCACCCGGTGCCGGATCGGTTTGATGAGCTTGGCTCCATTGGCTCCGGACCGAAGTCCCATTGGCGGCCATTGCTGCAGCAGCTCAACCTTGAGTCGGTGGACAGTCTCAATATCAGGGCTCAGGCTGTCGCCAACGCGATCGCCGAAGACGGTGTCACTTATAACGTTTATGAGGACCCTCTTGGAGATTCCCGCCCCTGGGAAGTCGATCTACTGCCGCTGGTGCTGGGCGCTGATGAGTGGCAGTGGCTGTCCAAAGCGGTGGCTCAACGGGCAGAGCTGCTGGACCGCGTTCTGGCCGATCTGTATGGCGAACAGTCGCTGCTAAAAGAAGGTTTCATGCCTCCGGCCCTGGTCTATGGGCAGGCCGGGTTCCAGTGGCCCTGCCAGGGGATTGAGCCCGCCGGCGGCCGCTTCCTTCACCTGTACGCCGTGGATCTGGCGCGGGCGCCGGACGGCGGCTGGTGGGTGATGGCGGACCGCACCCAGGCGCCTTCCGGAGCGGGCTACGCCCTGCAGAATAGGCTGGTGATTTCCCGGGCTTTTCCGGCGCCATTCCACAACCTGCCGGTGACCAACCTTGCGGAATTCTTCCAGGGATTCCAGAGCAGCCTGGCGGGCATGTCGCCAGTCGGAGCCGAGTCGCCGCTTTGTGTGCTCTTAACACCCGGCCGTTTCAATGAAACCTATTTCGAACATGTCTTCCTTGCCCGTTACCTTGGGTTGCCGTTAGTTGAAGGGCAGGATCTGACCGTACGGGACGACACGGTCTACCTGAAAACGCTCCAGGGCTTGCGTCGGGTGCACGCCATTTATCGCCGGCTGGACGATGGCTTCTGTGATCCGTTGGAGCTGCGCGCCGATTCCGTACTTGGCATTCCCGGGCTGCTGGGGGCGGTGCGGGCAGGCAAGGTGCTGATGGCGAATGCGTTGGGCTCAGGTGTGCTGGAGAGTGCCGCGTTGTTCGGTTTCCTGCCGGAGATCTCGAAGAAACTACTGGGCTCGCCACTGGTGATGCCGTCGGTAGCCTCGTGGTGGTGCGGAGAAAAACCGGCCCTGGACTACGTGTTAAAGCACCTGGACGAACTGGTCATCAAACCGGCATTCGCGAGCATGCGAATGGAGCCGGTGTTTGGCTATCAGGTGAAGGGCGCGGAGCGGGACGCCCTGATCAAGAAGATGCACGCCCATCCCCATGCCTTTGTGGGGCAGGAGCTGGTGCACCTTTCCCAGGCGCCGGTCTGGAAAGGTGAGCGGGAGCAGCCGTTGGCAACCCGGTCCATTGGCCTGCGGCTGTTCGCTGCGGCTACCCCCTCCGGCTGGCGGGTTATGCCCGGGGGGTTGACCCGGGTAGCGATGGACGAGGGTGTGGAGGTTATCTCTATGCAGCGGGGTGGCTTGTCGAAGGATACCTGGGTACAGGCCCGCTACACCGCACCTTCCACATCGCTGATCAAGAAGCGGTTGCAGGTGTCTGATCTGCTCGATGGTGAGAGAGATACGCCCTCGAGGGTTGGTGAAAACCTGTTCTGGATGGGCCGGCACTCGGAGCGGGCCGAGGGAACCGCGCGGCTATTACGGGCGGCCTTCAACCGCTTGTCGGGCCACGATCAGGCCAGTGAGGAAGCCCTGTTGGGGCTGCAGCAGGCAGCCGAGCATTTCGGGACGCTGCCGGAAACGGAAGAGGATGCGGTGCCGGAGCCGCTTCCCGGAATGTTGCTCAGGGCGGTCAGCGATCTGAAGTTTCCGGGCTCGATCGCGTCCATTCTTCAGGCCTTGTTGTTCAATGCCAGCCAGGTCCGTGACCGGCTTTCCGCCGACAACTGGCACACGCTCAATCGGGTGGGCAAGCCCCTGAGCCCGGCGCCAACCACCCCGGACCAGTCGATCCGGGCGTTGAATCTGGTGTTGCTGGACTGCATCTCGCTGGCCGGCTTTGCGATGGATGATATCACCCGGGATGCCAGCTGGGTTTTCCTGGTGATCGGTCGGCGTCTGGAGCGCCTTGCCAATCTCTGTACCCTGATCTGCGTGCCCTTGTTCAGTGACCGGTTCAGCCGTCATGCCATGCTTGAGTGGCTGCTGGAAGTGGCCAACTCGGAAGTAACCTACCGCACCCGATACCGTAGGACACCGGAGCTTCTTGGGGTACTCCATACCCTGGTGATAGACGCGAGTAACCCCCATTCGGTGATGTTCCAGCTGCGGCAGCTGCAGAAAGATCTGCCGGAGATGGGCCTGAAAACCGGACAATTGTTTCCCCCGGATCTGGGCGAGTCGCTCCAGCGGCTGCAAGCGGTTGATTTGCATCCGTTTGAGCGAAAACGCCCGGACAAAGCCTGTGAGGCATTAGCGGAGCTGTTGTGCGACATCCGTTCCGAGGCCTATCGTGTATCGGATGAAATCCAACGGCAGTCTTTTATTCACACCCGGTATTCCGACCGGCCGGTGAAACCGGATTGAGGCGTCTTTCATGACATTTGTCCGTTACCATGTGCGTCATGAGACCCTCTACCAGTACGATCAGGTGGTGGGGGAGTCCCATCATTTGCTGAGACTTACGCCACGGGAGCTTCCCTGGCAGAGGAATCTTGAGCATCACCTGGCAATCTCTCCGGAACCTTCGGCGAGGCGTTCTTTCCTCGATTGCTTTGGTAACCGGATTACCAAGATTCATTTCACCGCCGACCACGAGTACCTCGAGATCATCAGCGAGTTCTGGGTGGAGCTGCGTGATCGTCCGAAACCCTCGGCATCCGCTGCAAAAGTCCCCTGGGAAACGGTGCGCGACCGCCTGCGGTACCGGGCAGACAGGAAGTTCCCGCCGGACCATCTTCAGGCCACGGCGTTCCGGTTTGTCTCCACCAATGTGCCCATTGATTCGCAGTACGCTGCCTATGCCCGGGAGGCCTTTCTTCCCGGCCGGCCCCTGGTGGAGGCGGCGGACGCCCTGATGCGGATGATTCATCGCGACTTCCGCTTCGATGCGACGGCGACCGAAACCTTCACTCCGGTCGAGCAGGCGTTCAAAGCTCGGCGCGGGGTCTGCCAGGATTTCTCCCACATCATGATTGCCTGCCTGCGCTCGGTGGGCCTGGCCGCCCGTTACATGAGTGGCTATATCCTCACCCATCCGCCCGAGGGCAAGGAGCGATTGGTCGGAGCGGATGCCACCCATGCCTGGGTGGCTGTGTTCGTGCCGGATTTTGGCTGGCTGGAGCTGGATCCCACCAATGCCCTGAGGCCGGATCTGGAACACATCACCCTTGGCTGGGGCAGGGACTTCTCCGATATCACGCCGATGCGGGGCGTGCTGCTCGGCGGTGGCGATCATGAACCGGAGATTGCGGTCACCGTGGTGCCCGAGGAGGAGTTCGCCTCGCTCTACGCCGATGGCGAAACCTACCTGGAAGAACTCTCACCAGGATGACCGCGGCTTTCTGCTAAGGCATCACGCCCGGCCCAGACCTTGCAACACCGTTTCCATGACCATGGGACTTGAGAGAATCCGATGATGGCCAAGACCACTGGTGCGCAGAAGATCTGCCTTGGCCCAGGTGTCAGCCACACGTTGGCTCTCTTCCGGTAAAATGGACGTGTCGGTGTCGTCAATGGCAACCAGGCCGGACTGGTTCAGCCCGCGGCACAGGGTCTCGAGATTCAGCTTCTCCCAAATGGAGGGGCCGAACCGGTCTTCCATGAGTTCCAGGTGAACGGCCAGTACTTCAGGGCTGAGGGCCAGCTGCCTGCCAAGGTTCTCCATAGCGGCCTTCAGGCTGACCGGTGGTGCCAGCATGGCCAGGTAGCCGGTGTGAAGCCCGTTGGTGATGGCCCGCGCTGCTGCGATACATCCGAGGGAATGCGCCAGTACACCTCGGACACCGCCCACGCTGGCAGACACGTGAGCTGTCACGTCTGCCATTTCGAGCAGATCTGTGCTCTCCCCCTGGGCCCGGCCATGGGCCGGGGCATCGAAGAGAACCACCCGGTAACCGGCTTCAACCAGCGGTTCAATCCAGGCGCCGAACTGAACGCCCGCACCTCCCCAGCCATGGACCCCCAGAATCACCGGGCCTTCTCCCCAGGAATAGACGGGGATGGTTCGGGCGCCGTGTTGAAGCTGGGTATAGCCGTCGGTGTTGTCCAGCCAGTGCTCGTAGCGAACGGGCAGAGACAGACGGGACGGCCTGAAGGCCATACGGTTCACCAGTTTTCCGGCCTTTTGCGGTGATACCCGGGCATAGAGTTGCAGCGCCAGACGAGTCGCGGAAAGCCCCGCAGTGGCGGGTTTCCCGGATTGGCTTGAGTGGCGTGGAATTTGTGTCTGTGTATTCAGTTGTGAGGTCATGGAGAAAGTCCTTCTTCGTGCTGTGGTGGATGACAGTTTCAGGTTAGGGCTTGCCGGCTGTCAGCAGGAGTGTCATATTTGACATATAAAGTGCGGAAAGGGCCATTTCCCCATGATGAATATTGCCATCGTTGCCTTGCCTGACTGCCATGCTTCCGGTGTACACGGTGTGATGGATTTCTTCACAGTGGCGAACTATTGCGCTCGCTTACCCGGCGTCCGCAGTGATCCCCTGTTCAACTGTCAGGTGGTGACCGTAGATAATCAGCCGGTCCGTGGTTACAGCGGTGCTCTGGTAACGCCAACGGTCTGTCGTGAAAGCTTCCGGCCAGACCTGATTGTGGTTGGCTCGTCCGTAGAAGCTGCTGTCAGCGCGGAGCTTTTGGAACGAACCCTGGCGCCAGCCATACCTCTGTATGGCTGGCTAAGGGAGGCCTTTGAGCAGGGTGTTGTGGTGGCAAGCGTGTGCACGGGCAGTTTTGTGCTTGCGGAGGCTGGCTTGCTGGGCGATCAGGTGGCCACCACACACTGGCGGGCAGCACCGCTTTTTCGCGGCCGTTACCCGGATATTCGGCTGGATGAAGATCAACTGCTGGTGGATAACGGCCAGATTATCTGTGCCGGTGGTGCGACGGCGTTTGTGGATCTGTGCCTTTACCTGGTGGAACGTTTTGCCTCTCCTTCCGTCGCCCTGGCCTGTAGCAAGATGCTGGTTCTGGATGGTCGCCGGGTGGAACAGACACCGTATATGGCCTTCTATAGCCGGAAGGCTCACCAGGATGATGCCATACGCAAGGCTCAAACCTGGCTGGAACATCATTACTCCGACCCGGTCAGCATTGATGATGTTGCCGATGTCGCCGGCTTGGGTACGCGTACCTTCAAGCGCCGGTTCAAGGAGGCGACCGGGGAAACGCCCATCGGCTATCTCCAGCATCTGCGAATTGAAGCCGCCAAACACAAACTGGAATCCAGCCGTGAGCAGACCGCCCGCATTATCTGGAGCGTGGGCTATGAGGATGCCAGCTCGTTCCGGCGTTTATTCAAGCGAACGGTGGGCTGCACAATGGAACAGTATCGTAAGCGCTTCAGTTATGTGACACCGTTGGCCGTGTGATTCGAAGAGCCGTCATACGTCCACTTCCTTACGGCAGAAAACGTGGTAGCAAGCTATGCTTGCCCGCTTTCATTGACCGCTGGACTACCCGGAATGCTTGAAACCTTTTTCTCCACCTACATCAGCAGCACCATTCGCTTCTTGTTCCTTTTGGCGCCGTTTTTCGTGGTGACCATGTTCCTGGCGCTGACCCGAGGCCTGCCGGCAACCGAGAAGACATCAATTATCCGCCGTGCCTGTGTTTCGGCGTTTATGATGGGCGTGATTCTGTTCTTTGCCGGCCCGCTGCTGTTCAGTGCCATTGGAATCACGCTTAATTCTTTCAGGATCGGTGCCGGTAGTCTGCTGTTTCTGACCGCCATCAGCCTGGTAACCAGTGGCACCCGCAATCACGCCACCGGTCTGCCCGATGAAGATCGCGATGACATTGCTGTTGTGCCTCTGGCCATTCCGGTGATGATTGGCCCGGCCACCATTGGTGCGATCATGGTGTACGGTGCCGAACTCAACCGGGTATCCGAAGTGGCCGGCGGGCTCCTGGGGCTGGTATCGAGCCTGTTGATCCTGGCGGTACTGCTGCATCTGTCAGGCTACCTTGAGAAGGTGCTGGGCAAGACTGGCCTGAACATCCTGTCCAAGATCAGTGGTCTGATACTCTCGGCCATGGCGGCTGAAATCGTGCTGACGGGCATTGCGGGTTTTATTGCGTCCACCTAGAGTATTCCCCGTTCCGTTTTTGCAGCAGGGTGTCTGATGTCTGCCAATACCATTGAGCACAATCGCAAACGATACGATTTCGCCGGCGTTGAGTCGGTCTGGCTGTTTGGCTATGGTTCCCTGATCTACAAGGTCGATTTTCCCTTTCTGGAGCAGCGCCCGGCGTCGATTCGGGGCTGGGAGCGTCGGTTCTGGCAGGGTTCTCATGATCACCGGGGAACCCCCGAGTCGCCGGGCCGGGTGGTCACCCTGATAGAGAAGCCGGATGCTGTCTGCAAGGGCATGGCGTTCCGGGTGTCGCCCAGTGTGTTCGAACATCTGGATGTCCGGGAAAAGAACGGCTATCTGCGCCTGAGCACCAGGCTCACCTTCGACGATGGCAGCCATGCCGAGGGCCTGGTTTACATTGCCACCGAAGACAACGAGGCCTTCCTCGGCCATGCGCCGGATGCGGATATTGCCCGCCAGATCGCCTCTGCTTCGGGCCCCAGCGGTCCCAATGCCGAGTATCTGTTGAGGCTGGCGGAATCCCTCCGTGCGCTTGGTGCAGAGTGCCCACACACCTTTGCCATTGAATCCCACCTGAAGTCTGCCTCTGAAAACGACACGCTTGCCCGCTAGAACGTCAAGCAGACCGGGCGTTTCGTAAAGATCCTGCAAAGCCCGCTTCGGGGCGCTGACATTCTCTCCCGGTTCGATAATCTGGGTTCAGAGGCATCCGGCACTGGGTCCGGATGCGAGATCTGTCTCTGAACAGAACGGGAGAATCATCATGAAGCGATTGTTGATCGGAAGCCTGATAACGGCGTTCCTGATGGTGTCTGCTCCGGTGATGGCTGATGATGAACGCCGGGGTCAGGGTTGGCAAAAGCACCATGAACGGGGCAAAGCCTTACCTCCGGGTCATGAGAAAAAGTTCCTGCAGGCCCATTACCGCGACAGCCATTACGATCGGCGCCATCACAAGCCCCGGCACTACAAGCAGCATAAGTGGGACCGCAAGCACCACAATCGTTATGATCGCCACCGCTACCATGGTGACAAGCGCAAATGGGGCAAAAAACATAAGCGCGATGTCTATCGCGACAGGCATGACCGCCGGCGTGACTGGCATCGCCACCATTCAGGCCATTACCGCATCGAACTGGGCTATGGTGACGGATTGCCGCCGGAGACCAGGATCGGTCGGATCATCCACGACACTCACGTGCTGATTGATTCTTCCCGGCACTGAGTGAAGCGCCCCGGTTCCGGAGCACCTGTTGTTTCCGGGGCCGGATTAAAGCCCCTGGCAGGTCCCTTGCGCCGGTGCTTCAGGCCAATCAGCAGCAGGGGTACGACAATCATCAGGCTGCCGGCCAGGAACCAGAGGTCAGGCACTTCCCCGAACCAGATCCAGCCAATCCCCACGGCCCAGATCAGACCGGTGTATTCAGCGCTGGTGACCTGGTTGGCGTCCACCTGGCGGTAGGCCAGCAATACGGTGATGTTGTAGCCCAGAATGAACAGGGCCGAGCCCATGGCGCCGATCAGGATGCCCGAATCCCATTGTGCGCCTTCCCACCAGGCCAGGGCCCCGGCCGCTGGCAGAATCAGCAGGTAATTGAGGAAAAGCTTGTGCACGGTGCTCTGCTGCTTTGGCAGTTTCCGGACCAGCACGGCGTTGATGGCCAGGGCAAAGGCCGAGCCAAGGGCTGCCACGGCCGCCCAGTTGAATTCCACTGGCCGTAGAATGAGCACGATCCCGGCAAAGCCGCTGAAGACGGCGGTGACGCTCAGGGGTGTCAGCTTTTCCCGGAACAGGAATACCGAGAGCACCATCACCAGGATGGGCGCGGCATAGAAGACGGCGTTGGCGGTTGCCAGCGGCAGGTTACCCAGGGCGATCACCATGCACAGGAGGCCGGCCAGGTGGATGTGGGCCCGGAAGGTGTGGATTTTTAGTCCGGCGAACAGGTTTTTCCGGTCCAGTTGCCCGGCCAGTGGTAGCAGTAGGCCCAGGGTGATCAGGCAGCGCAGAAACGCAAACTGAAATACGGGTGCGCCGGGCTCCAGGAGTTTGATGAACACGTCAGAGATCAACGCCATGGCGTTGCCGATCACCAGCAGCAGGATGGCGCTGTTTACGGTTTTTCCTGACATGTTTTTCTCCTTTGGTTTTCAAGCTCTGGTGCAAGAGCAAATCGTGTGGCTCCCTCCGAAAACCGCTGTGAATACGTCCCTGTACGCTTGCGCTCCGCCATCCATGGCGGAGAGCATTTTCGGAGGGAGCCACACAATCTGCTCCCGTAACATGGAGGGCAGTCTAAGCGGGTGTTAATATCCGATAAAATGATCATTATTCACTACCTATTAGAAAAATAGATAATGAAACTGCCACCCCTGAAAGCCCTGCCCGTATTCGAAGCCGTTGCCCGTCTCAACAGCTTTTCCCTCGCTGCCGATGAGTTGGCGGTGAGCCAGAGCGCCGTGAGCCACCAGATCAAACAGCTGGAAACCTACCTTGGGGAGCAGCTGTTCTGGCGCAGTGGCCGGACGCTGTCGCTGACCGATGAGGGACGGCAGTACCTGGATGCGGTCAGTTCAGCGCTGTTGCAGATCGAACGGGCCAGTGAGCAGTTGTTGGGGCATGAGGAGGCCCGGCTGCGGTTGTCGGTGTTCAGTTCGTTTGCAGTGCGCTGGCTGGTGCCACGGTTGCCGTATCTGCAGCGGCTGCATCCCCAGCTGGATCTGGCGCTCGAGATGAGCAGTGGGAACCCGGTGTTGTCGGACCGGGTGGCGGATTGTTTTATTACCATTAGCACTGACGTGCCTGCTTTCAGCTATGACAAGCTGTATGAGGAGCGGCTGTTTCCGGTGTGCAGTCAGGATTACTGGAAGCGTATGCGTCGCGAGCTGGGGCGGGATGATCAGCCGGAGCAGCGGGATGAGGCGCCGTTGTCGCCGGAGGAGCTGGCCCGGTTTCCGTTGTTGTCGACCCACAGTATTTTCGACCGTGCCACCGGGGACTGGCAGGCGTGGTTTGAAGCGGCGGGCGAGCGCCTGCCGGGTGCTGTTCGGGTGCAGCATTTCAGCCATATGCTGCTGGCGCTTGAGGCGGCTCGGTTCCATCAGGGGGTGGCCCTGACCAATGACTACATGCTGAGTACGCGCCGGGATTCGGAAGATTTTGTGCGGCTTCCGACCCATTCGGTGATGACCGGTGACACCTTCTATTTTGCCTGGAAAACCAGCCGGCGGCAGGAGCGGGGGATCCAGACGCTTCGGCGCTGGTTGGTGGATGAGGCCATCAGGAGCCGGCTTTTGGCGGCGCCTTCGGGCTGAAGGCGCAGCGGTCCGGTTTTATGTCCAGTAGTGGCGTGCCGTCCAGACAGTCCAGGCCGCGCACGATCAGTGTTCCCTTTTCGACGCGAACCAGTTTGATCATGGACGTGCCAATTGGATTGGGCCGAACCGGGGAGCGCAGGGCAAAGGTGCCGAAGGTCTGGCCGTCGCTTCTGGGGCTTTGCCGGACCAGATCGCGGCGGCTCTGGTCCAGCCAGTAGAGCACTTCGATGGTGTCGTAATCTTCGAGCCCCGCCAGCGCGTCGTGCCAGACAGGATCCAGAACCAGCTGGCATTCCGGGCCGTCCAGGTCGCCCTGGCGCGGGCAATCCTTGCGATCGCGCCAAGGGGTCCGGATGGTACCGATGAAACGCAACGTGGCATCAGAGGCCGGTTCGAGTTCGACGGCCTCCTCGTTGGGGCGCAAATCGCCAGGGTCGGTCATAGGTTGAGCTGCGCCCTATTTTTCTTCTCTTGGCGGACGTTCGACCACCTTGCGCTTGCCTTTGGCGCACCGTGACAGCGCTTTCAGACCATCGGCATCGAAGGCATCCACACGAATAACATCGTAGAGAGCTTCCAGAGCTTCGAGCAGCTTGTCGCACTCCTCTTTTTTCACGATGCCCTGGTCACAGGCCCAGTCCACCAGTTCCTTGCGCTCATGGCCCATCAGCAATGCAATGCCGTCCAATTCGTCCTCATCGCGGTTGCGAATGGCCTCATGCAGCCGGCTGCGCATCTCTGCCGTTTCGTTGGCCAGCTTGTAGGCATTGAGTACCCGTCCCAGCGGATCCTCCGGATCCATGGTGGTGTAGGCACCGCGGCTGATGCGCTGGCGCACCGGGGTGTCCTTGACGATGGATTCCGCGACCTTCGCGCCCAGCTTGTCATCGGGGCCGTTGAGGCCGGTGGCTCCGAGCGGGAACACCAGCAGACGCAGGGGCCAGCGCAGGGCCGGCACCGGGAAGTTGATGATCGCCTCGCGCATGGAGCCCTGCAGGTCGTGCAGGCAGGTCTTCAGACACCATTCCACCAACGGCCGCTGGTCATCCGGGTAACCCTCTTCATGCCATTGCTTGATCACGGCTGTGGCGTAGTACAGCTGAACCAGGCAGTCGGCCATGCGGCCGGAGAGCCGTTGGCGGGCCTTCAGGCCGCCACCGACCGTGAGCAGGGTGACATCGGTCATCAGGGCGAAAGCCGCCGAGAACCGCGCCAGCTGTCGGTAACAGGGTTTGATATCGCCTTGACGTGGTACCGATTCGATCCAGCCCCGGGTAAGGCCCAGCAATAAGGCACGTAAAGCGTTGCGGGTGGTGTGGGCCAGATGGCGGTAGAAGATGGCGTCGAATTTCTTCGCTGCCTTGTCTTCATCCTCCATACCAGCCGCTTCGATCTCCTCAACAATAAACGGATGGCAGCGGATAGACCCCTGGCCGAAGATCATCAGGCTGCGGGTGAGAATGTTGGCGCCTTCCACAGTGATGCCGATGGGCACCGCCTGGTAGGCCCGGGCCAGGAAGTTACGGGGACCGGTGATGACGCCACGGCCGGCGACTACGTCCATGGCGTGGTTGATCACTTCCCGCATGAGGTCGGTATTGCGATATTTCAGCACGGCGGACGGCACCGACGGCCTTACGCCACGGTCCAGCATGCCGGAGGTCAGCAGCCGGGCAGCGTCCATCATGTAGGTATAGCCGGCAATAGGTTCGAGGGCTTCCTGTACACCCTCAAACTGGCTGATGGATCGGCCGAACTGCTCCCGGGTGTAGGCATAGGAGCCGGTAGCAAGGCTGGCCACCTTGCCAGCTCCGGTGCCCAGGGCCGGCAGGGAAATGGAGCGGCCGATGGAGAGGCACTCCAGCAGCATGGTCCAGCCCTTGCCGAGCATGTCCTGGCCACCAATGACCTGATCCATGGGGATAAAGACATCGGTGCCCCAGGTTGGCCCGTTCATGAATACCGTGTTCATGGGCAGGTGCCTGGCCCCCGCGTTGACACCCTCAGTCTCCCGCGGCACCAGCACGCAGGTCACACCGATGTCATCGGTGTCGCCCAGCAGCTTTTCGGGGTCATAGACCTTGATGGCCAGGCCGATCAGTGTCGCTACTGGCGCGAGGGTAATGTAACGCTTGTTCCAGGTGACTTTCAGGCCCAGCACTTCCTTGCCGTTCCATTCACCTTTGCAGACGATGCCCTTGTCCGGAATGGCCCCGGCGTCGGAACCGGCCACCGGGGAGGTCAGGGCGAAACAGGGAATCTCATCACCACCGGCCAGCCTTGGCAGATAGTGCTGTTTCTGCTCATCGGTGCCGTAGTGCATCAGCAACTCACCAGGGCCGAGGGAGTTGGGCACCATGACTGTGACGGCGGCAGAGACACTGCGGGTGGAAATCTTCATCACGATTTCAGAATGGGCGGTGTTGGAGAAGCCGAGGCCACCGTCTTCTTTCGGAATCACCAGGCCGAAAAAGCCGTTTTCACGGATAAACTTCCAGACCTTGTCCGGCAGGTCGTACTGCTCATGGGTGATTTTCCAGTCATCCAGCATGGCGCAGAGTTTTTCCACCGGGCCGTCCAGGAAAGCCTGTTCCTCGCTGGTAAGGTGTGCCGGTTTTGCATCCAGCAGTTTGTTCCATTCCGGTTTGCCGGAGAAGAGCTCGCCGTCCCAGTCTACCGAGCCGGATTTGAGGGCTTCGGCTTCGGTGTCTGAGAGTTTGGGCAGGCGGCTGCGAACCCAGCCAAGCAGCGGCCGGCTGAGTTTGTCCAGGCGCAGGTCGCCGGGGATAACAAGGATCAGAGCCAGCGCCAGCAGAACACCCCCGCACAGTATGCTGAGCAGATGCCATTCATCCTGGAACAGACCCACGACGGTCGCAATGGACATTACCGCAGCGGCCGTGGTGCCGCCGATGCCCAGGTAGATCAGTGCCAGGGCACTGATCAGCAGGAGAAGTACACTCATGGGGAGACCTCCGTATCGTGAATGCAATCAGTCAGAATCTGCTTTAACCATCGGTCAAAGTGCCTGCAGTTGCAAGGGATCCCGGGCCGGGATGTAAAGATTGATTGCAGTAATGAAAAGTATTGTCAAAAAAGGAGGGTATGCGGGCTATTGATTGATCCAGACTGCCACTTTCGGAGAACACATAGGTTCATTTAATAAAAGCGTCTGGAGTCTATCCATGTTTGGCCAGCTCACCGTTGCGAAACGCCTAGCCCTTGGTTTTGGTCTGATCCTGTCACTGATGATTGCCATCAGTCTGATTGGTAACCAGCGGGTCGGTTTTATCGACAGGACCCTGACCGAGGTGGGTGATGGTGCCGCCGTCAAGCAGCGCTACGCCATTAATTTCAGGGGCAGTGTCCACGACCGGGCCATCGCCATTCGCGATGCGGTGCTGGTGGAAAATGATCGCGATCTGCAACGACACCTTCAGGATATTGAGCGTCTGAAGGCGTTCTACCGGGATTCTGCCGGCCCGATGGATACGATGTTTCGGGAAGAGGGGGCGAACGACCGGGAGAAGGAACTGTTATCGGCGATAAAAGAGATAGAGCGCAGAACCCTGGCACTGACCGATGAACTCCTGGAATTGCGCCTTGCTGGTAACGTTGATCAGGCGAGGGCTTTTCTGCTCAGCGATGTATCCAGCGCGTATTCTGAATGGCTCAAACGGGTGAACGCGTTTATCGATTACCAGGAAGATGTGGTAACCCGCGGTGTTGATGACGTGCGTGAGGCTGCGAGCACATTCAACGCGCTGAACCTGTCTGTCACGGGTCTCGCGGTGGTTCTGGGGGCCCTGGTGGCCCTGGTGATAATCCGCAGGTTGAAGAGGATTCTTGGGGGTGAGCCCGAGGATGTTGCCCGGGCCATTCGTCAGCTGGCCGATGGTGAGCTGGACCAGGAACTCCAGACCAGGTACCCGGATAGCGTGATGGGTGCGCTGCAGGACACTGTGGAGCGATTGGGCGGCATTATCCGGGAAGTGAGGTCTGCCGCAGAAGAGCTCTCTACTTCCTCTTCTGAACTTGAAAGCACTTCGGATAACAACAGCCGACAGATCCGTCTCCAGGCTACCGAGGCGGAGCAGATGGCCACCGCTGTTAATCAGATGGTTGCCACGGTGAATGAGGTCGCCGGTTTCGCGGCCAGCGCCGCAACTGCAACCCAGAAAGCCGACTCCGAAGTGGAGAGCGGGAATCGCGTGGTACAGGAAACCACAGCGTCCATCGGAGAGCTGGCGGAAACCCTGGAGCAGGCAACGCAAACGGTTCATCGGGTGTCTGAAGACAGCGCCAATATCGAGAAGATCATTGAAGTGATCAACGCCATTGCCGAGCAAACCAACCTGTTGGCGCTGAATGCAGCGATCGAAGCGGCCCGGGCGGGAACTCATGGCCGAGGATTCGCCGTAGTGGCCGACGAGGTACGGTCATTGGCCTCCAGGACCCAGGATTCGACCCGTGAGATCCAGGAGATGATCGGTAACCTGCAGACTGGCGCCGGCCAGGCCACCGAGGTAATGGAAAGCAGTCGGGAGCTTGCGCGCACGACCGTGGACAAGACCAGAGAGGCGGAGGCCGCCCTGGCAAGAATCCGCAGTGAGGTAGGCGCGATCAATGATATGAACGCCCAGATTGCCAGTGCCTCTGAAGAACAGAGCTCTGTTGCGGAAGAGGTCAACCGCAATATCAGCCGCATCCATGATGCCACCGTTGAGACCTCAGCGGGGTCGGAGCAGGTGGCTGGGGCCAGCCGTGATCTCGCGGTGCTTGCCGGACAGCTTCGTTCCCGAGTGAGTGTGTTCCGGTTTAAAGGCTGAGCCCGCAGATCAATAACGCCAGGGTCGCCAACAGCACCGCGACATTGACACCGAGAACGGCATTGAGATGTCGGGGGCACTCGAGAGCGCGCGGCAGCCTGGCGCTTACCCAGACGGCTGCCGGCAACGGTGCCAGAGCGAGAGCTGCCCAGGCTGGCAGCCAGCCGATCAGAATCGCGGAGATCAGAACGCCGTAACTGCCCAGCAACAAAACGCCCACCAGACCGGCGGCAGCTGGCTGGCCCAGTGTGATCACCAGATGCCGACGGCCGACTTTCCGGTCTGCCTCGGCATCGGGGATCTGATTGATCAGCAATAACTCGCTAACCATCAGAAGTCCAATGGCGGAAACGGCGAGGGCGGTTGCATCCAGCCGGGCCCCGAGGGCTATCAGGCTGCCCAGAATCATGACCGGACCGAACCCCAGCCCTGGTGCCAACAGGCAAATCACCGGTGAGCGGGTAATCCAGCGGGTGTAAGTCAGCACTAACACAACGCCGGCGGCGCCGAGCACCAGCATGGGCAGGCCCCGAAGCCAGAGAAAGTAGAGGCCGACGGCCACAACCAGCCCCAGGGTACCTAAAGCCGCCAATAACACGTGCCTTGCGGCGGAGGGAACCTCCGGTAATGCGCCACTTCCCCCGGAAAACGGCGTGCGGCGGGTGATCAGATCCAGCCCGGAAACAAAGTCTTCGTATTCGTTAAGCAGATTGACCGCAGCATGAGCCAGCAATGCCCCGATCAGGACCAGGAGGGTGTCGAGAAGGGCTGGTGGCTCGCCCTGGTGCCAGGCCACCGCGACGCCAAGGCCGGCACACAGTGGTGCGAGTACCAGAAAATTGGGGCGGGTGGCGCGTACCACTGCAATCGTTTCAGACATCGGGTCCTTCCTCGGCTCACAGAACGGGCAACGGGGTAGCTGATCAAACGTAACCGGCAGCGAACACCAGCCCGAGCACAACCGGCATCACCACGAGACTGCCCAGATTGCTCAATAATACCAGCGAGGCGACCTTGTGTGGCTCCTGGCGGTACTGTTCTGCCACCATGTAATTCAACACGGCCGGTGGCAGGGCCGCGAATACCCACAGCGCCGCTACCTGCATCCCTGGAAGGTCGAGAAGGGCGATCATCGGCCAGGCCAGTATCAGGCCGCTGGCGGGGCAGGCGATGGCACCCAGCATGCCGAGTTTCCAGTCGCTGAAATCCACATCAAGCATACGTACGCCCAGAGCGAACAGCATCAGGGGAATGCAGACACCGCCGAGCATGTTCAGGGTCTCCAGCAGCCACTCCGGCAGGGGCACACCCCCGAGGTTGACCGAGAGCCCGGCAATACTGGCAAACACGATGGGTAGCTTGAGGCGTTTGATGATGGAGGTATGCGGGTCAAGCATGTACAGACCCACCGAAAAATGCAGCAGCATTTCCACGATAAACAGCACAATGGCTGCCGGCAGCGCCGCATCGCCAAAGGCCAGGACCAGCAGCGGTATGCCCATGTTGCCGGAATTGTTGAACATCATCGGAGGCAGGAAGGTCTTCAGGTTCAGTTTCAGAGCCTTCGCCAACGGGTAGAGGACGATCCCCGAACCGAGCACCACCACGGTGGCGGCCAGCGCGAGCCGGGCATAATCCTGCAGCGGAGCCTGCTGGTCAGCGAGTACCGCAAAAACCAGCATGGGCACAAACAGCTCCATGTTGAGAACGTTCAGTCCCTGGATGTCTGGCGTCCGGTATCGCCCATAGAGGGCGCCGCATCCGGCGATCAGGAAAACCGGCAACATCGTGGACAGAATCTGGCCAATCATCGAACAGGCTCCGGGAAACGGTTAGGTGTTGTTATTGAATAAACCGTTAGGTTCGCAAGTATCGGCCCGCTTGGGCAAGTGTTAATCGACGATGTTCGACCAAAGCCGGAGATCAACGCAATGGCAGCCTTCGGGGGCGGCGGTTGCGATGGGCGTTCGTGCCCACCACAATAGGTTCTTTAATGTCCTGATCTGTCCTGGAGAGTACCTGTGTCCAGCCCGTTTGATCGTCCCGTTCACCGGGAAAATACCGGTTCCGTCAAATTTGATGCCCGCAAGGCGGTTTTTGGCACCGAGAATGTGATACCGGTCTGGGTGGCCGATATGGACTTTGCGGCACCGGAGGCCGTCACCCGTGCGTTGAGTGAGCGGGCCGCCCACCCGGTTTACGGCTACACTCTGTTTCCCGACAGCCTTTACCAGTCGATGATCGACTGGTTCGCCACCCGGCACGGCTGGGAGATCCGGCGGGAATGGATACTGATGGCGCCCGGGGTGGTGCCATCAATTAACGCCGCGTGCATGGCCTACGCCGGACCTGGCGAGGGCGTCATCATCCAGCCGCCGGTTTATCCGCCGTTCTTCAGTTCGGTGCGGCACAGCGGCCGGGTGGTGATCGAAAACCCCTTGGTGCCGGAGGACTCGGAAACCGGAGACCCGGGCCACTACCGCATGGATCTTGATCACCTGGAACAGTGCGCGGCCCGCCCCGATGCCCGGATCCTGCTGCTGTGCTCGCCCCATAACCCGGTTGGCCGCGTGTGGTCTGAAGAAGAGCTGACAGCAGTGCTGGACATCGCCCGCAGGCAGCAGCTGGTGGTGGTCTCGGACGAGATCCATTGTGATTTGACGTTCCGGGATAAGCCCCGGCACAGTATGCTGGCAAACCTTGCCGAGCCCGATGACGCGCTGGTAACGGCGATTGCCCCCAGCAAAAGCTTTAACATGCCCGGGCTGGGCTTGTCGGCTTTGGTGATTCCCGACGCCGACCGGCGGAATGCCCTGAAGGCGGTGTTCGAGTCCATGCATCTGCCCCAATGCAATCCGTTCAGCATTGCCGGGTTTGAGGCTGGTTACCGTCACGGCGGCCCCTGGCTGGACGACCTGATGGCCTATCTGCAGGCAAACCGGGATTACGTGGTAGAGGCGGTTGCCCGGTGCCTGCCCGGGATTCGGGTGTCGGCGCCGGAGGGTACTTACCTGATGTGGCTTGATTGCCGCGAACTGGGCCTGGACGATGCCGGACTCAAACGCTTTTTTGTCCGGGAAGCCGGTGTGGGCATGAATCCCGGACTCTCCTTTGGTGACCCGGGCAGTGGCTTTATGCGCCTGAACATCGGCTGCCCGAGATCGGTCCTGGAAGAGGTCATCGGCCGTATTGAAGCGGCCCTCTAGTTTTCCTGGCCCGGTTACTGTCCCTTCAAGGCACAGTGATCCTCCACCAGCTGCCAGCGTGGAGGCTTGTTCATGCCGGGCATATCACCGTTGGTTTCACGGATTGCCTCCCAGATCTGACCGCCATGGCTGACCAGGCTGCCAACCGTGTAGCTTCTGGAGAACTGCCATGGGTCTGGCCGGACGCACATACCGGATGCTGTCTCGCCTCGTTTGGGCTCGCCCTCTGTTTCGCTGGTTCCGGTTTGCGTCTTTTCCGGTTTATCCCCCGTCTGGGAGGGTTTGACCGTTTGCCGCCTGTCCTTGCAGTCCGGCACCGAATCCAGTTTGATCCAGTCGAACGTAATGCCCGGCTCCAGCCCCTCGTGCAGTTCCCGGGATTCATACCACTGCCCCTTGTGGAAAACCGCAGCGCCCGCCGGGTAGTAACGGGTGGGCACCCACCTGGATTCCTCTGGATCGCAGGGTTCCGCGGCAGCCGGAGCAGACAGGCCAGCGGTTAACAGGACCAGACCGAGGCAAAAGAAGCCGCGAATGTTCCTGACGATGTGTTCAACCATGGTTGTCTCCTTTTGCTGGCTGCTCTGGGGGGTGGTAGTTGGTGCGGTTTCGGGTTTGTGTGGCCAGAACCAATCCGGCAAGAATCAGCAGGCCACCGATAACGTGAAACAGCCCGAGGGATTCGGCCAGGAAAATGCCAGCCAGAACGGAGGCGAAGACCGGTGTCAGGTACATAAAGATAGCTGCCCTGGCCGGGCCAATTTTATGCACACCGTGGTTCCAGAAGCCATAGGCCAGGATCCCCGGGAAGATTGCGAAATACAGCAGCGGCATGGCGGTGCTTTCCGAAAGCTCGAAGCCACCGGAGAAGAAAAGCAGATCGGCCAGGTAGAACGGCAGTATGACCAGCGTTCCGAGAAGGATCTGGGTGGTCAGGAAAGTCAGTGCCGGCAGCGGTACCGCTTGTCGCCGCAAGAGCACCGAAAAAAGCCCCCAGCTGAATACCGCTGCCACCATGATCAGATCTCCGGGCTGGGCCTGCAGGCGGGTCAGCACCGAGAGATCACCTCGGGCCACCACGGTAACAATGCCGGTTATGGCCAGTGCGATCCCGATCGCCTGGATCGGGCGAGTCCGGTCGCCCAGAAGAATCCAGGCCAGCAGCGCCACGAAAATGGGAATCGTGGCATTGATCAGGGCAATGTTGGTCGCCGTGGTTGTCGTTGCCGCCAGGTACAGCAGTGAATTGAAGGCGCCCACGCTGAAGGTGGCCAGTGCCAGCATGGATCCGAACCGCTGGCGGATAACCTGGCGGTGGCGCCACATCCCCGGAAGCCCGAAGGGTAGCAGGATCGCCAGGGCAATGATCCAGCGCCAGAAGGACATGGACATCGGTGGGATATTCTCTACGGTACCCCTGGCGACAACCGCGTTGCCGGCCCAGAACAGGGGCGTAAGAACCAGACCGACGTAGGCGAGACCTGGAATTCGCGATAATAATCCGGCGTTCTCCGACGACACACAGGCTCCTGTTGGTTTGGTGGTGTCCGAAAAACGCCTAGCATACTACTCTCCCGGAACTTCTGCCTCCGTACCAATGTGGTAGGCGGCAAATCCTGCCATGACGACCTGATCCACCGCCATACCAATAACGCGGCCGTTGCTGGAAGACCGGATGGGGTGCTGGGCATTGGTGATCGGATCGGAGACGTAACCGAGAACCTCGCCTTCCGAGACTTTTGCCCCCAATTCAATCTCGCTGAACAGGATGCCTCCATGTTCGGCCCGCACCCAGGTGGAATCGTAATAGACCGGTTCCGGATCTCCCCAGACAAACATTCTTGAAATCATTCCGTGCTTGTCCATCAGGCTGTTGAGGCTGTTAACACCGGCCTCAATCTGATGCTCCTGGATTCTCAGGGATTCCCCGGCTTCAAGTGTTACCGCGGTGATTCCGGCTTCCACGGCGGCCGTGCGGAGCATGCCGGCAGAGCCGGAGCTGTGAACCACCGCCATTCGATCGAAGCCCCGGGTGAACTCGGCAACATCGGCATTGTTCATGTCTGCTCGAAGTTGTGGAAGATTGGTGCGCTTGAGTGAGCCGGTATGGATATCCACCAGCATGTCGCACTGACGGATAACATTTTCGAACAGGGAATAGGCCACCCTGTCAGCCAGATTGCCGTTCTCGCGGCCCGGGAAATACCGGTTCAGGTCCCGGCGATCGGGCAGGTAGCGGCTGCCTTGCTGGAATCCGGTCAGGTTGACAATGGGCACCCCAATGACGCGCCCGGTCAGTTTTTCCGGATTGAGGTCGTACATGGTTCGCCGGATGATCTCGATGCCGTTGAGTTCGTCACCGTGAATTGCCCCGGTCAGGCAAAGCGTGGGCCCGGCATTGACGCCGTTAACGACCAGTACCGGGGTAATCTGCGAGAGGCCCGCAATCTGTATTTCCGGAGACCACGCCAGACGCGTTGAGGTCCCGGGAAGAATCTCCTGGCCCAGCAGGGTAAAGCTCTCTGCGGGAACGGGTACCTCCGGCTGTTCGGCGTCCGGGGTGATTTCTTCTTCGCCTGGCTGGGTATCCGAACCTGCTTCGGTTTCCGTATCCGCTTCAGGCCGTGGCGTGACTTTTTTAAGGTCAATGTTTGGAGCAATTTTGAGTTTTTCCGGCGTATTTTCATCCCGCCGGAGTTCAGTCGCCGGCGAGTCGCCCCCGGAGCCAGGCTCGCGACCTTCTCGGGGCTCGGAGCGAACCACATCTTCCACATTCTCATCTTCGGCAAGCTGGGCAACGATCACATCGCTGTTCTGCTCATCGTCACTGTTTTCTTCAGCTGACATCAACCCTGGCAGGGTCGCCGCGACCATCAGGAACGGAAGAGACCGGAAAGTGGCGTTTTTGAACCTTCGAAACAGCATAAGTCCTCTCGTACCTCACCAATACGCCCAAGAATAGGGGGCGATCGGGTTTATGAATACGGGTCTTTTGCGAATTCTGGTTACGATTCTGTCACTGCCCTGTCACTTCGCGTGTACCACATGCCACAGATCATTTTCCCGGAAGGCCCGGTGCTCGGCTTCCAGCTTCAACAGATGTGCCAGGGCCGACCGAGATGCCAGGCCGTGGATTGCTGCCGGTACGTCGTCGTAGGCTTTTGCCGTCAGGGCCTTGAGGTCCACAGGAGCCAGTGCCTCAAGCGCCCGGGCCACCTTGTGCTCCCGGGACAGACGATGAGTGATCAGAAAATCGATCACCGCTTCCGGATGCCCCATCAGAAACCCGTGGGCCGGAGCAATGTAGCGGACGGATTCCGCCAATAGATCGTACAGCGATTCAATATAAGCCTTCATGTCCCCATCCGGCGGATTAATCACCACGGTGGAGCCCTGCATGATGTGATCCCCGGAAAACAGCAAATCCTGATTGGCCAGAAGATAGCAAAGGTGATTGGACGCGTGCCCAGGCGTGTGAAGGGCCTTCAGCACCCCCGCCTCGGTCACAATCAGATCGCCGTGTTCCGGTTCATCATCCGGCCTGAACGTCTGGTCCTGCCCTGCACCGGGAGGTGCCGGCCACCCCAATACACGGCAGCCGGTGTGTTCCTTCAGCGCAGCAACGGCCGGCGAATGATCCTGGTGTGTGTGGGTTACCAGAACCTGATCAATCACCCCGCCGGTCACCTCCAGAATCCGCTTGATATGGGACTCGTTGGCGGGGCCGGGATCAATCACCGTGAAGCGCTCGTGGCCCAGAATGTAGGTGTTGGTCCCGGGCCCGGTCATCATGCCCGGGTTGGGCGCCGTCAACCGGATGACCCGGGCAGCGACCTCAACCGCTTCTCCGGGAATAATCTCTGCATGAGTCGAACCTTCACCTTCCGGATCCAGCTTCGCCGCCTCATCATAGGCCGGCGCTCCCGGTTCCAGCGTCACCGGCTCGCCCTTTTTGACCGCCGGCCAGGGCTGGCTCGGGTAAGGTTCCGGAGGATTGGCGTGGGCATAACGCATCAGCGCATCGGTGCTATCAAAATCACAGAGCACCCGCAGCGTACGGATGGTGGGCAGCCCCAGCAAACGTTCCCCCTGACGATGGTCTGCAAGCGCCTGTTCCGGGCGAATCCAGACATGATCAATGGTCTCCACCCCGTCATGACCGGCCAACTGGCCTTCCGGAGCGGGCGCCACAAAAAACCGCGTATCAAAACGCCGTGGCGGTCCTGGAGGCGTGATCCAGTGGCCCAGATACGCCAGCCTGTCCAGGGGAATGGCCAACCCATGTTTTTTGCACAGACTGGCCAAAGACAGATCGCCATCGAACACCGACTTCCGGTCAGCATGTGCCGGATGATCTCCGGATATCGGGCTGCCCTGTTTGTCCACCGCAAGCAGAACCCCGGACTCTTCAAAACACTCCCGAACCGCCGCCAACATATAGTCGGCACCGCCTTCATCGACACTCATGGTCTGACTGATCTCGGCGTCTCCGGGCCCGATAATATGGTCCTGACCGTGAGTCTCGTTTTCCTCGACCCGCCCGCCGGGGAACACAAAATAGCCGGGCATAAACACGGCGTCCCAGGTACGTTGCAGCAGCAGGACTTCAAGGCCTTCGGCAGTATCACGAACCAGAACCAGTGTGGCAGCAGGGCGAATATCCATAAGACTCCATCTTAAAATACTTGTTGTTGGTGCGCGGGAGTAATACGAACGATGGCAGGGAAGGGCCTTCCAAAACTGTCTGGAGCCAGGGATGGCGACAGTCAAGCGCCACAGGGATGTGCCGCCAGGAGCGTGTTTTGGAAGGCCCTTCCCTGCCGTCGCTCCACCATAACTCGAGGCGCATAGCGAACTTCCAATAGCAAGATAACCGATTTGGGGCTGGACGTCTTGAGATGAACACTAAAGTCGAACAGCGTATGATTCGCCCCAAGATCCCCAGTGAAAACAGGAACCCCCGTGGCCCGAATCAAACTCTCCTTCCCGGACGACGTCTTCTCCTTCGAAACCAGAATGCCCGTCAGAATCACCGACATCAACGGCGCCAACCACCTCGGCAACGACGCCCTGATCTCCATGCTCTCTGAAGCCCGGGCCCAGTTCCTGGTCAGCTACGGCATCCAGGAAGCGAGCAAAGACGGCACCGGCATTATCGTTACCGACCTGGCCACCATGTACCAGTCGGAATCCTTCTTCCCGGAAATGCTGCGTTTTGAAGTGGGCCTTATGGACTTCAACAAGTATGGCGGGGATTTTGTGTTCCGGGTCACCAAGGCCGAGAGCGGCCAGCCGGTGGCACTGGCCAAATACGGTTTTGTCTTCTTCAACTACCACCGCAAGGAAGTGGTGACAGTGCCCGAGAGCTTCCGCTCACGATTTGCCTGAAGATACCTCGGCCTTCAAACGCGTCATGCCGGCCCGGTAAAAGCTGTAAGCCATGGCGCCGGCGAACAGATTGCCCACCAGCGCACCACTCATAAGGCCGAAGACGCCGTTGAGCTGGCTGCCCAGCCAGAGCAGCGGCAGGAAGCACAGGAACAGGCGCAGGGTGGACACCAGCAGGGCCCGCATCGCCAGGCCGAGGGCATTGCACACCGACACCATCAGCATACACACGCCCAGACCGCTGTAACTGAGCGGTACCCGCACCAGATAACCGGCAAGAACCTCCTGAACATCACTGTCGCTGGAGAACAGCTCGGATACCAGTCCCGATGCCACCACCCAGGTCAGGCCGATGGCCAGCTGCCAGACCACCACAAACCGGACCGCAAGACGCACCAGTTTGCGAATCTGCTCGATTTCCCCGGCCCCCAGCATGCGGCCAATCATCGGCGGCATCGACATGGTCAGTGCCAGTACCACCACGATGGAGAAAAATTCCAGGCGGGTGCCCAGACCCCAGGCAGCCACTGCGGCAGAACCGAATCCAGCCACAAGGGCCGTCGCCAGCATAGCCGAGACAGCCGGCATCAGCTGGCTGACCATCGCCGGGGCCATGATGCCGGTCAACTGTTTCAGGGCCTTCCAAAGGGCGAGCTCCCGAAGATCGAACCGGATCCAGTGGCGTTTCAGGAGTTTCGGGTAGATTACCATGCAGCCAATACCGAACGACGTTATGGTGGCCCAGGCGGCACCCGGCAATCCCCAGCCGAAAACAAAGATATAGAGCGGGTCCAGGGCGATGTTGGTCAGGCTCGTGGCCACCATCATGTACCCCGGCAATTTGGTGTCGCCGTGGGAGCGGCAAACGCTGTAGCCGAAGTACAGGAATGCGCCGGTCCAGGCTGCCATTAACCAGGGAACCCAGTACTGCCGGATCAGGGGCAGTAGTGAGTCTTCCGCGCCAAGGGCGGTCATGATGGGCCCCTGTAGAAACCAAAGCGCCACGCAAATGACGAAGACAAGGCTGCCGCCAACGCTAATGATCAGGCCGCCCAGACGGTAGGCGCGCAGTTCATCGCCGGCACCCAGTGTGCGGGAGACGATCGCCGTGGTCGCAATGCCCAGCCCCACCTGAAGACCGATGATCAGCTGCTGCATCGGCAGGGTAAAGCCCAGCGCCGCCAGTGGATCCCGGCCCAGCTGACCGACGAAGGCACTGTCGGCCAACTGGAAGGTCATCAGGGACAGTACCCCGAAGAGCATGGGCCAGGTCATGGTGTAGAGCTGGCGGGCCATGGATGGGTTCTGGGCGGTGGTCTGCACGGGGTGTTGTGGGCCTTCGGTTTGGCTTGGGGGCGAGATTCTAACAGGTCTGGCTTTTGGTGTTAGCAAAGGTGCCGGAACGACTTACCAGGAGACGCCGTGAACCCTTCCCTGGGGGCTTGGCATTGCCATCCCTGGCAATGCACACTCCTGCTAAGTCGTTCCGGCACCCTTGCCCAGACCGTTGGTGGTGTTTCCAACTGCTGGGCTTTGATTTTGCGCCCTTAAAGAACCTTCAACGCCGCATCGTAATCCGGCTCGTTCTTGATCTCATCAACCAGTTCACTGTGTAGAACCTTGTTGTTCTCGTCCAGCACAACCACTGCCCGCGCGCAGAGACCGGCCAGGGGGCCGTCTTGCATGGCCACGCCGTAGTCCTGCTGGAAGCTGTAGTTCCGGAAGGTGGACAGGGTTTCAACGTTTTTCAGGCCTTCGGCCCCGCAGAACCGGGCTGCCGCGAAGGGCAGATCCGCAGAAACGACGAGGACCACGGTGTTGTCCAGGCTGCTGGCTTTTTCGTTGAATTTGCGGGTGGAGGCGGCGCAGACGCCGGTATCGATGCTGGGAATGATATTCAGGATTTTACGTTTGCCGGCCCAGTTGTCGAGTTTGACTTCCTCCAGGCCGCTGTTGGTAAGCGTAAAGGGCGGCGCGTTGTCTCCGGTCTCGGGAAATTTGCCGCTCAATTCAATGGGATTGCCGTCCAGGTTAACACTGCTCATGGTATTTGCTCCTCGGTGTCTGGTTTAGAGTCTTACGTACTCTGTGTAGACCACTTTGGATGATTTTGCCTTAATTGCCGGTCGCACTTTGTGGTTCGAAACCTTTCGCAGGATAACGCTGAACCAGCAGCAGATAACAGGCCATCGCAAGTGCTGCGCAGGCGGCAATGATCAAGGCCATGACCAGTGAGGTGCCGTCGTGCAGGTGGCCGACCAGCATGCCAGCAACAGCGGCAACGCCCATCTGGGTGAAGCCGAACAGGGCAGAGGCGGAGCCTGCCATGGTGGGGAAGTTTGCCAGGGCGCCGGCCATGGTCTGGGGCAGGACCATCCCGGTGCCGATCATGAACAGGGCCTGGGGCAGAATGACTGCCCAGACGTTGAACACTTCACTCAGTGCAAGCACGGCCATCAGGCTGCCGCCAGCCACGGCAATGATCAGGCCGCGCACCAGAATCTGGTCGGGCACCAAGCGACGGCCGAGACGGACGGCAGTCAGGTTGCCAACAATGTAGCCGGCCACCATACAGGCAAAGTACAGGCCGAACTGTTCTGTCGGCACGCCCAGGAAATCAATAAGCACGAACGAAGAGCCCGACAGGAAGGCGAACAGCCCGGAGAAGATCAGGGCATTGGTCAGGGTGTAGCCCAGGAAGCTGATGTCTTTCGCAATCGTGCGGTAGTTCCGCAGCAGGCTGCCGATTTTCAGGGACTGGCGATGCTCCGGACGCATGGGCTCGGGAATACCAAAGGCCACCACCACGGCCATCACCAGGGCATAGCCACCCAATGCCAGGAACACGGAAGCCCAGCCCAGGCTGGCCGTCAGCAGGCCGCCAATTGTCGGCGCGACTGCCGGCGCCAGGGCCATGATGCTGGCCAGGATGGCGAGAATCTTGGCGGCTTCGCGGGGCGTATAGATATCCCGGATGGCCGCCCGGCCCAGAACCGGACCGGCCGAACCGCCAAGGGCCTGCAGGAAACGGCAGAGAATCAGGGTTTCGATGTTGGTGGCCAGTGCACAGCCAATGCTGGCAATGGCGAAGAGCACGAAACCGCCAATCATGATCGGTTTGCGACCAAAACGGTCTGCCAGAGGACCACACACCAGCTGGGCAATCGCAAAGCCCACCAGATACAGGCTCAGCGTCAGCTGAACCTGATCGGTGCCGGTTCCAAAGTCTGAACCTATTTGTGGCAGTGCCGGCAGATACATATCAGTCGCCAGCGGCCCAAGGGCCACAGCGGCGGCGAGAAGTACCGTTGTCCACACACTGGTTAAAGTCAGCATTTGATCTCTTCAGCGTTATCTCGGGGTTATGACAGGGCGGGTTTGGGATGGCTTTCCAAAACTGTCTGTCGCCATGGATGGCGACAGTCAAGCGTCACAGGGATGTGCCGTAAGGAGCGTGTTTTGGAAAGCCATCCCAAACCTGGCCGTCTGACGAATGCCTGCAGTCTAGGTGAGAGGGGGGAAGAAGATAACGCCAGCAAAGCTCATACAACCTATGAGAAAAACTAATTGATTAACTTTTCAGACCGTTGAGCGTAGCGGCAACCGCATTCACCTGATTGCGCAGCCACTTGTGGGCGGGGTCGTTCTGATTACGGCGGTGCCACAACATCAGCAGGGTAAAGGGTTTGAAATCAAAGGGCAGGGGAACCCACGCAAAGTCCCGGAGTAAGTGTTTGCTCATGCCTTCCGGCGCCGTGGCCAGCATATCCGTGCCCCGCAGGAACTCCGGCAGACCGGAAAAGTTGGAAACCGTCACCACGTTGCGGCGAACCAGGCCACGAGTCTCCATGGCAGTTTCCACAGTCGGTTTTTCACCCGTGGCAAACAACAGGGCGATATGGTCCGCCTTCAGGTACTCCGGCAGATCCGCGGGCGCTTGCCGGTATTCGGGATCGTAGAACACCACCATACGATCGGCCATCAGGCCCCGCTGCATAATATCTGTCGCCTCCGGCGCGTGCGGAGAAATCACCAGATCACAGACATCCTTTCGCAACAGGTCGGCCCGGGGAATGCCCGAGGGAATCACCTGGAGACAGATGCCAGGAGCCTCCTGTCGCAACGTGCGCACCAGACCGGGCAGAAGCAAGTCCCGCTGGTAGTCATTGGCCGCAATGGTGAACGTGAACTCGGCCGTGGCGGGGCTGAACGGCGGGCCTGACGACAGGGATTGCAGATCGTCGAGGATCTGCCGTACGTGAGGGCCGGCCTGCAAAGCGTAACGGGTTGGCACAATGCCCCGCCCTGACTTCACGAACAGAGGGTCTCCCAGAGCCTGACGCAGGCGCTCCAGAGTGTGGCTCACCGCAGACTGGGTGACGCCCAGCTTTACTGCCGCACGGGACACGCTGCCTTCATCAAGCACTGCCAGAAAGGTGCTGAGGGCCCGGAAATCCAGGTTAAATGTATCAATCGGGTTCATGAATGGCAGTGTAACCCGTGGTCAACCCCAAGCGCTATGGCGGCCTCATGCATCCGTATTGAGTGATCGTTCAATATTCGATAGTGTGGTTGGATAACACAACATTAACCCCCTTTCGGAAAAGGACTGCCCACCATGACCATGACCCTCGCTTTCGACGTCTATGGAACCCTGGTCGACCCCATGGGCATGTCCCGCCTGCTGGTTGAGGATGCCGGCGATAAAGCCGAGGCGGTCGCCGCGCTCTGGCGGGAGAAGCAACTGGAGTTCTCGTTTCGCAAGGGCCTGATGAAAGTCTACGAAGACTTCGGTGTCTGCACCCGACAAGCCCTGCGTTACGCCATGGCCACCCACAAACTGACCCTGTCCGAAGAGCGCGAAAATGCCCTGATGGCAGCCTACCTGTCTCTGCCCGCGTTCGATGATGCCTTGCCGGCGTTAAAGAGTCTCCGAGGCGAATATCCGCTTTTCGCATTCTCCAATGGTGGTTATCCAGCGCTGGAGAAAGTGCTCGGGCACAACGATTTGCTCGACCAATTTGAAGGCCTGGTATCGGTAGACGATATCAAGAGTTTTAAACCCGATCCGGCTGTGTATACCTATGCCCGGCGTGCAACCGGTTCCTGGGAAAAACCACTGTGTCTTGTGTCCAGTAACGCCTGGGATGTGATTGGTGCCCGAGCTGCAGGATTACTCGCAATCTGGGTACAGAGGGATCCGAACAAGGTATTTGAAGACTGGGGGATTCAGCCCTCAGCAGTAATCAAAAGTCTTTCAGAACTGGAGGAAACACTGAAAAACCTCTGAAGTAAGAGGAGGCAGGTGTCGGGGAGGGCTTTCCAAAACTGTCTGTCGCCATGGATGGCGACAGTCAAGCGTCACATGGACGTGCCGCTAGGAGCGTGTTTTGGAAAGCCCTCCCCGACACTTGCCGGCAAACTCCAGGCTCAAAAACTCAGTCCGACCGCAAAGCAAGCCACTCCGCCAACTCCAGCCAACTCTGCCCCGGAGCCTTACTCCCCGCAAGAATGCCCATATGCCCACCCGACACAACCCGGAAGGTCTTGTCCGTAGAGCTCACATGATCCATCACCCGCTTGGCGGCACCCGGCGTCACGAGCGTATCGTCGCCGCCGGCGATGGCCAGTAAGTTGGCATTCACATTGTCCAGCCTGGCAACGTCTTCACCGATCTGGATTTCCCCTTTCGACAACTGGTTGTCGATCCAGACCCTCACAACCGTGTCCTGAATGATCCCGCCGGGATAGGCCACCATACGGTCCAGAAACGCCGAGGTGGTGGCGTGACTGGTGACAAACTCCCGGTCACCCAGACGGACGATCAGCTCCCAGTAACTCATCACGCTGGCAACCGGATTGGTCAGCTTGAACCCGATGGTATTGGCCCAGCCGGGGGTATGAAACCAGTGAGGTTTCACATCATGGAGTCGGAACCCGGTACGTTTCCGGATAAAACCGGCCACGTCCGCCATGCGCTGGTTCAAAAGCCCAAGGATCCCGGATGCGTGACTGTCGATCGGAGAGCCCAGCACGATGGCATTGCGAACGTGCTGGTCGTTGCTGAGCGCGGAATAGAACAGCGTGAACATGCCACCCATACTCCAGCCATGCAGCGACAACTCCTGTTCACCGCTGTGCTCCCGAACCCGGTTCAGGTAGGCCGGCAGCAACTCGGCCACATAGGTATGCAGGTTGTAGTGACTGTGCTCCCGCGTTGGCATGCCCCAGTCAATCAGATACACCTCGAACCCTTTGGCACGCAGAAACCGAACCAGACTGCGCTGGGGGAACAGATCATAGATCAGCATATTCACTGCCAGGGGCGGTACGATCACAATCGGTGTCTTATGGGCCGTGCGCTCAACCGCAATGGTCTCACCTTCCAGCTCGATGAAATCCTCGGCCAGTGGCGGGTAGTAACGCAGGCTGACCAGTCCGTCGGAATACAGGGTTTCGAACGGTGTCTGCCCGGCCTGAACCAGGCTGGCGGCACGGAACACCCGGTCGAAGGCATTGCCGGCATAAAGGGCCGTTTGCCGGGTAACGCCTGCCGCCCGGTCAGCGGCGGATTTGAAGAGATTGGGCATGGGAATGTCCATGGAGAATTTGACGCTCACTATACGGATTACCGAACTTCCAGTTTCACAGCCTGGAAACCGGGATTATCCATGGTGAGTTGCAAAGCGCCATGGCAGAAGTGTCCAAGCAGGTGGGCAAACCGGTCACTTCAGGCCACTGCCCAACGAGGCCCGTGGTTGTTATCATTAGGCCCCCATTTGGAAAGAACAACCAGAAAAACAGGACCGCCATGCTCAGCTTCCTCCCTGCCCCCTTGATCGGCGTACTCAATTCCATCCTGCTGGGAATCAACACCCTGTTCTGGTGCATACTGCTTTACATCCCGGCCATCCTGAAACTCATCATCCCCATCCAGGGGTTCCGGGTTCTGTGCACCAAAGTCATTATCTGGATTGCCGAAGCCTGGGTGGCCTGCAACACCGGCTGGATGAAGCTCACCCATGGCACAAAATGGGATGTGAAAGGCGCGGAAAACCTCAAGCGAGAGAGCTGGTACCTGGTGCTGGCCAATCACCAGAGCTGGGTGGATATCTTTGCCATGCAGCGGGTCTTCAACCATCGCGCCCCGTTTCTCAAGTTCTTCCTCAAGCAGCAGCTCATCTGGGTGCCGGTGATCGGCCTCGCATGGTGGGGCCTGGATTTCCCGTTCATGAAGCGCTACACCCGTGAATATCTGATCAAACATCCAGAAAAGCGGGGCGAGGATCTTCGGTCTACCCGCAGGGCCTGTGAGAAGTTCCGCTATACGCCAGTAAGCGTGATGAACTTTGTGGAAGGCACCCGGTTTACCCAGGCCAAACACGACAAACAGAAGTCGGCCTACAAGCACCTGCTGACCCCCAAGGCTGGCGGTGCTGCCTTCGTACTCGACGCCATGGGCGACTCGATCCAGACCCTGGTGGATGTGACCATCGCCTATCCGGACGGAGCACCCACCTTCTGGGAGTTTATCTGTGGCCGGGTCAAGGAAGTCAAAATGGAAATCCACACCGTTGATATCCCGGACCATCTGAAAGGCCGGGATTACTCAACGGATGCAGAGCATCGTCGGAACGTGAAGAACTGGTTGGGAGAGCAGTGGCAGGCCAAGGATGAACGTCTGGAGCGGATGCTGGCTCGCTGAGTGCCGGCAGTCAGCTCTCGGAATCGTCCTCAACCTCATCGGGATGCTCTTTCTTGTACCGCTCCCATTCTTCCCAGTCGTGGGGCGTTCCCGCATGGGGCCGGCGCAGGTGTTTGGCGTGCTCCATGGCATTGTGGCGGAGGCTGTGGTCCCGCTCTTCTTCTTCCTTGTCGAAACCGTATTTTTTAAGAAACTCGTCAGGGCTGATGGGCATGGCGCACCTCCATCAATGGATCGTGTCCTTATAGGTACGATGCGCCTGCCACTGTGGTTTTTCAACCCTCGGCAGAACGGGGCCCGGTCGGGACTTCCTGCGCTTCCACCAGTTTGAAATTGATCTGCCGGCGCTCTTCGTCCACCCCTGCAAAACTGACGGTTACCGGCTGCTCCAGTTGGAAGATGCGTCCGTTTTTGTTGTGGATCAGGCGCAGGGTGACCGGGTCAAAGCTGTACTTGCCGTCCAGGTCCTTGCAGCTGACAAAGCCTTCCAGTCCGTTGGCATCCAGGCGCACAAAGAAACCGGCCGGAACCGTACGGCTGATAACACCGGCCATGGGTTCCTCGCCAAGTGTCTTGGCAAAGTCACTCTTGAGCCAGGCTTCGAGGCTGTTTGCCGCCTGGCGGGCACGGATCTGGGTAACCTGCAGGGCTTCCAGTTGATCCTCGGTCAGGGCCCTCATGGGCACATCCCACAGGGCGGCCTTGATCAGCCGGTGTACGTAAAAATCAGAGAATTTGCGCAGTGGAGAGGTGAATGTGGTGTAGGCATCCAGGCCCATGCCCTGGTGAGGTGCGGGTTTGAAACCCAACTCGGCCCGGGCCAGCTGCCGTGACAGTATCGCCTTGACCGGCACCTCGGCCTCCAGGGCGTCGGTTTCCTTCATCAGCTTCCGGAAGCCCTCGGCCTGATGGGCATCCACGCCGGACAGGTGCGGTGCATGGCTGTCGATCAGAGCGCGGATGTTGTCGGCGCGATCATCCCGCAGTCCGGGGTGCTGGATGAACAGGCCGGCGGTCTGGTTGGTGAGGAAGTCCGCGGCGCAGCGGTTGGCGGCGACCATGCATTCTTCCACCAGGCGGTGGGCCTCGTTCTGAACGGACGGTTCGATCAGGCGAATGCGCTTGTTCTCATCCAGCCGCAACCGGAATTCTGCACGGTCACCGCTGAGCAGAGCGTGCTCGCTGCGCCATTTTCGCAGGGCTGTTGCCGCCTGATGCAGCTGATCCAGACTGTTGGCGACGGCTTCCGGCAAGGCTTTGATGTCGTCGTCTTCCCGGCCTTCGATGAGGTTGGATACCAGCTCGTAACTGAGTTTGCCCCTGGACTGGATAACCGCCTGGTGAAAGCTGTAGTCGCCGAGGCTGCCGTCGTTATTGACCTGAAGATCGCAGACCAGCGCCAGCCTTTTTACGTCTGGCATCAGGGAACAAAGGCGGGTGCTGATGCTGTCAGGCAGCATGGGCAGGGGTTCGCCGGGAAAGTAGATGGCGGTGGCCCGGTTGAACGCTTCCTGCTCCGCCGGGCTGTCTGTTTCGATCATGGCAGTCGGGTCGGCAATGGCGATCGAGAGAGTCCAGCCGGTGGCATTGGGCTCGGCCAGCAGGGCGTCGTCCATGTCCTGGGTGCCCGGGCTGTCGATGGTCACATACGGGCGGCCCGTGCGGTCTTCCCGCCCGGCTTCCCGGGATTCGATATCGCTTTCGCTGAGGCCATCGGCCTGCTTCTGCACGGCATCTGGCCAGGTGTCGGCCAGGTCAAAGGTTGCCAGGGTGAAAGAGCGCTCAATACCGGGCTCCCCGGCCTTGCCGATGACCCGCAGTACTTTGGCCTGGCCCTTGCCGTCCTTGATGGGGTGCTTGTGAATCTGGCAGTAAATGAAGTCATCCTGCTGGGCGTTCATTCGCTCTTTGGGCGGAATGAAGATCCACCGATTGATACCGGGAGTCTCCGGCACCACAAAATGCCCCTTGCCTTTGACAAGGTAACGGCCAACAAACGTGTTCAGCCGGGTTTCCAGCAGTTCGTCCACCACACCCTGGGTTTTGCCTTTTTCCACTTCCTGCTCGGTGACATTCACCCGGTCGCCCGGCAGCACCTTCTGCATCTCTTCGGGGGGGAGAAAAACATCCCGGCCTTCATCGAGCGCAACGAAACCGAAGCGGCCATTGGTGGCTTTGACCGTACCGGGGAAGACCACCTTGTTTTCCTTGATATCCGATTTCAGCTGGCGCAACTGGCTGAGGGCGTCGGCATTGAGCATGAAGTAACCTGGCTGGTAAAAATGAATGATGGGCCGGAGTATAACGGTTATGGCGGAATGAGTCAGACCCGTTACGCGGGGTTAATCTCCGGGTCTTCCGGTGTGGTGATACAGACCCGGTTCCGCCCCTCCCGTTTGGCCTGGTAGAGCGCGTGGTCGGCATGGCGGAGAATGGTGTCACTGTTGTCTCCGGGCCTGGCAAAGTAACCACCGACACTGACGGTGACTGCCGTCCCGGTTTTTCGGCTTTCCTGTTCCACCGACTCTCGGATACGAAGGGCAATACGGTCCAGGGTTACCGGATCGCAGGGGGAGAGCAGAACCACGAACTCGTCGCCACCCCAACGCCCGGGATGGTCGTAAGGCCGAACGCCGGCTTTCAGCCAGAGCGCCACCCGGCAGAGAATCTGGTCGCCGGCCTGGTGGCCAAGGGTGTCGTTGATGGACTTGAAGTGGTCAATGTCTAGCCAGATCACGCCAAAACCGGTTTCCTGGCGGCGGGCCCGCTGGATTTCCTCATCCAGAACTTCGTCCAGGCCCCGACGGTTTTTCAGTCCGGTCAGGGGATCGATCCGGGCCAGTCGGTTTAGCTCGTCGGTGCGCTGTGCCACCTTTTGTTCCAGTTCCCGGGTGGAGTGGCCCAGGCTCTGGGTCATTTTCTCGAAATGATCGGCCAGCCAGCCGATCTCATTATCCGGCTTGTCCAGCCGTGGCAGATCGAAGCTGCCCTCCCGGACTTTTTCCACCGCGTGCTCAAGGCTCATGATGGGCTTGAGGATCCGCGACTGGATAATCAGGTGGAACAGCACCAGGGTGACCAGAAGCGTACCGAGGAAGACTGCCACCAGTGGCCACAGGTAACTGGTGGGCAGGAGGGTATTGAGGTCGAGAAGGGTGATTTCAAACCAGCCTATGGCGGGCAGGAAGGCAACGCCTGCCAGATGTTTTCGGCCATCTACGGTGACAAATCCGCTTTCCACCTGGCCGACCTGGTCGCCCCGCTTCTTGAGAAGCTGCAGCATGCCCAGGATCTGTTGTTTGTCCTGGGGTTCATCAAACAACAGGTCGACGGTGTTTTTCTGACCTTCCGGCTTGATGATGCTGGCAAAATCGATGTAATTGCGGTTCCGATAAAGCTGTATGGCACCGTTGTAGTCCACGAACAGGGTGGTGATGCCCTCCTGACCGATGTCGACGATGTCCTGCAGGAACGCGTCCAGACTCAGGCCGGTCCCGACCATGCCGACAATCTCGCCCGCCTCGTCGCGCATCAGGACATCGATCCAGAGTTTGGTTACACCCAGCTCCGTGTCCGGGTTTACATTGAGGTGAAAGTCCCGGCCCTCCTCAATCAGCTGGAAAAACCAGGCGTCATCCGGCTTGTTTTGATCCAGAACGTAGCGAAACTGGCTGCCGGCGTATTCGTTATCCTCGTTGTTGTAGTAGTAATGGCCGTTTTTAACGAGGGCAACGAAGTAATTGTTGTCCCGAAAATTGGAACGAAAACTCTCCATCTGGCGAATGGCTTCGGACTCAAGAGCAGTGTCATCGGGACTGCTGGCCCAATTAAGCAATGCGGACGAATTGGCCATTTGCCGGGCCAGACCGATTTCCCGCTCCAGGGACTGCAACAATCGCGCACTGTCGTAGCGCACCTGGATTTCCGCAACCTGTTGGCCCCAGCGCTCAATGATGCTCTCTGAGAGCTCCCGGTAGGCCAGCCACGAGGCCAGGGATGCCACAATGATAAGGCTGGCGGCCAGGCCAAGGATGCGGGTTTTAAGGCTCAACGAGGGTCCCTCTCGGTTTTTCTGGGTTTCTGGGCGTCAATGATAGAACACTGGTTAACCAGAGTGTAGAAAAAACCGACAGGGTTGAGGGGGACAGAGGAAAAGATGGTCGCAAGGGCCGGCTAGTCACGGCCCCTGCGGATTGCTCTGTGTTAATTATGCTCGGCAAAGATCCGGGTCTGGCCGGTTTCGTTAAACAGGATAACCTTGTAATGATCTTTCTGATCGCCCATTTCCATGCCCGGTGAACCGATTGGCATCCCGGGCACGCTCAGGCCGGTGGCCTTCGGGGCTTCGCTGATCAGGCGTTTGATGTCGTCGGCCGGAACATGGCCTTCAATGACATAATCACCGACAAACGCGGTATGGCAGCTGCCAAGGCCCGCAATCAGGCCGGCATCGGCCTTGATCTTGCCCATGTCATTGGTGTCGGTGGCTTCTACCTCAAAGCCATTCTCTTCCAGGTGATCGATCCAGTCATCACAGCAGCCGCAGGTGGGCGATTTGTAGACATGGATACTCTGGGCCGCGCCACCGGCCAGGGCCGTGGTGCTGAATCCCAGGGCTGCCATCAGGCCGAGAGCCAGGGTGTGTTTTTTCATGGCGTAGTCCTCAGTGGTGATGTTGATGTTCACTTGAGCCTTTGTCGTCGGAACCGGAAAGCCAGAACCACCAGACGATGGCAGCCATCAGGGCCAGTCCTCCGGCGTTGACCAGAAGTGTTTCCATCAGTTCCGCTCCTTTTGCTGTTTCGGATCACTGTTGGTGCTGTCCTGCGCCGGGCGGTGGCTGGTTTTGAACAGCCTCAGGCGGTTGGCGTTCGAAACGACGGTTACCGACGACAGGGACATGGCAGCACCGGCCAGAATCGGGCTCATCAGTATTCCCCAGACAGGGTAGAGCAGGCCGGCCGCCACCGGAATACCCATTGTGTTGTATACGAACGCACCGAACAGATTCTGGTGAATGTTTTTCACCGTGGCCCGTGAAATCTCGATGGCATCGGGTACGCCGTGGAGAGAGCCTCGCATCAGGGTAATGCCTGCACTTTCAATAGCCACATCCGTACCAGTGCCAATCGCAAAACCGACATCCGCTGCTGCCAGGGCCGGGGCATCGTTGATGCCATCGCCGACCATGGCCACGATATGACCCTTACCGCGCATTTCGCTGACCACCTCGGCCTTGTCTTCGGGCAACACTTCCGCACGGTAATCATCAATGCCCGCTTTTCTGGCAATGGCCTTGGCCGTGGCGTCGACATCGCCGGTGACCATCATCACTTTGATACCCGCGTCATGGAGTCTAGCGATGGCGGCTTTGGAATCCGGTTTGATCGCATCGGCCACACCGATGACCCCCAGGGCCCGGTTGCCCAGCGCCAGGAACAGGGGCGTGCCCGCTTCATCCGTAATCGTGCCGGCGGCCTCGGCCAGGTCAGCCAGGGTCACCCCTTTTTCTTCCAGCCATTTCCGGTTGCCCAGACGCAGGGTCTCGCCGTCGAATTCGCCTTGCACACCTTTGCCGTTCAGGGCTTCAAAACCGGTCACCTTTTCGGCCTGGACGCCTTCCTCCTTGGCCCTGGCCAGAATGGCCTCAGCCAGAGGATGTTCAGAGTGTTGTTCCAGCCCGGCGGCCAGGGCCAGCAGGCGCTGTTCATCACCTGCGCTGACATGCACCCGGGTCACCGCCGGATGACCTTCGGTGATGGTGCCGGTCTTGTCCAGAATTACCAGATCCAGCTTGCCGGCCGTCTGCAGGGCGTCGCCCTGGCGAATCAGCGCACCGTATTCCGCCGCCTTGCCAACGCCAACCATCACCGACATGGGAGTGGCCAGCCCAAGGGCACAGGGGCAGGCGATAATCAGCACCGTGGTGGCAGCCACCATCATATGAACCACCGCCGGTTCCGGCCCGACGTTGTACCAGACCAGTGCCGCAACCACGGCGATCAGCATGACCGTGGGGACGAATACCGATGAAATCCTGTCGGCCAGGCGGCCGATGGCAGGCTTGGAACCCTGGGCTTTCTTAACCAGCTTGATGATCTGTGCCAGTGCCGTTTCACTGCCTACCCGGGTGGCCTCGTACACAATCGAGCCATGGGTATTCAGGGTGCCGGCAGACACCTCATCGCCTTCCGATTTGCTGACCGGCATCGGCTCGCCAGTCAGCATGCTCTCATCAATGCGGGTAGAACCTTCGGCAATCACGCCATCGACCGGCAGCTTTTCCCCCGGCCGAACCCGGATGTGATCGCCCTTGCGAACCTCCTCCACCGGAATGTCCTGCTCTTCACCGTGACGGATCACCCGGGCTGTTTTTGCCCGCAGATCCAGCAACCGTCGTACAGCCTCCGAGGTCTTGCCCTTGGCCCGCAGCTCCAGAGCCTGACCCAGGTTGATCAGACCGATGATCATGGCCGAGGCCTCAAAATACACATGGCGGGCCATCTCCGGCAACGCGCCGGGAATACTGGCCACCACGATGGAATAGAGCCAGGCGGTGCCCGTACCCAGGGCAATCAGGGTGTCCATGTTGGCGTTGTGATGACGGAACGCCTTCCAGGCACCTGTGTAGAAGTGCCTTCCGGTAGCGATCATTACCCCGAGCGTGAGAATGCCCAGGTTCAGCCAGGTGAGCTGATTGGCATCCGTCACCATCATAGTGCCAAAACCCATTCCGTAGACCATCAGGCCCAGGCCCAGGCCCAGACTCACCGCCATCTTTACCAGCAGTGTCTTGTACTGTTTTCGATCTTCCTCCTGCTTGCGGTCGTCGGCTTCGTCCTCGTCCTCGATCACGCTGGCGCCATACCCGGAGCTTTCAATCGCCTTCACCAGCGCCTCGGGATCGGCATTCCCCGTAGCCGTGGCAGTATTGTCCGCCAGGTTCATATGGGCATGGCTGATACCGGAGACCGACATCAGGGCCTTTTCAATGGTATTGACACAAGAGGCACAGGTAGCGCCGGTCACTGACAGATGAATCTGTTCGTCCGCACCGGCTGCTGCCCCAGAACCAGTCGGAGCAGAATCTGCATCGGTTGCCTGATCTTCCGAGTTGTCGGCGGGATCGGTCTCATCCTTATTCCCTGAAGAGCAGCAACTGGCCGGCTCGGCGTCTTCCTGGATAGGCTCGGCCGGGTAGCCGGTCTCGGTAACGACCCGAGCCGCCTCATCGGCATCCACGCCCTCCGGCAGAGCCACGGTCTGCTTTTCCAGATCGACTTCAACCAGTTCAGCATCGCCTGTCAACGGCTCCAGGGCGCTGCGAATCTTTTTCACACATCCCTGGCAGGAAGCCCCGGAAATGCTGAGAGTGGTTTGTAAAACAGATGTGTCAGTCATCCAGAATCACCCCTCGTTCTGTTCAGTTGCCCCGCAACAGGGCGCCGGATCATCCCAGTGTTCGATCAACCGGCAAATGGTATGGCCATCGGGCGTGCCATCCGGCATGTCCTGCCAGGCAGCCAGGGCTGCGGTCATGCGCTTGCGCAACTGCTGCAGCTCCCGAATCTCCCGCTCAACCTCCGCCAACCGGTGTTGAAACACATCCCGAACCATCGGACACGGCGAATGATGATCGTCCGCCTGATCCAGAATCTGCCGTATTTCAGGCAACGAAAATCCCAGCTGCCGGGCCTTACGGGCAAACCGAAGCCGTCGAAGATCCTCGGCATCGAACTGCTGGTAGTTATTGTCCGGATTACGGGTCGGTTTGAGCAGGTTCTCGCGGGTGTAAAACCGAACCGTATCCGGATTGACGCCAGCGGCTTCTGCAAGCTCTTTAACTTTCATTAGCCTCAACTCCCCAAGAGGAGATTGTCAGGAATATATCGCTAAAGTTGGCGGAGTATTGGTGCGGGGTGGGCTTCCGAAAATGCTCTGAGCCAGGGATGGCTCAGCGCAAGCGTACACGGACGTACTTGCAGCGGTTTTCGGAAGCCCACCCCGCACCGATACGGCGAACTCCAAACCAATCAAGAATAGACTAAAACCTGTGAGCAACTCACAGGTCAAAGGTTTTCTTGAGGAGGGAAAGTCGAAGGTGGGCTATCAATCCCGCGAGCGAAGAAACGTACCGCAGGCCTTGCACTGATCCGGCGCCATCAGCTTCGCCTGCCAGCCAATCTTTTGCCCACAGGCCGGACACGCCAGCTTAAGCTGCAGAACAATGATGGGCGTGATCAGGGCGGCGATCAGAACACCCAGAGGGCCCCAGCTGTCACCACTGGACAACCCCAACTGAGAGCTGAACACCAGAATGATGGTCAACGCCACGAAGGCAAAGATGAAATAGTTCCGGTTCCAGCGCTCCCACTGGCGTAGTTTATCGTCCTGTTCAGGAGTCAGGTATTGCGCGGCCATAGAATCTCACCTGGAGGATTTACTGGTATCTTGGGGATGGCCCGAGGCAATTACAATCCGGAATCGGCCGTAATGCCGGCCACCAGAACGCCAGCGGCAAGGGCCTGCTCAAGATCGGACACCGGAATCGGCCGGCTGATCAGATACCCCTGGGCAAAGTTACAACGGTGATTCTTCAGGAAGCTCAGCTGTTCCTCGGTTTCGACACCCTCGGCGACCACCTGAATGCCCAGATTGTGTGCCAGATTGATCACCGCCCGCGTGATCACAGCATCGTCATGGCGCTCAGTGACCTCCGTGATAAACGAACGGTCGATTTTCAGCAGATCGACCGGGAAGTCCCGAAGGTAACCTAGAGACGAATAGCCCACCCCGAAGTCATCAATGGCCAGATGCACACCCAATTGATGCAGGCGGGATAGCTGATTCAGGTTGTGCTCGATGTTCTGGATAAAGATCTCTTCGGTAAGCTCAACCTCCAGGCGGTCCGCCGGTACATTCTCCGCGGCGAGCGCCTCCCGGATGTGATCCACCAGGTCTTCGTCGTCCAGTTCACGGCCGGAGAGATTGACCGCAATGCGCAGGCCTTCCTGGGGGGTACCTTTCCAGGCCGCGAGCTGCCGACAGGCGGCCATGACCACCCAGCGCCCGATATCGGTGATCCGACCGCTCTCCTCCGCCAGAGGGATAAACTCCACCGGCGGCAGAAGACCGCGGCGGGGATGTCGCCAGCGGATCAGCGCTTCGACACTCTGGATTTCGCCGGTGTCCAGATTCAGCTGAGGCTGATAGAAGAGTACGAACTCGTTGTTGGCCAGGGCCTGACTCAGATCCTTGTCCAGCTCCAGGCGCATGACTTCCCGTTCCTGCATACCCTCGGTATAGAACTGGTAGGTGTTCCGTCCCTGTTCCTTGGCCCGGTAGAGGGCAATATCGGCATTGCGGAGCAGGGTGTCGGCGTCCAGCCCGCTCTGGGGATAAACGGCCACGCCCATGGTGGCGGTAATGCTATGGGACTGTCCCTGAACGTCGAAGGGCTGATCAAAGCACTGTTTGATCTGACCCAGCAGGTGAATGATGTCGTCAATGTCGTCCACCTGTTGCTGGCAGAACATGAACTCATCGCCCCCGGAGTAGGCCACCAACAGTCGTTCATTGCTGAGACCGTTCAGTCGCTCCGACACCTTGATCAGCAGTTCATCCCCGAACTGGTGGCCAAGGGAGTCGTTGAGCGTCTGGAACCGGTCCAGGTCCAGCATCACCAGGCCCACCTGGCGCATCTGGCGATCGGCAATGTTCAGGGTGTGGGACAGATCCTCCATGAAGAAGCGGCGGTTCGCCAGGCCTGTCAGCGTATCGGTGGATTCCAGTCGGGCAAGGTCTTTCTGGATGGCGGTGCGTTGTTCGATCTCCTGGTCCAGTTCCCGGCGGGTCTTGAGGAGGGCGCGGTTGCGCTTGAGAATGAGCTGCACCAGCAGCGTGGTCAGGCTGGTCAGCAGGCCCATCAGCAGGAAGGTTGCAAAGGTCATTCCCGGCCAGTAGCTATACTGGTTTTGCACCCACTCATTGGAAGGACGCAGGGTCAGCGTCCAGTCGAGTGTTGGCAGATCAACGGTCTGGGTATGAGAAAAGTCGCGGTTAACCGATTGTGACTGATTCAGCTCATAGCTCACTTCACCGGCCTGGCGGATCTCGACCCGGAAAGACTCCAGTACACGATTGGTGAGCAGCTGTCTGGCCAGCACTTCCATTCTGAACACGCCGGCCATGAAGCCGTTGTTGTCAGACCCTGAGCCAACCGGCGCATAGATCACCATGCCTTTTCCGCCCTGGCGTAAGTCAATGATACCCGAAAGATCCCAGTTACCGGAGGCCTTCGCCAGTTCCAGTGCCTGTCGGCGTTCATCGTTAAAGGCCACGTTGTAGCCGATGACCTCTTCATTGTCGGTTATTGGCTCCAGCCAACGGATAATGTAGTCCGGGTCAATCCACTCGATGGCCTGGTAGACGCCGAAGTCGTCCAGGTAGTTACGGGCGTCCTGCCGCCATTCCTGTTCGGTTTTGTTCGGGTCCGCCTCCAGTCGCTTGGCCATGCGGCGGATGGCTTCGGCATGGACCAGGAACTCCCGCTCAAGGTGATTGGCCATGGCGCGGGCTTCGTTGGCAAGATTGGCTTCGATCTGACTTTTGTCCTGTTGAACCAGTCCGTAGCGCAGGCCCATTGCCAGGCCCAGGAAAACCAGAAAGATCACCACCGGAAACGCCGGACTCAAAAGGCCCGAAACGACAGCTTTAGGGGGTGATGCAGGTTGATCCACAGGTTACTCCGTGTTGTGTAACGGTGGTGCCAGCCAGTTGGCAACGCCAGCGCAATTATGAGGCATTTTGATCGGCTACCGCCATCAGTTGCTTGATTCTATCTTGCAGCGAAACCCCAAACGCGCCATCCGACAGGGGCCGGGCAATAACTGGTGCGTTATGGCCGGGTTGAGAATCAGGCGCTGCCAGATCTACGATCCTGGGTTCTATCGGCTGTTTGGCGCTATCCAGCAACACCTCCACCCTGGGTTTGAGCTTACGGCCCGGGTGAGTCGCCACCACGATGGCCACCTCACCAGTAGACAGTTCTACCAGACTGCCGGGCGGATACACACCGATCATTCGTATGAAGGCTTCCACCATATTGGCGTCGAATTGCTGGCCACGGTTCCTGTAGAGAATCCGGATGGCCTCGGACGCAGGAAGCCCGTCCCGATAGCATCGGTCGCTGGTGATGGCGTCGAAGGCATCAACGATGGAAACCAGCCGGGCGAATCGGCTTATCTGCCATTCCGCCAGTTGTTTCGGATAGCCGCGACCATCGATGCGTTCATGGTGGTGGCAGGTTACATCACTGATGATCGGATCAAGGTGCGGGTCGGCCCGCAGCAATTCGTAGCCCAGCGTCGTGTGCTCGCGCATAGTGCTGTGCTCTTCAGGGGTCAGCGCGCCGGGTTTGTTGAGGATCTCATCTGGTACCTTGAGTTTGCCAAGGTCGTGAAGCAGTCCGCACATGCCAACGATTTCCAGATCCTCATCCGGCAACCCCAGAAATCGTGCAAAGGAAACACAGAAAATGGCCACCCGCAGACAGTGCTGCGCGGTATAGGCATCCCGGGATTTGATCCGGCTCATCCAGAACATGGCGCTGGGATTCGCTTTCACGCTGTCCACACATTCCCGGATGATTGGGCGCGCGCTCTGGAGATTGAGTTGGTTGCCGGCTTCGATCTGCCGGGTGACTTCCTCCACAAAGGTCTGGGTTCGGCTCCAGGTTGCCTGCGCCCTGGGCAACTCCTGGCGGAGAGAGCGGGTTTCCGGCAAGGGTTCGTTGGTGCGGCGCTTGAGCACGGAAATCTGGTCGAGCACTGGATTCAGACGCTCTTCCTCATCTTCCACCAGTACCCACTCGCAGTACTGCCGAAGAATCCGGGACTGGTTGTCATCCGTGAGGGTAAAGCCCTGAAACAGAACCGGTACCTGCGTCCACGGCCGATCCAGGCTTACAATCCGCATACCGGGCTGCAGAAGGTCCACAGGCAGTCTCACCCTCTGGAGAGTGGAAACCGGTGTGTCTGGATTGGCAGCGAGCGCCGTTGGCGCCGATACCGAGTGTCGGTGCTGTTTGCCGGATTTACGTCGGAACCACATGGCTCTACCAGGCTTCTGCTTATTTCCTTTGATTATGTCAGACCTGTAAGGCCTGTTACAGCAGAGTGCCGGAAGTGTGACGCAGTTCCTGATTCAGGTCAGGTTTCAGGGACGTTCAGAAACCCTGGGAATGCCCAGGCGGGGAATTTCCTGTTTTGGACAGCGATCCATCACCACCTTCAGCCCGGCGGCCTCTGCCCGGGCAGCGCCTTCCTGGTTGATGACACCAATTTGCAGCCAGACGACCGGAATATCGAGATCGATGGCCTGGTCAATGAGCGCATCGGTGCGTTCCGGCGCCAGGAACAGATCAACCATGTCCACCGGTTCCGGCAGGCTGTTCAGATCGGCATACACGGTTTCGCCAAGCACCGTCTGCCCTGCCAGCCGCGGATTCACCGGAATTATCCGATAGCCATGCCCCTGCAGGTACTCCATGACTTCGTGGGAGGGCCGGCTGGTTTTTTCACTGGCGCCAACAAGGGCGATGGTTGTTACAGATTCCAGAATCTGACGTATCTGGTCAGGCGTATTGACTGGCATGGTATCGGGTTGCCCTCTCTGGGTTAACGATGTGCCTCGAGACACACGGACACGGATTCCGCGTAGCGTAGCGCGTGGGGCTTGTCGATTTCCACCTGGGCCCACTGTACTGCTTCGTGTTCCATCACGATGGTCAGAACCTCATGGGTCAGGCGCTCCAGAAGGGCAAAGCGGTTGCCGTCCACATGATGGATAATCTGCTTGGTGATGGTTCGGTAGTTGAGTGCCGCCGAAATTTCGTTGCGGTTGACCGCTTCGGTAGCATCGTAGGTCAGGCACACGTTGATCAGCACATCCTGCTGATTGTTGATCTCCTCTTCCTTGATACCAATATACGCCCGCAGGAGCAGGTCCTTGATGCGGACTTTTGCCTGGTGATTCCCGATAACCTCTGTCATACCGCCTCCCTCAGATCCAGATTCTTCAGCGATTGCTGCCGATGAGATTCAGAAATTCGGTACGTGTTGCCTGGGATTTCCGGAACTGTCCCAGCATCATCGAGGTTTTCATGCGTGAATTCTGTTTTTCCACGCCACGCATCATCATGCACATGTGCTGGGCCTCAATGACCACCGCCACGCCCTTGGCATCGGTGACGCTCTCGATGGCTTCGGCGATCTGCCGGGTCAGGTTTTCCTGGATTTGCAGGCGACGGGCGTACATATCAACGATGCGGGCAAACTTTGACAGGCCAAGTACCTTGCCCTGGGGCAGATAGGCGATGTGACACTTGCCAATGAACGGCAGCATGTGGTGCTCACACATGCTGTACAGCTCTATGTCCTGAACCACCACCATTTCGTCCATGGCGGATTCAAACACGGCATTGTTGACCAGGTCGCCGAGATCCTGCTGGTATCCGCGAGTCAGGAACTGCATGGCCTTGGCCGCGCGCATTGGGGTGTCTTGCAAACCTTCACGGTTGGTATCTTCGCCCAGTCCGTCAATAATGGCCCGGTAGTGGCCCGCGAGGTCGTCAAGGAGTTTGGTCATAGTCGTTTCCGGTTAACTGTGTGTTACGGGGGCCAAAGCTTAAGGCAATTTGCCCGCCATCTCTACGGTTTACGGACCCATTGCCGGAAAAGACCACTTTGGCTGTCACGCCCTTTGTTCGAGGCTGCAGGGCTATGGCAGCGGGAGCCGGTTTGTTCTACAGTTTCAGGCTGTGAATGTTCGCCGGGGACAATGCATGGAACAGGTGATACCCAACGTCGGTGGCGCGTCTGCCGCAGGGCGCGAGGCAGCCTCCCTCGAAGGGTGGCAACAGGGAGGTAAGTGGTTCAGTTACGAGGGCCATGCCATTTTCAGCCGGATGGCGGGCTCGGGGGAACCCCTGGTACTGATTCACGGATTTCCTACCGCCAGCTGGGACTGGAACCGTCTCTGGCCGATGCTGGTTCAGCAGCACAATGTGCTGACTCTCGACATGCTGGGTTTTGGTTTTTCCGACAAGCCTTCCCATTATGATTACAGCATCGAAGACCAGGCCGATCTGTTCCAGGGCTGGATTGAGGGCCTGGGACTGCCGTCCGTGCATCTGTTTGTCCACGATTACGGCTGTAGTGTCGCCCAGGAACTTCTGGCGCGGGAACAGGAAGGTGGACTGCCCTTCCGGATTGCCAGTGTGTGCTTTCTCAATGGCGCCCTCTTTCCGGAAGTTCACAACCCGTTGCTGATTCAGAAGCTTTTGAGAAGTCCCCTCGGTGGTCTGATTAGCCGGGGCCTTACCCGCCGGAGTTTCGAGCGCAACTTCCGCCGGTTGTTCGGAGACCAGAATCCGCCGGACCGGCAGGATATGGAAGACTTCTGGCACCTGCTGACCTACAACAACGGGCGGGGCATCCTGCATCACCTGATCCAGTTCATGGAAGAGCGCCGTTGCCACCGTAACCGGTGGGTCGGTGCCTTACAGAAGGCCAATCAGCCGATACGACTGATTTCGGGTACGGCTGACCCGGTATCCGGTGCCGGCATGGCGCGCCGTTACCGGGAACTGATACCTGATGGTGATGTGGTCACTCTGAGGAACATCGGGCACTACCCGCATTTTGAATGCCCCTGGGAGGTCTTCAGCGCCTACAGGGAATTCCGCAAGCGTTGCGATGGTTAAAGGCCACGGATTGATGCGCGTCAGCCCGACGCGGAATCGGGCATATCGTCGGCACCCCGGCCCACCACCGGTAGCGGTCGGGCGGCATTGACCACCTGGTTGCGGCCCCTGGATTTTGCTTCGTATAGCGCCTGGTCTGCCCTGTTCAGCCAGACCGACCAGGTCTCGCCCTTGCTGACTTCTGCCACGCTGGCGCTGGCCGTCACCTTGATGTCCTCCAGGAAGGGCCGGGCACTGATGCTGGTCAGGAGCTGGTGGGCGAGCACATCAGCGTCTTTCTGGCGGGTTTCCGGAAGTACGATCATGAACTCCTCACCACCAATCCGGAACAGCTGGTCGCTTTCCCGCAGGCGGGATCGCAGACGCAGTGCCATTTCCGTGAGCACCTTGTCGCCGGCCAGATGGCCCCACTGGTCGTTGATGGTCTTGAAGTAGTCCAGGTCCAGCAGAATCAGACTGGACACCCGTTCGTATCGCTCCCGCATCTGGATCTGGCTGTTGAGAATGTCCGCCAGCTGCGAGCGGTTCAGGCAGCCGGTCAGTGGGTCGGTGGTAGCCAGCCGCGTGAGCTCCTGCTGGAGTTTGCCCACCAGAAAGGCAAAAATCATGGCAAACAGACAGGTCAGCCCGAGGGAAAAGGTTATTCGCCAGAAGTCAGCTTCGGGAAAGCGCAGGAAGGACACGACCGCCATAACCACCACAAAGATGATGTTGCTGCCGATGGCCTCCCTCAATGGTAAAAGAAAGAACAGGGCGGAAGCCGCCGGATAGGCCCAGTAGAGGCCGGCGTGACCATTGATGTGCGTGGAGTAGGCGGCACTGACAACGGCAAGCAGCGGAAACAGTCGACCTTTGAGAAAATAGGTGCCGCGGAACCTGAGAAAAGCGATAACCAGCAGGGCGTTGGTGCAGAACAGGAGGAGTATCGCAGACAGCAGGTAATGAGACTGCTGCCATTGCACCATGACCAGGGGCGCTACCGCTATGAACGCCCAGAAGTGCAGGTGATACACCAGTTGGCGTTTAAAACCCAGCACCGCGAGGGTCGGGTTGCTTGCAAGGGTCGAGGGTGGTACCGAAAAATTCACAGCATACTCCCGCTGTCTGAGTCGTATCCGCCCGCGTCCTGTGCCGGGACAGTCTTGAAGTCTAGCATGGCCATTTATCCAATGAAGCAGATAGCGTCGTTTATGACCACTATTAGTTTTGTTCAGTTGGCCCGGCCTTGTCCACTTCGCTAAACTCCGCGGGAACGATTCAGGGACACAGCCCAGGGACCACCCTATGACTGCTATTCACACCCGAGAACCGGCCCTGACCATTCGGGCCGGCCGGCGAGCCATGCAACGCCTGAAGGAGAAACCGCTGTCGCCGGAAGACATCCACGTTATTCCGGGCGCGGCCGGTGGGCCCAAGGCACTGGGCATAAGCGGTCTGGACAAGGCTATTTTCGGCGACTGGTTGCCCCGGGTTCCTCAGGAACGGTCCCTGATAGGCTCCTCCATCGGAAGCTGGCGTTTTGCTGCCGTGGCGTCCTCCGATAATCCGAAAGCCCAGCTTGCCAGGCTGGCTGAGTTGTATACATCCCAACGGTTTGCCAAAGGTGTCAGCGCCGCCGAGGTGAGCCGCAAGAGCGTGCTCTTCCTGGAGGAACTGCTCGGTGGCCGGGAAGATGCCATTCTGAACCACCCCTGGTATCGGCTCAACGTGGTGGTTGTTCGCAGCCTTGGCATGCTGGCGGAGGACGCACGGGGCAGATTGGGCCTCGGCCTGATGAGCGCCATCAGTGCCAACATGGTCAGCCGGCGGCACCTGGGCCGGTTTATGGAGCGGGGAATCATCCACGATGCCCGTCTGAAAGCGCCAGTGTCCAGGCTGGTTGATTTCCCCAGCCATGAAGTTGAGTTGACCCGCGAAAATCTCGTGCCAGCGCTTCTGGCATCGGCCTCCATCCCTCTGGTGATGTCCGGTGTCCGCAACATTCCCGGCGCTCCGGAAGGTGTCTATCGCGACGGGGGGCTTCTGGACTATCACCTTGACCTGCCCTACCAGCAGCCCGGGGTAGTACTCTATCCGCACTTTACCGACAAGGTGGTGCCCGGCTGGTTCGACAAGTCTCTGCCCTGGCGGCGGGGCGATGCCACCCGGTTGCAGGACGTGCTGCTGGTTGCGCCGTCGAAAACCTACCTGGAATCCCTGCCTGACCGGAAGCTCCCGGACCGGAAGGATTTCGAACGCTACGTTGGCGATGACGCCGGCCGGGAACGGGCCTGGCGATCGGCCATCGCCGAGAGTGACCGGTTGGGGGATGAGTTTATGGAACTGGTCGAAACCGGACGCCTGCCGGATACCGTCAGACCCCTCTGAATCCGGAGAGTCTATACTGGTTCAGAACGGTCATGACTCAGGGAGCAAAACATGTCGGATGAAAAACCGGTAGTCGCCAGCAAGACACCTTTTTCTGTGCTGGTGGAGGCGGGCAAGAACTACTTCTGGTGTGCCTGTGGCCGAAGTGGGAGCCAGCCATTCTGCGACGGATCCCACAAGGGAACCGGCTTGTCGCCGGTCAAGTACGAGGCGGAGAAGAAAGAGTGGATCTGGTTCTGTGGATGCAAACAAACGGGTAACGCACCTCTTTGCGATGGCACCCACAAGCACCTCGACTAGATCCGATCCGGACTGGCCACCTGGTGCAGCGTACTGACCCGGAAACCCGAGAGGCCGTGAACCGGATCTTTCAACGCCCGGACCCGAAGCACAACCGGAATCTCGTTTTCCTGATCCCGGTGGAGCAGGAGTAGGTCGATCCGTTCAATGGAACTGTCACTGCGGGCGGCCTCCAACGCTCGCCTGAAATTGGCCTGAAATGCGGGCGCAACCAGACTCTCCAGCGGCTGTCCGACCAGATCGGCGGGGGCGCGGTCCAGAAGTTCGGCGATTTGCGGCGAAACAAAGCCAATCCTGGCGTCTTCATCCAACTCCCAGATAACGGCGCCGGACAGTGCCACCAGATCCCGGCTTCGTTGCTCGCTGTCGTTCAGCGCCTGCCGCAGTATCGATTTCTCCACCTGAAAGTTGGCGATCTGATGATCGGCCCCGATTTCCCGCTGCTCCAACCCGCTGATGTGCAGCGCCTGACGGTGCAGGCGCCGGTTAAGCAACAGGATCAGCACGGCGACGACGGCACACAGGGCCAAACCGGCAATCCAGACAGTTCGCCGGGCCGCGTGGGCGACTTTTTCGAGGCTCTCGGGCGAGGGCACGGTAGTGAGAATCCAGTGGTGGTTCAGGGGGGAGACCTCGGTACGCAGGGCCCGGGTCGGGTCCACCGGCCCGTTGGTGCGGATCTCCAGCAAGGGCATCTTGGTATGACGTTCGAGTGTATCGATACGCAGGCCGAGGGAGTCCGGCAAGGTGTCGTCAAACAGTGTCTGCAGCCAGGCCGAGACGGGCTGCTGGTTGCCTTCTTCCGGCCCTGATCGATCCGGCACGTTGGCCAGCAGGTGATTGACCAGAGCCTGGTGCTGGGCATAGTAACGGGCTTCGGCGAGGGCCATGGCCCGCTGTGCTTCTTTGTTTGCAGTCAATCCGGTTACCATCAGCCCGATTGCGACCAGAAGCAGGGGTATCCAGAGCCCTGGCCATAATGTCGGCTTACGGAACCGGCCGGGTTCTGAGCTTTCCATGCCGGGCGTCCTTTGCGACAGGGTTTGCACCCCGATAGAGGCAACTGCCTGTGTTCCTACACTCTAGCCCAGCTCCCGGAGACAGTGAAATACTCAGGCCCGGGCTTTGCCCGCTGTACCGTACACCATTAGGAAAACGGCAAATGCCGTTACCACAACGGAAGGGCCGGCTGGCGTGTCCAGGTGCCAGGACAGGCTGAGACCGCCGGTTACGGCGACGACTCCGAAGGCAATCGCCATGGCCACCATCATTTCCGGATTCTGGGCCAGTCGTCGGGCGGTCGCCGCCGGAATAATCAGCAAGGCGGTAATCAACAGCACCCCGACGATTTTCATGGCGACGGCAATAACCAGCGAAAACATCAGCATCAGAACCAGCCGGAGCCGCTCCACGGCGATCCCCTCAACGCGGGCAAGCTCTTCATGAATCGTGCTCATCAGCAAACCGCGCCAGAGCACCGCCAGAAGCGACAGAATCAGTGCCGCACCGCCGTAGATCCAGAGCAGGTCTTCCCGGCTCATGGCCAGCAGATCCCCGAACAACAAGCCGGTGAGATCTACCCGTACGTCGGGCATGAAGCTGAGTGTTACCAGGCCGATGGCCAGGGCGCTGTGGGCCAGGATGCCAAGCAGGGTATCTGTGGCGAGAGTCTGGGTGCGGGATAACAGTACCAGGGCCATGGCCAATACCACACAGGTAATAATGACACCAAGGTTCAACGGCACGCTGATCAGGAAACTCAGGGCGATGCCCAGCAGAGCTGAATGCGCCAGGGTATCACCGAAATAGGCCATTCGACGCCAGACCACGAAACAGCCCAGTGGTCCTGCGACCAGGGCCACGCCCAGGCCGCCAATCAGGGCGCGCCAGAAGAAATCGTCCAGAACCGCATCAATGATGGGCATGATCGCACTCCGTATGTTCGCCATGACCCCTTGCCGGGTCATGGGATTCACCGGCGACCACATCCCCATGCAGGTCATGGCTGTGGTTATGGTGGTGATGGTAAACCGCGAGAGATTCGGCCACTGGTCGCCCGAAGGTTTCGATAAATGCCGGATCGTGGGAAATGTCTGCCGGGTAACCACTGCAGCAGACATGCTGGTTCAGGCAGATGACCTTGTCGGTGGCGGCCATCACCAGATGCAGGTCGTGGGAAATCATGATCACGCCGCAGTTCAGATCGTCCCTTAGCTGGCGGATCAGGTCATACAGCGATGCCTGGCCATTGATGTCAACGCCCTGGGCGGGTTCATCAAGTACCAGAAGATCCGGTTTTCGGGCCAGGGCCCTGGCCAGCAGCAGCCGCTGTTTCTCACCGCCGGACAGATGGTGCACAGAGGCGTGTAACAGGTGACCGACGCCCGTCCGGGCCAGTGCGGACTCACATTCGCTCAGGGATCGGCCGCTGAGCAGCATGAATCGCTTGACGCTCAGGGGCAGCGTGGCTTCCAGGGTCAGGTGCTGTGGGACGTAGCCAATCACCAGGTTCTTTTTGAGAGACACCTGGCCGGCGGAGACCTTCTGGATGCCCAGAACCGCCTTGATCAGCGTGGTTTTGCCCGCCCCGTTGGGACCGATAATGGTGATGATGTCGCCACGGTGAACCTTCAGGTTGACCCGGTCCACCACGGGGCGCTCGTCAAACCGGACAGTGAGATTATCCAGGCTAACCAGAGGGTCAGTCATGGCCGGACTCCGCCTGGCAACGGGGACACAGGCCGGCAATCTCCAGAGTGGTGGTTTCGGCCCGGAAGCCCTCCTCGGAAGCGGCCTTGCACACTTCTGTTGAAACGTCCGGTGCGGTCAGCTCGAGGACATTGCCACAAGCCCGGCAGATCAGAAACATGCCGGTGTGGTTCTCACCCGCATGAGTACAGCCGATAAAGGCATTGAGAGACGCAATGCGATGAACCAGACCATGCTGCTGAAGGAAGTCCAGCGCACGGTAAACCGTGGGCGGAGCCGCGTTGTGGCCATCCGACGAGAGTTCCCCGAGTACATCGTAGGCGCCAAGGGGCTTATGTGATTGCCAGATCAACTCCAGTACCCGCTCACGAATGGGCGTCAAGCGGGCGTTTTGTTTCTGGCAGATGGCCCTTGCGTCAGTCAGGGCCTGACTGACGCAGGCGTCGTGATTGTGTGGCCGATAGGGAATGGCTCGAGCGGACATGATCGGGATCCTGCAAAATTTGTAACATTATAACATTTACAGGGAGGCCTGCCATGCCCGGCAGTGGAGCGAAATAGTCGGTCAGTGTCGGGACTGCAAGACGAGAGATTCCAGGAATTCGAGATTGGGGATCCAGGCATTCTCGCCGTCGACCTCAACCTGCATCAGGTCGGCGGGGCCGGGCTCGCCGTCCAGCTTCCTGACCTGCTCCTCGGTCAGACGGGCCTGGCTTGGAATGCCCTGGGTAACCAGCGCCATAAACGGAATGTCCTGGTGATGGTCCCCGATGGTGTTGAGCACAACAATGCGGCCACGATTGTCGCCGGGTACCGTGAGGGCAGCGCCGTTGGCCGCATCATAGGAAATCACCGGAAGTTGAAGCCCCCGCCAGTCCAGGTAGCCCACCAGCCATTCCGGTGTGTTGGCGCCCGCGTCAGAACTGACGTAGTCGACCACTTCCGCAATCGAGACGTTTGGCAGCAACAGTTGCCGTCCGGTCATCGGAATCATGACGCAGGAGAGGGATTGGCTGTTGTCATTCATTGCTTGTTACCTCAGGCGGAGTCCCGTTTCTGCCGGCTCTTGAGCAGGCAGGATTCTTCAATGGTTTTTACCAGTTCCCGGGCCAGTTGCTCCGGGGTGCCACAAAAGCCGCTGCAGCCGGTGGCAGCCACGGATTCGGGCATAGAACTGTTGCCGCAGCTTGTGCTCTCCTGAACCCAGATCCGGCTACCGTAGGCTTTCAGCAGGGGCGCGGCAATAGCGCCATCATTACCCATGCCGGAGAAGAGAATAGCATGGCAGCGTTGCCCGTAATGATCCGCAACGTTCAGCAGTACCTGGTCAATGGACGGACCATAGGGCCCGGGCCAGGGGTTGCTGGTTTCAGTGAGGGCGCCCTGCTCTGTCAGCTTCCATTCGTGCTCCACCGGCATCAACACCACATCACCGTTCTGAACCTTGTAACCCTCTTCTGCGCGCTTGAGTTGGTAGTGGGCATGGCGGCCCAGCACCCGGGTCAGCACCTCGGTAAAATTGCCGTCAATGTGCTGGGCATAGATAAAGCCCACGGGCAGATTCGGCGGAAGATGGTCCAGAAACGTCTTTACTGCGGCCGGGCCACCCAGTGAGGCGCCCAGAATCCAGACTTCCTCGGCCAAAGACCCTGGCACTGCAGGTGGAATCCAGTGTGGCAGGTCCGGTGAGGGACGTGAGGCCGGCGCATCCTGCTCAAGCTGCGCCAGCGTCGCCTCGGAATCCAGCTCTTCCAGATGCCCCAGTTGCTGTTCCAGCTTCCCCAACAGCCGTCGTTCCCAGCGGAAATACTCGGTACTCCCGGGCTTGGGTGCCTCGTCCAGCCCGAACAGTACCGGTGCCTCGGTGTTCTCGAGCAGGTGATCGAACAGCAACGGGTGATCGGCCTCGTCCTCCAGGGTCACCAGCCAGAGGCTGGCATCCGGAAATTCCGGATAGCCCAGCAACCGGTCCGGATCCCCCGAAAAACGCACATCAAGACCGAACTTGGCGGTGGCGGCCTGCAGGCGATGGCGCTGCAGGACCACATCCGAGACGATCCCGACCTGCGGCCGGCCAGATTGGCCGGTCATCACTGTCTCCCGGTTAGCCGCTCAATGGTCTCAAGCAACTCGGTTTCCTGGAACGGCTTGCCGAGATACTCGTTGACACCAATGGCCAGCGCCCGCTCGCGGTGTTTCTCGCCGGTCCTGGAAGTGATCATACAGATCGGGGTTTCCCGAAGGTTATCATCGTGGCGCACAAAGCTGGCCACTTCGAAGCCGTCCATACGAGGCATCTCGATATCCAGCAGGATGATGTCCGGTTTGTGATCCTGCAACTGGGCCACAGCATCCAGCCCGTCTTTTGCGGTGATGACTTCCATGCCGTTGCGCTCCAGCAGTCGTGAGGTAACCTTCCGGACCGTGACCGAGTCGTCCACCACCATAACCACGGTGGCCTGCTCTTCGTAACGGGCAGACTCGCGGGCTTTCTCGAGGTTGGCCAGGCGTTGGCGCTCGGACAGGATGTCGGAACGGATCATGGCCGGCAGGTCGAGAATCACCACCACGTTACCGTCACCCAGGATGGTGGCACCGGAGACACCCCGGACCGAACTGAACTGAGGGCCGAGGGATTTAACAACAATCTCCCGGCTGCCCATCAGGTTGTCTACCTGCAGGGCCATGGGTTGCTCGGCACCGCGAACCAGAATGACCGGCAGCGGTAGGGCCTGGCCCTGCAGCTTGGGATGATGGTCACTGTTCAGCAGGCTGCCGAGGTACTGAAGCCGGTATTCCTGACCGGCATACTCGTACATCGGCGCATCCGGTTTGTAGTATTCCTCAAGCTCGTAGGTGCTGACCCGGACGATACCCTCGATGGTGTTCAGAGGGATAGCGTAGAAGTCTTCGCCGGTGGACACCATCAAGGCCCGGTTTACGGAAACGGTGAACGGCAGGCGTACGGTGAAGGTGGTACCGCGACCCACGGCCGAATCGATATCCAGGCTGCCACCGAGCTGTTTGATCTCACTGGCGACCACATCCATGCCCACGCCTCGGCCGGAAATCTGGGTTACCTGCTGGGCGGTGGAGAAGCCGGGCTGCAGGATAAACTGCAGGACTTCCCGCTCGGACAGGTCTTCATCTTCCCGCAACATACCCTGGCGAATGGCCTTGTCGCGGATCACCGAGGACGGAATACCGGCACCATCGTCGATCATGCGCAGGACAACATCACCACCTTCACGGGTCAGCGACAGAGTCACTTCGCCGGTTTCGGGCTTGCCTGCCTTTTTGCGGTCCGCCGGGCTTTCGATACCGTGGTCCAGAGCGTTCCGGAGCATGTGCTCCAGCGGCGCGATCATCCGCTCGAGGATATTCCGGTCCATCTCGCCTTCGGCGTTGCGGACATCGAAGTCCACTTTCTTGCCCAGTTCGCCGCTGATCTGGCGGACGATCCGGCGCAGGCGAGGGACCATGGAGGCGAACGGAATCATTCGGGTCTTCATCAGACCCTCCTGGAGTTCCGTGTTGATCCGCGACTGCTGAACCAGAAGGGTTTCTGTGTCCCGTACCCGGTCAGACAGGGTTTCACGAAGATCAGCCAAGTCCGAGGAGGATTCTGTCAGCGCCCGGGAAAGCTGCTGGATGGACGAATAGCGGTCCATTTCCAGGGGGTCGAAGTCGTCGCCGTAATCCGGGCCGTGTTCCTTTTCGGCGCTGAACAGGATCTGGGCTTCGGTTTCGATTTCCATCCGGCGCAGCTGCTCACGCAGACGCTCAATGGTCGCGGCCATTTCATCCAGGGTGTGGCCAAAGTCACTGGTCTGCTGCTCAAGCCGGCCACGGGTGATACTGGTTTCACCGGCCAGGTTGACCAGTTCGTCCAGCAGCGGTGCCGATACCCGGATGGTTTCCTGGGCAGCTCGCTGGGCTTCGGCCGCCTGTTTGCGGGCCTTGGCCGGAGATTTTCCAGGCTTGGGCGCAGGTGCTGCCGGTTTTTCCGCTTTGGCGGGCAGGGTCGGCTCTTCGAGTTGCTTCGGTTCTGGCGTGGCCGGGGCCGGTGATGGCTGTTCGGCCTTTGCAGGCTCCGGCACGCCAGAGCCAGATTCATAGCCTTTCCGAATATCCGCGACCAGCGCAATGATGGCGTCGTGATCTTCGGTGATGGCCTGCCACTGCGCTTCGTCCGGGGCGTTCCCGCCCAGATCAATCAATCGGGTTTCAAACCCATGGGCCCGGTCACCAAGCTGGGTGAGCTGGGACAGACGGGCGCCACCCTTGAGGGTATGCAGTGCCCGTTGGGCTTCCTGGTTGAAATTGTGGTTCGCCGGGTCCTTGCGCCAGTCATCGAGCAGCTGCTCCAGCTGGTCCATGATCTCACCGGCTTCTTCGAGGAAGATTTCCAGGACTTCAGGATCGATGGCTTCCTGCTCGGACGCTTCCCGGGGCGCGGCGGTTTCTTCGGCGGCAACCTCATGGGCAGCCTGGAAGTCTTCGATGAGCCCGGTATCCGGATCAGGTTTGTTACCCTCTTCCAGACGGTTGAGCATGGCCTTCAGGCTGGCCAATGCCCGGTCACTGAGGCTGAGCAAGGTCTTCTGATTGTTGGACCCGGAGATCAGGGGATCGAGGGCGTCGGACCAGGCCTCGGCCAGATTGGCAATCGGATCAACGTCGGAAAGCCTCGCACCGCCCTTGAGGGTGTGCAGCTCCTGCTGCAGCTGGGTCAGGCCGGTCAGTTCCTCCGGTTCGTCGCGCCACTGGTCGAGACACTCACTGATGGCATCGTAAATCTCCAGACCCTCGTCGAGGAAGATGCCGATCAGGTCGTCATCACTGGCCTGGGTCAGGGTCTTGCTGAGGCTGGCAGGTTCCGGAGTTTCTTCGGCCGGGGACGCCGCCTGCTCATCCGCCGCTGGTGCTTCACCGCGAACGTCAGCGGGCATCGACTCGCCCCTGAGTATCGACTCTACCCTGGCAACCAGCTCATTGGCCGGAGGGCAGGGTTTCTGGGTAGCTACCTGTTCGACCATCTGGGCGAGCCTGTCATGGCAGGCAAACAGCAGGTCGTTCATGGAGTCGCTGGCTTCCAGCTGACCTTCCGCAACCTTTTCGAACAGATCCTCCAGCACATGGGTCAGGTCGCCAATGGCTTCGACGCCGGCCATGCGGGCCCCACCCTTGAGGGTGTGGACATCGCGCTGGAGTTCAGCGGCGACGGACCGGTCGGAAGGATCTTCAGTCCAGGTGTGCAAGGCACTGCCGGTGGAGTTGATCAGGTCGTAGGCTTCCTCCAGGAAGATGCCCACCAGTTCCGGATCCAGGTGAGAGAAATCGGCAACACCTTCTTCCAATTCGGCGGCATGATCGGACTCTTCCGGTTCATCCACCTCAGGGAGGGGGGCCTGCTCCGCGATGTCGGCATCCGGCTCAGATTCATCATCCTGACTGGCTACGTTGGTGACCGGCCGCGTTCCGGTGGCGCTGTCCATGTAGGCCTGGATTTCGCCAATCAGATCCGGAGCCGGGCGTGGCGGCTCTTTGGCCTCCAGATTTTCCACCATGCCGGCCAGACGATCGTGGCAGCGGAACAGCAAGTCGGACAGCTCATCGTTGATAGACAGCCGTTGTTCGGTCAGTCCTTCAAACAGATTCTCCAGTTCGTGAGAAAGATCACCCACCGCTGGAATGTCCGCCAGTCGAGCGCCGCCCTTGAGGGTATGCAGATCCCGTTGCAGCAGGCGCAGAATGTCCAGATTACCGGTGTTCTCGCTCCAGCTCTGGAGGGCTTCGGCGGTGCTGTCGATGAGGTCGCGGGCTTCTTCGAGGAAGATTTCCGCCAGCTCCTCATCCATCTCTTCATCCGATTCCGATGTTTCCGGGAGCGGCGGTTGCTCCTCGGTTACGGCCTCTTCGAACGATGGTGTTTCGGTGTCATCCATCTCGAAGCTGAGATCGATTTCCTCAAGGTCGCCGGTAAACTCCTGCTCGAAGGCGTCCGGTTCCTGGTTTTCCGGGGCAGGAGCCTGTTTCAGTCCTTCAAGGGCAGCGACCATGTCGTCGCTTGACTCAGTGGCAAGTCCCGCTGCCACCTGGTCCATCATGTTGATCAGCTGTTCGTGAGCCGCCCTGACGGTTTCGAAGAAAGCCTCGTTCGGCGCTTCGTCGTGTTTCGCGGCCTCGTCATAGGTTTCCTTCAAGGCACCCGATAGCGCAGCAACGTCTCCGAGCCCGGCTTCGGAGGCGCCGGAGGTCAGTTGCTCCAGTTCGGAACGCAGCGGGTTCAACGAGTCCATTGCGCCGGGGTTGTCGGCCCAGCGGTCGAGGATCCGGTCGGCATCAAGAACAATGTCGAGCCCTTCGTTCAGGAACAACTGAACCAGCTGCGAAGGCGCCTGCTGCGGATGTTGGCGCGGGGCCTCTTCACTGTGGCCGCGGAAGGTCTCATCCGTCAGACGGTCCAGCTTCTCAAGGAAGGCCTCGGTACCCGGCAGAGAGGCTTGCGGATTCTCACGAATCTGGGCCAGTCCCTGGGTCAGGAAATCGCAAGCGGAGTCGATCAGCGAGAGAACCTCGCGGTTCGCCCGCTTGTTCTGCGCACGGGACTCCTTGACGAACCGTTCCAGGGGCGTAATAACGGCAGCGATCGGTGCAATGCCTGCCGTATGGGCACTGCCCTTGAGGGTGTGCAGGGCCCGGGAAAGGTCGTCGGTATAGGTAACGGAAGTCTTGTCACCGGCGGCCGAGAGGAAGTCCTTCAGCGTTTGCAGGTGGGTTTCGGTCTCGCTTTCAAAAATATCCAGCAGTACCGGATCGACGGCATCCTCGTCGGTGGGCTCAGACTCTGATTCAACTGTTTCGGTGTCGGCTTCCGCACCGTCGGATTCGGCGGCGGGCATCATGCTGGCGTCCGGAATCTCGCCGTTGGCCAGGGCATTGGCACGGGCTTCCAGGTTGCTGGTGTCGACCGACGGGCCACGGCGTTTTTCAAAATCTTCGACCAGGGCCGGCAGATTGGCGGTGACATCCTCCAGCAGGCTGGCAATGTCATCGTTCATGAAAATGCTGCCGTCGATGACGCGGTTCAGCATATTCTCCACGGACCAGGCCAGTTCACCGACAACCAGCGCGCCGACCATACGGCCACTGCCTTTCAGTGTGTGGAAGGCACGGCGAACTTCCGACAGAGCGCTGCGGTCATCGTGCTGACGCAGAAGCATCGGCAGGTATTCGCGAATGGTGTCCAGCACTTCCCCGGCTTCTTCAACGAAGATCTCGAGTATTTCATCGTCAATCAGATCGTCGTCATCGGCGGGTTCGTCAGAAACGGCCTCAGTGGTGGCGGTTTCCTCTTCAGCTGTGTCTGTTTCCTGCTGCTCCTGTCGCTCTTCGGTGGTGGTGTCTTCCACTTCCGGCGATTCCGTTTCCGCCAAAGCTTCGTCGTCCGTGCGGCGGGTGGTTGCCATGGCCTCGGCGCGGCTGATGAGTTGCTCCACATCGCCAGCGGTCTGGCCTTCTTTGAATTCGCGGATCAACGACGGAATGCGGGCATTGACCTCGTCCACCAGGGTAAACATGTCGTCGGTGGGGCGAATGGTCTGGTCGATTACCCGGTTCAGCAGGTTTTCCACCGACCAGGCCAGCTCACCAATGCTGGTAGCGCCCACCAGTCGACCGCTGCCCTTGAGTGTGTGGAAGGCGCGACGAACTTCGGTCAGGGCTTCACGATCATCGTGATTCTGTCGAAGACGGGGGTAGAATTCATGGATGGTTTCGAGAACTTCCTCGGCCTCTTCAACGAAAATACCGAGAATCTCGTCATCCAGAAGGTCCGAATCGGAGTTTTTGGCTCCGTCCGGAGCTGATGCCTCGGTTTCCGGCTGCTCTTCCGCCGTTTCCACCACGGGTATCTCCTCCGCGGCGGTTTCCGTCCAGGTGGGTTCAGCGCCTACCGGGAAGCCAAGGGAGGCCAGGCTGTCTTCCGCGACCCTGAGTATCGAGTCGTTTTCGCCAATCCCCTCGGCAAGCCGCTCGAGGTAATACTCGATGCTGGTGACCGCATCGGCCAGGATGTCCAGCTGTTTCCAGTCCGGCACCTGTTTGCTGCCCATCAGCACGTCGGTAATGTAACGTTCGGCCGAGGCCAGCATGCCGGCAACGCGGTCCAGCGGGATCAGGCTGAGGCCACCGCGAATACTGTGCAGCAGGCCGGGGACATGCTCGATTTCCCGGGTATCCCACTGCGACGCAATGAAATTCACAATGGCGGATTTAACCTGCTCCAGGGTGTTGCGGGATTCCCGTAGCAGCGCACCACTGGCTTCGCCCAGCTCCCGGGAACCAAGGTTGACCGGTGTATCGGAAGCCTCATCGGCGGACGATTCCTGTTGTCCTTCCCTGTCCAGGCCGGCGAGGCTGGCTTCGACATAAAGCAGCGCGCCGGCGATGTCCATCAGAGTGCCGTCATCGACCTGCTCGGTCTGGGCGCTGAGTTTCTCTACCAGCTCGACCTGCTCAGTGACCACTTTCCGGGGGATGCCGAGCCCCAGTACGGCCAGGGTATTGGCTACCTGGCGGAGGCCGGGCAACAGGTCTTCGAGCTCACTGTTCTGGCGCAGCTCTGACCGCACATAGAGGTCGAGCTGATCCTTGAGTTTGGCGAGCTCTTCGTTGAGCGCGCCAACGACCGAGTGAATCGCGTCCCGGCCGGGGCCGGATACCCGGCTGCGAGCGGCGTCGACATCGTCTTCTGAAGGCAGTGCCTGATTCAGTTGGTAGGCGTCCCGCAGGGCACTGACCTGGGGTGAGTCCAGGTCGCGGGCGCGGGCCACGTAGTAAAGCAGGTGTTTGAGCAGCGCTTCCGGTGCCGGTTGCTGGAGAATATCCGCGTGCTCGTCGGTCAGTCGGCGAATTTCACTGTCCAGCTCCCGGAGCAGGGATTTAACCGCCGCATTCACCGGATTGACGTGTGCTTGAAGTGTTTCAACGAACGCACTGGCCGCTTTCCAGAGTTCGCCCCGGGGCGTTTTCTGGCACAAACGGATGAGTCGCTGAATCACCTTCTGCATGTACTCGAAATGGGCATCCAGATCCGCTTCCCGGATCACGCCGGCCAGCGCAAACTGGTACATCTGGCGCAGCTTGCGGATGTGACCGAGGACGGTCGGATCCTGAAGGCGTTGGGAGACCTTCCCGGTCACGGTCATTCGCGACGGACTCAGATCCGGCTTGAACAGAGACGTATCAGACAGCAGGGATTCGCCACGGGCGGCCCGAAGGTCGTTAAGCAGCGGCAACAGCACCATCGGAAAATCGTCCTGGCTGCTGGCCAGATGCTCCAGGTACTGGGGCAACTGCAGTATGGCCTGCATCAGGACCTCAACGGCTTCGTCGGTATTGGCAACGGTTTCGTTGAGCACGGCCTGGGTGAGCTTTTCCATTTCTTCGGTGAGCAAGGCTGCACCGTAGAGCTCGACCATTTGAAGGGTGCCATGTACCTGATGGAGATAATTCAGGCAGAAGCGCAGGCGCGCGGTGTCGTCACGATTCTCGACATACGCTTCCAGTGCATGCTGACCCTGGGTCAGCGTGTCCTGTATTTCTCCCCGAACCCAGTCGAGGGCGATGCTGTCATGGTGATTGCCCATAACCACTCCGGTTATTCTTCGTCAGTCTGGCGTTTGATCCACGCCAGCACATGTTCCGAGGGGACTCTCTGTAACCCTGGAGGCTGCCAGTCGGTCAGCTCTCCCTGGCCCAGAACCAGCAACCCCCCGGGCGCCAGCCGCTCTGCAAGTCGCTTGACAATTTCCCGCCGGCGCCAGCGGCGAAAATAAATCAGCAGATTCTGGCAGAAGATAATGTTCATGCCGTGCATGGGTGCCTTGTCGAGATCCAGAACATTCAGTCTGGTAAAGCACACCCTGTCACGGATGCTGTTCACAATTTCCACGGTATTCCGCTCGGCCGGGCGGAAATACCGGGATTTCATGTCTTCGTCCATTCCCAGCAGTTTGCGGGGGTTGAACTGGCCGTTCCGGGCCTTTTCGATCACAGGCTTGCTGATATCCGAGCCGGTGACTCCAAACAGTGGCTGTAATGCCAGCTGCGCCATGCACTCGTTCAGCACCATGGCCAGGGTGTACGGCTCCTCGCCGGTGGAACACCCGACACTCCAGGCCTCCAGTGGGCGCTTTTTCAGCTGTTCCCGGGGCCTTGTCAGGACGTAGTCGGAGACCAGCCGGAATGCATCCGGATCCCGGAAGAACCGGGTTTCCTGAACCGTGAGCCGATCCACCAGCGTTGACCATTCCCTGACGGCATCCGGCCCGGATACGATTTTCTCGTAATAGGCCTGATAGCTGCTGCAGCCGATTTCCCGCATCCGGATGCCAAGATTGGTTTCCAGAAACGAACGGCGCTCGGCCGACAGGGTTATGCCGGTTCGGTGTTCCAGCAGGGTTTGCCACTGGCTGAACTGCGCCTCGTCCATATCGGGGAGTCGGCGCAGTGACCAGATGCCCTCGGCAGGTGACAGGTTGTTATGCATTTGCGCCATAAACCGTCAACAGCCCTGGAACGGAAATCAGCCCACCACCGGAACGTCGCTGTCTTCCTCTTCTTCCTGATCAGCCACGTCTTCTTCCGGCAGGGTGAAGCCGGCAACAGAGGACCGAAGCTCGGACGCCATTTCTGCCAGGTTACCGATAGACTTCGCAGTGGCGTTGGTGCCGGAGGACGTCTGGGACGTGATTTCCTGGATAACGTTCATGGTGTTGGAAATGTGCGCTGCGGACGACGACTGCTGACGCGCGGCGTTGGAGATGTTCTGGATCAGTTCTGCCAGAGACATGGATACGTTCTCGATTTCCTCGAGGGCGATACCCGCATCCTGGGCAAGACGGGCACCACGGACCACCTCGGCGGTGGTGTGCTCCATGGAGATAACCGCTTCGTTGGTATCCGACTGGATCGTTTTCACCAGCGCTTCAATCTGCTTGGTCGCCGCGGAGGAACGTTCCGCCAGTCGCTGAACTTCGTCCGCAACAACCGCGAAGCCCCGGCCCGCGTCACCGGCCATGGAGGCCTGGATCGCGGCGTTCAGGGACAGGATGTTGGTCTGGTCGGCGATGTCGTTGATCAGGGATACGATGTCACCGATTTCCTGGGAGGATTCACCCAGACGCTTGATCCGCTTGGAGGTTTCCTGGATCTGTTCACGAATGTTGTCCATGCCGCGGATGGTGTTCTGTACCACTTCCGCGCCTTTCTTCGCGATCGCAACCGACCGCTCCGCAACCGCAGAGGATTCAGCAGCGTTCGAGGATACCTGATCGATGGATACCGCCATTTCGTTTACAGCGGCAGAGGCGCCTGCAATTTCCTGGGCCTGGTGCTCGGAAGCATCCGCCAGGTGCATGGCTGTGGCCTGGGTTTCCTGGGCGGCTGATGCTACCCGTACCGCGGTACCACGAATCGCCTGTACAAGGCCGCGCATCTGGTCGATCGCGTAGTTGATGGAGTCGGCGATGGCACCGGTGAAGTCCTCGGTTACCGTGGCCTCAGTGGTCAGGTCACCATCGGCCAGGTCGGCCAGTTCGTCCAGCAGTCGCAGGATCGCGTTCTGGTTCTGTTCGTTCTGCTCCTGGGTAGCGGCCAGTCGGGCCTGGGCTTCCCGGTACAGGGCCAGACCGATGAACACGACAATTGCGACCATGGCGGCCAGGATGATAAAGGCCAGGGTCGGGCTGATCAGTCGCGAGCCGGACTGGGTCCGGAAGTTCTCGGCCAGGACCGAGAGCTCTGAAAGCAGGATCTCGGAATTCTGGAAGATGTCACTTGCAGCGGTACGAACCTTGAAGAGGTCGGGAGAAGCTTCAAGGATCGCGTCCACGTTCTGGGAAACAAACTGGAACAGTTCATCAACGGCTTCGAGACCGTAGATGGCGTCTTCATCATTGACCTGAGAAATGCCCATGGCCGGGTTGCCGTTCAGCTGGCCTTCGAGCACCCGCCCGAACAGGCTGGCGTCGCGGCCGAAACGGTCGGCGGCGATAACCGCGTCTTCGTCACCGGACAGTACGTTGTTGACCGAGCGGACAATCCGCTCCGCCAGCAGTGACTGGCGCTGGGCCAGTGCAATCTGCTCGGCAGGCGCGTTGTTATCCAGCAGGATCTGTACGATGTCGTCGTACTCAACCTGGAGCTGCGGGATGGTTTCGTTCAGGGTCCGGGCTACCTCATGCAGGCCGAGTACCGCGTCCTGGGTGGAGAGGATGCTGTCGGCATTTTCCCGTACGGTGTTCCAGTTCTCCTGGACACCGCTTTGCTGAGCCAGCTCACTCGGTGGCAGACCGGTTTCCGGATTACCCTCGGTGACGTTGGTCCAGAGTTGCTGGAAGTCTTCGCGGGAGCGGCGCAGCTGGTTGAATGCTTCGGCGGTGCCACCGGCAGCCTCGGTCGCGTTCTTCGCAATCTCCTGAGAGAGCACCCTCAGCTCGGCGGTGTTGGCGATGTATTCCTGATCGTTCTGGCTGTCTGTATTAATAATGAACAGCACCACAACGAGCAGGATGGTGAGTGCGATCAGCGCGGCGATCAGGCCGGCAACCAGCTTGTTGCCTCCCTGTCCCATACTGAGTCTTCCGGCTCTGTTCTTCATTTTCTGGCTCCCGGCCTCTTCAAGAAATTGGCAAGTTTGTTTTTTCGGGTTTCAGGCGGTCAGGGTGATGTTCCTGCCATTGTCACCACCCTTACCACTGTGCGACGTCCAGAAAGCGTTCGTCTTCGAGCAACTCGACCGCCGAAAACACTTTCCAGACTTCCTCGTTGCGTTCGTAGCCGCCTGAGACAAACGGTCGAACGTTTTCAGGTACGCCCTCGGGCGAATCCTTGAAACTGTCAGTTGCGAAGTACTGCATGCCAAGCACGCTGTCGACCACCAGCCCGCTGAAAATATCGCCCTGCTCGACAACCAGCACCCGCCGCTCCCGTTGGCTTCGGGAGGAGCGGGGAATATCGAAAAAGCCGGCAAGATCAACCAGGGGCAGGAGGCGACCGCGAACGTTGGCCGCACCAAGCAGAAACGGGCGCACACCCGGGATGTGGGTAAACCGGGGTACATGGAGGATTTCTGTGACTTCGCCCATGGGGGCAACGTAGCGCTCACCTGCCAGAACGAAGCCGATGCCGTTCCAGAGTTCAACGGCTTCCTGTTGTTCCGGCAGGCCGGCGGCCATGGACCGGCTGCGCTCGGCGATATCCGTCAGAACGGCAAAAGGGGCGGCCTGGGCGGACATGCGTACTCCACGGTTGGGGATCAGGCAATCAGACTGTTGATTGTTTTGATCAGGTCGTCTTCGTTAACCGGCTTGACCAGATAACCCTTGGCGCCCTGGCGGGTGCCCCATACGCGGTCAGTTTCCTGATCCTTGGTGGTTACGATCACCACGGGGATGGACGCGGTTTCCGGTGCGCGGGTCAGTTGGCGGGTTGCCTGGAAGCCATTCAGGCCGGGCATAACCACATCCATCAGAACCAGATCCGGGGTTTCGGCACGGGCCTTGGCAACGCCGTCTGCGCCGTTGTCAGCGGTCAGCACTTCGTGTTTGTGCTTTTCCAGGATCGTGGAAATTTTCTTAACCTCGGTAGGGGAATCGTCAACAATCAGAATGCGGGCCATGGTTTCCTCGATGGTTCTTGGGGTCAGCAGGTTTACTGTTCCGCCTGTGGAACGTACTGGCGGATGGTATTGAGCAGCTCATCCTTACTGAACGGTTTGGTCAGGTACTGGTCCGAGCCGACGATCCGGCCTTTGGCCTTGTCGAACAGCCCGTCCTTGCTGGAGAGCATGATAACCGGCGTCTTTTTGAAGGAGGAATTGTTCTTGATAAGTGCGCAGGTCTGGTAGCCGTCCAGGCGGGGCATCATGATATCAACGAATATGATGTCCGGCTGGGAATCGGCAATCTTGGCAAGAGCGTCAAAGCCGTCAGTCGCGGTGATGACCTCACAGCCGACCTTTTTCAGGAGGGTTTCTGCGGTGCGACGTATGGTTTTACTGTCGTCGATCACCATGATCTTCAAGTTCTCGAAGTTGTCATCCATTGTCCAACTGCCTTGCGCTCAGCGACTGTCATTATTTTAAAACGGGGGTTTTAACACAAACCTTAAGGTTCTTCTATAAACCCCGCTCATTTATAGATTATCAATGGCCGGATAAAAAGTATTAGTTTGTGACCAAATGTACTTCTGCCCGCAACGTCACGTAACTGACTGAGGATTTCTCCGGATGCATTTGCAGCTCGGGTACAATACCATCTGATTTCACAGCATAGCACTTATTGCCTGGTCCGCTCTGCAGACCGGTTCGTGTTTTTAACCCTCAGGAGTGCAGGAACGCCCATGACCGTCAGACTCGGGATCGTGATGGATCCGATTGAAGATATCCACTTCAAGAAAGACAGCTCACTGGCCATGTTGCTGGCTGCCCAGAACCGTGGTTGGGAAATCGAGTACATGGAACTGCCGGACCTGTATCTCGATGGCGGTCGGGCTATGGCCCACACCCGGGATCTGACAGTCCACATGGACCCCGAGAACTGGTACAGCTTCGGGCCGGGCCAGGACCGGGCGCTGGGCGATCTGGATGTCATTCTTATGCGCAAGGATCCACCGGTAGACCGGGAGTTCCTGATGGCCACCTATATTCTGGAGGCCGCCGAGCAGCAGGGCGCGCTGGTGGTCAACCCGGCATCCACGCTTCGCGACTGCAACGAGAAGCTATTTGCCACCCAGTTTGAGGACCTGACACCACCGCTACTGGTCAGCCGGTCGGCAAGCCGGTTCCGCGAGTTCTATGCCAGGCACGGTGACGTGATCATGAAGCCGGTGGACGGTATGGGCGGGCATTCAATCTTCCGTATCCGGGAGAACGACTTCAATCTGGGTGTCATTATCGAAACCCTCACCAACTATGGCTCTCATCAGGCCATGGCCCAGAAATACATTCCGGAAATCAGTGACGGCGACAAACGCATCCTGCTGATCGACGGTGAACCGGTGCCTTACGCCCTTGCCAGAATTCCCTCTCACGGAGAAAATCGGGGCAATCTTGCCGCTGGCGGGCGGGGTGAAGGGCGTGAGCTGACCGCCCGGGATCGTGAAATCTGCGAGCGTGTGGCGCCTGTGATCAAAGAAAAAGGCCTGATTTTCGTCGGCCTGGACGTGATCGGTGATTATCTTACCGAGATCAATGTCACCAGCCCGACCTGTATTCGGGAACTCGACTCGGCCTTCGGTATCGATATTGGTGGCATGCTGATGGATGCGATTGCAAAACGCCTGGGCCAGGCATAATCCGGTGGCAACGACCGGGCAGGTTTAACGACAGGATCCGTATCAGGAATGGCAGTTCAGGTAAGCGACTTCGACCGGTTTTCCTTCACCCTTTTCATGGCGCTGGCGGTGCACGCCATCGTGGTGCTGGGAATTACCTTCGCGCCTGAGCCGCCCCGTTCCTCGGCACAGACCATGGAGATTACCCTGTCCCAGTTTGATGACGAGGAGGCACCGGAGAAAGCGGATTTTCTGGCCCAGACCAGTCAGAAAGGCAGTGGAACCCAGGACGAAGTGCGGGAGATGACAACGCCCAGACCGGCGGAAGTCAGTCAGCCGGAGGTGGCCCAGGTTCAGCCCGAGCCGCCGGCCCGGACCGAGCCTCAGCCGCGCCAGGAGAAACAGGTGGTGCAGACCGAGAGTCGGTCCAGCCAGAAGGTTCAGCAGCCCGAGGAGCGCACCAGGCCGGAAGAGGAACCTCTGCCAGTACGGGAGAAAAAGAGCCTGATGGAGCGCAGCCTCGAGATTGCCAGCCTGGAGGCCCGCTTTGATGCCCAGCAGCAGGCCTATGCCCGCAAGCCGAGGGTGATGCGAGTCACCGCGGCGTCCACCCTGAAGTCTACCAACGCCTGGTATGTTCAGAATTGGGTGAGCAAGGTAACGCGGGTGGGGAACATCAACTACCCGACCGAGGCGCGTCGTGCCGGGATCTATGGCACACTGAGGATGCTGGTGTCGCTCAAGAAAGATGGCACCATTAAAGAGGTGACTATTCTGCAATCTTCCGGCAGCACCGTTCTGGACGACGCTGCAATCCGGATTGTCAGGATGGCCGCGCCTTTTGCTCCGTTCCCGGACGAAATGCGGCAAGAGGTGGACGAACTTGAAATCATACGTACCTGGTCCTTCCAGCGACGGGGGCTGACATCCGGATGACAGCATCAAAACATTCTCCCCACAGCCTGCGGCACCATTTTCTGGTGGCCTCACCCTATCTGGCTGATCCGCGTTTCCATGGTGGCGTCATCTACCTGTGTGAGCATTCCGATGACGGCGCCCTGGGACTAATGATCAATCACCCGCTGGACATCCATCTGGGCGAGATCCTGGAACAATTGGATCTGCCCGGAGGCGAGCTTGATTTGCCGGTATTCAGTGGTGGACCGGTGCAGCCAGAGCGGGGCTTTGTCCTGCATCCTCCCGGAACCAGCTGGCAGAACACGGCAAAAGTGACCGACGACGTCCTGCTGACCACCTCCCGCGACGTATTGGCGGGGATTGGCCAGGGCGAGGGGCCTGAAGACTATCTGGTGGCGCTGGGATACTCCGGCTGGAGTGAGGGTCAGCTGGAAGAGGAGTTGGGCAGTAACGCCTGGCTGACTTGCCCTGCCACCACAGACATCCTGTTCCGTACCCCCTGGGAAGAGCGTTACAAGGCAGTGCTTCGTCTTATTGGCATTGATCTTAACCAGCTGAGTGAATCGGTCGGTCATGCCTGAGCCTGCAAGCCGTTGTGTGATGGCGTTTGATTTCGGAACCCGCCGGATTGGCGTTGCCGTTGGCCAGGAACTGTTGGGCTCCGGGCAACCGGTAGCGCTGATTCCGGCCCGGGATGGAATCCCGGACTGGCAACAGATCGAATCCCTGCTCGAGGAATGGCATCCGGATCTGGTTGTGGTTGGCCTGCCGCTGAATATGGACGACACCGAAAACGATATGTGTGCCCGAGCGCGAAAGTTCGGCAAGCGTTTGCACGGCCGGTATCATGTGCCGGTTGAAATGGTCGATGAACGGCTCACCAGCTTCCAGGCGAAGGGTGAGGTCATGGCCGCTGGTGGCAGTAGAGATTTTGGCCGTCATGGCGTGGACGACCGGGCAGCTGTGCTGATCCTGGAAACCTGGTTTGGCCAGCAGTCGGGCGGTGCCGGGGCGTGACAGGCGTCCGGCTTTTAAACACAGTGAGGACCAAATGACGGCATTGCTTGATATTGATCAGTTGCTGGACCAGATGGAGCACGGACTGCGTCAGGCGCTTGGGCAGCGGGGCGTCGAGTCTCCCGTGCTGATTGGGATTCGCACGGGCGGTGTCTGGCTGGCGGATGTGCTCAGCAAGCGTCTGGGTATCGAAGAACCGTATGGCGAACTGGATATCTCCTTCTACCGCGATGATTTCAGCCGCATTGGCCTGAACCCCCGGGTTACACCCTCAAGTCTGCCATTCGATACCGAAGGCCGGGATATCATCCTGATTGATGATGTCATCATGAGCGGACGGACCATCCGGGCGGCGATGAATGAGATCTTCGATTACGGACGCCCAGCCAGTATCATACTGGCCACCCTGATTGACCTGGGCGCCCGGGAACTGCCCATACAGCCTGACGTGGCTGGAAAGACAATGGCGCTGGAATCCCATCAGCGCGTCAAGCTGCGTGGCCCCGACCCGCTCCGTATTGAGCTTCAGGAAGCCGGACAATAAACCTCCGAATCAGATAACAGGCGACCCATGACCGCGAACGACGCTTCCCCGCACCACTTGCAGCTGACCCGGGATGGTCAGTTGCGCCACTTCCTCACCCTCGACGGCCTCGATCGTGCCTTGCTGACCGACATCCTGGATACGGCAGATTCCTTCATCGAGGTCGGCGAGCGCACCATCAAGAAAGTGCCTCTGCTCCGGGGCAGGACCGTGGTAAACCTGTTCTTCGAGTCCAGCACACGTACCCGAAGCACGTTCGAGCTGGCGGCCAAGCGCCTGTCCGCCGATGTGCTCAACCTGGATATCAGCACTTCGGCCACCTCCAAGGGCGAGTCCCTGTCTGACACCCTGCTGAACCTGGAAGCCATGGCCAGTGATATGTTCGTGGTCCGGCACTCGCAGAGTGGTGCGCCGCATTTCATTGCCGAGAGCGTGACCCCGGGGGTGGCCATTATCAACGCCGGTGACGGCCGTCATGCGCACCCGACCCAGGCCATGCTGGACATGCTGACCATACGCCAGCACAAGGGGCAGTTCGAGGGACTGAAAGTCGCCATCGTTGGCGATGTGCTGCACTCCCGGGTAGCCCGCTCCCAGATCCGTGCGCTGAACGAACTGGGTGCCGAGGAAGTTCGCGTGATTGCCCCGGGTACCCTGCTCCCCAAGGACGTTGAAAGCCTCGGATGCACCGTTGAATACGATATGGCCCGAGGGATGAAGGATCTGGATGTGGTGATCATGCTGCGTCTCCAGAAAGAACGGATGGAAGGGGCATTGCTGCCCAGCGAGCGGGAGTTCTACCGGCTCTACGGCCTGAATCAGCAAAAGCTGGCGTTGGCACACCCCGAGTGCATCGTCATGCATCCCGGCCCCATCAACCGGGGCGTTGAAATTGAATCGGCGGTGGCTGACGGCCCGCAATCCGTGATTCTGAACCAGGTCACCAACGGTATCGCCATCCGGATGGCGGTTATGTCCATGGCCATGGGAGGGCAGGTGGCAGAGCGTCAGCAGAAACTGAGTGAGAGGGGCCAGGCATGAGCAGTTTCAATACATCCGGAATCAGCCTGAAGATCACCGGAGGACGACTGTTCGATGGTCAGGGTGGCGAACAGGAAAACTCGGCACTGGTGATTCGTGATGGACGGGTCGCCGCAATGGGCGAAGCCGCCGCCAAAGAAAGGACCGATGAAACCATCAGCGCCGAAAACTGCGTGATTGCACCGGGCTTTGTGGATCTGTGTTGCAACCTGCGGGAACCGGGCAATGGCCAGAAAGGTAACATTGCCTCTGAAACCCTGGCGGCGGCCCATGGTGGTTTTACCACGGTGTGCGCTTCACCGGAAACGTCACCGGTGAACGATTCCAGTGCCGTCACTCACCTGATTCGTGATGGTGCTTCCAGCCGTTCGTCCATCCGGGTCCTGCCCATCGGGGCCATTACCCGGGGGCTTGAAGGCGATCTGCTCAGCGATATGGCCGGTCTGGCTGCGGCTGGTTGTGTGGCGGTAGGTAATGGTTCCCGGGGTGTGCGCAACGCCCGTATATTGCGCCGGTGCATGGCCTACGCTCAGACCTTTGGTTTGACGGTTATGTTCAGCCCCGAGAACCAGGCCCTGGCCGCCGACGGCTACGCCCACGATGGTCTAGTGACCTCGCGGCTGGGTTTGCTTGGTATTCCGGAAGTGGCGGAAACCGCTGCGGTAATGGAAATGCTGCTGCTGGCCGAGGAAACCGGCGTCCGTTTGCACCTGAGCCAGTTGTCCTGTGGTCGCAGCGTGGAAATGCTGGCCGATGCCCGTCGTCGCGGTATTGCCGTAACGGCCGATGTGGCCATGCACCAATTGGTGTTCACCGAGGAAGCCCTGGCCGGGTTTGACAGCCGGTTCCATGTCCGCCCGCCGCTGCGCAGCGAGAGCGATCGAAAAGCCTTGATCGCCGGCGTCCGTGAGGGTGTCATTGATGCTATTGTCAGCCAGCATCAGCCCCATGATAGCGCCGCCAAGCAGGCGCCCATGGCGGCCACCGAACCCGGCCTGTCCAGTATCGAGAGCGTGCTGTCTCTGGGGCTGGAACTGGTGGAAATGAATGAGCTGGCACTGCCGGACCTGATCCGGGCGCTGACTACCGGTCCGGCCTCCGTGCTTGGCCGGACGGCCCGGCTCGCGGAGGGCGAAACGGCGGATATTTGCCTGTTCGATCCCGATGCCTTCTGGACTCCGGACTCGAAAACACTGGTTTCGGCCGGTCGTCACGCACCGGTGACCGACCGCGAACTGCCGGGTGTCATCCGGCTCACCCTGAGCGAGGGTCGAAAGGCCTGGCCGCAACCGGCGGTCTGAACCGGACGTGCTTGACGAAAGTGCGGCAGAGGTTGCGTAACCTCTGTCGACACCATCACAGAATCCCCCCTTTTTGCTGAAAAACCCTTGATGGCAGGCACCTGTGCCAACGTATTCTTGTAGTCGCCGGCCTATGGTCGACCAAGGAAAGCGTGGCCTGGCTGGTATACGACCCTATACCGGTGCCCGACAATAATAATCAGGAGTCATCCCGTGAAATCAGCAAATCTCCCCCAGCGGGTAGCCTTGGCGGCTGCCCTCTGTGCCAGTCTGGTCTTCCCCTCGATGGGGCAGGCGCAGGCACAGAATGAGCCTCTGGAACGCAGTTTCTGCGTATTTGACCCGGTTGGTGCCAATGGCCCCCTGTTTGCCATTACCAAGACCTTCCAGCCGGTTGCCCTGAAAAACGGTATCAAGCTGGATCTTCGTGCTTATACCGATGAGAAGGTCGCTGCCGAAGATTTCAAGGCGGGACAGTGCGATGCTGTTCTGCTGACCGGCACCCGGGCTCGTGAGTTCAACAAGTTTACCGGCAGCCTTGAAGCCATGGGCGCAGTCCCTGGCGAAGAGGAGATGCGCCTGTTGTACAACACTCTGAGTCAGCCCAAGGCCCGTCCGTTCCTGATTGACGGACCCTATGAAGTGGCCGGAGTATTCCCGGGGGGTGCCATTTACCTGCATACCCGGGACCGCAGTATCGATTCGGTCGAGAAGCTGCAGGGCAAACGGATTGCGACCCTGGACTACGATCAGGCATCCGTCCGGATGGTTCGCCACGTAGGCGCATCCGTGGTGGGTTCGAACTCTGCTAACTTTGCCGGCAAGTTCAATAACGGCAGCGTTGATCTGGCTTACGCTCCCGCCGTCGCCTATACCCCGCTGGAGCTTTACAAGGGCGTTCAGCCAAACGGGGCGGTGGTCAAATACGCCCTCGGTTACATGAACTTCCAGGTGATCATCCACCGCGACCGGTTCCCGGACTCGGCAGGCCAGATGGTGCGTGACCAGGCCATCAAGCGCATTGATGAGGCCTACGAAATCATTGCCCAGGCAGAGGCGGAAATTCCGGAAAACGTCTGGATGCAACTGCCGCAGGAGGACACGGCGGAGTACGACAAAATGTTGCGCAAAGTGCGCCTGTCGTTACTGGAGGACGGTGTCTACGATGAGCGCGCCATCAAGTTGATGAAAGCGATTCGGTGTCGGGTCGATGCGAGTCGCTCGGAGTGTGCCTCCGTCGCCGGGACCTGAAGCCGGAGTGAAGCAGGCCCGCTTTCGCGGGCCTCTGTCTGACTAGCGGATTTCATCCTTGAGTGCCTTGCCGGCTTTGAAGCCGACCGTTTTACTGGCCGGGATGCGAATGGTCTCGCCGGTCTGCGGGTTACGGCCGTCCCGAGCCTCGCGGCTGCGGATGTTAAAGGTACCAAAACCGATCAGGGTGACATCCTCTCCCCGGGCGGCGGCGGCTGACACCTGATCGGTAAACGCGGTAATCACTTCACTGGCCTTGTCCCGGGTTAGTCCGGTTCGGTCGGCAATGGCTGCCGCGAGTTCAGGTTTGCGCATCGGATACTCCTTTTATTGTATTTCTGTTTGTTCAGTCTGGTCCTGGCCGGAATCGCATCGATTCACGGTTGCTTCAATCTATAGTGGCTTGCGGCCCATTGTGCAAACACTTGCCCGGCGGACGTGTGTGTCATTTGGCGTCATTTGCGGCATCGGTCGCATAAAAGCAGGAGCTCGTACGCCATAATGCCTGCCTGGTTACAGACTGTAACAAACCGGTTTGTCCGCCGGGGCATGGCCCGTGCGGTCCCAGCAGGACTGCATCAGAACAAAAACGCAAAAGGTGAAGAAGGTATGACCCATTTCCGGAATCCCTCCCGCAAGGCGCCATTTTCCGTGCGCCGTGCACGTAGTCTGTTGGCGGCGCTTACGGCCAGTGCCGTCCTGAGTGGCTGTGGTGTGGTCAATCACATGATTTACAAGACCACCGGGGATGTCATGCAGGGCTTTTCCCGGAATCATACGGTGCCCTTTCTGATGGAGAGCGACGACCTGGCCATGGGTTGTGCCATGAGCGAGGCGACAGCGCCCTTGCTGATGTCTTTCGGACGTGTGACCAACGAACCGGATCAGCTTGCGGTCATGCTCTATCTCTCGGCCGGCGGCTGCGCCGATGAGCAAGCCAGGGAATACGAATTGAAAGGCCTCGCAGCCTTGCATGCCATGAACGGCAACGCTGCAGAGGATGCCATGATCCAACAGAAGCGGGCGCACACAGTCGCGGCTCGCCGCTATTACACGGCATGGCAGCACCATAACGCCCACTACGGGAATCCCGCCGATGGCGAGTGCCCTGATTTTGATGACGACATGGACGAGTTCATCTACATGGCCGGCCTGCTGTCGGGTCTTCAGGCGCTCAACGCCCAGATTCAGTCTACTTCCTCCATTGGCGTTCCCGCCAATATTGGTTCCATTGCCGCCCGTGCCACCAGTTGCCTGGAAAATGACAAGTGGTGGGGCGCCCCCATGGCCTTGAGGGCAACCGTGTGGGCCATGATTCCCGGTGCCCAGCCCGATGGTGAAGACGCCTTCGAGCGGCTCGCAATCGCTGGAGAGCAGGGGAAGGCTGCGGGTGTTCGGCTGCCACATGTGTTTCATGCCATCGCGGCCCTGAACAAGGGAGACGAGGGTATGGTCCGGGAGGTGATCCGGGACCACGCCAAGTCACTTGAGAATACGCCGGTCAACGAAGAGTGGCGTTTCGTGGATGCCATGGCCACCGACATGATTGTCGCGGTCTCCGATCGTCTCTGGATCGAGAATACCGGACATCGAACGCCACTGGGCCGGCTTGGTACCTTCTGGGATGACCAGCAGGAAGCCGTTGAAACCATGGATCTGGATGATCTTCTTTAACCATTCCATACCCAGAGTAATCAGTTATGTCGAAGGGCGGTATTCATCGTAGCGGGCTGGAATGGTTTTCATCTCTGCCCGCCTGCCTGTTGTTGTTGGCGGTGGTTGTCTTCTCTACCAGCAGTGATATCCATAACCAGATGTTGCGCGGTGGCGAACAGCTCTGGAGTGGCTATTACAAGCTTCGAGTGGATCCGGCTCAACCCACCTGTAATCCGGATCGGGACGTCGAAGCGGCGGTGGCTGCCGAGATGGCCGAAAATGACGCCGAGGACCCGATGGCGGCGCTGCTGGGGGCTCAGGAAAAAGACCCGGCTGACGTCCGCCTCGCTATCGAGCGTTCCGTTGCTGACTGTCGCAAAGACCACCAGAACTACGAGAATCTCAGAGATCAGCTGACACCGGGGGTGAAAGCCTATCGGGCCGTTGAGCTGTTCATTGCCGACCTTATAGCTTTTGGTCTGGAGTCCCAGCGTTTCATTCTGGTGATCCTGGTCATGCTGTGTGCGGTGACCGCGACCCTGACCCGCCACCACATTGCCATGCGCGCCATGGAGACTCGGCTTGATTACACCGTCTCCCATACCCTGCAAACCATTGCCAATGCCATGTTGCTGGGCTCCAGCGCGATCTTCCGCCAGTCCAGCCTAGGGTCAGATACGTCGGTCTCGTCGGAAGAGCTGTTGCTGCACAATTTCTGGATTGTCGGCTTCGCCTGCCTGACTCTGGCCAGCCTCTATCGGCTGTTCCGGGTGCCGGACGATCTGCAGGAAGGTGGCAGCCTGAACAAGGCCTTTCTGGCTGTTCCGCTATATACCGTGATGTGCCTGATCTCCGGCACCTATTTCGCCTTGATCGGGCATGCTTCGGGGATCGGCATCTATCTGGGCAAGATGATGGAACTGTCCGATATGTTCCTGAACGTCGGTCTGTACGTGTGGGTGGGCATGATGCTCAAACAGACCCGCCTGGCCACCCTGGTGTTCAATGTCTTCCGGCCCTGGCGTATGCCGCCGGAAATGCTGGCCGTCGTGGCGGTCCTGGTTGCCGCGGTGCCGACGGCCTACACCGGTGCTTCCGGGATCTTCGTGATCGCTGCTGGCGCGGTGATCTACAGTGAATTGAGGGCGGCCGGCGCTCGCCGGCATCTGGCGCTGGCGGCGACCGCCATGTCCGGCTCCCTGGGGGTGGTGTTACGCCCCTGTCTATTGGTCGTTGTTATCGCCTATCTGAACCGGGAAGTTACCACTGACGAGCTGTTCGGCTGGGGTATCTGGGTGTTTGTACTGACGGCTGCCATGTTTGCGATTGTGGCCCTGAGCGTAAACCGTCAGAGCCAGTTCAACCTTGCACCGTCCTCCGAGGCGTTTCCGGCCATGACTCAGGCGCTCAAGCCTCTGATTCCCTATGTGCTGGTGATCGCCGCCGTGGTGCTGTTCTACCGTTTGGCGCTTGACGTGAGCATGGATGAATTTTCGGCACCGAGACTGTTGCCGGTGATCATGCTTGCGATCCTTGTTTATGAACACGTCAGCCTGAAAAACCGCAAAGGAAAGGCGTCCGGAGAAATCAATCATCAGGGCCTGGAGCGGAGTCTTCGTGGTGCCACCAATGATACGACGGCGGAGATTGGCGCTCTGCTGCTTTTATTGGGTCTGTCAGTCAGCATCGGTGGGGTGATCGAACGGGCTCACCTGATGGAGGCTTTCCCGCAGTCGTTTGAGAGCGCCTGGTCAGCAATGCTCCTGATGGTGGTGATTCTGGTGATCCTGGGCATGATCATGGACGCGTTCGGTGCCGTGATTCTGGTGACCGCCACCGTGGCTACCATAGCCTACTCCAGCGGTATTCATCCCATCCATTTCTGGATGGTCACCCTGGTGGCATTTGAACTGGGCTATTTGAGCCCGCCGGTGGCCCTGAACCATCTGCTGACCCGGCAAGTGGTTGGTGAAGCGGAGGTGTTGGCGGCGCAGCAGGAAGGAGGAACCTTCTATCAGCGTCACGAGCGCATCATCATGCCACTGATTGCCATGGGGATTTCGCTGGTGCTGGTCGCCTTTGTTCCGCTGTTGTTCTACGCCTGATCCGAAGATGTGGGCTGACCCTCAGCGGTTGCCCCACATCTTCGACACGGCCACATCCGAGCCCAGCGTTCCTACAACGACGCATACTCCGCCAATGCCCAGAAACACCACGACGGGAATCAGGGCGCCGGCTTTGCCTGTGAATACCAGCGCTGTGGCAGAGACGGTTGCCAGAACCAGGAACAACACGCCTACAACGTTCAGAACGGTCCGGTGTGACGCTTTGTAGTTGGGCCCGACTTTCCCGGACTCCAGGGGTTTGAGGAGGGGGGCGAAAAGTTGTCTCAGGCGCTGTTTCATGAAGCCATTTCCTTGATTGTGTTGCCCTATCATACAAAAAAAGCGCCGTGCTTTCGCAGGGCGCTTTCTGGACAGGGGTCAGATGAAAGCGTTCATCTGACCCCGTTGTCAGCTTTTCAGCTCAGCTTGGGACCGGCTTCGACGATCGAATCCGCCACGTCGAACTTCTTGAAGTTCTCCACGAATTGCGCGATCAGTTCCTGTGCCTTGCCATCGTAGTAGTCCGGGCTTACCCAGGTGTTGCGGGGGTTCAGCAGCTCGGTATCCACGCCCGGAACATGCTTGGGCACATCCAGGTTCAGGGTGGGCAGGTGCTCGGTTTCCACGTCGTCCAGATCGCCGTTCTGGATCGCAGCGATGATGGCTCGGGTGGTCGGGATACTGAACCGCTGACCTTCGCCGTAGGGGCCGCCGGTCCAGCCGGTGTTCACCAGGAAGACCTTGCTGCCAAACTCGTCCATGCGCTTCATCAGCAGTTCGGCGTAAACGCCGGCCGGACGCGGGAAGAACGGTGCACCGAAGCAGGTGGAGAACGTGGACTTGAGCTTGGACGAAGAGCCCATCTCGGTGGAACCCACCAGCGCGGTGTAGCCACTCAGGAAGTGGTAAGCGGCGCCTTCCCGGCTCAGGATGGACACCGGTGGCAGAACACCGGTCATATCGCAGGTCAGGAATACGATGTGAGAGGGCTCGCCTGCGCGGTTCTCGATGACACGTTTTTCAACGTGTTCCAGCGGGTAGGCGCAACGGGAATTCTCAGTCAGAGAAACGTCGGTGTAGTCAGGCTCCCGCGTCTCCGGGTCGATCATCACGTTCTCGACAATGGCGCCAAAGCGAATGGCGTTCCAGATGATCGGTTCGTTCTTCTGGGACAGGTCGATGCACTTGGCGTAGCAACCACCCTCAATATTGAAGACGGTGCCAGGACCCCAGCCGTGCTCGTCATCACCAATCAGGAAGCGGTGAGGATCGGCGGACAGTGTGGTCTTGCCAGTACCCGACAGACCGAAGAAGAGGCAGGTCTCGCCGTCTTCGCCGACGTTGGCGGAACAGTGCATGGGAAGCACGTCTTTTTCCGGCAGCAGGAAGTTCTGTACCGAGAACATGGCTTTCTTCATTTCGCCGGCGTAGTGCATGCCTGCCAGCAACACTTTGCGCTTGGCAAAGTTAATCATCACGCAGCCGTCGCTGTTGGTGCCATCGCGCTCGGGCACGCACTCGAAGTTGGCGGCGTTCAGGATCTGCCATTCCTGTTTGTCGGCCGGGTTGTAGCTTTCCGGGCGAATAAACAGGTTGCGGCCGAACAGGTTCTGCCAGGCCGTTTCGGTGGTCATTTTCACCGGCAGGTAGTGTTCCGGATCGGAGCCGACATGAACGTGAGACACGAACTGGTCTTTTTCGGCGATGTACGCTTCAACACGATCCCAGAGAGCGTCGAACTTTTCGGCGTCGAATGGGCGGTTGATCGGACCCCAGTGGATATCGTCCGAGGTGCTTGGCTCCTCGACAATATAACGGTCCATGGGAGACCGGCCTGTGCGGTCGCCGGTTCTTACAACCAGGGAACCGTTGGATGCCAGCTGGCCTTCGTCACGTGCCAGTGCCACCTCTACCAGTCGTGCTGTACTCAGATCATTATAAGTGTTGCTCACTTCGACCTCGCCCTCGGGATGTCTTAGTGATTGCCCAGGCCGCCCCCCAAAATTGACGGAAATCTGAGCAATCGGGTCAATTCAGGCGCGCTATTATGCCAGAGACGCCGGTAAAAAACGACTGCCCGGGAAGCCTTGCTATCAGCGGTTTCCCGGCGAATCGAACGTGCTACTTAGTGTAGCGTATGACCGGTGAAAAGATGATCAATATCATTTCTATCGAAGCGATAGTGAGCGTGACAGAACTGGCAGTCCATCTCGATGGAGCCCTGTTCTTCCAGGATGCTGTAACACTCGTCACTGCCAATGGCCTCCAGTGCGCCAAGGGTGCGCTCCCTCGAGCAGCTGCATCGGAAGGCCACCGGTTCGGCGTCGAACAATCGCACGGTCTCCTCGTGGAACAGGCGATGGAGCAGTGTCTCGCTGTCCAGTTCCAGCAACTCGCCGGCTTCCACAGTGCGGGCCAGATGGTTCACCCGGTCCCAGAGGTCTTCGTCCTCCTCCGTTGCGCCCGGCAGACGCTGAAGCATCAGGCCGGCGGCGCCGTTGTCGTCGGCAAACAGGAACAGGCTGGTGGGAATCTGCTCCGAGCGATCAAAGTATTCCTCGAGGCAGCCGCCGAGCGTGTCCTGTTCTCTGGGAACCACGCCCTGATAACGATTGCCACGGTTCGGAGTAATGGTAATGGCCATGCGGCCCTCACCGAGCAGGCTGTGAAAGCTGTCTTCGCTCACGGCATGCTCATCAAAGCGGGCCAGGCCGCGGATATAGCGGTCGTGGCTGCATTCGGCCATCAGGGTGCGCAAGGGGCCTTCGCCCTGGGCCTGGATGGACAGTGTGCCTTCAAACTTCAGAGTGCTGCTCATCAGAATGCTGGCCACGAGGGCTTCGCCCAGGAGTTCCCGAACGGTGTCCGGGTAAGGGGCCTGGCTACCGATTTCCCGATAGCTGTCCCCCAGTTGCACCCAGGCTCCCCGCACCTGGCTGTGTTCGAAAATAAAGCGTTGAAACTGGTCGCGGGATGCCATGTTGTGTCTCCTGAATGCTGAATGCCGGTCTTCGCAAGTGACTGGGGGCGGGGATAAATGAAGAGTTCAGATGCCGTTCTGCTCGCGGAAGCGTTGAATATCCCTGCGGTCTTTCTTTGAGGGCCGTCTGGCCGGAGGAAGCTGCGCTGCCTGCATGGTTTTGCGCTGCCAGGCCATTTCCTCACGTTTTTTAACGCTGTCTTCGGTTTCGTGGTAGAGCTTTTGAGCCTCCGGCGCGCCACGGCGTCGGTCGCTTATGTCGTCAACAATAACGACTTTTTCCTGCCAGCCCAGGCGCAAGGTCAGTTTGGCACCGGCTTCCACCAGCCTGCCGGGTTTGCAGCGCTGGCTGTTATAGTGGACCTTGCCACCTTCGATCGCTTCCTTGGCCAGGGACCGCGTCTTGTAAAAGCGGGCGGCCCAGAGCCATTTGTCGAGCCTTACACGTTGGTCGTCAGCCGTTGATGCCGTCATGTCTCCTCACCTGATGGGCTAGTCCTTCGATTATAACCCTGTCATCGACCGGATGGCAGGGGCGACCGCTGGCGAAGGGCCGGGAGAACTTCGTTGAAGTGATGGATGCAGGGAATGTCCGGGTGCCGACTGCGGGCCTCTTGCTGGCTATCCGGCGCCAGGACTGCAAGGCACTGGGCGATGCCGGCGCTAAGGGCGCTCTCCAGAACCGGAAAGCTGTCGTCAATCATCAGGGTATTGGCAGCCTCGTAGGGTGTCAGGCGCTGAAGGTCGTGCCAGAACGAGGGGTCTTCCTTGGGTTTGCCAAGTTGGTGACTCGAGATAATGGCATCGACCCGTGTATCAAGGCCGGTTCTCTGAAGCTTCAGGCCCAGGGGATCGGGGTGGCAGTTAGTGACGATCACCGAGTGCAACCCGGATTGCCGGAGCGCGTCCAGGAAATCGGTTACATGTGGTCGGTAGCCAATCCGGTCACCGACTTCGGCCTTCAGACCGGTGATGTCGAGGGAAAGGCGTTCGCTCCAGTAGTCGGTGCAATACCAGTTCAGTGTGCCACGCTCGGCCATGATAATCGGGATCAGGTGATCCCTGGCTTCCTGGGGGTGGAGATCGTAGTGCTCGGCATAACGTGCTGGCAGGTGCTCGAGCCAGAAATGGTTATCGAAATGAAGATCCAGAAGTGTCCCGTCCATATCAAGGAACACGGTTCTGAGAGATGACCAGTCAACCATACAGAAAAACAGCCTGAAGAATTTTCTTCAGGCTGCCGCAGTTCGCTGTCCGGGGCAAGCCGTGATAATACGGAGGCCTGCCCGAAGGAAGCGGATCAGTTGCTGGTCTGTTCAACCTTTTCCGGTTTTTTTCCTGTGCGGGTGCAGCCCAGGCAGCGTACGAAGGTCGCTTTGGCGGGACCCATCACAAGGACTTCTCCGGCCTCGTCGGCGTTACCGCCGAGCAGGGAGAACGGCAGTGACACCAGGTAAACGGCGCTGCCCACGATGGTGGTTGCCAGCAGGGCCGGGCGAACGAAAATGGCATCGCCGGTCATCGCCAGTGCTGACGGGGTTTCATCCACAGCCTGGGCGTGGCCGAGGGATGAGAATGCCAACAGGCAGGCCGCCACAGTGGCCACCAGGGTGCGTGAAATCTTGCGGGTCATCGTACTGTCTCCTGAGCTTTTTGGCCCTTGTAGGTGCTGTTTTCAGAGAGCGTGGCACCGGAATCGCATCAAGTGGATACAATCCTATTGTAAACCGTGGGCGTTAATCCTCTGTTAACTATGAATCATATTTGCGCATTTTCAAACGATTTTTCGTTGCAGAATGTGCAGTTTGGTTAGCGTTCAGCGCTGGCAGCGTGGGCAGTAAACCGTCGCGCGATTGTTCATTCGTATTTCCTTTAACGGGTTTCCGCATTCCTTGCAGGGCTCGCCGCCGCGACCGTAAACCAGCAGCGACTGGGCAAAATAGCCCGGTTTGCCATCGCTGTTCACAAAATCTCTCAGGGTGGTACCGCCCATCAGGATGGCGGCACTGAGCGTTTCCTGAATGGCTTCGGCAAGCCTGTGATAGCGATCCAGGCTTATTCGCCCGGCCTTGCGGCGTGGATGAATGCCGGATTTGAACAGGGCTTCGTTGGCGTAGATGTTGCCAACCCCCACCACCACATGATTGTCCATGATGAACGATTTCACCGGAGTGTTCTTGCCCCGGGACAGCCGGAACAGCAGAGAACCACTGAATTCCGGGGCCAGAGGTTCCGGGCCGAGATGGCGGATCAATGGGTGGTCTTCGGCGGATTCGGACCAGAGCCAGCAGCCAAACCGGCGGGGATCGTTGAAACGGAGGACGACACCGGACTGTAACGCCAGGTCGATATGGTCATGGGCCATAGGCGGCGTGTTGTCAGTGATAACCCGCAGGCTGCCGGACATGCCGAGGTGAACAATCACGGTGCCCTGATCCATGTTCAGGAACAAATATTTGGCCCGTCGGTCTATACTTCTTATGACCTGACTTTCCAGTCTCTCGGCCAGATCCGCCGGAACAGGCCAGCGCAGGCTGCCGTTGCGCACGGTTACGCGCATGATCGTTTCCCCTTCGCAATGGGGAGCAATGCCGCGGCGGGTGGTTTCTACTTCAGGCAGTTCAGGCACAGGCGGAGGTCTCCGGGGTAAGAAAGCGCCCAAGTGTAATCAGTAACAATTTTGCAGCCAAATGCTGTTGTTGGAGCTTACAGCTGTACGCTAAAGTGTCGATGTTGGCCTCGCGCCAGATATAATGATTTTGAGGATTTGCTATGTGGTTTAATGGTCTTCTTGACCTGTCGGTGATGCAACTCATTCTGGTTACACTTGGAATGACCCACGTCACGATTGTCAGTGTAACGCTCTACCTGCATCGCCATTCGGCGCACAATTCGCTGGATTTGCATCCGGCCCTTAAGCATTTTTTCCGGTTCTGGCTCTGGCTGACCACGGCCCAGAACACCAAGGAATGGACTGCCATTCACCGTAAACATCACGCCAAGTGCGAAACCGAGGAAGATCCCCATAGTCCGGTCATTTTGGGCATTCGCAAGGTCCTGTTTCAGGGGGCCGAACTCTATGCCGAGTCGGCAACCCCGGAAACGCTTGAGCGTTATGGCCAGCGCACCCCGGAAGACTGGGTGGAGCGCAATGTCTACAGCCGCTACAAAATGCTGGGCATCGCATTGATGGCGGTGATCAACCTGGCGCTGTTCGGTGTTCACGGCATCTGGATATGGGCGGTACAGATGATGTGGATCCCGGTGTGGGCTGCTGGCGTGGTGAACGGCATTGGCCACTGGATGGGTTACCGGAACTACGAGTGCGCCGACAACGCCCGTAACATTTCACCCCTGGGCCTTCTGATTGGCGGCGAGGAGCTGCACAACAACCACCACACCTATCCGAATTCTTCCAAGCTTTCACGCCGCTGGTTCGAAGTGGATATCGGCTGGGGGTATATCCGCCTGTTCCAGTTGTTCGGGCTGGCGAAGCCTAAAGGGTATCGGCCGATTGCCCACCACGTGCCCGGTAAGCTTGATGTGGATGTGGAGACCGTTCAGGCCATTGCCAATAACCGCTTCGATATCATGCGTCAATACCGCAAGCGCGTGATGGAGCCGGTGCTGCGCCAGCAGAAGGCGCTGATGGACGATGAGATCCGGCCCCGTTACCGCAAGCTCAAGCAGCTGTTGTCCCGGGAGGTCACCCTGATTGAGCCGAAGGAAAAGGAAACCCTGGAATCTGTGCTCGAGCGCAATGCAGTGCTTCGCCAGATTTACGAGAAGAGTCACGAGCTACAGGCACTCTGGCGTCAGCGTGGGCTCAAACCTCAGGACAAACTGAACGCCCTGATGGAGTGGTGCCGGGAGGCGGAAGCCAGCGGTATCCGGTATCTCGAGGAATTTGCCGAGCACCTCAGGGCCTATTCCCTGCGTCCGGCAGCATGATCCGGCGCTGAAGATTGACCTGAACCTGCTTCGACGGTGAATCCGGGGTCAGATGAAAGCTTTCATCTGACCCCTTTTTCATTCTGGCCCGGGAATGACCCGGAACAGAGAGTAGGTCACCTGTCCCGCACTCTTCTGCCGATGCAGTTGCCAGGAGGAGGGCACCGCCGGGGTTGGCAGTTCGCTCTCGTGTTCCACGTAAACCCAGCCGCCGGGGTTAATCCAGTCCTGCTCGTCCAGCAACGGAAACAGTTTTTCCAGCCAGCCCTGGCGGAATGGCGGATCCATGAACACGATGTCGAACGGCGGTCGGTTTCTCTGGCGCAGGTAGCTCTCGACCTCTGAGCATACCACCTCACCACCTTCGGATTTCAGCAGCCTGAGGTTGTCCCTGAGCGCCTTCGCCAGGGCCGGGGTGTGATCCACCAGGGTTGCTCGTGCGGCACCCCGGGACAGGGCCTCCAGCCCAAGCGCGCCGGAGCCGGCGAACAGATCCAGGCAGTCGCTGCCAGCAAGGTGAAAGGCAAGCCAGTTGAAAAGGGTTTCCCGGGTTCGGGCGGGGGTTGGCCGCACGCCGCCGGCATCCGGAAATCGCAGTTTCCGGCTGCGCCAGTCGCCGCCGATGATTCGCAGTTCACCAGTACCGGTGTTGTTGCGCGCCGCAGCCGCACCACGATTGGGTCGGTTGCTTTTTGAAGGGTTCTGGCTTGTGGGTTTTCGGCGCGCCATGGTCGCGGCTCCGGGGCTTTGCTGGGTTCTGGGTATATGCGCGCATCTTACCGGAAACCGGGACTGGCGTGATAATTCGGGCGGCCCTCACTTCATCGGGACAGTCTGCTAGAATGTCGGCTTTCTTCGTCCCGCCCATTCAGACTGATGGATTGACTTTTATGACGGCAGAGTGGATTTCAATCGGCCTTCTGGCCCTTCTTGTGCTCGTATTTGTTCTGGATATTGCTGGTAACCGCAGCCGGGCACCACGCCCGAAGCCGGTGCCACAGCGCAAGCCGGAGGTTGCCAAAGGGCCAGCACCGGAGCCGGAAACGGGCGAGACTGAAGCGCCTGCCGCCGCCGAGCGGCAACCAGAGCCGGAACCGGCACCCGAGCCTGCACCTACTGAAGAGCCGCAGAAAGCGCCGGAACCCGAGCCCCAGCCCCAGGTCAGCGTTTTCGAGCGCATCCGAAAGGGGTTGGGCAAGACCCGGGCCAGTCTGACTGGCGGTCTGTCTGACTTGTTCTCTCTCAACAAGAAAATTGACGAGGACCTGCTGGAGGAGATCGAAACCACGCTGTTGATGGCAGACGTCGGCGTTACCGCCACCTCTGAAATCATCGATTCTCTCACTGACAAGCTTGAGCGCAATCAGCTCAAGGACGGTGAGGCCCTGCGCAAGGCCCTGAGGGATGAGCTGCATGGCCTGCTGAAGGACGTCACCAAGCCGTTGCAGATCGACACCGGCAAGACCCCTTATGTGATTCTGATGGTTGGGGTAAACGGCGTGGGGAAAACCACCACCATCGGCAAGCTCACCAGGAAATTTCAGGACGAAGGCAAATCAGTCATGCTGGCCGCTGGCGATACCTTCCGTGCCGCGGCGGTCGAGCAGTTGCAGGTCTGGGGCGAGCGCAACAATGTACCGGTGGTGGCCCAACACACCGGCGCTGACAGCGCCTCGGTCATTTTTGACGCCATCCAGTCCGCCAAGTCCCGTGGCGTCGATGTGGTGATCGCCGATACCGCCGGCCGGCTTCAGAACAAGGATAACCTGATGCAGGAGCTGGAGAAGGTGGTCCGGGTGATGAAGAAACTGGACGACTCCGCACCCCACGAAGTCATGCTCGTGCTGGATGCGGGTACCGGGCAGAACGCCCTGAGCCAGGCCCAGGTGTTCCAGCAGGCTGTGGGCGTGAGCGGCATTACCTTAACGAAACTGGACGGCACCGCGAAAGGCGGTATCGTGTTTGCCATTGCCCGTCAGTTGCAGTTGCCCATCCGGTTTATCGGTGTTGGTGAGCAGGTGGATGACCTGCGCAGTTTTGATGCCGAAACTTTTGTGGATGCCCTGTTTGACGAATAGCCCGGAATCCAGCCGCGCGGAAGCCGCCCATGATTGAGTTTCGCCAGGTCACAAAGCGTTACGACAGTGATCACACCGCCCTGCGTCAGGTTAACTTTGGCCTGGAGCGTGGTGAGCTGGCGTTTCTCACCGGCCATTCCGGGGCCGGCAAAAGTACCTTGCTGAAACTGATCATGGTCATGGAACGCCCGAGTGCCGGCGAGGTGGTGGTTGGTGGACAGGTTCTGAACCGTTTGCCCCGCCGTCAGATACCCTACATACGTCGCCACATCGGGGTGGTGTTTCAGAACCACCAGCTGCTGTTTGATCGCACCGTATTCGACAATGTCGCCATGCCACTGGAGGTCATGGGGGCATCCCCCAGGGACACTGGCCGGCGCGTGCGGGCGGCCCTGGATAAGGTGGGGCTGCTGAGCAAGGAAAAAATGAACCCGCTGCAGCTTTCTGGTGGTGAGCAACAGCGGGTGGGCATTGCACGAGCCGTGGTTAACAAACCTCCGGTGCTGCTGGCGGATGAGCCGACCGGTAACCTGGATCCGGCGTTGTCCGCCGATATCATGAATCTGTTTGGCCAGTTCAGCCAGGTGGGGGTGACCGTATTGATTGCCACCCACGATATTGCCCTGATCAACGAGATGAACCGGCGGACGCTCACCCTGGATCATGGTCGCCTGGTTGCCGGTGGTGCCTCTGTCATGGGTGGAGGTGCCAGTGGCCGTTGAACCCCGCCGGAGACCTGAATCAGCCCGCGGTGCCAACAAGGCCCGCTCGCCCTGGCGCGAACAGGCTGAAAGCTATCTCACGCACCATCGCAAGGTCGCTGAGGACAGCGCCCGGCGCTTGTGGCATACACCGGTCGCCAGTTTGATGACCTGGACAGTGATGGGCGTTGCTCTGGCACTTCCGGTGGCGCTCCTGTTGCTGCTGACCAGTCTTCAAGGGGTTAGCGCGGGTTGGGAGAGCAGTGCCCGGGTAACCGCCTACATCGATATGGATGTGCCCCTTGAGCAGGCTAGGGCACTCAGAGACGAGGTTTCCGGTGACGGTCGAGTAGCCGGTGTCGAGCTTGTTGACCGGGATCAGGCACTTGCGGAGTTCCGGGCCTCATCGGGCCTGGAGGATGCTCTGGATTACCTCGGGGAGAACCCGCTGCCACATACCCTGCTGGTTACCCCGGAGGAAGGGGCCCGCTCGGCCGAGGGTGTGGAGGGGCTGGTCCGGTTTATCGAGGGGATGGAAGGTATAGAGCGGGTTCAGGTGGATCTGGGCTGGCTGCAGCGTCTGAATGCCATGACGGATCTTCTGGCTCGTGCCGTCTGGGCGCTGGCCATTCTGTTGGCTGCCGCGGTTGTGCTGGTGATTGGCAATACCGTGCGCCTTTCGATCGAGAGCCGTCGGGATGAAATTCTGGTTGCGAAGCTGGTGGGCGGTACGGACAGCTTTGTCCGCAGGCCTTTTCTGTACACCGGCGCCTGGTTCGGACTGGGTGGTGGTATTGTCGCGTTGATTCTGCTTCAGCTGTCGTTGTGGTGGCTCAGCGGCCCGATAGAGCGACTGGCAGGGCTGTATCGGAGCGAATTTTCCCTCGACGGGCTTCATATTGATGGTGCCCTGGCGTTGATTATTGCAGCGATGCTGCTAGGCTGGCTGGGCGCCTGGGTAGCGGTGAAACGTCATCTGGATGACATGGAACCGGGCGATATTACCGGATCATAATGATCCGGATAGCGGGAAAACCGTATTGTGGAAACAGGTTCTGCTGGCGTAGTGTCGGTTACAGCAAAGCCACGGTGAAATTTCCAGATAGTTGATTTAGAACGGTTTACTGGGAATTTCGGGAACTTTCAGAGTTCTTGGCGGTCTAAAGAGTAGTTGGTATATTTTAGGGCCGTTGGGTTCGGAGGTTAGAGCATGGGTACGAGTTTACAACTGGTTGACAGACTGGTTCCGGGTCAGAATCTCGAGTCTTACATTCAGGCTGCGAGCCGCATTCCGGTGCTCACAGTGGATGAAGAGCGGGAGCTGGCCGAGCGGCTCCATTACGAGGGCGATGTGGACGCCGCCCGTCAACTGGTTCTGTCTCACCTGCGCTTCGTGATTCACATAGCCCGGAGCTATTCAGGTTACGGCCTGGCTCAGGCAGATCTGATTCAGGAAGGCAACGTTGGCCTGATGAAGGCGGTTAAACGCTTCAACCCGGAATACGGTGTGCGGCTGGTTTCCTTTGCCGTTCACTGGATCAAGGCCGAGATTCATGAGTTTATTTTGCGCAACTGGCGAATCGTGAAAGTGGCGACCACCAAGGCCCAGCGCAAGCTTTTCTTCAATCTGCGCAGCCAGAAGAAGAAGCTCGCCTGGCTCAGCCACGATGAGCTGAATGCCGTTGCCGAGGATCTGGGCGTCGAGCCCAAGGTGGTCCGGGAAATGGAAGGCCGGTTGGCTTCTCAGGATACGGCCTTTGACGGTCCGCAAGACGATGATGACGATAACGCCTATCAGGCACCGGCGTATTATCTGGAAGACGCTCGCAGCAATCCGGCAACCCAGCTGGAAAACGCCGACTGGTCCGACGATTCCAATGGTCGGCTGATGCAGGCTCTGGAGCAGTTGGACGAGCGTAGCCAGGATATTCTTCGGGAACGCTGGCTGTCCGAGAGCAAGTCGACGCTGCATGAGTTGGCGGACAAGTACGGCGTGTCAGCTGAGCGTATCCGGCAGCTTGAGAAGAATGCGATGAAAAAGATTCGCATGCAGATGTCCGAAGCGGCCTGAGTTATCGTTTAGACTCTGAGGACTAGGCAACTTAAAACGCCACCACCGGGTTCCGGTTGGTGGCGTTTTTGTTTGTATAATCGCTTACCCAACCACGCCCCGAATTTTTGAGTAAGGCCCAATTAACATGACCTCGACTAATCCTCATATCGCATTTCTTGGCATCGGCCTGATGGGCGCGCCCATGACCCGTAACCTTTTGAATGCGGGTTTTCCAATGACGCTGTGGAACCGTACGCCCAGCAAGTGTGATCCCTTTGCCTCCGAAGCAACGATTGCCAATTCCCCGGCAGAGGCCGTTGCCAATGCCGATATCGTGATCACCATGCTGGAGAACAGCGATGTGGTGGAGCAGGTGCTGGTGGCCCAGTGTGCGATGGACGCCCTGAAACCGGGAGCACTGGTGATTGATATGAGTTCTATCCAGCCTTCCGTGGCCAGGCGTCATGGTGAGTTGGCTGCAGAGCGGGGCGCGGGTTATGTGGATGCGCCGGTGTCCGGGGGCACGGTGGGAGCCGCTGAGGCCCGTTTGAGTATCATGGCTGGCGGTTCGGACGCCGATGTGGATCGTGCCCGCCCGGTGTTTGAGGCGCTCGGCAGATGCACGCGGATTGGCCCGGTTGGTTCCGGGCAGCTGGCGAAGCTGGCCAACCAGGCGATTGTGGGGATTACCATCGGTGCCGTGTCCGAGGCACTGTTGCTGGCTGCCAAGGGTGGGGCTGATCCGGCGGCGGTTCGGGAGGCCTTGCTCGGTGGCTTTGCCGGTAGCCGGATTCTCGAGCTGCATGGGCAGCGCATGATTGACCGGGATTTTGCACCCGGTGCGCCAGCGCGGATTCAGCTCAAGGACATGCGGATGATTCTGGATGAGGCCCGTGCGGAAGGGTTAACCCTGCCGCTGGCCCAACAGACACACAATGAATACCTGTCGCTCGTGGCCAATGGTCACAGTGATGTTGACCACAGCGGCCTGTTGCTGGAGCTGGAACACCTGAACGGTGCGCTGCTCGGCTCTCTTGGCCGAGGCCCCAAGGAGTAAATGCGCTATGCCCCGTTTTGCTGCCAATCTCTCCATGCTGTTCACGGAAGTGGACTTTCCAGAGCGGTTTGCCATGGCTCGCGCCGCCGGCTTTGAGGGGGTGGAGTATCTGTTCCCCTACGCCTATCCCAAGGACCTGCTCAGCCAGATGCTGACCGACAATCAGCTGACTCAGGTGCTGTTTAATTTTCCGCCCGGGGATTGGGATGCCGGTGAGCGGGGTATTGCCTGCCTGCCGGACCGGGTGGAGGAATTTCGGGTGGGTGTTGATCAGGCGATTGACTACGCCCATGCTCTGGGCTGCCGGCAATTGAACTGCCTGGCAGGACTGAAGCCAGTTAGCGTTTCAGATGACATGGCCTGGCGGACGCTGGTCGACAATGTCACCTGGGCCGCAGGCAAGTTGGCCGAAGAGGGCATCACCCTCTGTCTGGAAGCCATTAACTCCAGGGTGGACATGCCGGGTTTCTTCCTGGACACCTCCGGCAAGGTGCTTGCGCTGATTGAGGATGTGGATGCCGACAACGTGCGCCTGCAGTATGACCTCTACCACATGCAGATCATGGAAGGGGATCTGGTGCGCTCCATGGAGTGCCTGCTGCCCTGGATCGGCCATATTCAATTTGCCGATAATCCCGGGCGACACGAGCCAGGCACCGGGGAGATTAACTTTTCGAATGTTTTTGAGGCCATCGATGCCATGGGTTATGACGGTTGGGTAAGCGCGGAATACCGACCCAGCGGGGCGACGGCTGACAGCCTCGACTGGTTTGCAAGGAAGGTCTGACCGTCGCCAATGGCGACACCCTCTTACAAGATCGTAACTGGCCGGGTTGCCAAGTTCTTCGTACCCTTGTCGTTACTGTAATCCGCTATCGGGAGGAGAGCCGGTGAAAGCGCTGGTAATCGAAGACGATCAGGACGTTGCAAATTATCTTGTCAAAGGGCTGAAGGAATCCGACTTCGTGGTGGACCATGCAGCTGATGGCAAGGAAGGCATGATGATGGCGGCCAGCGAAGATTACGACATCATGATTGTGGACCGCATGCTGCCGGGGATGGACGGTTTGTCCATCATCAAGACCGTTCGCGCCACCGGAAACCAGGTCCCGGTTCTGATTCTCAGTGCCCTGGGTGATGTGGACGACCGTGTTGAAGGGCTGCGGGGCGGTGGTGACGACTACCTCACCAAGCCGTTTTCGTTCACCGAACTGCTGGCCCGCATTGAATCCCTGGTTCGGCGTAATCGCCAGTCAGCGGAGACCGAGACGGTACTGCGGGTGGCCGATCTTGAAATGGATCTGCTGGCGAGAACCGTCAAGCGCGCCGGCCAGAACATTGATGTTCAGCCCCGGGAATTCCGGCTGCTCGAATACCTGATGCGTAATGCCGGGCAGGTGGTCACTCGGACCATGCTGCTGGAGAAAGTCTGGGACTATCATTTTGATCCCCAGACCAACGTGATCGACGTCCACATCAGTCGGCTGCGAGCCAAGATCGACAAGGAATTCGATACGCCCTTGCTGCAGACCATCCGGGGTGCGGGATACATGTTGCGTGAAACTGCTTAGCCAGCTCAGGACCTCGTCCTTCCAGCTCGCCCTGCTGTACATGGTGGTGTTCGCCACCTCGGTATTTCTGTTACTGGCCTTTATCTATTGGCGTACAGCGGGTTTCATGACCGCCCAGACCGACGAGACCATTGAAGCGGAGATCGCCGGCCTGGCGGAGCAGTACCGTGGCCGTGGGGTAAATGGCCTGATCACCATCATCCGCGAGCGCGTTGCCCGCGATCCCAATGCCAAGTCCATTTATCTGCTCACCACAGACGATTTCCTGAAGCTGGCCGGTAATATCGAAACCTGGCCGGAAGGCAGTCGTTCCGAGAGTGGCTGGATCAATTTCACCCTGAACGAATCGGTTGGCTGGACCGGGCCAGAACGACTGGCAAGGGCGCGCATTTTCGAGGTTCAGGGTGGTTTGCGCCTGCTTGTCGGGCGGGATGTTGACGAGCTCACGAACCTGAAACGGGTGATTGAAACCGCCATAAACTGGGGCATGGGGATTACCCTGGCCCTCGCGCTACTGGGTGGTTTCCTGATGAGCCGGAGCACGACCCGCCGTATCGAAGTCATCAACAATACCTCCCGCCGGATCATGAACGGCCACCTGTCCCTGAGGATCCCGACCCGCGGCACCGACGATGACTTTGACCAGCTGGCGGAAAACCTGAACCAGATGCTGGACCGGATTGTCTATCTGATGGAAGGCATCCGCCACGTTTCCGACAGCATTGCCCACGATTTGCGCACGCCCCTGACCCGACTCCGGAACCAGCTTGAAAACACCCTGATGTCGGTGGATAACGACGAGGCGAGGGAGCAGGCTGGCCGCGCCGTGGCAGAGGCTGACCAGTTGCTGGCCACCTTCAATGCCCTGCTGCGCATTGCCCGCCTTGAAACCCGTGGTAATGCGGCGGATATGAAGCCGGTTTCTCTGGACGAACTGGTTACCGACGCCTGCGAACTTTACGAAGCGCTGGCCGAAGATAAGGACCAGTCCTTTGAGCAGGGCCTGGAAAGCGGTGTGATGATAGAAGGCGACCGTGATCTTCTGTTCCAGATGGTCAGCAACCTGATTGATAACGCGATCAAATACACACCCGAGCATGGCGTGATTGGCGTTTCCGTTCGCCGCGAGGGTGCCGAAGCGGTGTTTGAAGTTCGGGATAGCGGTATCGGTATTCCCGATGCCGAGAAAGACCAGGTGTTCCAGCGCTTCTACCGGGTTGGCAAGAGTCGTTCGCTACCGGGGAATGGTCTGGGCCTGAGCCTGGTGAGCGCCGTCGCAGAAATTCATCAGGGCCGGATTATTCTGAGTGATACCCATCCGGGGGAAGCGTCGCCGGGCCTGACGGTGGCCGTTAAAATGCCAGCGTTTACCGAGGCCCGTAAACGGATCCGGGCGGCCCAGGCCGAACAGCCGGCAGATTCGGCGGCCGGGGAAACGCGGGCCATATCCGAATCCACCGGCGTAAATACTCACTGACTGGCGCGGAACCGGTTGATCCTCGACAGCACCGGGCCAACCAGCGCATCTTTGCGCGACTCGATCTCGTGGGTAATCCTTTCAACCTGGGAGCGGCGACGGTTCACTCGTACCTGAATGCTGTCCCATTCACCTTCCAGGTGCTTCTGTTCTGCCGCCAGAAAAGCCGCAATATTGTGGCGATTGACCTTGCCGGTGATCCCGTACTGGTCGAGCCGGTAGCCAAGGGCATCCACGCCATTAAGCGCCATGTTCAGCAGGGTTTGAGTGTTCATGTTGGTATCTCCGTGAATGGAAGCTTTGGGAATCTCGATACCCTAACGCTATGCTCCGGACCTAGAGTGTGCAACCTAATTCCGGGTTCGCGGGTCCGCAATTTCCCTGACCAAAAGGTAATTCCTCGGCCACTACCGTGTAATCAACGCTGTGCATAATGGAAACTGTAGCTTTGGAAGCCAGCAGATTTGTTGCTTGCTTCTCCCTCCAGCACAGCGCTAGCCTTACCCCGTTTTTACGGGGTTTTTTTATGCCCTTCCTATTTTCTGTTTTCCCATTGGCAGAGGACGTTGCGAGATCAATGACTCAGGTTCCCGGTAATGGCAGTCCACGCCCGAGATACATCACTCCTGACGGCGAGCGTGCGTTGCGTGATGAACTGCAGTATCTCTGGAAGGTGAAGCGGCCGGAAGTCACCCAGGCGGTGCGCGAAGCCGCTGCCCTTGGTGATCGTTCAGAGAATGCCGAGTACATCTACGGCAAGAAACAGTTACGGGAGATCGATCGTCGGGTTCGTTTTCTGAGCAAACGCCTGGAAGAGCTGACCGTTGTCGACCGGTTGCCGGATGATCGTAACAAGGTGTTTTTTGGTGCCTGGGTGACGGTGGAAGATGAAGACGGCGATGAACAGACTTATCGATTGGTGGGGGCCGATGAGTTTGATCTGAGCAAAGGCTATCTCAGCATCAACTCCCCCCTGGCAAGGGCCCTGATTGGCAAGCGCCTGGACGATGAAGTGAGCGTTCGTACCCCGGAAGGCTGGAAGTCGGTGTTCGTGGTTGGTATTCGTTATCAGGCGACAGGCGATGACAAGTGAATGATGTCACATATTTGGCGAATGCTCGGGCAGGTTGTGTGATTTGTCGATAGACTGATCGAAATTTGTCACAACTGTACGCGGACAGGATGGTCTGCCGGGGAAATTGTCATGGGTATGCGTGGAAAAGTCAGGAACATCCAGAGTACGGTGAGCAAACCGCTGGTTGCTGCGGGGCTGCTCGTGGTCCTGAACTGTCCGGGCGGAGCGTTTGCGCAGAGTGATGATCAGAACAGCGCTTTTCGGTACGAGGAACGCTCTACCATTGACACTATTCACCTGAACTCCATCAAGGAGGAAACGCTGGCCAACACGGTGATCGAAGGCGGCTTGTCGGCACCGGCTGCCGGTGTGCCGCTGAAGCCCAGGGTCGAGGACGATTTCTATCTGGATCCTCTGGGTCTGCGTCCAGGGGACAACCGTACCGACCTGGGACGTTCCCAGGTTCCGGTGGAGTTCCGGTTCAGTAATCCCAAGTCCATCCCCGGGCAGACTCACAGTAATAACTACGTGATTCGCCCACCCGAGAACCGCTCCTACGACGCCCTGAATATCAACATGAACGGGCGTTGATTCGCGCCTGTCAGGCAGCGGCGCAGCCGTTGTCACCGGCGGACGTCTTACCCAGTACATCCTCATAGAAAAATGTCAGGGCCTGGCTGGCCTGATTGAACCGCGCCCGGGATACCCGCATACGATCGCTCAGGTAGTCGAGAAACCGCTGGCGGTCTTCATTGGCAAGCGTCTCCGGATCTTTCAGATCGCTGAACAGCACGAATCGGGTGATCCAGTGAAGGTAGGTTTGCTCTGAGCGTTGATTGAGCTTGTGCTTGTGGATTGCGTCCTTGACCCGGCCCACAAGGCCTGGCTGGGATTGTTCCAGCGCCTCGGTGATGTCCATAAATTACTCTTCCTGATGAATTTGTATTGTTATTTTGCGCGCATCTTATGACAGGCGATTTACGAGCGCAAAGCTTTATACAGGAAGATTGACTCTGGTCATTTTTTGACCAGAGTCCGGGCTGGAAAAGCGATCATTTCAGGGCTTCGAGCTTGTCGATGTACTTCTGCATGGCATCGTCGCTGGACATGCCCTTCAGTTTCTCCCAGGCATCAAATTTTGCACGACCGACAAAATCCATCATCCCCGGTCGTTTGCCCGTCACGTCACCTTCGGTGGCCTGCTTGTAAAGCGCATAGAACTCCAGTTTCATCTCGTTGGATGGCTTGAAGTCACCTTCAGCGGTCTGGATATAGTTGACGGCTTCGTCGAAGCGGGTTTTCAGGTCACTCATGTTGATCTCCGTAGGGTTGCACTTTGTTCCTGTCGATTTGGCGAGTATAGCGACAGCCATGGACTCCGTCATTGACTGAATCTGCGTTTGTGGCTGGCTGAAAAGAGAGAGGTCGGGCACTCTGGCAAAAGCTTGCCCGGGCGCACATTCCTGACGAAATCTGGCCACTTTTTGCTTGAGAAAGGCAAACGATCTGTGTAGAGTTTTCGCCGTTACGCGCCAGGAGGGTGCGTACAAGGGATTGACCAATTGCAAATGATTTGCACAGGGAGCAAGCGCATGTCTTCAAAAGACGGTTCCGTCGCGCCTAAAGAGCGCATCAATATCAAGTACGTCCCCGCTACCGGAGATCAGCAGGCAGAAACCGAGTTGCCGCTAAAGATGTTCGTTGTTGGCGACTTCAAGGGACACGCCGAAGAAACCCCCATCGAAGATCGCAAGGCCATTTCTGTCGACAAGAACAACTTCCGTTCGGTCATGAAGGAAGCCGGCCTGACTCTTTCCACTACCGTTACCAACAAGCTGGATGAGGAAGCCGACGAGCTGCCGGTGAACCTGGAATTCCAGACCCTTGATGACTTCTCCCCGGACAGCGTTGCCCGTCAGGTTCCTGAGCTGAACAAGCTGATTGAACTGCGGGAGGCTCTGGTGGCCCTGAAAGGCCCCTTGGGTAATGTTCCGTCGTTCCGTTCGAAGCTGCAGGAGCTATTGGATAACGACGAAGCCCGAGACAAGTTGCTGGCCGAACTGGAACTGGCCACCGATAGCGAAGAGTAAGCGAACGCTCGCTGACAACCTCCGATTTAATTCAAAACGTACTGAAGGGATGTGGTATGTCTGATACTGCTGTGCAGCAATCTGCTGCCTCCGAATCTGTTGCAGAAGGCTCGCTCTTGGACCAGGTGATGGCCAACAGCCGCATGGCGCCGGCGGATGAGGGTTATGATGTGGCCCGTAAGGGCGTGGCAACGTTTATTGCCAACCTGCTGAAAAGCGACGAGAAAGGCCAGCCGGTCAACAAGGCGCTGGTGGACCAGATGGTGGTCGAGCTGGATCGCAAGATCAGCGCCCAGATGGATGAAATCCTGCATGCGCCCAAGCTGCAGGAGCTGGAGTCATCCTGGCGCGGCCTGAAACTGATGGTTGATCGCACCGACTTCCGTGAAAACATCAAGGTGGATATCCTCCACGCCACCAAGACTGAGCTGCTGGAAGACTTCGAGTTCGCACCCGACGTCACCCAGACCGGATTCTACAAGCACATCTATTCCACCGAATACGGCCAGTTCGGCGGTGAACCGGTCGGAGCGGTTGTTGGCAACTACGCCTTTACCCCGTCCACACCGGACATGAAGTTGCTGCAATACGTATCGTCTGTCGGAGCGATGGCCCATGCCCCGTTCCTGTCCTCTGTGGCGCCGTCGTTCTTTGGCGTCGACAGCTACCAGGAACTGCCCGCCATCAAGGAACTGAAGGCCGTTTTCGAAGGCCCGAAATACGCCAAATGGCGCTCCCTGCGTGAATCCGAAGACGCCCGCTACCTGGGCCTGACCTCGCCGCGCTTCCTGCTGCGTGTACCTTACGATCCCACCGAAAACCCGGTGCGGAGCTTCAACTACAAGGAAGATGTGTCGGCGGATCACGAACATTACCTGTGGGGCAACACGGCCTACCTGCTGGCCACCCGCCTGACCGAAAGTTTCGCCAAGTACCGCTGGTGCCCGAACATCATCGGCCCCCAGAGTGGTGGTGCGGTGGAAGATCTGCCAGTGCACCTGTTCGAATCTTTTGGTCAGCTTGAAGCCAAGATCCCGACCGAAGTGCTGATCACCGACCGTCGCGAATACGAAATGGCGGACGAAGGCTTCATCGCCCTGACCATGCGCAAAGGCAGTGACAACGCGGCGTTCTTCTCTGCCAATTCAGTACAGAAGCCCAAGCAGTTCCCCAACACCAAGGAAGGCAAGGAAGCGGAAACCAACTATAAGCTGGGTACGCAACTGCCTTACATGATGATCGTTAACCGCCTGGCCCACTACATCAAGGTGCTGCAGCGGGAGCAGATCGGCTCCTGGAAAGAGCGTCAGGATCTGGAGCGGGAACTGAACACCTGGATTCGCCAGTACGTGGCCGACCAGGAAAACCCGCCGGCGGACGTCCGTAGCCGCCGCCCCCTGCGTGCCGCGCAGGTGACCGTGTCCGATGTGGAAGGTGATCCGGGTTGGTATCAGGTGTCCCTGGCCGTGCGTCCGCACTTCAAGTACATGGGCGCGAACTTTGAACTGTCACTGGTTGGCCGACTGGACAAGGATTAATCCGTGTTCAATTACCCGGCCAGCGACGGATCGCAGGGCGGCAGCGGCAGCCTGTTCGAGAGACTGGAGCAGGCCGCCGCACCGGCCGGCCAGAGCATGGGGGAGATCACTCACGTTGTTGAATCCATCAAGCGCCACCTGGTCCGCCTGCTGAATGCCCACCCGGGCAACAGCGCCAGCGTACCGGATCTGGGCCTGCTGGATTTCAACGACGCCACGCTTGGCACCCACGATCTGAGCGTTCAGATCCGGGGCGCGATCCGGCAGTGCATCGAGAAGTTTGAACCCAGGGTCAAGCGGGTGGATGTCGTTAATCTGCCCCAGGGACCGGATCCGCTGCAGTTGCGGTTTCAGGTGACCGTGTACCTGAATGTCGGTGACAAAGACGATAAAACAACCATAGATTTGGTTCTGGATGACAAGCGTTACTACCAGGTGGTGTAACGGAAAAGATCATCAAACACCAAGGATGGCAAGAGTCGGTGGGGATGCTTTTCTGCAGGGAAAAAATGTCTGAGCGCAGCGAGTTGTTTTTTCCCGGAAGAAAAGTATACCGACCGGCTCATACGCCCAAGGATGCGGTAGTTGTATGAAGTTGAATCGCTTTTACCGGGACGAGTTAAGCTTTCTCAGGCTTCAGGGCCGGGAATTCGCGGATGCCCATCCGCAACTGACCCGGTTTCTGTCGGAGCAGAGTACGGATCCAGACGTTGAGCGCTTGTTGGAGGGCTTTGCCTTCCTGACCGGCAAACTTCGGGAAAAGGTCGAGGACGAATTCCCGGAGATTACCCATTCGCTGCTGAACATGCTCTGGCCGAACTACCTGCGGCCGGTACCCAGTTGCACGATCATGCGTTTTGATCCGCAGTTGCATGCCATCAGTGAACGCCAGCGGGTAGAGCGTCATACCGAGATCAAGAGCCGGCCCCTGGGTGATGCCACCCGGCAGACCCAGTGCCGCTTCCGGACCTGTCGGGCAGTAGACGTCTTTCCGGTGAGCGTTGCTGCGGCCCACGCCGAGCATTCAAGGGAAGTGTCCTCTGTGACCGTCGACCTGGCACTGCACACCGATCAGCCATTGTCTTCATTGGGAATGGACAGCCTGCGCTTTTACCTGGGTGGTGAAAACCATATCGCCGAAACCCTGTTTCTCTGGCTGAACCACTATCTGGAACGGATTGAGCTAGTCGTGGGCGATTCGGTCTACCGTCTGCCGGCCTCTCTGTTGCAGCCGGTCGGCTTTGGTGACGACGAGGGACTGCTGCCTTATCCAAAGAACGCCTACCCGGGCTACCGCATCCTGCAGGAATACCTTAGCTTCCCCGAGGCTTTCCGTTTCGTGGACATCCACGGCCTGGCGCGACGGCTGCCGGCCGCGCAGGCAGACGAAATCAGCCTCCGTTTTCATTTCAGCCGGATACTGCCGCCGGATGCCAAAGTGCGGGAGGACAATTTCCAACTCTACTGCACCCCCGCCGTGAACCTGTTTACCCATGAAGGCGAGCCGGTGGACCTGAACGGTCGCCAGACCGAATACCGGATTTCGCCCTCCAGTCGTTCGCCGGACCATTTCGAGGTGTTCAGCATCGAGCAGGTGGAAGGTTGGCTGGAGGGTCGGTCCGGGCGCGGTGAGCCACGCATCTATACGGCCTTTGAGAGTTTCCAGCATGAGGTCGAACGGGATCGGGGCCGAACAGCCCTGTATTACCGGGTCCGGGCCCGGGACAGCGTGCGCGGTGATGGTTTCGACCATTACATGTCGTTTGTCCGGGGTGATGAGTCCGAGTGCCTGAGCCGGCAGGAAGCGATTTCCCTGACGCTGACCTGCACCAATCGACAGTTGCCGAGTCAGCTGGCGGTGGGCGAAATCTGCATGGCCACCGAGACCACGCCGGCGTTTGCCACCTTCAGCAACATTACCCGGCCCACCGCGACCCTGCGGCCAACCCTGGACGGTAGCCTGTTGTGGACGCTGATCTCGAATCTGTCCCTCAACTACCTGTCCATGCTGGATGTGGATGCCCTGCGAACGGTCCTGCGGGTCTACGACTTCCGTGCCCTGGTAGATCGTCAGGCGGAGCGGGTTTCCCAGAAACGCCTCGCGGGTATCACCGGTATCGAAACAAGCCCGGTGGACCGGATGGTCAAAGGGCTGCCTGTGCGGGGTATTCGCTCGGTACTGGAGCTGGATGAGCGGGCATTTGCCTCTGAGGGCGATCTTTATCTGTTTGGCACGGTTCTGAGCCAGTTCTTTGCCCTTTACGCCAGTATTAACGCATTTCACCAACTGGAAGTGGTGAATACCGATAATCAGGAACGGTACACATGGACGTTACAGCAAGGTCAGCAGCCGCTGATGTAGCCGAGCTGCAACCCGTTCTGGGGAATGCGCGGCGATACAGTTTTTTCCAGTTGGTGGACCTGATTCACCGGCATCATGGCGATGATCTGGAACGCAACAGTGACGATCAGCCCCGCCAGGAACGGATCCGGTTTTCTGCTTCCGCAGGGCTGGGGTTTCCCGGTAGTGACGTGGTGTCGGCGTTGTCACCTGAGCACGAGCACGCGCCTTATCAGATGGAGGTCAGCTTTCTGGGGCTGCACGGTTCCCAGTCGCCATTGCCGGGTTATTACCTGGAGGATCTGGCCTGGGAAGCGGGCCAGAACCTGGGTGTCCGCCGCCATTTTCTGGATTTCTTCAACCACCGACTGGTCACCCTGTTTCACCGGGCCTGGCGCAAGTACCGCTACTACGTCAGGTTTCAGCCCGGTGCCTCGGACGGCTTTTCGGAACTGATCTTTGCATTGGTGGGATTGGGCGACAGCCGGTTGCGAGAGGCCACGCCGGTTAACTGGTCCAAGATGCTGGCTTATGCCGGCCTGATGGCCGGTCGCAGCCGTTCACCAGAGGTGGTGAGTGGCATCGTTGCCCACTGCTTTGATCTGGATGACGTCAGCATTGAGCAATGGGTCTTGCGCAAGGTGGCCATTGCCAGCGATCAGCAGACCCGGTTGGGGCAGGCCAACGCCTCTCTGGGTAGCGACACGCTGGTAGGGTCGGCCATCCGGGATCGCAGTGGCAAGTTCGTACTCCGGTTGCGAAACCTGAGTCGACAGCGCTTTGCGGACTTCCTGCCCAATGGTCAGGATCATCAGCGCCTGGTCAAACTGGTGGAGTTTGCAACGCGGGAGCAACTGGCCTATGACCTGGAGCTCCAGATCCGCCCGAAGGACATCCGCCCCATGCAGTTGGGCGAAGATGTGCGGCTGGGGTGGAATTCCTTTGTAACCCCGGACCGGGCAAGGCGCCGACCGGCGGTGCGTATTCAGATTCGCCGGTAGATCCGGCAGGGAAGGCAGACATGGATGAACAACGGGCGGTGAGCCTGAAGCTGACTGTAACCAACCCGACGGTTGCCGGCGGGGGTGCAACCATCGAGCACTGGTTCAGCGTTCGCGGCGGCTCCATCGGAACAGCCGCCAGTGATACCTGGCGATTAGCGTCCCAGCGAACGGGCGCGGTTCCCGGCCATGCAGAAATCCGGTTCCTGGATGGCGGTTTCTGCCTGATCGACCGTAGCGGCCGTACCTACATCAACAGCGCCAGCCAGCCCGTGGGCCGGGGGCGTCGGGCTCGCCTGAATCATGGCGATACCGTCGGTATCGGACGCTACCGGCTTCGTGCCGAACTGGCCGAGTCTGTCGGGGATCCGTTGATTGACCGTGGTGAGTCAGAACAGGCCACGGTCCTGGTTGATGTCGATGAGGGGCCGTTGGTCCGGGGACAGGACTCGATGAGCGCGAACGAGAATCCGGAACCGTTGCAAAAACTTGCACCGGCAGCCGGGGAGGCAGTCAGTGATGATCCGCTGGCACCCTGGAGTGGGCAGTCGGAAGAACAGGAGCCGGAAACCGACACTCTGATGGCCAGCGAGGCCTCCTGGTATGCCCCTCAAAGGCCTGTCTCGGATGAGTACCGAGAAAACCGCGACGTGGCGGTTGGCCTACCCGTTCGCAAAGGAGAGAGAGACAGGATGTCTGAGACCACAATGACCGGTGATCGCCGGGAGTCTGTCGACCAGAGCAGCAAACACATCAGCGGTGCGCCCCTGCTTCGGGGTATGGAAGCCGGGCTGGACTTTGCCGACAGCGATGAGATGCGCCTTTTTCTGGAAGAAGCGGGGCAAACCCTGAAGGCGACCGTTGAAGGGTTGTTGGCCCTGCACCAGGGAGAAGACAGCCGGCATCAGGCGCTGAGAACCCGTTTGCAACCCATTGAAGATAATCCACTTCGGTTGGGCGAGGGTTATGAAGACACAGTGCAGACCCTGTTCGCCAGCCATCGCAGCCCGGTTCACTTGTCGGCGCCGGCGGCGGTGCGGGAAAGCCTGCAGAGCCTGAACCATCACCAGCAGGCAACCCGTGAAGCCATCAGTGAGGCGTTGGCGGCCATCCTGCATGCCTTTTCACCCGAGGCCTTGCTGCGCCGCTTCCACGGTTATCGTCGGGGGCTTCGCCAGAATGAGGAGGAGGGACGCTGGGCCTGGGATATGTACCAGCATTACTACCGCGAACTGAAATCCAGTCGTCAGCAGGGGTTCGAGCGCCTGTTCCAGGAGGTGTTCGAACAGGCTTACGACCAGAACCTGCGCCAACTACAGAGGGAGAACCCGTTGTGAAGACCTGCAAATGGAGCTTGCTGGCCATCGTATTCGTGCTTGCCGGATGCAGCACGCCCTATAACGCGGTGACCAAAACCGCAAAAGTGCTCTGGGACCCCGATATCCCGGTGGGGTACCCGGAAGATCTCCCCAGCCGCGTGGGTCTGACCATGGTGGCCGAGCCGGATGTTAACCCGAACGAATCCCTGGCACCCACCCCCATCGCATTCCAGATCATCGAGATGCGCGACAGCTCCCTGCTGATGGCCGGGGATTTCGACCAGTTGCTGAGTGACCTGGAGTCGTCACTGGGCCAGAACTATGTGGACCACAGCGATTATTCCCTGGTGCCTGGCCAGTTCAAGTTCATCGAACCCTTCGAGATTGGCGAGGACACCCGATTTATCGGCGTGATCGCCTTTTACGCCTACCCCAACCTGTCCCAGTGGAAGAAGGTGGTAAAGGTGGATCCAATCGGCGGCCGCTACAACCTGCTGGTGAACCTGCGGGAGCGGGAAGTTCAACTCAAGCATTCGGATGACACCTGATGGCGGTAACCAATCGAGTCGTCTGGAGTGATGGCCTGTTCATCAAGCCCCAACACTTCCAGCAACAGCAGCGATATCTGGAACACCAGATCAATGAACGGGCGCTCGCGATTTCCGATTACCTCTATGGTTTCAGTGACCTGGAGCTGAATGCCGAATACCTGAGCTTCGGCCGGATAGGCCTGGTTCGGGCCTCCGGCCTGTTCCCCGACGGCACCCGTTTCAGCCTGCCCCAGGACGATGTGATGCCGGAGCCGATGGAAATCTCCGATGCTTCCGTGGCCAATCAGATTGTCTATCTTGCGCTGCCGCTCGGCAGTGACAGCCTGGCGGAAGTGGAATGGCCGGACGCCCCGGTGTCCGGCCGGTTTCGTGCCGATTCCCGGGAAATCCGGGATCTGCATTCGATCGACGGCGATGCCCATACCATTGATGTGGCGCGCGTTGCGCCCCGCCTGATGCTGGAGCGCGAAGATCGCAGCGCTTATGCTGCCCTGGCCATCGGCCGGATTATGGAAAAGCGCCCGGATGGCAGCCTGGTGATGGACCCGAATTTCATCCCTACCATGCTGAGTGTGCGGGCCGCGCCGAGACTGCAGCGATTTGTCGGGGAAATGGCGGGCCTGATGCGGGAGCGGGCACGCAATATCGCCGAACGTGTCGGTGCTCCCGGGCAAGGCGGCGTTGCGGATGTGGCGGACTTCATGTTGCTGCAGATGCTCAACCGGGCCCACCCCAGATTCATGCATCTGGCCCGCCTGCGGCAGTTGCATCCCGAACGACTGTTTGAAGCCCTGCTCGAGCTGTGTGGCGAGTTGGTGACCTTCACCGATGAAGGGCGCCTGCCGAGGGAGTACCCGCCCTACGATCATGATCTTCCGGAAGACTGTTTTACCCCGCTCATGCAGGTTCTGCGGCAGTCCCTGAGTACGGTACTGGAACCAAGAGCCCTGGCTATCCAGCTCCAGGAGCGCCAGTACGGACTGACCGTGGCCCCGGTTCAGGATGCCCAGTTGGTGAGGGATGCGGAATTCATTCTTGCGGTCAAGGCCGACATGCCGCTGGACGATCTGCGCAAGCAGTTCACCCAACAATGCAAGGTGGCCTCGGTGGAGAAAATACGGGATCTCATCAGCCTGCAACTGCCGGGAATTCCGCTCTCAGCGCTGCCGGTTGCACCCCGGCAGTTGCCGTACCACGCCGGCTTCGTGTACTTCCGCCTGGACGACCAGAGCCAGGCCTGGCAAATGCTCGACAACGCCAGCGGTTTCGCGTTCCACGTGGCCGGCAGTTTCCCGGGCATGGAAATGCAGTTCTGGGCAATCAGGAGTTAAATCATGACAGATGCACAGGTAATGGATTTACCCAATGGCAGCAGGAATTCCGGCAGCAGTGCATTCAGTGATCTGATGTTTGCCGACAGCGAGAAACCTTCCGAGGGCAACAGGGAAGGCTTGGTCGACGAGCAGTTCCAACTCAGAGGCTTGGAACATAACCGCCTGATTGATGCCGCCACACCCTTGCTTGGCCTGGTAATCCGCATACGCAGGCTGGCGCAGTATCGCGCGGTGGAAACCCTGTATCAGCAGGTCGTCGACGAGATCGCCGCGATTGACCGTGAATTGGTGGAGCAGGGGTACGACCGGCCGGTTGTTGTGGCCTACCGGTACGTACTTTGCGCCTTCATTGACGAAGCCGTGCTGGGGACCGATTGGGGCGCTCACAGTGTCTGGTCCCAGCATTCGCTGCTGTCCCGTTTCCACAATGAGACCTGGGGCGGGGAAAAGGTCTTTGCCATCCTCGCCCGGATGGAGCAGGAACCGGCCCGCTACCGCGACATGCTCTCGTTCATCTACCTGTGCCTCTGTCTCGGTTTTGAGGGCCGGTACAAGGTGATGGAAAACGGCCGGGATGAGTACGATCAGATCGTCCGGGGCCTCCACGATCAATTGAAAGCACTGCAGGGGGAGCAGGATCACGCGCCTCTGGCGGATGCCCGGATGAACGTGACACCAACCCGCAACCGGCTACGCAGCGGCTTGCCGGTCTGGGGGGTTGCGGGTCTGTTTGTGGCCGCGATGGCCGGGATCTATTCCCTGTACAACATGGCATTGAACGAGCGCATCACGGACGTATTGCGCGTATTGGATCAATTACCGAAATAAGGACATCACTGTGATTCGGGTAGAACTGCCGGCGCTGATCGGGCGCCTTAACGAAATATCACGTCAGGCTCTGGAGGCCTCTGCGGCCCTGTGTATCAGCCGCCAGGGCGCCGAGATTACACCAGCGCATCTGCTGTTCCAACTGCTGGAAACCCCGTTTTCCGATGTGCGCCAGATTCTGGAACACACCGGTATGGATCATCAGACGCTGCAGCCGGTGGTAGGCGATAGCCTGAGCGGCGAAGCGCAAAGCGCCGAGCCCTATCCGTCCTTCTCTCCGCTGTTGGTGGAGCTGATGCAGGATGCCTGGCTGCTGGCTTCCACCGAACTGGGGCACACCGAACTGCGCTCTGGCGCCGTCTTCCTGGCCTTGCTGATGAGTGCCGACCGTTACCTGATGCCCCGTGTCGCAAGGGAACTGGCGGGTATCAACCGCGAGCAGCTACGCAAGCAGTTTGAACGGTTCACCGACGGCTCGGTGGAGCGGCCGGAACTGAACGATCTGGACCCCGGACAACCGGTGGTGAGCGCGGATCTGGACCCACTTAAACGCTACGCCACCGATTTCACCAGACTGGCTCGGGAAGACAAGCTGGACCCGGTGGTGTGCCGGGATGCCGAAATCGACCAGATGATCGACATTCTTTGCCGCCGTCGCAAGAACAACCCCATTGTGGTGGGTGATGCCGGCGTGGGCAAAAGCGCAGTGGTGGAAGGCCTGGCCCTGCGCATCGTTAACGGTGATGTGCCGGATCGTCTTAAACAGGTGGAGCTCTGGACCCTGGATATGGGGGCCCTGCAGGCCGGTGCCTCGGTGAAAGGCGAGTTCGAAAAGCGCCTGAAAGGCGTGATCGAAGCGGTCAAAGGCTCCGCTACCCCTATCATCCTGTTCATCGACGAAGCCCACACCCTGATTGGCGCCGGCAACAGCGAAGGCGGCTCCGATGCCGCCAACCTGCTCAAACCGGCCCTGGCCCGGGGCGAGCTGCGCACCATCGCCGCGACCACCTGGCGCGAATACAAGAAATACTTCGAAAAAGACCCCGCCCTGAGCCGGCGTTTCCAGCCGGTGGCGCTGGATGAGCCCACACCCGGAGAAGCCGTCCACATCCTCCGTGGCCTGCGCACCGTCTATGAAAAAGCCCATCAGGTCCTGATCGCCGACAGTGCCCTGAAAGCCGCCGCCGACATGTCTGCCCGTTACCTTGCCGGCCGTCAGCTACCGGACAAAGCCATCGACGTACTGGACACCGCCTGTGCCCGGGTCAGCCTCAATCTCAGCACACCGCCACGCCGCCTGAGCCACGTCCGCAGCGAGCTGCATCAGCTCGCAATGGAGCAGCAACTGCTCAGCAGGGAACACACCCTTGGCCAGAGCGTGGATGCAGAACGTGAACAGGCCCTGGAGCAGCAGATTGCTGACCTGACCACCGAAGCCGAAGCCCTGGAACAGAGCTGGAACGAACAGCGCGAGCTGGTGGCCCGACTGGTGGAGATCCGGGAACAGTTGCTCACCGGCGAACCGCAGGCCGAAGCGGATATCTCTGAATTGACCGATGGGGATACAGAAGAACGCCCGGACCTGAAAAGCGAAGCCGCCGCCATTGAGCAGGAACTGGCCGGGCTCCAGGCCGATGAACCGCTGGTACACGCCCGCGTTGATGCCCGCCAGGTGGCTCAGGTTATCGCCGACTGGACCGGTATCCCGGTTAACCGCATGACCACCGACGAACTGGAAAAAATCACCCACCTGCCGGCGTATCTGCAGGAGCACATCAAGGGTCAGGACACCGCCATCGATTGCCTGCACCAGCACCTGCTCACCGCCCGAGCCGACCTTCGCCGGCCTGGCCGCCCCATGGGCGCGTTCCTACTGGTAGGTCCCAGCGGTGTTGGTAAAACTGAAACCGTGTTGCAACTGGCCGAGCTGCTCTACGGCGGTCGCCAGTTTCTCACCACCATCAACATGTCTGAATACCAGGAAAAACACACTGTTTCACGCCTGATCGGCTCACCGCCGGGTTATGTCGGCTTCGGGGAAGGCGGCATCCTGACCGAAGCCATCCGCCAGAAACCCTACTCTGTGGTGTTGCTCGACGAAGTCGAAAAAGCCCATCCGGAAGTTCTCAACCTGTTCTACCAGGCGTTCGACAAAGGCGAACTGGCTGACGGCGAAGGCCGACTCATTGACTGCAAAAATGTCGTCTTCTTCCTCACCTCCAACCTCGGATACCAGACCATCGTCAACCACGCCGAGTCCCCGGCCAGCCTGGACGAAGCCCTCTACCCGGAACTGGCCAGCTTCTTCAAGCCGGCCTTGCTGGCAAGAATGGAAGTGGTGCCCTACCTGCCCCTGGGCGAGGAAACCCTCAACCGCATCGTTGGCGACAAACTCCAGCGCCTGGCGGACCAGATCAAAACCCGTTATCACACCGAAGTGGAGCTTCAGGAAGGCCTGGTCGATGCCATCCGCAGCCGTGCGACAAGAAGCGAAAACGGCGCAAGGATGCTTGAGTCGATCATAGAGGGTGAGTTGTTGCCGCCGGTTTCATTGGCGTTGCTGGAGAAACTGGCTGCGAGGGAGCCGGTTACAAAGGTCACGTTGGGTGTTGAAGATGCCAAATTCAGGGGAATGGTGGTTTAGGGCCACTCTAAAGTAGCGCAGCGTGCGGTCGGCGCACACAAAAGCATAATAATCTTAGGGAAGAGAACCATGGGACGGATGCAGATGGAACTGCACACCGGCATCGACCTGGCGGTGGCCCTGATCCAGCAGGACAACCTGCCGGATCTGCTGAAAACCGCCACAACACAGTTGGAAAACGCCTTCGGCCTGACCCGCTGCTGGGCACTCGAACTCGACCTTAGTGGCCGGACCCTGCACTGCAACGGCCTGGCCGAACAGGGCGAATTCGACTGCGGCGACTTCAGCCACCCCTTTGCCCACGTGCTGCAAACCGGCAAAGCCCGCGAACTGAGCCGAGCCGCCAGCTACCGCCTGGACCATGCCGGTTTCCAGGCCCTGTTCGAAGCCAGCGACCGCCCCCGGTCCCTGTGGCTCGAGCCGCTCACCGGTGACGATGGCCGAACCCTCGGCATACTCGTTCTCTGCCGAGACGAATCTGACTGGGACGGCATCACCGGCCAGCCACTTTACTGTGGCCTACGGCAACTGCTGGTTCATCAATGGATTACCCAGCTTCAGAGCCGCGACCAGATCTGGCAACGCCGCCTGCTCAAGCGCTCCCTGGATCACCTGCACGACGCCGAAACTGTCCGTAACCACTGCGAACAGCTGGCCCGAACCCTCGTGGGCAACTCCGAGGCCATGATCAGGCTTCGGGCCCAGATCGTTCGGGCCGCCGGTAGTCAGCTATCCGTGCTGGTGCAGGGCGAAACCGGTTGTGGCAAGGATGTGGTCGCCCGCGGTATTCACGAAATGTCCGACCGGGCCGACGGGCCTATGGTCGTGGTCAACTGTGCCGCCATCCCGGATACCCTTCTGGAAAGCGAGCTTTTCGGCCATACCAGGGGCGCCTTTTCCGGTGCTGATCAGGATAAGCAAGGCCTTCTGGCCCAGGCCAATGGCGGAACCCTGTTCCTGGATGAAATCGGGGACATGCCCATGGCTTTGCAATCGAAGCTGCTCCGGGTGCTCGAAAGCCGCCAGTTCCGCCCATTGGGCGCCCGTGAGGAACAGCGTTCGGACTTTCGTCTGGTGGCGGCTACCCACCAGCCGCTGCAGGCAGGGATTGAAGATGGCCGTTTCCGGCGGGACCTGTTTTACCGACTGAGCCAGTTTCCGCTGCGGGTGACGCCCTTGCGAGAGCGCCCGGACGACCTTGAGGCCCTGAGTCGTCACTTTATCCGGCTATATACCGAACGTGAGGGTACTGGACCAATGGGTATTTCCAGCCACGCCCTGCATCTGTTGGCTGGATACGACTTCCCGGGCAACGTTCGGGAGTTGCGTAACATCATTGAACTGGCCTGCCTGCAAACCCCGGGCGGGGATGATATCCAGCCGGAAGTCCTCCGGCTCAATGATCTGTTTGAAGAGCCCCTTGGCTGGAACATGGCAACATTGGATGCCGGAGACCGCAACTCCATTGATTTGCCCGCTGTGGAAGAGATCCGGGATCTTAAAGCCGCGGCACAGGCCTTTGAAGCTGCGATTATTCGCGAGCGCTTGCGTCAATACGGTGGTAACCGTGCCCAGGCGGCGGAAAGCCTCGGGCTGCCAAAGCGGACCCTCGCCCATAAGTGTCTCAAGTACCAGGTGACAGATTGATGATTCCCCGAAAACTGCAATCTACCGGTCGCGTCCTTGTCGCACTGGCGCTGGTCTTCCTGATCTCCAACGCCTGCGCCGACCAACTTGAGGATGCCCGGCTCTGTACCGGTGAGCCCCAGCGACTTGAGCGGCTAGCCTGTTTTGATGAGGTTTTTGGCACGCCTGTGGCGGCGTCCGGGGACCAACCCACGGCCCCGGATGGCCGGCGATCCGAGCGGTGGCGACAGGCCTACGCCAGTGTTGACGATGCAGGCGCCGGCGTGTTTTTCCGGGATCCCGGAAGGGTCGCCGGTCAGCTGGTGACCATTCCGGCTTTGGGCGTTCAACCTCCCAGACCTCTGCTCGCGCTCCAGTGCCACAACAACATTACCGAACTCACCCTGATGCTGCCGGAGACGATGGACGAGGAGCGGGTTCGGTTGGGGTTTGGCAAGGGACAGACCATCTGGCGGGTACGGGACAGCGGTTTCGTGCTCAGCGGCGGCCGGGGCCTGCCGGCCATTCGTACCGTTAAGGCCATGATAGAGAGCAAAGAAGTGCGCATCGAATCGCCCAACAGTCGCATTGATGGCCTGCTGTTTGATCTCTCGGGTTACCGCCGGGCCATTGAACCGCTACGCGAGACCTGTGGCTGGTAGTCACAGGCGGAACACAGCAAGTCGGGACAGTACCATGCAGATCATTGAGCAACACCCTTACGTTGAACAGGTCGTCTCACCATTGCCCGGTGATTCGGGCGTGGGCGAGGCACTCGGCGACGATGCAACGCTGGAGTTCCTGGAAAACGAGATCATGAAGGTAGGCTCGCTGGCCCATACCGACATCGATTGGAGCAAGGTCGAAAGCGATGCCCTGACAGTTCTCTCGGACCGTAGCAAGGATCTGAAAGTACTGGGCTTTCTGCTGATAGCCCTGCAGCGTGGTGGCGACGGGGAACGGTTTGCACTGTCCCTGTACCTCTTGCATCGGGTTCTGGACGAGTGGTGGGAGCAGGCCTGGCCCTATCCCGGGGACAAAGGCGGGCGGGCCCGCAAAATGATGTTTACCCAGATGCTCCAGCGCGCCGGCAAGGGTGTCGATGCCCTGGCGTTCGATGGCAGTGTTGGCGACGGTCGAGCATTCTGCCTTGAACTTCTTTCCAGACTGATGGACCAGGCCGCTGGGCGGGAATTACCGGAGGAGCCACTGCAGGATCTCAAACGGGCGGTTGAAAAGCTGCCACGGGTCAATGATGCGACGGCAGCGCCCGAACCGCGTTCGCCGGCAGCGGCGGGCGGCCAGGATTCGGACGCCGAGACACCAGCGCAGAAGCCGACACAGGCAAAGCCATCCCTCGGCTCTCTCACGCTGGACCCGGGCGACGAACGGGCAACCCGGCAGAGTCTTCTGAAAGTCGCGGACATGCTCACCGAAACGGGTCCGGACCAGCCTCTGGGGTACCAGATTCGCCGCTACGCTATCTGGCAGAACATCACTGCGGTACCACCGACACGGGACGGAAAACGCACCGATCTTGCCGCAGTCAGTGCTGATCGTGTGGCCGATTATCGGGAAGCCCTGGAAAAATCCGCAGACCTCGGATTGTGGCAAAAAATCGAACAGAGCTTGTCGGTCAGTCCATTCTGGCTCGATGGACACTGGTTGAGTGCACGGGTAGCAGCAGTCCTGGGCCACCATGCCTGTGCAGAAGCCATCCGTGTATCCGTAAGGGAGTTTGTCGAGCGGCTTGCCCAGTTGTCGGAACTCACCTTCAACGATGGCACCCCGTTCCTCTCCCGGGACGCAGAAGAGTGGCTCTGGTCCGCGCCCGCGGCGGGTGGCTCCGCAGGCAGCGCCAATGCCTGGGAAGAGGTTTATGACAAGGCCCGGGAGCTGGTTGGACAAAAGGGGCTCTCTGTTGCGATGCAACTACTGGAGGACGGGCTGGCGGACGCCAGGGAGCCAAGAGACCGTTTCTATTGGCGCCTTGCCAGCGCCCGATTGATGAAAGACGCGGGCCTGAAATCACTGGCGGCGCAACAGGTTCAGGATCTTCAGGCACAGGTCCGTGGCCTGGCTCTCGAAGACTGGGAGCCCGGCCTGATCAGGCAGCTTGAGAAGCTGGGTTGAGCCCCGAATACACCAAGGAATCACAGCAGGAATGGACACCATGTGGAGAAAAGCTTTACTCATCGGTCGCTGGCTTCTGCCATATCTCAAAAATGCAGCCCCGGTCACCCTGGCCCTGGGGGTTATTGCCTTGCTGGTGGCCACCTGGTGGCTGGGGCCGCGGTGGGAAATGAACGGCGAGTTTCCTCTGGCGGCCTGGCAGATGCGGGCCCTGGTAACCCTGGGCGTTGTCCTTGTGGTCGCCATGGTGTGGGGCATGATACTGGCGCGCCGCCTGCGCAAGGTGAACGTCCGGCAGGCGGAAGAGCAGAAGGAACAGGAAGATCCGATTCTGCCCATGGAGCGCAAGCAGCAGCGACTGCTGGACCGTCAACTGGCGGCTCTGAAAAGCAATCTCCCGGGACGCAAAGGCATTTACCGGTTGCCATGGTATCTGGTGATGGGCCTTGAGGAGGCCGGCAAGACCAGTCTGATTCAGCGCTCCGGGCAGACCTACACGCTCACCAACGTAACCCGAAACAACCGGGTCGATCGCAACCCATTCGGCTTTGACTGGTGGATTGGCGATGAGGGTGTGCTGATCGATCCGGATGGTGAACTGCTGAGCCAAAGTCAAGGAGAGGGTGCCGGCGCTGAGATCCAGCAGCGCCTGTGGAATCATTTCATTGCCTGGCTTGAGCAACATCGCCCACAGCGGCCCCTGAACGGGGTGGTGCTCGCGGTTGATCTGGCCAGTCTCAGTGTGGCAGATCCCGGCCAGAGGCAGGATCAGGCCATCCTTTTGCGTACGCGTCTGCGGGAACTCATGGAACAGATAGGCTCTCGTTTGCCCGTGTATGTCACATTCACCAAGATGGATCTGCTCTACGGTTTTGGCCCGCTGGTGCGGACCCTGAGCAAGCAGGAGAAAGAACAGGCCCTTGGCTTTACCTTCAGTCTCGAAGGTCGACCGGATAACGACGACTGGTTGAACCAGTTTTCCGACCGATACACCGCCATGGTTGAGCGTCTCAGCGATCGCCTGCCAGAGGTTCTGGCCAACACCCGGGATGCCGAAGAACGGGCAGCAGCTTATTCCTTTACCCGCCAGCTTGCCGGCCTGAAGCCGGTGCTGGAGCATTTTCTGACCGACCTGCTGTCTGCGGATGTGTTCTCGACACCGGCGATGGTTCGCGGCGCCTACTTTACGTCGGTGTTGCAGGAGGGCGTACCTGAGGATGCGTTTGTCTCGGCAGCTGCCGCCAACTACCAGATCGCTGGGCCCATTCAGCCTGCCCAACGGGTGGGGCCGTCCGCCAACCTGTTCACCCGGGCTCTGTTTCCGGAGATCATCTACCCGGAGGCCGGTCTTGCCGGAGACAACCGACGTGTTGTTCAGTCCCGGAAACGCCGGCTGGCTGTGGCCGCAGCAATGGCAGTGTGTGCCGGTGCCGGCATGACCGCCGGCTGGCAGCATTACTTTATCAAGAATGCGGAAGCCGCTACCGCTGTCGAAGCACGTGTCCAGCAGTTCATTGATAACTGGCAACCGGTGGGTTTTGAACCGGACAACACTGGCCGGAACCTGCTCGGCCCACTGGATGAGCTTCGTGAGGCGACCCTGGCCTTTGGCGACCATCGACGGAAGTGGCCGCTGCTCAGCGATATGGGCCTTTACCGGGGGCATGAGGTGGGCCCGGAAGTGGAAGAGTCCTACCTGGATATGCTTGCCTATCAGTATCTGCCGGCACTGATGTTCGGAGTGATGGCCGAGATGGGACGGGCACCCGACAATAGCACCGAGCGCCTTGAGCATCTGCGGGTGTTGCGCATGCTTTATGACGCCAGTGGTCGTCGGGGCGATATCGTGAACCGCTACATGCGGGATTACTGGCAGCGGGCGTTCCCCGGCCAGAGTGAACTGCAGCAACGGTTACTCGGTCATCTGGACTATGCCATGGTGCATACCGACCTGGCACAACTCACCCGCCAGGGGGATGCAGTGGCTGATATGACGCTGGCGCCGTTCCGTAGCAGTGTTCAGTGGGCACAACATGAACTCGGTCGGATTGCTACGCCAGACCGGGTCTACCGGGATCTGGAAACTGAGGCAGAACAGGAATTCCGGGCGCCGCTGGAACTGGCCCGTGCATCCGGGCCGGCATTCAGCACGGTGTTTGTCCCGGTGGATGCGTACGGCGAGCCGGTCAGTTCCGGGGCTGCGTTGGAAGAAGATGCTCTGACGATTCCCTCGCTCCTGACCCGGGAGGGTCTGGAAAAGTGGTTCCTGCGAAAGTCCGGATCGGTGACGGATCTGGCTCTGGTCGACGCCTGGGTTCTGGGCCGCCGGGATAACGTTGATTTCAGCAAGGCGGACGAAGCCGAGCTGCTGGCCAGTTTGCAGACCCTCTATGCCGAGCACTATGCGGAGGCCTGGCGTACCGCCTTGAGTCGCATCGATATTCAGCGGTTCGAGGACCTGAACCACGGTGTACGTATTCTCGAGAGCCTGACCAGCGGCCACGAACCCCTGGCAAACCTGCTTGGGCAGATTCGTCACAACACGCGCCTTGTGCCCTCGGCAGACGGGGAGAATGCCGCGGCCCGGGAAGTTCTGGAGCGGTCTCCCCATTTCCGAATGCTGCAGGATATTGAGCGGCAGTTCGCCGACCTCAACCAGTTGACCCGAAAAAATGACGATCAGCCAACCGGGCTCGAACAGGTCATGATGGTGGTCAGTGAACTTCACGAATACATGCGCAACATCCAGGAAGCGCCAGACAAAGGCAAGGCTGCCCTGGCTGCAGCTCGGGCCAGGATGGGCCTGCAGGGCGCCGACCCGATCTTCACCCTGCAGCGCATGGCAAGCAACCAGCCCGAGCCGCTGAACCGGCTGCTGACTCGGCTGGCTACGGAAAGTTGGCGGGTGGTGCTGGATCAGGCCGTGGCGCAACTGGAGCGTGATTGGTACCGCGAGGTGTACCAGCCCTTCCAGCAGAACCTGGCCCGCCATTATCCGTTCAACCCCGATTCAGGGCGTGATGTCGCGTTGCAGGACTTCGAGCAGTTCTTTGCTCCGGGCGGCGCACTGGACACCTTTTATCAGGAAAACCTGAAACTGTTCCTTGAGGACCACCCCGAACAGGTAGGCGACGCCCGCCGCGCGGGACTGGTACGCCGTGATGTTCTGGCTTCCCTGGAGAACGCGACTCGAATCCGCAGGGCCTACTTCACCCGTGGCGGGTCCCTCGATGTGGAGTTTGCGCTGGAGCCGCTCAATCTCTCGTCCAACAAACGCCGCAGTGTGGTCAATGTGGATGGCCAGTTGGTGGAGTTCAGCCATGGCCCGCGCCAGAGTATTCCGCTGGTCTGGCCCAATACCCTGCGAGACTCCGTGGAGAGCCGTATCACCCTGGTGCCTGTCCAGGTCAATCGTTCGCCCCGCAGCCTCTCGGAGAACGGACCCTGGGCCCTGTTCCGCCTGCTCGATAAAGCCGACATTACCGGTGTAAGCAGCAGCGCGGTGGATGTCCGGTTCCGGGTCGACGACGGGGAGATGCGGTACCGCCTTCACGCTGGCAGCAACACCAACCCGTTCACACAGCAACTGCTGGCGGGGTACCGCATACCCCGCAGCTTGTATTAAACTAGGGCCGCCCTGGTGGGAACAGGAGGTTTTCACCGGGGCTGAGGCTTTGTACAGGATGGTGCGAAGACCCGGATTTTCTTTTTTCTTCAGGGATCGAAGACATGCCCCAGACAAGCGGACTGCAATTTACCGCCACCATTGGCGAATACTCCTCTGATCACTTCTCCGTTGTTGGCTTCGCGCTGACAGAACGGCTGTCCGAGTTGTTCCAGGGACGTCTTGACCTGGCCAGTACCGATCCGTCTGTTGGCGCCTCGAACGTGCTGGAGCAACCGGTGGATCTCGTGATCTGGCAGGACGGGGTGCCGCAGCGTCGCTTTACCGGCGTGGTCAGCGAATTTGCCCGTGGTGATTCCGGCCACCGGCGTACCCGTTACGAACTGGTTTTCCGGCCACCGCTCTGGCGCCTGGCGCTGATGCACAACAGCCGTATTTTCCAGAACCGACGCACGGATGAGATTGTTCGCACCCTGCTGGAGGAGCGGGGGATCGTCGATACCGTGTTTGATCTTAAACGCGGCCCCGAGGAGCGGGAATACTGCGTCCAGCACCGGGAAAGTGATCTGGCCTTTGTCGAACGTCTGGCGGCTGAGGAAGGCTGGCACTACCGCTACCAGCACGGCAGCCTCGATGGTCAGGAAACACCTGCCCTGATTTTTGCCGATCATCATCGCGATTCGCCACGGCTTGAGGCCGTCCCATACAACGGCACAGCGGGGGGTAGTACCCGAACGCCCTGTGTGTTCCGGTTCGCGTACCGAGAGCGGGTGCGCCCTGCTTCGGTCGCCATGAAGGATTACACCTTCACGAACCCGGCCTACGCCCTGATGCATGAACAGTCTGGCGATCAGCTCGTCCACCGGGAGGATTACCAGCACTACGACTACCCCGGCCGATTCAAACAGGACGTCAGTGGTCGGCCGTTCACTGAAGCCAGGCTTGCTGCCTTGCGCAGCGACGCCAGCACCGCCCTTGGTGAAAGCAATCGCCCGGATTTTGCACCGGGTGCCAGGGTGCCGCTGACCGACCACGACAACGAAGCCATGAATCGCGACTGGCTACTTACGGCGATCACCCACACCGGCTCACAACCCCAGGCCCTGGAAGAAGAGGGTGGCAGCGAACCGACACGCTACGCCAACCACTTTACCGCCATCCCTGCAGACCGAAGCTGGCGGCCACTGTGTGAACACAAACCCCTGATGGATGGGCCGCAGATGGCGATAGTTACCGGCCCGGAAGGCGAGGAAATTCATTGCGACCAATACGGCCGCGTGAAAGTGCGATTTCCCTGGGATCGCTATGCGGCAAATGATGAACACAGCAGTGCCTGGCTCCGGGTCAGCCAGGGTTGGGCCGGGGGGCAGTATGGTTTCACCGCATTGCCGAGGATCGGCCATGAAGTGATCGTCTCCTTCCTGGACGGCGACCCTGACCAGCCCATCATCACCGGGCGAACCTGGCACGCCACCAACACGCCGCCGTACGCTCTGCCGGAACACAAAACCCGCACCACCCTGAAAACCAAAACCCACAAGGGCGAGGGCAGTAACGAGCTGCGGTTTGAAGACGAGGCGGGCGAAGAACAGATCTACGTTCACGCTCAGAAAGACCTGGCACTGCGCACGGAAAACAACCGCACCGAAGTCATCGGCAATGACAGCCACCTGACGGTCAGCAAGCATCGCCTCAGCCACGTGAAAGGCAGCAGCCATCACACCGTGGCCGGCGAGAAACGCGAACAGACCGGGAAAGACCACAGCTTCAACGTTAGTGGCACCCTGCACCTGAAAGCTGGCACGGCCTGGCTCAGTGAGTCCGGCACCGAACTGCATATCAAGGCCGGTCAGAAAGCCGTGATTGAAGCGGGTGCGGAAATCACCCTCAAGGCGGGCGGCAGCTTTGTGAAAATCGACCCAAGCGGCGTTGCCCTCGGTGGCGCGGCGATCAAACTGAATGCCGGAGGTTCGCCGGGTAAGGGGAGTGGTCAGAAGGTGTTGGTGCCGGATATGCCCGCCTTGGTGGATAGCATCGGTGGGTGGGTGGCGCCGCCCGTGCTACCGGAAGTTGACCGGCGAACAGACGCCCAGGCGAAGGCAATTGTCGCTCATAGACTGAAACAGGCCCGTATGCACAGAACCGCCGTTGTTGAACAGTGCCAGCAGCAACCTGATGGCTCCTGTCCGCTCGGGAACTGCCCCTGTGGCAGAAAACAGTCGGTATAGTTCAAAGGGAGAGGATGGTGGCATTACCCAGACCTACATCTGGCAAAGTGCGTTATCTGGTGCTGGAGAGCCTAGCTGGAGAACCGCTGCTCAGGAAGCTCTACGAGCATGATGAGGCTCCAGTGTGGCAGCACCTTTTCAACGAAACGCTGTGGGCTGCCTACGTGGATGAGAGCCCCGTTGTCGTTCAGGCAGCCCAGGAAAGCGAACTGTACAAGTGGGCTCTGAACGAACTCAAGCTAAACAATGAGTTAAGCGGGATAGTCATCGAATCTGACGAGACTATTGACGCCGTAGTCACCTGGGTTCGGGAGCGCCTTACCGTGGCGTTTGGTGAGGGCAGAAAAGGCCTGCTGCGGTTCTATGACCCCCTGATCTGGCACCGGCTGAAGCCCCGAAACATCGGTGAGGATGGGCCGATCAAGCAAGTGATCTACTGGCACGGATGCTCTCATGAGGGGCGCTGGCTGGTTTCACGGAACCCGGAACCAGTGTCTATGGCGGGAACGCCTGTTCTGGAGCCAGAGCAACTTAAGCGATTGAGTATGGCGGTGGCTGATCCATTACAGTACCAGTTAACAACCTGAGGGATGACAGGGATGTCTGAAACCGAATCACCGCGAAATACAGAAAGTTGCGGGCCCGCCTGTGAGGGGGACGTGCTGATCGTTGAAATACTGGGGAAGGATCACCCCAGTGGACAGGAGCTTCGCCTCCTGCAGCATCAAGAATCCACACCCTACCAAACGATAGATGATCAGTTGGAGCATGAGGTGCTGGATAGCAGTGTGCTTCGTGTTTGGCCTTGGGATGAGTCACCGCAAGCCGATGTCGCTCTGGAAATTGCTGCCGAGCAGGGCGATTCGTTGCGAATACCGCTTTACACCCTGCCGGAAGTGACTCCCCGGCAAATCGTTCGGCAGAAACTTATTGTGGCGCCGTTGGTTCCATTGACACTGGTAGAGCGAGAGGAGCCCATCGCAGGTGTACCCGGGCAACAGATTGTTTCAGCCCGCTCTGGCTACCTTTACCTGTTCCGCAATAACCGGTTGTGGCGTGAAATCAGGCTATCTCGGAACGAAGACGGTCGACTGTGGTTCCGAGATATTCCGTTAAGTGCATACAGGAACGAGGGACAGCAACGTCTGAGTGCCAACAAACGTCTGCCCACCTCGGTTCCTCTGGACGAAATCTGGGTGCCAGTAAATTACTACACGACCAGTGCCACTTATGTAAGCGATGTCCGCGTTGCCTGGTCTGAAGTTCAGTGGTCGGCTGCTCGCATCGAGTTCTTGGAAAGCGATAGCGAGGCCTTTAAAGAGCGCACCCAAAGAATTGTTCAGCGACCAGATGCCCGTTGGCATCGTAGGTTTGCCGAAATGGTTGCGCTGGATGAGGTGGCGCCTCAGCGAGGCCGGCAACCCCTGCTTGAGGAGCAGGTGCCATCCACCTTCGACTTCCTTACAGATCTGGAGGGTTCCTATGGACTGGCATGTTATGAACAGGCAGCCGAGGAGCAAAAGAATTTTTTTGCAGGCGGAGCGGATGCAGAGAGCGCATGGCGTGAGAGTCAGTACCGAAACACCGACCTGGGGCCCACAGCGGCAATCAGGAATATGGTGTTGCAGGATCTTGCCAACGAGGCGAAAAAAGACACGGCTGCTGGGGAAAGTAGTCGTTTAGTGTGGGAAAACATAGGAGAGTCTGGCGATATTTTCGAGAGCGGCCGTAAACGAGGTTTGATGGGGATCGTTGTTTACGATGAGTTGTTCGAAATCCGAAAAGCCATGACTCGCACCAGCTCCGGGATCTTGTATCAGAAGAGTATTCGAGAATGGGCCAGCCGCCAACCACATTACCAAAGCGCTGAACTGGTTGAGCAAACGGTATTGCCAGAGAATCTGGGTGGGAAGCCCAATCCTCTGAACAAGCATGCCAGGCACCTCGACCTGTCTTTGAGCGGAAAGCTCGAGAAGGCGCTTCACCGAGCGTATCGGGCCCATGGCATCAATACGATAAAGTCAGCGCAGAAGCGCCTGTTGGCGCTGCTCAAGGATTGTGAGAATCAGGCCAGGCTGGCAGATTTGTTTTCACTTGAGGGCGGAGATTACCAGAGTGGATTCGTCCTTTCAGGCCAGCTGTTCAGCATTTTGCAATACGATGCTGAGTCTGCAGACAAGCCCTGGCTGGCCAGCACCAACCCTGATTGTTCAACCCGATGCACGGGAAGACTCACTGACCCGGACGATACTCCAGCTCGGCAAGGCTCGGAGCTGATCCTCGAGATTGCGAGGGAGGGCTCAGTCCATCCATTGCATGCCATGCTCTATCCGCAATCTGAAGCTGTGCCGCTGAGCGAGCCCTATGAGCGACCCGAGTCAGAGCCTAACCCGGGAGATGGTCGATTCAGGCCCTCAGCCTTTGCGCAGCTGGACCTGGAAGACTCGTTGCCGGCACAGGAAGATCTGCAAACCATCGAGGCGGCGTCGTTGGTGGCCTTGGCGGAGCAAGGGGCTTTTAACACAGTCGGTTTCTTGCGAATGACCACCAAGGCCTTGGATGGCATCAGTGGTCAGTTGATGGGGCAGTTCAATAAAGCGCTGCAAAGTGTTTATGGTGAGTTAATTCGCATTGATCTGGATATCCACGGCCCTATGGTCCGTTCGCTCAAGGCCATGAACCCGACTTTGCTGGGTGAACTTCTGTTTCTGCCGCAAGGCTCGCAGGGTATGAATATGGTCCTTCTGGGTGTGGAGGATCCCGAGATCGGGCTACGAAATGGACTGACAGATGCAGAGCGTGATTACTTTAATCGCAACAACCACAGTGGCCGTTTCCATGGAGAAATCCAGGACGCGGACGGGCGCACTATCGGAAGCACTAACCCTAACAGGGTGCCTGGCGGGGTGAATGGGGACGAGTCGGGTCGGTTCTATGCCTTTATGGCGCCCGCTAACTCGGATTTGGTGAAGAACTATCGCGAGGTGCGCGCCCAGATTAGCCAGCAGCGCAGTCTTGGCAAGGCGCTCGATCGGCTTGGTTTGCCTTATGTGGTGTTGGGGTTTGAACTTTGGAATTTGAGCTATACGCTCTCAGGTTTCTCTGAAATCCTGCGAACCCGGGGAGGAGTGCGAGCGGCGGCAGATATCGTGTCTGCGGTGCTGGATTTGTCTATGGCCTCCGTGGCTGTTGCCGAGCAGCTGTCTAAACGGTTGATGGATAGTTCAGCCATAGCACATCAGATGAATCGGGTGGTATTTGACGTTGAGAAAGCAGTGGCGACTGGTCGAATCTCCCAGGCTTTGGGTAGTCGGTTACCGCGAGCGATAACTCTCCGAATGGTGTCCGTTTCAATACTGGCTTTTTTGGACGCAGGCATTCGCGCTGCAGACTCCATTCACTACTTGAAAACAGGGCAAACAGCCTCTGCTGTAGCTATGGGCGGCGCCACGGCCGGCGCCCTGATGAGCGGCTGGGCGAGTATATCGTTGATGGGTGCTGCCAAAGGGGGTAGCGCCGGTGCAGTTCTGGGTCTGAGCACCCCTGTGGGCTGGATTGTGCTGGGTGTCGGTTTGACCTTGGTGATAGCTGGATCAGTGGTTGCGAGTTTACTGGAGGATGATGAGCTTGAGTCATGGCTCAAGAACGGACCTTTCGGGGAGTATCGAAACTCATCCTATGAGCATCTATGGGGAGATGCTCCGGCATTAGACGATTGGGCCAAAGAGGAAGATGCTCCGGATGAATCCTCAAGTAGCCTCTGGTCATGGTTGCCATGGGTTGATAACACGCCGGAAATCCCAGCGCCGAAGCCAGTGCCGGAAAGGGAAGCGTTCTACCGACTGGCCAATATTCTGGCCGGTGTGCAGATCCTCGAATCCCTGCACCATGTAGACCCCACAGAGGCTCGCCGTTTGGCGGAAGTCAAAATCGTTAGTGACGGTTCAATGCCTTCCCGCGGGGAAGTGGATGAACTTCACGATGAGCTGGTGAAGGCCAATTTCCGGATTGTCGTCCGAAGCAATCTGGTTAGTATTCTGGGTGAAGCTGCACTCAAGGTACACATTCGTAGAGTCAAGGAAGTTCACCGACCTAATCCTGGCTCCGGCGGTACCACGGTCGCCAAAACTGAGTTGCAGGAATCCGACGATGGCGATTGGTGGGTTCATCGGAGATACTTGCCTGACGGCGTAGAATACTGGCTGGAGACTCCCAGACCGTCAGGGCTGGTGTTTCACGAATGGGAGATAAGGGCGCGAATGGTTGCGGACCTTGGTACTGGCAGAGAGTACGTATTTCCTGCACCACCGGTTAGGGATCCTCTGGTTTACCAGGAGCTCAGGCACGGCAATCATGAGGCTCCGGATTTTACTAAAGATGATGCTCCGTTCTGGGCTAGCTTGACTACCAATCGGCGAGCTTTGAGTGTTCTTTCTCATCGAAAACTGAACACTGTGGAGGAAGCCTCCGATGTCTGAAACCTCGTATTACGGCCCTACCGCTTGGCAACCCGACCGAGACAGTAGTCCACGTCGTCGTGGGCAGTTGGATCAGCGTTCCCGGGGTTTTCGCTTTCAGTGGACGGCTGGGCAGAAACTGTCTAAAGAGTATGTTTCCAACGTGGTCCCGGGCGACTTTTTGGAAACCTGGCTGCCGGGACAGGATGAGGACACTAACTGGTACGTTGAAGAAGGCCGAGGTGAAGAGAGGAAGAGAGTTCCGATGGCCTGGATCAACCAGGAAAGCATTCGCTGGGCTACGCTACCAGGCTCTTCTTGGCGATGGTTATTGCTCAAAGTATTTGCGAAGTTTACGTTGATTTTAGGAGGAGTGGGAATTTTCCTCGCTTCCGTGGCTGTTACGCTCCTTCTTGATGTTAGCGCCGAAGAAAAGAGGCAGTTATTCCTAGAGGGCTTTTTGCCGATACTTGTCTATGGAGGGGGCGGCTGCGCTCTCATTTGGGGGTGTGTCAGCCTCATCGAACACCTCTTCCCCAGCTGGATCTACAAAGACCCCAAAGGCCCTCTTTGGGAATTCAACCGCCGAACCGGCCTCGTCACCGCCTTCCGCAATCCCAAGAAAAAACGGGACGCTGGCCAGATTGCCTGGCAGTCACCGTTTGCCGAATTTGATGGCTATGTCCACACTGGCCCGACCCACCAGGGCTTACCTCTTTATTACGGTGCGATGGTTCATCGTTTCCGGGAAGAGGCGCTGCCGCTGACCGACTTCCAGGCTGCGTCCAGTAACGATGAAGACCACAAGGCCCTATGGAATTTCTGGCTGCAATACATGGACAGCACCGCCCCGCTGCCAGATATTCCGCTGTTTGAGCCGCATCGTCACAAGGACCCGGTGACCGCCGAGCATGACAAACGCATCGGCCGAAATCCCCGTTACTGGCGGGATATGGACGAGGCCACCTACAAACAGAAAACAGACGAAATGTACAAGCGCTGTCTCAAAGTCTTCAGTTTCGCCAGCAGGTGAGCTTACCTGCTCCTAGCTGAGGTGCTAGGCTTCCAACGACGCAGAAGGCATATTCTCGCAGGTGAGCCATGGAATTAACGAAGTGAAAAGGAGTTCTTTGTGAAAGCATTTCTGGTTCTGATCTCTCTCTGTCTTATCCCCCTCTCCGCAAACGCCGGCGTCTACAAATGGGTCGACGCCAACGGTCAGACCCATTTCGGAGATCGTCCACCGGCTAAAGCGGCATCAAGTGAAGTCACGGTGAAGTCCGCTCCGGCCAGCGTGGATGCGGGTACCCGGGAGCGACACCAGAAGATGACGGAGTTTCTGGAGCAACAACAGGAGGAACGAAAGGCGCGGAAGGCCGCCGATGCCAAGGCTGAGGAGAAAGCGGAGAAGCAAGCTGAGCTGTGCAGGAAGCTTCGGGCGCGCCTCAAGTATCTGGCCAGCGTTTCTACCTTTTACAACGTCAACGATCAGGGCGAGAGGGTCTTCGTGAGCGAGGCCGAGAATACCCGTATTCGTGAGGATTTCCGGAAAAAGGTGAGGAGCACCTGCGGAAACGACTAATACGCTATTGATGACCAGGGGCGGAAAGGAAAGTCTGGCCTCTGCAGGAAAAACCAACTGAGAGCAAAGGAATTGCCATGCCTTTTCGATTGTTCAGCGCCGTGCTGCAGGCGCTGCTTTTCCTTCTGTTTTCCCCCGTAGCGGTAGCGAAACAGCCCGAGCTGACACTCGCCAATGTGTATCAAAAGGGCATGCCGCTGGACGACTACTGGGTCAGTGAAAAGCTCGACGGGGTGCGCGCATACTGGACCGGCGAGCGATTTCTTTCCCGTGGTGGTCACGAGTATCGGGTGCCCGCTTGGTTCACCAGAGGGTTTCCGGCGCACCCCCTGGACGGCGAGCTCTGGATGGGGCGGGGCCGGTTTGCGGAGTTGTCAGGGGCGGTGCGTCAGGTGGTGCCCGATGATGACGATTGGCGGCGGATTCGGTTCATGGTGTTTGATCTTCCGGATCAGAAGGCTACCTTCGATCAACGCCTGGCCCGGCTGAGGGTGTTGATCGAGAAGGTTGGGTCACCCTATATGGCGCTTGTTGATCAACAACGGGCGAGCAGCCATGAGAATTTGATGCTGCGTCTGGACAAGGTGGTGGCTGGTGGGGGAGAGGGCCTGATGCTGCGGCTGGGCGCCAGTGGTTACCGAAGTGGGCGCTCGAATGATTTGTTGAAGGTGAAACAGTACCAGGATGCCGAAGCGGTGGTGGTTCATCACCTGCCGGGCAAGGGCAAATACGAGGGGCTGATGGGGTCACTGCTGGTGGAGTTGGAAGGTGGCAGGAAATTCCGGATTGGTTCGGGGTTCAGCGAATCCGAACGAGCGTCACCTCCCAAACCCGGAACCACGATCACATTCAAGTACTATGGCCTCACAGCCACCGGCCTGCCTCGCTTTGCCAGCTTTCTGCGTATCCGGAACGATGAACCCGCATGGTAATTCGTTTGCAGCCTCACTGGCGCTTGACGGGGATCAAGACTGACAAGTGCAGCGAGCCCTACACTGAAATGAGTCAACTTCATCTCATCCCCACCAGTCATGGAGACTGCGCGAATGTCCCTGGAAAAACACGACCTGATTCACGAATTGCCGGAATCCAAAGAAGCCATTCATCTACTGAAAACCAACAGTAATCACTTTGCCAAGCTGTTTGATGAGTATCATGAAGTGGACCATGCGGTTCACCGCGTCGAAACGGGGGCAGAGAATACCTCCGATGAGTACCTGGAAAACCTCAAGAAACAGCGTCTGAATCTGAAGGACCAGTTGTTTGCCATGATTCGAGAGTATGAGGCGTCCGCGGCGAGCTGAAAGCAACCCGCCAGATAATCCTGCCTCAGCCGTCACCTGGCGGTAATCCTCCTTGGGAACACTGTTGATACGCTATCATCGGGTTCACAAGGAGGATGCTATGACGTTACGGATTTGTGTGGGCTTCGCCCTGTGCGTGGCGATGTCCCTGGGGCAAGCGGCCACGGTTAAGGATCGCTCCCCGCATGCAGCGCCTGCGACGGGCGGCCAGCCGGAACCGTCGGTCCATCTGGGGCCACGGCCTTTCTGGCTTGTTGATGACATGGACGACAGCCCACTCAAAGCGCGCCTGCAGGCCTGCAATACCGATTCTGTCAAAAAAACGGATTTCTCCATCGGCCACCGGGGCGCCCCTCTGCAGTTTCCCGAACATACCCGTGAATCCTACATCGCGGCGGCCCGCATGGGTGCCGGGATCCTGGAATGCGATGTCGCCTTTACCAGGGACCGAAAGCTGGTTTGCCGACATGCCCAGGACGACCTCCATACCACCACCAATATTGTTGCCGTGCCGGCACTGAACGCCAAGTGTACCCAGCCTTTCGTGCCCGCCGATCCCGCCACGGGTGCGCCGGCAGAGGCCGAGTGCCGGACCAGTGATATTACCCTCGCCGAGTTCAAGTCCCTGACGGGCAAGATGGATGCCTACAACCCGATGGCAACCACACCGGAGGAGTATCTGACCGGCACCGCAGACTGGCGCACCGATCTCTACGCCAGCCGGGGTACGCTGATGACCCATAAGGAAAGCATCGAGTTGTTCAAGGCACTGGGCGTAAAGTTCACCCCGGAGCTGAAATCACCGGTGGTGGATATGCCGTTTGAAGGCGACTACAGCCAGCAGGACTATGCCCGCCAGATGATCCAGGATTATATTGATGCTGGTGTGCAGCCGGGGGATGTGTGGCCCCAATCTTTCAATCTGGAGGACGTGCTGTATTGGGTGAACGAGACGCCCCGCTTTGGCCGGCAAGCAGTTTTTCTTGATCAGTCAGCGCCCACGCCGGAAAACACCTCATTGGCTTATATGGAGGTGCTGAAGGCACAGGGCGTGAATATTCTGGCGCCGGCGCTTTGGAAGCTGCTGGCTCTGGACAACCAGGGGCAAATCGTTCCGTCGCGGTACGCCGAGAATGCGCGCGAAGCAGGCCTGGACCTGATTGCCTGGACGGTTGAACGCAGTGGACCGCTGGAAAACGGTGGTGGCTGGTATTACCAGACCGTGACAGATGCCATCAACAACGACGGCGACATGCTTACCGTGATCGATGTTCTGGCCCGTGAGGTCGGTGTCATCGGTATCTTCTCGGACTGGCCGGCGACAACTACCTTCTATGCCAATTGTATGGGGTTGGCGAAGCATTGAGGTAAGAAGAAAGGTGCAGCGCCTGGCTGCGCCTTTCTATTTTTTGTGCTTAGCAGATCTTGCCAACATGTTCGTTCAGGCCGCTTCAGCCTCATTATGGTGGCCTAAGTCACCAGTTGTGGCCGGGAATTTTTATTATATATTGGCCCGCCACTGTTTAGGCTCTCGGTTTTAAACAAAAGCGAACATTCGAGTCAGCCCTTTTACGAGTTGCAGGGACGCAGGTTTGCCAGCAGCGGAGAACCGGTGGCTGGGTCCTGTATCAGGTCACAGTGAACACCGTACAACTCTTTGACCAGTTCTGGCGAGACAATGTCTGCCGGGGCGCCTTCCTCAATAATGCATCCGTTTTTCATGGCGACCATGTGGTCGGCATAGCGGCAGGCATTAACCAGATCGTGCACCACCATCGCTATGGTTTTGCCCTGGCGACTGAGAGCTTGAATAAGCTCAAATACCTCAATCTGGTGGCCCAGATCCAATGCCGAGGTGGGCTCATCCAACAGCAACAAGGGCGTTTGTTGGGCAACGGCCATGGCAATCCATGCCCGCTGCCTCTGGCCGCCGGACAGGGTGTCCAGAGCCCGCCCGGATAAATCGGCCACATCGGCTGCCAATACCGCCTGATCAAAGGCTTGTTGATCCTCTCTCGACCACTGCGTCATCCAACCCTGATGGGGCTGGCGGCCAAACCGCACCAGGTCTGCCACAGTCAGACCTTCGGGTGCGGTGTTATCCTGGGGCAGCAGCGCCAGCTTCCGCGCTACCTCTTTGGACGGCAGTCGATGGATGTCTTTGCCGTCCAGTAACACTGAGCCTTCGCGGGGGGCGTGAATCCGGGCCAGTCCGTTCAGCAAAGTCGACTTTCCGCAGCCGTTGGGCCCCACAATCGCAGTGACTTTGCCAGTAGGTAGCGAAAGACTCAGATTTTCCGCGACGATGAACTGGCGATGGGCAAGCGTAATGGATTCAGCCTTCAGGGTCGCGGTTTTGGTATGGCTCATGTCAGGCTCCGTGGAGAAGGTCTAAGCAGAATCCAGAGTAAATAGGGGCTGCCGACAATGGCGGTAATGATGCCGACCGGAATTTCCAGCGGTGCGAGCAGGATTCGCCCTAGCAGGTCAGCAAGAAGCATGAAGCTGGCACCGGCCAGGGCTGCAGCTGTCAGGGGGATCTTCCCCGGTCGACAGAGCGCCCGCGCTAACTCGGGCGCCAGCAGGGCTATCAGGCCGACAGGCCCACACACCGATACCGCTAGGCCGGTCAGCATCACTGACAAACCAAGGCCCGTAACACGGATGGCTCTCAGGCGGGTGCCGAGGGCAATGGCCACGGCATCTGAGAACTGTAAGGTATTGAGTGCCCGCGAGAGGCACATCAGAGTCACGTAACCCGCCGCAACCCCGATGCCCAGAACGAGCACACTTCGGCTGTCGCGTGCATTCAGACTGCCCACGGTCCAGGGGTACGCGGCATTGGCTGTGTCAATGGCCACCCGGCTGAGCATTACCTGAGTAACGGCGCCGGCGATTGCACCAATTCCGATACCGGCGACAATGAAACGATAGCCCCGGGTGACGTTGGCGCCAGCCAGGCCGAAAGCAATGGCGGTGGCGGCTGCTGCTCCGGCCAGTGCCATGGCCGAAGGTGCCAGCGATAATCCAACGCCAATCACAGACGCCACTGCGAAGGCGGTGGCGGCGTTATCAATGCCGATAATGCCGGGTGTGGCAAGGCGATTGCGGGCTAGGGTCTGCATCAGGCAGCCGGCCATGGCGAGTGCCGCGCCACTCAATAAACCCGCTACGACACGGCTCAAGCGCAGCTCGTTGACGACGAAATCGGTCATCGGGTCTGCATTGCCGACCAAGGCACTCATGGTGTCGAACAGCGATACTTGCACAGTGCCTGTCGAGAGGGAGGTAAACAGGATCAGAACCATCAGCACGGACAGTGCAATGTTGACCAGGGTGTTACGGGTACCGGGCATCGTAAACTGTGAACTCATAAAGAAGGCATCCGGCCTGCGCGTACAATGGCCAGCAACACCGGTGCGCCGATCAGGGCGGTGACGACACCCAGAGGCATCTCCGCGGGCGCCGCGATCAACCGGGAAACCACATCAGCCCCCAGTACCACTGCTGGGCCAATCGGCACGCACAGCCAAAGCGTCTTCCGTATGTCCGGGCCGGAAAAGGCCCGTGCAATAAACGGTACCACCAACCCAACAAAAATCAGCGGTCCGGCCAGGGCGGTGGCGGAACCGACCAGCAGGGCAACGGTTATGGTAATCAGAAACCGGATCTGCCCCGGGTGATGGCCCAGGCCGACTGCCGCTTTTTCACCCAGGGCCATGGCTGCCAGCGGTCGAGCCAGGATGGCGATCAACGCCAGCCCGACCAGGATGAACGGCAGGGTTGCCCAAAGCATGGATAGCGATTTGCCAGCTACGCTGCCAGTGATCCAGAAGCGGATTTCATCTGCGGCACGCTGGTCCATCAGCATCAGCATTGAGGTCAGAGCCATCAAAAGGCTCGTGAGGGTGGCACCGGCCAGCACCAGTCTTACCGGATCATTGCCCAGGCCCTGAACCCGGGTGGCGGCAATAACCAGCGCACAGCCTGCCAGCGCGCCAAGCTGGGCCACCATGGCGGTAATCGTAGTTGTGCTGGCGCCCCAAAGTATAGCCAAAGCAACAAAAAAGCCGCTGCCTGCGCTAACCCCCAGTAAGCCCGGCTCGGCCAAGGGGTTGCGGGTCATCGATTGCAGAATAGCCCCCGCCAACCCGAGTGCCATGCCGGTTATCAGTGCAATGATGGTTCGTGGCAACCGAAGTTCGGTAACGACAAACAACGCTTCCTCGGTGCCGGCTCCCATCAGTGCCGCCAAAACGTCGATGGCAGACACCGGGCCGGCGCCATTGAGCAGACTGGCCAGTATCACCAAGAGCAGGAAAAATCCCGCAGCCAGAAGCGGCGGGATAAAGGCGCGAGACGCAACCAGACGATGTTGGTGCTGACGCTCCACCATTAGCTTCTTCAGAGCTGTCTGGCGGTGATCGCCGTCTCGATCTGGTCGAGGATGGCCAGCACAGCCAAGGGGCCGGATGCGCTGGTCCAAAGCTGCCCATTTACGGTTATCAACCGGTCATTCTCGACTGCGTTGAGTCGGGAAAAAGCTGGGGACTGGCGGGCCGCCGTCAGCGCTTTATCGCCATCCTCATTAAGCGTCGCCAGGAATACCCAGGTCTGGTCCATGCGGGACAGGTTTTCCAGACTTAATGGTTCGCTATGAGGGCGCCCTTCCTTGACCAGATTGTTGTTGTCTATCTGGAAACCCACCGCCTGAAGAATTGATGCAGAGAACAGGCCGGCTGACATCACCAGGGGCCCCTGGGGCATCCAGCGAACGAGGCTGGCGTCACGCTGAGCTTCGGGAATGCGGGCCTGAACCAGGTCGGCAACCTCGGCTATACGGGATTCGACCCGCGCAATAACCTGTTCGGCAGCGTCCTCCCGGCCCAGAGCCTTGGCGAATAATCGGGTTTGCTGTTCCCAGCTATCCGGCTGGAACAAAGGCGCGTCCGATACGATGACCGGTGCAATTCGGGACAGCAGCTGATACTGCTGCTCACTGGTGCGCGGGGCAGCCAGAATCAGATCGGGTCGGGCGGCTATAACCGCTTCAATGTTGGTTTCGGCTGGCGCGCCGACAATGGGGATATCGCCCGCTCTGGCCTTGATGTAATCAGCAACGTCGCTGCCGCCACGGGTAATCACAGCGCCCACCGCATTGGCCTGAACCGCCAGGGTTGTGTCCAACGCGCCCTCATAGAGTGTCACCACCCGCTCTGGTTGGCTGTAGACGGGTACCGGCCCGTAAGCCGTATCAACCGAGCGGGGGTCTGCCTGGAGGGTGCCTGGCCCAATGACGCTCAGCACCAGTGCTGTAATTGAGTTTCGAAGGTTTTTTTTCGGGGCTTTGGCACAGCGCTTCATGTTCAAGGGGGCTCCGTCAGGCAGGCGTTAGGTAGCCAGCCAATATTCACGAAAAAGAATAATAATGGTTCTTGTTTAGTTTTTGAAGTGATAAATTAAAACGGTTAGTTGCAAATAATGGAACCTAATCATGTATGACTTTCAGGAACTGGAAGCCTTTGTAGCGGTGGTGCGAACGGGCAGCCTGACGGCTAGCACTCGCGATTTGGGATTGCCCAAGTCCACCCTTAGCCGGAAGATCCGGCAATTGGAGGAGAGAGTCGGGCAGCCTCTTCTGCTCCGACAATCCCGGAAGATTTTGCCTAATGATGCCGGGCGTGTGTTCTATCGTTATTGCAACGACATTCTTGAGTTGGTTGCGCAGGGCCGTGAGGCCCTGGACGAACTGAAAGCCGAGGTGACCGGAAAGTTGGAACTCCGCTGCCATGAATCCTTTGTGCGTGGCTGGTTCTCCCGTGTGGTTGAGTCCTTCATGAGCGACCATGAAGATATTCGTGTAACGATTCATACCCAGAGAAGCCTGCCGGAAACGGTTGAAGACGGTATTTGCATCTGGTTGGGCCAGACCGGTGAAACGGGGCTACGGCGGGAAGTCCTGGGCGTGCTCGAACAGGGGATTTACGGAAGTCCGGAGTATTTCCGTAAGCATGGAACGCCGGCAAGCCCCGGCGAGTTGGCTCACCACTCCTGGGCAGATCTTCTGGGGGAAGGAGATGCGGATATTAGCCTGCGTCATTCGCGGCAGGGAAGATACCCACTGTCATTGCCTGATCGTCGCTTCACGGTCGACCAGTTGACGGTTCAGGGCGACGCCATTGCAGCGGGCCGGGGCCTGGGCTTGATGCCGATCTGGCTGGCTGAGCGCAGGCTTCGGGCTCATCCCGATAGCTTCCAGCGCTGTTTGCCAGAATGGTATGGGCCGGCTTTGCCGGTCACTCTGCTCTACCCCCATGGGATTCTGCCGCGCAGGGTCAGAGCTTTCATTGCTCATTTGCGGACCTGTATTCCCGAGGGATGGGCCGGTAATGCCAGGACCTCGGCGAGCACTGTTCCGGAAATTGGAACATATCCTTCCAGGACCTAAGTCCTTACGCTGTGGTAATGTTTACGCGACTGATAATGATTCGCAAATGCGAAAATGACAGATTGTAAACGTTATCCAACATAAGGAATTATTCATGCGCCACCGTGCTTCCCTGGTGGCTTCGGCTATTGCGATAGCTGGCGCCAGTTCCGCAATCCAGGTACAGGCGACTCCGGTTGAACTGGACGAGATCGTGGTCTCTGCAACGGGCCATCAGCAGGAGATTCTCCAGGCTCCGGCTTCTATCGGGGTTATTAGCCGGTCGGACATTGAAAACCGCTCTTACCGCGATATTACGGATGTCATCGAGGACCTGCCGGGCGTCGTGGTATCCGGTGGAGGCTCGCGCAAAGACATCACCATTCGCGGTTTGCCCGCCCAATATACGCTACTGATGGTTGATGGCCGGAAAGTATCCGGTCGGGAATCCCAACCGAATGGAAGCAGTGGTCTTGAGCAGGGCTGGCTGCCCCCTCTGGAAACCATCGAACGTATCGAGGTTATCCGGGGCCCTATGTCGACTCTGTACGGCTCCGATGCCGTTGGTGGCGTGATCAACATCATTACCCGTAAGTCCGGTGACAGTTGGCGAGGAACCCTACGCGCTGAAACGGTTGTTCAGGAAAACTCCGATTCGGGTGATGAATACCGCACTGAGGTGAATGCGTCAGGTCCGCTTGTGGATGGGCTGCTGGGGCTTCAGATTTCGGCGGCGTATTTTGACCGAGATGAAGATGATATCGAGCGAGGCTTCAGTGGCAATGAACTCTCCAGCTATCAAGCCGCTCTGGACCTTACCCCGACAGCCAACGACACTTTCACTCTGACGTACAGCGGATACGAACAGGAAAGAACCTTCACCTCGGGTAAGTCCGTGCCTGCCAGAACCAATAGTGGCGAAACCATCAATAATCGCCAGGCAATGTCATTGGATCATTCGGGCTCGTATAGTTCGCTCACCACAGACTCGTTCTTCCAGAACGAGTCTGTTGAAAACGAAGGTCGAGACATTACGATCGAAAACCGCACCGCACGAAGCCAGATATCACTTCCAGTGGGGTTCCATATCCTCTCCCTGGGCGTCGGCTACGAGGACAACGAGCTTCAGGACGAAACCACGAACGCCGGCAGCCTTACCCGGATCAGCAATGAGCAATGGTCAGTCTTTGCCGAAGATGAATGGCTGGTCTCGGATAGCTTTACCTTGACTCTGGGAGCCCGCCTGGATGACAACGATCAGTACGCCAGTCATATAAGCCCCCGTGTCTATGGGGTATGGAATATCAACGAGGCGTGGACACTCAAGTCTGGCGTATCCACCGGATACCGAACGCCAGACCTCAGGGAGCTTTCACCGAACTGGATTCAGGAGAGTCGGGGTGGCGATATCTACGGCAACCCGGATCTGGAACCTGAAACCTCAGTTAATACAGAGCTGGGCTTCTATTACCGGCCTTCTCGCCGCTTTCAGGCCAATATGACCGTTTTTCACAACTCGTTCGAAGACAAACTGATGGTCGTTGCCTGCCCTCAAAGTGTCTGCGGGCCCGCGACCGCCCGTTACAATATCAACGTTGATACCGCGGAGACACGTGGTGTGGAGCTGGGCGTCAGCGCAGAGGTGCTGCCAAGCGTGACGTTGGATGCCAGCCTGACCAACACCCGATCCAAGCAGACTTCCGGGGAAAACGAAGGGCAGCCACTAACCCAGATCCCAGAGCATCTCCTCGTTCTGAATGCCCGTTGGCAGATCAACGAGGCCGCCAGCAGCTGGGTAAAAGTCAACCATCGTGGCAAAGAGAGTGAGCCGACAAATCTTCAAGCAAGGCGCACCAATCAAGCGCCGGCAACGACCGTGACGGATATTGGAGGCTCCTGGCAGGCGACGAAGAATGTCAAAGTACATGCGGGCATCTACAACGTATTCGACGAGCCGCAAACCTTCGATGAATTCGGTTACGTGGGCGATGGCAGGCGTTACTGGCTTGGCCTGAATATTGGTTTCGGAGCATTTTAAGGGATGACTATGACACGCACGTTTTTTGTTTTGTTCGTCCTGGCCTGTGCGACGGCCCTGCCAGTAGCCGTCTCGGCGGAGACCCTGACCGCCCGCGAAATGGCAGCGAGGGGGCTGGTGCATGCCGAGGATTTTCCCGGCCTTGCCAGTATCTGCAACATTGACGATCCGATACGCGACGCCGCTCAAAAACGATCGGGAGACGGAAAGAAGCAGAACCGCTCCAGGAGGCGCTCCGAGCCTCTGGCACCTACCCAGGTCTTCGACAATCTTTATTACGTAGGCACGGGCGGAGTGGCCAGTTGGGTGCTCGAAACATCAGAAGGTTTGATCATCATCGACGCGCTAAATAACAACGCTGAGGCGGAAAAATATATTGTCGGTGGTCTGAAGACACTCGGGCTTGATCCAAACGATTTGCGGTATTTGGTCATCACACACGGCCATGGTGACCACTACGGTGGCCAGGAACTGCTAGTGTCTAGATACCAGCCGAAAGTTGTGATGAGTGACATTGAATGGACCATTCTGGAGCGACCTGTTCTCGATTTCAGTAGTTCCCGCTGGGGCGAGCGCCCGGAGCGGGATATATCCATTAACGATGGCGACACTATCACACTAGGAGAGACGACTGTCCGGCTGCACGTAACCCCAGGCCATACGCCGGGTACGATGTCGCTCATTTTTCCAGTTTATGACAAAGGAGAGCGTCACATGGCTGCATTGTGGGGCGGCACGGGGCTTAACTATGGTCCCGTTGAGCGTCGCATCCAGTCCTATTCAGATGCAGCCGAGCGATTTCGCCTGGAAGCCAAAGCCGCCAATGTTGACGTGTTTGTCTCTAATCACCCCACGCGCGACGGGTCTGCAAAGCGCATTAAAGCACTGGCAGAACGGCAGGATGGGGAAGCGCATCCGTTCGTGATCGGCAAAGAGACCGCACTGGGCGCGTTCGAGATGTTGAGGGACTGCACTCAGGCGCAGGTTTTGCGAATAAGGGAAGGAAATCAATGAGAAGCTACACTGCCGTTCGTAATGGCAGCAAAGGCGCGATGCCTTCCATGCGAATTACATGGACGATATTCTGGTTCAGATAAGCGCAGCAGGCGCTGGTGCCAAGGGGAGGCTTGCAATTAGGGGAGCGTCCCAAGCTCATCTGCCAGATAATCAATCATGGCCCGCACTTTGAGAGGTAGGCGGTGGCCCGGAGGGAACATGACGTACACGCCTCCAATCTCCAGCGGTGGATGATCGAGTTCCAGTGCGACCAATTCACCGCTGGCCAAGGCTTCCGAAACGATGAAATGAGGCTGGTAGATAATACCTTGGCCATGCAAAGCCGCAGAAAGCAGGGCATCTCCGTTGTTTGCTTTGAGGTTACCTTTGACTGGCACCTGAATCTCGCCTTTCCGTCCAAAAGCCCAGGTGCCGTTAGCTTGCTGTGGTGACAGGGTGTAACTCAGGCAATTGTGACCGGACAGCTCTGAAATACGCCTCGGGGTGCCGTGGCGGGCCAGATAGGCCGGTGCTGCGCAAATGACCATTGGGCAGTCACCCATTCGCCGAGCTCTCAATTCACTGTTTTCCAGATGTCCAACGCGTATGAGCAGATCCCAGCCATCTTTCAGCAGGTCTTGGCGAGTATCGTTCAGGTCCAGTTCTACTTCGACCATTGGATACTGATGGGTAAAAGCAGGAATGAGTGGTGCAATGAAGCGCAGTCCGAACGATAGTGGAGCATTCATCCGTAATAGACCGGTGGCTTCGTGTCGTTGGGCTGAGACATCGGATTCTACCTCATCCAGCTCCCGCAAAATGCGCTGGCACGCATCCAGGTATTCGCGGCCGGTGTCCGTGAGCGTCAGCTGACGGGTGGTTCGATGCAGTAGCTTTACCCCCAGCCTCGCCTCCAGAGTATCTACGTGTTTGGTGGCCATGGCTGGTGACATATGTAGCGTTCGACCAGCGGCAGACAGACTGCCTTCAGCTGCGGCCCGAACAAATACGCGCATGCTTGTAAAACGATCCAGCATTTATTTCGCACTCTCGGTTAAAGCTCTTGGTGATAAAAAGCATGTTCTCACACTTTTTTGCGTTGGTTATAGTGCGTTCATGATCTATGAGAGTTTAAGGAAGGGGCCATGAGCACATCTTCGCCAGCCGCAGTCAGGCAGCCGGTTTATTTTATTCCGCACGGCGCCGGCCCCTGTTTTTTTATGGACTGGAACCCGGTGGACACCTGGGATGACATGGCAGTCTTCCTAAGGGCCATCGAGGATGAACTGCCGGAGCGGCCCAAAGCAATTCTGCTGGTTTCCGCGCACTGGTTGGTCCCGGAGTTTTCGGTCACCTCTGGCCAAGCCCCGGAGCTGATCTACGACTATTACGGCTTTCCCGAGCATACCTACAAGCTCAAGTACCCAGCGCCGGGTCATCCGGAACTTGCGAAGCAAGTGATCGGCCTGCTGGAAAATGCAGGGCTGGCGGCCCGGGAGGAAGCCGAGAGAGGATTTGACCACGGTGCGTTTATCCCGTTGAAGCTGATGTTTCCGGAGGCGAATATTCCGGTCGTGCAGCTATCACTGGATATGGACGTAGACCCCAAGGCCCATCTAGCTGCTGGTAAAGCGCTGACTCCGTTGCGTGACGAGGGGGTTCTGATCGTGGGCAGCGGTATGAGCTTCCATAACATGCGCGGCTACGGCGACTACCGTTACACGGCTCCGTCAGAAGAGTTTGATCGCTGGCTGAGCGATACAGTCGAATCAGGCGGTGAGGAGCGAACTCGAAGCTTAGGGAATTGGATGGACGCGCCGCACGCGTTGGACTGCCACCCGCGCGGGCATGAAGAACATTTGATCCCGCTGATGGTGGCGGCCGGCGCGGCCGGTGACGACGCCGGTCAACGTGTCTACACACAACAGGTGATGAAAACACAACTGTCTGGCTTCCGCTTCGGCTAAGCCCAATTTAGCAAGGAGAAAATGATGATCAATGATTCCAAACAACGCTATGGCTCGGTCAGTAAATTCCTGCATTGGGGGATGGCCTTGCTAGTGACCTGGCAACTGCTCAAATTCGGGGACCGCATTACCGAGGGCGAGCACTGGGTAGGCCAGACACTGGTGCCGTTTCATATTTCCATTGGCTCTCTGCTCCTAGTGCTGATCTTTGTGCGCCTGTTTTGGGCCGCCAGCCAGCGGGACCAGCGCCCGGAACAGGACCTGGCCATGGCTATGCTGGTAAAAGCCGGCCACGGCCTTTTGTATCTGGGCCTGTTGCTGATGCCGATTACCGGCATGCTGTTTATGGTGGGCAACGGCTACGGCGTTTCGGCCTTCGGTATCGATATTTTCGCCAAGGGTGATGAAATCGCTTGGGCTGCTACGCTGGGGCAACTGCACTCACCGCTGGCCTGGGCCCTTACAGCGCTGATCGCCGGTCATATTGGCATGGCGCTGATCCACCACTTTTTGAAGCAGGACGACACCCTTAAACGCATGCTTTAGGGGTAAGGCGGCTCGGAAATCGATCCGGTCAATCGGTTCAAACGATTCCGCAGAATGCGATGAAAGATCTTGCCATCAGCGACAGTTCTCGCACTACCTGAACGTTCGCTTTGCGACCCTAGCGGCCAATATACGGTGACAATATCCGGCAACAATATGGTGCCACCACCAAGCAGATCTTGACCCGTTGAGTGGACCGGGGTGAGTCCAGAGCCTAACTTCAGGTGTTCATATGCCCGGAGCAAGCTGAGGAAAGTAGAAAGGCTCGGCATGTTCCGGAACTTCCCATTTCAATGGAGAACGACTACTGGTTTCGCTAGCGCCTGTCATCTCAAGTGCCGTCGAGTGTTCAAGAGAGCCTTGGATAAACGCTTGAAATAGAATCTGGGCAGAAGCGGGCTAACTCGGTCTCGCTGAGCTTCCCGATTTTGTTCGGGGCACTCGTCGCTGGCTTATTTGGAGACTGTCCAGGAACACAGCGTGCATATTATGAAGCCGGCGTTTCAAAAGCCAACCGATGAGTTACCGGCCGGTAACTTGTACCTGAATTCCATGTGCTACGCTTAAGGAGCACTCGCCAGTATTAATGGCCGGTGGGTGCGCATTCATTTTATGGAAGCGCCAAATTAGCAGTAACTTTATTGTTTAAGGAGGCAGAACATGGAAGCTAAATCCACCCAGGACGACTATAACCAGGTCAAGCGGGATCTTCAGGAGTTGCGCGAAGATTTTGCCAAGCTGACCCGGACGATATCGGAAAGCCAGAAAAGCAACATCAGCAGTCTGCGGGATGAGATCCGTCGTGAGAGTCGGGAGGCCTTTGATCAGGTCAGACAGAAGGGCGATGACGCATTGAATCGTGCCAAGGATATCGGAGACAAGGCCTTTCACGATGTTGAACACAAGATTGAGGAACGACCCTTCCTGAGCATAATCATCATGTTTCTGGCGGGCATACTGGTAGGCAAGATGCTTGATCGCTGATCATGCTTGATTCCGCTCAGGTCCAGGGTGCGGTGCGCAAGGCTGCCGCTGCGATCATCGGTTTTTTGCTGGCGATGGTTTTGCTCACCGCCCTGCTGCTTTTCGGATTTTATCTGCTGGTTCAGGCAGCCGTGCTTGGGCTGTCACCCTGGCTCGGCGAGGCCGGCGCCATGGCGTTGGCAGGGTTTGTATGTATGCTTGTGCTTGCGCTCGTATTTCATCGCCTGACGCGCCCGGTTTCTTCCAGCAAGCGTCATAATGGCTCTGATAACCAGTCGGGCTCTGGCATCGACGCGATTCGCAACGTGATCAAGGAGAATCCCCTTGAAGCGGCCCTGATGGCTTTCGCTGTGGGTATTGCCGAACAGAAAGATCCCCGGCTCAAGTCATTGCTTATGGAGGGGGGCATGATGCTGATGAAACAGGCGGAATCCGCAAAACCTGATGAGCCCAACGCCGGCCAGGATCCAGAGAAAGAGGGTAATCCCTCTTCTGGCTCCGGATCCGCCCTGTGATCGTTTTACTGAACGTTTTCCTGCTCGCCAAACTGGCCGGCGAATAATGCAGTGGAAAGATACCTCTCGGCGGTATCCGGCAGCACCACCACAATGTTTTTGCCCTGGTACTCCGGCTGCTTGCTGATTCGTACCGCAGCCACCACTGCCGCGCCGCAGGAAATGCCGCAGAGAATACCCTCTTCCTGCATCAGCCGGTGAGCCATATCCATGGCTTCTTCATTGGATACCGCTTCCACCTGATCGACCAGGTCCAGATCCAGGTTCTTGGGCACGAATCCGGCGCCGATGCCCTGGATCTTGTGCGGAGAGGGCTTGGGATCTTCGCCGTTCATCACCTGGGTGATCACCGGAGAATCCGAGGGTTCAACGGCAACGGTGACAATCTGTTTGCCTCTGGTGCCCTTGATGTAGCGGGACACGCCCGTCAGTGTGCCCCCGGTTCCAACGCCGGCCACGAAAATGTCGATTTCGCCGTCGGTATCATTCCAGATTTCCGGCCCGGTGGTGTCCTCGTGGATACGGGGATTGGCCGGGTTCTGGAACTGCTGGGGCAGGAAATGGTTGTCCGGATCGGAGGCAAAGATCTCTTCGGCCTTGGCGATGGCGCCCGGCATGCCTTTGGCCGGTTCCGTCAGTACCAGCTCCGCGCCCAGGGCTTTCAGCACTTTCCGTCGCTCCAGACTCATGGAGGCGGGCATGGTCAATACCAGTTTGTAGCCACGGGCCGCTGCGACAAATGCCAGCGCAATACCGGTATTGCCGCTGGTGGGCTCCACAATCGTCATGCCGGGTTTCAGGGTGCCGCGTTTTTCCGCGTCCCAGATCATCGCCGAACCAATCCGGCATTTCACCGAATAAGCCGGGTTGCGGCCCTCAATCTTGGCCCAGATGGTGGCGCCGTCATTCACCCGGTTTAGCTTTACCAGTGGCGTGTTGCCAATGGAAAGTGAGTTGTCCTCGTAGATACGTGCCATGGCGTTCTCCTTGTCCTTGTGTTTTCCGCATCTTAGCACCACTCCCGATCAGACCGCTCGCACCTCAAGACGGTTCCGGCCATTTTGCTTGGCCTGGTACAGGGCCTGGTCTGCCTGCCTGAGAAATTCTGCCGGAGTGTCCTCCGGGCCCGGGATTCCTGTCGCCAGACCAATGCTGATGGTCAGACGGATATCATTACCACCGCATATGTTGCAGGCGCTGGCAACGGCTTCCCTGAAGCTTTCCAGCCGGTTTCGGATTTCATCACTGTCTTCGTAACTGGCAAAGACCACGAATTCTTCGCCGCCGAATCGCGACAGCCGGTCGGTTTCACGACGGAAGTGCTTGCGCATGGTATCGGCCAGCGCTTTCAGGCAAAGGTCACCGGCCTCATGACCGAAGGTGTCGTTGATCTTTTTGAAGTGGTCGGCGTCGACCATGGCAACGGCAAAACCGGAATTGTGTCGCTGGCACCACTGGAAGCTTTTGCGGAATTCCTGGTCGAAGTAGCTGCGGTTGCCCAGTTGCGTAAGGTCGTCGGTCACACTCAGCCGGGCCAGCGTCTCATTGGCAACCGCCAGTTCGCGGTTCAGGCGGCCCAGCTTCCGGTTCCAGTAAACCAGCAGGGCAGTCACCAGAGCACCGGCGAACAGAAGCTGCCAGATCAGGGTATAGTCCACCGTCTGCTTCAACTGAATGTTCCGCCAGTGGCTCTCCAGGCTCCGTCGCTCTTCGGTGGTCAGGCTGGACACCAGCTTCTGCATGATGCCCAGAAGAACCGGTTCGTCGTCCCGGATGGCGACGGCCAGTGACCAGTCCGCCGGTATCCTGCCAATGACTTTCAGGTCCGCAAGACCCAGTTCCTGCATGTAGAAGCTGGCGGTCGCGAGGGTTGTAATGTAGCCATCCAGTTCGTGGTTCTGAAGGCGCCGGAGCCCATCCTGTTCGTTGCGGACCTCCACAAGTTCCATGGATGGATAGCGGTCTTGCAGGAGCTCGGCAAAGGCATAGCCTTCCACGACCCCCACCTTCTGGCCGCGGAGGTCCCCGACCCTTTCAATGAAGGGTGCTTCTATGCGTCCAAGGACAACATTGGGAACTTCCAGATAGGGCTCGGTAAAATTCATGAACTCGGAGCGTTCCGGTGTTTTCATGGCCATGGCCAGCAGATCGCATTGCCGATCCCTTGCGGCTCTCATGGACTGCTGCCAGTTGTCGGTGGGTATTACCTCAAAACGAATGGGGGTGCGCTCGGCAAACAGGCGGAAAACCTCTGCGGACAGACCCGCGTGATGGCCGTTGGCGTCTCTTCCCTCAAGAGGTAACCAGTCAGGATCAATGCACATGGATACCCGGTTGCCGCGTTTCTCCAGCCAGGTGAGTTCTGTTTCAGTCAGGTTTGCCCTGCCGGTGCCGGGCTGTCGGGTTGGACCGCTGGCCCCAAGCCAGCGGTTCTCGATCGCGCGGATTTCTTCGGCACTGATGGTGGCCAGAGCCTGATCAAGAATGCCGGCCAGTGGTGCGAGGCCCGGGCGCACGCCAAATCGCAGATCTTCGCCGGGCAGGTCCTCCAGAACCAGTTCACCGGCGATCCTGACGCCTGGAATGCCGAGTTCGCGAATCCAGAAATTGCCGTTGGGCAGTGCCGCCAAAACCACATCCACCTGGCCCCTGGCGAGGGCCTCAAACATGGCATCCTGGGTGGTAAAGATGCGGGCGTCGTCTCCCAGTGCTTCCTGCAACGGTTGTTCGTAATAGATGCCGGAGCCCAGCGCCACTCGCATCCCCTTGAGGTCATCAACGGTGTTCATGGATAGGCCCTGATCCCTCGTAAAGGCCACGTTGGGTATGGTGTGGTATGGCTCGGTGAAGCGGGTGAAAGCTGTGCGTTCGGGGCTGAACGACATATTGGCCAGCAGGTCGATTTCGCCGTTCCTGAACAGCGGCAGCAGTTCAATCCATTGACCACCCACTGGAATGATCTGTAACCCGGTCAGGTCCGACAGCCGGTTGAGCACATCCACGGTAAGACCCTGGATACGCGTGCCACTCTCAAAACTGTAGGGAGCATAGTCCCGCATCAGTCCAACCCGCACCGGCCCGGTCTCTGCAATAAACCGGCGCTGCTCGGGGCTGAGTACAAAGTTTCCGGCGTCGGAGAGGCTGGCGCCGCCGAACTCCTGCCAGCGCTCCAGCAATTCCTGTTTGCGGTGGTCGGCAATCTGCTGCAGGCCATGACTGATCCGCTCGAACAGTGTCCCGTTGGTTTTCAGAACACCGATGCGGAAGTCTTCCCGGGCGAGATCGCCCAGCGGTGCTTCGCCGGCAATGGCAAGAAAGCGGAAACCCGCTTCGTTGGCGTAGTACTGCAAGGTAAGCTCGGGCCCGATAATCACATCTACCCATCCGAACGCCAGGGCCCGGATGAGACTGTGCAGAGAATCATAGGTGTTAAGGCTGATGCCTTTGTCGGTTAGTGACTCTCGGTAATAGATGTCCCTTACGACACCCACCCTCAGACCCTGTAGGTCTTCGATGCTACTGATGCTCCCGACAGGATTCTGGGTGTCATGCATCAGGTAGGTCTGTCGGATATGGTAAGGCTCGGTGAACAGGATCTGCTCGGCGCGATCCTGCCGGAAGGAGATGCCGTCAATCACGTCGAGTTCACCGCGCATGAAGGCGCCATAGATCTCCGGCCAGCTGCCGGCCCTGAAAGTGAACGTCAGATCGGACTGTTCCGCCACTTCCCGCAGAATGTCGACGGAAAAACCGGAGGCGCCCCGTCCCTCATTGAACGAATAGGGTTTGTTGTCAGCCACGATGCCAACCGTAACAGGATCTGATCCCGGTTCTGCTTCGACTGTCGGGGCGACGAGCAGGAAGGCCAGTACCAGAAGAACGGCGGCAGCCACGCTCGTGAACGGGGGTTGGCAGGGGGTGGCGAGGGTGTTCATCAGGGTGCCGGCGGTCCTCTACAGCTACGTTCTCAGTGTAGTCATAACCACCGGCCTTGCCTACTGTCTCAGGCGCTGACCGAACGGCCGGTGTAATCGGAGAAGTCGGGCTTTCTCGGCTGATGCTGATCGTCGGTCATGTAGGCCGAGGTCAGGATGAACTCCGCGGTAGCCCGGTTGCAGGCCACGGGGATGTTCCAGAGTGCGGCAATACGCAGCAATGCCTTGATGTCCGGATCATGGGGCTGGGGCTCCAGGGGATCCCAGAAAAACACCAACAGGTCGATTTCGCCCTCAGCAATCTTGGCACCGATCTGCTGATCACCCCCTAATGGGCCGCTGAGCAGGCAATGGATATCATCCCGCTCCAGGTTATCCCGGAGCAGCCGGCCGGTGGTGCCGGTGGCGTAGAGTTTCAGCGGGGCAAAACGGGTGCGGTTTTCGGCCACCCAGTCCACCAGTTCCTTTTTCTTGTTGTCGTGTGCCACCAAAGCGACGGATTTTACGGCCATTTGGGGTAAAGTCTCCTGTTATCACGGTTTTTACAGGGTCAGTGTTTCACAGGCTGGCCCGGGACGGAATAGGAAAGAGGTTTATGTCCGGAACGGCATCGTTTGATTGGCAATCCACCGCGGCTGCAGTCTGGCGCCGCCATCGCTCGGGGCTTCGCGCCATCCGCCGGCTTGATCCGGTGCAATGGCAGGATCTGACCGGTATCGACCGACAACAGCAGGCCCTGGCCCGCAATACCGAGCGCTTTCTTGCCGGTGAACCCTCCAACAACGCGTTGCTCTGGGGCTCCCGGGGCACGGGCAAGTCGTCGCTGATCAAGGCGCTGCTGAATCGCTACCAGGAGCGCGGGCTGCGGATGATCGAGGTGGACAAGGATGATCTGGTCAACCTCCCGGAAATTGTCGACGACATTTGCGACCTGCCGTTCCGGTTCGTGATTTTCTGCGACGACCTGTCGTTTGATGTCGGTGAGTCCAGCTACAAGGCCCTGAAAAGCGTGCTTGAGGGTTCCCTGGAGCTGCCACCGGAGAACGTGCGGGTCTATGCCACCTCCAACCGGCGCCACCTGATGCCGGAGTTCATGTCCGATAACCTCAAGAGCGAGATGCGGGACGGTGAACTGCACCCGGCGGAGGCCATTGAGGAGCAGGTTTCCCTGGCGGACCGGTTCGGCCTGCAGTTGTCGTTTTATGCGTTCTCACAGGAAGTGTATCTGCAGGCCGTGGACGCGCTGTTCCCCGACTTTGATGACCGGGAAGGCCTGCACCGGGAGGCGATTCGCTTCGCTACCGCCAAGGGCGTGCGCAACGGTCGCACGGCCCAGCAGTTCTACCGGCAGTTTGCCGGTGAACGGGATCTGGGCAGACTGAAGTAGCTACTGCCGTTTTGCCATCTTGATGAAGTGATGGTGAACCACCCGAACCCCCAGGAAGACCAGGGCCATCACCACCGGAATGGCGATGCCCAGAACCAGAGTTTTGTTGAAGGCGACACCGGCCTCGTACACCGAATCCAGACCGAACTTGAGCAGGCCGATCAGGTAATAGGTGATGGCCACCACGGAGAAACCTTCCACGGTGTGCTGCATCATCAGCTGAATTTTGGATCGCCGGTCCATGGAACTGAGCAGTTGCTGGTTCTGGCTCTGGATAGCCAGCTCCACCCGAGTGCGCATCATGTCTGAGGCCCGGTCTACCCGGCGGGACAGGTCTTCGAGGCGCTCGCTGACTGCTTCGCAGGTTTTCACCGCCGGAGTCAGCCGCCGGGTCATGAACTCGGTCAGGGTCAGGTGGCCGGAAAGTTCGTCCTCCCGCAGTTCCTCCAGGCGAGTCAGGACCAGCCGGTGATAGGCGCGGGTGGCGGAGAAACGGAAGGTGGAGTGGGCCCGGAAGGCCTCGATACGGGCTGCAATGTTGGTCAGCTGGGCCAACAGTTTCTCTTCGTCCACATCTTCGTTTTCCGCCAGTGAACGGGTGATCACCGCCAGCTTTTCGTCCATGTCGTTCAGGGACGGCGTGATTTCCCGGGCAACCGGCAGTGCCAGCAGCGACATCAGGCGGTAGGTTTCAATCTCCATCAACCGCTGGGTCAGACGGCCCAGCTGGCTGTCCGACATGTGGTGGTTCATCACCATGAACCGGCCAAAACCATCGCTGTGCAGCCGGAAGGTGCCCCATACCCGTGCGGCACCCTCCTGGGGACTGCTGCCAATCAGTCGCATGCCTTCGAAGTGCTTGCGAACATAGTCCAGATCGCCTTCGGTTCCGTCAGCGGCGGGCCGGACTTCCAGGTGGAATGCCGCGATCACGGTACCGGTCAGTTGCTCCAGCCAACCTTCGGGCAGCGGCGTAATGCCGGTCTCGGTAAAGGGTGTTTCATCGCCCGCGTCCAGATTGATGAAGGTGTAGGACGCGAATTCCATGTGCATCTCGCGCCGGACCCGGAGAGAACCAAACGTGTGTTCAAAGCAGCCTACCTCGCTCTCCGGCACCGGACGCCCCATCAGCCGGTGGAGTTCCTGAAGATGCCGGAATTGCTGCTCACGCTGCTCCGGTGTGGTCAGCACCGCCATCTGGGTAACCCGCGCCGGCGTCGGTAGTACCTGAAACGGCCGGGAATGCAGCTCGTTGTAGAGATCGTTTCGAAGCGGATGAATGTCGAGGGAGTCCAGGCGTGCGCTCACGGCGGGAAGGTCCTGTTTCAAGAATGGATGGCTGGGATAATAACCCGGAAGCTTACGCCGTCAATGCCACCTTGGGTGCGGTTCCGGCCTTCCACCCGTGCCCCATGGTAGTCGGCAATCAGGCTGACGATCAGCAAACCCTGCCCCAGATGCCCCTCTTCCTGCCCGTCCCGCATTGAGACAAACGGGCTGAAGATGTCGGTTGCGGCGTCTTCCGGCAGTGTTGAGCCCTGGTTGAAAACCGACAGGCACAGCTCCCCTGCCGTGGTTTCCAGCCCCACTTCAATCAGGCCCTGCCGGGGTGTGAAATCCCGGGCGTTGTCCACCAGTTTGTCGAGCAGTTGCACCATCAGCTCCGGAGAGCCGGCCATCACACAGCCGGCTTCCGGACCTGCGTAGCGGATCTCATGGCTGCTATCCAGAGCCTGGTAGGCAGCCGTGGCCTCGGCTGCCACTTCCGCCAGATCAAACGGTTCCTTGTCCGCATGGTCCAGGCTTTGTTCCAGTCGTGCCGCTTCGCTCATGCCATGCAGTATCTGCCGAAGTCGTTCGGTGGCAGAGGCAGCACGGTCAATGTACTGCCTGCGTTCGTCTTCCGAGTCGCAGTGGTTGAGGTTTTCCAGCGAGGACCGGACCACGGCAACGGGCGTTTTCAGTTCGTGGGAGAGGCGCCGGGAGAAACTCTCAAGGTAGCGGTTGTAGCCATGGAGGCGATCCACCATGAGGCTGAAGTGCCTTTGCAACTGGCCCAGTTCATCCTTGGCACGAGACTCCGGCACCGTACCGGTAATCCGCCCATCCTCATCAATGCTCCCACTGACGGCCTTCTGTAACCGGGTAATCCGCCAGGACAGCCAGCTGGCGTAACCGAGCAGGACCAGGGTCATTGCGACGATGATCAGGGTACTGCGGGCGATGACCGACCCGAGTGTCGAGCCAGACAGTGTCAGTAGTTGATCAAGGGATTGCTCGAGGATCAGCGTACGTCCACCAAATACCGGCCGTGTTGTCAGCAGCCAGACACTGTCATCCTCGTGGCGAACCAGCCCCTCCTCGGGGAGGGAGTCTGTTGCTATGCGGTTGGTGTCGGTTTCGATAGCGACAGGTTCTGGCTGGTAGAAGCGTACCAGGCCCCGGAGCGCATTGAGACTGATTTGCTCAACCACCTGCAGGGGGCTGAGGCTGTCAAATTCCGGGGCTGAGGTGCCCGGGTCAGAGTGCTGCCGTGCGATGACCCAGCCGGCCGGCTCCACCAGTCGCGCGCGTTGCCCGGGGTTAAGCCGTGGTTCCAGTTGCCGCTCAAGTGCCAGGTTGCGGCTCACCAGAACCGGCAGCGGGTCGAACGGGGTGGAGACTCCGATGGACTGGTCGGTCCCCCACAAGGCCGCAAAGCCCAGCCGGCTTCGGTCTGCGGGCAACGGAAGCTTCAGCTCAATCTGCCAGCCCTCTCCGGTGTCCTGCATGAAACCGGAAATGCGGTAGTCCGGCTGCCGGGTTGTTTCTTCCAGCCCGTAAAGCTGGCCCGGGGCCGGCGTTCGCAGTAGCCAGGATTGCTGTATGGACTCTCGGGCGAGGTTTCCGGGCGCGGGCTTCAGCCAGAGTCTGAGTCGGTCGTGGGCCTGATCCGGGTTCCCGGGGTTGAAGAAAACCGGTTGCCGCTGGCTGATACGAATCAGCAGATACAGGTTTCGCTGGTCGGTCGTTGCCTGCCACTGAAGAGATGGCCCTTCAACGTCTGGGCGCGCGCTGCCCTGCCAGCTGCCTGCCTCATTCTCCTCATCGTAGCCCGGCCAGTCCCCGCCATAACCGTCGAGGTTCAGGTTGCCGGCCAGGGGTTCGACGTAAATCACCGGTTCATCAGGAGAGATAACGGGGGTGCCGATGATCCGGTCACCGGCGGTCTCGGCCAGCCTCGCCGCCTGGGCCTGAAGTTGTTGCCGGGCCTGTTGCCGCAGGGCGTCATCCAGTTCCAGAACAAATTGCAGGCCCGCCCAGGGAATCAGCAGCATCAGCAGGCTGGCAACAAAAAGCTGGCGTTTCAGGTTCAAGGTTCAGACCTCACGGGCATTCCACCGATAGCCCATGCCGTAGGCGGTCTGGATGCCATCAAAGGTCTCATCCAGCTGCAGGAACTTGCGCCGGATGCGTTTGATGTGGGAGGTGACGGTGTTGTCGTCCAGTACCGTGCTGGCGGCCTCCATCAACTGTTCCCGGCTGCGAACGTGTCCCGGATGCTGGACCAGTGAATACAGCATCCAGAATTCGGTAACGGTGAGGTCGATGGGTGTTTCGCTCCAGGCGACGGTCATTCGATCCACATTGAGGGTAAGTTTGCCCCGCTGCAGAACCTCGTCCGGCTTCTGCAGTGCTTCGGCCCAGGCATCGGCCCGCCTGAGCAGGGCGGTAACCCGGGCCAGCAGGTGGTCCAGGCTCATGTCTTTGGTGACGTAATCGTCGGCACCCAGACGCAGGCCGTGGACGGAATCAATATCGCTGTCACGGGCGGTCAGGAAGATGATGGGCAGGGTCTGGGACAGTGCTCTCAGGTCCTGGCACAGGGCAAAACCGCCCTCCGGTTCGTCGCCGAGGCCGACATCAATGATAGCGAGATCCGGTAACGATTGGCGCAACACCTGCCAGGCGGACGCCCGATCACCATGGGCGGTTACCCGATAACCACGGCGTTCGAACGCAGCGCGGTAGTTGTCGCGGATGGCGGGTTCGTCCTCAATCAATACAACGTGTTTCTTCATGGTGGCGGCTGCTTCCCCTGGCCGGTGTGTGTCTATTTAACCACGGCAGGTGTTGAGAACAAGGGCGGAGGCGGCTGTTGCCATAATTCATCATTTTTTGGGAGCGGTTTGTCGTTTTCTGCCATGGGAGTTCCTTTCCGGATTGCTGAAATGGCGGTGTTTCGCACAGTCATGCAGTCAAAAGGACCCTCTCATGATTATTTCCAGTTCTCCCCTGAGGCTTTATACCCCAATCCCAGGTACCAGGCGCCAGCGTTTCCGGTTCAGGCGCTTTCTTGAGGGCGTCAGCCTCTGGCTAGCGGTCCTGTTGATGCTGTTTGTTCACCCACTGTATGCCGAAGCCAGAGAGGCAGACAATGCTGGCCAATTGCACTTTGTCGACGGCCAGGACCAGTGGCAGGAACCGGCGATGGTATTGGGCAGTGAGTTCGACATACGGGTCAGTGGGTTGATTGCCGACAGTCGGCTGTTGCGCCGTTTTCGGAATACCGGAGACCAGTGGCGGGAAGGCGTTTTCGTGTTCCCGTTGCCGGAGAAGGCCAGTGTCTATGGTCTGACCATGAAGGTGGGGGAGCGAACCATTGAGGGGAAGGTGCAGCCCAGGGAGACGGCGCGGAAGAGCTATGAAGAAGCGAAACAGGCCGGGCAGCATGCAGCGAATGTGGAGCAGCAGCGGCCGAATCTGTTCACCGCCCGGGTTGCCAATATTCCGCCCGGGGAGGCGGTGTCGGTGGAGTTGAAGTACCAGCAGCCGGTGGCATATCAGGCCGGAGTGTTCGAGCTCACGCTTCCGACCACGCTGACACCGCGTTATATGCCCGGCTCGCCGGTCAATCCGGCACCGGATCAGTGGCAGGGCGGTTGGGCTTTGCCGACGACCGAGGTCCCGGATGCGGGTGCCATCAGCCCGTTTACAGTCAATCCGGGTGATGTGGCGGCAGACAGCCACCGGGCTTCGGTTGAGCTGGTGATTGACTCCGGGCTGCCGCTGGAAAGTGTTTCCAGTCCGTCGCATCGCCTGGCCACGCGTCAGGATGGCCAGACATATACGGTAAGTCCCGAGGGTGGCGACATTCTGATGAATCGGGATTTTGTGGTGCGATGGCGACCGGTTGCGGGGCTGGAGCCATCCGCCGCGGTCTTTCATCAGGCCTGGGAGGGGGAGGACTATCTGTTGGCGATGCTGGTGCCGGGTGATAACGGCGCCCTGGTTCTGCCCCGCGACCTTGTGTTTGTAATCGACACCTCCGGTTCCATGGCGGGAGAATCGATCCGCCAGGCCCGCAGCGCGCTTCAGGCCGGTCTTGACACGCTCACGCCGCGGGACCGGTTCAACGTGATTCAGTTCAATAGCCAGACCCATTCTCTCTTCATGCAGCCGGAACTGGCGACCGGGAATAACCTGGCCCGGGCCCGCCAGTACGTTGATCGTCTCCGGGCCGATGGCGGCACGGAAATGGCACCGGCCTTGTCCAGAGCGCTTGAAGGTGAATCCGAAACCGAACATGGGGCACGGGTACGTCAGGTGATTTTTATCACGGATGGCGCGGTCGGCAATGAAGCGGCGCTGTTCCGCCAGATCCGTCAGCAGTTGGGCAACCAGCGGTTGTTCACGGTGGGTATCGGGTCTGCGCCGAACCGGCACTTCATGCGTGAGGCTGCCCGCTGGGGGCGGGGTACCTATACCGCCATTCAGTCGTCTTCCGATGTGGACGGGCCTTTGCAGGCATTATTCTCGGCCATGGAGTCGCCGGTTCTGACGGATATCCGGGTCGACTGGCCAGGCCAGGAGACAGGCAAGGAGTCCTTTCCGAGGCGCCCGGGCGATCTGTTCCAGGGCGAGCCGCTGGTTCATGTGGTGCGCGGTGTTCCGGCCATGGGAGAGCTGAAGGTGTCGGGTCGCCTGCCGGGTGGCAAGGACTGGACCAGAACACTGGACCTGCAGCAGGCCGCCTCAGCAACCGGGATTCATCGGCATTGGGCGAGAGAGAAGATGGACAGCCTGGAGGATGAGGCCAGGGTGACGGGCCGGGAGCCGGACAAGGCCGGCATTACCGAACTGGCGGTCAGCCACGGCTTGATGTCGGCCTACACCAGTTTTGTGGCCGTGGATTCCACACCGGCCCGGAGCCCGGAAACGCCGATGGCATCGGATAGCGTCCCAACCCTGCTGCCGGCGGGAAGTCAGGCTGGCATGCTGCGCTATCCGCAGACGGCAACGTCGGCGCCGCTTCTGATCGCCCTCGGCCTGGTGGGGCTGATGTTCTCCCTGGCCATTGTGTTGCTGCAGAGGAGGGCATTCTCATGACAAGGCTGTTGCTTCTGTTGTTCACCAGCTCTGCTACCTTGTTGGTATTCGGGTTATGGATTCCGCTCAAGGCGATTGTCGCCCAGGAATTACTGGAAATCGCCTGGGCTGAAAGCCAGGCGCGGCAAACAGAGTCAAGGCCCTGGCCGTGGGCGGATACCTGGCCGGTGGGGCGTCTGGCCATCCCGGAGCTGAACGATTCGATGATTGTTCTGGCCGATACCCACGGCGAGAGCCTGGCTTTCGGTCCGGGCCAATTGACGGGTACCGGCGATCATGGCGGGGCCGTGATCATTGCCGGGCACCGGGATACGCATTTCCGCAGTTTGAAAGCGCTGGAAACCGGTACCGAGGTTCGCCTGCAACGTCGGGATGGCCGGTGGCAGAGTTACCATGTTGAGGGTGCGCGGGTGGTCGACAGTCGGTCGGAGCTGATCGATACCCAGCGATTGCCGGAGGGGACCCTGTTACTGGTGACCTGCTACCCGTTCGACAGCGTTGATGCCAGTGGGCCCCTCCGGTATGTGGTGAGAGCCTCGGCAACGGGTAACCAGAGGGAACAAATTGACACTGTTGCCGGAATATAAGTTTGGCGTACACTTGTGCGCCTGAATTTGGCTACAGAGTTTGGTTGCATGGGTGTTATCAGAAAACTGCTGGCGTGGCTGAGTGTGCCGGTGATCTGTCTCTTTGCGCTGGCGTTCTACGCCGCCCGGCCCTTTAATCCGGATAACAACCGTTTCCTGGGGCGCACCGTGGCGCGTTTCGGCCGGGCTGTCCTTGGCATGGAGCGCCCCCTGGAAGGCTGGGAAAACATGCCGCAGGACCGGCCTACTGTGGTCATTGCCAATCACCAGCACAATGACGACCTGTTTGTAATGGGCGACCTGTTGCCGCCGCGTACCGTAACCGTTGGCAAATCGTCACTGATCTGGGTGCCTTTCTTTGGCCAGGTGTTCTGGCTTGGTGGCAATGTCATCCTCAATCGAGGTCGCTCCCACAAGGCCATTGCGGTCATGCAGGCCACCAGCAGGGCCATCGCCCGGGACCGGAAAAGTCTCTGGGTCTTCCCCGAAGGCACCCGTAGCAAGGGTAGGGGCCTTCAGAAGTTCAAGAAAGGCGCGTTTCACGCAGCGGTGGCATCCGGAGCGCCGATCACGATGGTCTGTGTTCAGGAATATGCCGATCAGGCCAAAGGCTGGAGCGGCCGGCGTGAATCGGTCGCCATCCGTGTATTGCCGCCCATCGAAACCGAAGGCCTGACCGCCGAGGATATACCGGAGTTGATGGCCCGTTGTCATAAGACAATGTCCGAGACTATCGCTGCCTTGTAATCCACGCCCGTGGAAGTGCTTGAAGCACCACGTCAAACAGGGCAGTCTTGCGGGACTGATCGTTTCGTTCAACGACCCTCAGGGAGAGGCAAAAGATGAACCTGATTCTGTTTCTGATTATCGGCGGTGTGGCCGGCTGGTTGGCTGGTCTGATCATGAAAGGCCGTGGCTTTGGTGTTCTGGCCAACATCGGTATTGGTATTGTCGGCTCTTTTCTCGGCGGCTTTGTATTCCGGCTATTAGGGCTGGCGGCCCAGGGCGCTGTCGGTGAGCTGGTGACTGCAACGGTGGGTGCGGTGCTGCTTCTGGCGATCGTCAGTGCAATCAAGAAGGCCTGAGCATGATTGTACCCGTAACCGGAGTGTTTGCTGCCGTCATCGGCATTCTTTTGCTGGTGTTGTCGGCTCAGGTGGTCAAATATCGTCTGAAGTATAAAAAGGGCCTGGGCATCAACGATGACCAGGATTTCGAGGCGGCCGTCCGCGCTCACGCCAACCTGGTGGAGTACGCCCCTCTTGGTCTGATCATGCTTGCCATCGCTGAGCTTAATGGCGTTGCCAGCGCTCTGATCTACTGGACCGGAATGGCACTCGTGGTGGGCCGCATTCTCCACGCTTTCGGCATGATCAATGGCCGTGGTGGCCCTCACAAGGCCCGGATGATCGGCATTCTGCTGACCTGGCTGGCAATTCTGGTAGCTGCGCTATTGCTGCTCTGGAATGTCTGGCAGGTCTACGGCTAGAACAGGCCTCACGGCGAAGGAGTGGGCAATATCAAGAAGAGGGGGCCTGGCCCCCTCTTTTGTCTGCCAAGTGCTTATTCAGAGTGCCCTTGCCACATCCATGGTCAGGTATTCCAGCTCTACGCGTCGATTGGCGGCACGGTCTTCCGGTCTCGCCAGAGGGCGGGCTGAGCCCCAGTGAGCCATGAGAATCCGGGATTCCTGAACGCCTTCCTGCATGAGAATCCGCGCTACGGCGTTGGCCCGCAATCGGGAGAGAAACCGGTTGTAGTCTTCCGAGCCGAAGTTATCGGAATGACCATGAATTCTGACGGTGACCGAAGGATGGTCCTTCAGGTAGGCGGCATGCTGTTTCAGGAACGCAATGTCGTCGCTGTCCAGCGAGTGCTTATTGAAGCCGTAATGGAACTTCATACGGTGCGGGCGCCTGGCTCCGGCCCCGAAGGTGGCAGTGGTGAAGCCTGCAGCTATCGCGGCATTGGCAATCAGTTCCGGGTTATCCAATACAAGTACGGTCATCTGAAAAATCCCTGGTTCGGTATCCGGTTTTTCTTGTTATTCCTGGTCACTATTGGCCTGCGCAGGAATAACGGCAATTGGCGAAAGGTCGATATCTGGCCCGGTACAGTCCTTCGATGGAAGAGATTAAATGTCATTTGTGTGACGTCCCAATGACAGTCGGGCTTGATGTTCAGGCTGTTCCGACTCTGTGGGGTGTGCCACATTTCCGGTATTGACCCGCATCGACCTTTGCGCTGGATTCCATTTGAACGCGAAAAGAAGGCGCCGCTGTGGTAAAAAACAGACTTTCAGGGACAGATTATGATGAATTGTGACCGCCCATGCTGATTATCCCCGCCGAAAACGCCATTAACTGGAAACGCCCGCCCTGGGTCACGTTTGGCCTGATCATGGCCTGTCTGCTGGTTTTTCTGTTTTATCAGGGGGGCGATAGCCGCAAACTCGAGCAAGCGGTTGAGCAATACCTGACCGCCGACCTTCACGAGCTGGAGGCACCGGCCTACGAGGATTACCTGCAGCGGCAAATCCAGTTCCAGGGCGAAGAGAGCCGTGTCTACGAGCTCCAGCAGTTCCAGCAACTTCGGGAAGAGAACGAAAATTTCTGGCTGGCCATCAACCTGATGATGGATCGTGAGTTCTACCAGTACCTGCTGCAGAACCGGGATGTCATCTGGACGCCGGCGGAACGCGCCCACTGGCAGGAACAACGCAGTGTGGTCGAGCAGCAGTACCTCCAGAAACTCAGTGCCAACCAGCTTGGTCTGGTGCCGGCGGATCTGTCCCTGTATACCCTGATTACCTACCAGTTTCTGCACGGCGGCTGGGGCCACATCATCGGAAACCTGATCTTCCTGTTCCTGCTCGGATTTACCGTTGAGAAAGCGTTGGGGCCGGGCCGGTACCTGATTGCCTACCTGGTATGCGGGGCCCTGTCAGGTCTGATGTTTACCGCGTTTTCGGCGGGCAGCTACGTACCCCTGGTCGGTGCGTCCGGCTCAATCTCCGGCCTGATGGGCATGTATGTGGCCATTTACGGACTGCAGAAAATCCGTTTCTTCTACTTTCTGGGCGTCTATTTCAATTACTTCCGGGCACCCGCCATCGCTCTGCTCCCGGTGTGGGTGGGCAAGGAAATCTACGATTACTGGTACGCCGGTGCCACCGGCATCGCCTACATGGCCCACGCGGGAGGCCTGATCGCCGGCGCCGGCCTGGTCTGGCTGCTGGGCAAGAGCTGGCTGCAGGTGCGCGAGGAATTCTTCGAGCCGGAAGAGGAAGCGCAGGATGCCCGGTTCACCACCGGCTATGCCCAGGCCATGGCCAGCCTGGGCCGTATGGAGTTTGATCTGGCCCAGAGGCAATTCGAGGCCTTGCGGGAGCATTATCCGGACCGGCACATTCTGCTCGAACATCTCTACCAACTGGCCAAACTCCGCCCGGATCTGCCCGCCTACCGTGATCGCGCCAAAGAGCTGATGAACGATGCCCTCAGCCGTCGCCAGCCAGAGAAGATGATTGCCATCTGGCAGGAATACCTGGGCAAAGGGGAGAGCTATCAGCCGCTAGCCGCGGAAGACCATAACCGGGTCCTGTTCACCAGCCTCAAACAACATGACCTGAAAGCTGCCGAGAAAGCCTTCGAACGGCTGAAAAGCACGGGGGACGAAATGCTGACAACGGAGGCCTGTCGGTTGCTGATGGAGGAGTTTGAAAAGCGCCAGATGGCGCCCAAGGCTCGTCACTATCGCCAGCTATTGCAGGCCAACTGACCCTGCCTTACTCCTGAACCGAAAAAGACGCCTTGGGTCCCTTCAAAGGCTCTTTATTCTGCGCCTGCTCCAGATAAACCGTAATCTGCTCATGCAGCGGATGGTTCACGCACTTTTTCTGGATAAACGTCAGGAAGGCCGTCGCCTTTTCCCACTGGGAGAGGCCGTTCGCCAGGGTCTGGGCCACCAGCAGATAGGCCGGGGCCAGCTGCTCGCTGTCCGGAAAGCGCTTGTGAAAATCCTGCAGCACCCGTAATGCTGGTTTGAACTGGCCCCGGTGGTACAGGGCCCGGGCGCAGCGCACCGACAAGTCCGGATCATCCAGCTTGAAGCCGGGCTCTGCTTTCTGAATTGTATTCAACACACTGGCGATGCCCTCACCGTCGTTGCGATCAGCCAGCCAACCCAGAATACGAGGGTGATACCGGTAGAGTTCGTCGGTGTCCTGGCGGGCTGTCAGTAACTGGTAAAGCTGGCCGATTCTCAGGGCGTTGTCACGGTCCCGCTTCAGCGCTTCCTTCAACATGCTCTGCACCCGGTCGTAATTGCCGTCTTTCAGGTTCATGTCGATATCGGCATCGAAGCGGGCGCTACGGTCGCGCTGATGGGTGTCCTGCCCGACGGTTTCATCCTGGATATCCGAGGCAAATCCCAGCTCTTCCTGGTACTGGAACAACAGGTAGCCCAGCATGTGGAACAGGATCAGGGTGAAGGTACTGTTCAGGAAGCCGGCCAGGGGCTGGGCCACCCAGAACGGGAAGTGATTCACGGCGAAGTCCTGGGCCGCGCCCGAGGCGAGGGTGAGCAGGATCAGGTAGCCGTAGAGCAGGAAATAGGGGGTGCCTATTCGCGAGATCAGCACCGCCAGATTCATCGGGTTCACCGCCGCACCGACCGAGCGCTCCATGGCCAGCACCATGATGCTCGCTGGCAGCGCCAGAATGACAAACGCCAGCGCCAGCAGCATCAGGATTGGCCCTCCGAGCATGGCGGCAGAGCCAACCAGCCCCCCCATCAGAACGAACACCAGCAGTTGCAGGACAACAATATCGAACCCGCTGCCGGTGAAGGCGACGGAGACCGCAGGTGGTTTCAGATGGCCTTCAGCGGTGTGATTGATCACCGCGTAGGTGTACTTGAACAGGGCAAGGGCCAGCACCAGCCAGATCAGGATGCCGATCAGGTTGGCCGGTGCGATTATCGGCACCAGCGTACAGATGGCGATGACGATCAGCGGATCGGTATGAAAGGGGTAGCGGAAGAACGCGCCGAGTCGCTGCCAGAACGGAACCACTTCGGTGGCGGCGCCCAGGTATCGCATGGCCTTGCTGCAGTGCGGGCAAAGAGCCCGGCGCTGGCGGGTGTCGGCATCGGGCATGCAGCGGCTGCAGTAGTGAATCTGGCACTCTCCGCAGTGCCATTTGGCGGGGTCGCCGGGATGGTAGTGGCAATCGTGTTTCACAGGTGCTTGTGTCCTGGTCCATCAGAAAATCGTTGGCTCATGATGACAGATGTCGGTTTTGAGCGCAGCAAACCAGTTAACAGGTAGACTATTGTGAATTCCCGGGCGTATCCAACCGGGCACATTTCATTATCCGGAGGTTGCTTGGAACACCCCCAGAACAGCGTAACCGGTATCGACACCCGTGAAACCCGGCAGCAATACACCTGGCGGGGTATCTTTAGCCTTGCGCTCAAGCACAAGCCAAGACTGGTGCGTGCCAATCTTCTGGCCATCATGGCCACCGTCATGAGTGTGCCGGTGCCCCTGCTGCTTCCGGTTCTGGTAGATGAAGTGCTGCTGGACGAGCCTGGCCCGGTGTTGCCGGTTATGGATTCGTTACTGCCGGGGAGCTGGGAAACGCCGGTGGTTTATATCGGTTTGATGGTGGTGGCCGCATTTCTGCTCCGGGTGGCGGCACTGTCGTTCAACGTCTTGCAGTCCCGGGAGTTTTCCAAGGTCTCCAAGGATGTGGTGTTCCGAATCCGTTCCCGGCTGCTCGGGCGTTTGCAGCGGGTTGCCATGTCGGAGTATGAGACCCGCGGCTCTGGCGGGATCAGCAGCCACTTTATTACCGATCTGGATACCGTTGACCAGTTTCTGGGTACCACCATCAGCCGGTTTCTGGTGGCAAGTCTGACGGTATTTGGTACCGCCCTGGTGCTGCTCTGGGTGCACTGGCAGCTGGCCCTTTTGATCCTGCTGTTCAATCCGCTGGTGATCTTCGCCACAATTCTGATCGGCAAGCGGGTCAAGGAACTGAAGCGCCGGGAGAACAGCGCTTACGAGGAGTTCCAGGGGGACCTTACCGAAACCCTGGACGCCATTCACCAATTGCGGGCGGCCAACCGGGAAAAGCATTACCTGCGTCAGCTGATCGACCGCGCCCGGAACGTACGTGACCACGCCATACAGTTCGAGTGGCGCAGCGATGCCGCCAGCCGTGCCAGTTTCGCCCTGTTCCAGTTTGGTGTCGATGCCTTCCGGGCCGCGGCCATGGTGACCGTGCTGTTCAGCGACCTGAGTATCGGCATGATGTTCGCCATTTTCGGCTATCTCTGGTTCATGCTGACCCCGGTTCAGGAAATGCTGAACATGCAGTACGCCTGGTTCGCCGCCAATGCCGCCCTGGCGCGGATCAACCGATTGCTGGACCTGAAAGAGGAACCCCGCTATCCGGCGCTTGAGAACCCGTTTCGCGACCGCCACACCGTGGGACTCACCCTCCGAAATATTCACTTTGCCTATGGCGAAGAGAAGGTCCTTCGGGGCATCAACCTGGAGTTGGCGCCAGGTGAGAAAGTGGCCCTGGTGGGTGCCAGTGGTGGCGGCAAGTCCACGCTGATCCAGGTCATCCTGGGCATGTACACGCCCCAGCAGGGTGAGGTGCTGATTGATGGAGTGCCGGTTCAGCGTATCGGCTTGCCCTGCCTTCGTGAGCATGTGGCGACGGTGCTCCAGCATCCGGCGCTGTTCAACGATACCGTTCGCCAGAACCTGACTCTCGGGCGGGACAAGCCCGATACCGCACTCTGGGACGCGCTGCGAATTGCCCAGCTTGATACCACGGTTGCGGCCATGCATGACCAGCTTGATACGGTGATCGGCCGCCAGGGCGTCCGGCTCTCTGGCGGCCAGCGTCAACGGCTGGCCATCGCCCGGATGATCCTGTCTGACCCCTCGGTGGTGATCCTGGACGAAGCCACCTCCGCGCTGGATGCGGAAACCGAGTTCCAGCTCCATCGGGACCTCGAAGCATTCCTGAAACAGCGCACCACCCTGATCATTGCCCATCGCCTCAGTGCCGTTAAGCAGGCAGACCGCGCCTGTGTTTTCGAGGACGGCCGAATTATCGAGGAGGGACGCCACGAGGAACTGATTGCCAGAGAGGGCCTTTACGCCCAGCTTTATGGCGAGCGCCAGATGTAACAAGCCCCTAAACCTTACTTTTTATTACAACAAAAACTGATCTGTCGCTTTCCGAGTCCGTAAAAGATTGCAATTGCAAGTACTTCGGGGTAAAGGTTGCGCAATGCACCTATAGCCCGGTTTCAAATTTCTCTGCAAACTTGCGGCGATTTTTAGCGGATAGGAAAAGTGAACAGGAAAACGACCAGTATTCTGCTTTTTGCCGCAGCTTTCCTGCTGGCACTCGCGCTCCCGGTGATGCCGTCGCTGCTCAACAACAGCGGGTTTTACGGGATGGCGATTGATGAGCCGGGAGAGAACTTGATTGGCTACCAGCCTCCGCAGAACGGCCTTGCCGTTGTTTTCTTCGGTTATCGCCAATGTGGAACCGTTTGCCCGGTTCAATTGGTCAACCTGTTGGACCTGAGCCAGCGCTTGAAGGACTCGCCCGTGGAGTTCCTGTTTGTCACCCTCGATCCGGAAAACGATACGCCCGAAGCGCTGCAACAGACAACAGAAAGCCTCGGGGAAGCATTCAGGTCCTACAGGCCTGAAACTCACCAGTCTGCTCAAAAACTGGCTTCAGCTTACAACGATTTTGCCGTTAAACAGGGTGGTGCACCGAATGACTCGATTGCCCACAGTGCAAGGCTGCATGTGGTGACACCAGACTTCCGGAGAAGACTGGTTTACGCCTCACCGGATCTGAATCTTGACTTGGTTGAACAGGATCTTCGCCGCTTACTGAAAGAAAACAAGAGTGAGAGTGCTATATGACTACAGCGGTAACCAGTCAGTCTTATGAAGTTGAAATACGGGAGCGCACTGATCGCCAGATGTTGCTCATCCTCCTGGCTCATGTCCCGGTGGTCGGCCTGTTGGTTCCTATGGGTTACGGGACAACCACTTTCGCTCTGGTTGCTTCCTTACTGGTGGGCGGCATTGCGGCGGCCGGTTATTTCACCCTGCGGGGAACCCGGGCCCTGTCCTCGTTGTTTGCGGTCTGCCTGATGCTGTTCTCGGCCATCATGATCCAGGCCCAGATGGGACGCATTGAAATGCATTTCCACATCTTTGCCGCCCTGGCTCTGGTGATCATTTATCGGGACTGGCTGCCGGTAGTGGTTGCGGCAGGTACCATTGCCGTTCATCACCTGGCGCTGACGGGCCTGCAGCTGAGTGGTGCATCCTTTGGCAACATGCCGTTGATGATCTTCAACTATGACTGCAGCTGGTCGATCGCGTTTCTGCACGCAGCGTTCGTGGTTTTCGAGGCGGCGATCCTGGTGTTCTTCGCGATTCGAATGGGCGCGGAGCAAAAGCAGTCTATCAGGATTATCGAGATTATCCGGGGCTTCGACAGCAACAATGATCTGACGGCCCGTCTTGATGAAGCAGACAAGAGCGTCACGGCCAGTTCGTTCAATAATATGCTTGAGCGGTTCGTTGAGTTGATTGCCAGGCTCAGAGAGCTGTCGGAGCAACTCCGCTCAAACGCCGATGAAATGGCCAGCGTCAGTGATACCACGACACAGATCGCCAATGAGCAGCAGGTCCAGACAGATCAGGCCGCCACGGCCACCAACGAAATGTCTGCCAGTATCCAGGAAGTGGCCAGTAACGCGCAGCAGGCGTCCGATGCGGCCAGTAATGCTTCTGGCGCCGCCAGCCGGGGCGGAGAAGCCATGGCCAACGCCTCCAAACTGACTGAGGCAACCGATGAGGCACTTGAGAGCAGTGCCAAAAGGGTCGATGAGCTGGGCGAAAAAATCGAATCCATTTCCTCTGTCGTTGGCTCGATCAATGCGATCTCCGAGCAGACCAATCTGCTGGCCCTGAACGCCGCCATCGAAGCCGCGAGGGCCGGAGAACATGGCCGTGGATTTTCAGTGGTAGCGGATGAAGTAAGGGCGCTTTCCCTTCGCACCCAGGAGTTTACCGACCAGATTCGGACGACAGTCGGCGAATTGAGTGAAATCTCCGAAGCCACCAGGGCATCCATGGAAATGGGGCGTACCCGCTCTTCCGAATCCACACGGGCCATGCGGGAAACCGGCGAGGCGATCCGCGAGGTGGAAGCCGCCATCAGCGAGGTGTCCAGAATGAACTATCAGATCGCCTCGGCTTCGGAGGAGCAGGCGGCTACGTCTCTCCAGATCAACGAGAATATTCATTCCATCGCCAACCGCAACAACGATGTGGTGTCCGAGGCAGAGCGGGTCAGAACCATGGCAACGGGGCTTGAGTCGGTTACCGAAAAACTGAATGAACTGGTAAAGCTTTATCGCATCTAATCCTTCCAGGGTGTGACGTTGGAGAGCCGCCCGGCTCTCCAACGTTGGTCTGATATTCACCGCACTGATGTCGAACATTCATCGGCCCGCGGTTGAACTCTCGTTAATTGCTGCAATAGTTAAAGGTGACTTCACGCTGTGGAGTCCTTTCATCAGGCTATGGCCCAGGATGGGAATGCTTTCCCGGTCGATGCGTTGCTGAAAGGGCTTCGAAAGAGCCTTCCGGAACACGCGGATAACGACGAAAAGGAGGCACCACATGTCGAACGAAAGTCTCAGCAAAGATAGTCTGAATACCCTTTCCAGCCTGGAGGCTGGCGGTAAAACCTTCCACTACTACAGTCTGCCCAAGGCCGCAGATACTCTCGGCGACCTTAACCGCTTGCCG